>NZ_JBIRQQ010000002.1:341414-961749 GCF_044333285.1 Streptomyces sp. NPDC021020
GAACTGCGCGCTCAGCCGCCCACTCGGCGTTGGTCGCGCGGATCGCCGTAAGTGGCACCCCGGGGTGTAAGGGGCGCGGGGAACTGCGCGCTCAGCCGCCCACTCGGCGTTGGTCGCGCGGATCGCCGTAAGTGGCACCCCGGGGTGTAAGGGGCGCGGGGAACTGCGCGCTCAGCCACCCCCTCGGCGTAGGTCACGCGGACCACCGCAGCAGCACCCCCCGGGGTGAAAGCGGCGCGGTCAAGCGCAAGCGGCAGGGCCCGGCCCCCGCGCCGCGGGCACGGCGGGGGGCCCTCCACCCGGGAGGCCGGGCCTCAGGGACGCGGCGTGGCGTCCAGTTGGGTGAAGCGGGCCTCCGCGGAGCGGTATGCGCCGGCTCCTACGCCGAAGGGCTGGCGGAAGGGCTGGTTGAGCTGCGCGGCGAGCACGACCGCGAAGGCCACCGCCGCCCCGGCGAACCCCACCGCCACGAGGTGGCGCGACGCGGCCGTGAGCCCGAGCACCCCCGGAAAGGTCAGCAGGAAGGCCCCGGAGACGACCATCGCCACCCACACCACCCGCGGGATCCCCGCGGTGACCGCGGCGGCGCGGTCGGACCTGGTCTCGTACACCGTCGCCAGCGCCGACTGCGCCGCGGCCTTCGCCGCCTGCTCGTCCGGCCGCGCCGCCGAGGCGCCACGCACCGCCGCCCGCACCTGGTCGAGCGCCTGCCATGTCGCGGGACTGGTCCGCCCGCGGGCGAGCTGCGGGAGTTCGACGTCCCGGACGTCCTCCGTGTACGCCCGCAGCAGCCCGCGCACCGCGCCGCGGTCGGCGGGGTCCAGCCCGCCCGCCGCCCAGTACGTGTCGGTGAGCGCCCGCGCCTCGTCGTACGTACCGGAGCGCGCGTTGCCCAGCGCGGACCAGCTGCCCGCGACCTGGAATCCCGTCAGCAGGATGAACGAGCTGAGCAGCACCGCCCCGATCAGGGACAGGCCGTTGCCGGAGTCGCCGTCGGGCGCGGGCACCCGGCGGCGTCCGAGGAACCATCCGGTGGTGAGGGCGAAGGCCGCGCCGCCGAGCGCGGAGAGGACGAAGAGGAGGTAGTGCGGCATGGCGTTCCCAGGGGTGCGACGGGAGGACGGGCGGCGCGGGCGTCAGCGCCTGCGCCGGGACGTGCGGTAGGGGACGGCCGCGAGCACGGCGGGCAGCAGGACGACCGCCACCGTGAGCAGCCACCAGCGCGCCGCGCCGCCCCCCGTCCCGTGCGGGTACGGCTCGCCGCCGGGCTGCGGGAGGGCGAAAGCGTCCGTGGCGGACGGCGACACGTTGCCGGGACCGGGATCGGGACCGGCACTGGGGCGTACGTGCGGCCGCCCCCGGTCCGGCCCTGGCGCGTACCCGGCGGCCCGGGGCGTCCGGCCGGTGGGCACGGGCGGTGCGGGCGCGGGCGTCGTGGCGGGCGGCGACGTGGCAGGAGGCGGCGGCGGAGGGGACGTCGTGGGCGGCTCCGTGGGCGGCGGGGTGGCGGGCGGCGAGCCCGGCGGCGCCGTAGTCGGTGAAGGACTCCCCGGCCGCGGTTCGCACGGACCGCCCACCCGGACGGTGACCCGCCCGATCGGCAGCAGGACCGCTCCGCCCACCCGCACCAGGACCTCGGTCCGCCCGTCGCGGCCGCACACGACCACGCTCACCCCGCGCGGCCCGTGCGCGGGCGCGGACGCCGAGGCAGGACCCGCGGCCAGCAGGAGCACGGACGCGGCGCCCACAGCGAGCGGCCACCGCGGGCGGTGTACGGCTTTCACGAACATCACGGTAAAAGCTGATATGCCTTCAGGTCCGGGAAATGGGGGAGTATGGCGTGAACCGACCCGCGCGTCAGGGCAGTTCGAACACCCCACCCGCCGGACGCGGCCCCCGAGGGCCGCAGCCCTCGAACACGACCGCCCCCTTTCCGGCCAGCGGCTTCCCGCGGTTCAGCCCCGGAAGCCCGGCGGCCCGGCGGCCACCTGCCCACCGGCGCAACCTCCCGGTCGTCACCGCGACCGTCGGCCCGCACAGCGGAAGCGCACCCCCCGCGCCAAGGTGGGACGTGCAACGCCCCCACGGCGAGTGGGCCGTACGGGTCGGCCCGCGGCGACACCGGGGCGGCGGCCGCGCGGAAGGGTGCCGCCCGCGCCACAGTGGGGCGACGTGACGCCACGTCAGAGGGGCAGCAGCCGCATGAGCAACGTCGTACGCGCCGCACTGGTCCAGGCGGCCTGGACCGGTGACACCGACTCGATGGTCGCCAAGCACGAAGCGCACGCCCGCGACGCCGCCGCGCGAGGCGCGCGGGTCATCGGTTTCCAGGAGCTGTTCAACGCCCCCTACTTCTGCCAGGTGCAGGACGTGGCGCACCACCGCTGGGCGGAGCCCGTGCCGGACGGACCCACCGTCCGGCGGATGCAGGACCTCGCCCGCGAGACGGGCATGGTGATCGTCGTACCGGTCTTCGAGATCGAGCAGCCCGGCGTGTACTACAACACCGCCGCGGTGATCGACGCCGACGGCAGCTACCTCGGCAAGTACCGCAAGCACCACCTGCCGCAACTCCCCGGCTTCTGGGAGAAGTTCTACTTCCGGCCGGGCAATCTCGGCTGGCCGGTCTTCGACACCGCGGTCGGCCGGATCGGCGTCTACATCTGCTACGACCGGCATTTCCCGGAGGGCTGGCGGGCGCTGGGCCTGGCGGGAGCGCGGCTGGTGTTCAACCCGAGCGCCACCAGCCGCGGCCTGTCGTCGTACCTGTGGCAACTGGAGCAGCCCGCCGCGGCGGTGGCCAACGAATACTTCGTCGCGGCGATCAACCGGGTGGGCCGCGAGGAGTACGGCGACGACGACTTCTACGGCACCAGCTACTTCGCCGACCCGCGCGGCCAACTCGTGGGCGACCCGGCGTCCGCGACGGACGAGGAACTCCTCGTCCGGGACCTGGACTTCGGCGTGCTGGAAGAGGTCCGCACCCAGTGGGCCTTCTACCGCGACCGGCGCCCGGACGCGTACGGCACCCTGACGGGGGCGTGACGGCGTGATCACCGGGACCGCGAGCCCGCACGAGGCCCTGTACGCCCGGCACCGCGCGGTGCTGCCCGACTGGCTGGCGACGTACTACGAGCGGCCGATCGAGCTGACGCACGGCGAGGGCCGCCATGTGTGGGACGCCGAGGGCAACCGCTACCTGGACTTCTTCGGCGGCATCCTCACCACCATGACCGCCCACGCGCTGCCCGAGGTCACCGCGGCGGTCGCGGCGCAGGCCGGGCGGCTGCTGCACTCCTCGACGCTCTACCTGAGCAGCCAGGCCGTGGAGCTCGCCGAGCGGATCGCGCGGCTGTCCGGCATCCCCGACGCCCGGGTGTTCTTCACCACCTCCGGCACCGAGGCCAACGACACCGCGCTGCTGCTGGCCACCGCCTACCGCGGCTCCAACCAGGTCCTGGCGCTGCGCAACGGCTACCACGGCCGCTCCTTCAGCGCGGTCGGCGTGACCGGCAATTCCGCCTGGTCGCCGACGAGCCTGTCCCCGCTGCAGACGCTGTACGTGCACGGCGGGGTACGCGGCCGCGGCCCGTACGCCCACCTGGCGGACCCCGAGTTCGTGATGGCCTGCGTGGCGGACCTGGAGGACGTGCTCGGGCAGGCGGGCGGCCGGGTCGCCGCGCTCATCGCCGAACCCGTGCAGGGCGTCGGCGGGTTCACGATGCCGCCGGACGGGCTGCTGGCCGCCTTCAAGCAGGTGCTGGACCGGCACGGCATCCTGTGGATCACCGACGAGGTCCAGACCGGCTGGGGCCGTACCGGCGACCACTTCTGGGGCTGGCAGGCGCACGCGGCGGCCGGGCCGCCGGACATCCTCACCTTCGCCAAGGGCGTCGGCAACGGCATGTCGATGGGCGGCGTCGTGGCCCGCGCGGAGGTCATGAACTGCCTGTCCGCCAACTCCATCTCGACCTTCGGCGGCAGCCCGGTCACCGCCGCCGCGGCGCTGGCCAACCTCGACCACCTCGTCGGCCACGACCTCCAGGGCAACGCCCGCCGGGTCGGCGGCCTGCTGCGGGCCAGGATCGAGGCCGCCGCCGCGCGGCTGGACGTGGTGCGCGAGGTGCGCGGGCGCGGCCTGATGCTCGGCGTGGAGATGGTCGTGCCCGGCACCGACCGCCCCTCGGCGCAGGCCGCGGGAGTGGTCCTGGAGGCCGCGCGGGAGATCGGCCTGCTGGTCGGCAAGGGCGGCAGGGCGGGCAACGTGCTGCGGATCGCGCCGCCGCTGTCGCTGACCGTCGCCGAGGCCGAGGAGGGCGCGGACATCCTGGAGGCGGCGCTCGCCGCGGCCCGGGAGGACTACGCGGCCCGGGTCGCGCTGTGACGCCGCGGACCCTGATCCGCGGCGGCCTCGTCGTCACCGCCGCGGAGGAGGTGCACGCCGACGTGCTGATCGAGGCGGGCCGGATCGCCGCCCTCGCCGCGCACGGCAGCGCCGCCGCCGCGTCCTTCACCGCCGACACCGTGATCGACGCGACGGGCCGCTACGTCGTGCCCGGCGGGGTGGACGCGCACACCCACATGGAGATGCCCTTCGGCGGCACCACCGCGTCCGACACCTTCGAGACCGGCACCAGGGCCGCCGCGTGGGGCGGCACCACGACGATCGTCGACTTCGCGATCCAGAGCGTCGGCGGCTCGCTGCGCGCGGGCCTGGACGCGTGGCACGAGAAGGCCGACGGGCGCTGCGCGATCGACTACGGCTTCCACATGATCGTCGCCGACGTCCACGACCGGACGCTGCGCGAGATGGACGCCCTGGTCGAGGAGGGCGTCACCAGCTTCAAGCTCTTCATGGCCTACCCCGGCGTCTTCTACAGCGACGACGGCCGGATCCTGCGCGCCTTCCAGCGGGCCGCGGCCAACGGCGGCCTGCCGATGGTGCACGCCGAGAACGGCATCGCCATCGACGTCCTGGTCCGGCAGGCGCTGGAGGCGGGTCGTACCGACCCGCGTGTGCACGGCGAGGTGCGGCACGCGCTGCTGGAGGCCGAGGCGACGCACCGCGCGATCCAGCTCGCCCGGGTCGCGGGCTCGCCGCTCTACGTCGTGCACGTCTCCGCCGAGCAGGCGCTCGCCGAGCTGACCGCCGCCCGCGACCTGGGACTCCCGGTCTTCGGCGAGACGTGCCCGCAGTATCTCTTCCTGTCGGCGGACAACCTCGCCGAGCCGGACTTCGAGGGCGCCAAGTACGTGTGCAGCACCCCGCTGCGCCCGCGCGAGCACCAGGCGGCGCTGTGGCGGGGCCTGCGCACCGACGACCTCCAGGTGGTGTCCACCGACCACTGCCCGTTCTGCTTCGCGGGGCAGAAGGAGCTGGGCCGCGGCGACTTCTCCCGCATCCCCAACGGCCTGCCGGGCGTGGAGCACCGGATGGACCTGCTGCACCAGGCCGTCGTGGAGGGCAGGCTGAGCCGCCGCCGCTGGATCGACGTCGCGTGCGCCGCGCCCGCCCGGATGTTCGGCCTCCACCCGCGCAAGGGCACGCTCGCGCCCGGTGCGGACGCCGACGTCGTGGTCTACGACCCGCACGCCGAGCAGACCCTCTCGGCGCGCACCCACCACATGAACGTCGACTACAGCGCCTACGAGGGCCGCACCCTCACCGGCCGGGTCGAGACCGTGCTGTCGCGCGGCGTCCCGGTCGTCGACCGCGGCAGGTACGTGGGCCGCGCCGGGCACGGCCAGTACACCCCGCGCGGCCTGTGCCAGTACCTGTGACCCGTGTCCGTGACCGTCACGCACCAGCAAGGAGCGCGGCCCATGCACTTCGGCCTCGTGCTGCAGACCGACCCGCCCGCCTCCGACGTCGTCGCGCTCATGCGGCGCGCCGAGAGCCGGGGTTTCAGCCACGGCTGGACCTTCGACTCCGCCGTGCTGTGGCAGGAGCCGTTCGTCATCCACAGCCGCATCCTGGAGCACACCGAGCGGCTGACCGTCGGCACCATGGTCACCAACCCCACGACCCGCGCCTGGGAGGTGACCGCCTCCACCTTCGCGACCCTCAACTCGATGTACGGCAACCGCACCGTGTGCGGCATCGGCCGCGGCGACTCGGCGGTGCGCGTGGCGGGCCGCCCGCCCGCCACGCTGGCCCGGCTCGGCCGGGCGGTCACCGCGATCCGCGACCTCGCCGAGGGCCGCGAGGCGGTCGTCGACGGCACCGCGCTGCGGCTGCCGTGGGTGCGCGACGGGCGGCTGCCGGTGTGGATGGCGGCCTACGGGCCGAAGGCGCTGGCGATGGCGGGGGAGCTGGCCGACGGCTTCATCCTGCAACTGGCCGACGTCCATCTGACGGCGTGGATGGTCAAGGCGGTGCGCACCGCGGCCGAACGCGCCGGGAGGGACCCGGAGTCGGTCACGGTGTGCGTGGCCGCGCCCGCGTACGTCACCGGGGGGACCGCGCCGGGCGACCTCGCGCACGCCCGCGAGCAGTGCCGCTGGTTCGGCGGCATGGTCGGCAACCACGTCGCCGACCTGGTCGCGCGGTACGGCGCGCACTCCGCCGAGGTGCCGGAGGAGCTGACCGCGTACATCCGGCAGCGGCAGGGCTACGACTACGCGCACCACGGCCGCAGCGGCAACCCCGACACCGCGTTCGTGCCGGACGCGATCGTGGACCGCTTCTGCGTCATCGGCCCCCCGGAGGCGCACCTGGCCCGGATGCGCGCGCTGCGCGGGCTCGGGGTCGACCACTTCGCCCTCTACGCGATGCACGACGCCAAACAGGCCACCGTGGACGCGTACGGCGAGCACGTCATCCCCGCGATGGCGTGACCCTGCCATACGCATCGGGGTAACGAACCACGCGGCCGCGCAGTCTGGTTGGATGGGCCGCATGGGCAACGGAGTCGGTGCGGTGACCGGTGGGGCCGAGGCGGCGGGCAATCCGCCCGCCGTGTGCCGTGACGCCGGAACGGGTGCCCGCGGCCGGACGGCGGTCGGGCCGTGAGGCGGGCCGTGGTCGCGGACGCGGTCGTCGTCGGGGCGGGCCCCAACGGGCTGACCGCCGCCGTCGAGCTGGCCCGCGCGGGCCTGAGCGTGCAGATCTACGAGGCCGCGGACACCGTGGGCGGCGGCGCCAGGACCGAGGAGCTGACGCTGCCCGGCTTCCGGCACGACCCCTGCTCGGCCGTCCACCCCTTCGGGATCGGCTCGCCCGCCTTCCAGGCGCTGCCGCTGGCCCGGCACGGGCTGGAGTGGCTGCACCCGGACATCCCCATGGCGCACCCCTTCCCGGACGGCACCGCCGCCGTCCTCGCGCGGAGCGTCGGGGAGACCGCCGCCTCGCTCGGCCCGCGCGACGCGGGCACGTACCGCAGGCTGATGGCGCCCTACACCGGCCACTGGGAGTCGATCGCCGCGGACTTCTTCCGGCCGCAGTGGTCGGGGATACCGCGCGACCCCTACCGCTTCGTGCGCTTCGGGCTCACCGGCACCCCGCCGCTGTCGCTGCTCGCGCTGCGTTTCCACGACCCGAAGGCGCGCGGGATGCTCGCCGGTCTCGCCGGGCACGCGATCACGAAGCTGAGCCAGCCCTTCACCGGGGCGATGGCGATGATGTTCGCGCTCGCCGGGCACGAGCGCGGCTGGCCCGTCGCGCGCGGCGGCTCGCAGGCGATCTCCGACGCGCTCGCCGGGTATCTGACCGAGCTGGGCGGTGTGATCCGCACCGGTGTGACGGTCCGCAAGCTCGACGAGCTGCCGCCCGCCCGCGCCTACGTCTTCGACACCTCGCCGACCGCGCTGGCCCGGATCGCCGCCCTCGGCGACGCCTACCGGCACTACCGCTACGGCCCCTCCGTCTTCAAGATCGACTACGCCCTCGACGGGCCCGTCCCGTGGACGGCCCCCGAGGCGCGGCGGGCCGGAACGGTGCACGTCGGGCCGACGTACACCGAGATCGGCGACGCCTTGGGCCGCGCGGTCACCGGGCGCCCGCCGCACACCCCGTTCCTGATCACCGCCCAGCCGGGCGTCGCCGACGCCTCGCGCGCGCCCGCGGGCAAGCACGTCTTCTGGGCCTACGGGCACGTGCCCAACGGCTGGCACGGCGACGCGACCGACGCCGTCGAGCGGCAGATCGAGCGCTTCGCCCCGGGCTTCCGCGACCTGGTGCTGGCCCGCGCCGTCACCGGCCCCGCCGGGCTCGCCGCCCGCAACGCCAACTACGTGGGCGGCGACATCGGGTGCGGCGCCTTCTCGGGCTTCCAGACGGTGCTGCGCCCGCGGCTCGCCGCGATCCCGTACGCGACCTCGCGCCCCGGGGTCTTCCTGTGCTCGTCCGCGACCCCGCCGGGGCCCGGCGTGCACGGCATGAGCGGGCACAACGCCGCCCGCGCGGTGCTGCGCCACCTGCGCCGCACGGCCCGGCGCTGAGGCGGCGCGGCCCGGCATGCGCAGGCCGCGGCGGGCAGCGCCCGCCGCGGCCGCGGTGTGTGCGGGGCCGTCAGCCCGCGTACGGCGACTGGCCGGGGGCCTGCTGCGCGGGGTAGCCGGGCTGCGCGCCGTAGCCCGGCTGCACGCCGAACCGCACTTCGGACAGCGCCTTCTTGTAGATGACCTTGGCGAAGTAGCCCGACCCGAAGAAGATGTTCTGCACCACGTACCAGAACTTCTCGGCGCCGGTCATCTGGACCAGGCCGTAGTCGCTGAGGGCCTTCTTGACCGGGACCTTGGCGAAGTAGCCGGCGCCGAAGGCGATGCAGTGCAGGACGTACCAGAAGCTTTCGGCGGACGTGGTCTGGCCGCTGCCGAGCTGCTGGGTCGGGGTCTGGGGCTGGGACATGGTGGAGCCTTTCGCGGTACGCGAGTGAGCGATGGGGACAATGCGGCCCGGGCCGCAAAACACCTGCGGCACACCGCAGTTCACCCGCGCCGACTCGGAAGCTTAGGGGTAAATGTTGCCCTCTGTCGCGGTGGTTCCCGGTTGTGGGCGCCCGGCGCGGAAACTAGTATTACCGGTCGGTAAGTTTACTCTGGAGTAAGGACGGTGGACCGATGGCCGCACTCGACGACCTCGACCTGGAGACCCTGGACTTCGGCACGGTCGAGCCCCGCGACTTCGCGCGGATCGTCAAGGGCCTGCCCACCGCGCGGATCGCCGAGCTGATGGCCGGACGGCAGCGCCGCCGTGTCCTCGACGAGGTCTTCGGGCGGATGCACACCCTCTTCAAGCCCGACGCCGCGGCCGGCCGCGACGCCCTCGTCCGCTGGCGCATCACCGCCGCCGACGGCGGCCCCGACGACGTCTACGAGACCCACATCGGCGGCGGCACCTGCACCGTCACCCCCGAGCGCACCGACCGCGAGCCGCAGCTCAGCCTGGCCATGGCCGCACCGGAATTCCTCAGGCTCGTCTCCGGCAACGCCTCGGGGCCCACCCTCTTCTTCACCCGCAAGCTCAAGCTCAAGGGCGACATCCGGCTGGCCGGCTCGCTCACCTACTTCTTCGACATCCCCAAGGCCTGAGGACCGGCCCGGCGGTCGCGGCACGCCGGGAGGACGGCGGCCAGCATGGCGGCGCCGGTGAGGGCGAAGGCCCAGGGGAAGCCGGTGCCCGCCGCGAGCCACCCGAAGGCGGCCGCGCCCGCGCCCATGCCGGCGTCGTAGGCGACGTTCCACACCGCGCTGACCGTGCCGTAGCCGGAGGCGGGGACACGCGCGTACATGAGCGTCAGCGTCGCGTTCTGCGTCACGCCGAACCCGGCGCCGAACAGCGCCGCCCCGGCGAGGACGGCCACCGCGCTGCCGGTCGCCGCCATGAGCAGCGTCCCGGCGGCGGACAGCAGCAGGCCGGGCAGGACCAGGGAGGCGGGCCCGTGGCGGTCGCCGTACCGCCCCGCCAGCCAGCGGGCCGCGGTGGACGCCGCGGGCTGCGCGAAGAGCGCGAGGGCGACCAGCCCCGGCCGCGACGGCACCGCCAGCGGCAGGAAGGTGACGATGACGCCGGCGGTCGCGGTGGTGGCCGCGAAGACCACCGCGGGCCGCCGCAGCCCGGGCGCGCGCAGCCCCTCCGCCAGACCGACCGGCCGCCCCGCCGTCCGGAGCCGGTCGGGCAGACCCGGCACGGACAGGACCGCGGCGAGCGCCACCACCGCCGCGGCCGTGAAGACGGTCGGGTAGCCCGCGTGCGCGGCCAGCCACACGCCCAGCGGCAGCGCCACCAGCCCGGGCGCCCCGGAGACGACCCCGACCAGCGCCAGCCCCTCGCCCCGGCGTTCCGCCGGGATGAGCGAGGCCGTCAGGGCGCCGCCCGCGACCACGGTGAACGCGAAGCCCAGGCCGCGCAGCAGGCAGACCACGACGATCCACAGCGGCTCGCGGGTCGGGATCAGCGCCAACGCCGGAGCGCCCAGCAGGAACAGCCCGGCGGCCAGCACGACCCGGTAGCCGAAGCGGTTGACCAGCGCCGGGGTGACCAGCTCGCCCGCGACCGTCGCGAGCATCAGCGCCCCGGTCACCAGGCCCGCCGTCCCGCCGCCGCCCTCGCCGTAGCCGGGGACGACCGACAGCAGCAGGTAGAAGCTGGTCGAGGCGCCCAGGATGGACACGAAGCGCAGCAGCAGCGGCCGCGTCACCAGGGGCGGGCGGGGCGCCGGAGCGCGCGGGGTCGAGTCGAGGATGTCGGTCACACGGCGACGCTAGGCGCCCGCTGGACTGCCGGTAAGCTCCGGTTCCATGCCGCTGGAGTGGGCCGGTTCGTCCCCCGAACTACTGCTGGCCGTCGACCGGACCGGCGCGGTGCCGCTGCGCGCCCAGCTCGAACACGGGCTGCGGGACGCGATCAGGACCGGACGGCTGCGGGTCGGCGAACGGCTGCCGTCCTCCCGGGAGCTGGCCCGCACCCTCCGCCTCTCGCGCGGCCTGGTGCAGGAGTGCTACGCCCAACTCCAGGCCGAGGGCTACCTGGTGACCCGCCCCGGCTCCGCGACCCGGGTGGCCGCCGGTACGGCCGGCCCGCCCGCGGCCGCACCGGCGGCGGCCGCGCCCCCGCGCCTGGTGGCCGACTTCCGCGCGGGCGTGCCCGACCTCGCGGCCTTCCCCGTGCAGGACTGGCTCTGGGCCACCCGGGAGGCCGCCCGCGCCCTCCCGGCCGCCGGCCTCGACTACGGCGACCCGCGCGGCAGCGCGGAGCTGCGCGAGGTCCTGGCGGGCTACCTGCGCCGGGTGCGCGCCGCCGCGGCGGAGCCGGAGCACCTGGTCGTCTGCAACGGCTACGCCCAGGGCCTGGGCCTCGCCCTGCGCGTCCTCGCGTGCGCGGGCGTGCGCACCGTGGCCTTCGAGGACCCGGGCTCGCCCGCCACCGTCCGCGCGGCCGCCGCGGCAGCGGGCCTGCACGCCCTTGCCGTGCCGGTCGACGAGCACGGCCTCGACGTGGCGGCGCTGGAGGCCACCGGCGCCCGCGCCGTCGTCGTCACCCCCGCCCACCAGTGGCCCACGGGCGTCGTCCTGGCCCCCGAGCGGCGGCTCGCCCTGGTCGCCTGGGCCCGGCGCCGCGACGCGGTCGTCATCGAGGACGACTACGACGCCGAATTCCGGTACGACCGGGAGCCGGTCGGCGCGCTCCAGGGCCTGGCGCCCGACCGGGTCGTCGCGCTCGGGACGGTCAGCAAGACGCTCGTGCCCGCGCTGCGGATCGGCTGGATGCTGTGCCCGCCCGGCCTCACCGGGCCGCTCACCGAGCTCAAGGACCTCAGCGACCGCGGCACGCCCACCCTCGACCAGCTCGCCCTGGCCCGGCTCATGGCCTCCGGCCGCTTCGACCGCCACCTGCGCCGGATGCGCGTGCGCTACGCCGCGCGCCGCACCGCCCTGCTCGACGCCCTCGCCGCGCACGCGCCCGCCCTCCCGGTGACGGGCCTGGCCGCGGGCTTCCACGCCGTCGCCCTGCTGCCCGCCGGGCGCACCGAGCACGACGTCGTCACGGCGGCCCTGGCCCGCGGAGTCGGCCTCTACGGCGTCGGCACCTGCCGCGCGGACCCCTCGGCAGGACCCGCGCAGATCGTGCTCGGCTACGGCAACGTGGGCGAGCGGGCCATCGCCGAGGGCATCGCCGCGGTCGGCGGCCTGCTCCTCTAGCGGGCGTCGGCCCCCGGGCGGCCGTCGACCAGCTCCACCGGTGCGCCGCCGGTGGCCAGCGCCTCGACCGCCGCGCGGACCGCGCCCGCGGTGTTCGGGGTGAGGTAGCGGTCCACCTCGGCGAGGCCCACCAGATTCCAGGAGTCCAGCTCGCTCTCCTGCAACCGGATCGACGCGATCTGCTCGTCGGACAGCACCCCGCCGTCGAAGAGGAAAGTCACCGACGGCGGGCGCACCGGCCCCGCGGTCGTCCACCCCATCGCCAGCAGCGCGCCCGGCTCCACGTCCAGCCCGATCTCCTCCACCGACTCGCGCCGTGCCGCCTGCCGCGGGGTCTCGTTCTCGTCCGACTCGATCGTGCCGCCCGGGAGCGTCCAGGTCTCGCGGTAGTTGGGCTCGACCAGCAGGACCCGGCCGTCCGCCGAGCGGAAGAGCATGTTGGCCCCGGCGAGGATCCTGGGCAGCCCGGCGATGTACGTCGCGAAGTCGGTCGTCATGCCCCGAATCTACGGCCCGCCGCCCCGCCGCGGCGGGTGGTCGGGGCAGCGGGATAGGGTCCGAGCTGCCGTTGAACCATGATCGGACGGGAGTTGACGAAGGTGGCCGACACCGCACAGAAGTCGCCGGGGCGGGTGCTGATCGCCGCCGACAAGTTCAAGGGCTCGCTCACCGCCGTGCAGGTCGCCGAGCACGTGGCCGCGGGGCTGCGGGCGGCCGTACCCGGCCTCGACGTCGCCGCGCTGCCGGTCGCCGACGGCGGTGACGGCACGGTGGACGCCGCCGTGGCCGCGGGCTTCACCCGGCGCACCGTGACCGTCACCGGGCCGCTCGGCGAGAGCGTCGAGGCGTCGTACGCGCTCCGCGAGGGCACCGCCGTGGTGGAGATGGCCGAGGCCTCCGGGCTGCGCCACCTGCCGCCCGGCGTCTTCGCCCCGCGCACCGCCACCACGTACGGCACCGGCGAGCTGCTGCGAGCCGCGCTGGACGCGGGGGCGCGCAGCATCGTGCTCGGCGTCGGGGGCAGCGCGACCACGGACGGCGGCGCGGGCATGCTCGTCGCGCTCGGCGCCCGGCTGCTGGACGCGGACGGCGCGCCCGTCGCACCCGGCGGCGCCGCGCTCGCCTCCCTCGCCACCGCCGACCTCGGCGGGCTCGACCCGCGGCTGGCCGCCACCACGGTCGTGCTGGCCAGCGACGTCGACAACCCGCTGCTCGGCCCCACCGGCGCGGCCGCCGTCTACGGGCCGCAGAAGGGTGCGGACGCCGACGACGTACGCGCCCTCGACGCGGCGCTCGCGCACTACGCGCAGGTCCTGGGCGCGCCCGACCTCGCCGCCGCGCCCGGCGCGGGGGCCGCGGGCGGCATCGGCTTCGGCGCGCTCCTCGCCCTGCGGGCGGCCTTCCGGCCCGGTATCGACGTCCTGCTCGACGTCCTGGGCTTCGCGGACGCGCTGGAGGGCGCGACCCTCGTCATCACCGGTGAGGGCTCGCTCGACGAGCAGACCCTGCACGGGAAGGCGCCCGTCGGCGTCGCCCGCGCCGCCGCGGCCCGCGGCGTGCCCGTCGCCGCGGTCTGCGGGCGCCTCGCCGTCCCGCCCGCCGCGCTCGCCGCCGCGGGCATCACCGCGGCCTACCCCCTCTCCGCCCTGGAGCCCGACCCGGCCCGCTCCATCGCCGCGGCCGGCCCCCTCCTCGAACGCGTAACCGCGCACCTGGCGCGGGACCTGCTCCTCTGAGTCTGCGCCTGCCGCGCGGGGCAGCGCCCCGTAGGGGCGCGGGGAACTGCGCGAGCAACCACCCACCGGCCGGTGGTCCGGAAAAGACAGCGACTGCCCCTTCGGGCCGGTGACTGCCCGCGCCCCGGTGGGGGCTGAGCGCGCAGTTCCCCGCGCCCCTAACAACGGTCACCGCCCTGCGCAGCAGAAACGCAGAACCCGGCCACGCAGTGTGAAAGCTCACTCTGCGCGGCCGGGCAGGGACTACGGGGTTACCGAAGCGCGGTGGCGCGCGCCTCGCGGCGGTTCGCGCGGATCGTGTTCACCCGGCGCGTCGTCGCGAAGCACGGAATCACCGCCGCGGCGACGCACTGGAGCGCGGCCCCGGTCTGGAGGAGCTGGTGCCCGCCGGGCACGTCCAGCGTCCAGGCGGTGAGGCAGCCCATGCTCACCATCGTCCAGG
This sequence comes from Streptomyces sp. NPDC021020, assembly GCF_044333285.1. Lineage (NCBI taxonomy): Bacteria > Bacillati > Actinomycetota > Actinomycetes > Kitasatosporales > Streptomycetaceae > Streptomyces > Streptomyces sp. NPDC021020. Next base: position 355,734 of record NZ_JBIRQQ010000002.1, read on the forward strand.
CGAAGGTGATCAGGGCGAGCCGCCCGCGCGGCTTGGGGTATTCGACGCGGCTCACCATGAGCCACGCCACACCCACGATCGCGCAGATCGTCGGGGCGAAGGGCAGCTCCAGCAGGATCAGGGAGACCACCGTCATCGCCCCGAAGGGGCTGGGCATGCCCTGGAAGACGCCGTCCCGCAGCGTCGTGCAGGAGAAGCGCGCGAGGCGCAGGACGACCGCGAGCACCACGAGGACGGCCGCCGCAGCGGACACCTTGCCGTACGCGTCGTCGGCGACCAGGCCCCACACGACCACGAAGTACGCCGGGGCGAGCCCGAAGCTGATCAGGTCGGAGAGGTTGTCCAGCTCCGCGCCCATCGCCGAGCTGCGCAGCTTGCGCGCCACCAGGCCGTCGCACAGGTCGAAGACGGAGGCCAGCAGCATGAGCGAGACCGCGGTGGCCGCGCTGTGCTTGGACATGCCGCCGTCGCTCGTGCCCATCAGATGCGGGACCAGCACCCCGGTGGTGGTGAAGTAGACCGCCAGGAAGCCGCAGATCGCGTTGCCGAGCGTGAGCGCGTCCGCGATGGACAGCCGGGTGGACAGGGGGAGGTCGTCGACCTCGTCCTGGAGTTCGGTCACCCAGTCGGACTGCGCCGTATCGCCGTCAGTCACGGTCAAGGCGTGTCACCCCAGCCGTGGTGGTCTGCCCGACCTCGACGCCTGCCTCGATGCCCTCGGGGAGGTAGACGTCGACGCGCGAGCCGAAGCGGATGAGCCCGATGCGGTCGCCCTGCTCGACCTTGCAGCCGCGCGGCACGTACGGCACGATCCGGCGCGCGACGGCGCCGGCGATCTGCACCATCTCGATGTCGCCGAGGTCGGTGTCGAAATGCCACACGACCCGCTCGTTGTTCTCGCTCTCCTTGTTGAACGCCGGAACGAACCCGCCGGGGATGTGCTCGACGGAGGAGATCGTGCCGGCCAGCGGAGCGCGGTTGACGTGCACGTTCAGCGGGCTCATGAAGATCGCGACGCGGGTGCGCCCGTCCTTCCACGGCATGATGCTCTGGACCACACCGTCGGCCGGGCTGATCACCCGTCCCTCGGCGATCTCCCTCTCCGGGTCGCGGAAGAACCACAGCATCCCGGCCGCCAGGGCGGTGGCGGGGACTGCCACGGTCGCCCAGCGGCCGGAGTGGCGCGCCTTGACGAGGGAGACCGCCGCGGTGGCGACGGTCGGGAGGAGCCACGGTGATGCTCCACGGGCGAGGCGGACCCGGCCGCGCGGTGCAGGGGAATGGCTGTGGGGCATGGAAGACCTTCGTAGCGGAGGATGCCGCGAATTGCTTCTGGGGACGGCGGCTTTGGTCGATGGTATCGGCTGACACCGGCAACTGGGCAAGCGCGAGGGCGAGTCGATGGCCGGTTCTGGTGGCTCTCCGGCGGCCGAAACCACGGCACAGTGTGATGTTTGCCTCGGGTAAATCCTTCCAAAATTGGACATTTACCCCTGGATTCGATACTCCTCCAGAAGTCGCCGCCCGATGATCATTTTCTGGATCTCGGCGGTCCCCTCGCCGATCAGCAGCATCGGGGCCTCCCGGTACAGCCGCTCGATCTCGTACTCCTTGGAGAAGCCGTAGCCGCCGTGGATGCGGAAGGCGTCCTCGACGACTTCTTTGCAGAACTCCGATGCGAGATATTTGGCCATACCCGCCTCCAGATCGTTCCGCTCGCCGGAATCCTTCTTGCGTGCGGCATTGACCATCATCTGGTGGGCGGCCTCCACTTTGGTGGCCATTTCGGCGAGCTTGAACTGCACGGCCTGGTGCTCGGCGATCTGCTTGCCGAAGGTGTGCCGCTGCTGTGCGTAACCGATGCCCAGCTCGAAGGCACGCTTGGCGACACCGCAGCCACGCGCGGCGACGTTCACCCGGCCCACCTCGACGCCGTCCATCATCTGGTAGAAACCGCGCCCGCTCGTGCCGCCGAGGACCCGGTCGGCGGGGATCCGCACGTCCTGGAGCACCAGCTCGGTGGTGTCGACGCCCTTGTAGCCCATCTTCTCGATCTTGCCCGGCACGGTCAGGCCCGGCACCGTGGCGTTGGGGCCGAAGCCCGGCTCCTTCTCGATCAGGAAGGTGGTCATCGAGCGGTGCGGCGGCGCGTCCGCCGGCTGCCCCTCGTCGGTGCGGCACAGCACCGCGACCAGGTTCGACGAGCCGCCGTTGGTCAGCCACATCTTCTGGCCGTTGATCACGTACGCGTCCCCGTCGCGGACCGCCCTGGTCCGGATCGCGGACACGTCCGAGCCCAGGCCCGGCTCCGACATCGAGAACGCGCCGCGCACCTCGCCCGCCGCCATCCGCGGCAGGAAGTGGTCCTTCTGCTCCTGCGTGCCGTGCTGGCGGATCATGTACGCGACGATGAAGTGCGTGTTGATGATGCCCGACACGCTCATCCAGCCGCGCGCGATCTCCTCCACGACCAGTGCGTAGGTGAGCAGCGACTCACCGAGACCGCCGTACTCCTCGGGGATCATCAGCCCGAAGACGCCGAGTTCCTTGAGGCCCTCGACGATGGCGAGGGGGTACTCGTCGCGGTGCTCCAGCTCGGTGGCGACCGGCAGGATCTCCTTGTCGACGAATTCCCGGACGGTGCCGATGATCTCCCGCTGGATCTCGGTCAGGCCGTCGGTGTGCGCGAGACGGTCGGCCATGTCACTTCCCTTCCGGCTGCGTCGAGGGCTGCTTCACGGGCTGCGGCTGCGGGCGGCCCGGCTGCTCGCCGCCGCGCTGCTCGACGTAGCGGGCGGTCGGCACCATCACCTTGCGGTGGAAGACGCACACCAGGGTGCCGTCCTGGTTGTGGCCGCGCGTCTCGACGCGGACGATGCCGCGGTCGTCCCGGCTCTTGGACGGCCACTTGTCCAGCACCGTCGTCTCGCCGTAGATCGTGTCGCCGTGGAAGGTCGGCGCGACGTGCCGCAGCGACTCGACCTCCAGATTGGCGATCGCCTTGCCCGACACGTCCGGTACGGACATCCCCAGCAGCAGCGAGTAGACGTAATTGCCGACGACCACGTTGCGGCCGAAATCGGTGGTCTTCTCCGCGTAGTTGGCATCCATGTGCAGCGGGTGGTGGTTCATGGTGAGGAGGCAGAAGAGGTGGTCGTCGTATTCGGTGACGGTCTTCCCCGGCCAGTGCCGGTAGACGGCACCGACCTCGAACTCCTCGTAAGTGCGGCCGAACTGCACGGTCATACCTCCAGCTTGTCCTGCTCGACGGGTCCGGCGAACCCGTCGAGATCGTGCGCGCGCCGGATCTCGTCCACGATCCGGCCGATGATCCCGGTGATACCGAAGTCCTTGGGCGTGAACACCGCCGCCACACCGGCCGCCCGCAAGGTGGCCGCGTCCGCGGCCGGGATGATCCCGCCGACGACCACCGGCATGTCGTCCGCGCCCGCAGTGCGCAGCCGCTCCAGCACGTCCGGCACCAGCGCGCTGTGCGACCCGGACAGGATCGACAGGCCCACGCAGTGCACGTCCTCGGCCACGGCGGCCGCCACGATCTGCTCGGGGGTCAGCCGTATGCCCTGGTAGACGACCTCGAAGCCGGCGTCGCGGGCCCGTACGGCGATCTGCTCGGCGCCGTTGGAATGCCCGTCGAGGCCCGGCTTGCCGACCAGCAGCCGCAGCCGCCCGCCGCCCAGCTCCCGCGCGGTCGCCGCGACCCGGCGGCGTACCTCCGCCAGCGCCCCGCCGTCGTCCGCCGCGACCGCCACCGGCGCGCCGCCGACCCCGGTCGGGGCGCGGAACTCGCCGAAGACCTCGCGCAGCGCGCCCGCCCACTCGCCGGTCGTCACGCCCGCCCTGGCGCACTCCAGGGTCGCCGCCATCAGGTTGTCCGTGCCCTCGGCGGCCTCCCGCAGCGCCACCAGCGCGGCCTTGGCGCGCGGCTCGTCGCGCTCGCGCCGCCACTCCTCCAGCGCGGCCACCACGCGGGCCTCGGTGGCCGGGTCCACGGTGTGGATCGCGGTGTCCAGATCGGCGGTCAGCGGGCTCGGCTCGGTGGCCTGGTGGACGTTGACGCCGACGATCTTCTCCTCGCCCGACTCGATACGCGCCCGGCGCGCCGCGTGCGAGGCCACCAGCTCCGACTTCAGGTAGCCGGACTCCACGGCGGCCATGGCGCCGCCCATCTCCTCGATGCGCGCCATCTCGGCGGTCGCCTGCTCCACCAGCTCGGCGACCTTCGCCTCGACGACATGGCTGCCGTCGAAGAGGTCGGGGTATTCCAGCAGATCGCTCTCGTAGGCCAGCACCTGCTGGATGCGCAGGCTCCACTGCTGGTCCCAGGGCCGGGGCAGGCCCAGCGCCTCGTTCCAGGCCGGGAGCTGGACGGCCCGGGCGCGGGCGTCCTTGGACAGCGTCACCGCCAGCATCTCCAGCACGATGCGCTGCACGTTGTTCTCCGGCTGCGCCTCGGTCAGCCCGAGCGAGTTGACCTGCACCCCGTAGCGGAAGCGGCGCTGCCGCGGGTCCTCGACGCCGTAGCGCTCCCGCGTGACGGTGTCCCAGATCCGGCCGAAGGCGCGCATCTTGCACATCTCCTCGACGAAGCGCACCCCGGCGTTGACGAAGAAGGAGATCCGCCCCACGACCTCGCCGCGCCGCTCCTCGGGCACCTGCCCGGAGGCGAACACCGCGTCCAGCACGGCGACCGCGGTCGACATCGCGTACGCGACCTCCTGCACCGGCGTCGCGCCCGCCTCCTGGAGGTGGTAGCTGCAGATGTTGATGGGGTTCCAGCGCGGGACGTGGTGCACCGCGTACGTGATCATGTCGGTGGTCAGCCGCAGCGACGGGCCGGGCGGGAAGACGTGCGTCCCGCGCGACAGGTACTCCTTGACGATGTCGTTCTGCGTCGTGCCCTGGAGGGCCGGCAGCTCGGCCCCCTGCTCCTCGGCGACCACCTGGTAGAGCGCCAGCAGCCACATGGCGGTGGCGTTGATGGTCATCGAGGTGTTCATGCGGTCGAGCGGGATGTCCGCGAAGAGCCGCCGCATGTCGCCGAGGTGCCCGACCGGCACCCCGACCCGGCCCACCTCGCCGCGGGCGAGGACGTGGTCGGCGTCGTAGCCGGTCTGCGTCGGCAGGTCGAAGGCTACGGACAGGCCCGTCTGGCCCTTGGCGAGGTTGCGCCGGTAGAGCGCGTTGGACTCCTCCGCGGTCGAGTGGCCCGCGTACGTCCGCATCAGCCACGGCCGGTCGCGCTGCCCGGGCCCGCTCACGCGGCCGCTCCCGCGGCGACGGCGGACGCGGCGTCGCGGAAGAGGTTGATGGACGCCAGGTGGCGTTCGCGCATCTCGGGGTCGGTCACTCCCATGCCTTCCTCAGGGGCCAGCGCGAGCACGCCGACCTTGCCGTGGTGCAGGTTGCGGTGCACGTCGTACGCGGCCTGGCCGGTCTGCGCCAGCGGGTAGGAGCGCGACAGCGTCGGATGGATCTTCCCCTTGGCGATCAGCCGGTTGGCCTCCCAGGCCTCACGGTAGTTGGCGAAGTGCGAGCCCACGATGCGCTTGAGGGACATCCACAGATACCGGTTGTCGTACTCGTGGGTGTAGCCGGAGGTGGAGGCGCAGGTGACGACGGTGCCGCCCTTGCGGGTGACGTAGACGCTGGCGCCGAAGGTCTCGCGTCCGGGGTGCTCGAAGACGATGTCGACGTCCTCACCGCCGGTCAGTTCGCGGATGCGGCCGCCGAAGCGCTTCCACTCCTTCGGGTCCTGGGTGTGCTCGTCGCGCCAGAAGCGGTAGCCCTCGGCGCTGCGGTCGATCACGGCCTCGGCGCCCATCGCCCGGCAGATCGCCGCCTTCTCGGGGCTGGAGACGACGCAGATCGGATTCGCGCCGCCGGCCAGCGCGAACTGCGTGGCGTAGGAGCCGAGTCCGCCGCTCGCGCCCCAGATCAGGACGTTGTCGCCCTGCTTCATCCCGGCGCCGTTGCGGGAGACCAGCTGCCGGTAGGCGGTGGAGTTGACCAGTCCGGGGGCGGCGGCCTCCTCCCAGGTCAGGTGCTCCGGCTTGGGCATGAGCTGGTTGGACTTGACCAGCGCGATCTCGGCCAGGCCGCCGAAGTTCGTCTCGAAGCCCCAGATGCGCTGCTCGGGGTCGAGCATGGTGTCGTCGTGCCCGTCGGCCGACTCCAGTTCGACGCTCAGGCAGTGCGCCACGACCCGGTCGCCGGGCCGCCACTTGTTGACGCCGGGGCCGGTGCGCAGGACGACGCCCGCGAGGTCGGAGCCGATGACGTGGTAGGGCAGGTCGTGCCGCTTGGCGAGCGGGGAGGTGCGGCCGTAGCGCTCCAGGAAGGCGAAGGTCGACACGGGCTCGAAGATCGACGTCCAGACCGAGTTGTAGTTGACCGAGCTGGCCATCACCGCGACCAGGGCCTCGCCGGGGCCGACCTCGGGCACCGGCACCTCGTCCAGGTGCAGCGACGTGCGCGGGTCCTTGTCGCGGGTGGCCAGGCCGGAGAACATCTCCGCCTCGTCCTTGTGCACGGTGACCGCGCGGTAGGACCCGGGCAGCGGTAGCGCCGCGAAGTCGGCGCTGCTGCCGGGGCCTTCGGCCGCGATCACGGCGTCCAGGATTTCCTTCATGTGACTCGCCTCCGGCGAAGCGTTCCGGCGGGGGAGGGGATGCCGGGGAACGCTGGGGTCGGGTGGGGTGAGGGTGCCGTCGTCGGTCCGGCGTGGACGGGGACGGAACAGGTGGAGCGAAGGAACCGCGCGGTGGCGCGGGATGCCTGTGACGCAGGCGTCCGGGCCAGGGGAGACAGCCGGCCTGCGGGGGGTCACCGCGGGCCGTCCGCCCGGACTGGGGATTACCGTATGGCACCGCGTGCCAGTCGTAAAGACACTGCGTGCCATATTTTTTCTTTTCAGTGTCACCCCGCGCGGCACGGCAGGCAACAGCGGCCGTCCGGGTGATCCGGACGGCCGCTGAACAGGGGTTTCCCGAAAAGGTGGAGCTCAGGCCCGGCGGAGGGCTTCCTCGATGCTGCGCAGGATCTGCGCGGGCGAGGCGTCCGTACGCGCCACCGCGACCACGACCTCGTCCTGCCGGGTCACCGTCGCGGGCCGGTGGGCCGCGCCGCGGGACGGTATCCGGCCGGCCCCGATGCCCGTGCCGAAGGTCGCCTTGATGACGTCGAAGGCGTGCTCCAGCTGCGCCTCCACGTCGCCCTTGCCGTCCGCCCGCAGCCAGCGCCGCAGCACATGGTTGTGCGCGGCCACCACCGCGGATGCCGCGACCTCGGCGAGCAGCGGGTCGTCGTCGCCGTAGCCTTGCGCGCTCTCGTCGAAATGGCCCAGCAGATAGCGGGTGAAGAGGCGCTCGTAACGGGCCACCGACGCGATCTCGCGCTCGCGCAGCGTCGGCACCTCGCGCGTCAGCCGGTAGCGCTCGACGGACACCTCGGGCAGCTGCGCGTACATCCGCAGCACTTCGGTGATGCCGCGGCACACCGTGTCCAGCGGGTGTTCGTGCGGGTCGGCGGAGTCCAGCACCGCCTGCACGCGCACCAGGGTGTCGTCGTGGTCGGGGAAGATCGCCTCTTCCTTGGAGCGGAAGTGCCGGAAGAAGGTGCGCCGCGCCACGCCCGCCGAGGCGGCGATCTCGTCGACCGTCGTGGCCTCGTAGCCCTGCGTGGCGAACAGGTGCATCGCGGCCGCCGCCAGATCCTGCCGTACGCGCTGCCGCTGGGCGGCGGCACGGGGGACGTGTCCGCCCTCGGGGACGCCGGACTTCGCGGACTGGGGCATGTGGGGAACGTAACACGGCGGACCGCCCCGCCCGGCACCCGGGGGAAAAGAGCCCCAGCTCCGGGCGGGAGGGCCGGTGTCCCGGGCGGGGGTCGGGCGGGGGCGTCCGGGGCGCTCAGCGGCGGGCATACTCGCGGAAGCCGCGGCCGGTCTTGCGGCCCAGGCACCCCGCGGACACCAGATGCTCCAGCAGCGGCGCGGGCGCCAGGCCCGGGTCGCGGAATTCGTCGTGCAGCACCTGCTCGATCGCCAGCGACACGTCCAGGCCCACCACGTCCAGCAGCTCGAAGGGCCCCATCGGGTAGCCGCCGCCGAGCTTCATCGCCGCGTCGATCGCCTCCACGCTCGCGTAGTGGTCCTGGAGCATCTTCACGGCGTTGTTCAGGTACGGGAAGAGCAGCGCGTTGACGACGAAGCCCGCCCGGTCGCCGCAGTCCACCGGGTGCTTGCGGACCTTCGCGCACACCTCGTGCAGGGTGGCGCGCACGTCGTCGCCGGTCAGGACGGTGGAGACGACCTCGACCAGCTTCATGGCCGGCGCCGGGTTGAAGAAGTGCATCCCGGCGACGTCCTGCGGGCGCCCGGTCGCCCGGGCGATCGCCACCACCGGCAGCGAGGACGTCGTCGTGGCCAGCACCGCGCCGGGCCGGCACACCTTGTCCAGCGTCCGGAAGAGCTCCTGCTTGACGAAGAGGTCCTCGGCCACCGCCTCCACCACGAGGTCGGCCTCCGCCAGGTCGTCGTACGACACGGCGGGCGTCACCAGCGCGACCGCGGCGTCCCGCTGCCCGGCGTCCAGCCGCCCCCTGGTCACCGCGCGGTCCAGCGCCGCCGCGACCCGGGCGACCGCCCGCTCGGCCTTCTCCGGGCTGCGCGCCGCCAGCCGCACCGGGAAGCCCGCCTTGGCGAAGACCTCGGCGATGCCCGTCGCCATCGTTCCGGACCCGGCCACGCCCACGGTGCGGACCTCGCGCCCGCGGACGGCGGGCGCCGCCGCACCCTCCGGGGCGCGGGGCTCGGGCACGACCGCGGAGCTGCCCGGCGCCTCGTAGCGGTAGAAGCCGCGGCCCGACTTGCGGCCGTGCAGTCCCGCCGCGGCGAGCTGGCGCAGCACGGGCGCGGGGGAGTGCAGCCGGTCCCGGGTCGCCTCGTACATCGCGTCCAGCACGGTCGTGGCGGTGTCGATGCCGATCAGGTCCAGCAGTGCGAGCGGGCCCATCGGCAGGCCGCAGCCCAGCCGCATCGCCGCGTCGATGTCCTCCCGGGTCGCGTAGCGCGCCTCGAACATCGCGGCTGCCTGGTTGAGGTAGCCGAAGAGCAGGCCGTCGGCGATGAAACCGGGCCGGTCGCCGACCGGGACCGGCTCCTTGCCGAGGCTGCGCACCAGCGCGGTGACCGCCTCCGTGGTCTGCGGCGAGGTCAGCACGGTGGAGACGACCTCGACCAGCTTCATGGCCGGCGCGGGCGCGAAGAAGTGCAGGCCGAGCACCCGGTCGGGGCGGCCGGTCTCGGCCGCGAGGCGGGTCACGGACAGCGCGTTGGTGCCGGTCGCGAGGATCGCCTCCGGCTTGGCCAGCCGGTCCAGTGCCGTGATGACCTCCCGCTTGATGTCGTAGCGCTCGTCGACCACCTCGACGACCAGGTCGGCGGCCGCGGACGCCCGCAGGTCGGGGAAGGTGCGGAAGCGGGCGAGCGCGTCGGCCCGCTCGTCCGCGGTGCAGCGCCCGCGCTCCACCGCGCGGGCCGTCGAGCGCTCCAGGGCGGTGACCGCGCGGCGGGCGGCGCCGGGGTCGGTGTCGATGCCGACGACCTCGTGGCCGGCCCGGGCCATGACCTCGGCGATACCGGTGCCCATGGTGCCCAGGCCCACGACGGCGACGACGGAGAGGGGAGCGGCGGGCGAGCCGGCGCCGGGCTGCGCGGCGGGGGCGGTGAGTGCGGGTGACGCAGGTGACTCGGGTGATTCGGGTGCGGAGGGACGGGACATCGCGTGACTCCAGACGCTGGGAAGCGCGGGCGCGCCGCGGCGCGCACGGCGGGATGAGGGTGGGTGGAGTCGCGGGGCAGCCGGTGTGGTGGGGGCGCGCCCGCGGGAGACCTGGCCGGCCCTGTCCCGGGGCCGGGCCGCGATGATGCCGGACCGAACGTGGTCGTGCGGTGCCCGGCGGCTGCGTCACCAGGCCGCCGTGCACGGTGCTTTCGAGAGTAACCGGCGAGTAACTTAAGCGCCACCCCCGCGCGCATGTGATCTGGGCCGCCGACAGATGAGCGCGGTTCCCGTACGGGCGCGGGCCGCCGTACGTACGCCCCCGTGGCGCGCGTACGGGCCGGACCCGCGCCCGCCCGGCGGGATCAGAGCAGCGTCAGCTGGGTGTCGCCGGGCTCGCCGTGATCCCGCTCCCGCACGGGCTCCGGCTCCCGTGCCGGCTCCCGCTCCCGTACGGCCCCGCGGTCCGCCGCCGGCCTGCGGAAGCCGCCGGCCGGGCCGCAGCCGACCTCCGCGGCGAACTCGTGCACCTGGCGGGTGATCCGGCGCTGGTACCACGTCGGCGCGTAGGCCCCGCCCGCGTACATCACCTCGTAGCGCCGTACGAGATGCGGGTGCTCGCGGGCCAGCCACGCCATGTACCACTCGCGGGCGCCGGGCCGCAGGTGCAGCACCAGCGGGGTCACGGACCCGGCCCCGGCCGCGGCGACGGCCCGCACCGTCGCGCGCAACTGCTCCGGCGAGTCGCTGAGGAAGGGCAGCACCGGCGCCATCAGCACCGACACCGGTATCCCGTTCTCCGCGAGGGTGCGGCAGACCGCCAGGCGCGTCTGGGGGGAAGGCGTGCCCGGTTCCACGCTGCGCCACAGCTCGCCGTCCAGGAAGCCGACCGACAGCGCGATGGACACCTCGGTGACGCGTGCGGCCTGCCGCACCAGCTCCAGGTCGCGCAGTATCAGCGAACCCTTGGTGAGGATCGAGAAGGGGTTGGCGCGGTCCCGCAGCGCCGCGAGGATGCCGGGCATCAACTGGTAGCGGCCCTCGGCCCGCTGGTAGCAGTCGACATTGGTGCCCATCGCGACATGCTCGCCGCGCCAGCGCGGCGCGGCCAGCTCGCGGCGCAGCAGCTCCGGCGCGTTGGTCTTCACCACGATCTGGGTGTCGAAGCCCAGCCCGGTGTCCAGGTCCAGATAGCTGTGGCTCTTGCGCGCGAAGCAGTAGACGCACGCGTGGCTGCACCCGCGGTAGGGGTTCACCGTCCACTCGAAGGGCATGCGCGACGCGCCCGGCACCCGGTTCAGGATCGAGCGGGCGCGCACCTCGTGGAAGGTGATGCCGCGGAATTCGGGCGTGTCGAAGCGGCGGGTCACCGCGTCGGTGCCGAAGAGCGCGGCCGTCGCGTCCTCCCGGCCCAGCTGTTCCCAGCGCATGGCGCCCTCCCTGCGGTCGTCCGGTGTGCCGTTCTCCTCCACAATAGAACACAGATTCGAAAATCAGGTGTGGTTGGCTTGTGCGGCGCGTCGCACGAAGAGCGCGCACGGACACGGACCGAGGAGAATCAATGGCGCTGGTCGAGGCCACCACCGAGCGGGTCGTCGCCGCGGAGCCGGAGCGCGTCTACGCCGCGCTCGCCGACTACGCGGGCACCCGCGGCCGCGTGCTGCCTGAGCAGTTCAGCGAGTACGAGGTGCGCGAGGGCGGCAAGGGTGCCGGGACGCTGGTGCACTGGCGGCTCCAGGCCACGAGCAAGCGGGTGCGCGACTGCCTGCTGGACGTCACCGCGCCCGCCGAGCGGCAGCTGCTGGAGAGCGACCGCAACTCCAGCATGACGACCGCCTGGACGGTGACCGAGGCGGGCGCCGGGCGCAGCAAGGTCGTCGCCACGACCCGCTGGCAGGGCGCCGGCGGTATCGGCGGCTTCTTCGAGCGCACCTTCGCGCCCAAGGGGCTGAACCGCATCTACGACGAGATCCTCGCGAAGTTCGCCGCCGAGGTCGAGACCGGCAGCTGAACGCCCGCCGGGGCGTTCTGTCCCGCCTGTCACTCGACCGGTTTCGCGATCTTTCACTGATACGGGTGGTTTTGCCTACTTCCTGAGAATCGCCGCGCCCCTGCTTCGTTGTCGCCTCATGGCGGAGACGGTGGCGGAGCAGGTGTGACGAGGGGAGTGACGGGTGGCAGGCAGCGCGCTCACGGCGCGGACGGCGGCACTGGCCAAGGACGGCGCAGCCGGCAGGGCGGAGGAGGACGGGCAGCCGGGCGGGGCCCGCAGCCCCGTCCCGCGGCAGGCGGCGGTGATCGCCGGGGACACGCCGGAGGACACCGCGGTCGTACTGGCCCCCGCGGGCGGCGGACCCGTGCGGGAGACCGGGGACGAGGCTGAAGCACCGCAAGGGGCCGCGCCGGTCGACCTGGCACCGCGCCGGGTCCGGCTGGTCTTCCTGGGCCTGATGCTGGCCCTGCTGCTGGCCGCGCTCGACCAGATGATCGTGGCGACCGCGCTGCCCAAGATCGTCGGCGAGCTGCACGGCCTCGACAAGATGTCCTGGGTCGTCACCGCGTACCTGCTGGCGTCCACCATCGGCCTGCCGATCTACGGCAAGCTCGGCGACCTCTTCGGCCGCAAGGGCGTCTTCCAGTTCGCGATCCTGACCTTCGTCGTCGGCTCCGCGCTGGCGGCCTGGTCGCGCTCGATGAACGAGCTGATCGCCTTCCGCGCCGTCCAGGGCATCGGCGGCGGCGGGCTGATGATCGGCGTCCAGGCGATCATGGCCGACATCGTGCCGCCCCGGGAGCGCGGGCGCTACATGGGCGCCATCGGCGCCGCCTACGGGCTCGCCTCGGTCGCAGGGCCGCTGCTCGGCGGGTTCTTCACCGACCACGCCTCCTGGCGCTGGTGCTTCGCGATCAACATCCCCTTCGGCCTGGTCACCCTCGCCGTCATCGCGCTGGTACTGAAGCTGCCCAAGCCGGCCGCGCGCCCCAAGCTGGACGTGCTGGGCGCGCTGCTGCTCGCCGCCGGCTCCACCTGCCTGGTGCTGCTCACCACCTGGGGCGGCTCCACGTACGGCTGGCGCTCCCGGGAGATCCTGGGCCTGGGCGCGGGCGCCGCGGCCTGCGCGCTGCTCTTCCTGGTCGTCGAGCGGTACGCGGCCGAGCCCGTCATCCCGCTGCGGCTCTTCCGGGACGGCGTCTTCAACGTCACGGCCCTCATCGGCTGCGTCGTCGGCGTCGCCCTCTTCGGCGCCGCCAGCTACCTGCCGACCTTCCTGCAGATGGTCGACGGCGCGAGCGCCACCAGCTCGGGCCTGCTCATGCTGCCGATGATGCTCGGCGTCGTCGTCGCCTCGATCGCCGGCGGCCAGCTCATCAGCCGCACCGGGCGGTACAAGATCTTCCCCGTCCTGGGCGGCGCGCTGTCCGCGGCCGGCATGTGGCTGCTGTCGCTCATGGACGCGAACACCCCGCAGGTCACGTACAGCGTCTACATGGCCGTGCTCGGCCTCGGCATCGGCATGGTGCTGCCGGTGCTGGTGCTCGCCGTGCAGAATTCCGTGCAGCCCTCCGACATCGGCGCGGCCACCAGCGCCAACAACTACTTCCGGCAGATCGGCGGCTCCGTCGGCGCCGCGATCTTCGGCACGCTCCTGGCCAACCGGCTCGGCACGCGCCTCGCCGCCGAACTGCCGCACGGCGCCCGGCTGCCCGACCCGCAGTCGGTCACCCCGCAACTCGTCCGCACCCTGCCCGCGGCGGTGCGCGACGGCTACATCCGGGCCTACGCCGAGGCCATGCCCCGGATCTTCCTCTACCTGGTGCCGGTGCTCGTACTCGGCTTCCTCTTCGCCTTCCTGCTCAAGGAGAAACCCTTGGTCACCCAGCACGGCCCCGGGGCCGCGACCGCCACCCCCGCGTACGACGGCCCCGCCGCCGAGTATCTCGACGGTACGGCGGGCGGCCCGTCACTGCCCGGCGCCCGGTCGGTCCCGTTCGCCGCCCCGCCGCACAGCGGGGTCGCCGTGTGCGGCACGGTCCAGCACTCCGACGGCAGCGGGGTCGGCCTCGCCGCGCTCACCCTCATCGACGGCACCGGGCGGCAGGTCGGCCGCGGCGCCACCGCGACGGACGGCCGCTTCGCGCTCAGTGCGCCCGGCGGGGGCAGCTACGTCCTCATCGCCGCGGCCGGCGGGCACCAGCCGCAGGCGGTCAGCGTCACCGTCGGGGAGCACCCGGTCGACCTCGACGTCGTCCTCGGCGGCGCGGGGCGCCTGGCCGGCGCGGTGCGCACCGCCGACGGGACACCGGTGCGCGAGGCCGTCGTGACCCTCACCGATGTCCGCGGCGACGTCGTGGGCACCGCCCGCAGCGGCCGGGAGGGCGAGTACGTCCTGGCCGAACTGGTCGCCGGCGAGTACACGCTGGCCGCGAGCGCCCCCGCCTTCCGGCCCGCCGCGCTCCCCGTCACCGTCCAGGCCTCCCGCGAGACCCGGCAGGACGTCGAGCTGGCGGGCGGCGCGGTCCTGCGCGGCACCGTCCGCGCGCCCGGCGGCCGCACGGTCGAGGACGCGCGCGTGACCCTGCTGGACGCGGCGGGCAACGTCGTCGACTCCGTCACGACCGGCCCCGACGGCAATTTCCGCTTCGTCGACCTGGCGGCCGGGGAGTACACCGTCATCGCGGCGGGTTACCCGCCGGTGGCGACCGTCCTCCAGGTCGCGGGCGGCGGCCGCACCGAACGCGACCTCCAGCTCGGCCACCCGGATTAGCTCTCAGCGCTAGCGCTTGCCGCGCCGGGTGAGCGTTTTTAGGGGCGCGGGGAACTGCGCGACCAGCCACGACGTGCCGTCACGTCGTCACCGGCCCGAAGGGGCAGTTCGGTCCGTAACGGACCACCGGCCGGTGGGTGGTTGCTCGCGCAGTTCCCCGCGCCCCCGGCTTACCGCCCTGCGCAGCAGATCAGCTGGGCTTGGGGCACTGGGTGCCCCGGATGTCCGTGTAGGAGCCGCCGATACGGTACGTGCCGGCGGCTGGCACGTAGAGGCGGGTCCACTCGCCGTCGGCGGCAAGGCACCCGTGCTGGTTGTCCTTCGCCCCCTCGATCCCGAGCACCGGCGACCACGGGATCCTCAGCAGCACGCTGCCGGCGTTCGGCATGGAGACGGTCAGCTCGGCCGGCCCGGCCTCCTCGACGGTGGCCGGCGGGTCGGCGAGTGGTTCGACCTCGCCGGCGACCTTGAAGACCTGCCAGTTCGGGTCGCTCCACACCGGGTGCAGCCACTCCGGGGCGGAGCGGACGATCTTCGCCTCGGCGACGGCCGCGCCGTCCGGCTCGTCGGCGGGCAGCACGACGTAGTAGACGCTCCAGTGCTCCAGCCACGCCTTGTACGAGTCGGCGTTGAGCGTGCCGTCGTAGAAGAGCGGGTTGCGCTCGACGTCGGCCTGCCGGTTCCAGCCGCGGGCCAGGTTGACGTACGGGGACAGGCCCGACGCCTCCCAGTGGGAGCGCAGCGGGACGACCTCGACGCGGCCGCGGTCGGCCTGGACCTTCTGCAGCTCGGCGATGAGCGGCGGGGCGTGCCGCACCGTGGAGGTGACGGCGGTGGTGTTGACCTGGTCGATGATCGGCTTGGTGATCTGCCAGGCCGCGACGCCCGCGAAGGCCAGCCACAGGGCCACCAGCCGGTAGCCGGTCCACTTGCTGTCGCGGGCCACGAGGAGCATCACCGTGCCGCCGAAGAGCAGCGCGAGGCGCTCGACGTTGCTGCCGATGGGGGAGGGGATGATCCAGGTCAGCGCGACGCCGGCGGCGTAGAGCCAGGAGCCGGCGTGGACCTCCCGCCACTGCCGCGGCACCACGAGCGCGGTGACGACGGCGATGGCGAACGGGATGATCGCGAAGTACCAGGCGAAGGGCTGCACCCCGTAGAAGGGGAAGAGCAGCGAGGTCGCGCCGACGACCAGCGGCGGCACCGCGGTCAGCACGTACGCGTCGACCCGGCGCCCGGTCAGGAACAGCGCGGCCGCCAGCACCAGGACGAACAGCCCCGCCACCGGGCTGCACATCGTGGCCAGCCCCGTCATGGCCGCCGCGGTGGCCAGCTGCGGGGAGCGGCCCCGCAGATTCTGCGCGGCGGGGAAGAGCACCAGCGTGGCGACCATCGCGAAGAGCATGCCGAGCGCGAAGGTGACCCGGCCGGAGACGACGTCACACCAAAGAGCGAACGTCGTCCACAGCACCGGCACCATCGGACGCCGGATTCCGCTGCGGACCAGGAGCGCCGCGCCCACCGTCGCCGACAGCGTGCCGGCGATCACCGCCGTCGTCCGCACCCCCAGCGCGGCCATGATGTACGGCGAGAGGATGCTGTAGGAGGCGGGGTGCATCCCGCCGTACCAGGAGAAGTTGTACGACGCCGACGGGTGGGCCCGTATGAAGTCGGTCCACGCATACTGCGCGGCCATGTCGCCGGAGTCCTTGGCCAGGTAGAAGGCCCAGAGCAGGTGAAGTACGGCGGCCACCGCGGTGGCCACGACGACCGGATGGCGTACGTTCACGCGGCGCGACAGGTCCCTGGGTTTCCGCGAAGCGGAAACCCGCGCAGGCTGCCAGGTCGTCACAAGGCCTCTTCCGGTAGCGGGCGGTTGCGTTGCCCCGGCCGGGCGGCTTTCCGGCGGGGTCGGACCCCGACGCTTCGCAGGCCCGGATCGGAGTCGAACACAGGCTTCGGACGCTAGCACGACGCGCGCGGTTGCCCGCGCGCGGGCGTACGCCGGATTCAGCAGTTGCGGCCCGCGCCACACCGTACCGGTCGTACCGTGGTACCGGCATCGCAGTTCTTGCGCCGTACGGGTGGCCCCACCTGCCGGGACGGGATCCGCGGCTGCCGGGGGAAGGAGCCCAGCCGACCATGGACGCCCGTATTCCGCCGGATTTCTCCGGCCGGATCCCGCTCGCGGTGATCGTCGTGGACGCCGCCGGCCGGGTGTCGCACTGGAGTACGGGGGCGTGCCGGCTCTTCGGCCCCTCCCGGGTCGAGGCCGTGGGACGCCCCGCCGCCGACCTGCTGCCCGTGGCCGGCGCACTGGAGGGCGTGGCGCCCGAGCCGCCGCCGGGCGGCCCGGCGTACCCGACCGGCGGCCGCGCGGGCTTCGGCGACCTCGGCGGCCTGGGCGACCTCGACGACCCGCTGGACGGCGCGGGCCCCTACCCCACCGCGGGGCGGGCGCGGCTCTTCGGCGAGAAGCCCGCGGCGGGCGAGGCGCTCGACGTGCTGTGGTGGGCCTACCCACTGGCCGGCCCCGGGCCCGAACGGCTGCTGGTGCTGGCCGCGGACGCCGCCCCGCTGCTGCGCGCGCTGCCGGACGCCGGGGCCGCGGATCCCGAGGAGGGCGCGGGGGCGGCCCCGCGCGTCGCGCCCGGCTTCGCCCTGCACACCGAATTCGCCGAGGCCGACGAGCTGGCCAGGCAGCTGCCGGAGATCCTGCCCGGCATGAACCCGCTGGACGGCGCCCGGGTCGTGGCGCAGGTGCTGGAGCTGGGCTACCCGGTGCTGGAGATCAGCCGCCACGACCGGGTCCCCGTCACGCCGGACTGGGGCGTGCCGCGCCGCGCCGAGCGGCTGGCCCGGCGGCGGGCCGCGGAGCAGGCGGCCGCGGCCGACCCGCGGTCCGTACCGGCCGACGACCTGGCGCCGGACCTGGAGTACGTGGCGGTGCGCGAGCACCTGGAATTCCTCAACGAGGTGAGTCGCCGGATCGGCACCTCGCTGGACCTGGCCCGTACCGTCGAGGAGGTCAGCAAGGCGGTCGTGCCGCGCTTCACGGACGTCGCGGGCACGTACCTGCGCGAGCAGGTGCTCGCGGGCGAGGGCTTCCCGGACGGGCCGCCGGACGTCACCACCATGTGGTATCGCGTCGCGGTCGAGCACACCGACGAGCCGGGCCGCTGGGACGACGTGGTGCCGGTCGGCGAGTCGATGCCCTTCCCCGCGCAGACCCCCTTCTTCCAGTGCATGACCACCGGCGAGCCGGTGCTCGTCCCGCGGATCGGCGAGGAGCTGGGCCGCGCCATCGCCGAGCAGTTCCCCAAGCGCGACATCAGCCCGCTGATCACCCACCGCTCCATGCTGGTGGTGCCGCTCAAGGCGCGCGACGTGGTGCTGGGCTTCATGATCCTGCTGCGGCACCGCGAGCGGCCGCCGTTCGACGACATGGACCGCGTCACCGGCGCCGAGCTGGCCGCCCGCGCCGGGCTCGTGCTCGACAACGCGCGCATGTACACGTACCAGGAGAACGTCGCCGACACCCTCCAGGACAGCATGCTGCCGCACATCCCGCCGCGGATGCCCGGCTGCGACGTGGCCACCCGCTACCTGCCCGGCACCCGGCTCGGCCGGGTCGGCGGCGACTGGTTCGACGCCGTCAAGCTGCCCGGCTCGCGGCTCGCGCTGGTCGTCGGCGACGTCATGGGCCACGGGCTGAACTCCGCGGCGATGATGGGCCAGTTCCGCACCGCCGTGCAGACCATGGCGCAGCTCGGCCTGCCGCCCGCGCAACTGCTGCGCAATCTCGACGACCTCGCGCAGCGGCTCGGCGAGCAGTACCTGGCGACGTGCCTGTACGCCGTGTACGACCCGGTGGAGTCCGAGGTGGAGATCGCCAACGCCGGGCACATCCCCCCGGTGCTGGTGCGCGCCGCCGACGGCCGCAGCGAGCTGCTGGAGCTGCCGACCGGTGCGCCGCTCGGCGTCGGCGGGGTGCCCTTCGAGACGGTGCGCCTCCCCGTCGCGCCCGGCGACCGGCTGGTGCTGTGCACCGACGGGCTCGTCGAGGTGCGCGGGCAGGACATCGGGACGGGCCTGGCCGCGCTGTGCGAGAGCGCCGCGCACCCGGCCGCGTCCATGGACACCGCGTGCGACACCGTCATCCGCGCCCTGAACCGGCGCGGCGGCCGGGCCGACGACGTCGCCCTGCTGATGGCCCGGCTGAACGGCATCCCGCGCTCCGACGTCGCCGAGTGGGAACTGGCCGCCGAGCCGCGCGAGGTCGCCCGGGCCCGCTCGCTGGTGCGCGGGCGGCTGCGCGAGTGGGGGCTGGCCGAGGCCGCCGAGACCGCGGAGCTGCTGGTCGGCGAGGTCGTCACCAACGCCGTACGGCATGCGCACGACGGGCCCGTACGGCTGCGGATGGTGCGGGCGGACGCCCTGCTGGTGGAGGTGTCCGACGACGACCACGGGGTGCCGGTGCTGCTCAGCGCGGGTCCCGAGGACGAAGGCGGGCGCGGGGTGCGGATCGTGAGCAGGCTCGCGCGCGAGTGGGGCACCAGCCGCTCCGCGCGGGGCAAGACGGTGTGGTTCGAGCAGGCCCTTCCGTAGTCCTTGCGCAGGCGGCAGGGCCCGCCCGCCCGCACCCGTGGCAATTCCGGCAGCATCACGGCGTGGGGAGTGTGGTCGCGTGAACGTCTCCGGCAGGTACGCGAAGGCGTGGGAGAGCTTCTGGGAGCAGGCCCCCGACGGGCCCGGCGGCGTCTTCTGGGACGCGGAGCCGGAACTGACGGTGGCCGGGCACGCGGACCGCTTCGCCGCGCACTTCGACCCCGGCCTGCCCGTTGTCGACCTCGGCTGCGGGAACGGCACCCTGACCCGCTACCTGGCCGGCCGCTACCGCCGGGTCGTCGGCGTCGACCTCGCGCACGCGGCCGTCGCCCGCGCCGCTCGCGACGACCCGCGCGGGCTGGCCGCCTACCAGCAGCTCGACGGCGTCGACACCGACGCGGTGCGGGCCCTGCACGACGAGCTGGGCGACGCCAACGTCTACCTGCGCGGCGTCCTCCACCAGTGCGAGCCCGCCGACCGCAGCCGGCTGGTCGACGGGATAGCCACCCTCACCGGCCGCCGCGGACGGGTCTTCGCGGTGGAACTGGCCGAGGCCGCCAAGGGCGTGCTCATGGGCCTCGCGCAGGGCCCCGGCGGGCCGCCGCCGCGGCTCGGCGCCGTCCTCGCGCACGGCATCGCGCCGGGCGAGGTCGAGGACGCCGCGGTGCCCGGCTACTTCGCCGCCGCCGGCCTCACGGTGCTCGCCGCGGGCGAGGAGCCGCTGGCGACCGCGGAGTTCCGCCCCGACGGCGTACGGATCGAGGTGCCGTCGCAGTGGCTGGTCGCGGGGATGGCCGCGTAGTGTGACCTCGCATGCGGAAGATCCTCGTCTCGGCCGACATGGAGGGCGCCACCGGCGTCACCTGGCCGGCCGACGTGCTCCCCGGCACCGAGCAGTGGCAGCGCTGCCGCCACATGTTCACCTCGGACGTCAACGCCGCCGTCGCGGGCTTCTTCGACGCCGGCGTGGACCAGGTGCTCGTCAACGAAGCCCACTGGACGATGCGCAACCTGCTGCTGGAGCAGCTGGACGAGCGCGCGCAGATGCTTACCGGACGGCACAAGGAGCTGTCCATGGTCGAGGGCGTCCAGCACGGTGACGTCGACGGCATCGCCTTCGTCGGCTACCACACGGGCGCCGGCACCGAGGGCGTCCTCGCCCACACCTACCTGGCCAACTCGATCACGGGTGTGTGGGTCGACGGCGAGCCCGCGAGCGAGGGCCGGCTCAACGCGCTGGTCGTCGCCGAGTACGGGGTCCCCGTGATCCTCGTGACCGGCGACGACCGCACCGGCCTCGACGCCCGCTCGTACGCCCCCCAGGCCCGCACGGTCGCCGTCAAGGACTACGTCTCGCGGTACGCCGCGGTCTGCCGGCCGCCCGCCAGGACCGCCGCCGACATCCGCGCCGCCGCCGAGCAGGCCGCGGCCCTCGCCGTACGCCACGAGCCCGTGCAGGCCGGGCCGTTCACGGTCGAGCTGGAGTTCGACGCCTGGCACCTGGTCGGGGCGGCGACCGCGGTCCCCGGCGTCGAGCGCACCGGCGAGCGGCGCGTCGCCTACACCCTGCCGACGATGTACGCCGCGCTGCGGGCGTTCAAGGCCGTCACGACACTGGTGTCGCAGGCGGTGGAGGAGCAGTACGGCTGACCCGGCCGCGGGGCAACGGCGGCGTACCGTCAGACAGGAGCGGGAGCGGCATGGCTGAGCAGGCACGGGGGGCGGTCCGGACGGGACCCGGCGGCGTGGACGACACCGCGCTCGCCGAGGTCGAGCGCTTCACCAGCGATCTGATCCGGCTGGACACCACCAACCGCGGCGGTGGCGACGGCAACGAGCGCCCCGCCGCCGAATACGTCGCCGAGCAGCTGGCCGGCGCCGGGATCGAGCCGCGGATCCTGGAGTGCGCGCCCGGCCGCAGCAACGTCGTCGCGCGCCTGGCCGGGACGGACCCCGGCGCGGACGCGCTGCTGCTGCACGGCCACCTCGACGTGGTGCCCGCCGAGCCCGCCGACTGGACCGTGCACCCCTTCTCCGGCGAGATCCGCGACGGGGTGGTCTGGGGCCGCGGCGCCATCGACATGAAGAACGCGGTCGCCATGACGCTCGCCGTCGTCCGCTCCTGGGCCAGGACCGGGCAGCGCCCCGCACGGGACATCGTGCTCGCCTTCACCGCCGACGAGGAGGACAGCGCCGCCTACGGCTCGGGCTTCCTCGCCGCCGAGCACGCCGCGCTCTTCGAGGGCTGCACCGAGGGCGTCAGCGAATCCGGCGGCTACACCTTCCACGCCGGGGACGGCCCGGACGGCGAGCCGCTGCGCATCTACCCGGTCGCGGCCGGGGAGCGCGGCACCTCGTGGCTGAAGCTCACCGCGCGCGGCACCGCGGGCCACGGCTCCCGGATCAACCACGCCAACGCGGTGGCCCGGCTCGCCGCCGCCGTCGCGCGCATCGGCGAGCACCGCTGGCCGGTCCGGCTCACCCCCACCGTCGAGGCCGCGCTCGTCGAACTGGCCGCCCTCCAGGGCATCACCGCGGGCCCCGCCGACCTCGCCGACCCCGACGGGCTGCTCGACCGGCTCGGCGCGTCCGCCCACTTCGTCCGGGCGACCGTACGCAACAGCGCCAACCCGACGATGCTGGACGCCGGCTACAAGGTCAACGTGATCCCCGGCAGCGCCACCGCGCACATCGACGGCCGCGTCGTGCCCGGCGGTGAGGAGGAATTCCGCGCCACCCTGGACGAGCTGACCGGCCCCGACGTCGAGTGGGCCTACCACCACCACGAGGTGCCGCTCACCGCGCCCGTCGACTCGCCCGCCTTCGCCGCCATGCGCGAGGCGCTGCTGCACTTCGACCCGGACGCGCACGTGGTGCCGTACTGCATGACCGGCGGCACCGACGCCAAGCAGTTCTCCCGGCTGGGCATCACCGGCTACGGCTTCTCGCCGCTGCGGCTGCCGCCCGGCTTCGACTACCAGGCGCTCTTCCACGGGGTGGACGAGCGCGTGCCCGTGGACGCGCTGCACTTCGGGGTGCGCGTCCTGGACCGGTTCCTGCGCGGGACCGGAACGACCGAGGAGGGGACCGTATGAGCGGCAGCTACGGGGAGTGGGCCTCGCCGATCGACGCGGCGACCGCCGCGTCCCACGACGGCCGGCCCGACGACCTCGGCACGGTCGGCGCCGAGCTGTGGTGGACGGCGCCGCGCCCCGCCGAGGGCGGCCGCCGCGCGCTCGTCCGGCGGCGCCCTGACGGCACCGAGGAAAGCCCGCTGCCCGCGCCCTGGAACGTCCGCAACCGCGTCATGGAATACGGCGGCACCCCGTGGGGCGGCGCGGTCGTCGGCGGCGAGCCGCTCGTCGTCTTCACCCACCAGGCCGACCAGCGCCTCTACGCCTTCCGCCCGGACCGCCCCGGCGAGCAGCCGTACCCGCTCAGCCCGGTCTCCGCCGTCGGCGGTGGGCTGCGCTGGGCCGAGCCCGTCGTGCACGCCGAGCGCGGCGAGGTCTGGGCGGTGCTGGAGGAATTCACCGGCGAGGGCCCCGCGGACCTGCGCCGGCTGCACGCCGCGGTGCCGCTCGACGGCTCGGCGGCCGAGGACCGCGCCGCCGTACGCGAGATGGGCCCCGTCGAGCACCGCTTCGTCACGGGCCTGCGGCTGTCGCCGGACGGCGGGCGGGCCGCGTGGATCGGCTGGGACCACCCGCGCATGCCCTGGGACGGCACCGAGCTGCGCCTCGCCGACGTCCGCGGCGACGGCACGCTGGGCCCCGCCCGCACCCTCGTCGGCGGGCCCGAGGAATCCGTCGCCCAGGTCGAATGGGCCGCGGACGGCACGCTGCTGGCCGCGACCGACCGCACCGGCTGGTGGAATCTGCACCGCGTCGACCCGGACAGCGGCGAGGCGGTCAACCTGTGCCCGTGCGAGGAGGAGCAGGCGGGGCCGCTGTGGCGGATCGGGCTGCGCTGGTTCGCGCCCCTTCCGGACGGCCCGATCGCCGTGCTGCACGGCGTCGGCGCCCAGCGGCTGGGCATCCTCGACCCGGGCAGCGGGGAGCTGACGCAGCCGCAGGGCCACTGGACGGAGTGGACCCCGACCCTCGCCGTCGCGGGCGGCCGGGTCGTCGGCATCGCGGCGAGCGCCCGCAGCGCCCACGAGATCGTGCACACCCCCGCCGCCCCCGCCGCCGAGGTCACCGCGCTCACCGCACTGCACCACGACGCCGTCGACCCGGCCTACCTGCCCGAGCCCGAGGCCCGCGTCTTCACCGGCCCCGGCGGCCGCGACGTGCACGCCCACGTCTACCCGCCGCGCAATCCGGAGCACACGGCCGACGGCCCGGCCCCGTACGCGATCTGGGTGCACGGCGGGCCCACCAGCCGCACGCAGATGGTCTACGACCTGGAGGTCGCCTACTTCACCTCGCGCGGCATCGGTGTCGTCGAGGTCAACTACGGCGGCTCCACCGGCTACGGCCGCGCCTACCGTAACCGGCTGCGCGAGCAGTGGGGCGTCGTGGAGGTCGAGGACTGCGTCGCCGTCGCCGAGGGCCTGGTCGCCGAGGGCGCCGCCGACCCCGCGCGGCTGGCGATCCGCGGCGGCAGCGCGGGCGGCTGGACCAGCGCGGCCGCCCTCACCACCGTGTCCACCTTCGCGTGCGGCGCGATCAGCTACCCGATCCTCGACCTCGCGGGCTGGTCGCCGGCGGGCGGCGAGACCCACGACTTCGAGGCCTGGTACCTCGAATCCCTCGTCGGGCCGCATCTGGAGGTGCCCGAGCGCTACCACGACCGCTCGCCCGTCCACCACAGCGACCAGATCACCGTGCCCTTCCTGCTCATGCAGGGGCTCGACGACCCGATCTGCCCGCCCGTGCAGTGCGACCGCTTCCTCGAAGCGCTCGCCGGGCGCGACCTGCCGCACGCCTACCTCGCCTTCCCCGGTGAGAGCCACGGCTTCCGCCGCCTCGACACGCTGGTGGCCTGCCTGGAGGCGGAACTGTCCCTCTACGGCCAGGTTTTCGGCTTCCGCCCGCCGGACGTGCCGGTGCTGGACCTCACGCCGTGACCGTGCGGCCCCGCAGGCTGGCCCCGGGGGACCGGGTCGGGATCGTCGCGCCCGCGGGGCCCGTACCGGCGGACATGCTCGCGCGGGGGCTCGCGGAGCTGCGCGCGTGGGGCCTGGAGCCCGTCCTCGCCCCGCACGTCCTCGACACCCACCCCGCCGGCTACCTCGCCGGGTCCGACCAGGCGCGCGCCGACGACCTGCGGGACGCCTGGTGCGACCCGGACCTGGCCGCCGTGATCTGCGCCCGCGGCGGCTACGGCACCCAGCGCATGGCCGACCTCGTCGACTGGGACGCGATGGCGGCGGCCGAGCCGAAGGTCTTCGTGGGCTACAGCGACGTCACCGTGCTGCACGAGGCCTTCGCGACCCGGCTGGACGTGGCGACCCTGCACGGCCCGATGCCCGGCACCCCCGGCTTCCTCGCCGACGCTGCCGGGCGCGAGCACCTGCGCCGCACCCTCTTCACCCCCGAGGAGGCCCGGGTGCTGCACGCCCCGGACGCCGCCGCGCTGGTGCCCGGCCGGGCCACGGGCGTCACGATGGGCGGCTGCCTCAGCCTGCTCGCCTCCGACCTCGGTACGCCCACCGGCCGCCCGTCCGCCGCGGGCGGCATCCTCTTCCTGGAGGACACCGGCGAGGAGCCGTACCGCCTGGACCGCTTCCTGACCCAACTGCTGCGCAGCGGCTGGCTCGACGGCGTCGCGGCGATCGTCCTCGGCTCCTGGGAGGGCTGCGGCCCCTACCTCGACCTGCGCCGCCTCTTCCTCGACCGCCTCGCCCCGCTGTCCGTCCCCGTCCTCGAATCCCTCCCCTTCGGCCACTGCCTCCCCACCCTCACCCTCCCCCTCAACACCCCCGCCACCCTCGACACCTCCACCTCCACCCTGACCTTCCCCCCACCCCTGAGCTGACCCCCCCACCAGGGGCGCGGGGAACTGCGCGAGGAACCCCCGCGTACGCGCGGTTAGGTGTGCGGCTCAGGTGGCAGGGCGCCCCGCTAGGGGCGCGGGGAACTGCGCGAGGAACCCCCGCGTACGCGCGGTTAGGTGTGCGGCTCAGGTGGCAGGGCGGCTCCGCTAGGGGCGCGGGGAACTGCGCGAGGAACCCCCACCGGACCGTCCGCGTACCGCCCCGCGCAAGGGGCAGGCCCCCCACCAGCCCGCCCGGCAAGGGCAGCTCGCTCGATTGCTGTAAGCGCACCCGCGCGGCAGGGCCCGGGCGCCCCCCGCCCGGAACCCGCCCGCGCGCACGCGCAACGTCGTATTCGCCCCGGCCCCGCGCAGGGGCCGACCGCACCCGCCGCGTGCCCCGCGGGGCCCCTGCGGCAGCGGGGACTGCGGGGGCAACGCCCCGCCCCACCCCACCCCCACCCGCGCTGGAAGCGAGGTAGCACCGTTGACACCCCCGCACCGCCGTGTCGTACTAACGGGATCGCACTCGATGTCGTAAGCCGGTCCCGGGACACCCGCCTTCGCGCCCGGGCCGGATGGGGGGATTGCGGTGACGGGGATGACGGGGATGCGCTATCCGACCACCACGGAGATCACCACGGGTGCGCGTGCGATCGCGCTGAGCTATCCCGAGGTCTGCCGGCTGGCCAGCGTGGGCACCTCGCGGGCCGGCCGCCCGCTGCTGATGCTCTCGGTCGGCCACGGCGAGCGCAACGTCCTGGTCGTCGCCGGCCCGCACGCCAACGAGGCGGCCGTCGGCGGCGCGACCGTCCTGCGGCTCGCCCACACGATCGCCCGGCGGCGGGCCGACGGCGACGACGACGGCAGCAGCTGGCACTTCCTGCTGTGCATCGACCCGGACGGCGCCGCCCTCAACGAGCCCTGGCTCTCCGGCCCGTACACGCTGCGCGGCCACTACGAGCACTTCTTCCGGCCCTGCACCGCCGAGCAGCCCGAGTGGCTGCCGGCGGGCGGCGCGGGCCCGGGCCCCGCACTGCCGGAGACGCGCGCGCTGGTCGACGTCCTCGACGAGCTGCGGCCGGTGCTCCAGTGCTCGCTGCACGGGATCGACGTCGGCGGCAGCTTCGTGCAGCTCACCAGTGATGTGCCGGGGGTGCCGGAGCGGATCGGCAAGTCCGCGGCGGAGCTGGACATCCCGCTGGAGAGCGGTTCGTCCGACGCCTTCCAGTGGCCGAGCCCGGGCCCGGGCGTCTACGTCATGCCGCCGTGCGGCGACCCCGGGATCGGCGACGGCGCGCACTCCACATGGGTGCACGCGCAGCGCTACCGCGGGGTGACGGCGATCGTCGAGGTGCCGATGTGGGCGTGCGACCGCAGCGCGGACACCACCCCGCACCCCGACGCGGACCGCGCCCTGCGCAGGGCGGGGGCCGCGCTGCGCCGCGACCTGCCGGCCGTGGCGCGGGTGCTGGACGCCGTGCTCCCGCGGCTGGGCCTCCAGGACGCGGACTGCGCGCCGCTGCGCACCGTGCGCGAGCTGGTCGGGCTCGGGCCCGCGCTCACCGCGGAGTGGGACCCGGCGGTGCGGCCGCCGGGCGCGGCCCCGCTGCCGGACATGACGACCGCGCGGGTGACCAGCATCGAGGTCTTCGCCCAGCGCATCCCGCTGCGGGCCGCCGCGATGCTCCGGCGCGTCGCGGACGTCCCGCAGGTCGCCCGGCTCGTGGACACCTGGTGCGAGGCGTACGAGCGGGCGTACCGCCCGCGGTGGGTGCCAGTGGCCGACCAGGTCGAGCAGCAGGCGCGCAGTGTGCTCGCCGTCTACGAGGAGCTGCCCGCCTGACGGCCGCGGGCGCCTCCCCGTACCCCGCGGGATCCGCCCGCACTCACCCGTTCGGAGCACTCCGCGCCCGCGCCGGGGGCGCCGGCCGCGTCCGCCGGGGAGTATGGGCCGCAGGGAGTGCGGGCGGACCGCAGCGGACCGGCTGAGGGCAGGTGGGCGTGATGGCACCCGACAAGTCCGACCAGGCGTCCCGCGGTGGCCTGCGCGGCCGGCTGACGCCCGGCAGGATCGTCGTCCTGGTCCTGGGTGTCCTGGCGATCGTCTTCATCTTCGAGAACACCAAGGACGTGCGGATCCGGCTGCTGATCCCCGAGGTCACCATGCCGCTGTGGCTGGCGCTGCTCATCCCGTTCGTCATCGGCTGGCTGTGCGGGCGCTTCCTGCGCGGCTCGCGGCGCCGCTGACCGCCTGCCCCCGCCTCCTCAGGCGCCGGCAGCGGCCTGCCCGACGGCGAGCGGCTTGCCCATGCAGACGCTCAGCTCCTCGTGGCGGTAGTAGCCGAACTTCTTCACCGGCACATAGCCGCAGGACGTGTAGAGGGATATCGCCTCCGGCTGCAGCGACCCCGTCTCCAGCACCATCCGCGTCCGCCCGGCCGCGGCGGCGCTCGCCTCCAGCTCGGCGAGGATCGCCCGGGCCAGCCCCCGCCCCCGGGCCTCCTTCACCACGAACATCCGCTTGATCTCCGCGTCGCCGTCCTCGTGCCCCTCCGGCGAGGCGTCCTGCGCGCGCCAGCCGCCGCTGGCCACCGGCTCGCCGTCGGCGTCGTACGCCAGCAGGTAGAGCCCGCGCGGCGGGTCGAAGTGGTCGGCCGCCATCAGCGTCAGATCACCCTCGCCGTAGCGCTCGGCGTACTCCTGCTGCACCAGCTCGTTGAGCCGGACGGCGGCCGGCTCGTCGTATCGCGTCTTCCTGATCTCCACGTCCGCCATCGTAGAGGGTGGGTCGGACAATTCCCCGCACAGGTGTACGACCCGCGCTTTCCGGCCGGCGGCGGCGCCAGGTATCGTCCCTGCGGTGACCATCGTGACCACCGTGAACGTGAACGGACTGCGGGCCGCCGCGCGCAAGGGCTTCCTGCCCTGGCTCGAACGGACGGCGGCCGACGTCGTCTGCCTCCAGGAAGTCCGCGCGGAGCCCGACCAGCTCCCCGGCGAGCTGCGCGACCCCGACGGCTGGCACGCCTACCACGCGCCCGCCGCCACCAAGGGCCGGGCGGGGGTCTCGATCCTCTCCCGGGTGGCCCCGACCGCCGTGCGCGTCGGCTTCGGCTCGGCGGAGTTCGACGCCGCGGGGCGCTACCTGGAGGTCGACCTGCCGGGCGACGGCACGGCCGGCGGCTCCGGCCCCGGCCTCACCGTCGGCAGCCTCTACCTGCCCACCGGCGAGGCGGAGACCGAGCGGCAGGACGCGAAATACCGCTTCATGGCCGAATTCCGCGGCTACCTCGACGCCCTGCGCGACCGCGCGGACGCGGCCGGCGGCCACGCCCTGGTCGTCGGCGACTGGAACATCGCCCCCGCCGAGGCCGACCTGCGCAACTGGCGCGGCAACCGCAAGAACTCCGGCTTCCTCCCCGAGGAGCGCGCCTGGGTCGCCGACCTGGTCGGCGCGGAGGGCGGCTGGACGGACGTCGTCCGGCAGCTGCACCCCGGCGTGGAGGGCCCGTACAGCTGGTGGTCCTACCGCGGCCAGGCCTTCGACCGCGACACCGGCTGGCGCATCGACTACCACCTGGCCACCCCGAAGCTCGCCGCGGCTGCCGCCACCGCGGTGGTGGAGCGCGCGGCGACCTACGCGGAACGCTGGTCCGACCACGCCCCGGTCACGGTCACGTACACCACCTGACGGCCGTCCGCGGCCGCGTCGCGCACCTGCCCGCGTCGGCTGCGTCCGAGCCGCGTCCGGCGCGCGTGCGCGGCAGCGGCCGCCGCCCGTGCTGGACTGTGCCCGGACCCCGCGCGGGAGCGGGGGCCGGGCGCGAGCGGAGGGTGCGGACAGTGATCGACAGACGGACTTTCGCCAGGACGGTCGGCCTCGGCCTGGGCGCCGCCGCCGTACCCGTGGGCACCGCGCAGGCCGCCGCGCCGGGCGCGCCGGACGGTTCGGACCCCACCGTCCGACCGGGCACGGCGGCCGGTCCGGGCGCGCCTCCCGCGTTCGGCCCGCTCAAGCGCGTACGGGCAGGCGTCCTCGACGTCGGCTACGCCGAGACCGGGCCCCCGCACGGGCCGGTGGTCATCTGCCTGCACGGCTGGCCCTACGACATCCACAGCTTCGCCGCCGCCGCCGCGCTGCTGGCCGAGGCGGGCTACCGGGTGATCGTGCCGTATCTGCGCGGGCACGGCAGCACCGCCTTCCGCTCACCGGCCACCGCGCGCAACGCGCAGCAGTCCGCGGTGGCGGTCGACGTCGTCGCCCTGATGGACGCCCTGGGCATCTCCCGGGCGGTCCTCGCGGGGTTCGACTGGGGCGCGCGCACCGCGTGCGTCGTCGCCGCGCTCTGGCCGGAGCGGGTCAAGGCCCTGGTGTCGGCGGGCGGCTACCTCGTCACCGACGCCCGGGCGCAGCGCGATCCGCTGCCGCCGAAGGCCGAGCGCACCTGGTGGTACCAGTTCTACTTCACCACCGACCGCGGCCTCGCCGCCCTGCGCAATCCGCAGGACCGCGACGACTTGTGCCGGCTGGTGTGGGAGGAGGCGTCGCCCACCTGGCGGTTCGACGACGCGACCTTCGCCCGTACCGCCGCGGCCTTCGACAACCCTGACTACGCCGCCGTCGTCGTCCACAACTACCGCTGGCGGCTCGGCCTGGCCGACGGCGAGCGGCGCTACGACCGCTACGAGCGGCTGCTCGCGGCCCGGCCGCCCGTCGGCGTCCCGGCCATCGCCGTGGACCCCGCCCTCGACCCCTTCCTGCCCTCGACCGACGGCGCGGCCTACCGGCGCTTCTTCACCGGCCCGTACGAGCACCGCGTTCTCGACGGGGTCGGGCACAACGCCCCGCAGGAGGCCCCCGAGGCGTTCGCCGCGGCCGTGGCCGACGCCGACCGCCTGAGGGGCTGATGACGATCCGTCACCCGGCGGGCCGCCCCGGCATAGGCTCGGCGGCATGAGCGATGCGATGTACGCCGTCGAACCGATCGGGCGGGTCGAATCCCCGCTGGTCGCGCGGGAGGACGCACCGCGGCAGGGCGACGAGGGCGCGCCGGAGGCGTGGCTGGTACTGCGGCCGGACATGGCGGAGGGGCTGCGCGGCCTGCTGCCCGGCACCGAGGTCCTCGTGCTGACCTGGCTGGACCGCGCCGACCGCGGCCGGCTCGTGGTGCACCCGCGGGGCGATCTGGCCCGCGCGCCGCAGGGCGTCTTCACCACGCGCTCCCCGGACCGCCCCAACCCCGTCGGGCTGCACCGCGTCCGGGTCACCGCGATCGAGCCGGCCCCGGACGGGCCGCGGCTGCGGGTGACCGACCTCGAAGCGCTGGACGGCACCCCGGTCGTCGACATCAAACCGCTGCTCGGCGACATCGCCGACCGCTGACGCCGGCGCCCGGACGGGCCGCGGTCCGGTGGCGCGGGGGCGGCCGGAAAAGCCCGGGGCGGTCCGCCGCGCCGGTGGCATCCTGGCGCCGTGAACCGACCAGAAGTGACCGTCAGAATCCCCGCCGGCCTCCGCCTCTTCCTGCCGTCCGACCGCCGTACCGCGGTGCTCTCCCTGACCACGGACGGCACGTCCTCGCTCGGGCACGTCGTCGAGTCGCTCGGCATCCCGCTGACCGAGGTGGGCGGGCTCGCCGTCGACGGGCGCGACGCGCCCGCCCGCCATGTGCCGGCCGCGGGCGAGGTGATCGACGTGCGGGCGGTCGACCGCCCGCAGCGGGTGCCCGGCGCGCCGCTGCGCTTCCTGCTCGACGTCCACCTGGGCACGCTGGCCCGCCGGCTGCGGCTGCTGGGCGTGGACGCGGCTTACGAGAGCGAGGACATCGGCGACCCGGCCCTCGCCGCGCTCTCGGCCCGCGAGCGCCGCGTGCTGCTCTCCCGCGACCGCGGCCTGCTGCGCCGCCGCGAGCTGTGGGCGGGCGGCTACGTCTACAGCGACCGCCCCGAGGAGCAGCTGCAGGACGTGCTGGACCGCTTCGAGCCGGTCCTCGCCCCCTGGACGCGCTGCGTCGCCTGCAACGGCGAACTGCGGGACGCCGACAAGGACTCGGTGCGCGACCGCGTCGCGGACGGCACCCGCAGGACCTACGACGTCTTCGCCGAGTGCACCGCCTGCGGCCGGGTCTACTGGCGCGGCGCCCACCACGCCGAACTCGCGGCCGTCGTCGACCGGGCCCTGCGCGAGCACGCGGAGCGCCGCGCGCACCGTGCGGGGTGACCGGGCCGGGCCGTGCGGCCCGGCCCTTGCGCCGAAAATTCCATTGCCCTGGACAAAAAAAGTTTTCGGTGCAAGGGTGGAGCCATGCTGGACGTGAGCGTGATCGAGGACGCGGAGGCGGCAGCCGTCTCCCTCGACCCGACGAGGGCGCGGCTGCTCTCCGAGCTGACCGCCGGGCCCGCCTCGGCGACGATGCTGGCCGCGCGGGTGGGGCTGCCGCGGCAGAAGGTGAACTACCACCTCAAGGCCCTGGAGAAGCACGGCCTGGTCGAGCTGGCGGGCGAGCGCCGCAAGGGCAACGTCACCGAGCGGCTGATGCGCGCCACCGCCGCCTCGTACGTCATCTCGCCGGCCGCGCTGCCCGCCGTGCAGCCCGACCCGGGCCGCTTCCGCGACCAGTTGTCCGCGCGCTGGCTGCTGGCCCTCGCCGCACGCCTGGTCCGGGACGTCGGGGCGCTGCTCACCGGCGCCGACCGTGCCCGGCAGGGGGTCGCCACCTACGCGCTGGACGGCGAGGTGCGCTTCGCCTCCGCGGCCCACCGCGCCGCCTTCGCCGAGGAACTGACCCGCGGGATCGGCGCGCTGATCGCGAAATACCACGACGAGGACGCCGAGGGAGGGCGCCGCCACCGTGTCGTCGTCGCCCTGCACCCCACGCTCAAACCCGGCACCCTGGCACAGATCGAAGGCACCGAGGAGCCCGCACCGCGCTGA
This sequence comes from Streptomyces sp. NPDC021020, assembly GCF_044333285.1. Lineage (NCBI taxonomy): Bacteria > Bacillati > Actinomycetota > Actinomycetes > Kitasatosporales > Streptomycetaceae > Streptomyces > Streptomyces sp. NPDC021020. The sequence goes on from NZ_JBIRQQ010000002.1 coordinate 387,824, forward strand.
ACGGCGTGGCCGAACACGTCGCCCCGCGCGGCCTCGACAAGGCCGGGTGGAACAACTCCACCGACACCGGGGGAGACCCGTACGAGGCCGTCACCCGTCCGAAGGAAACGGACGGCAAGGCCGTGGCCGGGCATGGCAAGCGGCTCTTCCAGGACGGCCTGCCCGCCACACCGCCGACCGTCCCGCGGTCAGAGGTGTTCGGCTCGGGAGTGCACCACGTCGTCCACGCGCCCGCGCGCGGCTGATCCTGCAAGAGAGAAAGGCAGCACCATGTCCGAGCCGTTCGAGATCGCCCGCGAGTTCGAGGTCGAGGCGCCCCCCGAGGACGTCTTCGCCGCCGTCACCACCGGCACCGCGGGCTGGCTCTTCCCGCTGGAGTACGAGCCCCGTGAGGGCGGGGCCGCGTCCGGAGGCGCCACCGTCACCGTCTGGGACCCGCCGCACCGGGTCACCGCCCTCAGCGAGACCCCCGGCGGCGAGTACGGCCAGCTCCGCAACCAGCTCGACCACCTCGTCGAGCCGCGCGGGCAGGGCGGCTCCTGGGTGCGCTACGTGCACAGCGGCATCTTCGTCGACGACTGGGGCGACCAGTACGACGGGGCGAACCGCCACACCGACTTCTACCTGCACACCCTGCGCCAGTACCTCACGTACTTCCGCGGCCGCCCCGCCGTCTTCTCCGCAGCAGACGGTCCGGCCGCGGCCGGCGCCCCCGACGCGCTGGAAAGGGCCGCGCGGGCGCTCGGGCTGCCGCCCGGCGCGGCGCCGGACACCGAGGTGGAGGCCGACCTCCCGGGCGCAGGTCCCACGGCGGCCGTCCTCGACTACCGCAGCCCGTATTTCATCGGACTGCGCACGGCCGACGCGATGTACCGCTTCTTCGGCCGCAACCACTGGGGCGCGACCGTCGGCGTCGCCGTGCACGCCTTCGCCCCCGGCGCGGACGCGGCGAAGGCCACCGCCGAGGCCGCCGACTGGCTGGCCCGCGCGTACGCCTGACGTCCGGTCGGCCGCTCCGATGGCGGTACGGTGGCGCCATGGCGACATATGTGCTCGTTCCCGGCGCGGACGGCAAGGCGTGGTATTGGCACCTCGTCGCGCGCGAACTCCGCGACCGGGGCCACACCGTGGTCGACGTCGACCTGCCCGACGACGAGGCGGCCGACCTCGACGCCTTCGCGGACGCGATCGCCGCGGCCGTGCGCGACGCGGCGCCGCGGCCCGCGGCGCCGGTCGTGCTGGTCGCGCAGTCCCTGGGCGGCTTCTCGGCGCCGCTGGTCGTCGACCGGCAGATCCCGGTCGACCGCATCGTCCTGGTCAACGCGATGGTGCCCCGGCCGGGTGAGACCGCGGGGGCGTGGTGGGGCAACACCGGGCAGCCCGCGGCCAGGGCCGCGTACGCGACGGCGACCGGCAGGGACCCGGACGCCGAGTTCGACCCGCGGACCGACTTCTTCCACGACGTGCCGCCCGAGGTGACCGAGGAGGCGCTCGCGGCGCCGCAGTCCGGGCCGCCGCCCGCGCTCTTCGTCCAGCCCTGGCCGCGGACCGCGTGGCCGGACGTGCCGACCCGGTTCGTCCAGGGCCGCGACGACCGGTTCTTCCCGCTGGAATTCCAGCGGGAGGTGGTGCGCGACCGGCTCGGCATCGAGGTCGAGGTTCTGCCGGGCGGGCACCTGCTCGCCCTCAGCCGTCCGCGTGAACTGACGGCACAGTTGCTCGACGAGACGTGATGCTGCCGCCCTTCGCCCACCCCGGGTGCGAATGTGGACGTGCTGGGTAAAACGGGCGTCCGTGGGGGTTGGGTGACGGGTGGGAGCCGGGTGTTTGCGAGGATCGTACCGATGACTGCCACTCCCTCCGACGCGTACGCCGATCCACGGCACGACCACGGGCCCGCACCTCAGGCCCCCGGCGGCCCGGACGGCGCGAGCGGGAACCGCGGGGACCAGAGCCGCAACAGACACCGCAGACCGCGCCGCCGCGCCTGGCGCGCCGGGGCCGTGGTCGCCGTCGGGATGGTCGTGCTCGCCGCCGCGGGGGCGGGCTACCTGGCCGCCACCCGGCACTCCGCCACGACGGCGAAGGACCGCGCCGCGGCCCCGCACGCCGGTGTGCCCGCGCGCGCCGAAGGGCCGCCGCCCGGCGCCGCGGCGCCTGCGGTGTCGCCGCCCGGGTCGCTGCCCGCCATCGCCGGCCTCGGCCCGAGGACCCGCGCCGAGATCCCGGCCGCCAGCCGCCAGGTGCTGGTCGCCTCGGGCGCGGCGAAGGACTCCTCCGACGCGGTCGTCACGCTGTGGACGGAGGCCGCCAACGGCCGCTGGCTGCCCGGCGCCCCCTGGCCCGCGCACAACGCGCTGCACGGCTGGACCGCCACCCACCACTCGAACGACCTGCACAGCCCGATCGGCGTCTTCACCCTCAGCGACGCGGGCGGCTTCGAGCCCGACCCGGGCACGAAGCTGCCGTACCACCACGACAGCCGCTTCCGCGCGGGCGGTGTCGGCTTCGACGGGGAGGCCCTCGACGAGGCCTTCGACTACGTCATCGCGATCGACTACAACCGCGTGCCCGGCAACTCCCCGCTCGACGGCAGCCAGCCGCTCGGCGCGAGCCGCGGCGGCGGTATCTGGGTGCACGTCGACCACGGCGGGCCCACCCACGGCTGCGTCAGCATCTCGGCCGCCCACATGGTCGACCTGCTGCACACCCTGCTCCCGGCAGATCATCCGGTCATCGTGATGGGCGACCGCGACTCGCTGTCCGGGTAGTACCTCCACCGGCGGACCCGCAGGTCGCGGACCCGGGAGCCGGCACGGCGTCAGTTCCCGGTCTGACGTCGGCCGTTGGGTTACTCCGGTGGGAGTACGCCGTCCCGGTGACGGCGCTGACCGGGGGAGTAGCGGGAAACCATGCCGTGGGCCGATGTCACGTCCGCGCCGGTCGGGGAGTCTTGAGGGCAGAGGACGGATCGCCCGACGTCCCCGGGTGCAAGGGAGGCAACGGCATGGACGACGACCGGGATCTGACCGACTTCGCGCGGCGCTGGGCCGAGGCGGAGCGGCGGGGAGACATCGCGGCGCTCGAAGCGCTGCTCACCGACGACTTCACGGCGGTCGGCCCGCAGGGCTTCGTGCTCGACAAGAAGCAGTGGATAGACCGCTACGCCTCGGGCGCGCTCATACACGACTCCTTCACCTGGGAGGAGGTGACGGTGCGCCGGCACGGCCGGGCCGCGGTCGCGGTGGGCGTGCAGGGGCAGCAGAGCATCTACGACGGGCGTGACGCGGACGGCCATTTCCGCGTCACACAGATGATCGTCGCGGACGGCGCACAGTGGAGGCTGGCCGCTGTGCACCTCAGCCCTACCGGCTGCCGGAGCGGGCTGGAGGACGACTGACCGCCGGGCGGGGCGGCCGGGCTCAGCCGCGCGGCAGCACCGTCGACTGGACCTGGGTGAGGCCGCGCCAGTCGTTGGAGGCGACCGTGGCGTGGGCCTTGGCCAGCTGGGCGACCCTGGCCTGCGCGTCGGCGGGTGCGGGGTTCACGTCGTCCAGCGCGGGGGCCACGTTCTGCGCGTCGGTCATGAAGAGCAGGTAGTGGTGGGTGTCGTACCAGGAGGTGTCGATGCTGCCGTTGAGGTAGGCGGCCGCGTCACCGTCGAAGGCCACGAACCACGGACGCAGGGAGGTGTCGGAGTATCGGGTGCGGGGGTCGCCGGCCTGGGCGGTGTGGACCGAGGGGAAGACGTTGGCCTGCGAGGTCTTGCCCTGGGCGTGCAGGTCGCGCAGGTAGCCTGCGTACTCGCTGTCCGTCCACAGCGAGTCCGTCGGGTTGGCCTCCTCGACCGTGCCGGGAATGACCTCCAGCACCACCTTGCCCGCGAGCTGGGCGCGAGTGGGCCAGTTGCCGGCGGTCGCGGCCTCGTCGAGGGTGGCGTACTGGCCGCCGCCCGGCTTGGCGAGCAGGTCGGCGGGCTTGAAGACCAGGCTGCCGAGGTGGGCGCTGATCGACTGGTCGAGCTTGGCCGGGCTCATGCCGAAGGTCGCCTGGAAGCCGGCCTTCATCTCCAGCTTGACGAACAGCGGGCCGTGGCCGGGGTGGGCGCCCAGCCACACCCGGATGTCGTCGAGGCAGCTCTCCAGGTCCTTGTTGGCGCCGCCCGAGTAGAGCTGGGAGGCGGAGGTGGCGTTGACGCAGTTGTTGCTGTTGCCCAGCGGGTTGGAGTGGCTGACCTTCCACTCCTGGGTGACGAAATCGTCCCAGACGTCCAGCTCGATCATCGAGGTGCCGGTGTCGAGTGCCTGGGCGAGATAGCTGAAGGAGGCGGGATCGTAACTGTTGTGCAGGCCCGACGTGGTGGCGCCGGACAGCGGCAGCGCCCCGGTGTCGGCGGCCGACGCGGCCGGGCCGGTGGCGGTGAGGGCGAGGCACGCCGCGAGCGCGCCGAGCAGGGCGGCGCGTCCTGCCCGCGCGGTGGCGCGGCGGAGCGGAAGGCGGCGGGTGAGCGGACCGGTCACGTGTCCTCCTGTGGGGATGGCTCTCCGTCAGGACGGTGACGTCCGGGCGTGAATCGACGGAGACATGACACGTAACACGACCTGCATTCCTGCTGTCGCCTCCGAGTTCGGCCAACTCTCCGGCGAAGTGCGCTGAACGGAGGCGCGGCGGGCGGCGGCGCGGTGGGCGACGGCGCGGTGGGCGACGGCGGAAGGAGTGGAAGCGCGGTCAGGGGACGGAGAGCAGGCGAAGTGCGGCGGTGGCTGCCGCGGCGGCGAGGACGACGACGAGGAAGGGGGCCTTGCGCCAGGCGCACAGCGCGCCGACGGCGACACCCGCGGGCCGGGCCGGGCCCGCCAGGGCGTGCCCGTCGGTGAGCGCCGAGGTGGCGACGAGTGCGGCGAGCAGGACGACCACGGCGGTCGCCAGCAGGCGTTCGAGCGCGGGCGGCAGGGTGACGCGGGAGCGCAGCGCGGGTCCGGCGAAGCGGAAGGCGAAGGTGCCCGCGCCGAGCACGGCGGTGGCTGCGAGCAGCGGGGCGCTGCCGCTCACCGGGCGCCCTCCGGGGTGGCGGGGCGACGGTGCTCGGCGGCGGCGACACCCGCGAGGGCGAGCAGGACGGGCAGCCCGGCGGGCAGGAAGGGTGCGGCCGCGAGGGCGACCAGCGCGCCGGTGAGCGCCGCCCGGCGGGTGCCGGCGGTGCGCAGGGACGGGAGCAGCAGGGCGACCAGCACCGCGGGGAAGGCCGCGTCGAGGCCGAGGGCATCGGTGTCGTGCAGGGCGTGGCCGCCGTAGACGCCCAGCAGCACTCCGGCGTTCCAGCTCGCGAAGAGGCCGGTGCCGCACAGCCAGTAGGCGGTTCGCCGGTGCAGCGGGTCGTGCTGCGCCAGGGTGAAGGCCACGGTCTCGTCGACCATGAGGTGGCTGCCGGCGATCCGGCGCGGCCATCCCGCGCCGAGGGCGTCGCCCACGGCGAAGCCGAAGGGGAGGTGGCGGGCGTTGACCAGGAGCCCGGCGGCCACCGCGGCGATCGGGTTGCCTCCGGAGGCCACCAGGCCGACGAAGAGGAACTGCGCCGCGCCCGCGAAGACGACCACGGACAGCAGTACGGGAAGCCAGGGCGGCAGCCCGAGGCTGACGGAGAGGGCGCCGAAGGACACGCCGACCACCGCGTCGGCGGCGCAGACGAGGGCGATGTCCCGGGCCAGGCCGGGGACTTGGGGGAAGGGGAGCCGTCTTGTTCGTTGTATCGAACGCATCCCCGCCTATACTGAACACCAGGGTGGCGTTCGTCAAGGCGAACACATCGACCGATAGGGCGAACGAAGGAGCGGATGTGGCGCAGGACGGGTCCCCGCGCGGTGGACCGCCGCTGGACGTGATCGCGGCCGGGCTGCAGCGCGAGCGGCGGCGGGCCGGGCTGTCCCTGGCGGAGGTCGCACGGCGGGCCGGCATCGCCAAGTCGACGCTGTCCCAGCTGGAGTCGGGCACGGGCAACCCCAGCGTGGAGACGCTGTGGGCGCTCAGCGTCACCCTCGACGTGCCCTTCGCCCAGCTCGTGGAGCCGCCGCGGCCCCAGGTGCAGGTCATCAGGGCCGGTGAGGGCCCGGCGTTCGCCGCCGAGCGGGCCGAGTACGTCGCGGTGCTGCTCGCCTCGTCGCCGCCCGGCATCCGGCGCGACATCTACCTGGTGACCGCCCAGCCCGGCAGCGCACGGGAGTCCGACCCGCACATGCCGGGGGTCGTGGAGCACGTGGTGCTCAGCACCGGACGGGCGCTCGTCGGCGTCGCGGAGGAGCCGGTGGAGATCGGGCCGGGCGACTACATCGCCTATCCGGGCGACCTCGCCCATGTCTTCCGGGCCCTGGAGCCGGGCACCTCGGCGGTGCTCGTCCAGGAGCACCGCTGACCCGCCGAGCGCAGGGAGCCGCCGTGCCCGAGCAGTCCGAGGAGCGGGAGCAGCCCGCCGTACGCAGCGAGCGCGACGGTCCGGTGACCACGGTCGTGCTGTCCCGCCCCGCGGTGCGCAACGCGGTGGACGGCCCCACCGCCCGCGCGCTGGCCGACGCCTTCCGGGCCTTCGACGCCGACGAGGACGCGTCGGTCGCCGTGCTCTGGGGCGAGGGCGGCACGTTCTGCTCCGGTGCCGACCTCACGGCGATCGGCACCGCCCGCGGCAACCGCGTCACCGACCCGGCGGGCGCACCGGACCCCGACGGCGACGGGCCGATGGGGCCGACCCGGATGCGGCTCGGCAAGCCGGTGATCGCGGCCGTCGCGGGCCATGCGGTGGCGGGCGGGCTGGAGCTGGCCCTGTGGTGCGATCTGCGGGTCGTCGAGGAATCGGCCGTCCTCGGCGTCTTCTGCCGCCGCTGGGGCGTCCCGCTGATCGACGGCGGTACGGTGCGGCTGCCCCGGCTCGTCGGCGCGGGCCGGGCCATGGACCTGGTGCTCACCGGCCGCCCGGTGGACGCGGCGGAGGCGCTGGCCATCGGCCTGGCCGACCGCGTCGTGCCCGACGGCACCGCGCGCGAGGCGGCCGAGCGACTGGCCGCCGACATCGCCGCCTTCCCGCAGGTGTGCCTGCGCCAGGACCGGCTGGCCCTGCTGGAGCAGGAGGGCCTGCCGGAGCCCGAGGCGCTGGCCGTCGAACTGGCGCACGGGCGGATCTCGCTGGCCGAGGCGTCGCGGGGCGTGGCCCGCTTCACCGCGGGCGAGGGGCGGCACGGCGCGTTCGACGGCTGAGTCGGCTGAGACGGCTGACCCGTCCCGGGAACGCCCGGACCCCTCCCGGAGCCGCGGCCGCCCCACCCGTGTTCGAAGCTGCCTCGGCCCGGCCCCGGGCCCTGCGCAGGGGCAGCCCCAGCGCCCGGGGCCGTGCCCCCGTCCAGGTCGGGATCGCCCCCCGTCCGGGTCGGGACCGTCCCTGCCCACGCCCGGGGCCCCGCCCGGCCCGAGGGGCTGCCTCTGTCCGGGCAGGGAGTCGCGCGTGTCCCGGGGGCCGCCCCGCCCCGTCCGCGGCAGCGTCAGTGGCGGAAGAGCCGGAGCCGGGTGTGGACCAGGGTGATGCCGTGCTCGCGGCAGGCGTCGGCGACGTCGCCCGAGCGGATCGAGCCGCCCGGCTCGGCGATCCAGCGCACCCCGTGCCGGGCGGCGTGGTCGACGTTGTCCCGGAAGGGCAGCGCACCGTCCGAGGCGAAGGCGACCGAGGTCAGGCCCGCCGCCCACGCCCGCCGCTCGTCGGCGCCGAGGCCGTCCGCCGGGGCGGCCAGCGCGCGGCCGAAGCGCGCCCGCTCGTCCGCGGTCATGTCGCCCTCGATGAAGCGCACCTGCCAGTTGACGCGCTCCTGACGGCGTACGGACGGCAGGAAGTCCAGCGTGCGCACCGCCGGGTGGCGGCGCAGCCACCACAGTGCCGCCTTCGCGCCCGCCAGCCGGGTGCAGTCCACCCGGGACTGTTGCCCCGCCCCGATGCCCAGCGTGGCCCCGTCCCGCACGTAGCAGACCGAGTTGGACTGGGTGTAGCGCACCACGGCAAGACCGAGCAGCAGGTCCTCGGCGGCGGATGCGGGCAGCGGCCCACCGCACACCACGTCGTCCAGCAGCCCGGCGTGCAGCGGCACGTCGTCCCGCGCCTGCGTCAGCCGCAGCCCGTGCAGCTCGCGTTCCTCCTGCGGCGGCGCGACGAAATCCGGATCCGCCTCGACCACCAGGAAGGCGCCCTTCTTCTTGCGGCGCAGCGCGGCCACCGTGCCCGGCTCGAAGCCCGGCGCGATGACGCCGTCGCTCACCACATGGCCCAGCAGGTCGGCCAGCTCCGCGTCGACCGGGTGCGACACCGCGGCGAAGTCGCCGTACGAGGACTTCGGGTCGGCGTCCCGGGCCCGGACGTAGGCGCTGGTCAGCGCGCCCGCGCCGGGGTCGGTGCGGTAGAGGGCCGCGGTGGCGGCGTCCAGCGGCCCGGCGAGCGCCGCCCCGGCGGGCGAGACATGCTTGAAGGACGCCGCGGCCGGCCGCCCCAGCGCGCCCGCCGCCTCCCTGACCAGCTGCCAGCCGCTCAGCGCGTCCAGCAGGTTGATGTAGGACGGCTCGCCGCCCAGCACCCTCAGCGGCCATGCCCCCGCCCGCACCGGAGCGGCGCTCGCCGCGGTCTGCTGGGGGTTCGTCCCGTAGCGCAACTGCACGTGCAGGCCTCCTCGCTCGGAGCCCGGCGGTGTGTCCCGGTGCCGGGCCCGAAGCGAAACGGACGCACGGTGCACGGAGGACGGCCGGGCCGCGTTGGCGGAAGGCGCCCAGGCGGTCGACGCTCACGCGAACGGACGGCCGCTCCCCGGTGGTTGGCCCACCCTCGCCAGTCGCGGCCAGGGCCGACTGTAGCCGAGCCCCGCGCCGCCCGGCAGGGGAGCGCGGCTGTGAATCGCGCGCCGCGCTCAGCGGCTCCCGAGCCCGGCCGCGAAGGACAGCACCAGCTCGGCGACGCGCTCCGGCGCCTCCAGGATCGACGTGTGCCCCACACCCGGCAGCGGATCGACGCGGGCCCCGGGCACCGCCCGGTAGTCGCCGTACGACGCGGGCACCCAGCGGCGGTCCTGCTCCCCGTAGACCGCCTGCACCGGTGTGCCGAGGGCCGCCAGCCGCTCCGGCACCGGCTGCTCCGCCAGGTAGTCGTAGGAGGCGCGCATGGTCGTGAGGAAGGAGCGGAAGCTCATCAGGCGCAGTTCCTCGGCCAGTATCCGCGGCGCGTCGCTGCCCTCGGGGAAGCTGCCGCCGGAGAAGGCGCGGATCTGCTCGTCGGTCGGCGGCCACTGCACCTCCGCGGCGGCGGCCCCGGCGTCCTGGGCGGCGAGGGCGTCGCGGCGCGGGCCGGTGTTGACCAGGACCAGCGCGCGCACCAGCTCGGGGTGCCGCTCGGCGAGGGCGACCCCGGTGTAGCCGCCGCTGGAGTGGCCCACGACGACAGCCGGTCCGGCGTCCAGCAGCTCCAGCACCCGCGCCGCCCGGTCCGCCTGCTCCGGGATGCCGTACGCGCCGTCGGCCGGCTGCTCGGACCGCCCGTGGCCCAGCAGGTCGATCCGGATGACGCGGTGGGCGGCGGCCAGGAACGGCACCATCGCCTGCCAGGACATCGAGGACGCCCCGGACCCGTGGACGAGCAGCAGGGCCGGGGCGTCGCGGGGTCCGTCCTGGCAGACGTGGATGCCGCCGCCGTCCAGCGGCAGCAGCGACACCGCCGCGGTGACGGGGCCGTCCGTGCGAGGTGATTGCGCATCAGGAATCGTCATGCCGACCATTGTCGGCGCCGCGTCGCGCCCCCGCGGGCATCGCCCACGATCGGGGGCGCGTCGCGGGGGGAGGGCCGCGGGGCCCGGCCTCCCGGGGCTCATGCCCGGCCGGCGCCGGCCGCCGCCCGCATCGCCCAGGCCAGGCAGCCCAGCGCGGCGGTGGAGGCCAGGGTCCGCGCGATGTTCCAGTGGATCCACGCGGATTCGAAGTGCGCCCGGACCGCCGCGATGTCGTGGATGCGCCCGGGCGCGCCCGCGTCCGCGAGCGTGTTGTTGAGCGGCACGCTGAAGCCCATGGTGATCAGCAGCGACAGCGCGTAGAGCGCCACGCCGGCGATGATCCACGGCAGGGCCGGGCGCCCCTCGCCCCCGCGGTGCAGCACCGCCGCGACGATGCCGAGCACCAGGGCGCCGCCGAAGGCGAGGGTGAACCAGCCGTTGAGGATCGCGACGTTGATGCGCTGCATCGCCTCCACGAGCGTGCGGTCGCCGGATCTTCCGAGGCCCGGCATCACGGCGACCGAGAAGGCGAAGTAGAGGCCGGCCATCAGGCCGGTGGTCAGGGTCGCGGCGAGCAGGACGAGGCCGCTCAGGGTGCCGTTCACGGCAGCTCCTCGGGTGGTCGGGCGGCGGTCGGGCCGGGGCGAGGGCGCGGCGCCCTGCGGAGCGGGGCCGTAGGGGCCGGGCGCGGCCTGCGCGTGCGGGGCGGCGCCCGGCGGCAGGGACGGCTGCGGGGCGTACAGGGCTCGGGCCGGGGGTATGTGCGGGGCTGACCGGGCGCCCTGGGCGGGGGGCGTCTGGGGCGTGTACGGGGCGCCCTGGGCGGGGGGCGTCTGCGGTGTGTACGGGCCGGGCCGGCCCGGGGACATCTGCGGCGTCTGCGTCATGACCTCAGTCAATCGGCGCGCCCCGCCCCCGGCCATCGCCGAGAAGCTCACCCGCATACGCGTGCGTCCACGCCTAGGCTGTGCGCATGGATGCCCTGGCCAGCCTGCTGGACGGTCCCCGCGCGCACGGCGCCTTCCTGCTGCGTTCCGTCCTCACCCCGCCCTGGTCGCTGCGGATCGCCGACCGGGCGCCGCTGACGCTCGTGCACGTCGTGCAGAACGACGCGTGGATACGCACCGAGGGCGTCCCCGCGCGCCCGCTGCACCCCGGCGACACCGCCGTGGTCCGCGGGCCCGAGCCGTACACGATCGCGGGCGACCCGGACACCGAGCCGCGGATCGTCATCCACCCCGGGCAGGTGTCCACCACCGCCGACGGCGTCGGGCTGTGCGAGCGGATGGACCTCGGGGTGCGTACCTGGGGCGACACCCCCGCCGACCCCGCCCGGCCCGGCCAACTGCCGCCCGGCTGCGGCGTCCTGGTCACCGGCACGTACGAAATGGGCGGCGAGATCGGCGGCCGGCTGCTGTCCGCGCTGCCGCGCGTGCTGGTGCTGCCCGCCGCGGCGTGGTCCAGCCCGCTGCCCGCACTGCTCAACGACGAGGTCGTACGCGACGAGCCCGGCCAGGAGGTCGTGCTCGACCGGCTGCTGGACCTGCTGCTCATCGCGGTGCTGCGGGCCTGGTTCGCGCGCCCCGAGGCCGCGGCCCCCGCGTGGTACGCCGCACAGGCCGACCCGGTCGTCGGGCCCGCGCTGCGGCTGCTGCACGACGACCCCGCGCACCCCTGGACGGTCGCGGACCTCGCCGCGCGCACCGGAGTCTCCCGGGCCGCGCTCGGCCGCCGCTTCACCGAACTGGTCGGCGAGCCGCCCATGGCCTACCTCACCGGCTGGCGGCTCGCGCTGGCCGCCGACCTGCTGCGCGAGCCGGACGCCACGATCGCCGCGGTGGCCCGCCGGGTCGGCTACGGCAGCCCCTTCGCGCTCAGCGCGGCCTTCAAACGGGTCCGCGGCGTCAGCCCCCAGCAGTACCGGGAACGCACCGCGGCGGCCTCGTAGCCCGCGGCGCCACGCAAAAGCACGCGAGCGAGCACACGCAACGGAGCACGGACCAGCGAGCGGACACGACGGAAGGGGCCGGACGGCATGACGCAAGAGGGCACGGGATCGGGGACGGACGCGGGCGCGCCCGCCGGTACGGAAGGCGCCGCCGCGGGCAGATCCACCGCCCTGACCGGCTTCACCGGCAACGCCCGCCCGTACGCGGGCGGCGACCCCTACGCCGACTACCGCGCGGCCACCCGAGCACGCGCGGAGCTCGCGGGACTCGTGGACCTCGCCGACCGCAGGCTCGGCGCCGGGGTCATGGCCGCGGGCGACGAATTCTTCGCCGAGCGCGAGAATCTGCTGCTGCGCGCCCCCGCCGCCTTCGAACCGGAGCGCTTCGGTCACAAGGGCAAGGTCATGGACGGCTGGGAGACCCGGCGGCGGCGCGGCCCCTCCGCCGGCCTCCCGCACCCGCAGCCCGGCGACCACGACTGGGCGCTGGTCCGGCTCGGCGCGCCGGGCGTCGTCCGCGCCGTCGTCGTCGACACCGCGCACTTCCGCGGCAACCACCCGCAGGCGGTGTCCGTGGACGCGGTCGCCGCCGATCCGGCGGCCGCGCCGGAGGAGCTGCTCGACCCGGGCCTGCGCTGGACGGAGCTGATCGGCCGGGCGCCGGTGGGCGGCCACGCCGAGAACGTCTTCGCCGTCCACCACGAGCGCCGCTTCACCCACCTGAGGCTGCGCCAGCACCCGGACGGGGGCGTCGCCCGGCTGCGGGTGCCCGGCGAGGTGGTGCCCGACCCGGCGTGGCTCGCGGCGCTCGGGACCTTCGACCTGGCGGCGCTGGAGCACGGGGGCACGGTGCTGGACGCCTCCGACCGCTTCTACTCGCCGCCCGAGAACACCCTGCTCCCCGGCCGCCCGCAGCGGATGGACGACGCGTGGGAGACCAGGCGCCGCCGCGACACCGGCCACGACTGGATCAGCTACCGGCTCGTGGAGCAGGGCGAGATACGCGCCGTCGAGATCGACACCGGCTGCCTGAAGGGCAACGCCGCGGGCTGGGCCGAGCTGTGGGTCAAGGACGCCCCGGACGGCGGCAACGGGGACAACGGCGGCACCGGCGGCTCCTGGACGCGGCTTCTGGACCGGGTGCGGCTGCAACCGGACACCGTCCACCGCTTCCTGACGGCCCCGGTGCTCGCCACCCACGCCCGGCTCGACATCTTCCCGGACGGCGGTGTCGCCCGGCTGCGGCTGCACGGCTCGCTGACCGGGCAGGGCGCCCGGCGGCTCGCGGCCCGCCACACCGCGCTCTCCTGACGGCCGCGGGCGCCGAACCGCCGGCGGCGGACGTACGGGTGACCGCCGCGCGGACGTACGACGGACGGCGGCGCTCGGACGAGGGCCGGTGCGGGCCCCCGCTCCGGCTCAGCGTGCGCCGAACAGCTCCAGCAGCCCGTCCTTGCCGAACATCCTGGCGGTGTCCACGGCCGAGGGCGCGCCCGCGTCCGGGTCGGCGCCCGCCTCGACGAGCGCGGCGACCACGTCGTCCTCGCCCTTGAAAACCGCGCCGGCCAGCGGGGTCTGGCCGCGGTCGTTGGCGCGGTCGGGCTCCGCCCCGCGCTCCAGCAGCGCCCGGACGGCGGGCGCGTGGCCGTGGTAGGCGGCGAGCATGAGCAGCGTGTCGCCGCGGTCGTTGGTCAGGTTCGCCGGGACCCCGGCGTCGACGTAGGCGGCGAGCCGGTCGGTGTCGCCCTGCCGGGCCAGGTCGAAGACCTGGGAGGCGAGCTGCAGGACCTCCGGGTCGTGCGCGGGCTCCTGGTCGGCCGCGGGCGCGGGGCCCTGGCCGGGGGTCGGCTCGTTCATGGGGTCAGACTAGGCAGCGGCCGGCGAAGAAGGAGACCACCACGCGCTGCGGCGCGCCGTCCCCCGCCCGGATGTCCAGTGGCACGCACGCCCGCCCGTCACCCGCGACGAAGAAGGCCCCCAGAAAGGAGGTCACAGCGCCGGGGCAGCCCTGGAAGCTCACCGCGGGGGTCGGCGCGAGGCCCTGGTCCCCGCCGAACTCCAGGCCCGCGCGGGCCCGCTGCTCGGGCCCGATCACGACGGTGACCGGGCCGCCGCTGCCGAGGACGGCGCCGATCATGTAATGCCAGCCGTCCGAGTCGTGGAGGCCGTACGCGCTCTGGTCGCCGTCCGCCAGCGCGCGCAGGCCGCGCAGGGTCAGCGGGCCGACCCTGACGTCCGTCGCGGCGGGCGCGGTGGGCGCCCCCGAGCGGTCCGCGGTGCCGGCCGCGCTCGTACCGGCGCCTGTGCTCATACCCGCCCCCGTACCCGCGCCCATCCCCGTACCCGTACCCCGGGCCGTCCCGGTGGCGCGGCCGTCTGCACAGGTCACGGGCCGTGGGTGGGCGATGCTGCCGACCGGTGGGCCGGGGGAGGCCGCCGGTGGCGAAGGGGCGTGCGCGGCGCCGTGGCCGCCCGCCGAGCAGCCCGCCGCGAGCAGCAGGCAGGCCGCGGGTAACGACAAGAGGATCGCCCGGCCCATCGGGGCCGTGTGCCGGTGCCGTCCTGACATGGACATCACCCCCGTTCAGGACGGTACGTGCTCAGCCCAGCGGCGACCAGACCGCCAGTTGCCGCACCAGGGCCACCTCCCCGGTCACCCGCAGCGGCCCCGCGCCGTCCCAGGGCAGCCGGCGGTGCAGGGCGAGCAGCAGGTCGCTCGCGGGCGCGGACACCGTCGCGTCCGCCTCCGGGCGGCCCGCCCCGGCGGAGCCGCGGACCGCCGAGGCGCCCGTCGCGTCGAGTATCAGCGTCCAGGCGCGGCCCTCGTCCGCCACCAGCGCGACCCGGGCAGGGGAGTCCGGCCAGCCGTCCAGCGCGCCGAAGGTGACGTGCAGCAGCTCGTCCAGTGCGTCCAGCGCCACCCCCGGCGGCACCGGCTCGGCCGCCCCCGCGGCCTCCTGCGCGTCCCGTACGTGCACGGCCGCCTCCCGCACCTGCTGCCGCGCGACCGCCCCCGCCGTGGCGCGGGCCCCCGACTCCGCCCACCACGTCCAGCACGGCGCCCCGGCCCCCGCGGCGCGCAGCGCCCCGACCAGCGCCGCCGTACCCGCCGCCGACCACTCCAGCAGCTCGCCCGCGGGCGGGCGGTGCGGGGCCTCCGCCCCGGCGGGCGGCCGCCGCGCGGGGCCCGCCGCGACGACCGCGGCCCACAGCCGTTGCGTCGCCCCCACGTGCGCCACCAGGTCGGCCACCGTCCAGTCCGGGCACGCCGGGACCACGGCGCCCCCCGGCGCCGCGCGCACCGCCGACCGCAGCGCGGCGGACCGCTCCTCGATCAGCCCGAGCCAGCCGTCGAAGGCGTCCGGCGAGGAGGCGGGGGAACGGGGGGAAGGGGACGGGGGAGGCGGCGGTGACGGCGGTGACGTCTGCATGCCCTCCGTTGTAGCAGCGAAGGACGACACCCCGGCCCCCGAGGGGAGGCTCCCGGCGGCACCGGCCGCCCCCGCAACGGCGGGCGGCTTGCGGGGCTTTGACCAAATCCGGCCACGGGGGGCCTGTTCACGGCGCCGCGAAGGCTGTTCCATGGTGATCGTCAGACCCGTGGGACGCGCCCGCCCCGCGGTGGCCCACCGCACCCGCGGTGCGGCCCGTCAGCGAGAACCGGATGAGGTGTCCTTGGCTACGACCGTGACCGCCACGACGGTGCGCCTACCGGCCGCCCCGCTCGGCCCGGAGAATCCGCTGCCCGCGCTGCGCCCGAACGGCGAGCTGCACCGGATCGACCCGGCCGACCTCCCCGGGCTGCCCGCCGACATGGCCCGGCAGATCGGCTACGCGCCGCTGCGCACCGTGCTGCCGGTGCGCGTCCTCGACGGATACGGCCGGGACCGCGCGCCGGCCGGCATCGACGCCCTCGTCGTCGAGAACGCCCGGCTGCGCGCCACCGTGCTGCCCGGCCTCGGCGGCCGGCTCCACTCGCTCGTCCACAAGCCCACCGGCCGCGAACTCCTCTACCGCAACCCGGTCCTCCAGCCCGCCGACTTCGCGCTCGCCGGCGCCTGGTTCTCCGGCGGGGTCGAGTGGAATCTCGGCGCCACCGGCCACGCCGCGCACACCTGCGCCCCGCTGCACGCCGCCAAGGTGCCCGCCCCGGACGGCGGCGAGATGCTGCGGCTGTGGGAGTGGGAGCGGCTGCGCGACCTGGCCTTCCAGATCGACTTCTGGCTGCCCGAGGACTCCGACTTCCTCTACGTCGGCATCCGGGTGCGCAACCCGCACGACCGCACCGTGCCCGCCTACTGGTGGTCCAACACCGCCGTGCCGGACACCGACCGCACCCGCGTCCTGGCGCCCGCGCAGGCCGCCTGGCACTTCGGGCACCAGCGCCGGCTGCGGCAGGTCGCAATGCCCGCCCCCGAGCCCGGCGGCCCCGACGTGAGCTACCCCGGCGGCTCCGAGCACGCCGCGGACTACTTCCTCGACATCCGCGGCGACGACCGCCGCTGGATCGCCGCGCTCGACGGCGACGGGCGCGGCCTCGTCCAGACCTCCACCGACCTGCTGCGCGGCCGCAAGATCTTCTGGTGGGGCCGCGGTCGCGGCGGCCGCCGCTGGCAGGAGTGGCTCACCGAACCGGGCACGGGCGGCTACCTGGAGATCCAGGCGGGCCTGGCGCGTACCCAGTTCGAGCACATCCCGATGCCCGCCGACACCGACCTGTCCTGGCTGGAGGCGTACGGGCCGCTGGCCGCCGACCCCGAGCGGGTGCACGGCGCCGACTGGGGCGCCGCGCGCGCCGAGGCCGCGGCCCGGCTGGAGGCCGCGCTGCCGCGCGCCGCCGTCGACACCGCCTACGCCGACTGGCTGGGGCAGGCCGACGCCGAGCCCAAGGAGATCCTGCACACCGGCTCCGGCTGGGGCGCCCTGGAGGCCGAGCGCGGCCATCTGCGGCTGCCCGGCACGCCCTTCGACGCCACGACGATGGGTGAGCCGCAGAAGCCCTGGCTCGAACTGCTGCTGGCCGGCGTCTTCCCGCGCCCGCCCGTCGGCGCCGCACCCGGCCCGGGCCTGGTCGCGCCGCAGTGGCGCGAGCTGCTGGAGTCCGCCGACACCTACCCCGGCAACGAGTGGTTCCGCGACTACTACCTCGGCATCGCCCAGTGGGCCGCCGGCGACCGGGCGCAGGCCGTCCGCAGCTGGGAGCGCTCGCTCGCCGCCCACCCCTCGCCGTGGGCCGCCCGCGCGCTGGCCGTCGCCGACACCGTCGAGGGCCGCACCGACCGGGCCGCCGACCGCTACACCGCGGCCTGGGACGAACTGGCCGACACCGCAGGGCAGTACGGGCCGCAGGTACGCGACGTGCAGCGCGCGCTGCTCGCCGAGGCCGTGCCCGTGCTGCTGGACGCCGGCCGCCCCGCCGAGGCGGCACGGCTGCTCGCCGCCCCCGCCCTCGACGGGGGCGCCCCGCTCGACGACGGCCGGATCCGGCTGCTGCGCGCCCGTACCGCGCTCGCCCGCGGCGACGCGCCCGCCGCCCGCGCGCTGCTGGACGCCGGGATCGTCCTCGCCGACCTGCGGGAAGGCGCGGAGGAGCTGAGCGACACCTGGACCGCAGTGGCCGAGCGGCTGGTCGCCGGGGAGGGCGAGATCACCGACGCGGTACGGGCCGAGGCCCGCGCCGCGCACCCGCTGCCCGCGCACTACGATTTCCTGATGCGCCCCGAGGAGAGCTGACCGCCCGTCACCGGCCGCCCCTCCCGCGGCGAAAACCGTTGGCCCGCGCGTGACCCGCGCGGCCACAGTGGTGTGCGCGCCCCCGGCCGGTCCGGGGGCGACCACCACCACATCACCGGGGGAGGGACAGCCATGTCCACACTGCGGGTGACCGCCGAGCGGCTCACCATCACGGAGCACCCGAACGCCGACGCGCTGGAGCTGGCGCAGGTCGGCCTGTACCGCGCGGTCGTCGCCAAGGGCGCCTACCGGACGGGGGATTTCGCCGTCTACATCCCCGAGCAGGCCGTCCTGCCCGACCCGCTGATCGGCGAACTCGGCCTGACCGGACGGCTCGCGGGCGGCGCCGCCAACCGCGTCAAGGCGGTACGGCTGCGCGGCGAGCTGTCCCAGGGCATCGTCTGCCGCCCGGCCGCGCTCGGCGACGCCGACCTGGAGCGCGCCGCCGCCGAGGACGAGGACTTCGCGGAGCGGCTCGGCATCACCAAGTGGGTGCCGCCGGTGCCGGTGTCGATGAGCGGGGACGTCGAGTCCGCGCCCGACCTGCTGCCCTGGACCGACATCGAGAACCTCAAACGCCACCCCGGCATCTTCGCCGCCGGCGACCTCGTCACCGTCACCGAGAAGCTGCACGGCACGGCCTGCTGCCTCACGTACTACGCGGACGGCGGCGCCCTCCACATCACGTCCAAGGGCCTCGGCTCGCAGCGCCTCGCCCTCACCGAGGCGTCCGGCAACCTGTACTGGCGCGCCGTCCGCGGCCACGGCCTGCCCGCGCTCGCCGCGGAGCTGGCCCGCACCCTCGGCGCGGCCAGGGTCGGCATCTACGGCGAGGTCTACGGCGACGGCGTCCAGGACCTCGGCTACGGCGTCGACGCGCGCCGCGAGGTGCCCGGCTACGCCGCCTTCGACGTGTGCGCCGACATCGGCGGCCGGCTGCGCTGGCTGGACCCGGCGGAGCTGCCGGTCGGCGACCTGCCGCTCGTCCCGCGCCTCTACCACGGCCCCTTCGACCTCGACCGGGTGCTGGAGCTGGCGCAGGGCCGCGAGACGGTCTCGGGGCGTGAGGTGCACATCCGCGAGGGCGTCGTCATCCGCACCGCCGACGACACCTACAGCCCCGTCCTCGGCGGCCGGGCGATCGCCAAGGTCGTCGGTGACGCGTACCTGACGCGCAAGGGCGGCACCGAGTACGAGTGAGGTCCGCGCGGGCCCGGCCTTCGGAGGCCGGGCCCGCGCCATTTCCGGCCCGGCGCCGCATGGACCGGCCAGGGACGGGTACGCGGCTGGGGGTCAGCGAGACAACCGCACGCCCGCCCCGCGGTGAGAGGACACCCAGCGATGACCGACGACATCAGCCCCGACGGCGCCCAGCCCCCCGCCCAGCGCGCGCTGCACGAGATCGCGAACGGCAGCGAGAACGTCGTCGCGCTCAGCACCCTCGCGGTGAGCGACGTGCTGCTGCCGGTCCCGGGCAGCGAGGAGCAGCCCGGCGGCGGCGAGGCCGAGCTGCCCCCGGAGATCCAGCTGCCCGTCTACGAGCAGAACGACGGGCGGCAGCTCGTCCCCGTCTTCACCTCGGAGTCCCGGATGGCCGAGGCGCTGCCCACCACCCGCCGCTACCGGCTGGTCCAGCTCGCCGCGCTCAGCGGTGCCTGGCCCTCCGACGACCTGATCCTCTCCATCGACACCGGCAACGCCGACGCGCTCAGCATCTCCGGCCAGGGCGTCCGCGCCCTCGCGGGACTGGTCGGCGGCAGCAACTGACCGCCGCCGGGCGGCCGCCCGCGGGGGCGGCCACCCGGCACGCTACGCTCACGCGGGTGAACGAAGGCCCCGCGCAGCTTCCCGACCTGGTCATCTTCGACTGCGACGGGGTGCTCGTCGACAGCGAGCGGCTCGCCGTCGACATCGATGTGGAGATGGTCGCCCGCCTCGGCTGGCCCATGCCGCGCGACGAGGTGATCGAACGCTTCGTCGGCCGCTCCTTCGCCGACATCGCCGTCGACATCGCCACCCACCTCGGGCACCCGCTCCCCGACGGCTGGGACACCGAATGGCGCCGCCGGGTACGTGTCGCCCTCGACACCCACCTCACCGCCGTCGACGGTATCGAGACAGCCCTCGACGCGCTCGCCGCCCGCGGGGTGCCCATGTGCGTGGCCTCCAGCACCGGCCACGAGGGGCTGCGCCGCACGCTCGGCCACACAGGGCTGTACGACCGCTTCGCCGGCCGCATCTTCAGCGCCGCCGACGTCCCCCGCGGCAAGCCCGCCCCCGACCTCTTCCTGCTCGCCGCCCGCACCCTCGGCGTCCCGCCCGCGCGCTGCGCAGTCGTTGAGGACAGCCCCTACGGCGTCACCGCCGCCCGCGCCGCGGGCATGCCCTCCTTCGGCTACGCCGGCGGCCTCACCCCCGCCCACCGCCTCGCCGGCCCCACCACCACGGTCTTCACCGACATGCGCACCCTCCCGACCCTCCTCGGCCTCTGACCCGCCGGACGGGAGGGCCGCGGCACCCGCCGCAAGTGGCACCGCGTGTCGCGCCAGGGGCGCGGGGAACTGCGCGGCCGGCCACGACGGCGGGAAGGTCGCGGTAGCCACCGCAAGTGGCACCGCGTGTCGCGCCAGGGGCGCGGGGAACTGCGCGGCCGGCCACGACGGCGGGAAGGTCGCGGTAGCCACCGCAAGTGGCACCGCGTGTCGCGCCAGGGGCGCGGGGAACTGCGCGCTCGGCCACGACGGCGGGAAGGTCGCCGTACCCACCGCAAGTGGCACCCCCGGAGCGACCCCATCCGCATGCGCCGAGCCCTCGCAGGGGCGAAGGTGGGACGTGGGGCGTCCACCACCGTGGGGGCGACCCCGCGGAGCGCCACGTGGAGGTGCGCCATGGCGATCAGCGTGCCGTACGGGGGACGGCCGGACCCCGGCCTGCCCGTGCCCGCGTACTGGGACGCGCATCTGGCCGCCGCTACGTCCGGCAGCGAGGACGCGGGCGGCGGGCCGCGGCTGCTGGAGGCGGCCTGCGGCTACTTCACCCGGCGGGGCCTGTACAGCGGCCCCGGGCAGGTGCTCGCCGCACCCGGCGCGGAACCGCTGCTGCTCGCGCTGCTCGCCGCCGCGGGCGGCGACCCCGTCCTCGCCCGCCCCGCGCCCGCGTGGCAGGCCCCCGTCGCCGCGCTCCTCGGGCGCCCCGTGCACGCCGTGCCCAGCGCGCCCGAGGGCGGCGGGGTGCCTGACCCGTTCGCGCTGCTGGAGACCGTCCGCCGGGCCCGCGCGGCCGGCGCCGACCCGCGGCTGCTGGTGCTCTCGGCCGCCGACGACCCGACGGGCACCGTCACCGCGCCCGAGCTGCTGCACCAGACGTGCGAGGCCGCCGCCGAGGCCGGGCTCCAGCTCGTCTCCGACGAGACCTACTCCGACACCCTGCACCACCGCGACACCGTGCTGCTCAGCCCCGCCGAGATGCTGCCCGACCACACGGTGGTGCTCACCGACCTGGGCGCCACCCTCGTCCCGGCCTCCGTGCCCGTGGCGCTCGCCCGCTTCCCCGCGACCGCGCACGGCACCGCCTGGCGGCAGCGCACCGCCGCCGCCCTCGCCGCGCTGCGCGCCGTCCTCCCGGCGCCCGTCGCCGCCGCGGCCGGGTACGTCCTGGCCGAGCCCGCCGAGGTCACGGGGTTCGCCGCCGCGGCGAACCGGCTGCACGCGCGCGTCGCCGCCGCGGCCCACCGGACGCTCACCGGCGCGGGCGGCGTGTGCCGGCCCCCCAGAGCCGGTTTCCAGCTCTACCCGAGGCTCGACGCCGCCGGGCTCGACGCGCCCGCCCTCGAAGCGCGGCTCGGCGCGGCGCTGGGCCGTACCGTCCCCGGCGGCCACCGCTTCGGCGACGACCCCGCCGAGCCCCGGGTCAGGATCGGCACCGGCGCGCTGCACGGCCGCACCGACCGCGAGCGCCGCACCGCGCTCGCCGCCGCCGACCCGCTCGCCGTCCCCCATGTGGCCCAGGCCCTCGCGGCGCTCGGCGCCGCCGTCGGCGCGCTGACCGGCACGGACGAGGTCAGCGGTTCGGCGGGCGTGGGATCGCGGGGCGACCGGCGCTGACTTACGTTCGAGGGGCCACCGCGATCCCCCGGACCGACCGACCCGCCGGAGCACCCACCGGACGAACCCGCACCCCCGCACGGAGTCCCGATGACCGATCAGAGCGAACGGATGCCGGCCACCACCGCGACCGCGCCGCGCCCGCCCGGCGAGCGCAGGAACTGGCCGAAATCCTTCGCCGACCGGCTCACCGAACCCCGGCCGGGCCTGCGCACGGTCGTCCGCGCCGTCCGCGAGTGCGTCATCCGCCCGCCCGCGCACACGCTGCGGCAGGTGCCGCTGCTGCCCGTCGAACCCGGGCCGCTGCCCGTCGCCGGGCCCGGCACCCTCGCCGTGACATGGGCCGGGCACGCCAGCTGGGTGCTGCGGATCGGCGGACTCACCGTGCTCACCGACCCGGTCTGGTCGCGCCGCATCCCCGCGACACCCGCGCGCGTCACGCCCGTGGGCGTGCCCTGGGAGGATCTGCCGCGCATCGACGCGGTCGTCATCAGCCACAACCACTACGACCACCTCGACGTCCCGACGCTGCGCCGGCTGCCCCGCAGCACCCCGCTCCTCGTGCCCGCCGGACTCGGCAACTGGTGCCGCCGCCGCGGCTTCTCCCGGGTCACGGAGCTCGACTGGTGGGAGGCCACCGAGATCGGCGGCGTCCGCTTCGACTTCGTGCCCGCGCACCACTGGAGTCGGCGCACCCTCACGGACACCTGCCGCTCGCTGTGGGGCGGCTGGGTCCTCACCGACCCCGCGGGACCGCGGCTCTACTTCGCCGGCGACACCGGATACGGGGACTGCTTCACGCGGATCGGCCGCGCCTTTCCCGGGATCGACGTGGCGCTGCTGCCCATCGGGGCGTACGCGCCGCGCCGCCTGCTCAAGGGGGTGCACATCGACCCGGAGGAGGCCGTGACGGCCTTCCTCGACCTCGGGGCCGCGGTCATGGCGCCCATGCACTGGGCGACGTTCCTGCTCTCCAGCGAGCCCCCGCTCGAACCCCTCACCCGCCTCCGCGCGGCCTGGGACGCCGCGGGCCTGCCCCGGGCGTCCCTCTGGGACCTCCCCATCGGCGGCTCCCGCCTCACCGATGCCCCGGGCCGGTCCGTGACCCCTTGAGCGCCCCGTCCGGAGCGCCTCCGGACCGCACCCGGCGGTAGAGCGCCGGGCCCGCGGCGATGGCGAACGTGAGGCCGACCGCGAGGGCGACCCCCTGCCAGGGCTCGGGGAAGAGGGAGCCGCCCAGGATCCCGATGAGCTGATACGTCGCCGCCCACGCGAGGCACGCGAAGACGTCCCCCCGTACGAACTTCCGCAGCGGCATCTCCGCGAGCAGGCACGCGACCATGACCGGGATCCGCCCTGCCGGCACCAGCCGGGAGAGGACGAGCACGGCGGCTCCGTGTTCCTCCAGCCGCCGCTGCGCGGTCGCGAGCGTCCGCGCGTCCGCCCGGTCGTGGAGCCGCCGCAGCCACCGCGACCCGCCACGCGACCGCGCGCCGCGCAGCCCCAGCAGATAGAGGCCGACGTCGCCGACGAGCGCGGCGAAGGAGGCGACGCAGAAGACGCCGAGCAGCGCGAAGGGGTCGGTCTGGTGGAAGGCGACGACCGCCGCGCCGGACACGATCGCCCCGGTCGGCACGACGGGCACGAGCGAGCCCAGCACCACCAGGAGGAAGAGCGAGGGGTAGCCGACGACCTGCTGGGTGCTCTCGGAGGACGGCGGGCGGGTGGTCGTCGCGGCGGTGGCGAGGAGGCCGATCACCCGGCGGTCCCCCGCCCGGCGCCGTCGGGGACCCGTACGGTCCCGCCGTGCGCGAGGCAGTGCACGGCGACGCGGGGCGCGGTACGGGCGGCGAGCCGTACGAACTCCTCGCCCGGGGAGTGGAATTCGTGCGGGCGGACGGCGTCCATCCCGATCGGCCAGAACGTGCCGTAGTGCACCGGCACGGCGACGCGCGGCCGCAGCCGCGCGAGGGCCCGGGCGGCGCGCGCGGGGTCGAGGTGGCCGTGGCCGAGGAAGGGGCCCCAGCCGCCGACCGGGAGCAGCGCGGCGTCGCAGGGCCCGACGGCCTCGGCCATGCCGTCGAAGAGCCCGGTGTCACCGGCGAAGTACGTGCGGGCGGCGCCCTCGACGACGTACCCGAGCGCGGGCGCCCGCTGCGGCCCGAACGGCACCCGCCGCCCGTCGTGCGCGGCGGGCACGGCCCGTACGGTCACCGGCCCCGCGTCGAAGACGTCGCCGGGCCCCACCTCGGTCAGCCGCAGCCGGTCCCGCACCCGCCGCAGCGCGGGCACCGCCGCGCCGGCGCCGCGCGGCAGCAGCACCCGTGTGCCGGGCGCGAGCCGGGCCAGCGACCCGACATGCAGGTGGTCGGCGTGCAGATGCGAGACGAGGACGACATCGGCCCGCGCCGCCCCGGCCGGCGGCACCTCCCCCCGGCGCCGCCGCAGATGCGCCAGCCGCCGCGCGAACACCGGATCGGTGAGCACCGTCACCCCGGAGTCCCGCACGCTCACCATGGCGTGCCCCCACCACGTGATCTCCACCACCCGCACTCCTCTCCCCCCTCCCCGCACCGTACGCCGCCCCGCCCGGCGCATGCCGCGCCGGGGACAGACCAGGGGCGCGGGCAACCCCCACCGGCGGGTGGTCCGGCGACGGCCTGTCGTGCCCCTCCGGGCCGGGGGCCCGAGCCGGCGCGCCGGGGGACGAACCAGGGGCGCGGGGAACTGCGCGGGCAACCCTCCGCCCACGGGTGGTCCGGCGACGGCCTGTCGTGCCCCTCCGGGCCGGGGGCCCGGGCCTGCGCGCCGGGGGACGGACCAGGGGCGCGGGGAACTGCGCGACAAGCCCCCACCGGCAGATGGTCCGGCGACGGCCGGTCGTGCCCCTCCGGGCCGGGGGCCCGGGCCTGCGCGCCGGGGGACGGACCAGGGGCGCGGGGAACTGCGCGACAAGCCCCCACCGGCAGATGGTCCGGCGACGGCCGGTCGCGCCCCCCGGCCCGGGAGGGACGTCCGCGCAGGTCCCGGTAGGGGTATGGCAGGGTGGAGGCGTGCCTCAGCCGGGTGGGAAGCGGGAGCGGGCCGCCGGGCGCGCCGCTCTGCGGGCGGTCGGGCGCGTCGTCGTCGTGTGGATGGTGGCCACCGCCACCCTCGCCGTGCTGGCGTGGCTGCTGCCGGACTTCCGGATCGAGGCCCCGAGCGGCGACAGCCCGACGCAGATCGCCGTGACGGCCGGGTACGGCGCGGGCGCCTTCGGCGTGCTGAGCGCGCTGGTGTGGCCGCTGCTGGTCCGGGCCCTGCTGCTGGTGCCCGCGCTGGTGCTGGGCGCGCTCGTGTTCTTCCTCAACGGCTCCCTGCTGCTGGTCGCGCTGGATCTGACGCCCGGCGGCCGCGGCGAGGTCACACCGGTGACGGCCGTGGTGATCGCGGCGGTGATGTCCGCGGCCTCCTCCGCGACGAGCACCGCGCTCGCCGTGCGGGACGACGCCGCGTACGGGCGGCGGCTGGCGCGGCTCGCGGGCCGGCGGCGGCGCCGGGCCGGCGACCCGCCGCTGCCGACGTCGCCCGGCACGGTCTTCCTGCAACTCGACGGCGTCGGCCACGACGTGCTGCGCTCGGCCCTGACCGGCGGCTCCCCGGCGATGCCGACCCTCGCGGGCTGGCTCGCCGACGGCACCCACCGGCTCACCGCGTGGCGCACGGACTGGAGCAGCCAGACCGGTGCGAGCCAGCTAGCGATCCTGCACGGCAGCAACCACGACGTGCCCGCCTTCCGCTGGTTCGAGAAGGAGACCGGGCAGGTCATGGTGTGCAACCGCCCCTCCAGCGCGGCCGAGCTGGAGCGGCGGGCGGTCGCGCGGACCGGCTGCCCCGGGCTGCTCGCGACGGACGGCGCGAGCCGCGGCAACCTCTTCACCGGCGGCGCCGAGCAGTCCGCGCTGGTGATGTCGGTCGCGGCGCAGCGCGGCAAGTTCAGCCGCTCCCGCTCCGGCTACTTCGCGTATTTCTCGGACCCCGCGAACGCGGTGCGCACCGCGTGGTCGTTCGTCGCCGAGGTGGGCCGGGAGATCGGCGAGTCGACCGCGTCGCGGCTGCGCAGGGACCGGCCGCGGATCGGGCGCGGCGGGCTGTACCCGGTGCTGCGGGCCTTCGCCACGGTCGTGGAGCGGGACGTCGCGGTGGCCGCGGTGGTCGGCGACATGCTCGCCGGGCGCACCGCCGTCTACGCGGACCTGGTCGCGTACGACGAGGTGGCGCACCACTCCGGCCCGCACAGCCGCGACGCCCGCAAGGTGCTGGCGCGGCTGGACCGTTCGATCCGCCTGGTCACCGACGCCGCACGCTACGCCCCGCGCCCGTACCGCTTCGTGCTGCTGTCCGACCACGGGCAGAGCGGCGGCGCGACATTCGAGGACGCGTACGGCGAGGGGCTGCGCGAGGTGGTGCGCGCCGGGTGCGGGCTGCCGCCGGTGAGCCGCGGGCGCAGCCGGCGTACGGGCACGGAGGCGCGGGCGGCGGCCCGCAGCGCGCTGCGGCGGCCGGAGCGCGGGCGGCGGGCGGCGGAGGAGGCGGAGTGCGAGGGGCCGCGGTCCGAGCCGGTCGTACTGGCCTCGGGCAACCTCGGCCTGGTGGCCTTCCCCGACATCCCCGGCCGGGCGACGCTGGAGGAGATCAGCCGCCGCAGTCCGGGCCTGCTGCCCGCGCTGACCGCGCACCCGGGCGTCGGCTTCGTACTGGTACGCGGCGCGGAGCGCGGGCCGCTGGCGCTCGGCGCGGACGGCGGCGAGCACGAACTCGCCACCGGCCGGGTCACGGGCCCCGACCCGCTGGCCCCCTTCGGCCCGGGCGCCGCCGCGGCGGTGCTGCGCGCGGACGCCTTCCCGCACACCGCCGACCTGATGGTCAACTCCGCGGTCGACCCGCGCGGCGGCGCCGTGCACGCCTTCGAGGAGCAGGCGGGCTCGCACGGCGGGCTGGGCGGCCCGCAGTCGCACCCCTTCCTGCTCTCGCCCGCGGACCTGCCGCTGCCGGAGACCCCGCTCGTCGGCGCGGAGGCGCTGCACGCGCTCTTCCACACCTGGCTGCGCCTCGGCGCCCCCGAGCCCGCCCCCGCCGTGCCCGAGCCCGCCGCCCGCCCGCCCCGGGGCCGCGCCCCCGCGGCGTGACCCCGGCCCCGGGCGCCGCCGCCCGCCCCTGAGCACGGGGCGGGGACCTGCGCGCTGCCGTACCGCCCGGCTGGGGCCGCGTCCTCCACGGCGCGCCCCCGCCGGGCAGACCGGGTGCCGCGGCCCGGCGCTGAGCGACCCCCAACTGGCCCCTGAGCACGGGGCGGGGGCCCGCGCGCTGCCGTACGGCTCGGCTGGGGGCCGCGTCCCCCATGGCGCCCCCGCCTGAGCGCTCAGCGGCGGGGCGTGCGCCATCGCACCGCCGGAGTTGCCCTCCCGCCGGGCGGAGCGCCGCTGTCGGCCTACGCCGTGGCGCCGCCGTCCAGCACCAGGTCCGTGCCGACGGTCGCGGCCGCCTCGCGGGAGGCGAGGTGGAGGACGGCGGAGGCGACCTCCGCGGTGCTCGCGGCGCGGCCGAGCGGCAATTCGGTGCGCAGCCGCTCGGCCTTCTGCGCCGGGGTCTCGCCGGGGCGGGTGGACATCGGGGTGTCGACCGGACCGGGGCTGACCGCGTTGATCCGGATGCCCTCCGCGATGTGGTCCAGCGCGGCGGTGCGCGTCAGCACGCTCACCGCGGCCTTGCTCGCGGCGTACGCACCCAGGCCCGCGGCCCGGCGGTGGGCGCCGATGTTGGAGGCGATGTTGACGATGGCGCCGCCGCCCTCCTTGCGCATGCGCGCGATCTCGTACTTCATCGCCAGCCACAGCCCGGTGAGGTTGGTGTCCAGGGTGCGCCGCCAGTCGTCCTCGGCCATGTCGCCGACCGGGCCGGGCGTGAGGAATATGCCGACGCCGTTGACGGCGACGTCCAGGCCGCCGAGCCGGTCGGCGGCCTCGGCGACCATGCGCTCGGCGTCCGCCGCGCCCGTGATGTCGGCGGTGACGGCGACGGCCGTGCCCCCGGCGGCGGCGACGAGCGCGGCCGTCGCGTCGAGCGCCTCCCGGGTGCGTCCGGCGACCGCGACCCGGGCGCCCTCGCGGGCGAAGGCGAGCGCGACCTCGCGCCCGATACCGCTGCCGCCACCGGTGACGAGCACGGCCTGGCCGGTGAACCTGTCGGACATTGCGTCTCCTGATATGAGAACGAACATTCTTGAAAGAGGGCATGCGCGGGCACACGCGGACCCGGGCGACGGGCGTGCCGTACGTACGGGAGAGCGCCGTCAGCCGATGAGCGCGAGCACCTGCTCCGCCGCGTCCCGCGCCCGCTCCGGGTCCGCGCCGGTCCTGCCGACCACCCGGATGCCCTGCAGCAGGACGAGCAGCATCCGGGCCAGCCCCCGCGGGTCGCGCCCGGCGGGCAGCTCGCCCTGGGCCCGGGCGCGCAGCAGCGCCGAGGTCAGGGCGGTCTCCAGGACGGCCCAGCCGGCCTCCACCCGGCCCGCCGCGGCGCTGTCGTGCGGGGCCAGCTCGACGGCGGTGTTGGTCATGAAGCAGCCGCGGCGCAGCTCGTCGCACACGGACTCCGTCGCGAAGCGCTCGACCAGCGCGCGGACGGCGGGGAGGGCGGGGCCCGGCCGGGACAGCTCCTCCAGCAGCACCGCGTCGCGCTGCTCGCCGTAGCGGCGCAGCGCGAGCAGGTAGAGGTCGTGCTTGCTGCCGAAGGTCGCGTAGATGCCGGCCCGCGCCACGCCGAGGCGTTCGACGAGCACGGACATCGTGGTCGCCTCGTACCCCCGCTCCCAGAACAGCTCGAGTGCCGCCTGGAGCGCGGCGTCCGGGTCGAACTCCTTGGTCCTCGCCATGCTCGGGACCCTAGGTCATGGCAGAACGAGCGGTCAAGAATCACCCGATCGTCAACTCATGGTTGACGATCAGCCTGCCGTCAACCTACCGTTGACGCATGGACAAGCACCCCGTACGGCTCGACGACCTCATCGACCTCGTCAAGAACCAGCACCCCGGGAGCGACCCGCTCCAGAACCTCGAACACGCCGTGACCGTCGCCGCGCACCTCGACGACGTCGCCGACCACCTCATCGGCCACTTCGTCGACCAGGCCCGGCGCGCGGGCGCGTCCTGGACCGAGATCGGCCGGCACATGGGCGTCACCAAGCAGGCCGCCCAGAAGCGCTTCGTGCCCAAGGGGCCGGAGGACTTCGACCTCACCGAATCCGGTTTCACCCGCTTCACCCCGCGCGCCCGCAACGCCGTCGGCGCCGCCCAGGAGGAGGCCCGCGCCGGACGGCACGCCATCATCGAGCCCGAGCACCTCGTCCTGGGCCTGCTCGCCCAGCCCGACACCCTCGCCGCCCAGGCCTTCACCGACCTCGGCGCCACCCCGGACGCGGTACGCGCCGCCGTCACCACGCCCGGCACCGAGGACGAGCCGCCGGCCGGCAACCTGCCGGTGAGCGCGGCCGCCAAGAAGACCCTGCAACTGATCCTGCGCGAGGCCCTGCGGCTCGGCCACAACTACATCGGCACCGAGCACATCCTGCTCGGCGTCCTCAGCGACGACCAGGAGCACTCCGCCCGGGCGCTCACCGGCCTCGGCGTCACGCACCAGGCCGTGGAGCAGTGGGTGCTGGCCACGCTGGCGCGGATCAGCTGGAAGAGCGACGACCAGCCGAAGACCGCCGGCACCGAGGCGCCCTGAGGGCGCGTCCGCTCCCTCCCGCGCCGGGCGGCGCGGGCGGCGGCCCCGCCTGCCCGGCCAAGGGCTCAGCTCTTGCGCAGCGCCAGCAGCCGGTAGACCGGGTCGCCGCGCGGCACGTCGGCGTCGGGCAGCCCGGCGATCCGCGCGGCCAGCTCCTCCTGCTCCGCCCCGTCCAGGGACAGCGCCGACGCGAAGTAGCCGCGGGCCACGTCGCCCGCGGCCACCGCGGGGGACTTGCCCTGGCCGTGCCCGGTGAAGCGGGCCTCGCCGGCCCGGCCGAGCCCGTGCTCGCAGGCCACCGCCCGCACCCGCTCGTCCGCGTCGTACGCCGTGCGGCGCACCCGGTAGGGCGCCATCAGGTGGTCGACGTCGCTGTCCACGTCGTGGCCCGCGTCCTTGTCGACGGTCGTCACGAACACCCCGCCGGGCCGCAGCACCCGGGCGCACTCGGCTATCACCCGCGGCGCGTCCGGCAGCAGGTGCAGCAGCCACACCGCGCACACCGCGTCCAGTGACTCGTCGGCGAAGGGCAGCCGGTGGCAGTCGCCCAGCACCACCGCGCCGCCCGTCCGGCGCGCCGCGAGGCGGGCCATCCCGTGCGCCGCGTCCACGCCGAAGACCCGCAGGCCCGGCCGCGCCAGCCGCTCGGTCAGCAGCCCCGTGCCGCACCCCACGTCCAGCAGGGTGCGGGCCCGCTCGGGCACGAGCGCGAGCACGGCCCGTGCCGCCGCCCGCGCCCGCGGCTCCCCGCCGCGCGTCGCGTCGTAGCGCGCCGCCTCCACCTCGTAGTCCAGCATGTGGTCGATGGTAGGGGCCGCAGGTGAACACCCGGCTGCCCGGGGGCTTGCACCTGTGTTACGTACCGGCGCGCGCGGCCCCGGGCCCGGCGTGAGGCTCAGCCGAAGGCGTCCGGGTCCGGGCCCAGGCGCGTGCCGTCGTCGAGGGCCGCGAGTTCGGCCAGGTCCTCCGGCGCCAGCGCGAAGTCGAAGACGTCGATGTTCTCCCGGATCCGCGACGGCGTCACCGACTTGGGAATCACCACGTTGCCCAGCTGGAGGTGCCAGCGGAGCACGACCTGCGCGGGAGTCCTGCCGTGCCGCTCGGCGACCCGGGCGACGACCTGGCTTTCGAGCAGGCCCTTGCCCTGGCCGAGCGGCGACCACGCCTCGGTGGCGATGCCCAGCTCGGCGTGCACCGCACGCAGTTCGGACTGCGCCAGCTGCGGGTGCAGCTCGATCTGGTTCACCGCGGGCACGGTCGGCGAACCGTCGGCCAGCCGCCGCAGGTGCGCGGGCTGGAAGTTGGACACGCCGATCGCCCGGGCCCGGCCCTCGGCCGCGATCCGCTCCAGCGCGCGCCACGTCTCCGTATACGCGTCGCGCCGCGGCTGCGGCCAGTGGATCAGGTAGAGGTCGACGTGGTCGAGCTTCAGCTTCGCCAGCGAGGTGTCGAAGGCGCGCAGCGCGGAGTCGTACCCCTGGTCGCTGTTCCACAGCTTCGTGGTGACGAACAGCTCCTCCCGCGGCAGCCCGGAGGCGGCCAGCGCACGGCCCGTGCCCTCCTCGTTGGCGTACAGCGCGGCGGTGTCGATGCTGCGGTAGCCGGCTTCCAGCGCGGTCGCGACCGCGGATTCCGCCTCGTCGTCCGGCACCTGCCAGACGCCGAAGCCGAGCTGCGGCATCGTGACGCCGTTGTTGAGGGTTACGTCGGGGACCTTGCTCACAGGAGGTCGGGCCTTCCTTGCGTCGGGGCGGTTAGGCGTACGGCCGGGCGGGCCGCACGCCGCGGTCCGCGGCGGCCGGGGGGCCGGAGCGGACCGAGCACGTACAACCCGGCGCCCGATCACCGCATTCCCCCGCCCCGCGGTGACCCCAGCCGCTACCCTCACGCGCGGGGGGCCGGGCCCGGCCCGGCAGGTGAGGGGAGCGGGACCGATGGCGGGGCGGGAAGCGATGCCGGAGCGGGGCGCGCGCGAGGGCGGCGTAGCCGCGGCGCCGCGCGGGCGGTGGCGCCGCCGGGATCTGCAGGCACAGCCCTTCCCGGCTGTTCCCGCGGCCGCCGCGACCGATCCGGTGGTCCAGCGCGAGACGCTCGCGCGGCTGCGCGAATGGGCCGAGCGGGACGCCGAGAGCGCCATCACCTGGTATCTCGACGACAAGCGGCACAAGCGGATCGGCTCCCGCCTGCTCCAGGGCCTCGCGATCGCCTGCGCCGTGGCGGGCGCCGCGGTGCCGCTCGGCACGGCCGCCGCGGGCGGCTCCGGCCAGGGCTGGGGCTATGTGCTGCTCGCGGTTGCCGCGGGCTGCAAGGCCTTCGACCACTTCTTCGGGCTGAGCGCGTCCTGGATGCGGGACATCACCGTCGCCCACGCGCTGCGCACCGAGCTGAACGCCGTCCGCCTGGAGTGGGCCACCGACGTGCTGCGCGCGGGGCCCGCCGCGGCCGACCCGGAGCGGCTGCTGGAAGCGGCCGAGCTGGAGCGGCAGCTCGCCCTCGTCGCCCGCCTCTCCGACTCGGTCCGCGCCCGCATCGACGGCGAGACGGCCGACTGGCAGGCGGAGTTCAGCGCCGGCATCAGCGAGCTGCAGAGCGGGCGCACGCTTCCGGGGGTGGAGCGCTGAGCGGGCCGGACTTAGGCCGCGCGGGCACGGGCCGGACGGGCGCGGGCGGGACGGCGGGCCGATGACCAGGATCCTCACGGTGGTCACCGTGGACGGCGCCGAGCACGACATCGAGCTGTACGCGCCCGAGTCCGCGCGGATGTGGGATCTCTCCGTGCGGTTCGGCCAGGAGTGGGCCGCCGCCGCTCTCCTGCCCGAGAGCGCCCCCGCGCCGCCCGCCTACCCGCGCCGCGACGGTGTGACGGCGCTGCGGCTCTACGCCGGGAGCCAGGAGCTGCCCGCCGGGCTGACGCTCGCGGACTCGCCGCTGCGCGACGGTGCACGCGTCGGGCTGGGGAGACCGCTGGTCCCGCCGCTGTACAGCGTGCGGGCGGCGGGCGGCGGGCAGGTGGAGGCCACGGTGCGGATCGTCGCGGGGGAGGGAGCCGGGGCGGAGGTGGTCGTCCGCGAGGACATCCCCCGGGCCGCCGCTCTCCTGCCCGGTCTGCTGGCCGCGGGCGACAGCCTCGTCGTCGACTTCGCCGGCGAGCCCGAACGGCAGGGCGTCCGTCCGACCCCGCTGGTGAGCCTCGGCGAGAGCCGCGTCGTCAAGGTCACCGGCGTACCGGCGGTGCCGGGCTGGGAGCCCCTCGCGCGCGGGTCGGCCTGGAAGGAGGGCGTGCCGCTCACCGTGGGGCGCAGCCGCCTGCTGTGGTTCCGCGGGGAGGCGGCGGAGTTCGGCGCGCTGCCGCCGGGCGACCACGGCACGCTGCTGCTCGACCCGCGGGCGCGGCCCTCGGCCCGCCCGGCCCTGGACGGCGTCCCGCAGTCGCCTGCCACAGTGCGCCCCACACCGGCACGCCTCCGCGATATCTACTTCCGGACGGCCCGCGAGGCCCTGGCACGGCGGCGCGCCCGGGAACGCCTGCTGGAGCTGATCCTGACCGCGGCCGCCGACGTCCCGGTGCTCTGGCCGGGGCGGCAGGAGCGGTCGACGCCGGAGGAGCTGGTCGACGCGGCTGTCGACCGGCTCGCGGTGTCCTACCCCGACCCGGCCGCGCTCGCCTGGGACATCGGCCGCCGCCCCGCCACGCTGTGGCAGCGCGGCCCGCGGGACGCCGACTTCCTGGCGCTGCGCTGCGGAGTGCGCACCACCCTGCCCGCGTCCGCCGAGGGGCAGAGCGAGCAGGACCGCCACGTCCCGCTGGGCCACCGCGCGCTGCCCGCCGTCGCTGTGCTGCCCCGGCACCGCGTCGTCGGCGTCGTGGGTGCCGACGACCGGCCGCGGCGGCTCGCGGGCTGGCTCGTGCTCCAGGCCGCCGCCCACCACAGCCCCGAGGACGTCGTCGTACGCGTGCTCACCGACGCCTCGGGCGCCCCCGCCTGGCGGTGGACGCGCTGGCTGCCGCGCTCGTCCGCGGCGCTGGACGAGGACCGCGCCCCGCGCGTGCACGCCGACCCCACATCGGTGGCGCGGCAGATCGACACGCTGCTGCGGCTGGTGACCGACCGGCAGAGCGCGGTGGCGGCGGAACAGCCCGCCGGCGCCGTGCCGGCGCCCGGCCGGGGCGCCGCGTCCGCGGCGCCGTTCGCCGACGCGCCTGCCGTCGCGACAGGGCCTGCGGCGACCCCCGCCGCCGTGCCGGCGCCCGGCCGGGGTGCCGCGTCGGCTGCGCGGCCCGCCGGGTCCGCCGGGGCCGTGCCGCGGCTCGACGGCGACCCCGGCGCCGCTGCACCGGCGCCCGGCCGGGGCGGCACTCTTGCGGCCGCGGGTCCGGACGGCGCGGCGGCCGGAGGCGCCGGGCTCCGGCACAGCCCCGCCGTCCTGCTCGTCCTGGACGGGATACGGCGGCTGCGTACGCTGCCGGGCGTCGGCCGGCTGCTCCAGGAAGGCCCCGCGGTCGGTGTGCACCTGGTCTGCCTGGGCTCCGAGGCGCGTCAGCTGCCCGCCGAATGCGGCTATCTGGTCGACATCGGCGACGGGACCGGCTCGACCGCCGGGCCGGCCGGCGGGCCCGCGCTGCCGGTGCTGGCCGACCTGCCGCCGCCCGGCTGGTGCGAGCCGGCGGCCCGCGGGCTCGCGCCGTTACGCGACGCCGAGGCCGTACGGCGGGCCATGGACCTCGCGGCCCTGCCGCTGCCCGAACTCCTCGGGCTGGACGTCGCCGACGTCCAGGAGTGCGCCGGTACGGTCGAGGCCCGCTGGTCGGCGGTGCCGCGCGCGACGACCGCGGTCGTGGGGCAGGCCGCCGCGGCGCCGTTCGAGCTGGACCTGCGCGCGGACGGCCCGCACGCCCTGGTCGCGGGGCGGCCGGGGTCGGGGCTGGTCGAATTCCTGCGCAGCTGGATCGTCTCGCTCGCCGTGGCCAACCGGCCGGACGAGATGATCTTCGTGCTGTTCGACGACCGCGGCGGCAGCGCCTTCGGCCCCGCCGCGGAGCTACCGCACGTCACCCGGGTCGTGACCGACATCGACGCCCGGGAGGCCGAGCGCGTCCTCGGCCGGCTCTTCGCCGAACTGCGCGCCCGCGACGCACGGCTCGGCACCCATTCGGTCAAGGACATCGACGACTACCAGCGGCTGCGCGCCCGCGACCGGTCGCTGCCGCCCATGCCCCGACTGGTGCTGGTGGTCGCCGAGCTCGCCGACCTCGCGGGCGGCCGCCCGGAGCTGCGCGCCGGGATGCTGGACGTCGCCCAGCGCGGCCGCTCGCTCGGCATCCACCTGGTGCTGGCCACCCAGCGCCCCGCGGGCAGCGTGACCGACGGCGTCAGGGCGACCACCAACCTGCGGATCGCGCTGCGGCTCGGCGACGCCGCCGAGAGCGCCGCCGTTGTCGACGCGCCCGACCCCGCCGGGATCCCCCGCTCCAGCCCCGGCCGGGCCTTCGTCCGTACCGGGGTGCAGGAGCTGACGGAATTCCAGGCCTCCGTCGCCGTCGGCCCGGGCTCGCCGGTGCCCCCGGCGCCCGCGATCACCGTCCGCGACCTCGACACGGTCCGCCCCGCACCCGCACACGACGGCGCCGCGCCCGTACGCCCCGCAGAGCCGCCCGGCGGTACCGACCTGGATCTGCTGGTGGTCGCCGTACAGATGGCCGCCCGGCGCACCGGGGTGCGGCCGCCGCCCGGCCCGCTGCCCGAGCCGCTGCCCGCGGTCGTCACCCTGCCGGAGCTGCGCGAGGTGCCCGAACCGGCCGAGGGCCCGGCGGGTGTCGCGTACGGGCTGGAGGAGCTGGCCGACGAGGTCGGCCGGCAGCTCGCGCGCTTCGACGTCGCCGGGGAGGGGCTGCTGGCGGCGACAGGCGGCCCGCGCACCGGCAAGTCGCAGTTCCTGCGCACCCTCGCCGCCGCCCTGGCGGAGCGGTACTCCACCGCCGACGTCCACCTCTTCGGCATCGACTGCGGCAGCGGCGCCCTCCAGGTGCTCGGCCGGCTGCCGCACTGCGGCGCCGTGGTCACCCGGGGCCGCGCCGACCACCTGGCCCGGCTCGTCGGCCGGCTCACCGCGGCCCTGCACACCCGCCGCCAGCTCTTCGCCGAGGGCGGCTTCACCGACCTGGCCGCGCAGCGGCAGGCCGTGCCCGCCGACCGCAGGCTGCCCCGGCTGGTGCTGCTGGTCGACCGCTGGGAGGGGCTGCGCGAGCTGTCCGGCCGCGTCGACGGGGAGCGGCTCGCGGAGGATCTGCGGCTGCTGATGCGCGACGGCGGCCCGGTCGGCATCCGCGTCGTGCTCACCGCGGACGCGGAGGGCCTGGACGCGCGGACCGCCGCGCTGGTGACCGACCACCTGGTGCTGGACCGCAGGGACAAGGACGACTACCGGCGCCTCGGCGTCGACCCGCCGCTGGGCCACCTCCAGCCGGGCCGCGCCCTGCGCGCGTTCAGCGCGTGCGAGGTGCAGATCGGGCTGCTGGACGGCGGCCCCAGCTCGCGCGGGCAGAGCGACGCGCTGGACGCGCTGGCCGCCCGGCTGCGCGAGCGCGACACGCACGTGCCGCACACCCGGCGGCCGTTCACCATCGACGACGCGCCGCGGGCCGCCGAGCAGTTCCACGTCGGCCCCGGCACGGGCCGTCCGGTCGGCCGCGAGGACGTCCTGGCGTGGCTGCGCGACCGGCAGTCCACCGGCGCCTCGGCCGCGCTGCTCGGGCCGCGCCGCGCGGGCAAGACCTGGGTGCTGGAGGAGCTGTCCCGGCGGCTGGCCGCCGGCGGCGGCCGCGAGGAGGTCCACCGGCTTGCCGTGCCGCCGCCCAGCGCCCCCGTCGACAGCCCGGACGCGCTCGCCGGCATCCTCGACCGCGCGGTGCGCGACGCCGCGGGCCCCGCCGAGGCGCTGCTCGACAAGGCCGCGTCCGGGGGCGCCCCGCTGGTCTTCCTGCTCGACGAGGTGGGCCGGCTCGCCGGCTACGACCCGGTCGCCGTCTCCTGGCTGCGCGACCTCGGGCAGGCCGGTGCCTGGCTGCTCTACACCGGCACGGAGAAGGACTGGCGCACCGTCGTGCGCCGGGCGCTCACCGCGCCGGGCTCCAGCTTCGGCAACGACGTCAACGCCCGGCTGCTGGGCCCGCTCGACGAGGAGGCCGCGCTGGACTTCCTGTCCGGCACCGCCGCCAACCTGGGTGTCGCCATCGACCGCGACACCACGGCCGCCGCCGTCGTCCGCACGGTCGGCAGCTGGCCGTTCTACCTCCAGGTCGTCGGCGACGCCGTCGTCCGCGCCGTCCAGAGCAACGACCTGAGCCCGCTGACCGGCGACGACGCGCTCCGCTCGCTCGTCGAGCGGCGGCTGCTCGACGAGTGGTCGCTGCACTTCCAGTCCCGCTGGGCCGAGATCGGCCCCGCCGGGCGCGCCGCGCTGCTCGCCGACCCCGGCCGGCTGCCGGCCGCCGCCACCCCCGCCCAGCGCCAGGACCTGCGCGACGCGGGGCTGCTGCGGCCCGGCGAGCAGTGGCTGCACGACCCGCCGCTGCTCGGCTGGATCGCCAGGAACGACATCTCACTGCGTGACGGAGAAACAGGGGAGTGGGCCGTATGAGCGTCTTCCGGCCGAGCCAGTCCTACCGCGCCGACCTGGACGTCAGGCTCGGCAACGGGCGGATGCCCAGCTGGATCCGCCCCACCGCCGAGGGCGCCGCGCCCAACAGCGCGGCCTGGCTGGCCGTCATGCCGCGCCGGGCGGGCAAGACCTGGCTGGCCCAGGGCATCGCCGCGGCCCGCCCGGACGGCAGCACCGTCCGGGTCGACCTGCGGTCGTCGGCGTCCGTCCGCGGGACCCGGCTGGGCTGCCTGACCGAGGGCAGGCCCGCGCCGCCCGTCGGCCCCGGGCAGCTCGTCGTCGTCGACGAGCCCGCGCTCGCCCGGCCCGGCGGCCCCGGCGTCGACCCCGCCGTCCTCGCCGCGGGCCTGCACCGGATCCGCGACACCGGCGCCACCGCCCTGGTCCTCGCCACCCCCGCCGAGAGCGCGCTGCTCGTCCCGCACCTGGGCCCCGACGTGCCCCGGGACCTGCTGCGCCCGCCCGTGCTCGACGCGGACGAGTGCGCGCGGATGGCCGCCCGCGCACCGCAGTGGGCGCCCGCGCTCGTCGAGCGGCTGCGCGCCGCCGACCCCGGGTGGCTGCACACCACCTTCCTGCTCGAACTCCTCCTGCACACCGCCGAGGAGCACCCCGCGCTGCGCACCGGGGACGACGGCTACGGCGCGCTGCTGCGGGCCGCCGCCGAGGAGGCCGACGACCGGCACGAGTACATCCGCCAGTGGTTCGGCGGCGGCCTCGCCCCGACGCACCGCGCCGCCCTGCGCGCCGCCCGCTGGCGCACCGCGGGCCTGCCCACCGCGGCGGGCCCCGCGCAGGACAGCGCCCTCCACGTGTACGGGGCCGCGCCGGGCACCGCCGGACCCGTACCCGGGCACCCGCGGACCGGCGGGTCGCTCGCCGACGACCCGGTGCTCGGCCGCCACCTGCCCGAGGTGCTGCGCGTCCACCACATCTCCGACCTGCACCACGGCGGGCGGCTCTCGGACACCGTCGACGCCAAGGACCGCACCGGCGCCGGGCAGGCCATCGCCGCCCTCGCCGGCGCGGGCACCGCGCTCGACAGCTATCTCGACCATGTACGCCGGCTCGCCGACCGGGGCCGCGCCCCGCACCTGCTCGTCGTCACCGGCGACCTCGTCGACCGGCCGCTCGACACGCACGGCGAGCGGGCCCGCGCCTGGCTCGCCGAACTGGCGGCGCTCCTCGCCCCGCACCGCGACCTGCGGGACGACGACCCGCGCGTGCTGCTCGTCGGCGGCAACCACGACGTCTCCTGGGATCTGGCCCTCGACGACTCCCCGCAGGCCAGGCACCGCTGGTTCGCGGCCGCCTTCGACGGGCTGCCCCACCCCGACCTGCACCTCGCCGACCCGGCACGGCGCCGCCTCTACGTCGGCTACCCGGACGTCGGCCTGCGCTTCGCGCTGCTCGGCAGCGCCGAGTCCGGCGGCGAGGCGGCCCACGACGCCGACCGCGAGCGGCTGCGCGCCTTCCAGGAGCGGTACGCGGCCGCGGGCGCCGACGCCGACATCGCCGCCGTCGTACGGGACTTCGAGCGGCACGACCCCGGCGTGCTGGCCCGCGGGGTGCTCGACCGGCTCGCGCCGCAGCCCGGCGTCGTCACCGTCGCCGCGCTGCACCACCCGCTCTCGCCCGTGCCCGCGGTCGAGGTCGCGCCCTACTCCGGGGTCGTCAACGCGGGGCAGGCCAAGCGCGCGCTGGCCGCCGCCCGCACCTCGCTGGTGCTGCACGGCCACACCCACCTGGGCTTCGCGGCAGCCGAGCGGCTGCTGGACGCGGGCCCGCCGTGGACGATGCGGATCGCCGGCGCCCCCGCGCTGGCCAGCCGCGAGACGGAGGAGCGCAACGGCTACAACGAGCTGTTCGTGGCCCGCGAGGGCGGCGCCCACACCCTCGCGCTGCGCACCGTCCGGCTCGACGGCGGCCAGTGGACCCCCGGCCCGGCGCACGCCTTCCGCCCCGGCGCCGCCGAGGAGCGCGACCTCGCGGCGCTGTGCGCGGACGCCTGACGCCGCCGCCCGGCACGCTCACGCCCGGCACGCTCACGCCCCGTACAGCGCCTCGATCTCCCGGTTGTACGCGGACTCGATCGCCCGCCGCTTCAGCTTCAGGGACGGCGTCAGCAGCCCGCGCTCCTCGGTGAACTGCGCGGCCAGGATCCGGAAGGTGCGGATCGACTCGGCCTGCGACACCAGCGTGTTCGCCGCGACGACGGCCCGCCGTATCTCGTTCTCCAGGTCCGTGTCGTGCACCAGCTCCCTGGTCGGCAGCCGCGGCTTGCCGCGGATCGCCAGCCAGTGCGCGACCGCCTCCGGGTCCAGCGTCACCAGCGCGGCCACGTAGGGGCGGTCGTTGCCGACCACCACGCACTGCCCGACCAGCGGATGCGCCCGCACCCGGTCCTCCAGCGCGACCGGCGAGACGCTCTTGCCGCCGCTGGTCACCAGGATCTCCTTCTTGCGCCCGGTGATGGTCAGATAGCCGTCCTCGTCGAGCATGCCGAGATCCCCGGTGGCCAGCCAGCCGTCCTTGAGGACCTCCTCGGTCGCCTTGACGTTGTTGAGGTAGCCGGAGAAGACCTGCCCGCCGCGCAGCCAGATCTCGCCGTCCTCGGCGATCAGCACGGAGGTGCCGGGCACCGGCAGGCCGACCGTGCCGAAACGGGTCTGCTCGGGAGGGTTCGCGGTCGCCGCGGCGGTGGTCTCCGTCAGGCCGTAGCCCTCGTAGATCGTCACGCCCGCGCCGCAGAAGAACAGGCCGAGGCGCCGCTCCATCGCCGAGCCGCCGGAGATCGCGTGCCGGACACGGCCGCCCAGCGCGCCGCGCACCTTGCTGTAGACCAGCTTCTCGTACAGCTGGTGCTGCATCCGCAAGGAGGGGCTCGGGCCGGGCCCGAGGCCGAAGGCGCGCGCCTCCACCGCCTCGGCGTGCCGCACCGCGATCTCCACGGCCTTCTCGAACGGTGCGAGCTTCCCGCCCGCCTCCGCCTTGCGCCGCGCCGCCTGGAAGACCTTCTCGAAGACGTACGGCACGGCCAGCACGAAGGTCGGCCGGAAGGACGCGAGCGAGGGGATCAGCTCGGCCGCCGTCATCCCCGGCTGGTGGCCGAGCCGGATCCGGTGCCGTACGCACGCCACCTCCACCATCCGCCCGAAGACGTGCGCGAGCGGCAGGAAGAGCAGGGTGGACGGCTCCTCGCCGGGCTTGCTGGAGAAGACCGGCTCCCAGCGGGCGACGACGTTGTCCGTCTCGGCCATGAAATTGCCGTGCGTGATGACGCAGCCCTTGGGGCGGCCGGTGGTGCCCGAGGTGTAGATGACCGTCGCGGTCGCGCCCGGTGTCACGGCGAGCCGGTGCCGCTCGACGACCTCGTCCCCGATGTGCTGCCCCGCCGCGGTGAGTTCCTCGACGCAGCCCGCGTCGAGCTGCCACAGCCGGTGCAGCCGCGG
Organism: Streptomyces sp. NPDC021020; assembly: GCF_044333285.1. Classification (NCBI taxonomy): domain Bacteria; kingdom Bacillati; phylum Actinomycetota; class Actinomycetes; order Kitasatosporales; family Streptomycetaceae; genus Streptomyces; species Streptomyces sp. NPDC021020. The sequence goes on from NZ_JBIRQQ010000002.1 coordinate 428,268, forward strand.
CAGCCCGTCCACGGCCGCGCCGACGGTCATCGCGTGGTCCTCGTGCTCCACGACCGCCGCGACCGCCTCCGAGTCGTGCAGCATCCAGCGGACCTGCTCGGAGGAGGACGTCGGGTACACCGGCACCGGCTGCGCGCCGATCGACCACAGCGCGAAGTCGAAGAGCGTCCACTCGTACCGGGTGCGCGACATGATCGCGACCCGGTCGCCGAACCTGATGCCCTGCGCCAGCAGCCCCTTGGCGACCGCCCGCACCTGGTCGCGGAATTCCGCGGCGGTCACGTCCTGCCACGCGCCCCGCTCGTCGGCGCGCGCGAGCACCACCTGGTCCGGGGCCTGCCGCGCGTTCCCGAACACGGCATCCGCCAGACCGCCGGCCTGGGGCGCTGTGGCCAGCGGGGGGACGGTGAACTGACGCAACGGGTGCTCTCCTAGGGCCGCCTGGTGCGGCCGTAAGTTACCCGATCCCGGGCCCCGGCGGGAGGGGGCGGAAAGCCTCGCCGAATCGGACGTCTGTGCTGGTGAAGCGGGGGTTTCCGGCGGTCACAAGGGAAGTGGCGGAATCCCGCGTCCCGGGCGCGCCGCGGGCCGGGCGCGGATCTCCACCAAATCTGCCCGCTCCGGCCACGCCCGCTCCATCCCACCGGCCTGCCGCCGCCCCGCCCTTCCCTTGCGCACGGCCGGCGTGATCGGCGCGGGGCTCAGAGCAGCGGGCGGTGCAGCAGACCGCCGCCCGCGAGGATCGCACCGGCCAGCGCGTCCGCCGACTCCTGGACGCGCGAGGTCCGCCGCCCGTGCCGCAGGACGAACTCCACGCCGCCCAGGTCCGGCAGCCCGCCGGCCCGCGACTGCACCCGCACCAGCCCGGCCGGAATCAGCCCCTGCGGATGCGCCATCACCCCCAGGCCCGCCCGCGCCGCCGCGACCAGGCCGCCCAGCGAGCCGCTCGTCCCCGCCAGCTGCCACGCCCGGCCGTGCCGCTCCAGCACGTCCAGCACCCGCACCCGGGTCAGGGCCGGCGGCGGATGGGCGATCAGCGGCACCGGGCGGCGGGGGTCCAGCCGCAGCCGCTCACCGCCTATCCACACCAGCTTGTCCCGCCACACCAGCCGTCCCGGCCCCTCCGGGCCCGACCGCTTGGCCAGGCACAGGTCGAGACCGCCGGCCTCCAGCCGCTCGTGCAGCGCGCCGGACAGCTCCACCGTCAGCTCCAGGTCCACCTCGGGGTGGTCGTGCCGGAAGGCGGCCAGGATCTCCGGCAGCCGGGTCGGCACGAAGTCCTCCGACACCCCGAACCGCAGCCGCCCGCGCAGCCTGGTGCCGGTGAAATACGCCGCCGCCCGCTCGTTGGCCTCCAGGATCGGCCGGGCGAAGCGCACCATCGCCTCGCCGTCCTCGGTCAGCTCCACCGCGTGCGTGTCGCGCAGGAAGAGCCGGCAGCCCGCCGACTCCTCCAGCCGCCGCACATGCTGGCTGACGGTGGACTGGCGCAGGCCGAGCCGGTGCGCCGCCTGCGTGAAGCTCAGCGTCTGCGCGACGGCGAGGAAGGTCCGCAACTGGGCGGGCTCGAACATGGCGGCACGTTATCGCGGGACGTGATGGCGGTCGCGTCGGTAATCGGCCATCCCTGGCACCGGACCCGGGTGTGCGGGCGTCACCCGCCGCTCACGCCGCCGTCACAGCCGCAGCGCGGCCACCAGCGCCACCGCGAGCGACCACGACGTGAAGAGCCCGTACGCGAACAGCTCCCGCCCCCGGTCCCCGGCGCGCACCTGCCGCAGCAGCACCCAGCCGAAGAACAGCGCCTCGGCGCCCGCGCCCGCCAGCCCGAGGACCGGATGCCAGATCCCGGCGAGCACAGCGGCGGTGGCGGCGGTGTGCAGGATCCCGGCGGCGGTGAGGACCCACCGGTGCCGGCCCTGCCGCAGCCCCAGCCGCGTCAGGCTGTCCAGCCGCTCCACCCCCGGCCCGAACCGGGTCAGCGCGGCGAGCGCCGACGGGACCACCTCCAGCAGCAGCAAGGCCGTCAGGACGGTGCTGAGGACGAACACGTGCGGTGGCTCCTTGCGGGCGGAACCGGCCGGTGGGGACGGGCGGCTGGCGGACGGCCGGTTTCCTGCGGCCGCCGCTCAGTGTGCCCGACCGGACGCCAGTGCGATACGGTCCTCGCCCGCGTAGACGTTCATGGAGTCGCCGCGCAGGAAGCCGACCAGGGTCAGCCCGCTCTCCCGGGCCAGGTCCACCGCGAGCGAGGACGGCGCCGACACCGCGGCCAGTACGGGCACCCCCGCCATCACCGCCTTCTGGACCAGCTCGAAGGACGCCCGGCCCGACACCATCAGGATCCGCTCCGCGAGCGGCAGCCGGCCCTCCCGCAGCGCCCGCCCGACCAGCTTGTCGACGGCGTTGTGCCGCCCGACGTCCTCGGCCGCGTCCAGCAGCCCGCCGTCCGCGTCGAACAGCGCGGCCGCGTGCAGCCCGCCGGTGCGGTCGAAGACCGCCTGCGCGTCCCGCAGCCGCCCGGGCAGCTCCGCGAGCAGCGCGGGCGTCAGCCGCGGCCCGCCCGCGGGGTCCACCGGCAGCCGGGTCGCGGTGCGGACCGCGTCCAGGCTGGCCTTGCCGCACAGCCCGCACGACGACGTCGTGTAGACGTTGCGCTCCAGCGTGATGTCCGGCAGCGGCACCCCGGACGCGAGCCGCACGTCCACCACGTTGTACGTGTTCGCGCCGTCGGCCGTCGCACCCGCGCAGTAGACGACGTTCGCGACCTCGTCCGCCGCGGCCAGCACGCCCTCGCTCACCAGGAAGCCGGTGGCCAGGGCGAAGTCGTCGCCCGGCGTGCGCATCGTGATCGCCAGCGCGCGGCCGTTCAGCCGTATCTCCAGCGGCTCCTCCGCCACCAGCGTGTCCGCCCGGTGCGCGGCCGCCGCCCCGCGGATCCGCAGCACCCGCCGCCGCTCCGTGACCCGTCCCATCCGGCCTCACTCCTCCCGCGCTCCCGCCGCGCCCCGCCGGCCGCTCCGTGCGCCCCGCACTCCCCGCCCGGCACCAGGCGAGGGTGTCATAGGGTGATCCGGACCGCGCAGCGAGCACCACGGACTCCCAGGATGGCAGAACCGAGATGAGCGACCAGCCGACCGCCGAGCACACCCTGGAAGGCGACGAGCGGGCCCTGCAGCGGTTGCGGGAGCTGCGCGGCAGCATCGACAACCTGGACGCCGCCCTCGTCCACCTGCTCGCCGAGCGCTTCAAGTGCACCCAGCAGGTCGGCGAGCTCAAGGCGGCCCACGACCTGCCCCCCGCCGACCCGGCCCGCGAGGCCGACCAGATCGCCCGCCTGCGCCGCCTCGCCGAGGACGCCCGCCTCGACCCCGCCTTCGCCGAGAAGTTCCTGAACTTCATCATCGACGAGGTCGTCCGCCACCACCGGGCCATCGCCGCCCGCCCCCAGCAGGCCGGCGGATATCCCAGGTGAGAAGCACCTCGGATCCTTGGTAAGGTTGACCCAGTCACCCCGACCCAGGAGGTCGGGGCGGTCGACCCGGTCCGGGTGGCGGAATGGCAGACGCGCTAGCTTGAGGTGCTAGTGCCCTTTATCGGGCGTGGGGGTTCAAGTCCCCCCTCGGACACCAGCGAAAACCCCAGTTGATCTGGGGTTTTTCTGTTTTTCCGGGCCGTTCCCCCGGCGCCCTTCGCGGACTGTTCCCCGGGCCTGCCTCACGACGGCAGGGCCGCGAGGAGGCCGGTCGTCGTCTCGTGGAGGCGGGCGGCGGCCGTGGGGGAGAAGGCGGGGGTGTCGGTGGGGACGCGGCGGCCCTCCAGGACGGCGGTCAGCCGGGCGGGCGGCGCGGTCAGGTAGGGGAGGACCTGGGCGACGGCCCGGGAGACGGGCTTGCCGGTAGCCCGCAGGCCCGCGACATGGGCGGCGGACGCCGGGTCGTACTCGCCGGCGAAGCTCGTCGACACCACGCCCGGGTGGTTGACGACGTAGTGGACCGGGGTGTCGGCGTAGGCCTCCGCGCAGTGCGCGGCCAGCAGGTCGCACAGGGCGCCGCCGTGGCCGAGGGCGCCGGCCCCGGGGTAGCCGCGGCGCAGCTGGAGGTCGTCCCACCGGACGGGTCCGGCCAGGCCCACGGCGCCGAAGTTCAGGACGACGGCGCGTTCGGCGCGGCTGAGCGGGCCGATCAGGCCGTGGCTGAGGAGATGGCGGCTGAGGTAGTACAGGGCGAAGGTGCTCTCGAAGCCGTCCGGGGTCTCCACAAAAGTGGAGCGGTGGTAGCGCGCGCCGAGAACCAGCAGGTCGACCGCCGGGTAGGCGGCTGCGACGTGGTCGATCACCCGGCGGTTCTCCGCGACCAGGCTCAGGTCGGCCCGCAGGAACCGCGCGCGGTCGCCGGCCCCGCCGCGGGCGGCCGCGGCGAGGAAGGCCTCGCCCTTCACCGCGCTCGTGCCGACGATCAGCACCTCGTGGCCGCGCTCCAGGTACGTGTCGGCGAGGGCGCGGCCGATGCCGTCCGTTCCTCCGGTGATGACTGCGACAGGCATGGTCGTCCTTCCCGGGGCGCGCGGTGGGGGCGCGCGGCAGGTGGTTTGGTTTGATCAATCAAAGCATCTCGCGGCGCGATCCGGCAACGGCCCACGGGGGCGGGGAGTGCGGCCGGTCAGACCGACGGGCCGCCGTACCCGGCCTCGGTCGCCGCGGCGAGCATGTGGTCCTGGACCCCGAGCAGGGTGTCGGCCGCCCGGCCGAGATCCTCCGGCGCGGCCCCGGTGAACGCGTCGGCCAGCAGCTCGCAGCGGGCCGCCCGGACGCGCGCGAGGGTGTCGCGGCCGTGCGCGGTGATGGCGATGACGCCGGAACGCGCGTCGGCCGGGTCGGGGAGGCGGCTGACGAGCCTGTCGGCCTTCAGCCGGCGGAGCTGCAGCGACACCGTCGATATGTCGATCCGCAGGCATTCCGCGATGTCCGACACCCGCATCGCCCCGGCGACGTCGAAGTGCTCCAGCAGCCGTAGCGCGCTCGGCGGGATGTCGCACCCGGACCGCCGGGCGACCTCGGCCCGGGTGTACTTGCTCTCGCTCCAGCGGACCACCGCGGAGAGGGCCACTTCGAGGCGGGCCAACTCCGCCGGCGGCGGCGTCCGCGGGGCGGGCCCGGGTGCCGGGGCGGGGGAGGAGGCCATGCGGCCAGGTTACAAGGGGGAGAGGGCGCGGGGCGGTCAGCGCAGGTCGGTGATCTCGGGGGCGTAGACGGTGCCGAGCGGCTCGGGGCCCACGTACTGCTGGCAGTTGCACTGCTGCGACTCGAACTGGAGCGGCTGGCGGTCGGCGTCCCACAGCGACGGCGTCTCGACCTCGGCGTGGCACTTGCCGTCGTCCCTGCCGTGCATCGCGAGGTGGTGGGTGCAGCCGCAGATCGGCTCCGGCGGGCGGTTCGCCGACGCCAGCGCGCTCTGCTTGCGCTCGTCGGCCTTGATCAGGTCGAGCTTGCGCTTGTGCCGCCGGTCCGTCGCGTCCTTGATCCGCTCGCCTATGGTGCCGCCGCCGAACAGCACCACCGGAATGATCCACCACAGATTCTGCATGCCCTGACCCCCGTCACTCGGTGCGCTCAGCATATCGCCGCAGGCGGCCCGCCCGGCAGGCCGCGCGAAGGGCTCCGCAGGCGGGCCGGACGGGACGGCTCCGGGCAAACGATTTGGCGTAGGCGTGCCGAGCCCGTAAGGTGGTGTTCACCGACGCGGGGTGGAGCAGCTCGGTAGCTCGCTGGGCTCATAACCCAGAGGTCGCAGGTTCAAATCCTGTCCCCGCTACTGAAGGAAGGGCCCGGTGCCGTCACGGCACCGGGCCCTTTCGCGTGCCTGCGCCGTGTCAGCGGCCCCGTCTGTGCGCGTCGTCCCGGTCGGCGCCCCGGCGCGCGTGCTCCCGCTCGTGGACGGGCTCGTACGGAGGGACGTCCCGGCCCGGCTGGTAGCGCGCGCCCTGCCGCATGTGCCGGACGACGACCACGCAGTCCACCGCGGCCAGTGCGGCGATCGCCGCGCAGAGGGCGGCCCATCCGGGCTGGTCGAACAGGGCGAAACCGACGGCGGCGCCGATCCCCCAGACCAGGCCGCACACGGCCAGCCCGAACCGCAGCCGCAGGGGACTGCGTGCCTGCGTCGGTTCGTATCCGGTCCTTCGCATCCTTGGCATATCGGCTCCCGCTTTCCAGGCTGCCTCGCCGCGGCGCCCGGCGGAAGCCCTCCCCGCGCCCCAGCGGTATCGGCGTACGTGTCCTGCCGCGCCGGCCGGTAGGTTGGGGGGTCGTGAGTGCCACCCTCCTTGCAAAAGACATCGCCGCCGGTCACGGCGCCCGCCGGCTCTTCGACGGGCTGGACCTCGTCGTCGCGCCCGGTGACGTCGTCGGGCTCGTGGGCGTCAACGGCGCCGGCAAGTCCACGCTGCTGCGCCTGCTGGCCGGGCTGGAAGCCCCGGAGCGGGGGGACGTACGGCTCAGCCCGGTGAACGCCACCGTCGGGTACCTCCCGCAGGAGCCGGACCGCAGGGACGAGTCCGTCCGCGACTTCCTGGCCCGCAGGACCGGTGTGACCGCCGCCCAGCAGGCGCTGGACGCCGCCACGCAGGCCCTCGTCGAGGAGGCGCCCGGGGCCGACGACGCCTACGCCGAGAGCCTGGAGCGCTGGCTCGCGCTGGGCGGCGCCGATCTCGACGAGCGCGCCGACGAGGCTGCCGAGGCGCTGGGCCTGGGCGTCGGGCTCGACCGGCGGATGCCCGCGCTGTCCGGCGGCCAGGCGGCCCGCGCCGGGCTCGCCTCGCTGCTGCTGAGCCGCTACGACATCTTCCTGCTCGACGAGCCGACCAACGACCTGGACCTCGACGGCCTGGAACGGCTGGAGAAGTTCGTCTCCGGCCTGCGCGCCGGCACGGTCCTGGTCAGCCACGACCGCGAGTTCCTGGCCCGCACCGTCACCCGCGTCGTCGAGCTGGACCTCGCGCAGCAGCAGGTCGCGGTCTACGGCGGCGGCTACGACGCGTATCTGGAGGAGCGGGCCACCGCGCGCCGGCACGCCCGCGAGGAGTACGAGGAGTACGCCGACACCAGGGCCGGTCTGGAGGCCCGCGCGCGGATGCAGCGCGGCTGGATGGACAAGGGCACCCGCAACGCGCTGCGCAAGGCCCCGGACAACGACAAGAACGCCCGCCGGGCGCGTGCCGAGGGCAGCGAGAAGCAGGCGGCCAAGGCGCGGCAGACCGACCGGATGATCGAGCGGCTGGAGAAGGTCGAGGAGCCGCGCAAGGAGTGGGAGCTGCGGATGTCGATCGCCGCGGCCCCGCGCTCCGGCGCGGTCGTGGCCACGCTCAGCCGCGCGGCCGTCACCCGCGGCGGTTTCCGCCTCGGGCCGGTGGACCTGCGGATCGACTGGGCCGACCGGGTCGCGATCACCGGCGCGAACGGCTCCGGCAAGTCCACCCTGCTCGCCGCGCTGCTCGGCCGGCTGCCGCTGGACGAGGGCACGGCCGCGCTCGGCCCCGGGGTGCGCATCGGCGAGGTCGACCAGGCCCGCGGCCTCTTCCGCGGCGACGAGCCGCTGCTGGACGCCTTCCGCGCCCCCGCGCCCGAGCTGGACCCCGCCGAGATCCGCACCCTGCTGGCGAAGTTCGGACTGAAGGCCGACCACGTGATGCGGTCGGCGGCCACCCTGTCGCCCGGCGAGCGCACCCGGGCGGCGCTGGCCCTGCTCCAGGCCCGCGGGGTCAACCTGCTGGTCCTGGACGAGCCGACCAACCATCTGGACCTGCCCGCGATCGAGCAGCTGGAGGCGGCCCTGGCGGCGTACGAGGGCACCCTGCTGCTGGTCACGCACGACCGGCGGATGCTGCACGCGGTGCACACCACCCGGCGGATCGAGGTCGCCGACGGGCGGATCACCGAGCGCTGACCGTACGCCCCGAGGACCGGGGGAACCCGATCGGGCGGCCGTGCGTCCCATCGCCGACGGACACGCCACGGCGTGCGGAAGCGGGGCGAGAGGGGATCGCGATGCGCCATCGGCTGCCGGTGAACGGGACCGTGCTTCCGGCCGTGCTCGTGGCGGCGGCGCTGCTGGCCGCGGGCTGCGGCTCCGCGTCCGGCCCGGGCGGCGCCCGCACGCTCCCGGCGCCGGGCGGCGCGAGCACGTCCGCGGGGAGCACGTCCACGGGGGGCACGTCCGCCGGGAGCACGGCGGGGGACTGCGGGGACGCCTTCGTCGACCTGGCCCTCCCGGAATCGTCCCGCGGCACCGTCTGCCTGAAGGTCGGATCCACCCTGCGGGTGCGCAACGGCCAGGCCGCGCAGGCCGGCACCGTGACCGGTGACGCGCTGCGGGAGGTGACCGCGGGTGTCTACCTCGGGGTGTCCGCGGGCCGCGCCGAGCTGGGCGGCACGCGGCGGGCCTGCCCGGACGAGCCCGGCCGGATGAGCTGTATGTCGATCGTGCACTGGGACCTGACCGTCGACGTCCGCTGAGACCTCCCCGTGGCACCCGGGGACGGCGACGGGCCCGGACCGGCAGTGGGGGCCGGTCCGGGCCCGTCGCGCACACGCGGTGCGGTGTCCCGTCAGGAGTCGGGGGTCAGCTCGCGTTGAGAGCGGTGTCGTCGAGCAGGAAGGAGGTCGCCAGGGTGGAGTCCTCGGTGCCGGTGAACTTCAGGGTGACGGTCTTGCCGACGTAGGAGCTGAGGCTGACGCTCCGCTGGACGTAGCCGGTGCCCTGGTTGACGTTGCTGTAGCTGGCCACGGTGGTGCCGTTGGCGGCGACGGTGAACTTGTCGTACGCCGTGCCCGTGCCCTCGTCGGAGGAGATGTAGAGGTAGAAGCTCAGGGTCGCGGTGGAGCAGCTCGCGGGGATGGTGACCGACTGGGAGAGCGTGTCGGTGTGCGTGCTGCCGTAGCCGTCGAACCAGGCCTTGTAGGAGCCGGAGTGGGCCGGGGCGCCGGTGCTGCTGTCGATGACGCCGGAGGAGGACGTCCAGCCGCTGGTGCCGCTCTCGAAGCCGGGGTTGGCCAGCAGCTGGCCCGCGGTGCAGGTGCCGCCGCCGCCGGACGTGGTGACCGTCCAGCTGAAGGACGCCGAGCCGGAGGCGCCGGTGGAGTCCGAGGCGCTGACGGTGACGGAGGAGGTCCCGGCGGCCGTCGGGGTGCCGGAGATCAGGCCGGTGGAGGAGTTGATGCTCAGGCCCGCGGGCAGGCCGGAGGCGGAGTAGGTCAGGGTCTGCCCGGAGGCGGAGTCGCTGGCGTGGATCTGCAGGCTGACCGCGGTGCCGACGGCGGTGGACTGGTTGCCGGGGCTGGTCACGGTCACGGTGTTGCCGCCGGTGGAGGTGCCGTTGGTGAAGGCGGACGTGCCGTTCGGGGTGCCGAGGCCGGTCGGGCCGTCGTAGCCGGCTTTGGCGGTGCACAGGTAGCTGCCGCTGCACGAGCCGTTGCTGCCGCTGGTGACGTCGTTGAGCGCGCCGGTGTGGGCGTACGGGTACGACGCCGGGGTGGTGCCGGAGGCCGGGGTGCCGGCCAGGGCGTAGACCGAGGCGATGATCGGCGAGGAGGCGCTGGTGCCGCCGTAGACCTGCCAGCCGCTCGCCTGGTAGCTGTCGTAGACGGCCAGGCCGGTGGCCGGGTCGGCGACGGCGGAGACGTCGGCGATGGTGCGCTTGGAGCAGCCGGTGTCGGTCTGCCAGGTGGGCTTGGCGTCGTAGGACGAGCAGCCGGAGCCGGTGCCCTCGGTGCTGGAGGTGTTCCAGACCGTCTCGGTCCAGCCGCGGCTGGTGCCGCTGGCGCGCTTGAGCGCGGTGCCGCCGACGGCGGTGACGTACTTCGACGCGGCCGGGTACTCCGCGCCGTAGCCCTCGTCACCGGAGCTGACGGTGATGGCGACGCCCGGGTGGTTGAAGTACGACGAGTCGTAGCTGGTGTCGGAGGAGGACTCGCCGCCGCCGTAGCTGTTCGAGACGTACTTCGCGCCGAGGCTGACGGCCTCGTTCACCGCGGTGCCCAGGTTGGACATGCTCGCGCTGGTGGCCTCGACCAGCAGGATGTGGCACTGCGGGCAGACCGCGCTGACCATGTCGAGGTCGAGCGAGATCTCGCCGGCCCAGCCGGAGTCGGCGGTCGGGTAGCTGGTGCCGCCGGTCTGGTTGACCTTCTTGAAGCAGCCGTTGGCCGTGGTGCAGGCCGGCAGGCCGTACTGGCTGCGGTACGTCGCCAGGTCCGCCTCGGCGTTCGGGTCGTCCTGGGCGTCGACGATGGCAACGGTGGCGCCCGAGCCGGCCGACGACGGCAGGGCGTAGGCGCTCTGCAGGTCGGTCGGCCCGTAGCCGGACGGCGTGGCGTCGGGGCTGATGCCGAGGTGGTGCACGACGTCGGTACGCGCCAGCGCCAGGCAGGACATCCCGTCGGGCGCGGACGCCCTGGCACACAGGTGCGCGGTGGTGGAGCTCGCCGAGCTGCCGGTCGCACCGGTGGCGGCGGTCCCGGTGGTGGGGATGGCGGCCGCCGACGACGGGGCCGCGGTGGCGAGCATGCCGCCGGTGATCAGGGCGCCCGAGGCGACGATCGCCACCGCGGCGCGGCGGACGGCTCGTCTGATCGGGCCGGGACTTGTCAGCTGCAATGAACTGCCCTCCGTGGGGGATCGGCTCCCGAGGGTCCGCCGGACGGTCAAATCTGTCAGGGTCATGACAAGTAACCATCGAACGGTTCCGCCTGGGACATTCGTGTGGCGCACGTTCACCGGTGATCACGTTGACCAGAGTTGTCAACGCCCGTTCACTGCCACCCCGTTCAGTGGTGGCCAGGTTGAAAGTAGTGAAACCCGCGCCAAGGGACTACCGGGTAATGGCAAAGCCTTTCCCTCGAATCCGTGGTCACAGGTCCCCTGCCCGCTGCCGTGATCGATCGGGGACGTATACGTTGTGACGCGATGAACACCGAGGAAGAGTCCGTGGGAGACCTTGTCGCGCTGGGTCTCGCGCGCTACGAGGCGCGGGTCTACCTCGCCCTGGTGCGCCGCGAGTCCTACACCGCCGCCGAGGTCGCGCGCGCCGCCGACGTACCGCGGCAGCGGGTCTACGACGTGCTGGACACCCTCGTCCGGCGGCGGCTCGCCGTCGCGCACCCGGGGCGGGTGGCGACCTTCTCCGCCGTCGACCCGGAGCTGGCCGTCGCCAGGCTGATGACCCTTCAGCGCGAGCAGCTGGAGCGCCTCGACCGGGTCTCCACCGCGCTGACCAGCGCGCTCGTGCCGGTCTGGGCGGACGGCCGGGACCAGACCGTCCCGCTGGACTACGTCGAGATCCTGCGCGACCCCAAGGCCATCGCCGAGGCCTTCGCCGACATCCAGGCGCACGCCCGCGAGGAGCTGCTCAGCTTCTGCAAGCCGCCCTTCGTCGCCCCCGCCGCCAACACCGCGGGCATCCGCGCCACCCGGCGGCTGCACCGCTCCGGCGGCACGGTGCGGGCCATCTACACCCGCGACGCGCTCGACGACGGCGAGGTGCTGGAGAACGTACGGCGCTTCGGCGCGGCCGGCGAGGAGTGCCGCTTCACCGACGAGCTGCCGCTCAAACTCATCGTCGCCGACGCCCGGCTGGTGCTGTGCGACATGCCCGACCCGGTCGCCGGCACCGGCGCGACCACCGCGCTCTACATCGAGCACCCCGCCCTGGCCGCGTGCCTGCGGCTGGCCTTCCTCACCGTGTGGGACACCTCCCGCACGGCAGCCGGCGCGCTGGCCCCCGACGCGGACGCCGTTCGTTCCTGACACGCGGCGTACGCCCGTGACCACGGGCTTCGGGGCTACAGTGAGCCCGTGGCCGTGTTCCTGCTCGGCTTGGGCGCCGCCTGCTGCCTCGGCTTCGGTTTCGTGCTGCAGCAGCGCGCGGCAGCCCGTGCCCCGCTCGCGGACTTCCTGTCCTTCCGGCTGCTGCTCGACCTGATTCACATGCCCGACTGGCTGCTGGGCGTCGGGCTGATGGTGTGCGGCCAGGTGCTCGGCGCGATCGCCCTCGGATACGGCGAGATCTCGCTCGTCGAGCCGCTCACCGCCACCAACCTGCTCTTCGCCATGGCGCTGTCCCGCAAGCTGTCCGGCCAGCCGCTGGGCTGGAACGGCTGGCTGGGCGTCGCGCTGCTCGCCCTCGGCGTGACCGCCTTCATCGTCGCCGGGCGCCCCAGAGGCGGCGGCGCGGAGGCCGGCGCGCTGCGGCACTGGCTGGTCTTCGGCATCGTCGCCGGGCTCGCCCTGCTGCTCACCCTCAGGGCCCGCCGGCTGTCCAGGTCCGGCGAGGCGGCCCTGCTCGGCCTGGCCGCCGGGCTGCTCTACGGGCTGCAGGACTCGCTCACCCGGGTGTGCGGCCAGATCGTCCAGGACCAGGGGATCGGCCAGCTCCTGGTGTCCTGGCAGCCGTACGCGGTGGGCGGGCTGGGGCTGACCGGCATGCTGCTGGTGCAGAGCGCCTTCGAGATGGCACCGCTGCGGATGTCGCTGCCGTCGCTCACCGCCGCCCAGCCGATCGCCGGCATCGTCTGCGGGGTGGGCTTCCTCGGCGACCGGCTGCGCTTCACCACCGGCGCGCTGGCCTGGGAGGCCGCGGGGCTCGCGGCGATCGTGGCGGGCGTGGTGCTGCTCGGCCGGCACCCGGCGATGCCCGCCGGCAGCGCCGAGCGCGAACCCGTCGGCGCCACCCGGCTGCGCTGACCGCCCGGCCCCCCCGCCCGTATCTGCTGAGAGCCCCGTCCACGCCGTACGGTCAGATACGGCGCCGAAATGCTCGGAAGGCATCAGGCCGTGAACATGAACGGTCGAAAGCGGTCGCGAAACGCCCAAAGATGCGGACCTTACGGTTTCCCGCGCTGGTGGGGCGGGGCTTTCACGACACTCGTGCCATGAGGGCGGAAGCCGCCGGACGACCGGCGGTGCCTGCGGGGACTCACAACCGAAGGCGAGGGTGGGTACGGTCATGGACGTCCGCGGGAGGATCGCGCACGACCAGGTCCCGGCTCCTGGACCGTACGAGGGAGTGTGGCGCTTCACCGCCGCCGCCGTGGACGCCTCGGTGCCCCAGGTACGGCACGGTGTGCGCGCCCTCGTGGCCGACATCGGGGTGCCGATCGACGACGACATCCTCTACGGGCTGCTGGTGATCGTCTCCGAGCTGGTCACCAACGCCGTCAAGCACGCGGCCGTGCTGTCGCCGGAGCTGGGCGTGGAGGTCGCGGTCGGCCCGGACTGGATCAGGGTCGCGGTCGAGGACCAGCACCCCTACCGGCCCAAGGCGCTGGAGACCGACCACGCCAGGACCGGCGGCCGCGGGCTGCTCCTGGTCAAGACGATCACGACCGAGGCCGGCGGCAGCTGCGACGTGACGCAGACCCCTTCCGGCGGCAAGGTCATCTGGGCGGCCGTGCCCCTGCGGCCGCCCGCCCCCTGACCGCCCGGCTACCAGCCCGCGCGGCCCCCGGTCACCTCGCGCACCCCGGGCAGCGCCGCGTCCAGCACCGTGCCGAACCACGCCGAGAACACGCCGTCGGCCCGCCGCTTGGCCAGTTCCTCGGGCGTGACGAACGCGGTGTCGTCGATCTCCTCCGGATCCGGCCGCAGCTCGCCGCCCACCAGCCCCACGTAGAGGTGGTTGAACTCCTGCTCCACCAGGCCCGACGCCGGGTCCGGGTGGTTGTAGCGCACCGTGCCCGCCTCGCGCATCAGGGCCGGCGCGGCCCCCAGCTCCTCCGCGGTGCGCCGCGCAGCGGCGACGAACGGCGGCTCACCCGGGTAGGGGTGCCCGCAGCAGGTGTTGGACCAGACACCGGGGGAGTGGTATTTGCCCAGCGCCCTGCGCTGGAGCAGCATCCGGCCCTCGCCGTCGAACAGGAAGACCGAGAAGGCCCGGTGCAGGCGGCCGGGCGCCTGGTGCGCCGACAGCTTCTCGGCTGTGCCGATCGTCACACCGCCCTCGTCGACGAGTTCCAGCATGATCGGCTCCGCGGCCTCGACCGTGGACGGCGGTGTGGCAGGGGTGCCGGCGGCAGGGCTGGTAGGCATAACCATCCTTCGTGTTTCGACGACGGGTCCTCAGTCTGCCTCACCCGGGCACCCGCTGATCGCGCACTCCGCGGGACCCGTCCATGGCGCGGCTATACCCGCACCTCAGGGCGTGCGCGGGGATATGCCGCCGGCACCGGCGCACGGTGGTGCGGGGTGGTACGGGGGGCGGCTCGCGGGGGCGCGCGGGGCGGTCAGCGGCTCAGCGGCACAACGCAGTGGTACAGCTCAGTGGCACAGCCGCGCCTCGTGCTCGGCGTGGCCGGCCGGCTCCAGCTGGAAGGTGCAGTGCTCGACGTCGAAGTGGGTGCCGAGGCAGCCCTGGAGGTCGTGCAGCATCTTCTCGTACCCCACCTCCTCCAGCACGTCCTGGCTGACCACCACGTGCGCCGACAGCACCGGAAGGCCCGAGGTGATGGTCCAGGCGTGCAGGTCGTGCAGGCCCTCCACGCCCTTGAGGCCCTCGATGTGGTGCCGCACCGCCGCCATGTCCACGTCCCTGGGCGCGGCCTCCAGCAGCACGTCCAGCGCCTCCCGCAGCAGCCGCCAGGTGCGCGGCACGATCAGCACGCCGATCAGCAGCGACGCCACCGCGTCCGCCTCGCGCCAGCCGGTGGTGAGGAACACCACGGCCGCCACCACGACCGCGAAGGAGCCCAGCGCGTCGGCCATCACCTCCAGGAAGGCGCCGCGCACGTTCAGGCTCTCGCGCTGGCCGCCCATCAGGACCAGCAGGGAGACGGTGTTCGCGGCCATGCCGACCAGGCCGAAGACGATCGTGGCGCCGCCCGCGAAATGCTGCGGGGACACCAGCCGGGAGATGCCCTCCGCGAAGATGAAGGCCCCGACACCGAAGAGCAGCACCGCGTTGAGCACCGCGGCCAGGATCTCGGCGCGCGCGTAGCCGAAGGTGCGGCGCTCGCTCGGCGGCCGGGCGGCGATGTGCACGGCCAGCAGCGCCATCGCGATGCCCGCGGCGTCGGTGGCCATGTGCCCGGCGTCGGCGAGCAGCGCGAGCGACCCCGTCAGCAGGCTGCCGGCGACCTCGGTGGCCAGCACCAGCAGGGTGATGCCGAGCGCGACCAGCAGCCGCCCGCGGTGCTCGGCGGTCGCGGTGCCGAGGCCGTGCGCGTGCCCGTGCCCGCCGTGCCCGTGGCTGTGTCCGCGCCCGCCGTGACCGTGCCCGTGACCGCCCTGCCCTTCGCCGTGGCCGGGCGTGCCGTGCCGGGTGTCCTCGGCGGGCTCGCTGCGTGCTGCCCCCATCGGCGCGTCCCCTTCCCTTGTGCGCTGCCGTGTGCCGTTCTGGAATCGGCCGACGCGGAAGGTGCCCGGGGTACAGCGAACCTCCGGCCGCGGCGGCCAGTCAACACCGGTCACCCCTTGTGGGCAAGCCGGTACTGGAGACCGTTGTCATGTGCGGTGACCTGCGGTGATGTGCCACGCGGCAGGGCCTCGGGAAAGGACGTCGAGGTCACCCGTACGCAGGAACCGCGGCCACGGTTGTCGGGGCGCCGCGGATCCCGCATGATGATCACGCCGTAGGTGCCAAGTTTGGGCCAATACTCGGTGAACGACTCCTGTCGTCCATCCGATAGCCTCGGCCGTCGTGCCGGGCGGTCCGCCCGCGCCGCCGCGAACCGACCGCGGGCACGGCCTTCGCACACGTTCAGGGAGTGGGTTCCTCTGCCGACCGCAATTCTCACCGGCCCGCCCGCCGCGGGTGCGCCGTCGCCGCTGGCCGACGACCTGCGCGCGCTGGGGTTCCAGGTCGTCGAGGCGGGCACGTCCGACGCCGTGGCGGACCGGATCGCCGGGATCCCCGCGGGCGAGCGGGTGGCCGTGGTGGACCGCCGCTTCCGCGGGCACCGGCACGCGCTGCGGCTGGCCCTGACCGACCCGCGCTTCGACGCTGCCGCCGTCACCGGCGCCCTGACCGTACGCCCCGCCGCCCGCCCCGCCCTGCTGCGCGCCCTCGGCGCCCCGTCGGCGGGCGGCCCGGCCGGGAGCGCCCCGCGCCCCGCCGGGCAGCCGGGCGGCACCGTGCCCGCCCCGGGCGCCACCGGCACCGCGCCGCGGACCGAGACGGCGGGAGCCGTCGCCGTCGAGGCGCAGGCGGGCGCCGTGTCGCTGCCCGCCCCGCGGCGCGGCGACGCGCCGGACGTGCTGCCCGACGCGCTCGCCACCCGGCTGGAGGCCCAGGGCGAGACCGTGCACCGCCCCGAGCTGGGCGTCCTGGTCGCCGAGGTGCCCGCCGACGGCGCCGCCGCCGAGGCCGCGACGGTCGCGATCGCCGCCGTCGACGAGGAGTCGGTACGGCTGCGCAGCGCCGTGAAGTCCCGCGACGGCTTCTTCACCACCCACTGCATCAGCCCCTACTCGCGCTACATCGCGCGCTGGTGCGCCCGCCGCGGCCTCACCCCGAACCAGGTGACGACCGCCTCGCTGCTGGTCGCGCTGATCGCCGCGTCCTGCGCGGCCACCGGCACCCGCGGCGGTTTCGTCGCCGCCGGCGTGCTGCTGATCGCCTCCTTCGTGCTGGACTGCACCGACGGCCAGCTCGCCCGCTACTCGCTCCAGTACTCCACGCTCGGCGCCTGGCTCGACGCGACCTTCGACCGCGCCAAGGAGTACGCCTACTACGCGGGCCTGGCGCTCGGCGCCGCCCGCGGCGGCGACGACGTGTGGGCGCTCGCGCTCGGCGCGATGGTGCTGCAGACCTGCCGGCACGTCGTCGACTTCGCCTTCAACGAGGCCAACCACGACGCCACCGCCAACACCAGCCCCACCGCGGCGCTCTCCGACAAGCTGGACAGCGTCGGCTGGACGGTGTGGGCGCGCCGGATGATAGTCCTGCCGATCGGCGAGCGCTGGGCCCTGATAGCGGTGCTGACCGCGGTCAGCACCCCCCGGATCACCCTTGTGGTGCTGCTCGTCGGCTGCGCGCTCGCCGCCTGCTACACCACCGCGGGCCGTGTCCTGCGCTCCCTCACCCGGCGGGCGACCCGCACCGACCGCGCCGCCCGGGCGCTCGCCGACCTGGCCGACAGCGGCCCGCTCGCGCTAGTCCTGGCGGCCGCGCTGCGCCCGCTCGCCCGCCGGCTGCCCGGCTTCGCCGCCCCCGCCGCCGCGCTGGTCGGCGCGGGCGCCGTGACGGCGACCGCCGCGCTCGCCCCGGCGGGCAGCTGGTATCCGGTCCTCGCCGCCGTGCTCTACGTCGTGACCTCGGGCCTGGCCGTCGCGCTGCCGCTCAAGGGGGCGCTGGACTGGCTGGTGCCGCCGCTGCTGCGGGCGGGGGAGTACGGCACCGCGCTGGCGCTCGCGGCTGTCCTCGGGGTGAACGGAGCGTTGCCCGCCGCTTTCTGCCTGGTTGCCGCCGTCGCCTACCATCACTACGACACGGTGTACCGCATACGCGGAGGCGCCGGCGCGCCGCCGCGGGCCGTGGTGCTGGCCGCGGGCGGACACGAGGGCCGCACTCTGGTCGTGGCCGCGGCGGCGGCCGTCGCCGCACACCACACCGGTTTCACGGCCACGCTGGCGGTGCTCGCCGGTGCCATCGCGCTGCTGGTCGTGTCCGAGAGCATCCGTTTCTGGGTGACCTCGGGCACCGCCGCGGCCGTACACGACGAATCAGGAGAACCCGCATGATCGGCCTCGTACTGGCAGCCGGCGCAGGCAGGCGTCTGCGCCCCTACACCGACACCCTGCCCAAGGCCCTGGTGCCGGTCGGACCCGAGGACGCGCCGGAGAGCCTGACCGTGCTCGACCTCACGCTGCGCAACTTCGCGGAGGTGGGCCTCACCGAGGCCGCGATCGTCGTGGGCTACCGCAAGGAGGCCGTCTACGCGCGGCAAGCTGCGCTGGAGGCCGCCTACGGGCTGAAGCTGACGCTCGTGGACAACGACAAGGCCGAGGAATGGAACAACGCGTACTCCCTGTGGTGCGCGCGCGACCTGCTCGCCCAGGGTGTGATTCTGGCCAACGGCGACACCGTCCACCCCGTCTCCGTCGAGCGCACGCTGCTCGCCGCCCGCGGCGAGGGCCGCCGGATGATCCTGGCGCTGGACGCCGTCAAGAAGCTCGCCGACGAGGAGATGAAGGTCGTCGCCGAGCCGGGCAGCGGGGTGCGCCGGATCACCAAGCTCATGGACCCGGCCGAGGCCACCGGCGAGTACATCGGCGTCACCCTCATCGAGCCGGAGGCGGCCGCCGACCTCGCCGACGCCCTGAAGACCACCTTCGAGCGCGACCCGGACCTCTACTACGAGGACGGCTACCAGGAGATGGTCGACCGCGGCCTGACCCTGGACGTGGCCCCGATCGGCGATGTGGCGTGGGTCGAGATCGACAACCACGCCGACCTCGCCAAGGGCCGGGAGATCGCGTGCCAGTACTGACCCGGCTGATCCCTTCCCCGGTCGTCGTCGACATCCGGGCCGGCGCGCTGGCCCATCTGTCGCGGCTGCTGGCCGACCAGCGGATCTCCACGTCGGGCAAGCTGGCCTTCGCCGTCAGCGGCGGCTCCGGGGCCCGGCTGCGCGAGACGCTGGCCCCCGACATGCCGGGCGCCGACTGGTTCCCGGTCGCCGGCGGCACCATCGACGCGGCCGTCAGGCTCGCGGACGCCATGCGCGGCAGGCGCTACGACGCGGTCGTGGGCCTGGGCGGCGGCAAGATCATCGACGTCGCGAAATACGCCGCGGCCCGGGTCGGCCTGCCCATGGTGGCCGTCGCCACCAACCTGTCGCACGACGGCATCTGCTCGCCGATCTCCACCCTGGACAACGACAACGGCCGCGGCTCGTACGGCGTCCCCACGCCGATCGCGGTGGTCGTCGACCCGGACATCATCCGCGAGGCGCCCGCCCGCTACGTACGCGCCGGGATCGGCGACACGGTGTCCAACCTGTCCGCGATCGCCGACTGGGAGCTGTCCCACCGCGAGACCGGCGAGCACGTCGACGGCCTGGCCGCGGCGATGGCCCGCAGCGCGGGCGAGGCCATCCTGCGGCACCCCGGCGGAATCGGCGACGACGACTTCCTCGGCGTCCTCGCCGAGGGTCTGGTGCTGTCCGGGATCGCCATGTCGATCAGCGGTGACTCGCGGCCCTCCTCCGGCGCCTGCCACGAGATCAGCCACGCCTTCGACCTGCTCTTCCCCGCGCGCGCCGCCGCGCACGGCGAGCAGGTCGGCCTCGGCGCCGCGTTCGCGATGCACCTGCGCGGCGAGCCCGAGACCGCCGGGCTGATCGCGGAGACGCTGCGCCGGCACGGCCTGCCGGTGCTGCCCGCGGAGATGGGATTCACCGAGGCGGAGTTCGTTGAGGCGGTGCAGTTCGCGCCGCAGACCCGCCCCGGCCGCTTCACGATCCTGGAACACCTCGACCTGCCCGCCACAGAGATCAGGGACGCGTACGCCGACTATGCCAAAACCATCAGTAGCTGAACTGCGACCGGTCGTGCACCCTCCGGGTGTGAAGGACCGGCGCAGCGGCGAGCACTGGGCCGGGCGGCTCTACATGCGCGAGGTCTCCCTGCGCATCGACCGGCACCTGGTGCCGACCTCCGTCACCCCCAACCAGCTGACGTACCTGATGACCGTCTGCGGCGTGCTCGCCGCCCCGGCGCTGCTGGTGCCCGGGATCACCGGGGCCGTCCTGGGCGTGCTGGCGGTGCAGCTGTACCTGCTGCTGGACTGCGTGGACGGCGAGATCGCCCGCTGGAAGAAGCAGTATTCGCTGAGCGGTGTCTACCTCGACCGGGTCGGCGCCTACCTCACCGACGCCGCCGTGCTGGTCGGCTTCGGGCTGCGGGCCGCGGACCTGTTCGGCGACGGCCGGATCGACTGGCTGTGGGCCTTCCTCGGCACCCTCGCCGCGCTCGGCGCCGTCCTGATCAAGGCCGAGACCGACCTGGTCGGTGTCGCCCGGCACCAGGGCGGGCTGCCGCCGGTCAAGGAGGCCGCCTCCGAGCCGCGCTCGTCCGGTATCGCGCTCGCCCGCCGGGCCGCCTCCGCGCTGCAGTTCCACCGGCTGATCCTGGGCATCGAGGCCTCGCTGCTGATCCTGGTGCTGGCCGTCGTCGACCAGTTCCGCGGGGACCTGTTCTTCACCCGGCTCGGTGTCGCGGTTCTGGCCGGAATCGCTCTTTTGCAGACCCTGCTGCATCTCGTATCGGTGCTCGTCTCCAGCAGGCTGAAGTGAGGCGGGCATGGCGGGCATGAACGAGCCGCTCACGGTCGGCGCGGTCGTCCTGACGATGGGCAACCGGCCGGTCGAGCTGCAGGCGCTGCTGGACTCGGTGGCCAAGCAGCAGGGGCCCGCGATCGAGGTCGCGGTGGTCGGCAACGGTGCCCCGCTGCCGCCGCTGCCGCCGGGCGTGCGCTCGGTGGAGCTGCCCGAGAACCTGGGCATCCCCGGCGGCCGCAACGTCGGCATCGAGCTGTTCGGGCCCGGTGGCGGCGAGGTCGACGTGCTGCTCTTCCTGGACGACGACGGGCTGCTGCCCGGCGACGACACCGCCGAGCTGGTACGCGAGGCGTTCACGGCCGACCCGCGGCTCGGCATCATCAGCTTCCGGATCGCCGACCCGGACACCGGGGTCACCCAGCGCCGCCACGTCCCCCGGCTGCGCGCCTCCGACCCGATGCGCAGCTCGCGGGTGACGACCTTCCTGGGCGGTGCGAACGCGGTCCGCACCGCGGTCCTGGGGGAGGTCGGGCTGCTGCCGGCGGAGTTCTTCTACGCGCACGAGGAGACGGACCTGGCCTGGCGCGCACTCGACGCCGGCTGGATGATCGACTACCGTTCCGACCTCGTACTGCACCATCCGGCGACCTCGCCGGCCCGGCACGCGGTCTACCACCGCATGGTGGCCCGCAACCGGGTGTGGCTGGCCCGGCGCAACCTGCCGTGGTTGCTGGTCCCGGTCTACCTCGGCGTGTGGTTCGCCCTGACGCTGCTGCGGCGGCCGTCGGGCGCGGCGCTGCGCGCGTGGCTCGGCGGCTTCCGTGAGGGCTGGGCGATGCCCGCCGGCGAGCGGCGGCCGATGAAGTGGCGGACGGTCTGGCGGTTGACCCGACTGGGCCGACCGCCGATCATCTGACAAGCTCGGACCTGAGAGCATCAGGCGCGGCCCGGGGACCCCTGCACCCGGCGCGCATATTGAGGACGAAAGTGTCAACTGTGAGCGAGACAACGCACAATGGTGCGGTCGCCGTCGGAGCGCCACCGGCGCCCACGGCCGATGACGGCCTCAGTCCCTCCCAGCTCGCCGCCAAGTACGGGCTGACCGTCAGCGGCGCCCGTCCCGGGCTGCTGGAGTACACCCGGCAGCTGTGGGGCCGCCGACATTTCATCAACGAGTTCGCCAAGGCCCGCACGGCCGCGCAGTACACGCAGGCCCGCCTCGGCCAGCTCTGGCAGGTCATGACACCGCTGCTGAACGCCGCGGTCTACTACCTGATCTTCGGTGTGCTGATCGGTACCCGGAACGGCATCGACAACTTCATCGCCTTCCTGGTCACCGGCATCTTCATCTACACCTTCACGCAGTCCTCCGTGATGTCGGGTGTGCGGTCGGTGTCGGGCAACCTCGGCCTGATCCGGGCGCTGCACTTCCCGCGCGCCTCGATGCCGATCGCGTTCACGCTGATGCAGCTGCAGCAGTTGATGATGTCGATGTTCGTCCTGATCTCCATCGTCCTCATGACCGGCGAGACGCCGAACGCCAAGTGGCTGATCCTGATCCCCGCGCTGCTCACCCAGTGGGTCTTCAACACCGGCCTGGCCATGATCACGGCCAGGCTCGGCAGTAAGATGACCGACCTGGCGCAGCTGATGCCGTTCCTGCTGCGTACCTGGATGTATACCTCGGGTGTCATGTACAGCATCGACAACCTGACGGCGCACTCGCCGCACTACGTCAGGATCCTGCTGGACATCAACCCGGTCGCGGTCTACATCGACCTCGCACGGTTCGCCCTGATCGACAGCTTCACCGGCTCGCAGCTCCCGCCCCACGTCTGGGCGAGCGCTCTGGGCTGGGCGGTGCTGGTCGGCTTCGGCGGCTACGTCTACTTCTGGAAGGCGGAGGAGCAGTATGGCCGTGGCTGAACCGCAGCCCCTGCGCGCGGAGCCCCAGACGGCCCCCACGCGCGTGCCCACGGTGATCGTGGACGACGTCCACATCGTCTACAAGGTGTACGGCGCGGGCACCGGCAAGGGCAGCGCGGCGACCGCGCTCGCCCGGCTGGTGCTGCGCCGCGGCGGCGGGAACCCGAACGTGCGCAGGGTGCACGCGGTGAAGGGTGTGACCTTCACCGCCTACCGCGGTGAGGCGATCGGCATCATCGGCTCCAACGGCTCGGGCAAGTCCACCCTGCTCCGGTCCATCGCGGGCCTGCTGCCGCCGGAGAGCGGCAGGATCTACACCGACGGGCAGCCGTCCCTGCTGGGCGTCAACGCCGCGCTGATGAACGACCTGACCGGTGCCACCAACGTCCTGCTCGGCGGGCTCGCGATGGGCATGACGCAGGAGCAGATCCGCAGCCGCTACCAGGGCATCGTGGACTTCTCCGGCATCAACGAGAAGGGCGACTTCATCTCGCTGCCGATGCGCACGTACTCCTCGGGCATGCAGGCCCGGCTGCGCTTCTCGATCGCGGCGGCCAAGAACCACGACGTGCTGCTCATCGACGAGGCGCTGGCCACCGGTGACCGGCAGTTCCAGAAGCGCTCCGAGGCCCGTATCCGCGAGCTGCGCAAGGAGGCCGGCACGGTCTTCCTGGTCAGCCACAGCAACGGCGCCATCCGCGACACCTGCGACCGCGTGGTGTGGCTGGAGAAGGGCGAGCTGCTGATGGACGGCCCGACCGAGGATGTCCTCGCGGCCTACGAGGAGCACACCGGCAAGTAGCCCCCGTGTGCGTACGGCCGACGCGCCGCCGCTTCCGCCCCCCGCCGGACCTTCCGGCGGGGGGCGTGTGCTGTGCCGCCACGGGGGGTGCCGCGGTTCCGCGCCGCCGGGGGGCGCCCCCGGCGTACGCCTGAGCGTTGCCCGACGTAAGCTGTACCGGTGCTGGGGAGCCCTTTCAAGATCGAAACCGGGTGCCGGACGCCCGGCACGGCGGCGTGTCCGAAATGGGAAGATTCGTCCGGGCGGTGTAGAACGGGGGATGTGGCGGCCATGACGAATGGGACCATCCTGCTCCGGGGCACCTGTCCCGCCTGTCTGCCGGGCAGCCCGCGGTGACCGCGACCGACACGTCGCGGGCCGTGCTGGACAAGGCCGCGCGCGAGAACTTCCCCGTGGCCCCGGTCTTCCTGCCGCGCGCCTGGCGCCAGGACCTCACGGCGGTCTACGGGTTCGCCCGGCTGGTGGACGACATCGGCGACGGCGACCTCGCCGACGGCGGCCGCCCGGACGCCGTCCTGCTGGGCCTCGAACCGGAGGCAGCCGAGGACCGGATCGCCATGCTGGACGCCTTCGAGGCCGACCTGGGGCGGGTCTTCTCCGGCGCCGGCGAGCCGTCGCACCCGCTGCTGCGGGCGCTGCGTCCCACCGTGCGCAAGCACGCCCTGACGCCCGAGCCCTTCCTGGGCCTGATCGCGGCCAACCGCCAGGACCAGAGCGTCGCGCGCTACCCGACCTACGCGGACCTGCTCGCCTACTGCGAGCTGTCCGCCAATCCGGTGGGCCGCCTCGTGCTGTCCATCACCGGCACCTCGACGCCGGAAAGGGTGCGGCGCTCCGACGCCGTGTGCACCGCCCTGCAAATCGTCGAGCATATCCAGGACGTCGCGGAGGATCTCGCCCGGGACCGGGTGTATCTGCCTGCGGAGGACATGAAACGCTACGCGGTGGACGAGGCCGACCTCGCACAACCGCAGGCCGGTCCGCAGGTCAAGGCACTGGTCGCGTTCGAGGCCGAACGCGCCCGCGAGCTGTTGTACGAAGGTGCTCCCCTCGTGGGCAGCGTCCGTGGCAGGCTTCGGCTGTTGCTCGCGGGATTCGTCGGCGGCGGGCGCGCGGCGCTGAAATCGGTCGAGCGGGCCGGATACGACGTGCTTGCGGGTTCGCCCAAAGCCACCAAGAGCGGCCTGCTGCGCGAAGTGGGGTCGACATTGCGAAGAGAGGGGTGAGCAGGACCGTGAGCGGTTCCGCCCACACGTCCGGTCAGGTACTTGCTGCATACAGGTACTGTGAGGCCGTGACCGGCCACGAGGCCCGTAACTTCGCCTATGGGATCCGGCTGCTGCCCGCCGCAAAGCGGCAGGCCATGTCGGCTCTCTACGCCTTCTCCCGGCGGGTCGACGACATCGGCGACGGCGATCTCGCACCGGCCGAGAAAATCGAACGCCTGGAGTCCACCCGCAACCTGCTCACCCGGGTGCGCGGCGGCGAGGTCCGCGAGGACGACACCGACCCGGTCGCGGTCGCCCTCGCCGACGCGGCGCGGGTATTTCCCCTTCCGCTCGAAGGCCTGGACGAACTCATCGACGGCGTTCTGATGGATGTCCGCGGCGAGTCCTACGAGACCTGGGACGACCTGGCCGTTTACTGCCGCTGTGTGGCAGGTGCCATCGGACGGCTGTCGCTGGGCGTGTTCGGCACCGTAAATGGGCACGATCATGTGCGTGCCGCCGAATACGCCGACACGCTCGGCCTCGCTCTGCAACTCACCAACATCCTGCGCGACGTCCGCGAGGACGCGGGCAACGGACGGACGTATCTGCCTGCCCAGGATCTGGCGAAATTCGGCTGCGCCGCCGGTTTCCACAGCGACGTCGCACCGCCCGGATCCGATTTCGCCGGTCTGGTGGAATTCGAAGTGCGCCGGGCCCGCGCCCTCTTCGCCACCGGCTACCGGCTGCTGCCCATGCTCGACCGGCGCAGCGGCGCCTGCGTGTCGGCCATGGCGGGCATCTACCGCCGGCTGCTGGAGCGGATCGCGGCCGACCCCGACGCCGTGCTGCGCGGCCGGGTGTCGCTGCCCGGCCGGGAGAAGGCCTACGTCGCCGTCCGCGGCCTCGCGGGCCTCGACGCGCGTCTGGTCGCCTCCCGCGCCCCACGGGGCGACAGATGAGACCCACCCGCGGATGCGCGGGTCCACGGCACGCGGCACAGCAGACGGAACATCACCACCTCGCGCCCGCAGGGCGCCAGGCAACCTCCCACCGCTTCTTCGCGTCCCCTCCCGCGACGGTGTGCCGCAGCCCGCGGCACACAGCGGAAGACCAGGTCAGAGACCGGGTCGGACACCAGGCACGAGGGGAGGGTGAATGACCGCGCCACAAGGCCCGCACACGCAGGCGCCCGGCCGCACGGCCGTCGTCGTCGGCGGCGGCCTCGCGGGCGTCACCGCGGCGCTGCGGCTGGCCGACGCGGGGGTGTCCGTCACCCTCACCGAGGCCCGGCCCCGGCTGGGCGGCCTCGCCTTCTCCTTCAAGCGCGGCGACCTGACGGTGGACAACGGCCAGCACGTCTTCCTGCGCTGCTGCACCGCCTACCAGTGGTTCCTGGACCGGATCGACGCCCGCGACCTGGTGCACCTTCAGGACCGGCTCGACGTACCGGTGTACGACGCCGCCACCGGCCGCACCGGGCGGCTGAGCCGGGCCGGCCTGCCGGTGCCGCTGCACCTGGCGGCGAGCCTGGCCCGCTACCCGCACATGTCGCTGCGCGAGCGCGCCTCGGTCGGCCGCGCCGCCCTGGCGCTGCGCGGCCTCGACCTGGCGGACCCGGCGCTGGACGACATCGACTTCGGCAGCTGGCTCGCCGCCCGCGGCCAGTCCGCCCGCACCATCGAGGCGCTGTGGGATCTGGTCGGCGTCGCCACGCTCAACGCGACGGCCGCGCACTCCTCGCTGGCACTGGCCGCGATGGTGTTCAAGACCGGCCTGCTGACCGACCCGGGCGCGTCCGACATCGGCTGGGCCAAGGCCCCGCTCGGCGACCTGCACGACGGCCGCGGCCGTATCGCGCTGGAGAAGGCCGGCGTCGCCACGATGCTGCGCACCCGCGCCACCGCGCTGCGCCCCGCGGCCGCCGGCGGCTGGCAGGTGGAGCTGGAGACCGGCCCGGGACGAAGCGCCGAACTGGCGGCCGACACCGTGGTGCTGGCGGTGCCGCAGCACGAGGCGCACGGCCTGCTGCCCGAGGGCGCCGTCCAGCATCCGGAAAAGCTGTTGCAGATCGGTACCGCGCCCATCCTGAATGTCCATGTGATCTACGACCGGAAGGTGCTCCACGAGCCGTTCGTCGCGGCTCTCGGCAGCCCCGTCCAGTGGGTCTTCGACCGCACGGAGAGCTCGGGTCTGACGGGGGGCGGGCAGTACGTGGCCGTCTCCCAGTCGGCCGTCGAGGACGAGATCGACCTGCCGGTCGCCGCCCTGCGCGACCGCTACCTGCCCGAGCTCGAACGCGTCCTGCCCGACGCCCGCGGCGCCGCGGTGCGGGAGGTCTTCGTGACCCGCGAGCGCACCGCGACCTTCGCGCCCACCCCCGGGGTGGGCGCGCTGCGGCCCGGCCCCGCCACCCGCGCCCCCGGCCTCTACCTGGCCGGGGCGTGGACCGCGACGGGCTGGCCCGCGACCATGGAGGGCGCGGTGCGCAGCGGGCTGCACGCCTCCGCAGAAGCGTTGTCCGCCCTCGGCCTGCCCGTTGACAACGGCGTCCTGGAGGCGGCATGAGTGCTATTGGTGCAACCCGAGGAGAAATCGTGACCGCTGCCGGCGTCATCGCGCTACTGGAAGACGGCCGCAACCTGACCACACCAGTGCTCCGCGCGGCAGTCGCACGCCTCGCACCCCCGATGGACACGGTCGCGTCCTACCACTTCGGCTGGATCGACCAGACGGGGCAGCCCGCGGAAGGCGACGGCGGCAAGGCCGTACGCCCCGCGCTCGCCCTGCTGTCGGCGCAGGCCGCGGGCGCGCCCGCGGAGGTCGGCATCCCCGGCGCGGTCGCGACGGAGCTGGTGCACAACTTCTCCCTGCTGCACGACGACCTGATGGACGGGGACGAGCAGCGCCGGCACCGCGACACGGTGTGGAAGGTGCACGGCCCGGCCCAGGCGAT
The DNA here is from genome assembly GCF_044333285.1 of Streptomyces sp. NPDC021020. Taxonomy (NCBI): domain Bacteria; kingdom Bacillati; phylum Actinomycetota; class Actinomycetes; order Kitasatosporales; family Streptomycetaceae; genus Streptomyces; species Streptomyces sp. NPDC021020. Next base: position 455,429 of record NZ_JBIRQQ010000002.1, read on the forward strand.
CCTGGTCGGCGACGCGCTCTTCGCGCTCGCCAACGAGATCCTGCTGGAGCAGGGCACGGTGGAGGCCGGCCGCGCCACGCGCCGGCTGACCGTCGCCACCCGCCGGCTGATCGACGGTCAGGCCGAGGACATCTCCTTCGAGCACCGCGAGCGCGTGAGCGTCCAGGAGTGCCTCGACATGGAGGGCAAGAAGACCGGCGCGCTGCTGGCCTGCGCCTCCTCCATCGGCGCGGTGCTCGGCGGCGCCTCGGAGGCGGACGCCGACGCGCTGGAGGAGTACGGCTACCACCTGGGCCTGGCCTTCCAGGCGATCGACGACCTGCTGGGCATCTGGGGCGACCCCGCGAGCACCGGCAAGCAGACCTGGAGCGACCTGAGGCAGCGCAAGAAGTCGCTGCCCGTGGTCGCCGCGCTGGCCGCCGGCGGCCCGGCGTCCGAGCGGCTGGGTGAACTGCTGGCGGCGGATGCGAAGAATCCTGAAACCGGTGCCTTCAGCGAGGAAGAGTTTGCCCTGCGCGCGGCGTTGATCGAAGAGGCCGGTGGGCGGGAATGGACCTCGGAAGAGGCCAGGAGGCAGTATGCGACTGCCATCGCCGCACTGGACAAAATGGACATGCCGGAAGGAATCAAACGTAAGCTCGTGGGTCTTGCGGATTTTGTGGTGGTCCGCGAGAAGTAAAGAAGTACCAACGTGGAGCGCTGACGTCGCCGGTCCCTCGCATGTGACGGCCGACGGCCGCCCCAACACCGCAGAAGTCTCAACTGCAAAGGGGAAGCCATGACAGCGACGACCGATGGCAGTCCAGGTTCGCCAACCCACCGGACACCTTCGGCCAGCACCTCGGACCCGGAGTCTCTTCCAGCCGGCGGCACCGAGGCGGCGGTGCAGCGTGCCGTGCAGCGCGGCGCAGACCACCTTCTGGCGCGGCAGCACCCCGACGGATGGTGGAAGGGCGACCTCGAGACCAACGTGACCATGGACGCCGAGGATCTGATGCTGCGGCAGTTCCTCGGCATCCTGGACGCGCGCACGATCGCCGCCTCCGCCCGCTGGATCCGCTCCCAGCAGCGCGAGGACGGGTCCTGGCCGACCTTCCACGGCGGCCCCGGGGATCTGTCGGCGACCGTCGAGGCCTATGTCGCGCTCCGGCTCGCCGGCGACCTGCCGGAAGAGGCGCACATGTCGCAGGCCGCGAAGTGGTCCCGCGGCGAGGGCGGGGTGGCCGCCAGCCGGGTCTTCACCCGGATCTGGCTCGCCCTCTTCGGCTGGTGGGACTGGAAGGACCTGCCGGAGATGCCGCCCGAGGTCATCTACCTGCCCAAGTGGATGCCGCTGAACATCTATTCGTTCGGCTGCTGGGCCCGGCAGACCATCGTGCCGCTCACCGTCGTGGGCGCGCTGCGCCCGGTGCGCCCGGCGCCGTTCGGCATCGACGAGCTCCATCTGGACCCGCGCCGGCCCAGCCCCAAGCAGCGCCGCGCCTCGATCACCAGCTGGGACGGCGTCTTCCAGCGGCTGGACCAGGTGCTGCACGCCTACCGCCGCTTCAGCCCGCGCCCGCTGCGGCGCAGCGCCATGAACGCGTGCGCCCGCTGGATCATCGAGCGCCAGGAGTCCGACGGCTGCTGGGGCGGCATCCAGCCGCCGGCCGTCTACTCGGTCATCGCGCTGCATCTGCTGGGGTACGACCTCGACCACCCGGTGCTCAAGGCCGGGCTGGAGTCGCTGGATCGTTTCGCCGTATGGCCCGAGGAGGGCGTGCGGATGATCGAGGCCTGCCAGTCCCCGGTGTGGGACACCTGCCTCGCCACCATCGCGCTCGCCGACGCCGGGATCCCCGCCGACCACCCCTCGCTGGTGAAGTCCGCCGACTGGCTGCTGGACGAGCAGATCACCCGTCCCGGCGACTGGTCGGTCCAGCGCCCGGAGCTTCCCCCGGGCGGCTGGGCCTTCGAGTTCCACAACGAGAACTACCCGGACATCGACGACACCGCCGAGGTGGTGCTCGCGCTGCGCCGGGTCGCCCACCCGGACCGGGCCCGTATCGACACCGCCGTGGACCGGGCGGTGCGCTGGACGGTCGGCATGCAGTCCCGCAACGGCGCCTGGGGCGCCTTCGACGCCGACAACACCAGCCCCTTCCCCAACCGGCTGCCCTTCTGCGACTTCGGCGAGGTCATCGACCCGCCCTCCGCCGACGTCACCGCGCACGTCGTGGAGATGATGGCCGCGCTCGGCATCCAGCACGACCGGCACGCCCGTACCGGCATCGAGTGGCTGCTCGCCGAGCAGGAGGAGAACGGCGCCTGGTTCGGCCGCTGGGGCGTCAACTACATCTACGGCACGGGCTCGGCCGTCCCCGCGCTCGTCGCGGCCGGGCTGAGCCCCGATCACCCGGCGATCCGGCGGGCCGCCGAATGGCTGGAGTCGGTGCAGAACGCCGACGGCGGCTGGGGCGAGGACCTGCGCTCGTACTCCGACCTGGAATGGGCCGGCCGCGGTTCCTCCACCGCCTCGCAGACCGCCTGGGCGCTGATGGCGCTGCTGGCCGCCGGGCGGCGGGACACCGAGGCCGTCGAGCGCGGGGTGCGCTGGCTGGCCGACACCCAGCTGCCGGACGGTTCGTGGGACGAGCCGTACTTCACCGGCACCGGCTTCCCGCGGGATTTCTCCATCAACTACCACCTCTACCGGATGGTCTTCCCGCTCACCGCGCTGGGACGCTACGCCCGCCGCGAACCGCTCGGGGCCGCGGTGCACACCGCCCCGGCCACCGCGGTTGCCGGGAAGGGGGCCTAGAGCGTGGTCCCTCCCCGACCTCCGCTGCTGGTGGTGTGCGCCCTGCGCATCGAGCGCCTGGCGCTGCGCAGGGGCGCGGCGCGAGCCGCCACCGCACACCCGGTCACCGTGCTCCGTACCGGCATGGGGCCGACAGCCGCGGAAGCGGCCGTACACGACGCGCTGCGCGACCCCGCGCGGCGCGATGCGGCCGTCCTCACGACCGGCTTCTGCGCGGGGCTCGCCCCGGGCATGCGGCCGGGCGACGTCGTGGTCTCCGACGAGGGCCACGAGAGCGAGGCGCTCGCCGCCGCGCTCAAGGCCGCGGGCCACACCGTGCACACCGGCCCACTGGCCGAGTCCGACCATGTCGTGCGGGGCGCCGAGCGCGCCGCGCTGGCGGCGAAGGGTGCCATCGCCGTGGACATGGAGTCGGCCGCCATGCGGCGCGCCGCGCTCGCCCAGGGGGTGCGGCACATTGCCGCAGCACGCGTCGTCGTCGACACGCCCGAATACGAACTTGTGCGCGTCGGCACACTGCGCACCGGGATCATCGCATTCCGGGTGCTCAGAGATCTTGTTCCTGCCTTTCTCGATTGGCACCGCACTACCGCTGCTCCCCCGGAGGTGAGCTAGATGGCTATGCCGCTTCGTCAGACCATCCGTGTCGCGTCGTACCTCTTCGAACAGAAAATGGTCCGGCGGCGCGAAAAGTTCCCGCTCATCGTCGAGCTGGAACCCCTCTTCGCGTGCAACCTCAAATGCGAGGGCTGCGGCAAGATCCAGCACCCCGCGGGAGTGCTCAAGCAGCGCATGCCGGTCGCGCAGGCCGTGGGGGCGGTGCTGGAGTCCGGTGCCCCCATGGTGTCGATCGCCGGCGGCGAGCCGCTGATGCACCCGCAGATCGACGAGATCGTGCGTCAGCTGGTGGCGAAGAAGAGGTATGTCTTCCTCTGCACCAACGCGCTGCTGCTGCGCAAGAAGATCGACAAATTCACCCCGTCGCCCTACTTCGCCTTCACCGTGCACATCGACGGCATGCGCGAGCGGCACGACGAGTCGGTGGCCAAGGAAGGCACCTTCGACGAGGCCGTCGAGGCGATCAAGGAAGCCCAGCGCCGCGGTTTCCGGGTCACCACGAACTCGACCTTCTTCAACACCGACACGCCGCAGACCATCATCGAGGTGATGAACTTCCTCAACGACGACCTCAAGGTCGACGAGATGATGCTGTCGCCCGCCTACGCCTACGAGAAGGCCCCCGACCAGGACCACTTCCTGGGCGTGACGCAGACCCGCGAGCTGTTCAAGAAGGCCTTCGACCACGGCAACCGGCGCAAGTGGCGGCTCAACCACAGCCCGCTCTTCCTGGACTTCCTGGAGGGCAAGGCGGACTTCCCGTGCACCGCCTGGGCGATCCCGAACTACTCGCTCTTCGGCTGGCAGCGCCCCTGCTACCTGATGGCGGACGGCTACGTGCCGACGTACCGCGAGCTGATCGAGAAGACCGACTGGGACAAGTACGGCCGCGGCAAGGACGACCGCTGCGACAACTGCATGGCCCACTGCGGGTACGAGCCCACCGCGGTCCTCGCGACCATGGGTTCGCTGAAGGAGTCCATCCGCGCCGCCCGGGAAACCGTCGCATCCAACCGCGCGAAGTGACCCGACGGTGAGAGGGTACGAGCCACCGGCCGGGGTACGCGGCCGGTGGCTCGCCCACGTGTGCGACGGGCGGGAAATACCGGCACGAATACCGGCAGGAACGAGGTGCAGACATGTCGTTGCTGGAGAGCGTCACATGCCCTGACGACCTGAAGGCGCTGCCCGACGGCAGGCTCGACGAACTGGCGGCCGACATCCGCCACTTCCTGGTGCAGGCCGTCGCCAGGACCGGCGGCCATCTCGGCCCCAACCTGGGCGTCGTGGAGCTGACCGTGGCTCTGCACCGGGTCTTCGACTCCCCGCGCGACCGCATCCTCTTCGACACCGGGCACCAGTCCTACGTGCACAAGCTGCTGACCGGCCGGCAGGACTTCTCCAAGCTGCGCACCAAGGGCGGTCTGTCGGGCTACCCCTCGCGGGCCGAGTCCGAGCACGACGTGATCGAGAACAGCCACGCCTCCACGGTGCTGGGCTGGGCCGACGGGCTGGCCAAGGCCAACGAGCTGCTGCGCCGCGACGACCACGTGGTGGCCGTCATCGGCGACGGGGCGCTCACCGGCGGTATGGCCTGGGAGGCCCTCAACAACATCGCCGCCGCCAAGGACCGCCCGCTCGTCATCGTCGTCAACGACAACGAGCGCTCCTACGCCCCCACCATCGGCGGCCTCGCCAACCACCTCGCGACGCTGCGCACCACCGACGGCTACGAGCGCTTCCTGTCCTGGGGCAAGCAGGTCCTCCAGCAGGCCCCGGTGATCGGCCAGCAGCTCTACGAGTCGCTGCACGGCGCCAAGAAGGGCTTCAAGGACGCCTTCGCGCCGCAGGGCATGTTCGAGGACCTGGGGCTGAAGTACCTCGGCCCGATCGACGGCCACGACATCGCCGCGGTGGAGTCCGCGCTGCGCCGCGCCAAGCGCTTCCACGGGCCCGTCGTGGTGCACTGCCTGACGGAGAAGGGCCGCGGCTACCCCGCCGCCGAGCAGGACGAGGCCGACCACTTCCACGCCGTCAACGCCATGGACCCCGCGACCCTCACGCCGCTGTCGCCCTCCGCCGGACCCTCCTGGACCTCCGTCTTCGGCGACGAGATGCTCGCCCTGGGCGCCGAGCGGCCCGACGTCGTCGCCATCACCGCGGCCATGCTCCAGCCGGTGGGCCTGGGCAAGTTCGCCAAGGCCTACCCCGAGCGGGTCTTCGACGTCGGCATCGCCGAGCAGCACGCGGCCACGTCCGCCGCCGGGCTCGCCACCGGCGGGCTGCACCCCGTCGTCGCCGTCTACGCGACCTTCCTCAACCGCGCCTTCGACCAGGTCCTGATGGACGTCGCCCTGCACAAGTGCGGCGTCACCTTCGTCCTGGACCGGGCCGGCGTCACCGGCGTCGACGGCGCCTCGCACAACGGCATGTGGGACATGTCGATCCTCCAGGTCGTCCCCGGCCTGCGGATCGCCGCGCCGCGCGACGCCGACCAGCTGCGCGCCCAGCTGCGCGAGGCCGTCGCCGTCGAGGACGCGCCCACCGTCGTCCGCTTCCCCAAGGAGACCGCGGGCGCGCCGCTGCCGGCCCTGGAGCGGGTCGGCGGCATGGACGTCCTGCACCGCCCCGCCGCGGGACACACCGAGGACGTGCTGCTCGTCGCGGTCGGCGCGCTCGCCGGCTGCGGCGTCGCGGCCGCCGAGCTGCTCGCCGGGCGCCGGATCGGCGTCACCGTCGTCGACCCGCGGTGGGTCAAGCCCGTCGACCCGGCGCTGCCCGAACTGGCCGCGCGGCACCGCATGGTGGCCGTTGTCGAGGACAACGGGCGGGCCGGCGGCGTCGGTTCCGCCGTCGCCCAGGCGCTGCGCGACGCGGGCACGGACGTCCCCGTACGCGACTTCGGCATCCCGCAGCAGTTCCTCGCGCACGCCAAGCGCGGCGAGGTGCTGGCCGACCTCGGCCTGACACCCGCGGAGATCGCCGGCGGCATCGGCGCGGCCCTGCTGCGCCTGCGCGCCAAGAACCCCGGGGACATCCCGACGATCCCCGCCCCGCATACTGCGCAGAGCAGCGGGGAGCAGCAACGCACGCAAGGAGCAGGTGAGCGATGACATCGTCCGAGCCGACCGACACCGAACCGGCCCAGGGCGGGCCCGCGGCGGCCGCCGGGCAGCCGGACGGAGCCCCGGACGCCCCGGCCACCCGCCCCAAGGGCTTCGACCTCGCGACGCTGCTGGCCGAACGCGGCGCGGAGCGCTACGAGTTGCAGGCGAAGTACGTCAACCACCAGCTGCCGCGCATGCTGCACACCATCGGCTTCGACCGGGTCTACGAGCGGGCCGAGGGCGCCCACTTCTGGGACGCCGAGGGCAACGACTACCTCGACATGCTCGCCGGCTTCGGCGTGATGGGCGTCGGCCGGCACCACCCGGTGGTCCGCAAGGCGCTGCACGACGTCCTGGACGCCGGGCTCGCCGACCTCACCCGCTTCGACTGCCAGCCGCTGCCCGGCCTGCTCGCCGAGAAGCTGCTCGCGAGCACCCCGCACCTGGACCGGGTGTTCTTCGGCAACAGCGGCACCGAGGCCGTCGAGACCGCGCTGAAGTTCGCCCGCTACGCGACCGGCAAGCCGCGCGTCCTGTACTGCACGCACTCCTTCCACGGCCTCACCACCGGCTCGCTGTCCGTCAACGGCGAGGCGGGCTTCCAGGACGGCTTCGCGCCGCTGCTGCCCGACACCGCCGTCCCGATGGGCGATCTGGACGCGCTGGCCAGGGAGCTGAAGCGGGGCGACGTCGCCGCGCTCATCGTCGAGCCGATCCAGGGCCACGGCGTCTACATCCCCGAGCCCGGCTACCTGCGCGCGGCCCAGGAGCTGCTGCGCAAGCACAAGGCGCTGCTGATCTGCGACGAGGTGCAGACCGGCATCGGCCGTACGGGGAAGTTCTGGGCGTACGAGCACGAGGAGGGCGTCGAGCCGGACCTCGTCACCGTCGCCAAGACGCTGTCCGGCGGCTATGTGCCGGTCGGCGCCACGCTCGGGAAGGACTGGATCTTCAAGAAGGTCTACTCCTCGATGGACAGGGTGCTCGTGCACTCCGCGAGTTTCGGCTCCAACGCACAGGCGATGACCGCGGGCCTGGCCACGCTGTCGGTCGTCGAGGACGAGCGGCTGGTCGAGAACTCCCGGGCGATGGGCGAGCTGCTGCGCGACCGGCTGGCCGCGCTCACCGGGCAGTACGAGATGCTCAAGGAGGTGCGCGGCCGCGGCCTGATGGTCGCGGTCGAGTTCGGCCGTCCGAAGTCACTGGGCCTGCGCAGCCGCTGGACGATGCTCCAGACCGCCCGCAAGGGGCTGTTCGCCCAGATGGTCGTCGTCCCGCTGCTGCAGAAGCACCACATCCTCACCCAGGTCTCCGGCGACCACGTCGAGATCATCAAGCTGATCCCGCCGCTCGTGGTGGACGAGGCGGACGTCGACCGCTTCGTGACCGCCTTCACCGCCGTGATGGACGACGCGCACGGAGGCGGCGGCCTGATGTGGGACTTCGGCAAGACCCTGATCAAGCAGGCGGTCGCCAACCGCTAGCGGTACGGACGGGGGCCGGGTCCGGACCCGGCCCCCGTTGCCGCTGGGTCAGGCGTCGAGCAGGTTCTCGCGCAGCCGGGCCCGGCGCTCCGGGGTCAGGCCCAGGCCCGCGGCGAGGTAGCGGTCGACCGAGCCCCACTGCTCCTCGACGGTCGCGAAGGCCGCCCGCAGGTAGTCGACCCGCGCCTCGAACAGCGGGTCGAGCAGCTCCCTGATCTCCGGGTCGATCGCCGCGCCCGTGCTGCCGTCGCCGCGCACCACCTTGTAGCGGCGGTGCCTGGCGTTGCTCTCCAGGTAGTCCGCCTCGATCGCGGACCGCTCGACGCCCAGCGCCAGCAGGACGACCGCGATCGAGGTGCCCGCGCGGTCCTTGCCCGCCGCGCAGTGCAGCAGCGCCGGGACCGCGGGGCGGGCCGGCTCGGACAGCAGCTCCAGCATCCGGCCGTGCTCGGCGGTGCGCTCCAGGACGAGTTTGCGGTAGGCGAGCGTCATGCGCTCCGCGCCCCGGCCCTCGCCGAGCGCGGCCCGCAGCGCCGGGAGGTCGCCGTTGCGCACCGTCTTCCAGAATTCGGCGCCCTCGGCCGGGTCGCTCAGCGGCATGTTGAGGTTGAGGGTGCCCGGGAGAGCGGTGTCCGGGCCCTCCAGCGCGATGTCGTCGGCGTTGCGGAAGTCGAAGACCGTGTGCAGGCCGAGGCCCGCCAGATACGCGGAGTCCTCGGCCGTCGCGTGCGCCAGGTGGCCGCTGCGGAAGAGCACCCCGCGCCGGACCCGGCGGCCGTCCTCGGTCGGCAGGCCGCCGACGTCGCGGAAATTCCGCACGCCGGTCAGCTGTGGCTCGGGCTCGGGTCCTGTCGGAACGGTCTGCCGCACTTCCTGCGTCACCGGCGCTCCTCGTCGCTCGCTCCTGGTCATGCTGGGGCACTCCCGACGATACGGCAGCGCGGGTGACGGCGTACCGACCGGTATGTGTATGCCCGGCGACTCCCGCGAGTGCAACCATTGCCCCTCCCGCCGGGCCTGACCGATGATGTCCGGATCCGACCGTGCGGCGGCCGGAAAGTGGGGGAGTGCGAATGATCGAGACGGGCGGCTCCGGCCGGCTGTGGCTGCTCTCGGGACCGGGCAGCAGCTATGCCCTGCACCTGACCGAGCGGGACGAGCTGCTGCACCTGCACTGGGGACGCCGGATCGGCCTGGGCGACGCCGAGGCCCTGGCCGCCGAACCGCCGTGCGCGCAGCGGCAGTTCGGGCCCGCCCAGACCCCTCGCGCGGAATTCCCCGTCGAGGGCGCCGCGGGGGCGCTGCCCGCCGCCCTGGCCGTACGGCCCCGGCACCCGGGCGGCGCCGAGTGGTGCTTCGAGGAGTACGAGATCGCCGCCCCGGCGGAAGGCACCGGGCAGGAGCTGCGGCTGCACTTCCACGACTCGCACCACCATCTCGACCTCACCCTGCACTACCGGATGCGCCGCGGCAGCGACGTCGTGGAGCGCTGGACCACCGCGACGTACGTCGCGGGCGGTCCCGGCGGGCGGCTGGAGCTGCCGCGCGCCGACGCGGCCTGCTGGACGCTGCCCCTCCGCGACGACTGGCGGATGTCCCGGCTGCACGGCCGCTGGGGCGCCGAGTCGCAGCTCGTCCGGGCCCCGCTGCCGCCCGGCGACCAGCTGCTCGGCGGCGGCGCCGGATCCGCCGGGCAGCGCCACCTGCCGTGGTTCGCGCTCGACGCGGGCGACGCGGGGGAGGAGCACGGCGAGGTGTGGACGGCCGCGCTGGCCTGGTCCGGGCCCTGGCGGATCGCGCTCTCCCGGCTGCCGGACGGCCTGGTCCGGGCCACCGGCGGCGCCGGGGGCGAGGGCGCCGCACCCGTGGAACTGGAGCCCGGCGCGAGCTGCACCAGCCCGGTCTTCGCCGGGCTGTGGACCGACGGCGGCTTCGGCGCCGCCAGCCGCGCGTGGCACGCCCACCAGCTCGACCACGTCGTCCCCGGCGCCTGGCGGCTGCGCCCGGTCGCCTGCTACGGCGGGGCGCGCGGCACACGGGGCGGCGGCGCGCAGGGCGGTACGCCCGCCGGTCCGGCGCAGGAGGCCATGGACGCGATGGACGACGCCGTGGACCCCGTGGACGCTACCGACACCGCCGACGGCGAGGGGGCGTACGACCCGTACGACAGCCCCCGCCGCGGAGTGCTGGATCAGGCCGAACTCGCCCGGCGGGCGGCCGGGATGGGCGTCGAGCTGTACGTCGTCGACGACGGGCCGCCCGGCGCGCGGCTGGGCGACCGCGCCGCGCCCGGCGACGCCGACCCGGCCGCGGGGGATTCCCCGGACGGCCTGAAGCCGCTCTCGGACGAGGTGCACGCCCTCGGCATGAGCTTCGGCGTACGGATCGCGCCCGAGACCGTCAGCCCCGACTCCGACCTCGTCCGCATCCGCCCGGAGTGGGTCGTGCGCCCCGCGGACGGCGGCGCCGGGCAGGGCGGCCGGCTGCTGCTGGACCTCGCACGCGCCGACGTCCGCGACCACCTCGCCGCGGCGATCGGCGCCCTGCTGCACAGCGCCCCCGTCGACCACCTGGTGTGGGACCTGGACGGGCACCCGGCCGAGGCGGACCGGGAGGAAGAGCGCTCTCCCGCGGCCGGCGGCGGCCGGGGCGCCCGGACCGCGGGCCTCTACGCGCTCATCGACCGCGTCCGCGCCGAGCACCCGGGGCTGACCGTCGAGTCGTGCGCCTCCGGCACCCGGGTGGACCTCGGGATGCTCGCCCGCACCGACCGGCTGGGCACCTCCGACAACACCGACCCGCTCGACCGGCTCACCGTCCAGCACGGTTTCGGCCAGCTGCACCCGGCCCGCGTCATGGCCACCCTGGTCACCGGCGGCCCCGCGCCCGGCCTCAACCACCGCCGCAGCTCGCTGCGCTTCCGCTTCGTCAGCGCCATGGCCGGCGCGCTGGGCATCGGCGCCGACCTGCTGGAACTGGGTCCCGAGGAGCGCGCCGAGGCCGCCAGCTGGATCGCGCTCCACCGGCAGGTGCGGCCGGTCGTGCAGTTCGGCGAGCTGTACCGGCTGCGCCCGCCCGGCAGCGGCGGCCTGACCGCCGTGCAGTACGTGCGCGGCCCCGAGACGGCCGTCCTCGCCTGGCTACCCGCCCAGGGCTTCGGCGCCCCCGTGCCGCCGCTGCGGCTGCGCGGCCTGGACCGCGACGCCTGCTACCGCGACGTGACCACCGGTGTCGTCCAGCGCGGGGCGGTGCTGGCCGAGCGCGGCCTGCGCACCACGCTGTCCGGCGACCTGGACGCCGCCGTATTCCATCTGCGGCGGGTTTGACCTGGTGGGATGAATCACGTCCCGTCAACCCCTCCTTACGGTCGCGTAGGTCACAGCCGGAGGAGAAAAATGCCAGGCGTGGCTGATGGTGTGCAGGGACGACAGGGACAGCAGGGACGGCGGGAACGACCCGGGCGGCAGGGCCGGCTCGACGGCAGCGGCGGCGGTGCCGGTGCCGGGCCGATCGGCTCGTACGCCGCCGTCGGGGACAGCTTCACCGAAGGTGTCGGCGATCCCGGCCCGGACGGAACCTTCACCGGCTGGGCCGACCGGCTGGCCGTCCTGCTCGCCGACCGCCACGAGGACGCCCTGGAACGCGCGGCCGCGGCCGCGCCCGGCGCGGTGACGGCCGGGCAGGACTTCCGCTACGCCAACCTCGCGGTCCGCGGCCGGCTGCTGGACCGGATCGTCGCCGAGCAGGTGCCCCGGGCCGTCGAACTACGCCCCGACCTGGTCAGCTTCTGCGCCGGCGGCAACGACATCCTGCGCCCCGGCAGCGACCCGGACGCCATCGCCGAGCGCTTCGAGGCCGCCGTCGCCGAACTGTCGGCAGCGGTCGGTACGGTCCTGGTCTGCACCGGCTTCGACACCCGCGGGGTGCCGGTGCTGCGCCATCTGCGCGGCAAGATCGCCACGTACACCGCCCATGTGCGGGCCATCGCCGACCGGCACGGCTGCCCCGTCCTCGACCTGTGGTCACTGCGTTCGGTGCAGGACCGCCGGGCCTGGAGCGACGACCGGCTGCACCTGTCGCCCGAGGGGCACACCCGGGTCGCGCTGCGCGCCGCGCAGGTGCTGGGGCTCGACACGCCCGCCGATCCGGACGCGCCCTGGCCGCCGCAGGACCGCCGCCCGCAGTCGGCGGTGCGGCGCGAGAACATCCAGTGGGCCAGGGAGTACCTGGTGCCGTGGATCGGCCGCCGGCTGCGCGGGGAGTCCTCGGGCGACAACGTCACGCCCAAGCGCCCCGACCTGCTGCCGCTCGACCGCACGGCCCGCTAGGAGGCCTTTCGCAGGCCCGGGGCCCGGACCGCCGGACCCGGCGGAGGCGGTACGTCAGTGGGGCGGGCGGTGCGAGGCCAGTTCGGCCCACACCACCCGCCCCGTACCGTCCTCCGCCGGATCCGACCCCCATGCCAGCGAGAGCACGCTGACCAGCAGCAGCCCCCGCCCGCCCTCTTCGTCGGCGCCCGCGACACCCGGCGCCGGGACCGCGTTGCCCCGGCCCTGGTCGGTCACCTCGACCCTGACGACACTTCCCGCGTCGTGCAGCGCGCAGGTGATCTTCTCGCTGTCGGTGTGCCGCACGGCGTTGGTGAACAGTTCCGTCACGACGAGGCTCGCGTCGTCCCGCAGTTCCGCGCACAGCCCCCACTCGTGCAGGCGAGCGCGTATCCGCCCGCGGGCGTCCGCGACGGACGCGCTCAGCGCGGGCAGCCGGAACACGTCACGGCGACCTGGGAGGCCGACACCGTCTCGGTGCTCACACCGGAGGGCATCAGGTGAAGGAACCACTCTGCAACTATGAGGGTCGCGTGGGACACATGGCAAGGTCCGATCTGTAATTTGCAGAATCGGCGCTACATGCTGTTGTGTGCGCTGACAACATGACAGACTGCTATTCAGCCACGGGAGTTGGAGGAGGCGAACCGTGATGGACCCCCGGCCGGGCGGCGCGCCCACCGTCCTGCGCATGGTGCTGGGCAAGCGCCTGCAGGATCTGCGCGAGCAGGCCGGCATGAGCTTCGAGCAGGCCGGTCGGGAACTGGACGTCACGCACGCCACGATCCGCCGTATGGAGAAGGCCGAGGTCGGCCTCAAGCTCCCCTATGTCGAGAAGCTGCTCCACACCTACGGCGTCACCTCGCCCGAAGAGGTCTCCGGCTTCCTGGCCCTGGCCCGTGAGGCCAACCGCCCCGGCTGGTGGCACAGCTTCCGCGATGTGCTGCCCGACTGGTTCAGCGCGTTCGTCAGCCTGGAGGGCGAGGCGTCCGTCATCCGCGCGTACGAGCCCCACTACGTGCCGGGGCTGCTCCAGACCCCGGAGTACGCGCGTGCCACGCTGCGCGCCGGCCAACCGCACACGCCCGCCGCCGAGATCGACCGGCTGGTCACGCTGCGGACCGAGCGGCAGTCGCTGCTGGGCAAGGAGAAGGCGCCGCTGCTGTGGGTGGTCATGGACGAGACGGTGCTGCGGCGTCCGATCGGTGGGCGCAAGGTCATGCGCGAGCAGATCGGCCGGCTGACCGAGGCCACCGAACTCCCCAACGTCCGGCTCCAGGTCATGCCGTTCGCCGCCGGTCCGCACCCGGCGATGTACGGCCCCTTCCATATCTTCCGCTTCCAGTTGCAGGAGATTCCGGACATCGCCTATTCGGAGAGCCTGGTCAGCGGCGTCTACTTCGACGAGCGCGACGACGTGTCCGCGTTCCTGGAGGCGCTGGACCGGATGTGCGCGCAAGCCGCGCCAGCACACAGCACCAAAGCCATCCTCGATGGCATGCGCAAGGAGATCTGAACGATGGATCGCGTCGGCAATGACGGCATCTGTGGCTACGAGGACGTGGTCGACGGCATCTACAACGGGATGCCCGCCAACGAACTCGGGGTCGACGGCTGGCGCAAGCCATGGAGCGGCGGCAACGGCGGCTCCTGCGTCGAGGCGAAGCGGCTCAACGACGGCCGGGTGGCCATCCGCCAGTCCACGGACCCCGACGGTCCCGCGCTGATCTACACCAACCACGAGATCGCGACCTTCATCATGGGCGCCAAAGCCGGCGAGGCGGACTTCCTGCTCGGCTGAACCGTCCGGCGCCACGACACGTACCACCAGCACCAGCCGCACCGCCCCGCACCGCAGCATGTGAGGGCCCGCACACCAGCGAGGCCACCGACCGGAGGACGGCCTTGACCGACCAGGGATTTTCCACCGCGGACATCGACACGGGCAGGCCGCACCCTGCCCGGATGTACGACTACTACCTCGGCGGCCGGGACAACTACGAGGTGGACCGGGAGGCGGCGCAGCACGTCGTCGACCTCTTCCCGGACATCGTCCCCATGGCGCGGGGCAACCGGGCGTTCATGCACCGCGCCGTGCGGTTCCTGGCGCAGCGCGGTGTGCGGCAGTTCATCGACATCGGCACCGGTATCCCCACGGCGCCCAACACCCACCAGATCGCGCAGGAAGTGGCCCCGGACGCGCGGGTCGCCTACGTGGACAACGACCCGATCGTGGCGACGTACGCGGGAGCGCACCTGCTGGGCGCGGGCGGCACCGGCTTCTTCCTCGGCGACGTACGCGACCCGGGGAGCATCCTGGGGCACCCGACCCTCGGCGAGCTCATCGACTTCGACCGGCCGGTCGGCCTGATGCTCGTCGCCGTCCTGCACTTCGTCCGGGACGACGAGGACCCCGCCGGGCTCGTCGCCGCCTACCGGGACGCCCTGCCCCGGGGCAGTCATCTGATCCTCAGCCACACCACCGGTGACTTCCACGAACTCGACGGCGACGCGGGCGAGGCCCGTGACGTCTACCGGGACCGGCAGGCCACCGCGACCCTCACCCTGCGCTCGCACGCGCAGGTGCTGGACTTCTTCGACGGCTTCGCCCTCGTCGAGCCCGGCCTCGTCCAGCCACCGCTGTGGCACCCGGACGAGCCGGTGCCCTCGGACGAGGAGCTGGCCCACATCGGCTTCTACGGCGGTGTCGGCGTCAAGCGCTGACCCGCCACCCGCTCCACCCGTACCCTCTGCACCACCCGTACCGCTCGTAGCACCCGCTCCATCAGTACCGCCCGCACCGCCTGTCATGAAGCAACCGGAGGAGGGCAGATGATGTACCAGGTTTCCACCGTCGCACCCACCGTGGTGTCCACCGTCGCGGAGCCGGACTCCGCGCGGCCGCACCCGGCCCGCATCTACGACTACTACCTCGGCGGCGGCGACCACTTCGCGGTGGACCGGGAGGCCGCCCGGCGGGTGATCGACGTCTTCCCGGACATCGTGCCCACCGCGCGGGCGAGCCGGGCCTTCATGCGCCGGGCGGTGCGGTACATGGTGGAGAGCGGTATCCGGCAGATCGTCGACATCGGCACCGGCATCCCCACCATGCCCAGCACCCACCAGGTCGCCCACGCGGTGGCGCCGGAGGTGCGGGTCGCCTACATCGACAACGACCCGATCGTGGCCGCCCACGCCGGATCGCACCTGCTGGGCGTGGCCAACACCGGCTTCTTCCTGGCCGACCTGCGCGACCCGCAGACCGTGCTGGGCCATCCGACCATCGGCAAGCTCATCGACTTCGACCGGCCGATCGGGCTCATGATGTCGGCCGTCCTGCACTTCGTGCCGGACGAGGCCCGCCCGGCCGCGCTCGTGGCCGCCTACCGGGACCGGCTGCCGGCCGGGAGCCGGCTGGTCCTCAGCCACGCCACCGCCGACTACCACCCGTCGCAGTCCGGTGTCGACGAGGCCCGCGCCGTCCACCGCGACCACCGCGCCGCCACCACCGTGACCCGGCCCTACGAGCAGATCCTGGGCTTCTTCGACGGCTTCGAGCTGGAGGACCCCGGGCTCGTCCAGCCGCCGCTGTGGCGCGCGGACGGCCCGCTGCCGACCGCCGGGGAGCTGGCGCGTATCGGGGGGTACGCCGGCGTCGGCACGAAGCTCTGACACGCAGCACCAAGAGTCTGCCGGCAGCGGACGGACCGGCACCGCGCAGCAGCGAGGGAAACGAGACAAGGGGGAGCCGTGGTGGCACAGCAGCAGTCCGTCGGGTGGTACGGCGGCATCGACACCAGCAGGCCGCATCCGGCACGTATGTACGACTTCTACCTGGGGGGCAAGGACAACTACCACGTCGACCGGGAGGCGGCCCAGCAGGTGATCAGCTCCGCGCCCGACGTGGTGGAGAGCGCCCGCGCCAACCGCGACTTCCTGCGCCGGGCCGTCGGGTATCTGGCGGAGAGCGGTGTCCGGCAGTTCCTCGACATCGGCACCGGCATCCCGACCTCGCCCAACACCCATGAGATCGCGCAGGCCGTGGCCCCCGGCGCGCGCGTCGCGTACGTCGACAACGACCCGATCGTGACCGCGCACGCCGCCGCCCGGCTGCTCGGCACGGGCAACACCTCCTTCGCGCCCGCCGACCTGCGCGACCCGGAAGCCCTGCTGGCCATGCGCGAGGTCACCCGGATGATCGACTTACGCCGGCCCGTCGCGGTCCTGCTCGCGTCCGTCCTGCACTTCGTCGCGGACGACGACGACCCGGAGGGCATCGTCGGCACGCTGCGCGACGCGCTGCCCGCCGGCAGCTACCTGGTCCTCTCGCACGGCACCGGCGACTTCCACGCCGACCGGGTCGGCGAGGCCCTCTCCGTCTACCGCTCCGCCACCGCGGAGCTCAGCCTGCGCCCGTACGACCGGGTGCTGGACCTCTTCGACGGCTTCGACCTCCTCGCCCCCGGCCTCGTCCGGGTGCCGCTGTGGCGCCCCGACGGGCCGGTGCCCAAACCCGACGAGCTGGCCGCCGTCGGCGTCTACGGCGGCGTCGGCCGCAAGGCCGCCTGACCCGCGGCCCCACTGACCAACCATCACCGGGGAAGAGAAAAAAGGAGGGTGGTGGCCGGGCGGTTTCTCGTACCGCCCGGCCACCGCTCACCGCGACCCCCGGCCTTGTGCGCCCGCTGCCTCAGTGCAGCGTCGCGACCGTCACCGCCACGCCGTCCAGCGTGCTCGCGAAGTCCGCGCCGAGCGCGCGCGACGGGGTCTGGAAGCCGTCCGGCAGCTCCGGCATCCGGGGCACGATCCGCAGCACGGAATCAACCGTCAGGCGGTACGGGTTGGGCCCGGTGAGCGTCGCCGAGACGGTGTTGCCCGCCGCGTCCCGCGCCCGGCCCCACACCTCGCAGCCCGTGCCGTTCAGCGCCCGCTCGCCCGGACCCCGCACCAGCCGCCCCGCCGCGCCGCCGAGCACGCCGCGCAGCGGCCCGAACCGCAGCACCCGGGTCGCCGCGAGCGCGGGCGAGGGCACCGCTGTGTACGTCGTGACGTCCGGGATCCCCGTCGAGTGGTAGGCGGTGCTGACGTCGCCCCACGGCACCGACACCACCGTCCGCGCGCCCGACGGGAAGGCCGCCCGCACCTGCCGCGAGCCGAACGGCACCGTGCGGATCTCACCGCCCGACCGCAGCCGCCCGCCCTCCGCGGCGCTCTCCACCACCGTGCGCACCGTGCCGGGGCTCGCCCCGCCGCCGGTCAGGAACGCCAGGTCGAGCTGCGTGGCGTCCGGCAGCCGGGCCGCGAGCAGCGCGGCCACGCAGTCCGTCGGCACGACGTCGAAGCCCGCGCCCGGCAGCAGCGTCACGCCCGCCGCCGCGGCCCGCGTGCCCATCGCGTGCAACGATTCGAAGACGTCGATCTCCCCGGTGATGTCCAGATACCCCGTGCCGGTCTCCACACACGCCCGCGCCATCGGCAGCGCGGTCCGCACGAAGGGGCCCGCGCAGTGCGCCACGCTCTCCACCCCGGCCAGTCCGCGGCGCACCGCGGCGGCGTCGTCCAGCCCGAACACCCGGTGTTCCAGCCCGAGTTCGGCCGCGAGCGGAACCACCTTCGCGGCGCTCCGGCCGGCCAGCACCGGCCGCATGCCGAGGGCGACGGCACGGCGGGCGATCAGGCGGCCGGTGTAGCCGGTGGCGCCGTACAACAGCCAGGTCATGGATCTGATCCTCCTCGCGAGGGCGTGACCGGAACCGTACACGCGCTGCCCACGCCGGCGATATCGGGTGGGCGGGGCGGCTCCGACGTGCCACTCTGGTGGCATGACCGACCAACAGCAGGCCCCCGCGGCCGAAGAGACGACCGACCCCGCGAGTGCGGCGGTGGCCGCGGAGGACGACGGCGCGGCCGCCGAGGACGCGGGCGCGGGCGCCGAGGACGACGTGAAGCGGAAGTTCCGCGAGGCTCTTGAGCGCAAGCGCGGCGGGGGCCGCGCGGGCAAGGGGAACGGGGCGGGGCCCGACTCCTCGAAGATCCACGGTGCGCACGGGCGTGCGGGTGGGGCCCGCGAATTCCGCCGCAAGAGCGGTTGATGCCTGGGGTTTGAGCCGTCCCGGGGTGGGGCATCGCGCGGCTGGCGCGGGGGTGGGGTCGGGGGCACCCCCGGATCGTCCCCCTCCCCGGGAGCGTGGGCGGCTGCCTGCCGGTGGGGGAGGATGGGCGTATGACCGACGTCGCGGCTGCTGACCGCAAACCTCGGCTCGCGGTTCTCACCGGGGCCGGGGTCTCCGCCCCGTCGGGGCTCCCCGTCTACCGGGGCGGCAACGGCATGTGGGACCGGGACCCGGACATCGCGAAGCTCACCACCGCGTCCCGCTGGCACGGCAGGGCCCGGCAGGCGTGGGACCACTGGAACGAACTGCGTCACGCCGCGGCCCTCGCCCGGCCCAACCCGGCACATGCGGCGCTGGTGGCCGCCGAGAGCTACTTCGACGTGCGCATCGCCACCCAGAACATCGACGGGCTCCACGGCAGGGCGGGATCCGCCGACGTCACCGAGCTGCACGGCAACGTGTTCCGCACGCGGTGCTCCGGGAGGGCCTGCCACGCCCGCCACGGAGCCTGGGACGACGCGAGCCTCCACGAGTCGCTGCCCACCTGCCCGCGTTGCGGGCGTATCGCCCGCCCCGACGTCATCCTGTTCGGAGAGCGCCTTCCGGCCGCGAGGATGCGCGCCTCGACCGATGCTGCCCGGCGTGCCGACGTGTGGATCGCCGTCGGGACGTCCGGGGCGGTGTTCCCCGCCGCCGGGCTCGTCGACCGCTGCCGTCCCGGCGCGCTCCGGGCTCTCGTCAACGCCCAGCCGTGGAACGGGGATACACCGCCGTTCGACCACGAGGTGCTCGGCGACGCCGCCACCGTCCTGGCCGGCGCGCTCCACGACCTGTACGCCGCCGTCCGCCGGCGGAACGAATCGCGTTAGCTGTCGTCGCCCGGCGCCGTCCGCAGCTCGCGACCGGTGACCATCTCGGACGTGATGCGGACGAAGACGCCGTCCCGTACGGGCGTCCAGGGGGCGGTCCGCGCCAGGCGCGCGTGCTCGGCGGGGTCGGTTACCACGGTGGCGCGGCCGGTGACGACGACGGTCCAGCCGGAGCCGGCCGCCGGGGCGAAGTCGTCGGCCTCGAAGGCGACCACGACGCCGTCGACGGCGCCGGCCAGGTCGGACCGGGCCGAGGTGCGCAGCAGTACCGATGTGTCCTCCTCCAGGGAGAAGTCCACGGGGAGGACCGCGGGCAGCGCGTGCCGGGTGTAGACCACGCGGCCGACCGGTGCTTGGGCCAGCAGGCGCAGGCACTCCTGCCGGCCGAGGACGCGAGAGCCGTCGTTTTCCCACATCTGCCCATCGTGGGCGGGGGCCTCTCCGCGAGGTAGTGCCGATCGGCCCTCCCTGGAACGCTTCCTGCGCCTCGGGCATACTTTCGAGCGGTGTCGGGCGTACAGGGGATGGCGGTCATGGGCGGTCACGGCACGGACGAACCCGAGGAGCGGGGCCCGAGGCCGCAACTGCGCCTGGACGAGCTGCTCGACGAGCTGCAACGGCAGGTCGACAAGGTGCGCGGCACGCGGGATCAGGTGCAGGCGCTGCTGGACGCCGTGCTGGCCGTCGGCTCGGACCTCGACCTCCAGACGGTGCTGCGCCGGATCGTGGCCTCCGCGGTCGAGCTGGTCGACGCCCGCTACGGGGCGCTGGGCGTCCTGGGGGAGGAGGGCGGGATCCGGCAGTTCGTCACGGTGGGCATGGACGAGCAGGACGTGGCGCGTATCGGCCACTACCCCAGGGGCGAGGGCATCCTCGGGCTGCTCATCCGCGAGCCTTTCCCGCTGCGGCTGCCGGACCTGTCGGAGCACCCGGCGTCGTCCGGCTTCCCGCCCGGCCACCCGCCGATGCGCAGCTTCCTCGGCGCACCGGTGCGGGTGCGCGACCGCGTCTTCGGCAACCTCTACCTGACGGACAAGCACGGCGGCAGGCAGTTCGACGCGGACGACGAGGCGGTGCTGCTCACCCTCGCCGCCGCGGCCGGGGTCGCGATCGACAACGCCCGGCTGTACGAGGACGCCCGGCGCCGCCAGCGGTGGTTGTCGGCCAGCGGCGAGCTGACCCGCTCCCTGCTGTCGGGCGAGGAGACCTCGCGCGTGCTGCCGGTCCTGGCCGAGACCGTACGCGAGATGGCCGACGCCGACCTGGTCACCCTGGCGCTGCCGGTGCGCGGCACCGGCGACCTGGTGATCGAGGCCGCGGCCGGGCCCTCCGCCGAGGCGGTACGCGGGCTCGCGCTGGGGGCCACGACCCTGGCCGCGAAGGTCTTCGGCAGCGGTGAACCCCTGGCGAGCGACGCGCTGTCGGCCGATCCGCGCGCGCAGGGCGGCAGCGCGTCGGTGGTCGAACTCGGGCCGGCGTTCTTCGTTCCGCTGGGCGGCGGCGCGGAGACCCTCGGCGTGCTCCAGGTCGCGCGTACCGTGGACGGCCAGCCGTTCTCCGAGGCCGTTCTGGAGATGATCTCCGGTTTCGCGGGGCAGGCCGCGCTCGCCCTGCGGATCGCGGAGCACCGCCGTACCTCGGAGCAGCTGCTCGTCCTCGACGAACGGGACCGCATCGCCCGGGATCTGCACGATCTGGCGATCCAGCGGCTGTTCGCCTCGGGGCTGACCCTGCAGGCGGCCCTGGGGCGGATCGCCGACCGGCCGGCGGCCGCCGAGCGCGTGGAGCGTGTCGTGGACGACCTCGACGAGACCATCAGGATCATCCGCTCCACGATCTTCGGCCTGGGCAGGCGCGGCCGGCGGGAGGAGTCCGGGCTGCGGGCCAGGCTGCTCGGCGAGATCGACACCGCGTCCGAGGCCCTCGGCTTCGCGCCCACGCTGCGGATGAGCGGCCTGCTGGACACCCTTGTGCCGGCCGGTGTGGCCGAGCACCTCCTCGCGGTCCTGCGCGAGGCGCTGTCCAACGCCGCCCGGCACGCGGGGGCCACCGCGGTCGACGTCGCCGCGGAGGTCAGCGACGCCTCGGTACGGCTGCGGGTGGCCGACGACGGCCGGGGCATCGCCCCGGAGGCGACCCGCCGCAGCGGCCTGGCCAACGCGCGGACCCGCGCCGAGGAGCTGGACGGCGCCCTCACCCTCGCGCCCGGGCCGTCCGGGAGCGGCACCGTGCTGGAGTGGGCGGTGCCGCTGCCCGCCGACGGCTGACCTCCCCGGGCGGACGTCAGCGGCGGCTCTGCCCGGGCGGCACAGGCCCCTGGGTGGCGATGACCGCGGCCTGCACGCGCCGTTCCACCCCGAGTTTCGCCAGCAGGCGGGAGACGTTGTTCTTGACCGTCTTCTCCGACAGGTACAGGCGGGCGCCGATCTGGCGGTTGGTCAGGCCCTCCCCGACCAGGGCGAGGATCTCCCGTTCGCGCGGCGACAGCGAGGCGAGCGCCTCCTGCTCCGGCCCGGCGCCGGCCTTGTCCGCGCGCAGGCTGCTCATCAGCCGCGCCGTGGTGGCCGGGTCGAGCATGGACTGCCCCGACGCGACGGTGCGGACCGCGGAGACCAGGTCGGACCCCCTGATCTGCTTCAGGACGTAGCCCGCGGCCCCGGCCATGATCGCGTCCAGGAGCGCGTCGTCGTCGTCGAACGAGGTGAGCATCAGGCACGCCAGGTCCGGCATGGCCGAGCGCAGCTCGCGGCACACGGTGATGCCGTCGCCGTCCGGCAGCCGTACGTCCAGCACCGCCACGTCGGGGCGCAGGGCCGGCCCGCGGGCGAGCGCCTGTTCGGCGGACGACGCCTCGCCGACGACCTCGATGTCCGGTTCGCCCTCCAGCAGGTCGTGCACACCGCGCCGTACGACCTCGTGGTCGTCCAGCAGGAACACCCGGATCGGGGACCGCGGGGAGAACTCCTGTGCCTGGCTCATACCGGCCTTCCACCGTCGTGCACCGTTCGGCGCGGTGCCTTTGCCCGAGTACGCGTGACGCGCCGCCGGCGGCACGCGTACCCGCGTCCGCCCGCGGCGGGCGCACACCCATGGTTGTCCCGGGACCGGAGGCCGCGCCAGGGCCGAACGGCCTCCCCGGTGGGCGCCGCCCCTTCCGCGGCGGATGCCCGTGGAGCTCAACGGCACTGCGGAGAGGGGCCGTTCGGCCCACCCGGCGGGGCCCTCGGCCCCCAGCGGCGGCCCGCGCCCGGACGGGACAGTGAAGCCGCAGACGAAAGCGCCCGCCGCACTCCCCCCTCGGACGAAGGAGGCCGTCATGGCCGTTCACCACGAATCCCGCCGGAACACCCCCGCGACGCAAGGGCCGGCCGGGACCGCGCCGGACGCCGTCATGAGCCCGACCGCCGCCCGCGCGACCGCCATCCTGCGGATCGCGGCCGGCTTCGTCTTCCTGTGGGCCTTCCTCGACAAGACCTTCGGCTGGCACTACGCCACCGGCTCCGGCAAGGGCTGGGTGGACGGCAACTCGCCCACCAGGGGCTTCCTCTCCGGCGTCCAGGCGGGCCCGTTGCAGGACGTCTTCCACGACATCGCCGGCAAGGGCTGGACCGACGCCCTGTTCATGCTCGGCCTGCTCGGCATCGGCGCCGCCCTGGCCGGCGGCGTCGCCCTGCGCGTCACCGCCGTCGCCGGCACCGCCATGATGGCCCTGATGTGGGCCGCCGAATGGCCCCCCGCCCAGCACCTCGCGACCGGCGCCCCGACCGGATCGTCCAACCCGCTGGTCGACTACCACGTCGTCTACGCCCTGGCCATGATCGTCTTCGCCGCCACCCGCGCGGGTGACACCTGGGGCCTGGGCCGCCTGTGGGCGAAGCTCCCCGTCGTCCGCGACAACCGCTGGCTGCGGTGACCGTCCCGCACCGCCAGGGGCACCGCCGATCCGGCGGTGCCCCTGTCCGCACGTCCACTCCTCGTTACGCGGGGAGCGCCCGGCGGGCGTACGCGCGGACGTCCGGGTCCGGGTCGGAGGCGGCGGCCCGCAGCGCGGTCGTGACCTCCGGGGTGGCGGGGTGGGCCGCGAGGGAGGTGACGGCGGCGCGGCGGACATCGGCGTGCGGGTCGGCGGCGGCGCGCAGCAGGGCCGGGACGGCGAGGCCGGGCGCGGCCGCGCCGAGGGCCACCGCGGCCCCGCGGCGTACCCGCCAGGCGGTCTCGCCGATCGCCTCGGCCGCCAGGGCGTCCAGCGGCGCGGGGCAGCCCACCGGGGCCGCGGCCTCCAGAGCGGCGGCCCGTACCAGGGGGTCGGCGTCCCGGGCGAGCGGCGGCAGGAGGGCGGCGGGTCCTTCGGGGGTGTCCGGCGGGAGCGCCGCGAGCCCCTTCGCGAGGGCGACCCGCACCTCGCGGGAGGCGTCGGTGGCGGCGGTGGCGAGGTCGCCCACCGCGGCGAGCGCGACCAGCGCGCGTACCGCCTCGATCCGCACGCGCGGCTCCGGATCGCCCAGCGCCCGCGCGTAGAGCGCCCTCCCGGCCAGGCGCAGCGCCCGCAGGGTGCCCGCGGCGGCGGCCCGGGCGGCGGGGTCGGGGGAGTCCAGCGCGGTGGTGAGCGCGGCCTCCAGCGCGGGGGTGGCGGGCAGCACCTCGACCAGCTCCAGCAGCCCCGCCCCCGCGGCGGCGCGGACCAGGGGGTCGGGGTCGCCGAGGGCGGCGGCGAGCGCGGGTCCCGTGCCGTCCGGCACGGTCTCGGTGAGCACCCCGACCGCGGCCCGCCGCACCGCGGGGTCGGCGTCGTCCAGGTAGGGCGCCAGCTCGGCCATCTCCGGTTCGTCCTCGGCGATGTCCAGGACCTCCAGGATGCGCGGCGAGCCGGTCGCCGCGGCAGCGGCCACCGGGGCGCGGGCGACCGCGCCGGGGTCGACGGGCGGCACCTCGCGCGGCCCCGCCGTCGCGACCTGCTCGGGCAGCACCTCGCCGATCACCCGTACGTCCCCGCCGCCGGGCGCGTACCCCTCCACCGGCACCAGGTACGGCGCGACCGGCCGGGTCAGGAATTCCATCGCACCGCTCTCCGTCTTGCGGAGGTTGAGGTGCACGAGCCACTGCGCGTCGTCCCGCCCGGGGCGGTCGGTCCTTTCGTGGTAGAGGCCCCAGCGGCTCTCGGTGCGGGCCAGCGACGCGCGCGCCGCCATCTCCGCGCAGTCCCTGATGAAGCCCACCTCCGCGCACCGCATCAGCTCGTGCGGGGTGCGCGCGCCCAGCCCCGCGACCTCGCCGCGCATCCGCTCGAACGTCTCGACGGCGAGCGACAGCCGGGCGCCGCTCTTGGGCGGTGCGACGTAGTCGTTGACGAAGCGCCGCAGCTTGTACTCGACCTGCGGCTGCGGCGGCCCGTCGGGCTGCCGCAGCGGCCGGTAGACCAGCTCGTGCGCCGCCGCGACCTGCCCGGCGGGCAGCGGCCCCGGGTACGGGGGGAGCCCGGCCGCGTCCTCGCCGGCCAGCTCCCCGTAGACGAAGGCCCCGATCATGTAGTTGTGCGGCACGCACGCCAGGTCCCCGGCGGCGTAGAGCCCGGGGACGGTGGTCCGCGCGTGCTCGTCGACCCACACCCCGGACGCCGAGTGGCCGCCGCACAGGCCGATCTCGGAGATGTGCATCTCCACGTCGTGCGTGCGGTAGTCGTGGCCGCGCCCGGCGTGGAAGGTGCCGCGGGTCGGCCGCTCGGTGGAGTGCAGGATGGTCTCCAGCGCGGCCACCGACTCCTCCGGCAGATGGCTCAACTTCAGGTAGACGGGGCCGCGTTCGGAGGCGACCTCGGCGGCGAACTCGCTCATCATCTGCCCCGACCAGTAGTCGGAGTCGACGAACCGCTCGCCGTGCCGGTTGACCTGGTAGCCGCCGAAGGGGTTGGCGACGTACGCGCACGCGGGCCCGTTGTAGTCCTTGATCAGCGGGTTGACCTGGAAGCACTCGATGCCGCTGAGCTCCGCGCCCGCGTGGTAGGCCATCGCGTGGCCGTCCCCGGCGTTCGTCGGGTTCTCGTAGGTGCCGTACAGATAGCCGCTCGCGGGCAGGCCGAGCCGGCCGGCCGCGCCCGTCGCGAGGATCACCGCGCCGGCCCGTACGGTCACGAAGCGGCCGGTGCGGGTGTCGAAGCCCGCCGCGCCCACCGCCCGGCCGTCCGCGGTCAGGACGCGCACCGGCATGACCCGGTTCTCGATCCGGATCCGCTCGCGCATCTCGCGCCGCCGCAGCACCCGGTAGAGGACCTTCTTGACGTCCTTGCCCTCCGGCATCGGCAGCACGTAGCTGCCGGAGCGGTGCACCTGGCGGACCGCGTAGTCGCCGTGCTCGTCCTTCTCGAACTTCACGCCGTAGCGCTCCAGCCGCCGCACCATCGCGAAGCCGCGGGTCGCGGTCTGCCGCACGGTCGCCTGGTTGACGACGCCGTCGTTGGCGCGGGTGATCTCGGCGACGTAGTCCTCCGGCGTGGCGCGCCCGGGCACGACCGCGTTGTTGACGCCGTCCATGCCCATCGCCAGCGCCCCGGAGTGCCGTACGTGCGCCTTCTCCAGCAGCAGCACGTCGGCGCCGTGCTCGGCGGCGGTCAGCGCCGCCATGGTTCCGGCGGTGCCGCCGCCGATCACCAGGACGCCGCAGCTCAGCTCGTCGGCGTCGGTCAGCTCGGGGATGTCCATGCGAGAGGGGGCCCTTCGGGAGGTCCGGGAGGTGTCAACCGCCCAGTGCGGCAAGGAGGTCACGGCGTACGGCGGCGGTGGCGGGGGAGCCGTGGGCGGCGCGGTCGCGGGGCTGCGGCACGGTGAACAGCCGCACCGGCCCGCCGTCCGCCGCGCCGAGCAGCGCGACCCGGTCGCCGAGGAAGAGCGCCTCGTCCACGTCGTGGGTGACGAACACGACGGTGGCGCGGGTGTCGTGGAGGACGTCGACGAGCAACTGCTGCATGCCCGCCCGGGTCTGCGCGTCCAGCGCGCCGAACGGCTCGTCCATCAGCAGCGCCCGCGGCCGGCCCGCCAGCGCCCGGGCCAGCTGCACGCGCTGCCGCTGCCCGCCGGACAGCCGGTGCGGCAACCGGCCCTCGCAGCCCGCGAGTCCGACCCGGCCGAGCCACCGCGCCGCGCGCCGCCGCCGCTCGGTCCGGCCCACCCGGGCGATGGAGAGCGGGAGTTCGACGTTGCCCAGCGCGGTGCGCCACGGCAGCAGCCCGTCCTCCTGGAAGACCAGCGCCCGCCCGCCGCCGGGCCCCCGCAGCGGGTCGCCGTCCGCGGTCACTTCACCCTCCAGCGGCGGCAGCAGCCCGGCCAGCGTGCGCAGCAGCGTCGACTTGCCGCACCCGGAGGCGCCGGCGACGGCCAGCACCTCGCCCGGCGCCACGTCGAGGTCCACCCCGGCGAGCACCGGTGCCCCGGGCCGCCCCAGCACGGCCCCGCGCAGCGCGAGCCGGGCCCCCTCGGCGGGCGGCTGGTCCGCGCTGCCGGGAAGCGCGGTGGCGGGGGAGGGAGCGGATGTACCGGTCATGGCGGTCACCTGGCCTGCGTCACGGAGTCGGTTGCGGTCAGGGGCCGTTCGCCGGCCGCGGGTGCGGCGGCGGGTTCGGTACGGACCCGGCGGGCGGCGCCGCGGGCGAAGGCGCCCCGGTCCGCGGCCCGTTCGGCGCGCGGCAGCCAGCGGGTGGCTCGGCGGCCCGCGAACTCCACGGCGGAGGAGGTGAGATGGCCCAGCAGGCCGATGGTGACCATGCCGACCAGCACCCCCGGGTAGTCCACCACCGTGTAGTCCTGCCAGGTGCGGTAGCCGACCCCGTAGTCGCCGGAGATCATCTCGGCGGAGATCACGCAGATCCACGCCACCCCGATGCCGACCGACAGCCCGCCGAAGATCCCCGGGAGCGCGCCCGGCAGCACCACCTGCGCCAGCACCCGCCACCGCCCGCCGCCCATGGTCAGCACGGCCTCCTCCCACACCGGCGTCAGCGCCCGCACCGCGTGCCGGGTGCTCACCAGCACCGGGAAGAAGGCGGCGCAGAAGGTGATGAAGACGATGCCCTGCTCGTTGCCCGGGAAGACCAGGATCGCCACCGGCACCAGTGCGATCGCCGGTATGGGGCGCAGGAGTTCGACGACCGGCCCGAGCAGGTCGGCCGCCACCCGGGAGCGCCCGATCGCGACCCCGGCGGCCACCCCAAGCACCGCGGCGATCCCGAAGCCGGTCAGGATCCGGCCCAGACTGTCGCCGAGGTCCTGCCAGTAGACGCCGGTGCCGAGGCGGCGGCGGAATTCGCGGGCCACGTCCACGACGGTCGGCAGCTGGTCGAAGTGCACCCACAGCCGCACCCGCCCGGCGGTCAGCAGCTGCCACAGCCCGAGGAAGCCGAGCAGCGAGAGCGCCCGCAGCAGCCTGCTCCGGACGGCCTCGGCGCGGGCGCTCATGCCACCTCCCGCACGGCCTGTGCGAAGTCCACGAGCCGCGCCCCCGGGTGCTTCGCGAGCCAGTCGGCCGCGTTGTCCGGCGTGGTGAAGGGCTGGTAGCGCGCGTCGGGCGCGGCCGCCGGGTCCACCGCCCACACCGCGCGGTCGGCGAACCAGCGGGTGCCGGTCAGCGCGTCCGGCACGTACGAGGCGCGTACCGCGGCCTTGCCCGGGTGCGCCGCCAGGTAGCGCAGCAGGCAGGTCGGGGTGCGCAGCGGCACCGTCGTGTCCTGCCCCGCCGGCCACGCCTCGCTCGCCGTCGCCGGGTCGGTGACGGCGCCCCCGCACACCGGGTCGGTGCCGTGCACCAGCGCGGGGTTGGCGAGCGAGGCGACCTGACGGGCGTAGCCGGCGCCGACCGCGCGCCGGACGAACGAGTCGTCGGCGAAGTGGCTGATGTCGATCTTCCCGACCAGCTTCTCGGACGCCAGCACCGGCACGTCCTCGGCGAAGGCGTCGAGCAGCTGCGGTTTGAGCGTCGGGTCGAACGTCGCGATGCCGCCGGGCCCGTTGTAGAGGTAGACCACCTCGGCGGGCAGCTTCGTGGCGTCGGCGACCGACCGCGCCGCGGCCAGCGGGTGGGCGTGCAAGTAGTCGGTGGCCTGGATCTGGGCCGCCAGGAAGGCGTCGACGACCCCGGGCCGCTGCTTCGCGAAGTCCTTGCGGACGGTGACCCCGTGGAAGGTCGGCAGATCCAGCGCGGCCCCGTCGTAGAGCGCCTTCGCCTTGCCCTCGAAGACCAACTGCCCCGGCCAGGCGACGAACTGCGACAGCGCGTCCACACTGCCCGCCTGGAGCGCCGAAGCACCCACCGCGGGCTGCTGGTTGAGCTTGTGCAGCTCCTTGTCCGGGTCGATGCCGCGCTGTTGCAGGGCCCGTACGAGAGTGCCGTCGGCGGCCGAGCCGATGCTGGTGGAGACCTTCGCGCCCTTCAGGTCGTCCAGGCCGGTGAGCTTCGAATCCGGCGCGGTCACCACGGTGTTGAGCCCGCCGCGCAGGTTGTAGCCGGTCACCGACACCAGCTCGGTGGGCTGCCGCAGCTGCTGCCCGCGGGCGGCGTTGATGAGCAGCGGGTAGTCGCCCATCGAGCCGACGTCGATCTTCCCGGCGACCATCTGCGCGGTGATCGGCGCACCGGTCGCGTAGTCCTGCCAGTCGACCTTGTACGTGTTCCCGTCGCGCCTGCCGAGCGCGGCCAGCTGCTGCTCGAAGTAGCCGAGCGAGCGCAGCAGGGTGCCCGCCGTCACGGTGTTGATGGTCTTGGACTGGTAGCCGACGTGGACGGTGACCGTACGGCCGCCGCTGCCGCCGCCCGCGTCCGAGCCGCATCCGGCGAGCGGCAGGAGGACCGCGGCGGCGCCCGCCGCGGCGAGGAACTTGCGCATCAGGGCACCTCTCATCGCAGCAGGTAGGGCATGTTGACGGTCACGGCCCCGGTCGGGCAGCGCGCGGCGCACGGGCCGCAGTACCAGCACTCGTCGACGTGCATGTACGCCTTGCCGGTGTCCTGGTCGATCGCCAGCGAGTCCAGCGGGCAGACGTCGACGCACAGCGTGCAGCCGTCGATGCACAGGGACTCGTCGATGGTCACGGGCACGTCGGCGCGCTGCGGCACCACGGGCATGGCTGTCTCCAGACGGGAAGTCGGGTGAAGGTGAGGGGAGTTCGCACCGGGACGGCGCGGGAGCGCCGGGTCAGGCGCTCCGGTGCAGCAGGCCGCGCATGGTGATCCGGTCGCCGCGGAAGCGCACGAACTCCAGGTCCACCGGGCGGCCGTCGGACAGGTGGCTCAGCCGCTCCAGCATCAGCAGGGCGGAGCCGCGCGGCGCCTCCAGGACCGCCGCGGAGTGCAGGTCGGCGCTGACCGCCTCCAGGGTGATCTCCGCGGTGCCCAGCGGTTGCCCGGACAGCTCCTCCAGCAGCCGGAAGACATCGGTGTTCTCCAGGTCCGCGGTCAGCAGCCCGGCGCCGAGGTCCATCGGCACGTACGTGAGGTCGAGCGACAGCGGCAGGCCGTCCAGCCGCCGCAGCCGCTCCACGTAGAGCACGTCGTCGTGCTCCCTGATCTTCAGCCGCGAGGCCACCGCGGCCGGGGCGCGCACCGGGCCGAGCGCGCGCACCTCGTTGCTGACCCTGCCGTGCCCGTGCAGCGTCTCCGCCAGGCCCATCAGCCGGTCGAGCCCGTGCGGGTACTTCTGCCCCACCACGACCGTGCCGAGCCCCGGCACCCGCTCCACCAGCCGCTCGGCCCGCAGCAGGTCCAGGGCCTGCCGCACGGTGTTGCGGGACACGCCGTACTCCGCGCCGATCGCATCCTCGTGCGGCAGCACCCCGTCCCCGAACGCCTGCGCCAGCACCTGCCGCCGCAGCAGGTCCGCGAGCTGCCGGGCCTGGTCGGCGCGCAGCCTGCGGCGCCGCGCGGCGGCGACCGGTGCGGTGCGCTCCCGCGTGCCGTCGGCTGCCATGTGGGGGCTCCTGCGTCGTCTCGGCGCGGTCGGTGGACGGCGGCCTCGTGCCGCCGCACACGGACCATACCGACGGCCGCGGGCCGGTGGTGTTGCCGCTGTGTTGCGCCATCTGACGTGCCGTCCACACGTCCCTGACCAGGTGATACGTCGAGGTGCCGGGCACTTCCGCCACCCGCGGCCGGGAAAAGCGGGGTGCGTCGCGGGCGCCGGGCGCGTGAGGATGGGCCCCATGGGATGGACCTTCAGCCACAGCCCCGCCGCCTTCCTCCGCGCGGCCGAGCCCTTCCTGCTCGCCCGCCCGGTGGAGAATTCCGTCCTGCTGACGGTGACCGACACCCTGCGCCGCCGCGGCCTGTCGGCGTACGGCGACGAGCCGCCCCTCTTCGGCTGGTGGCGCCCGGCGCAGGACCCGGATCCGGCGGGGGCGGACGCGGCGGCGTACCGGGGCCCGAGCCACGACGCCGACGCCGACCTCGGCCCCGACCCCGCCCCGCACCCCGGCGCCCCCACTGTGCAGGCCGCCTTCCTGCGGACGCCCCCGCACCCCCCGCTGCTGACCCGCGCCCCCGCCGCCGCGGCCGCCGAGCTGGCCGCCGCCTGGGCGGCCGAGCCCCTCGCCGAGGTGCGCGGCGACCACGAGGCCGTCACGGCGTTCGCGGACGCCTGGTCCGCGCGGGCCCGCGCCCCGTACCGCGTCACGGAACGCATCCGCTTCCACGAGCTCGGCACGCTGGTCCCGCGGGTGCCGGGACCGCCCGGGCACGCCCGGATCGCCGACGCGGCCGACCGCGAACTGCTGATCCGCTGGCAGCAGGAGATGGACGCCGAGATCGGCCACCCGACCCCGGGCCGCCCGACCGTCGCCGACGACGCGATCCTGCACGGCCTGCGCACACTGTGGATCGGCCCCGGCGGCGAGCCGGTCGCGATGGCCGGCCGCACCCTCGAAGTGGCGGGCTCCGTGCGGGTCGTGGCCGTCTACACCCCGCCCGGGCAGCGCGGCCGCGGTTACGCGGGCGGCGCCGTGACCGCCGTGACGCAGGCCGCGCTCGACGCGGGCGTGCACCGCGTCCTGCTGGTCACCGACCTGGCCAACCCGGTCAGCAACGGCCTCTACCACCGGCTCGGCTATCGCCCCGTGCGCGACGGGCTGCGTGTCGCCCTCGGCGCCGGAGAGGCGGCCGGGGTCCCGGACGCGGCCGGCGGGACACGGGGTGCGTCCGGCGTGGGGCGGGATGCGGCCGGCGGGACACGGGAGGTGCCCGCCGAGGCAGTGGGGGCGCCCGGCGTGGGGCGGGGTGCGCCCGACCATGATCGGCACGCCCCCGCATAATGGAGCAGGCGGATATTCCGCCGACCATACGATTGTGTGCCTGGAGGACTCGTGACCAGCGCCGGCCGTCCGCCGTCCCGCCTCGTGAGAGCGCGCCCCGCGCCGTTCGGGGCCGACCCGACCGGAGCGCGCCTGGAACGCATCCTGAACTCGCCGAACTACGCGGACGGCGCCTTCGTCAACCCCACCGCGACGGGCACGGGCCCCGGCGCGGACTTCTTCACCTCCCTCCCCGCCAACCTCCGCAAGGAGGCGCGGATCCCGCGCAAGCCCGCCCGGCCGATCCCCGTCCACCCCACGACGCTCGCCGACATCGCGACCCCGCCCGCGTCCGGCCTGCGGTTGACGTGGATGGGCCACTCCACCGTGCTCGCCGAGATCGGCGGCCGGCGCGTGCTGTTCGACCCGGTGTGGGGCGAGCGCTGCTCCCCCTTCCCCTTCGCGGGCCCCAAGCGCGTCCACCCCGCGCCGCTGCCGCTGTCGGCCGTCACCGCGCTCGACGTGGACGTGGTGGTGATCTCGCACGACCACTACGACCACCTCGACATGCCCACCGTCGTCGAACTCGTGCGCAGCGACGCCGTGTTCGCCGTCCCGCTGGGCGTCGGCGCGCACCTGGAGCACTGGGGCGTGCCCGCCGCCCGGCTGCGCGAGCTGGACTGGAACGAGTCGGCGGAGGTCCACGGGCTCACCCTGACCGCCACCCCCGCCCGGCATTTCTGCGGCCGCGGTCTGCGCGGCCGCCAGCAGACCCTGTGGGCGTCCTGGGCCGTCACCGACGGCACCCACCGCCTCTTCCACAGCGGCGACACCGGCTACTTCCCCGGCTTCGCGGACATCGGCGCCGAGCACGGCCCGTTCGACGCGACGATGATCCAGATCGGGGCCTACAGCGAGTTCTGGCCGAAGGCCCACGCGAGCTGCCCGCCCGGCGAGCCCTGCGACTGCACGCCCGACCCGGGCCAGTGGCCCGACATCCACATGACCCCCGACGAGGGTCTGCGCGCCCACCTCGACCTCCAGGGCGGCCGCCCCGGCGGCGTCCTGCTCCCCATCCACTGGGGCACCTTCAACCTCGCCTTCCACCCCTGGGCCGAGCCCGCCGAGCGCACCATGCTCGCCGCCCGCGCCGCCGCCCAGCAGTCCGCGACCCCGCGTGTCGGCCAGCCCTTCGAACCCGCCGCCTGCCCCGCTCCCGACCCGTGGTGGCGCGCCGTGTCGGTCCCCCCGGCCCGCGGCTGGGCCCCCTGGTCCCCCGCCACGCCCGAGGCCGCGGAGGTGCCGGAAGTCGCCGCGGAGGCGTGACGGGGCCGCGTGGCCCGGTCCGCCGCGCCGCGCGTACGCGGTCCGCGGAGCGGCTCGGCGGCCGAGCTTGTGTCCGTAATGTGCCGGACATCCTAAAATCGGGCGTATGGACCTCAGCCGGCTCGAAAACCTGCCGGAGCGGACGCGCGGCCTGGCGCTCGCGGTCCCGGTCGCGCTCGTCGTCGTCATCTCCGTCGCCGACGCCACGGCGCCCAAGGACGTCTTCCTCAGCCCCATGCTCGTCGTCGCCCCGGCGCTGACGGCGTCGTTCGCCGGGCCGTGGCGTACAGCACTGATCGCGCTGGTGGCGGTGGGCGGGCAGGCGTTCGTCGCCTCGGTGGGCGGGGGAGGCAGCGCGGTGGCGTGGGTGTGGCAGTTCGTCGCGCTGATCCTGATCTCGGTGCTGCTGATCTTCTTCAGCTACGTCCGCGAGCGCCGCTCCCGGCAGCTCACCCGCGCCAGACTCGTCGCCGAGACCGCCCAGCGGGTCCTGCTGCGGCCCCCTCCCAGCCGGGTCGGCGCCCTGCGGGTCGCCTGGCGCTACCTCGCCGCCGAGGACGACGCCCAGATCGGCGGCGACCTCTTCGCCGTCACCCGGCTGCGCCCCGACACCAGCCGACTGATCATCGGGGACGTCCGCGGCAAGGGCCTGCCCGCCATCGCCGAGGCCGCGGCCGTCCTCGGCGCCTTCCGGGAGACCGCGCGGTACTGCCCGACGCTCCCGCAGCTCGCCGAATCCCTGGAGGAGCGGATCAACCGCGACATCGAGGAGGTCGCGGACGAGCGCGAGGACCCCGGCGAGCACTTCGTCACCGCGCTGCTGCTGGAGGTGCCCGACCGCGGCGGCCAGGTCCGGATGACCTGCTGCGGCCACCCGCCGCCGCTGCTGATCGGCGCCGACGGCCGGGTCGCCGCCACGCAGTGCGCCGACCCCGCACCACCGCTGGGCTCCGGCCTGCTGGCCGCGGGCGGCGCCGCGGACGAGCCGATCCCGTACGGCGAGGGCGACACGCTCCTGCTCTACACCGACGGCCTGATCGAGGCGCGCTCACGGCAGGGCGTCTTCTACCCGCTCGCCGAGCGCGTCGCGGGCTTCCCGCCCGCCCTCGACCCTGACTCCCTGCTGCGGCTCCTCAGCGAGGACCTGCTCGCGTACACCGGCGGCCGCCTCGGCGACGACGCCGCCCTGCTCGCCATCACCCGCACCCCGGAGGCGGCGACCGGCCCGGACAGCACCTGAGGCCCCCGCCCGGCGGGAGGCCTCCGCCCGGGCCTGCGGCGGAGCAGACTGGAAGGGAGAGCGCGCCCCCGCCCCGGCGGCGGGGGGCGTGCGCCGCGACCGGGCCGCACAGGGTCGGACGGGCGTGGGAGGTGCGATGAACGGATCGCTGCCACTGGGCCGGATCGCCGGAGTGCCGCTGCGGCTGCACTGGACCGCGCCGCTGCTCGTCGCCGTCCTGGCCTACGGGCTGGCCGCCGGGGTGCTCCCCGACTGGGCCCCCGGCCACTCCGGTACGGCCTACGGGCTGTGGGCGGTGGGCGGAGCGCTGCTGCTGACGCTGAGCCTGCTCGCGCACGAGGCCGCGCACGCCCTGGTGGCGCGCAGGTCCGGGGTGGACGTCAAGGACGTGACGGTCTTCGCGCTCGGCGGGGTCACCCGGATGGGAACGGCCACGACGCCGCGCACCGCGGGCCTGATCGCCGCGGTCGGCCCGCTCACCAGCGCGCTGCTGGGCGGGGTGTTCCTCGCCGCGGCGGTCGGCGTCGACGCGGCCCCGCACGGCCTGCTCCCCGCGGCCGTACTGGCCTGGAGCGGCTGGGCCAACATCCTGCTCGCCGCCTTCAACCTGCTGCCGGCCAGCCCGCTGGACGGCGGCCGCATCCTCCAGGCGGTGGTCTGGCGGCTGCGCGGCGACCGCGACCGGGCGACCCGCGTCGCCGGGCGGTGCGGGCAGGTGGCGGGCGCGCTCATGGTCGTCGGCGGCTGGCTGGAATTCCTCGCGGGCAGCGGGTCGGGGCTGTGGCTCGCGCTGCTCGGGCTGTTCGTCGTGGCGGCCGCCGGGGCGGAGGTGCGCCGCTCGGCCCTCGCCGAGGCGGTACGCGGGGTGCGGGTCCGCGACGTGATGCGGCCCGCGGTCACCGGCCAGGACTGGCAGACCGTGGACCGCTTCCTCGCTGACACCGCCCCCGGCGCCGCCGGCCAGCCCGTCGTACCGGTGACCGACCTCGACGGCCGCCCCACCGGCGTGGTCGAGCCCGCCGCCCTGCGCGCGGGCCTGGCCGGACGCACGGCGCAGGTGCGCGTACGGGACCTCGCCGCGCCGCTGGCCGGCTGCACCCTCGCCGCGCCGGACGAGCAGGTGGGCGAGGTCCTGGAGCACGGCGTGCTGACCGCCGGGCGCCCGATCCTGGTCCTCTCCGACGGGCGGGTGGCCGGGATGGTCACCGCCCAGGACGTCCTCGGCCTCGTACGGCGCGGCAAGCACCCCCACCCGCCGGCCGGGCCTCCCCCCACCACGCACCGGGCCGGACACAGCGACTGACGGAGCCCGTACGGTACGGGCTCGGTACGCGGCCGGGAGAGCGCTCTACGAGGTGGCGCGCCCGAGGTACGTCAGCTCGCCCGCGTCGGGCACGTCGATGACATGGAAGCCCAGCCGGTCGTAGAAGGCCCGCGCCGAGACGTTCGCCGTCAGCATGCCCAGGTGCACCGCGGGCACCCCGCGCTCCGCGAGCGAGCCGAGGAAGGCGTTCATCAGCGCCCGCCCGTGGCCCTGCCCCTGGTGGTCGGGCAGCAGGTCGATGTGCAGGTGCGCGGGGTAGCCCGACACCGCGGGGACGATCATCCGCTCCGGCCAGTGCAGCAGCCACGCCATCACCTCGCTCGGCGTCCCCGGCTCGCCCTGCGGCGCGGGCCAGCGGTCCGCGACCGTCGGCAGCCACTCCGCGCGGAAGCGCTCGACGAAGCCCGGCGTGTCCGCCGTGCCGAGGATGTAGCCGACCGGCTGCCCCGTGCCGTCGTCGGCCACGAAGGCCGACTCCGGCTCCAGCACCGCGTAGGGCGCCGCGAACAGCGTGCCCAGCAGGTCGCGGTCCTCCGGCGGGTAGTCGGCGGACGCGTCGCCGCCCGCGGCGCCGGTGCGCAGGCATATGTCGTACAGCGCGGGCAGGTCGGAGGGGCGGTACGGGCGGATCGTGACGGTCACTGCTGCTCCCGGTCGGTCGGCGGCACGCCGGGCTCGGCGCTGGGGCCGAGCGGCGCGAAGAGGAAGGAGAAGGCGGCGGGCGCGGCGTCCAGCCGGTGCTCGGGCAGCACGCCGGGCCCGCAGGAGGCGCTGCCCAGGCCGTGCAGCGCGTGGTCCAGGTGCAGCCACAGCCGGCCGTCCCGCACCAGGTCGGTGGTGTGCTCGGCGGCGTCCAGCGCCTCGGTGGTCCAGGGCCGCGCGGTCAGCCAGAAGCCGGGCGCGCCGTCCTCCGGCGTGCCGAGCACGGTGCTGCTCCCGCGGGGTGGGGTGCTGCCCGCGCCGGGGGCGGTGCTGCTCCCGCCGGGCTGGGGGCTGCTCCCGTCCACCGGGGCGGCGGGCACGGCGCGGTTGACGGCGGCCTCGATCCGCAGGCCCGTCCCGTCGGCGCCGCGCAGCTCGGCCCAGCGCACACCGGCCCTGGCACCGTTCTCCTGCGGGCGGACGTACGGCGTCGCCAGCTCCTCCGCCGCGGCCTTCCAGCGGCCGAGGCGCGCGGCGGCGCGGCTGTCGGGGTAGGCCTCGCCGGGCCCGCCGCCGTACCACTCGACGCGGTCGAGCCACGCGGGCAGGCCGAGGCGCACGCCGAGCCGGGGGAGCGGCAGGCTCCAGTCGCCCTCGGGCGTCACCTCGACGTCCAGGCGCAGCCAGTCGCCGGTCGCGCTCCAGGTCAGGACGGTGCGCAGGGCGCGGTCGGCGGCCGCGGGCGCGACGCGGGAGGTGACCGTCAGCGCGTCGCCGCCCACCGCGACCCGTACCACCCGGTGCCGCAGGCGGTGCAGGCCCGCCTCCCGCCACCGGTCGGCGAGCCGGGAGTCGGCGAACCAGGGCATGCCCCGGTCGTTGTCGGTGGGCGCCCGCCAGACGTCCAGCCGGGGAGCGTCGACGGGCACCCCGCCGAGGGCGCGCAGGGCGCCGGTGGCGGGGTCGAAGGAGCCGGGGCCGAGGACTGTCAGGCCGTCCGGGCCCGTCCGCGGGGAGTGCGGCCGGCCCCGGCGTACGCGCTGGCCGGTGCCCAGCGGGGCGGCCGCTGGGAATTGCCCCCAGGCCACCTCGTGCCCGGCCGGCGCCCACGCGGTGTCCTCGGCGAGGACCGCGCGCACCGTCCAGTACGCCTCGCGGCCGAGGCCCGCGGCGGGTTGCTCCGGCAGTTGGAGGAGAGCGCTTTCCCCGGGGCCGGTGGGCGGCACCTCCAGCCGCCCGGACGCCACCGTCTCGCCCTCGACCTCGTACGCCCAGCGGAAGGCCAGCCCCGACAGGTCCGCGAAGTCCTGCCGGTTGGCCACGGTCAGCTCGCCGCGCCCGGCGTCACCGGTGAGCGTGACCGGCTCGATCACCTTCTTGTACTCGACCAGACCCGGCGAGGGCGTCCGGTCGGGGAAGAGCAGCCCGTCGCACACGAAGTTCCCGTCGTGCAGCTCCTCCCCGAAGTCCCCGCCGTAGGCGAAGAAGTCGGTCCCGTCGGCCGCGGTGCGGCGCAGCCCGTGGTCGATCCACTCCCACACGAAGCCGCCCTGGCAGCGCTCGTACGTCTCGAAGATCCGCTGGTATTCGGACAGCCCGCCGGGCCCGTTGCCCATCGCGTGCGCGTATTCGCACAGCACGTACGGCATCGCGCGCCGCCGCTCGTCGAGGCCGGGGTCCGCGAGCGGGGGCTCGGCGCGGCGGCCGATCAGGTCGGACTCGGCGTGGTCGGCGTACATCCGCGAGTAGACGTCCGTGTCGGCGCAGGAGAGGTCGCCCTCGTAGTGGATCGGCCGGGCCGGGTCGCGCTCGCGGATCCAGGAGGCCATGGCCGACAGCCCCGCGCCGGTGCCGCACTCGTTGCCGAGCGACCACATGACCACCGACGGGTGGTTCTTGTCCCGCTCCACCATCCGCGCGGCCCGGTCCAGCAGCGCCGGGGTCCAGCGCTCGTCGTCGACCGGGTTGCGGCGCCAGCCGACCTCCTCGAAGCCGTGCGTCTCCAGGTCGCACTCGTCGACGACCCACATGCCCAGCTCGTCGCACAGGTCGAGGAAGGCGGGGTGCGGCGGGTAGTGGCTGGTGCGCACGGCGTTGATGTTGTGCCGCTTCATCAGCAGCAGGTCGTCGCGCATCGTCTCCTGGTCCAGCGCCCGCCCGCGGTCCGGGTCGAACTCGTGCCGGTTCACCCCGCGCAGCAGGATCCGCCGCCCGTTGACCGTGAGGACGCCGTTCTCGACGGCGACGGTGCGGAAGCCGATACGCAGCGGGATGCGCTCCCCCTCGGTCGCCAGCTCGGCGTCGTACAGCCGCGGCAGCTCCGCCGACCACGGCTCGACGGGCACGATCACCGGCTCCCCGGTCGGGATGTCGAGGCCCAGCTCCGGCACGGTCAGGGTGCCGGCCGGCTCGCAGTCCACCCGCAGGGTGCCCTCGCCGGTGGTGTGGTCGTAGCCGCAGTGCACGAAGAAGTCGGCGACCGCGCCCTCCGGCCGCTCGATCAGCGTGACCTCGCGGAAGATGCCGGGCAGCCACCACATGTCCTGGTCCTCCAGGTAGCTGCCGGACGACCACTGGTGCACGCGTACCGCCAGCACGTTGCCGCGCGGCCGGAGCACCTCGCCGACCTCGAACTCCACCGGCAGCCGGCTGCCCTTGAAGGTGCCCAGCTCCTGCCCGTTGAGCCACACCCGGGCGCACGACTCCACGCCCTCGAAGCGCAGCACGGCCGCGCCGCCCGGCCAGTCGTCGGGCAGGTCGAAGGTGCGCAGGTGGTCGCCGGTCGGGTTCTCGTCCGGCACGTGCGGCGGGTCGAGGGGGAAGGGGTAGCGCACATTGGTGTACGCGGGCAGCCCGTACCGCCCCTCTCCGTGCAGCACCCAGTGCGACGGCACCGGCAGCACGTCCCAGCCGGCGGCGTCGAATCCGGGCCGGGCGAAGGAGTCGTCCGCGGAGCGCGCGGTGGGGGAGAGCCGGAAGCGCCAGTCGCCGCCGAGCGACACCCGGCGCGCGTCGGACACGGCCCACCAGGCCCGCGGCGGGAGCGCTCCCGAGCCCGGTCCCGGGTCCTCGTAGTACGCAAGGCCCTCCGGCGGTTCCGCCTCGTGCATCGTCGCTGCTCCTTCGTCGCTCGGCCTTGCCGCGGACGGCGCTCTCCCGCTTACGGGGGGGCCGCCGTGAAGATCCGCAGCACCGATTCTGCTGAGAGAGCGGCCATAAGGCCAGATGTACCGGCCACTGATGTCCAACCACCCGATTCCGTACGGCAGTTGCCGACCCCCGCGGGAGCGGCCGCGGTCTTGACCGCCCTGCCGGGCACTGGGATCCTGCCCGCCCGGAACCACTGGGGGGACCCACCATGACCTACTCGCCCGTCGTGACCGCCGTCACCGCGGCGTCCGGCACCGGGGAGCCGATCAGCGGCCTCA
The DNA here is from genome assembly GCF_044333285.1 of Streptomyces sp. NPDC021020. NCBI lineage: Bacteria > Bacillati > Actinomycetota > Actinomycetes > Kitasatosporales > Streptomycetaceae > Streptomyces > Streptomyces sp. NPDC021020. The sequence continues at coordinate 494,971 of NZ_JBIRQQ010000002.1, forward strand.
AGGGCGGCCCGGCCCTGCTCCTGATAGCGGCGGTCGTCGTGGTCGTCGCGGCGATCGCCGTCGCGCCGCTGATCATGGACGTCCGCCGGGCCACGGCCTGGCGCCAGCAGCTCACCGACCACCTGATCGACCGCGCGGCCACCGACGAGGAGGTCCGCGACTTCCTGCGCGACCTGCGCGAGCCCCGCGGCGTCCGCGGCCTGACCCGCAGCATCATCGCCGTCCTGATCCTGGCCCTGGTGGGCTTCGCCCTGGCGGTGGCCATGCTCTCGTCCGGCGCGGACGCCGGCGACCTGCGCAAGACCATCGTGACCGCCCTGATGACGGTGCTGGCCACGGTCGCCGGCTTCTACTTCGGCACCCTGGGCGCCCAGAACAGCGCGGAGGACGCCCGCCGCCATCCCCCCACCCCCCGCAAACCCCACCCCACCACCCCCACCACCCCCACTTCACCCCCGTCACCCCCCACCGACCCTGCGTGACCCCCACCCCCTCCGAGGGTGCGAGCGAACACCCTGCGAGGTGCGGTATTGTTCTCATGCACGGCCACCCGGGAAACCTTCCCGAAGGCGGCCGAGCACCGGGACGTGGCGCAGCTTGGTAGCGCACCTGACTGGGGGTCAGGGGGTCGCAGGTTCAAATCCTGTCGTCCCGACGGTGCTTTTGCAGGTGAGGGCCGGTTTCCCAATGCGGAGACCGGCCCTTGTTGCGTGTCAGGGGCACTCTGGGTGTGAGCTGGGTGTGATCTTGGTCGGCGCAGCTATCGAGATCTGGCACGCTCATGCAACAGCCGGTTCAGCGCTGGCACTGGCGAACTCGGGCACAGCGCAAGTCGGGCGTCCAGCGACTCGTGCCATACCTCGGTCAGGTCGTCCATGAGCCTTGTGCGCATCGAGTCGGTGACGTGGGCATAGCGGGCGCTGATCGACCCGTCCTCGTGTCCCATCCGCTCGTCCATCAGAACCTTGGGCGTGCCCAGCTCCTCCATGAGAGTGCGGTGGCCGTGCCGCAGACCGTGCCGGGTCAGCCGGTCCTTGATCGGCAGCCAGCAGGCCTCCGCGCGGCCGGCTGCCCCGCGGCCTCCAACGGGAACGCCCGGGAAAGGGCCGCCTGTCACCGGCACTGGGTGCCGATCGGCAGGGGCCTTCGACGCGCACCCGAGTCGCCTCGGCTACTCGGTCGGGCCGGTTGAGGATGTTGGATACGGTTCCGGTCGAGACGCTGGCAATCTCTGCTACCTGGCGGAGCGTGGGTCCTTGGTGCGCGGCCCCGCCGTTGCCTCGGCCGCTGTACACGTACTTGCGACCGTGGCAGGGGCACGACTTCGGCTCGCTGCGGGCAACATGGTCACCGACGAGGTCGGAGAGCCACGCTGGGGAGTCGATGCTGCGGTAGCTGTCGTTCTTGGGCGGGCACCGCTCAAGCTCACCGGAGTCCAGTTCGTAGAGCTGCCACTCGACACGGAAGGATCGCGCTTCGCGTCGGGCGTACTGCGTTTCCAGGCCGACGATTTCACCCCACCGCATACCGGTACAGCTCTTCTGGATGTGCGCCACGAACTCATCGTCGCGGCCTGAGAGGAGAGACGCCCGCTCCGCGATCAGCAGGGAGCCGAACATGGTCGTGATTGCCTTCTCAGGGCCACGGTGTTGGCTTCTCCCATGCCGACGTCCTCGGCCGCGACGGCGCTCGGCGACGTTCTTGTCGGCGTAGCCGGCTTCCACCGCGTCAGCAAGGATTCGATGCAGGAGCTTGCGGAATCCCTGCACGCTGTGGGGTGCCAAAAGTCCTGCACGTGCCCTGAGCTGGTTTTTCTTCTGTTGCGCTGATCCTCGTCAAGTGGCCTGGCAATACTCGTTGATGAGTCCGTTGAGGATCTTGTGGCGCTGGATGCGTTGTGCGGGGAAAGGAATGATATTTGGGGTCGTCTCCGGGAGCGCGGAGTCGCAGGGCGCGGTGGGGTCGGCCGGCGTTGTAGTGCTCGGCGTATTCGGTGAGGACACGTCGTAGGTGTTGTTCGTTGTAGATCAGGAGCCGGTCGGTGCATTCGGCCCGGGTGGTGCGTATGGCTCTTTCGGCGTGGGTGTTCATCCGCGGGGTTTTTTTTGGGGGGGGGTCTTCAAGATTTCGATGCCGTCGGCGATGAAGACGGCGTCGAAGGCTTGGGTGTACTTGCTGTCGCGGTCGCGCAGCAGGTAGCGGAGGCCGGCTGCGCGTTGGCCGAGGTCGGTCAGTAGGTTGCGGGCGAGTTGCGTTGTCCAGGCTGCGGTGGGGTGGGCGGTAATGCCGAGGATGTGCATGGTGCGGGTGTCGACCTCCAGGACGTAGAACACGTAGAGCCGTCGCAGGGTCACGGTGTCGACGTGGAAGAAGTCGGCGGCCAGCAGTCCGGAGGCCTAAGCGCGCAGGAACTCCCGCCACGTCGGAGTACCGCGGCGCCCGGGGTGACGAGATGGTGGCGCCGCGGCCTGGTCGGGAGGTGGCGGGCGAGGCGGCGAGTATGGCGCGATCCGGCCATGTCAGGCGCGGCCGCGTGTTGAGTTGCCGACGAAGGACTGCGACCTCGTGGCGCAGTACGAGGATCTCGACGTTCTTGGCCTTCTCCGACCGCGATAGCAGCAGGAGCAGTCCGAGCAGCCGGACGAAGAACAGGTACAGCACACGCAACACCATGGAGCCGGAGCATGCCATGATCACCTGGAACCGCAAAGAGCCTGTTCACGGACCGTACGCCAGTTTTGGCACCCCACAGGGCTGGGGCGTTCGCTTCCAAGGACTTCGGAAGCGGGCGTCAGGTTGCATCCCGATGATCGGATAATTCCACTGCCTTGTTCGTCGAGGATGAGCGTCCGGTCGATTGCGACGCGGGGCGGGGCGTCGGCGTACGCATGAAGGTGCTCGGCCTGGTACACGCGAACGTGCACCGCTCGGTATGCCGAAAGTCAGCAGGTTCGTGGCCCGTTGCCCTGGTCCCGAGGTCTGTGTCGAGATGGGTCCGTCGGCCGATGCCGGCCCCGGCCACCGACGTGATCATGAGGGTGTCCGTCCGAGCCGAGGAGGGTCCATGCGGGTGGAGCAGGTGAACTGGGTCGACGTCCCGGCGGGGTTGCTGCGTCGGGGTACCTCGGTCGGCGAGGTGGCGGCTGTGGCCCGGCGCTATGCCGACACCGGGGTGCCGGTGGAGTGGTACATGAAGGAAGCCCCGCGCGCGGAGATCCACGTCCCGGCTTTCCGGATCGCCCGCACCCCTGTCACGGTCGGCCAGTGGACACGCTTCGCGGCGGCCACCGGCCGGCCGGTCCCGCAGAAGCCGGCGGACCACCCGGTCATCGGGGTCGCCTGGGAGGCGGCGACGGCCTACTGCCGGTGGCTCGGGGAACGGCTCGGCCTCGACGTGCGGCTGCCCACGGAGGACGAGTGGGAGCGCGCCGCGCGGGGCGACGACGGCCGGGAGTTCCCGTGGGGTGAGGAGTACCGTACCGGCCTGGCCAATCTGGCGGACCTCGGCATCGGCACCACGGTGCCGGTCGGCTCGTTCCCCGACGGAGCCAGCCCCTACGGCGTGCTGGACATGGCCGGTAACGCCGACGAGTGGACCTCCACCCTCTACGCTCCCTACCCCGGCGCGCCCGCCGAGGTACCGAGTACCGAGGACTGGGCCTTCGACCGGCACATCACCCGGGGCGGCGCGTTCCGCCACGAACGGGACCTGGCCCGATGCGCCCGCCGGCACAGCGCCTACGAACCGGATCTCGAAGCGATCGGCGTGGGCTTCCGCCTGGCGGCACCGGCCGCGTAGAACCGGCATGCCGACATCGGATGACAGGCGGCAACTCCTCAAGACCCAGACAGCTGACGGTGTGGACGCGCGCTCCTCCGCGATATGAATCGAGTCATCGGTACGCGACAGGCAAGTCGTCGGCCTCTGCCGACGACGCCTGCGGCCGACTGGCCGGCGTCGCGTGCGGAGATCACCTCTCGGTCATGATCACGTCACCATGTGTCCCGGGCCGGCGCCGGAGGGCTGAGCTGCGGCGTCCGGCGTGGGAGGGCGCACATGGAGGGTGAAACCCTTCATGCGTAGGACGCACTGCGCCTCCCGGAGCCGGACGCTCCCGGGGTCAGTGGCGGCGGTAGACGGCGTGGCCGAAGTCGGCGTGGATACCCTCCGCGCCGACGTCCTGCACCCACAACCCGAGGAAGGTTCCGGTGAAAGCGGGGTTGTCCGGCTCCCCGGCGTGCTCGTCCGACAGGATGGTGGCGTCCAGCGCCGGGCCGAGGCCGGACCAGTCCGCGTCGGCCGTCCGGTAGGAGAAGCGGACCTCGGGGCCGGTCATCCGCACCCGCAGCCCGACCGCCGCGCCGGTGGGGAGCGGGACGTCGAGGCCGGCGTGCACGACGCGCTCGCCGCCGGCGCACGTCAGCAGGGAGAGCACGGTCTGCCCGCCGTCGTCGCGGGTGAGGTAGGCGTAGTGCCAGTTGCGCGTGTCGTAGTACGCGGTGATCCCGGCCAGCTGGCGGATCGTCGCGGGCCGGAACTCGACGCTCGTCTCCAGCGAGCAGTCGAGGGAGTCCGCCCGCCGTGCGACCAGGCTGGGGGCGCGCAGCCCGCGGGGCGACTGCCCGCCGGAGAGCCGCAGATGGGAGGGGCGGGAGGCGAGGTCCACCCAGTCGGGGCCCGCGGGGCGGCGCAGGGTGGACCAGTGCGGCGCCAGGGTGTCCTGCGCGAAGTCGTCGTGGTCCCGGGCCGGTGGGAAAGGGTGGGCGGGCAGCCGCGGGGCGGGCACGACCTCGGCCGGGACGCCGCCGTCCACCCGGGGCCAGCCGTCGGCCGTCCACTCGACGCGCTGAAGTGCGGTCTCACGGCCCAGCGTGCTGGGCCCGAGCGGGGTGAGGGGCCGGGCCGCGAGGTGGGCGAGATACCACTCGCCGGTGCCCGTCTCCACCAGGCTTCCGTGCCCGGCCTTCTGCAGTGCCAGCTCCGGCCTGCCCCGGGAGCTGAGCAGCGGACCCGCCGGGTCGGTGGCGTACGGGCCGAGCACGGCACGGGAGCGCGCGACGGTGACCTGGTGCTCGTAGGAGGTCCCGCCCTCCGCGGTGACCAGGTAGTACCAGCCCTCGCGGCGGTAGAGGTGCGGGCCCTCCGTCACCCCGGCCGCGGTGCCGCGGAAGATCACCTCCGGTTCGCCGACCAGGACGCCCGCGGCGCAGTCCCAGCGCTGGGCCTGGATGCCCGCGAAGGGGTAGTGGCCGGGACGCCAGTCCCCGGCAGGGGAGAGCATCCAGCAGGTGCCGTCCTCGTCGTGGAAGAGCGAGGGGTCGAAGCAGCGCCCGTGCACCGGCACAGGGTCGGACCACGGCCCCTCCGCGGCCGGCGCGGTCGTCACGTAGTTGGGCGCGTCCCACCAGCCTCCGCGGTGGTTGTCCACCCGGGTGAAGACCAGGTGGAAGAGCCCGTGCGCCCACGACAGGCAGGGCGCCCAGACACCGTCGGAGTCCGGGGTGCCGCCGAGGTCCACGAGCCGGCGCTCGGTGAGGATCCCGCCGAGTGACCGCCAGTGCACCAGATCGCGGGAGTGGTGCAGCGACACGCCCGGGTACCACTCGAAGGTCGATGTGGCCAGGAAGAAGTCGTCCCCGACGCGGAGCAGCGAGGGGTCGGGATGAAAGCCCGGCAGGACGGGGTTGCGGATGGCGTGGTGGTCGTCCGGGGTGGCAGCGGTGTGGCTCATACGGCCCCTCGTGAAGGATGGCGGGATTCGGATGGATCGGCGCCCTGGCCCCGGCGGACCCGGGAGCTGCCGTGCCGCGCGCACGGCGCCGCACCGAGTGAATCCTTTCATATTGCCACCTGGCAGGCCATGACCTGCGGTTCCCCCTGCTCGGCCGGTGCGTGCGAAACCGGGCGGGCCGCGCTTCGGCCGAGGGCTGAGCACCCACCGCCGCGCTCCTCCTCACCACCCGGGACACGGCCCTGCCCCCGCCGCGCCGCCGGCCGGTTCATCGACGCCTCGTCCGCGGGTGAGTCACTGGACGAGGCGGCCGGCGAAGCCCTGGCCCCTCCGACGGTGATCGTCGGGAATGAGACGGCCGGGGCGGGGCCGGCGCTGGTAGCCTGGGGACACGCTTGCAGACAGCCTGGGCCCGTGCCGGACAAGGTACGGGCCCGGATTCGTTCGGGGCGCCGAAACGAGGAAGGACCCATGAAGGCGAAGCAGCCGGCCTCCGACCGCTCCCGCCCCGGCGGATCCGACCGGGAGAGGGCCCCGCGGGGCGAGCTCTCCGTGCCGGGGACGTCGGCGCCCGGCCTCCCGCCGGCCGAGTCCTTCGCGGAGCTGGACCTGCCGGTCGAGCTGAGGGGAGTGCTCACCAGGCTCGAGGTACGGGAGCCGTTCCCGATCCAAGCGGCCACGCTGCCGAGCGCGCTGGCAGGCCGGGACGTCCTCGGCCGCGCGCGGACCGGCTCGGGAAAGACCCTGGCTTTCGGGCTTGCGCTCCTCGCGCGTACGGCGGGCCGTCGCGCCGAGTCGAAGCGCCCTCTCGCGCTGGTCCTGGTACCGACGAGGGAAATCGCGCAGCAGGTGAGCGAGGCGCTGACCCCTTACGCGGTGGCGCTCGGGCTGCGCTCGGTGAGCGTGGTCGGCGGGCTGGCGATCGGCCGGCAGGCGGCGGCGCTCCGGGAGGGTGCCGAGGTCGTGGTCGCGACGCCGGGACGGCTGGCCGACCTCGTCGCCCGGCGCGACTGTCACCTGGACCGGGTACGGATCGCGGTGCTGGACGAGGCGGACCAGATGTGCGACATGGGTTTCCTGCCGCAGGTCTCGGAGGCCCTGGACCGGATGCCCCCCGGCGGGCAGCGGATGCTGTTCTCGGCGACACTCGACCGCAACGTCGACCAGCTGGTCAGGAACCATCTGAGTGACCCGGTGCTCGTTGCGGTCGACCGGGCGGAGGGCTCGGTCGCGACGATGGAGCACCACGTACTGAACGTCCACCCCGCCGACAAGTACGCGACAGCCACCGAGATCGCGGCCCGGGACGGGCGGGTGCTGATGTTCCTGGACACCAAGCACGCTGTGGACCAGTTCACCCGCCACCTGCGGAGCAGCGGCGTACAGGCGGGTGCCCTGCACAGCGGGAAGTCGCAACCGCAGCGCACGCACACGCTGGCCCGGTTCAAGGACGGCGATATCACCGTACTGGTGGCGACCAATGTCGCCGCCCGTGGCATCCACATCGAACATCTGGATCTTGTCGTCAACGTGGATCCGCCCTCCGACCCCAAGGACTACCTCCACCGCGGCGGGCGCACCGCGCGGGCCGGGGAGTCGGGCCGTGTGGTCACGCTGGTCATGCCCGGCCAGCGCCGGGAGGTGAACCGGATGATGGCGGACGCGGGGATCCGGCCCACGGTCACGCAGGTCCGCTCCGGCGAGGAGAGGCTGACGAGCATCACCGGTGCGAAACGCCCGCCGGTGCAGGACAGGGACAAGACCGGCAACGTGGCCTTCCGGGGCCTGGGCACCCCCGGGGGACGTCCGCCGAAGGAATCCCGCAAGGCCGCGGAGGCGCGCGCGATGGCGGAGGCCCGCAAGGCCGCCCGGATCCGCAAGGCCCACTGACGGGCGGTACGGCGGTACGCGCCGCCACGGGTGGGCTGCCGCCACCCTCCGGGCCGCCGTGGTGTGCGTGAGGCACGTGTAGGGCGGGTACGCGGTGCTCAGCCGGCTGCTGGCACACCTGCGTGCCGCGGCACGCCCCCTGTTCGGCCTCGAGCTGTGCGTCACCCCTCGGATACCGGCCCCGGCGGAGCAGCCCGGCCCGCCGCTGCTGGTCTTCGCCCGGCACGCAGGCCCGGGCGACTCCTCCCTCCGCCGTCACGGGCGCCTGCGGAAGGCCGCACGTGCCGCGCGGATGCACTACGTCCTGCCACCACGTGACGCGGGCGTGCTCGCAGCTCTGGAGGCGGCGCCGACCGCCGACGCGATCTTCGTGGCGCACTCCGGCCTCGACGTCATCGACTCCGTCCGCTCGGCCTGGACGGGCATCCCCCTGCACCAGCCGGTGCAGGCCCACTGGTGGCGCGTCAGGTCCGGTGACGTACCCCGCACACGGGAAGCCCGCAGCGAGTGGCTGCTCACCCAGTGGACCCGCGTCGACGCCTGGATCGCCACCCGCGCGGCCCCCGGCACCACCCACGTCTGACCCCGTCCGGCCACCCGTCGGCGGCGCGGGCTTCACGCGCAGCCGGCTGGCCGCCCAGGTTCCGCAGCAACTGGCCGCCGCGACCACGCCGTAAGCGCGCAGGCAGCACGGAGGATCCGGCCGATGCCTATCGGCGAGCGCTCCTGGCGCCGCGGGCGGGCGGTGCCGGGGTGCGTTCGGCGGCGGGATCCGGCCGAACCCGGTCGGGATCGGGCGCCGTTCGCGCCGACATTCTTGTCATGGACGCGACTTATGTGGTGCGCTTGTCGTCCACGGGGGTGACGAGACCTGAGGAGGCGTACGAGGCTCATGGCCAAGCGAACAGCCGCCGCGGCGGCGCTGATCACGGCCGTACTGGCCGTCACCACCGGTACCGGGTCGGCGCAGGCCGCGCCGCGGGCGACGACGTCGGTGGTCACGTTGACCTATTCCGTCAGTCAGGCGGGCCAGTGGACCGGCGCGATCGCCCAAGGTGTCCAGAACTGGAGCGCCGCGCTGCACAACGTGCGCTTCCAGCAGGTGAGTTCGTCCACCTCTGCCAACTTCGTCTACAAGGCCACGTCCGGCTGGCCGCAGACGACCCTGGGACCGATCTTCCCGGGCCGCGGCCGCGGGCAGGTGCAGCTGGGTCAGGAGGCGGTGGACGAGGGCTACGACATGACGCGGATCGCCGCGCACGAGACCGGCCACATCCTCGGGCTGCTCGACGACTACAGCGGACCGTGTACGGAGCTGATGTCCGGGCACGGCCCCGGTACGGCGTGCACCAACGCCCGGCCGGACGCCGCCGAGGCGGCGGAGGTCGACCGCAACTACGCGGGCGGCACCGCGGCACTGCGTCCCGACCGTCAGCAGGTCGTGATCGACATCTGGTCGGCGCCGGATTCCGCCGTCCGCTGAGGGCTGACGGCGGGCGGTTGTCGATCGCCGCGCAGACATGCGGTCGCGCCCGGACAAGGTGACGGCCTCGAGGAAGTCGCAGGCCGGGATGGCATAGGCCTTGCATGCGGCCCAGCCCGTGGAGCGAGGTGAAGGTGCGCTCGACGCCCCAGCGGTAGGTGCCAGGTCCTGTTCCGTGCCGGTTGCCGCGGCGTGCGATGGCCGGCCCGATACGGCGGGCGCGGACCTGGCCGCGGTTGATGTCGTAGCCGCGGTCGGCGAACAACGAGTCCGGCTTGCGGTGGGGATGCCCGCGGCGGCCGCGGACTGCCGGGACCGCGTCGATCAGCGGCAGGAGCTGGGTGATGTCGCCCACGGCTGCCGCTGGTGAGGACGACGGCCGGCGGGGTACCGCCCCCCTCGTGGTGTCAGCCATTGTGAGGGGCTGAAAGGTTTCATCTATCATCGGGGTGTGGTGCGGTCGGGTCGACGCCCCCAGATGACTTTGCGGACCTGTGGTCCGTCCACGGTGTCGAGGGAATTCACCGGCCGACGGAGGGGTGGCGGGAGTGGCGGACCTTGACCCTCGACAAAGGCGCGACCTACAGTTGTGCCTGGTAATTGAATAGTTTCAAAATGTTTCACAGCACCGGCCCCTGCCGGTGACAACCTCACGGAGCACCAAGTGAACCCCTCGCCGCCCGACGACCCGCGCCTCCCGGGGCCCCTGCGTCCGGTCGACCTGACCACGGAGCGGCACCGCGAGCCGATCGGCCTCGACGAGGGCAGCCCGCTGCTGGCCTGGCAGCTGGACGGAGAGGGCCGCGGCCGGCGGCAGAGCGGATACCGGCTTGTTTTGAGGGCGGAGGCCGACCCGCTGGACGCCGACCGCCCACCGCTGTGGGACAGCGGGTGGCGGACGGGTGACGAGACGTCCGATGTGCCCTACGGCGGGCCGCCGCTGGCCGCGCGTACCCGCTACCTGTGGCGCGTCCAGGTCTCCGACGAGCACGGCACACCCTCGGCGTGGAGCGATCCGGCCGCCTTCGAGACCGGTCTCGCCCCCGGACTGCCGGACGCCACCGCGGCCTTCGCCGCCGCCGAGTGGATCGCCGCCCCCGGCGAGGAGGAGACCGCGTCCCTGCCGGACCTCGACACCCACGACGGCGAGCACGACGTCCACCGCATCCGCCCGGCCGACCGCGGCGGTGAGGGCGCGCCGCGCGGCGCCGTCTTCCGTACCCGCTTCGCCGTGCGCCCGGGCGCCGACCCGGCAGCCGCCCGGCTGCTGATCGACGCCCCCGGCGACGTCCGGGCGGTACTCAACGGCGTGACCGTGCCGCACGATGGCCGCCCCGCACCGGAACTCGCGGCCGCGCTCGCCCGGCCGGGCAGCACCGGCCATGTGCTCGCAGTCGAGGTCACCACCGCCGGGGCCACCCCGCCTTCCCTGCTGGCGGCCCTCACCGACGGCACCGCCCGCCGGCGCCCGGGCCCCGCGGTGCCGCACGCCTGCGCCACCGGCGACGCCTGGCGTGCCCGCGCTCTGCCCACCGGCGAGGCCGGCGCGGAAGGCTTCCGCGGCTGGAGCGACCCGGACCTCGACGACCGCGACGACACGGTGTGGCCGCGCGCGGTCGCCGACGGCCGCAACGGCGACCCGCCGCACGGCCGCGCCCCCGCCTCCCACCGCCCGAGCCCCCTGCTGCGCCGCGAGTTCGACCTCCCCGCCCCGGTGACCAGGGCCCGCCTCTACGCCACCTCCCTGGGCCTGCACGAACTGCGTCTCAACGGTGCCCGTGTCGGCGACGAGGAGCTCGCGCCGGGCTGGACCGACTACGACCACCGCGTCACCTACCGCGCCCACGACGTCACCGCGCTGCTCCGGCCCGGCCGCAACGGTCTGGCGGCGGTCCTCGCGGACGGCTGGTACACCGGCAACGTCTGCATCTTCGGCAACCGCCACTACGGCAGCGTCCGGGCGCTGGCCGCTGCGCTGGTCGTCGACCACGCCGACGGCTCCACCACCACCCTGACGACCGCCGCGGACGGCAACTGGCGTACGGCCACCGGCCCGGTGCGCTACGCCGACCTGCAGAACGGCGAGGTGTACGACGCCCGCCTGGAGCAGCCCGGCTGGGACGGTCCCGGCCACGACGACCGGGAATGGTCCCCTGCCGTAGCGGCGGCGCCGCCGCCCGGCCTGACGGTCCTCGCCGCGCTCACACCTGCGGTGCGGGCCCAGCGCGAGTACGCGGTCACCGGCTCGCGCCGCACCGCGGACGGCCGGCTGCTCGCGGACTTCGGCGAGAACCTGGCCGGACGGGTCCGGGTCGAGGTGCGCGGCCCCGCCGGCTCCCGGGTGCTGCTGCGGCACGCCGAGGCGCTGCGCCACGACGGCGAGCTCTACACCGACAACCTGCGGACCGCCCGGGCCACCGACGAGTACGTGCTGCGCGGCGACCCGGCCGGCGAGACCTACGAACCGCGCTTCACCACGCACGGCTTCCGCTACTGCGAGGTCACCGCGCTGCCCGCCCGCGAGGGCGGCCCGGTCCCGGAGGTACGGGCGGCCACCGCCGTCGCCCTGTGGGCGGACATGCCCGCCACGGGGGAGTTCAGCTCCTCGCACGAGGGTCTCAACGCCCTCCACGGCAACATCGGCCGCTCGCTGCGCGGCAACTTCCTGTCGGTGCCGACCGACTGCCCGCAGCGTGACGAGCGCATGGGCTGGACCGGCGACATCCAGGTGTTCGCGCCGACCGCCGCCTTCCACCACGACATCCGCGGGTTTCTGCGCGGCTGGCTGCGTGAACTGCGCGGCGCCCAGCACCCTGACGGCTCGGTGCCGCACACGGTGCCCGACATGTTCCGCCGCACCGTGCCGGAGGCGGACCGGGCGAGCGCGGGCGGCGCGGCCGGCTGGGGCGACGCGGCGGTCACCGTGCCCGCCGCGCTGCTGGCCGCTTACGGCGACCGCCGCGCCGCGGCCGAGGCGGTGCCGTCCGCAGCCGCCTGGCTGGACTACCTCGACGAGCACAGCGCGGACGGGCTGCGTCCGGCGGGCGGCTTCGGCGACTGGCTGGCCCTCGCCGACACGCCCACCGACCTGGTGGCCACCGCCTACCACGCGCACACGGCCCGCGCCGCCGCCGCGCTCGCCGCCGCAGCCGGCCGCGGCGACCTCGAAGAGCGCTGGTCGCAGACCTTCCGGCGGGTCCGCGCCGCCTTCCGGGAGCGCTGGGTCGGCGGTGGGGGAGTGCTCCACCCGCCGACCCAGACCGCGTACGTGCTCGCCCTGCACATCGGGCTGCTCGACCCCGCAGAGGTGCCCGCCGCGGCCAACCGGCTCGCCGACGAGATCGCCTCCCGCGGCCACCACCTGACCACCGGCTTCCTCGGCACCCCGTGGCTGCTCGACGCCCTGACCGACGCGGGCCGGATCGACACCGCGCACCGGCTGCTGCTCCAGGACAGCTATCCCTCCTGGCTCTACCCGGTGTCCGCCGGCGCCACCACCGTATGGGAGCGCTGGAACTCCTGGTCGGACTCCACCGGCTTCGCCGACGCCGCGATGACGTCCTTCAACCACTACGCGTACGGCGCCGTGGGCGACTGGATCCACCGTACGATCGGCGGCCTGGCGCCCGCCGCGCCCGGCTACCGCCGACTGCTGGTGGCACCCCGCCCACCTGCCGCCGTCACCTCGGCGGGGGTCCGCCTGCTCACGGTCCGCGGTCCGGCCGCCGTCCGCTGGCAGATCCGCGAGGACGGCATGAGCCTGGACGTCGACGTCCCGCCCGGTGCCACCGCCGAAGTCCGCTTCCCGCCGCTGCACGGGGTGAAGGGCGAGCTGAGCGAGTCCGGCAGGCCCGCCGCGGCCGCCGAGGGCGTACGGGTGCTGCCCACCCCGCCCGGCAGCGCCGCCGCGGTCGAGACCGACTCCGGCAGCTACCGCCTCACCCTGGCGTGAACCGGGTCGGCCTGTCCCCGTGCGTGCACCCGATGCCGAGAAGAGACCGTTCCCGTGACCGTTCCCGTGACCGTTCCCCTGCCGCCCGAGAGGGCCGGCGACGCCCGGTTCGGTGCCTCCTGGCGCCGGCTCCAGGCGCCTGACTACGACGTGGAGCGCGTGCTGCACGACGGAGTGACCGGCGACTGGCCGGCCGACCTGCCCGGCCGGCTCGTCCTGGGCCTCAGCCGGCTCGCCGCCGTCGCCGGCCGGGAGCCACGGCAGCTGCGGGAACTGGTCGACGCACTGCCGGGCCGCCTCAACGCCGCCGGCCATCTCGGGCCGGTGCACCGCGACGCCGCCGACGAGCAGCAACTCGCGGGGCACGGCTGGCTGGTGTCCGGTCTGCTCACCTACCACCGGCTCGCCGGCGACGAGCGGGCCCGGCACATCGCGCTGGAGATCACCAGGACCCTGCTGCTGCCCGTCGCCGCCCGGCTCCCCGGCTACCCGCGCCGGCTCCCCGGGGACGACACCGCGGGCGGCGCCTCGGGATCCCTGGTGGCCCGCGGCGGCGGCTGGCTGCTGTCCTCCGACACGTACTGCGTCCTGATCGCCCTGGAAGGGCTGGTGGCCGCCTACGCCGACACCGCGGACCCCGCGATCGCCGACGCGGTCGAGGCGCTGGCCGCGCTCGCCGAGCGCGACGACCTGGTGGCCGCCCGCGCCCAGCTGCACGCCACCCTCACCGCGGCCCGCTGCCTCGCCGACTTCCACGAGCTGACCGGCTCACCCCGCCCGCTCGCCGTAGCCCGCCGCCTTTACGACACGTACGCCGAGCACGGCCGTACGGCCAACGCCGCCACCTGGAACTGGTTCGGCCGCCCCGACTCCTGGACCGAGCCCTGCGCCGTCACGGACTCGCTGCTGCTGGCGCTGAGCCTGTGGCGCGTCACCGGCGAGTCCCGCTACCTGGAGGACGCGCACGCCGTCGAGCACAACGGCCTCGGCCACGCGCAGAAACCGCACGGCGGCTTCGGGCTGGACACCGTCACCGGACCGGGACAACCCTGGCTGTCCAACGTCCACCCCGACGCCGCCTGGTGCTGCACGATGCGTGGCGCCGTGGCCCTGGCGGAGCTGCGCGAGCGCACCTACCAGGTGCGGGACGTGGCCGGTCCGGGACCGGCCACCGTCAGCGTCGACCTGCCGCGTGACGGCACCACCCCCCTGGCGCTGCCCGGCGGCGAGCTGGTGCTGCGGCAGCGCACCGGCCACCCGTTCACCGGCGCCACCTCGTTGGAGGTCGTACGGTCCGGGCTGCGCGGCCCCGTCCGCATCGCCTTCCCGCTGCCCTCGTGGGCCGACCGCTCGGCGACCGTCACCACGGCGACCGGGCCTGGGCAGGCCCGGGTCGAAGGGCCGGGGCTGCTGCTGGTGGCCCCCGCCCCGGGCGACCGCTACACCGTGGACTTCCCCGTGGGCCCGCGCACCGTGCCCGCGAGCGGCGACGGCCGGCACGTGACCCTGCGGCACGGCGTGCTGCTGCTCGGCGCGGTCGCGGCGGACGGCGGCCCCGCCCCGCGGGCGCCGTCCGACCTGGCGCTCACCGACCCGTCACGTGCCCGCTACCGGTACGCGGGCGGCGTGCGCCTGGCCCCCGTCGCGGAGGTCTTCCACGGTACGGAGCAGGAAGCGGCGGGCTACCGGGCGCGGGTGGTCTTCGGGGCCTGAGGACGGTGAGCGGTCAGCACCAGCCGTGCTGCGCGAACCACTCCGCGCACCAGCGCGTCCACCGGCCGACGTACGGGTCGTCCGGCGCGAGGCCGAGCCCGTGCGCGCCGCGCGGCAGGACGTGCAGCTCCACGGGGACGTCCGCGCGGCGCAGGGCCGCGGTGTAGCGCAGCGCGTGCTCGACGTCCACGGAGGCGTCGTCGGAGGTGTGCCAGCAGAAGACCGGCGGCGTCCGCGGGTGCACGGCGTACTCCAGGGACACCGCCCTGCGCTCGGCCGGTGACGGGTCAGGGCCGAGCAGCGCGTCCAGTGAGCCCGGGTGCGGCAGATGGGCGAAGGAGACCACCGGGTAGCACAGCACCGCGAGGTCGGGCCGCTCCTCCTCCCCGGTGTGCGGGCCGCCGGCCAGCCACGCGGCCAGGTGGCCGCCCGCGGAGAAGCCGAGCACGCCCACCCGACCGGGGTCGGCGGCCGGGCCGGCCGCGCCGTCGCGCAGCAGCCGTACGGCGGCGCGGGCGTCGTCCAGCGGGGCGGTGCCGCCCTGGGGGCGCAGGGTGTAGCGGAGCACGGCGGCGTGCAGTCCGAGGCCGTTCAGCCACGCGGCCACCGCCTCCGCCTCGTGCGGCCCATGGGCCGTGTAGCCGCCGCCGGGCAGGACGAGCACCACGGGCGCGGGTCCCGCGGCGGACGGCGGTGCGGGGTGCAGCGTGAGCCGGCCGTCGAGCGGTGCGGTCACGGGGAGCCTCCTGGGGGTCGGGTGCGGTGGCGGGGGAAGGCGCGGGCCGGGGCCGGCGGGAGGATGTCCTCCCGCCGGCCCCGGCCGCCGTGCGCGGTACGGATCACGGGTAGCGCGTGTCGAGCAGCACCCGCGGGGTGCTGCGGCCGGCACGGTACTGGTCGATGAGGTCGCGCGTCAGGTTGAGGTAGTAGAAGCCCCAGCCGTCGGAGTACGGGCCGTCCAGGTGCGTCACCTTGGTCGGCTCGATGTCGTTGCTGCCCGCCACGCTGTACTGGTCGGGCGCGCCGAACTCGTTCCACTGCTGCACCAGGGCGAGTTCCGGCTCGTAGTCGTAGATGCCCTGCACCTGGCGGACCAGGGTGGCGCCGGACATCCGCAGCTGCGCGTCCCAGTTGCCGTAGGCGCCGTAGTACTCGTTGCCGGCGAGGGAGGCGGCCGCGGTGACCATCTCGGCCCGCTGCTGCTGGAGGCCGAAGAATCCGATCCAGCCGACCGGCGGGCCCTCGGTGCGGTTGCTGACCACATCGAAGACCACCTTGCGGCCCTTGAGGTCGGCGACGTTCCACTGGCGCACCATGAAGTACGTGTCGCTGCCCGGCGGGGTCGCGTACCGCAGCACCTCGCCGCTGGCGGCGTCCTTGAGGTAATAGATGTTGCGGCCCTCGGGGCCCGGGATGGAGGCGGTGATGCGCGCGGCAGGATCGGTGCCGATGGCGTTGAACGACACCACGTCCTCGGTGATGACGAACGGGGCGCTGGTGAGGGTGCCGGTCTGCTGGGCGGCGCCGTCGGCGGGCTTGGTCGACACGTACTCGATGTCCGGCACGCCGGGGTAGGCGGCGTTCACCGACATCTTCGCGACCTTCCACGCGGGGTCGGCCGTCCAGCCCGCGAGGCCCTTCGAGAAGTCGCTGAGGGGGGTGGAGGCGCCGTTGGCGTACGGGGCCCGGTCGATCCAGGAGACCATGCCGCCGGGGTTGAGGACGATCTCCCGGAAGGCGCCCATCCACCTCACGGTCAGGTCCGGGTCGTCCCAGGCGGGCGGCTCGGTCCAGCGGGCGCCGGTGTAGACGCTGAGCAGCGGCTTGCCGTCGTACTCCATGAACAGCGGGCGCAGCCGGGGGTCGGCGAGGTACTTGCTCTTGATCCGGTCGATCTGCGCCTTCCAGTTGGCCGTCTCGCCGGCGGTGCCGTTGTCCAGGCCCAGCAGCAGCGTCACCTGTGGACGCTTCTTGAGACCGGCATAGACGTCGAGGACGGCGTCGGACCCGGCCATGATCTTCTGGGCGGTGCCGCTGCCCCAGTTGCCGCCCAGGTTGTTGGACCAGTCGAGCATGACGAAGTCGTAGCCGGCCCACAGGATCCACTCGGCGTGCTGCTTGATGACCTTGGGGTCGCTGGAGTCGTACTTGCCCAGCAGCGGTTCGGCCTCGGCGGTCCCGAAGTGGTCGATGTTGTCCGGTCCGAACCAGGTCTCGTAGCCGATGCCGAAACGGGTGCGCCCGCGCCGTCCGTGCGCCGAGGCGCGGCCCCGGGCCGCAGGGCCGGTGAGCCGGGTGCCGTTCTGTGGAGCCGGCACCCCCGGGGCGGCGGCCGAGGCGGTGCCGGCGGAGCCGAGGGTGACCGCGCCGGCGGCCAGCGCGGCCGCGGTGCCACCCCGCAGCAGGTTGCGCCGGGGTACGCCGGAGGAGCGGGTGGGGTCTTCAGACATGGGTGTCTCCGAAAGGTGCGCGCGGACGGGTGCCGGCCGCCCGATGACCGCCGGCTACCGCGCCCTCGTGGTACTAGAACGATTCATTTGCGCCGCCCCGAACCCTGGCGCAGGTCGTGACGGGCGTCAAGGCTTCTGCCGCGATTGGACCCTCGGCGCCCGCGAATTGGGCGGCATGACCCATCGGATGAGGGATTTTTCCGTGGAGGAACCTTTGCTGGGCGCCCGGCGAGGGTGGTTGACGCCGGTCTGGGGTGCCTCGCATGATGGTGAATGCTTTCAGACGATGAGGGAGTCAACCCGCTATGCCGCGCTATTGCCTGCAAGGTCGGATTCGCCCCGACCGGATCGACCTCTACCGGAGCCGGCACCGGGCCGTGTGGCCCGAACTGCTGCGCGCGCTGTCGGACTCCGGCTGGCGGGACTACAGCCTCTTCCTCGGCGAGGACGGGCTGCTCGTCGGCTTCGTCGAGGCCGACGACCTGGCCGCGGCGCAGGCAGCGGTCGCCGCCACCGAGGTCAACGCCCGCTGGCAGCAGGAGATGTCCGGCCTCTTCGTCGACCTTGACGGTCGCGCCCCGGACACCGCATGGACGCGGCTGGAGCCGGTGTTCGACCTGAACGAGCAGCTCACCGCCGCCGGCTCGCCCGCGCCCGCCGCCCTGCGAGTGGAGGACCACCGGGCGGCCGACTGCGAGCCCGGCGCCGCGTCCGCCGCCCGGGCGCTGCCCGTCGCCGGCTCCGCGCGACCGCGGCTGTCCTGGACCGTCCCGCTGGTCCGGCAGGGGCAGCGGCAGACCGCCTACCGCGTCGTCGCCTGCCACGCCCGCGACGCCGCCGAGCCCGCCGCGGTCGCCGAGGGGACGGGCCCGGCCGGCGCCCCCGCGCTGTTGTGGGACTCCGGGCAGGTCGCCTCCGACCGTTCCGCGCACCTGCGCTGGGACGGCCCCCCGCTGCCCGCCCACGCCACCGTGCACTGGCAGGTCCGGGTCTGGGACGAGCGCGGCGAGGCGTCCCCGTGGTCGCCCCCCGCGACCCTGGTCACCGGCCCGCTCGGCGCGGAGGACTGGACCGCCGAGTGGATCGAGGTCCCGGCCACCCACGCCGCCCGCACCGAGTTCGCCGCCGACCCCGCCGACATCGCACGGGCCCGGCTGCACCTGACCGGCCACGGCCTGCTGCGCGCCCACATCGACGGCCGCCCGGTCAACCCCGACGCGAGCGACCCGTCCCGTACGGCGCTGAGCCGCGCCGCCGCCCGCAGCTACGACGTCACCGCGCTGCTGGCGCACGCGCCCCGGCACACCCTCGCCCTCGCCGCCGCGACCGGCCACTACGGCGCCGTCCTCGCCCGCCCCCGGCTGCTCGCCGAACTCGTCCTGGAGCTGCGCGACGGCAGCACGGTGACGGTCGGCACCGGGCCGCACTGGCGGCAGGGCCCGACCTCCGTGGTCCGCGAGGACCCCTTCTACCTGGAGGAGCACGACGCGACCACCCCCGACGGCTGGGCGCACACCGGCTTCGACGCCACCGGCTGGCAGCCCGTCCAGCCGGCCCCGGGCGCCCCCGCCACCGTGGTGCCCGACGCGGGTCCGCCGCTGACCGTGGCCGAGGAGCTGCCCGCCGTACGCCTGCCGGGCGGCCCCGACGTCTTCGACCTGGGCCGCAACATCGCCGGCCGCAGCCGCCTGGTGGTACGCGGCGCCGCCCGCGGCACCCGGCTGCGGATCGTGCACGGCGAGAAGCTGGACGCCGCCGGGCACGTCGACACCCTCAACATCCGGCTGCCGCACGACAAGGAGCGCGAGCGCCAGGTCATCGGCTGGACCTGCGCGGGCGGCACCGACACCGTCGAGGCGTGGTTCGCCGTGCACGGCTTCCGCTACGTCGAGGTGCACGGCCTGCCCGAGGGCGCGTCCGTCGAGGCCACCGGCCGCGTCCTGCACTCCGACGTGCCCGTCACCGGCCGGATGGGCACCGACGACCCGCTGCTCGACCTGCTGGTCGGTACCGCGGTGCGCACCCAGCTGAACAACACCCACGCCCACCCCGAGGACTGCCCCACCCGCGAGGCGGCCGGCTGGACCGGCGACGCCTCGGTGTCCGCCGAGGCCGCCTTCGCCCACCTGGACATGGCCGGTGTCTACCGCCACTGGCTGGACGACGTCGCCGCCGACCAGCGCCCCGACGGCGGCGTCCTCGGCGTCTCCCCGCACCTGCTCGGCGACCAGATCCAGCCCGCCGACCCGGTGTGGGGCTCGGCGATGACCGAGATCCCGCTGCAGCACTGGCGGCACACCGGCGACGAGAGCTTCGTCGCCCACCTGCTGCCCGCCATGCGCCGCTGGTGCGACTGGCAGCTGGGCACCCTCGTCGAGGGTGTCGTGCGCCGTGCCGACATCAGCTTCGGCGCCGACTGGCTGGCACCCGAGCGCACCCCGCCGGTCATGCTGCAGACCGCCGCCGCGCTGCGGTCGCTGCGTGCACTGGCCGAGCTGGAGGGCGTCGCGGGCGACGCCGGCCAGGCCCGGCTGCGCACCCGGCAGGCCGACGAGCTGGCCGTCGGCGCCCGCGCGGTGCTCCGCGACCCGGTGACCGGCCGGTGGGCCAACGGCAGCCAGGGCTCGGCGGCCCTCGCCCTGGTCTGCGGTCTGGCCGCTCCCGAGGAGGCCGCCGCGCTCCGCGACGGGCTGCGCGCCGCCACCGCCGCCGCCGGCGACCGCGTCGCCACCGGCTTCTCGGCGACCCAGCCCCTGGTACGGGCGCTCGCCGACGCGGACGGCGGCACCGCGCTGCTGGCCGCCGTCCACCAGGGCGAGCAGCCCGGCGTGGGCGCGATGCTCGTCGACGGCCCGGGCACCTTCTGGGAGACCTGGTGGATCGACGACGAGAACGTCGGCGTCGCCTCCCTCGACCACATCGCCCTGGCCGCGCCCTTCGCCGCCTGGGCCTGGACGCACGCCGTGGGCCTGCGCCCGCTCACCGGCGGCTACCGGCGCTTCGCCGTCGCCCCGCGGCTCCTCGGACCGCTGGGCCGCGCCCACGCCACGGTGGAGACCGTCCGCGGCCGCGTCCACGTCGACTGGCGGTACGACGCCGGGCGGCTGACGGCGACCGTGGAGGTGCCCGTGGGGTCCACCGCCGAGGTCACGCTGCCCGGGGTCGCCGCCGAGCGCATCGCCGTGGACGGCACCTCCGCCGCCGGCCACCCGTACGCCGCCGTCGTGGACGGCACCCTGGAGCTGCCCGCGGGCCGCTACCTGCTGTCCGCCCAGGACGTGCCGGCCACCGCGGTGACGGCCGCCCTCGCCGCACTCCCCGACGTCACGCCGGGCGGCACCGCCCGCGTCGACCTGCTGCTGCCCCCCGGCTTGGGCGCCCCCACCGCGCGCATCGACGACGGCTGGACGGTGTCGCTGGACGGCGACGGCCTGGACGTCGGCGCCCCCGCCGGTGCCGCACCGGGCAGCACCGCCCTGCTGGAGGTCGCCGCCGCGGACGGCACCCGGATCGCCACCCGCACCGTACGGGCCGCCCGCGGCGGCCGCTGGCTGTCGGACGACGCCCCCGCGGACGGCTGGACCGCCGCCCCCGGCGACACGCGCACCGTCATCCCCGGCACCTTCGTCTGCACCCCGGTCTTCCACGCGCCCGTGCCGGGACCGGTCGTCCAGGTCGACGGGCCCGAGCTGCCCCCGGCGGCAACCCGCTGGCTGCGGCTGCCGCTGGAGACCCCCGCGGACCTGAGCGACGCGGCCTTCGCCTTCGCCGAGTTCGACCTCTGCCTTCCCGGCCCTGCCGGGCGGACCGTGGTGCCGCTGCTGCGGCTGACCGCGGCGGACGGCACCAGCGTCGAGGGCACCGAGCGCCCGCTGCCCGCCTGCTGGAACCGCGTCACCGTGGACGTCTCCGGCTGGGCCGGCCGCGACCAGGTGGTCGAGGTCGCGGTCGGCGTCCACTGGCTCGACAAGCCCGACCCCGGCCGTGGCCCGCGCACCCCGCTGGACGGCGGCACCGCCCCCCTGCCCTTCCGGGCCGGGCACGTCGGCTGGACCAGTGCCCCCCGTACCTGGTGACCAGGGCTCCGCGCCCCCCAAGACCACAAGCCGAGGACAACCCATTGAGCACGATCACCAACCCCGTGGTGCGCGGTGTCGCCCCGGATCCCTCCGTGTGCCGCGTCGGCGGCGACTTCTACCTCGCCACCTCCACCTTCGGCCTGCTGCCGGGAGTGCGCATCCACCACTCCACGGACCTGGTGCACTGGAGGCCGCTCGGCGGCGCCGTCACCCGCCCCGCGCAGTACCGCAGGGACGGCAGGCCCGGCGACGTGATGCTGTTCGCGCCGACACTGCGCCACCACGAGGGCCGCTTCTACCTCGCCTGCACCAACGTGGCCGACGACCAGGGCAACTTCGTCCTGCACACCGACGACCCCGCGGAACCCTGGTCGGACGCCGCCTGGGTGGACACCCACGCCTTCGACCCGTCGCTGCTGTTCGCTGACGGCACCTGCTACTACACCCGCCGCACCCTCGCGCCGCGCCCGGACGGGCGGCTGGGGCCGGTCGTGCAGTTCGAGATCGACCCGTTCACGGGCGCGTCGCTGGGCCCGGTACGCGAGCTGACCCCCGACTACGGGGGCTTCAGCTCCAACGACATCGAGGGCCCGCACCTGTACAAGATCGGCGACCTGTACTACCTGTTCAGCGCCGAGGGCGGCTCCTGGAAGGGCCACATGCAGACCGTCGCCCGCAGCACGTCGCCCTGGGGCCCCTTCGAGCCGTGCCCGGACAACCCGGTGATCACCCACCGCAACCGGGTCGGCCACCCCATCCAGACCCTCGGGCACGCCGACCTCGTGGACGCGCCGGACGGCTCGTGGTGGGCGGTCATGCTCGGCACCCGCCACCTGGCCCAGGGCGGCTTCGTCTACCACCACAACCTGGGCCGGGAGACCTTCCTCGCCCCCGTGGAGTGGCGCGACGGCTGGCCCGTGATCGGTGACGAGGGCGCGATCGAGCTGACCGTGCAGACCCCGCGCCCGCTGCCCTCCCACCCGGGGAGCAGGGTGCGGCAGCCGGACACGCTGTGGGCGGCCGGCTGGTCCACCCAGGGGCTGCCGCCCGCCGGGCTGGCGGGGCACCCGGCCGCCGGTGCCTACGAGCTGCCCTACGGACGCCCGCTGGACGACGCGGACCTCTCGGCGGACATCGGCGTGCTGCTGCTGCCCCAGCAGGAGGACGACGCCGAGTTCACCGCCGTCCTGGAGCAGGCGCCGCAGGCCCCCGCCGAGGCGGGCGTCGCCGTGCACGCGACCCCGCACCACCACTACGCCCTGCTGGTTCGTCACGACGCTCAGGGCGAGCGCGAGGTGCTGCTGCGCCGCAGCGTGGACGACCTGGTCACCGAGCAGCGCGTCCCGCTGCCCGGCAGCGGCCCCGTACGGCTGCGCGTGCAGGCGACCGTGGAGCGGTACGCGTTCTCCGCCGCGGAGGGCGACGGGCCCTTCCGGCCCGTCGGCCAGGGCTCGGCCCGGCTGCTGTCGGCCGAGACCGCGGAGACGTTCACCGGCTGCCACTTCGCCCTCGTCGCCGTGGGCGCCACGGACCGGCCCGCCGCCCGCTTCACGGGCGTACGAGCCACCTGGTCACCGGCATGACCGACCCGCCGGAACCCGGGCGGAGCGGTCGCCGGGCGGTGGCCGTCGCCTCCGCCACCCAGATGATGGTCGTGCTGGACGCCGCGGTGCTCTCCGTCGCACTGCCGCGGATGGCCTCCGACCTGCACGTCGGCACCGGCGCCCTGCCGTGGGTGATGAACGCCTACGCGCTGCCCTTCGCCGGCTGCCTGCTGCTCGGCGGGCGGGTGGCCGACCTGCTGGGCCCGGTCGCCTCGCTGCGCATCGGCCTCGCCGTCTTCGGCGCGGCGAGCCTGGGCGCGGGGCTCGCCCCGAACTTCGGGGCCCTGCTGGTCTGCCGCGCGGTGCAGGGACTCGGCGGGGCGCTGCTGTCGCCGGCCGGGCTGGTACTGCTGACCAGGGCCACCGCGTCGGGCACCGAACGGGAGCGGGCGATCGCGCTGTGGAGCGTGACGGCGGCCGTGGGGGCGTCGGCGTCGGCGCTGTTCGGCGGCCTGTTCACCCAGACGCTCGGCTGGCGCTGGGTGCTGCTGATCAACGTCGCGATCGCGCCCGCGCTGTTCGCCGCCTCCCGGGGCGCCGCGCCGCCGCGGCCGGCCGGCGAGCGCCGGGGTGCCGCGCTGGACCTCCCCGGGGCGGCGCTGTTCATGGCCGCCTTCGCCGGGCTGGACCTGGCGTGCACGGTGGACGGCGGTTCGCACACCGCCCGGACCGCCGGCGCCGCGGCCGTCGCGGTCGCGGCGCTGGTGGCGCTGGTGGTCACCGAGCGCCGGGCCCGCCATCCGCTGCTGCCGCTCGGCCTGCTGCGGCTGCCGAGGGTGGCGTTCACCAACTCGGCCGCGGTGATGCTCCTCGCGGGCAACTCGGCGACGGGCTACTACATGACGCTCTACGCCCAGGACGTGTGCGGCCTGCCACCGCTGACCACCGCCCTGTGCATGCTGCCGGGGACGGTAGCGGGTGTGCTCACCTCGCGCAGCGTCCCCCGGATCATCCAGGCCGTGGGCGAGCGCGGGGCCCGCACCGCCGGCCCGGTGGTGGTGGCCGCCGCGCAGGCGGGTCTGGCCGTCTGCGGGCGGATGGGTGCGCCCTTCGGGGTGCTCGTCCCGCTGCTCATGGTGCTGGCGGCGGGCAGCAGCATCGCGGTGGTCACCCTGACGTCGTCCGCGACCCGCTCGCTGCCGCCGCACCAGGCGGGTCTGGCGGGCGGCCTGATCACCGCGTCGGGCCAGAGCGGCGCTTCGCTGGGGCTCGCCGTGCTCACCGGGGCCGCCGGGGCGATCACCGGCACGGCCGCGGCCGCGTCGCACGCGGCGCGCTCGGCCGCGCTGGTCGAGCAGGTGGGGGTGGCGCTGCCGCTGGGTGCCGCTCTCGCGCTGGCGGCGGCCCTGCTGGCCTGGCGCATACCCTCCGGCGCCGCCCGCGTCGAGCCGGTCCCCGTGCCCGGTGCGCGGGCGGCCGACGACGGTGCTCACCACCCGTATTCTTGAAATGATTCAAGCTCACACGGGCCTATGTGTCGCATGGGGCGTGGGTGAACCGGTCGGCGTGTTGCCGCCGACCGGTTCGCAGGGGCGTGAAGCGCCCTGGTCGCCGTGGGATTTCCGCAGGACGGGGCGCCTCTCGGCGAGACCGCCCCGTAACCTGCGGGACATCTATTGACAGCGGCGAAACGATGCGACATGGTCAATGAAAGCTTTCACAGCGACCGGGTGAGTCGCGCGACGACTCGCGCGGCCGGGTCTGCCGTCACAGAGCGTGCCGACCGTCGGAGGGGTCCGTGGCCCCCGCATCGTGACAAGCGCATCCCGTGGCCGAGCCCGTCCGGACCGTACCGAGCCGGGGCAGGGGGAGCGTCACCCGACGCGCGGCAGGTGCGGGGCACAGACTTCAGGTGGCGGCAGAGAGGAACTGGAAAGATGACCAGAAAGGCCGGGCGCCGCGCGATGCGCCCGATGGCGGCGGTCGCCGCAGCCGGGCTGCTCGCACTGGTGAGCGCCTGCGGAGGCGGGGGCTCGTCCTCCGGCGGGCACGGCAGCGTCGAGGGCAGCAAGATCACCCTGTCGGTGCAGGCCGGCCTCGTGCCGCAGTTCAAGAAGTACGCGGCTGCCTACGAGGCCGCCTACCCCAAGCGCAAGATCACCGTGGAGTCGCTGCCCGACGACGCCACCCAGTACGTCCAGCAGCTGGTCACCGAGCGACTCGGCAACAAGCTGCCCGACGTGCTGATGAACGTCGACTACGCGGCCAACCAGCTCGCGGACGGCAACATCACCCTGGACATCTCCGATCGCCTGAAGAAGGGCGACCTCGGGCTCAAGGGCAGCAACTTCCTGCCCCAGTTCATGGGCCAGTACCGGCCGGTCTCGCACCCCGAGGAGATCACCGGCCTGCCGGTGAGCGCGGACTCGACGACGCTGTTCTACAACAAGACGATCTTCCAGAAGGCCGGCGTCACCGAGTACCCGACGGCCGACTGGACGTGGGACGACCTCTACCGGGTCGCGACCGAGATCCAGCAGAAGACCGGCGGCAAGTACGCCGGCATGAGCCCGACGCTGGGCACCGGTGACCAGCCCGCCGTCTACAACCCGGTGATCCACGCCTACGGCGGCTACGTCTATGACCCCAAGACGCACAAGTCCGGCATCGGCGAACCCGCCGCGGTCAAGGCCTGGACCAAGCTGCTGTCGGCGTACGGCACCGCCTCGCCGAAGTACTCCGCCAACGCCGGGAGCGTGGCGAAGTTCGAGCAGGGCCAGTCGGCGATGGCCTTCTCGGTGCGCGCCACCGTCCCGACCGTCAAGCAGACCCTGAAGGACGACTGGGACGTCCAGCCGATGCCGAAGATCGACGGCAAGAGCACCGTCGGCGGTGGCTCGTACGGCCTGTCGATCAGCAAGTCCAGCCACAACCAGGACGCCGCCTGGGCCTTCCTGGCCTGGTTCTACCAGGACAACGGCGGTATGAAGCTCGCCCAGGCGACCGGCCAGGTCGTGCCGCCGACCCAGCAGGGCGTGGACAGCGGCTCCTGGCGTCAGCTGCCTGCTCCGCCGCAGAACGAGGCCGCGTTCGCGCAGGACGCCAAGGACGCGTATCTGCCGGCCGCGCTGCCCGGCAAGTCCGCCAAGGTGCTCAGCGACAGCGTGATCAAGGCGGTGCAGGAAGTGGAACTCCAGCACCGTTCGGTGGCCGACGCCTTCGGCGACGCGCAGAAGGCCGTCAACCAGGCCCTGGCGTCGGAGAAGTAGCCGGCGGGCGGTCCGGGGCGGGGCACGTCCCCCGCCCCGGACCGCGGCCGGTGCGTCCGGCCGGTGACGAGAGAATGGTGCAGTAATGGCTTCGGTTTTGGACAACGAGACCGGCGGGCGGGTCGCTCCGCCGGGCGGGGGACCCGGTCCCCGGCTGCTCGACCGGCGCAGGCGCCGCGACACGCTGGCGGCGGTGGCGTTCCTGACACCCAGCATGGTGGCGTTCACGCTCTTCGTGATCCTGCCCGCGCTGGGCGCCTTCGGGCTCAGCTTCTTCGACTGGGACCTGTTCGGAACGCCTCGGTGGGTCGGTCTGGACAACTTCTCCCGGCTCTTCCAGGACAGCGAGATGTGGGACTCGCTCCGCGTCACCGTGGAGTTCGTGGTCCTGGGCGTGATCCCCACGATCGTGATCGGGTTCGTCCTCGCCGTCCTGATCAACAGCCGCATGCGCGGCATCGGCGCGCTGCGCATCCTCTACTTCGCGCCCATGGTCGCCTCGTCCGCGGTGGCCGCCGTGCTGTGGTCGTACATGTACGACGACCGGGCCGGCGTCGTGAACCGGGTGCTCGGCTGGGTGGGCATCGACGGACCCGCGTGGCTGTCCAGCACCACATGGGCACTGCCCGCGCTCACCGTGATGATGATCTGGCTCGGCCTGCCGCTGGTGATGATCCTCTACCTGGCCGGCCTCCAGCGCATCCCCGCCGACATCTACGCCGCCGCGTCGCTGGACGGCGCCGGCCGGTGGCGGCAGCTGTGGAGCATCACCTGGCCGAACGTCGGGAGCACCACCGTCCTGGTCGCCACGCTCCAGCTGATCAACTTCGTGAGCGGCTCCTTCGAGGTCTCGCTCATCATGACCAACGGCGGACCGCTCGGGCACACCCAGTCCCTGGCGCTCTACGCCTACCAGACCGCTTTCCACCAGACGGACATGGGCTACGCCAGCGCGCTGTCGCTGTTCCAGCTGGTGCTCATTGCCCTCGTCGTGGGCCTCATCAGGCTCATCACCCGGATGCGGAGGACCGCATGACCACGAACACCATGTGGGGCCCCGCTGCGCGCCGCGGCGCCTGGCCGGCGGCCGGCCGCTGGATCCTGGTCCTGCTGTGCGGCCTGCTGATGGCGCTGCCCCTGTTCTACCTGCTGTCGGCCTCGTTGATGTCCGCGCACGACGTGCGCGCGTACCCGCCGCACCTGGTGCCGCCGAAGGTCGTGTGGCACAACTACGTCGAGGCCTACCACTTCCTGTCCGCCAGGGTGATCGTCAACTCGTTCGTCTTCAGCTTCGGCATCCTGCTGGTCCAGCTGGTCATCACCATCCCCGCGGGCTTCGCCCTCGCCAAGATCCCGTTCAAGTGGTCGGGCGCGCTGCTCGCGGTCATCGTGGTGCCGATGTTCGTGCCGTCCAACATGACGCTGATCCCGCTCTACGTCATCACCCACCAGCTCGGCCTGGTGGACAGCTACGCCGGCATGATCCTGCCCATCGCGGGCCAGACGGCCTTCGCCATGCTGCTCTTCCGGCAGTTCTTCAGCAGCCTGCCGAACGGCCTGATCGACGCCGCGCAGCTGGACGGCGCGGGCTGGACCCGCACCCTGGTGTCCGTCGCGCTGCCGCTGGCCCGCCCGGCGCTCGCCGCGTACTGCTCGATCAGCTTCCTGACGGCGTGGAACACCTACATCTGGCCGCAGGTGATCGCCCCCGACCACGAGCACTCCGTCATGACGGTGGCGCTCGCGCCGCTGGCGCAGGGCCAGTACACCCTGATGTCGCCGAGCGTCGGCATGGCCGCGGCGGTCATCAGCATGCTGCCGGTCCTGGTGATCTTCATCGTCTTCCAGCGCTGGTACATCAACGGTGTCGTCGGTACCGGACTGGAATGACCGGTACGGTGATGCACCCGTGTGATCAGTTGTCGCAAGGGGATTTTGCCGGGGAAACCGCCGGTCCGCCGCCCGTGGCGCGGACCGGCGGACGGCGTGGGACCACCGAGGAGAGCGTGTAGCCATGGTCGGAATCAAGGACGTCGCCCGGGCGGCGGGCGTCTCGGTCGGCACGGTGTCCAACGTGATCAACCGCCCCGAGCTCGTCACCCAGGAGACCAGGGACCGCGTCCAGGCAGTCATCAGGGAGCTCGGCTATGTGCGCAGCGAGTCGGCACGCCAGCTGAGGGCCGGGCAGAGCCGTATCGTCTCGCTGCTCGTGCTGGACATGGGCAACCCGTTCTTCGTCGACGTCGCCCGCGGCGCCGAGTCCACCGCCCGGGACGCCGGCCTGGTCGTCACCGTCGCCAACAGCGGGCAGAGCGTCAGCGAGGAGGGCGTCTACCTCTCGCTGTTCGTCGAGCAGCGGGTACGCGGGGTGCTGGTCACCCCGGCCGACCCCACCGGGGCCAGCCTGGAGCATCTGCGCCGGCACAAGGTGCCCTTCGTGCTGGTGGACCGGGTCGCCCCGGGCGCCGCGGAGTGCTCGGTGTCGGTGGACGACGTCACCGGTGGCGCGCTGGCCGGCCGGCATCTCGTCGGCGCCGGCCACCGCCGGATCGCCTACATCAGCGGCCCGCCCAACCTGCAGCAGGTGCGGGACCGGCGGATCGGTCTGCTCCAGGCGCTCGCCGAGGGGGGCCTCGGCCCCGAGTCGTTGCTGGAGATCCAGGCCAGCCGCCTGGACGTCGCCGCCGGCCGCGACGCCGCCTCCCGACTGCTGGGCGTGGCCGAGCGGCCCACCGCCGTCTTCTGCGCCAACGACCTGCTCGCGCTGGGCGTGCTTCAGGTGGTCTACGCGGCCGGTATCGCGGTTCCGCGCGACCTGGCCATCGTGGGATACGACGACATCGAGTTCGCCGCCGCCGCGGTGGTCCCGCTGACCTCGGTACGGCAGCCCGCCGCCGAGATGGGCCGGCTGGCCGCGGAGCTCCTCATGGAGGAGACCGGCCCGGACGCCGCACAGCACCGGCACCAGCAACGCGTGCTCATGCCCGAACTCGTGGTCAGGGGTTCGAGCCTCCCGACGCGCTGACGCCGGGAGGCCCGAACCCCTGGTTCCTGCTGCTCAGTTCTCGTCGCGCGAGTCGCCCGCACCGGCTTCCGCCACGAGGACCACGTCGAGACGGCGGGGTCCGTGGACGCCCTCCACCCGGTCCAGCTCGATGTCGCTCGTGGCGGAGGGCCCGGAGATCCACGTCAGCGGGCGCCGCGGATCGAGCCGTTCCAGCCCCTCCGGCACCGACACCACGACCTGCTGGGGCACCCGCACCACGCAGATGTGGTGGTCGGGGATCAGGGTGACGCGGCGCCGCCCCTGGTCGCCACCGCCGTCCAGGACGATGGTGCCGGTCTCGGCGATCGCGACGGCGCAGCCCGTGACCACGGTGTCCACCCCGTCCAGCTCGCGCGCTGTGGCCGCCGGGTCGTCCGCGACCCGGGCCGGGCCGCCGTCGGGCAGCCACTCCACCGGCAGCGCGTTCGGCACCATGACGCTGCGCGACCCGCGCTCGGCGAGCAGCCGGGCGATCACGGCGGGCAGCCCGGCGGTGTCCGTGCGGTGCACGACCGCCCGGTAGTCCGCGAGGTTCTCGGCCAGCAGATCCACCGTGCCGTGCTCGTCGAGGTCCTCGTGCCGCCGCAGGTAGCCGCGGGTCACGGCCTGCCCGTAGCCGGGGTCCCCGGCGGGCACGTCGGCGAGCGCGCGCCGTACCCGGCCGAGGACGGCCTCCCTGCTGCTCATGTCCCGGTGTCCTTTCTGCCGTGGGTGCGCTGCCACCAGTCGCGGAAGGGCTCCGCCGGAACCGGGGGCAGGTCTCGGGTCGCGGTCCACGCCCGGCCGGGGCCGGGCAGCGTGCGGGGGTGCAGGCGGCGGGTGCGCGACGCGAGCCGCTGCCCCTGCCGCAGCACGCCCGGGTGGTCGAACACCCAGCGCCCGGCGCGCATGGCGGCGCGTTCGGCGGCGTGCCCCTTGGCGGGCTTGACGGTGGTCCGCACACCCTCCCGTGTGGCCTCGCCGCCCTGCACGACCCTTTCGCGCAGGTGGACCAGCACTTCGGGGATGTCGATGGCGACCGGGCAGACCTCGTAGCAGGCCCCGCAGAGCGAGGAGGCGTAGGGGAGTGAGGCGTCCAGTGCGGTGCCGGTGCCGCGCAGTTGCGGGGTGAGGATGGCGCCGATCGGACCGGGGTAGACCGAGCCGTAGGCGTGGCCGCCCGCCCGCTCGTACACCGGGCAGACGTTGAGGCAGGCCGAGCAGCGGATGCAGCGCAGCGCCTGGCGGCCGACGGTGTCGGCGAGCGTGTCGGTGCGGCCGTTGTCCAGCAGCACCAGGTGGAAGTCCCGCGGCCCGTCGCCGTCGGTGGTGCCCGTCCACGTCGAGGTGTACGGGTTCATGCGCTCGGCGGTGGAGGACCGGGGGAGCGTCTGGAGGAAGACCTCCAGGTCCCGCCAGGTGGGGATCACCTTCTCGATGCCCGCGACCGCGATCAGCGTCTCCGGCAGCGTCAGGCACATCCGCCCGTTGCCCTCGGACTCCACCACGACCAGGGTGCCGGTCTCGGCGACCATGAAGTTCGCGCCGCACACGCCGACCTTCGCCCGCAGGAACTTCTCCCGCAGGTGCAGCCGGGAGGCCTCGGCCAGCTCGGCGGGCTCGTCGGACAGCCCTTCCGGGGCGGGACGGCCCCAGCGGGACATCCGCGAGGTGAAGATGTCGCGGATCTCCCCGCGGTTGCGGTGGATCGCCGGCACCAGGATGTGCGACGGGCGGTCGTCGGCGAGCTGCACGATCAGCTCGGCCAGGTCCGTCTCGTACGCGCGGATGCCCTCGGCCTCCAGCGCCTCGTTCAACCCGATCTCCTGCGTGGCCATCGACTTGACCTTGACGACCTCGGTCTCGCCGGTCGCCCTGACCAGGTCCGCGACGATCCGGTTCGCCTCGGCCGCGTCGGCCGCCCAGTGCACGGTGCCGCCGGCGGCGGTGACCGCCTGCTCCAGCTGCTCCAGGTAGCGGTCGAGATGGCGCAGCGTGTGGTCCTTGATCTGCCGCCCCGCCTCGCGCAGCTCCGCCCAGTCCGCCAGCTCCCCGGCGGCGCGGGCGCGCTTGGCGCGGATGGTGTGCGTGGCGTGCCGCAGGTTCGCCCGCAGCGTCGGGTCGGCCACCCCCTTCGCCGCGGCGCGCGGGAAGGACGGCATGCCCAGATACGTACCGCCGCTCATGCCAGGGGCTCCTCTTCGGTGCTCGCCAGGATCTCGGCGATGTGGACGGGGCGGGTGCCCGCCTTGAGCCGGGCGGCGGTGCCGCCGATGTGCATCAGGCAGGAGTTGTCGGCGGCGCACAGCACCTCGGCGCCGGTCGAGACCGCGTTGCGTACCTTGTCGGCGCCCATCGCCGCGGACACGTCCGCGTTCTTCACCGCGAAGGTGCCGCCGAAGCCGCAGCACTCCTCGGCCCCGGGCAGCTCGACCAGCTCCAGGCCCCGCACCGCCGTCAGCAGCCGGTGCGGGCGGTCGCCCAGTCCGAGCGAGCGCAGCCCGTGGCAGGTGGGGTGGTACGTCACGGTGTGCGGGTAGTACGCGCCGACGTCGGTCACGCCGAGGACGTCCACCAGGAATTCCGTCAGCTCGTACGTCCGCGGCACCACCTCGGCCACCGCCCGGGTCAGGGTTTCGCCGCGGCCCTCGGCACGGGCCCGCGCCCCCATCCGGGGGTACAGCTCGCGGACCATCGCGCCGCACGAGCCCGAGGGCGTGACCACGGCGTCGTATCCGGCGAAGACCTCGGCGAAGCGGAAGGCCAGCGGCTCGGCCTCGTGCCGGTAGCCGGTGTTGTAGTGGGCCTGGCCGCAGCACGTCTGGGCAGCGGGGAAGTCGACGTCCACACCCAGCCGGGTCAGCAGCCGGACGACGGCGCGCCCGGTGTCCGGATAGAGCGTGTCGTTGACGCAGGTCAGGAACAGGGCGACGCGCATCCGGCTCCCCTTCTTCGGTCGTTCGTGTGCGGATCGTCCCCCGTTGTCAGGGCCGTCACGCGGCGACCCGCCGGGCCGCCGCGTCCCAGTCGGCCGGGTTGCCCGACGGCTCGTAGCGGGTCAGCGGCTGCGTCCGCGCGATCAGCGCGCGGGCCGCGGCGCGGTCGGGCAGCAGCCCGTGCGCGCGCGCCTGGACCAGGACGTTGCCGAGCGCGGCGGCCTCCGGCGGTCCGGCGACGACCGGGAGTCCGCAGGCGTCGGCGGTCAGTCGGCACAGCAGCGCGTTGCGGGCCCCGCCGCCGACGACGTGCACCACGTCCACCGGCCGGCCGGACAGCCGCTGGGCGTCCAGGATCGCGGTGCGGTGGGCCAGGGCGAGCGAGTCCAGGACGCATCGGGTGATCTCGGCGGGCGTTGCCGGGACGGGCTGGCCGGTGGCCCGGCAGGCGTCGGCGATACGGTCCGGCATCCGGCCCGGCGCCAGGAACGCGGGGTCGGCGGCGTCCACGACCGACCGCAGGCCCGGCACTCGCGCGGCCTCCTGCAGCAGCGGCACCGGATCGGTCGCCTCCCATTCGCGCATGCACTCCTGGAGCAGCCACAGGCCCATGACGTTGCGCAGGTACCGGACGGTGCCGTCGAGGCCCAGCTCGTTGGTGAAGTTGGCGGCGCGGCTCGCGTCGGTCAGGACGGGGGCGTCGAGTTCGAGCCCGGCGAGCGACCAGGTGCCGGTGCAGATGTAGGCGAAGTGCTCGCCGCCCGCGGCGGGCACGGCGGCGACCGCGGAGGCGGTGTCGTGCGAGCCGACCGCCGTGACGGGCACGGGCCCGTCGAGGCCGGTCTCCGCCAGGACGTCGGGCAGCAGCGTGCCGGCCGGGTCGCCGGGTCGGCGCAGCGGGGCGAACAGGACCAGGTCGACACCGGCGGCCGCGGCGACCTCGGGCGCCCACCGGCCGGTGCGCGGATCGAGGAGCTGGGTGGTGGAGGCGTTGGTCAGCTCGGTGCCCCGCTCACCGGTGAGCCAGTACGTGATCAGGTCGGGGATCAGCAGCAGCCCCCTCGCGGCGGCATACTGCGGTGTCCGCCGCGCGGCGGCGAGCTGGTAGAGGGTGTTGAACGGCGCGTACTGGATGCCGGTCGCCGCGTACAGCCGCTCCGGCGGCAGCGCGCCCCACACCCGCTCGGCGACGCCCTCGGTGCGGGCGTCGCGGTAGTGCACGGGGTTGCCGAGCAGCTGCCCGGCGGCGTCCAGCAGGCCGTAGTCCACCGCCCAGCTGTCCACGCCGGCCGAGTCCAGCCGTCCGGCTGCCGCGCCCGCCGACCGCAGCCCGTCGAGCACCCCGCGGTAGAGCCCGAGGATGTCCCAGTGCAGGGTGCCGCCGGTGCGCACCGGCCGGTTGGGGAAGCGGTGGGCCTCGGTGAGGTCCAGGGTTTCCGGCCCGACGCGGCCGAGCATCACGCGCCCGCTGGACGCCCCGAGGTCGACCGCGGCGAAGGCGCCGGTGCGCGGGCTCATCGCAGGAAGGCGGCGGCGACGCCGGCGTCGACGGGGATGTGCAGGCCCGTGGTGTGGCTCAGCTCCCCGCCGGTGAGGGCGAAGACGGCGTTGGCGACGTGTTCGGGCAGCACCTCGCGCTTGAGGAGGGTGCGCTGGGCGTAGAAGGCGCCGAGCTCGGACTCCTCCACCCCGTAGACGGCGGCGCGCTTCGCGCCCCAGCCGGCGGCGAAGATGCCGGAGCCGCGGACCACGCCGTCGGGGTTGACGCCGTTGACGCGGATGCCGTGCTCGCCGAGCTCCGCGGCCAGCAGCCGCACCTGGTGGGCCTGGTCGGCCTTGGTGGCGGAGTAGGCGATGTTGTTGGGCCCGGCGAAGACGGCGTTCTTGGAGGCGATGTAGACGATGTCGCCGCCGAGGCCCTGCGCCAGCATGACGCGGGCGGCCTCGCGGGAGACGAGGAAGGAACCGCGGGCCATGATGTCGTGCTGGAGGTCCCAGTCGCGGGCGGTGGTCTCCAGCAGCGGCTTGGAGATCGAGATCCCGGCGTTGTTGACGACCAGGTCCACCCCGCCGAAGGCCAGCAGCGCGGCGTCGAAGGCCGCGGCGATCTGCTCCTCGTCGGTGACGTCCACGGTCACCGGCACCGCCCGGTCGGGACCGCCCAGGTCGGCGGCCACCTGCGCCGCGGCCTCGGCGTTGAGATCCGCGACGACGACACACGCGCCCTCGGCGGCGAGCCGGTGCGCGATGGCCTTGCCGATGCCCGACCCCGCCCCGGTGACCAGGGCGATCCGGGTGGCCAGCGGCTTGGGCGCCGGCATCCGGCGGAGCTTGGCCTCCTCCAGCTCCCAGTACTCGATCCGGAACTTCTCCGACTCCTCGATCGGCCGGTAGGAGGAGACGGCCTCCGCGCCGCGCATGACGTTGATCGCGTTGACGTAGAACTCGCCCGCGACCCGGGCGGTCTGCTTGTCCTTGCCGAAGGAGAACATGCCGACGCCCGGGACGAGGACGATCGCCGGGTCCGCGCCGCGCATCGCGGGCGAGTCGGGCGTGGCGTGCCGCTCGTAGTAGGCGGCGTAGTCGGCGCGGTAGTCCTCGTGGAGCTCGCGCAGCCGGGCGAGCGCCTGGTCCAGCGGGGCGGTGGGCGGCAGGTCCAGCACCAGCGGGCGGACCTTGGTACGCAGGAAGTGGTCCGGGCACGAGGTGCCCAGCGCCGCCAGCCGGGGGTGTTCGGCGCGGGCCAGGAAATCCAGGACCACGTCGGAGTCGGTGAAGTGGCCGACCTGCGGTCGGTCGGTCGAGGCCAGCGCCCGCAGCGCGGGCGCGAGCGCGGCGGCGCGGGCCCTGCGGTCCTCCGCCGGCAGCGGCTCGTGGCCGGGCAGCACCGGGCCGAAGGGCTCGGGCCGGCCGCGCTCGGCGAGGAACACCTCGGCGGTGCGGATGATGTGCAGCGCGTTGGCCTCGCACTCCTCGGAGGTCTCTCCCCACGCCGTGATGCCGTGCCCACCGAGGATGCAGCCGATCGCCCGGGGGTTGGCCTGTTTGACGGCGGCGATGTCAAGGCCGAGCTGGAAGCCCGGGCGCCGCCACGGCACCCACACCACCGCGTCGCCGAAGCACTCCTTCGTCAGCTCCTCGCCGTCCGCGGCGCAGGCGAGCGCGATGCCGGAGTCGGGGTGCAGGTGGTCGACGTGCGCGGCGTCGACCAGGCCGTGCATCGCGGTGTCGATGGACGGGGCCGCGCCGCCCCTGCCGTGCAGGCAGTAGTCGAACGCGGCGACCATCTCGTCCTCGCGCCCGACGCCCGGGTAGATCTCGGTGAGCGCGCGCAGCCTGTCCAGCCGCAGCACCGCGAGGCCGCCCTCGGTGAGGGTGCCGAGGTCGCCGCCGGAGCCCTTGACCCACAGCAGCTCGGTCTCGGCGCCGGTCGCCGGGTCGGTCGCGGTGCCCTTGGCGGACGTGTTGCCGCCGGCGTAGTTGGTGTTGCGCGGGTCGGCGCCCAGCCGGTTGGAGCGCGCCAGCAGGGCGCTGACCTCGGGGGAGGACTTCATGACGGGAATTTCCTTCGGATGCTCGGGACGGGTTCCGGAACGGGCGGGAGGACGTGGGGCGCGGCGGGGTCAGGCGCCCCAGCCGGCCTGGGTGCCGCCGACGCGCTCGGCGACGATCCGCTCCTGCCAGCCGGAGGCGCGGTAGGCGGCCAGCGGGTCCGGGTGCAGCCCCATCTCCTCGCGCACCTCCCGCAGCAGCGGCCGGACGTCGGTGTTGTAGGCGTCCATCAGCACCGCGTTGGCCTCCAGCACGTCGCCGCTGCGCTGCGCCGCGCGCAGCGCGTCGAGGTCGACCAGCAGCGCCTTGGCGGTGGCCTCCTGCACGTTCATCACCGAGCGGATGACCGCGGGGATCTTCGCCTCGATGTTGTGGCACTGGTCCAGCAGGAAGGCCACGCCCGTCTCCGGCGCGAAGCCGTCGTTCTGGGCGACCTCGTGCAGGATGCGGAACAGCTGGAACGGGTCGGCCGCGCCCACCATCAGGTCGTCGTCGGCGTAGAAGCGGGAGTTGAAGTCGAAGCCGCCGAGCTTCCCCTCGCGCAGCAGCTGGGCCACGATGAACTCGATGTTGGTGCCCGGGGCGTGGTGCCCGGTGTCCACCACGACCTGCGCCCTCGCGCCCAGCTTCAGGCAGTGCAGGTAGGCGGTGCCCCAGTCCGGGACGTCGGTGGTGTAGAAGGCCGGCTCGAACAGCTTGTACTCCAGCAGCATCCGCTGGTCCTCGCCGAGCCGCTCGTACACCGCCGCCAGCGCCTCGGCCAGCCGGTCCTGCCGGGCGGTGACGTCGTCCTGACCCGGGTAGTTGGTGCCGTCGGAGAACCACAGCTTCAGGTCGCGCGAGCCGGTGGCGTCCATGATGTCGACGCACTCCATGAGGTGGGCCAGTGCCTTGCGCCGCACCGCCGGGTCGGGATGGGTGACCGAGCCGAGCTTGAAGTCGTCGTCCTGGAAGACGTTGGCGTTGATCGCACCGAGGCCGATGCCGCGTTCCTTCGCGTACGCGGCGAGCGCCGTGTAGTCGTCCACGCGGTCCCAGGGGATGTGCAGTGAGACGGTCGGGGTGACGCCGGTCGCGGCGTGCACCTGCGCTGCGTCGTCCAGCTTCTCGAACGGGTCGCGCGGGACACCGGGCTGGGCGAAGACCTTGAAGCGGGTGCCGGAGTTCCCGTACCCCCACGACGGCGTCTCGATCTGCTGGGACTTGAGCGCCGCCTTCACGGCCGGCAGGTCAGTCATGGGCACTCCTGGAGCGGTATACGGGCGCGGTGGGCGGAATCGCTCGGCGCTGTCCGGCCGCGGCCGGACAGCGAAGGGGGTCACCCTTCTTTTATGAATCGATTCATCGACACGATATGCAGGTCGCAAGGCTCCTGTCAATGACGAGGATCAGCATCGTAGGGTGGTTGTCGGCCCGTGGAGGGATGAAAGTTGAAACAATTCACCCTCAGGTAGGAAGATCACGCCGGGCGCCGGGCGCCGGGCGCGCCGCCGGGGCCTCATGGGCGCGCGCCGGCCCGTTCCAGGAGCTCCTCCACCGGCGTCGCCTCGTACACCCGGCGCCCCAGCAGTACGGCGGCCGCGGACGTCCAGCCGTGCAGCTTGATGGTGCCGTACCGCTCGTTGGGCAGGTCGAGTCCGCCGGTGACCACGTTGTACTTCTCGTACAGCTCGCCGGTGGCCGTGAAGTGCCCGACCAGGCAGCCGGTGAAGCCCTCGGCGGCCTGCCGTCCGGCGTCGTGCAGGCCGTACCGGTCCAGCCCCCAGGACGCCACGATCACCAGCGGCGCCCAGCCCGCCGGGTACATCCACTGGACGTCCCCCTCGCCCATCCCCTCGTGCGGGCTCGGCAGGGCCCGGTCGGTGACGGTCAGCCCGTACGGGTGCCGGAACCGCTCCAGCGCCTCCGCGCTGCGGCGGGCCTGCTCCGGCGTCGCCACCCCCGCCCACAGCGGCCAGTAGCCGCAAAGGCTCCAGTGCGCCAGGCGCCGCCCCCGCACATGGTCGTAGTCGAAGAAGAAGCCCTGCTCGTCGTCCCAGCACAGCGTCCGGATCAGCTCGGCCCGCTCCGCCCCCTCGGCCCGCCAGCGCCGCGCCTGCGCGGGCAGGTCCAGCAGGTCGGCCAGCGCGGCCAGCACCTCGGCGTAGCGGACCAGGGCGCAGTTGGTGAGCAACGGGGCCACCCGGCGCACGTCGCCGTCGTAGATCGGCGTCCAGTCCAGCCCGGTCTCCGCCTCCGCCGCGAGCCGTGGGTCCAGGGCGGGGTCCCCGAGGTCGGCGTTGGTGGCCAGGCCGCAGGCGGTGCGGTGGTGATCGGCGTTCCAGTAGCCGGTGTACTCCGCGACCAGCGCCGGGTACGCCCGCTCCAGCAGAGCCCGCTCCCCGGTGCGCCGCAGCAGGCGCAGCACGCTGTCCGGGAAGACGGGAACCTGCGAGCGGGTCCGCAGGGCCTCCTGGTTGGCGTTGGGCATGAAGCCGTAGCGCTCGATCATCGCCACGTAGTTGACGACATGGGCGCGCACCAGGTCGTCGCGGCCGTGGACGAGCAGCGCGAGATTGCTGAACCAGGTGTCCCAGGCGAACATCGAGCGATACCAGGGCGGGCCGACGCGACCGCCCCCCGAGGCGTAGGACTCGGGCAGGAAGAGCACGTTGGCGTCGGCGCGGATCTCCTCCTCGTGCGCGGTGACCAGGTCCTCGTCCCACCAGGTGCGGATGCGCTCGTCGAGCAGGCGCCATGCGGAAACGCTGTCTTCGGGTGGCACGGGTTGCTGCCCTTCCTGGGAGGCCGAGTGGCGGGCGGAGGTTGAATGGGTTCAACCACCCTAGCGGCCGGAAGGTCCGGATTCGAGCCCGGCGCGGAGAACCTCCGGGTCGGCGCCCGGGTGCCCGGTACCTGGGTGGGAGCCGTGTCACCGGTGGTGCGCGAGGAGGTTCCGGTCCGGAGGGTTGACCCCGGTGACGGGCTGGGCCACAGTACCGGAGGCGGGGGGTGAAACCTTTCATGCCTCCTTGCGGCTGTCTGCCCCCACGTTCCCCGCCTCCGTGACCCGCGCGCGGAGCCCCCGAGCCGCCCCGCCGGTGACCGGCGGCCGATGCGGCAGGACCTTCCCAAGGTGAAAGGACGATCCATGGCGACACCGGACCTCCCCGACCACTCGTCAGCGCCCGGCCCGGCCCCTTCCGTGACGCGCCCGGGCCGCAGGGCGGTGCTCGGAGCCGCCGCGGGCGCCGCGGCGGCGCTGGCCCTCGGCGCGGGCCGCGCGTCCGCGTCCCCGGCCCTCGCCGCCGGCCCGCTGGTGCTGGACAGCACCGCGGACGCGGTCGGCATCTGCTACAGCATCTGGCACAACCTCGCCGCGGGCCCCGGCCGGACGGTGTACGACAACACCGACATCCTGAGCACCGCGCAGGCGACCGGCAATCCCCCCGCCTGGGGCCCGCTCAACGCCTTCCACTACTGGGGCCGCCCGGCCACCGGCTACTACCGCTCGGACGACACCGCCGTGCTGCGCGCCCACGCGAGTCAGCTCAGCGCCGCCCGTGTCGACTTCATCGCGGTGGACGCCACCAACGTCCAGGGTGCCCGCGACTCCGGCAGCGACGACCTCTACTACAGCCCGATGCAGGTCCTCCTCGACACCTGGCGCGACATCAGGGCCGCGGGCGGCACCACCCCCTACGTGGTCCCCTGGGTCGGCACCGCCGCGTCCGGCCCCGACCCCGCGGGCCCCGGCCGCGAGACGTGGAACGCCTTCTACGCCTCCGGTGCGTACGACGACCTCTTCGTCACCTACCAGGGCAAACCGCTGCTGCTCACCACCGACCAGCTGCCCGACGAGCTGCGGGCCCACTTCACCCTGCGCAAGATGTGGGGCCTGCAGGGCGCCCTCGCCGAGCAGGAGTGGAGCTTCCTCCAGGACTACCCGCAGAACGTCGGCGTGTCGGGCGGCGCGCCCGAGCAGGTGGCCGTCTGCACGGCCCTGCAGCACAGCTACATGACGGCCCCCGACGCGGTCGGCCGCCAGGGCGGCCGGACCTGGCGCGACCAGTGGAGCCGGGCGTTCGACGTGCGCCCGAAGGTGGCGATGCTGACCTGGTGGAACGAGTGGATGGCCCAGCGGTTCGAGGACGAGTCGGGCAACACCCGCTTCGTCGACAACTACGACGAGCCGTACAGCCGTGACATCGAGCCCATGGACCCGAACCAGACCAACACCCACGCGGACATCTACTACCAGTGGATGAAGATCTACGTGAACGCGTACAAGAACCACGACCCCTTCCCCACGAACCTCGTCCAGTCCTGACCCCGCCCGGCGCGGCCCGGACCCGTGACGCCCCTGTGCCGGGCCGCCCGGGGTGTTGCTGTTATCACATATATCTACTACCGTGAGGAGAAGGTCGGAACAAGATCGGCAGTGACAACCGCAGTCACCCAAGGAGCCCTCCGATGGCCACTCCGAAGTTCGCCCACGTCGTCTTCCAGACCGGCCGGCCGGCCGAGATGCGGGACTGGTACTGCACGGTGCTCGACGGCCATGTCGTCTACGGTGACGCGGCGCTGACCTTCGTCACCTTCGACGAGGAGCACCACCGGATCGCCCTGATCAACCGCCCCGGTGAACTGGAGCCCAAGAAGCCGACGACGGCCGCCATGCACCACGTCGCCTACACCTTCGACGGCCTCGACGCGCTGCTCGACCGGTACGTGCTGCTGCGGGACAAGGGCATCACCCCGGCCGTGTGCATCGCCCACGGCGTCACGACATCGATGTACTACCAGGACCCGGACGGCAACTTCGTCGAGATGCAGATCGACAACTTCCCCGAACCGGACCAGGCCACCGCGTACATGAACGGCCAGGAGTACGCCGGTGACTCGGTCGGCCCCGCCTTCGACCCCGAGCAGATGCTGCGCGAGCGGCGGGACGGCGCGCCGGTGGCGGAACTGACCGCGCGGTCCTGGTCGCTGCGGGCCGAACTGCCCGATCCGATGGGCGTGTTGCTCGGCGCGTCCTGACGGCCAGGTCCCGAGGACCCGGGGAGGCGCCCTTCCCGAAAACCCCTAGTGCTGGAGTGCTCGATGCGTGTTGCCAACCTTGCCGGACGGCTCGTCCTGATCGACGCCCGCGGTCACGCGGTGGACGTGGAGGGGGCGAGTGGCGGGCGCTTCGCCGCCGAGCCGCAGGCGGTGTTCACGCGGTGGGCGGACTTCCGTGCCTGGGCGTCGGCCACCGAGCTGCCCGCCGGTGAGCCGTTCGACCCCCGGGACCTCGGCTCCCCGGTGCCGCAGCCGCGCCAGGTGCTGGCGGTCGGGCTCAACTACCGTGACCACGCGGCCGAGTCGGGGTTCGGCGTCCCCGACACCCTGCCGCCGGTCTTCACCAAGTTCGCCTCCAGCATCACCGGACCGGTCAGCGAGGTGGTGGTCCCCGAGGGCGGCCACACCGACTGGGAGGTCGAACTCGTCGCCGTCATCGGGGCCGACGCCCGGAACGTGCCCGAGAGCGAGGCGTGGAGCCACGTCGCCGGGCTCACCGGGGGGCAGGACCTGTCCGAGCGGATCACCCAGTTGCAGGGTGTCAGCGCGCAGTTCAGCCTCGGCAAGTCGCTGCCCGGCTTCACGCCGATGGGCCCCTGGCTGGTGACGCCGGACGAGTTCGCCGACCCCGACGACGTCGAAGTCAGCTGCTCGGTCAACGGCGAGCAGGTGCAGAAGAGCCGGACGGCCCAGCTGATCTTCTCGGTGCCCCGCCTGGTCGCGGAGCTGTCGGCCGTGCTGCCGCTGCTGGCCGGTGACGTGCTGTTCACCGGCACCCCCGGCGGTGTCGGCATGGGCCGCGACCCGCAGCGCTGGCTGGCCCCCGGCGACGTGCTCGTCAGCCGTGTCGAGGGCATCGGGGAACTGCGCCAGACGTTCACGGCCCCGCCCCCGGCCGCCTCCTCCTGACCGGCCGGCGGGCTCCACCCCCGCAGAAGGGCTCACCGCATGTGCATCAGCGACAGGACCAGGCGCGACTTCTTATGATCCGCCGCGGCGGCCGGGGCCGCCCTCGCCGGGGCGCAGGCGCTGGTGGCGCCCGGCACCGCCCACGCCCGGGAGGCGGCGGCGGTGGCCGCCGGCCCCGGCGGGAAGGTGGCCCTGACCAACGTCCGGGTCTTGGACGGCCGGACGCTGAGCGCCCCGCGCACCGTCGTCGTCGACAACGGGGTGATCGGCGTCAGCGCGCTCGGGGCCCGAACGATCGACGGCCGGGGCGCGGCCCTGCTGCCCGGCTTCGTCGACGCGCACGTCCACCTGACCGACCTGGACACGCTGGCCGCCCTGGCCGGTCACGGCGTGACCACCGGCCTGGACATGGCGTGCTTCCCGCCCTCCCTCGTCAGCTCGCTGCGGAACCGCCGAGGCCTGACCGACATCCGCAGCGCGGGCACTCCGGCCGTCGCGCCGGGGAGTCTGCAGAGTCAGTTGCCGGCCTTTCCGCCCTCCGGTGTCGTGGACGGCCCGGACGAGGCGCTGCGGTTCGTCGGGCAGCGGGTCGCCGAGGGATCGGACTACGTCAAGATCATCCTCGATGTGCCCGGGCTGAGCACCGACACGGCGAAGGCGCTGACGGTGGCGGCGCACGCGTTCGGCAAGGCCGTCATGGCCCACGCGGCCTACGCCGCCACCGTGGCCGAGGCGCTCGACGCCGGCGTGGACATGGTCCACCACGTGCCGCTCGACACCGCCCTCGACCAGGCCGCCGCCGCGCGCTACGCCGCCAGGGGCACGGTCGCGGTGCCGACCCTGACGATGATGGAGGGCTTCGGCGTTCTGGGCATCCCCGGCCTGAGCTACGCCGCTGCGGAGAGCAGCGTCGCCGCGCTGCACCGCGCCGGTGTGCGGATCCTCGCCGGTACGGACGCCAACCTCACGCCCGGCATCCCCGTGCAGCCCGCCTACGGCCTCGGCCTGCACCACGAACTGGAGCTGCTGGTCGCGGCCGGGCTGTCCACCGCCGAGGCGCTGACGGCCGCGACGTCCGGGCCCGCGCGGTCCTTCGGCCTGAGCGACCGCGGGGTGATCCGCCCCCGCTACCGTGCGGACCTGGTGCTGGTCGACGGCGACCCGCTCGCCGACATCACCGCGACACGCGCGATCCGGCGGATCTGGGTCGGCGGCGTCGAGTACCCGCCCGCCTGACCCGGGCGGGCCTCCCGGTCACTGCCCGGACGGCTGCCCGGACAGGGCCGCGATCGCGATCCTCTCGTTGCGGGCGAGGTGCGCCTCCGTGGCGGCCGCGGCCGTGCCGGGGTCGCGGCTGCGGAAGGCCGCGACCATGTCCCGGTGGGCCTGCCGGCGCCGCTCGTGCTCACCGGGATCCGGGTCCAGCCGGCCGAAACCGATACGGATGTAGCGCTCGCCCGCCCGCCACAGCGTGGTGAGGACCCGGATGTCCCAGGCGGTGGCGGCGGGCGCCAGCAGGGCCAGGTGGAAGGCGTCGTGGCCGTCGTAGATGTCGGCCATGCCGCGCTCCCGGTGGCCGAACCCGGTGGCGACGGCGTCCAGCCGGTCCAGCTCCTCGTCGGAGAGAAGGACGCAGGAGCGGCCGGCGATCTCCGGCTCGAGGCTGCGCCGCAGCCGGTAGATGCCGTGCAGGTCGTCCAGGTTGAGCGGGGTGACCACGGCGCTGCGCCCCGGCCGGGTGATGACCAGGCCCTCGCTCTCCAGGCTCCGCAGCGCCTCGCGGATCGGGATGAAGCTGATGCCGAGCATGCCCGCGAGCTCCCGCAGCGAATACTGCTCGCCCGGCGCCAGCACCCCCGCGAGGATGGCCCTGCGCAGCTCGTCGGTGGCCTGCTCGACCACCGACCGGGACGTGATGGGCTGTACGGCGTCCCGGGGTGTCGCCACGATGTCGTCCTCGCCTCGCCGCTTGACGTGTCGATATCAACTATAGCGACGCCTCCGCGTCCGGCGGTACGCTATATGTGA
This sequence comes from Streptomyces sp. NPDC021020, assembly GCF_044333285.1. Classification (NCBI taxonomy): domain Bacteria; kingdom Bacillati; phylum Actinomycetota; class Actinomycetes; order Kitasatosporales; family Streptomycetaceae; genus Streptomyces; species Streptomyces sp. NPDC021020. The sequence continues at coordinate 538,576 of NZ_JBIRQQ010000002.1, forward strand.
TAACACCCGCTCGACCAGGGCAGGTGTACGGCGCCGGACCCGGCGACGGCGAAAGGACGAAGCGTGAGCGACGACGCCAACGGCACCGGCTGCCTCTTGTGCGCGATGGAGGAGGCCGAAGCGTCCGCGCGGGTCTTCCGCGACTCCCTGTGGGCCGCCGAGATCGCGCCCGGCTACGAGGTGCCCGGCTGGTTCTTCCTGCGGGCCCGCCGCCACGCGGAGCTGATCACCGGCCTCGACGACGCCGAACTGGCCGCTTTCGGCCGACGCGCGCGGGACCTGGTCGCTGCCGTCACCGAGGCCACGGGCGCCCCCGCCACGTATCTGCTGGTGTTCGGCGAGAACTACCGGCACTTCCACGCCCTGGTCGCCGCCCGCGGCGCCGACGTTCCCGTGGAGCGGCGTGCCGGTGACCTCCTCAAGCTGCGCGCCGAGCGCCTCGACCCGGCGGCCGCGGCCGGGCTGCTGCCCGCGGTCCGTACGGCCTACGAGCGGCTCGCGGGCGCCCCGGCGGTCTGAACCGCCGTGCGCAACCGGGTGGGGCCGTGGACGGTGCTACGAACCCCGGCCCCACCCGGTCATTCGACCAGGTCCAGCGCGGCGGCCACGACGCTGTCGGCGTCGATGCCGTGGGCGCGGTAGACCTCCTCCAGCGAGCCGGACTGGCCGAATCGCGTCACGCCCAGCGTGCTCAGCGGCACCCGGTGGACGCCCGCGAGGAAGGCCAGGGTGTGCGGATGGCCGTCCAGGACGGTCACCAGCGGAGTGGCCCGTGAGGCCGGGAAGGCCTGGTCGAGCACCCAGCTGTCGCCGTCGCCGTGGCCGGAGCGGGCGTCCAGGGCCCGGAAGAGCAGGCCGGGGCTGGTGACACACACGACGTCTGCGGCGATGCCGAGGTGCTGGAGCCGATCGGCCGCCTCCAGCGCCTCGGTGACCACCGCGCCCATCGCGGCGACGGTGACGCGTGGGTCCGCGACCCGCCGCAGCGGGTACGCGCCCGCCACCACCTGGCGGCGGCGCCGCTCGCGGGCGGCGGGGTCGGCGGGCACGGCGGCCAGCGACTGGTCGACCGGCCGGGTGGACAGCCGCAGGTAGGCCGAGCCGCCGTCCGGCCGGCCCAGACGGCCCAGCGCGTGCAGCAGCGTCCACTCGGTGTCGAGGGCGAACGCCGGCTCCCACGTCGTGCAGCCCGGCTGCTCGATACCGAGGGAGGGCGTCGTCACGGACTGGTGTGCGCCGCCCTCGGGGGCGAGGGTGACTCCCGAAGGCGTGCCCACCAGGATCGACTGGCCGCCCGCGTAGATGCCGAACGACCACGGCTCCAGGGCGCGTTGCACGAAGGGGTCGTAGAGCACGCCGATCGGCAGCAGTGGCCGGCCCCAGCGGCTCCAGGTCGCCCCCAGCTCGCCGAGCAGCCCGACGAGGTTGGTCTCGGCGATGCCCAGCTCGATGTGCCGGCCGGCCGGCTGCTCGCGCCAGTGCAGCAGCGTCTCGCCGTCGTCGTGGAACCAGTCGACGCGCTCGGCGGGCGCCCACACGCCGACCTTGTTGACCCAGCCGCCGAGGTTGGTCGACGAGCTGACGTCCGGGCTGACGGTGACGACGCCGCGGGCGGCCTCCGGCGCCGCGCGCGTCAGGTCCAGCAGGAGGCGGCCCAGCGCCGCCTGCGTCGTCGCGCTGCCGGCGGGGGTGCGCCCGAGGTCCGCGGGCACCGGGGGAGGGGCCGTGGGCACCACGGGCTCCCGCCGCAGCCGCGCACCCGCCTCCGCGCACACCCGGGCGGCCGCGGAGCCGGCGGGGAAGGGCTCCCAGGGCCGGTCGGCGTCGGCCCCGGTACGGGTGGCGAGCTCGCGCACCTGGGCGTCCGTCAGCAGCGAGGAGTGGTTCTGCGGGTGGCCCTCGACCGGCAGACCGTAGCCTTTGACGGTGTAGGCGAGGATGACGGTGGGCCGGTGGTCCTCCACCGACTCCAGGGCGCCGTCCAGCGCGGCCAGGTCGTGTCCGCCGAGATTGCGCAGCGCCCGCAGCAGCTCCGCGTCGTCCAGCCCGTCCAGCAGCGCGGCGACCCGCCCGGCGCCGGGGCCCTTGCCGGGCAGCCGTTCGCGCAGCTCGGCGGCGGGGCAGCGCAGCAGCCGCTGGTACTCCGGGTTGGGCATCGTGTCGAGGCGCTCGCGCAGCTCCTCCCCGCCGGGGCGGGTGAACAGCTCCCGCAGCAGCGTCCCGTACTTGACGGTGACCACCTGCCAGCCCGCTGCGGCGAACATGCCCTCCAGGCGTGTCGCGCCGGGATCGGGCACCACGCGGTCCAGGGACTGCCGGTTCAGGTCGACGATCCACACGATCTCCCCGAGGCCCGCGACCTGCGGGTCGAGCACCGCCTCCCAGATCGCGCCCTCGTCCAGTTCGGCGTCGCCGAGCAGCGCGTACTGCCGCCCGGCCGCGCCGCCCGCTTCCGGGTGGACGTAACGGCGGGCCAGGGCGCCCCAGACGGTCGCGGTGGCGCCGATGCCTACGGAGCCGGTCGAGTAGTCCGCGGGGTCGGGGTCCTTGGTCCGGCTCGGGTAGCTCTGGAGGCCGCCGAAGGCGCGCAGCGTCGGCAGATAGGCCGCGTCGAGCCTGCCTTGGAGGTAGTTGACGGCGTGCAGGACGGGCGAGGCGTGCGGCTTGACCGAGACCCGGTCCTGCGGCCGTAGGTGGCGGAACCACAGCGCGGTCATGATCGACACCATGGAGGCGCTGGAGGCCTGGTGGCCTCCGACCTTCAGGCCGGAGGCGTTGGGGCGTACCCGGTTTGCGTGATGGACGATCGCGGTGGACAGCCACAGCACGCGGTCCTCGATCTGGCGCAGCACGCCGGGGGAGATGCCGACGGCGGTACGGCCGGGGGCGGCCGGGGCGGTGCTCATGCGGAAGGGTCCTCCTTGTCCCCGGGCCCGGCGGAGCCAAGGCGGGGGAAGAGCGCGAGGGCGTTGCCGCGCTCCACACCGGCCAGCTCGGCGGCACTCAGGCCCGGGAAGGCGAGCAGGTTGTCGGTGTTGCGCCGTACGGTGGCCTCCGGGGCGGCGGGCCAGTCGGAGCCGAAGAGGACGTGGCCGGCGGTGGTGACCTGGAGCGTGGGCAGCAGCGAGTGGGCGGCGCCCGCGAGCGCGGTGTCGTAGTAGAGGCCGCGCAGCACCTGCGCGACATGGTCGGGGTCGATGTCGGCGTCGTCGGGGCCGGTCCCCATGGTGGTGTGCTCGGCGATCCGCCAGCCCAGGGTGGGCAGCGCGCCGCCGCAGTGCGCGAGGATCAGCCGCAGGCCGGGATGCCGCCGGAAGACCCCGGTGTAGAGGGCGTTGACGACGGCGCGGGCGGTGTCGAAGGGGTATTCGCACACCGAGCTGGGCCGGCCGAAGCCGAGCACGTCCACGTGCGGGCAGTCGGTCGGGTGCAGCAGCACCGGCACCCCGCGCCGGCCGAGTTCGGCCAGGACCGGCTCGTGGAAGGGCCGGCCGGGGTAATGGCCCTGGCCGTTGGACGTCAGCAGCACGCCGTCCAGGCCCAGGACGTCCAGCGCGTAGGAGATCTCGGCCAGCATCGCGTCCGGGCTGTCGTACGGCACCGCGGCGAAGCCGCCGAAGCGGTCGGGGTACGCGGCGATCAGCTCGGCGCACTCGTTGTTGACGGCACGGCAGAAGCGGGTGGCGAAGCCGGGGTCCTCCGGTGTGCCGGCGAAGGGCCAGGGGGCGGAGAGGATCTGGGTGCGGATCCCGTTGCGGTCCATGAAGTCGAGCGCGGCCTGCGGGGTCCAGCCCGCGGGGATCCGGTAGCCGCCGGGCAGCGTGAATCCGGACGCGAACAGCTCGGCGACGGTGCCGCCCAGGTAGTGCGCGTGGACGTCGATGCGGTCGTGGGACATCGGTTCACCTTCTGTCGGGGCCGGAGCGGGGGCGGGCAGGGGCGGGCGGGCCGCCGCTCAGCGTGTCAACGAGGCCGCGGGCGTCGGGGAGCGCACCGTCACCCAGCCAGCCGACCACCTGGTCGGGCCGCACCAGCACGCGGCGGGCGCCCAGGTGCGCGGCGACGTCGCGGGCGGTCAGGGCCGAGAGGTCCACGACCGCCAGCGGCACACCGCGCGCCCGGGCGGCCTCCTCGATCGCGTCCTCGACCGCGCCGCGCCCGGCGGTCAGCAGGGTGAGGCCCGGACCGAGCAGGTCGTACAGCGAGCGGCCGTCGTCCAGGAACAGATGCGGCAGCCGCCTCCCGACCGTCCCGCCCGCGCCCTCCGGGAGGAGTGGGGACGGGCCGATCTGCAGGTCCAGGACCAGGTCCAGGGAGTGGAATTCGGCGGTCTTGGTCTGCCGGATGCGTTCCCCCGCCGCCCGGCGGGCGGTAGCCCCGGCGTCGTCGGGATCGTCCAGGTTGCCGGCCAGCAGCTCGGTGGACAGCACCCGCATGTTCGCGGTCGCCTCCGCGACGACCCGCTCCTGCACCGGCCGCCGCTCGGCCTCGTAGCTGGCCAGCAGCGCGGGGCCGCCCCAGCCGCCGAGCACCGCCGCGAGCTTCCAGCCCAGGTCGACGGCGTCCCCGATCCCGGTGTTGAGCCCGTGGCCGCCGAACGGCGGGTTCAGGTGCGCCGCGTCGCCGGCGAGGAAGACCCGGCCGAGGCGCATCCGGTCGGCGATCTGCATCCGGGCCGTCCACGGGTCGGTCGACAGCACCTCGGCCTGGACCGGGCGCCCGGCGGCGGCGTCGATCAGGCGGTGCGCCTCCCGCTCCCCGGTCTCCCGGTCGACCCCGAAGGCGATCGCCCACCAGGTGTCCCGCCGGTCGAGCGGCCCGAGCAGCGCGGGCGCTGCGGGGTTGACGGGCCAGAACTGCACAGCGGGCCCGTGCCGTACGTGGTCCCACAGGCCGGGACTGCGGAAGACCAGGCCGAAGTTGGGGCGCAGCGCCGAACCGCCGCGGTAGGAGGCGCCGATCTGCTCGCGTACGGTGCTGCGTGGGCCGTCGCAGCCGATGACGTAGTCAGCCGTGACGGTGGCGCGCCCGCCGTGGGCGTCCTCGATCGTGACGGTCACCGCGTCGCCGTCCTGGCTGAGGGCGGCGACCCGCGACCCCAGCACCAGCTCGCACGCCGCCAGCTCGCCGACGGCCTCCCGCAGCACCTCCTCCAGGACGTACTGCGGCGCCTGCTGCCCGGTCTCCGCGAAGCGCTCGCCCTCCGGCACCAGCCCCAGCACGCCGGAGAAGCGGTGCAGCTCGCGGCCGGCCAGCGAGGTGCAGAAAACCACGTCCTGCGACCAGGAGGCGGGCAGCGGTGCGCGCTCGCGCAGCCGTCCGGCCAGGCCCCAGCGGCGCAGGTGCTCCATGGTGCGGACGTTGAGGGTCTTGCAGCGGGGCCGGGCCCGGGACACCGCCGGACGCGGCTCCACGACCAGGCAGCGCACGCCGCGGCGCCCCAGCTCCACCGCCGCGGCCAAACCGACCGGCCCGCCGCCGGCGATCAGCACCGGGACGCTGCGCGGAAGGCGCCCGGGGCCGTGCTCCCCGCTCACGGCCGGCCCGCCGCCCAGGCGGCGCACTCCTCGGCGAACGCCAGCTGCCGCAGGTGCAGCGCGAAGCCGAGGGCGTGGTGATCGATGCAGTGGCCCGTACCGCGCGCGACGGCCGCCTCGACGAAGGGCGCCGCGGTGAACATCGCCGCGAAGCGCGCCACGTTGCCCGGCGCGCTGTCCCACAGGGCGTCGAACTCGGCGAGGGCGTTGTGCACGGGCACGCGGACCCTCGGGGCGAGCGCGGGCAGGTGCTCCGCGGGCCACCGCGGCGCCTGGATCAGCTCCTGTACGGGGACGGGCGCGTACGAGCCGCGCGCCTGCGCCAGCCCCTCGGCGCGGTAGGTGGACGGCGGCCCGAACATCACCCGGTCCCGCTCCTCGTACGGCAGGTCCACCGTCGCGTCCGCGGGCAGCGTGGCGAGCGCCTCGGCCGCCCCACCGGGCGGGATGACGGCGCCCATCCCGGTCGCCGACACGCCGATCAGCGGGAAGCCGGGGTCCCCGGCGGCGATCGTCAGCGCGATCATCCCGCCGATGGAGTGCCCGACCAGCACCACCTGGTCCGCCCCGTAGCGCGCGGCCGCCTGGGCGACGGCCTCGGACAGCAGCTCCGCGTGCCGGGCGAAGGTGTTGGCGTGCGGCTCCAGCGGCGTGCTGCCGCCGTAGCCGGGGCGGTCGAAGGCCACCACCCGGTAGCCGTTCCTCGTCGCGACGTCCATGAACGATCCCGCGGACGAGCCGGCGACGTCGAAGTACCGCGCGTTGTACGTGCCGCCCGGCAGGGCCGCGACGAGGGGCCTCCCGCCCGGCGCGGCGGGGTGGGCGGTGAGTGCGGTGATCGTGTGCTCGCCGACCCGGAACGTCGCGGCGTCGCGCTGCTCGGCCATCTGCGGCCTCCTGACAGAAGGGGGTGCGGGAAGGGGCGCCGGCGCAGGTGCGGCGTGTGCGCGAGACTAGGCGCTATATGTGATAACAGGCAAGAGTCGGGCAGGGCCCGGGCAGACGGCCCGCGGCCGGGCGGCTGTCAGCCGCCGAAGGGCGCGAAATCCTGGGTGATCTGCTTGTGCTCCAGGAAGTCCTCCACGGACGCCAGGCCGCCGAGCCGCCCCACACCGCTGGACTTGTAGCCGCCCTCCTCGAACTCGACGGTGAGGTTGGCCCAGCTGTTGACGGAGATCAGTCCCGCGTCGAGCCGTCGCGCCACGCGCAGTGGCCGGTCGGCGTCCCGCGTCCACACGCAGGCGCTCAGGCCGTACTCGGTGGCGTTGGCGAGCGCGACCGCCTCGTCCTCGGAGTCGAAGACCTGGACGGTCTGCACAGGGCCGAAGGTCTCCTCCTGCACGATCGGCAGCGAGGTGTCGGACACCGCGAGCAGCGTCGGGTGGTAGAAGGCGCCGCCCGCCAGTTCGGGCCGGGTACTGGGGCCGCCCCGCACGAGCGGCTTCGCGCCCGCCGCGATCGCCGCCTCCACCGCCGCGTCGACCCGGGCGACGGACGCCGTGTCGATGAGCGGGCCGATCTCGCTCGCCGGGTCCGAGGCGGGACCGGGCCGTACGGCCTCCAGGCGCCGGGCCAGGGCGGTGGTGAAGTCGTCGGCGATCTCCCGCTGGAGCAGCACCCTGCTGCCGGTCATGCAGAACTGCCCGGCGAAGACCGTGCAGGACTGCACCGCTGTCGCGAGCGCCGCGTCCAGATCTGCGTCGGCGAAGACCAGATGGGGTGTCTTGCCGCCCAGTTCGAGCCCCACCCGCTTGAAGCGGGCCGCCGCCTGCGCCGCGATGACGCGGCCGGTGGCCGTACTGCCGGTGAAGCTGATCACGGGCACCTGCGGCGAGTCGACCAGCAGCCGTGCGACGTCGGAGCCGGACTCGACGACGACGTTGACCGCCCCCGCCGGGATCTCGGGCACGGAGGCGAGGATCTGGCTCATCAGTGCCGCGGTCCGGGCGGCCTGCGCCGGCATCTTCACCACCGCGGTGCAACCCGCCGCGAGGGCCGGGGCCAGCGCGCGGACGCACAGATACGCCGGGGAGTTCCAGGGCACCACGATGCCCGCGACCCCGGCCGGCTGCCGGATCGACAGCGCCTGGCGGCCCGGCCGGGTGTCGGTGACCCGGCCGTGCGGGTGCACCGCCAGGCCGGCGGCGAAGCGCAGCGCGCGCGGGACGAAGTGCGCCTCGAAGCCGGCTTCGGGACGGAGCTTGCCGTTCTCCAAGGTCAGGGTCTCCACGACCTCCTCGGCGCGCGCGACGTACGCGTCGGCGAGGTGGCTCAGGGCGGCGGCCCGCCGCATCGGGTCCAGCCGCCAGGTGCCCTGCGCGAAGGCCCGGTCGGCGGCGTCGATCGCGGCCTGCCCGGTGGCGGCGTCGGCGTCGGCGTACGTGCCGATCTCCTCGCCGGTGGCGGGGTTCACACTGGTCCCGCTGCGGGGCGAGCCGGCCCATGTGCCGTCGATCCAGTGGCGTGTGCGGGTGTCCTCGGTCATGGCGGGCTGCTCCTCGGGCAGGAAGGCGGTGACGGTGCGCGGGACTCGTTCTCAGAGGCGGAGCAGGCGCTCCGCGTTGCCGTGGGCGATCTTCGCCCGGTCGGCCTCGCTGACGGGGGCGGTACGGAGGAAGGCGGTGGCCTCGGCCATGTCCTCGAACGGGTGGTCGGTGCCGAAGAGGATGTGCTCGGGGCCGAGGGCGAGCAGCGCGCACAGCAGGGGTGGCGCCGAGCAGACGCCGCTGGTGGTGATGTACAGGTTGTGGCGCAGGTAGTCCGAGGGCCGCTCCCGGGCGAGCTCCACCTCGTGGTGGTGGTGGAAGCCCCAGCGCGAGTCCAGCCGCCACAGCACGTACGGCAGGCCCTCGCCCATGTGCCCGAGCAGCAGCTTCGCCTCCGGGAAGTCGTCGAAGACACCGCCGAAGACCAGCCGCAGGACGTGCGAGGCGGTGTCCGTGCCCCAGCTCCACATCGGGCCGATCAGCTCGGGGTGGCCGCCCAGCACGTGCGGGGTGTCCACACCGTTGGCGGGATGGAGGTAGAGCGGCACGTCAAGGCCCTCGGCCCGCTCCCAGACCACGCGCAGCGCAGGGTCGTCGAGGTAGCGGCCCTGCGTGTGCGCGTTGACCAGCGCGCCGCGCAGGCCGAGCCCGGTCACCGCGCGCTCCAGCTCCGCGGCGGCCGCCGCCGGGTCCTGGAGCGGCAGGGCCGCGAAGCCCGCGAAGCGGGTGGGACGGTCGGCGACGACCCCGGCGAGCAGGTCGTTGACCGCGGCCGCGCGGGCGACGGCGGTCCGGGCGTCCGGTTCGGCCTGGATGCCGGGGGAGTTCAGCGACAGCACCTGCATGTCCAGACCGGCCGCGTCCATCTCCGCCAGCCGCTCGCCGGTGAGGTCGAGCAGCCGCTGCGAGGCCTCCTTCCACCGCGCCGGCTGGGCGATGGACGCCGACCCGGCGCCGTAATCCACCAGGTCGGGCGTGACGAAGTGCTCCTCAAGGCCGATGGTCCGCACTGACGCCGCCTTCCGGATTTCACTTATATGCATTGACTTCCTGGATAGTGAAACGTAGCTTCCGTCGGTGTCAACCCTCGCGCACCGTCCCGGGCAGGACGCGGTCGCGCATCCGGAGCACGCAGTCAGACGGAGGTGTCCTGATGGGATCGGCGGATCCGGCCGCGGGCGGCCCGGGCGCGGACGGGCCGGCCGTCCCGGCCCGCGACGGCACGGAGGACACCGTGGACGTCGCGGTCGTCGGCTACGGCCCGGTGGGCATGGCGCTCGCGGGACTGCTGGGCCGCGCGGGCCACAGCGTGCTGGTGCTCGAACGCTATCCGGGCCTGTACAACCTGCCGCGCGCCGCCAGCTTCGACGACGAGACCATGCGCACCCTGGCCCGGCTCGGGGTCGCCGGCGAACTGCTGCCGAAGCTGCGCGTCCAGCCCACGTACGAATGGCGCAACGCCCGCCGCGACCTCCTCATCGAGCAGCGCTTCGCCGAGGTGGGCCGCAGCGGCTGGGCGGAGTGGTACATGATGTACCAGCCCGACCTGGAGGACGCCCTCGACCGGGTCTGCCGCTCGGCGCCCCGGGTGGACGTACGGCACGCGCACCGGGTCGTCGCCCTGGAGCAGGACCCGTCCGGCGTCCGGCTCACCGTCGACGGCCCCGGCGGGCGGCGCCGGCTGGCCGCGCGCTACGTGGTCGGCTGCGACGGGGGCAACAGCTTCGTCCGCTCCGCGCTGGGCACCGGCCTGCACGACTACGGCTTCGCCGAGCCCTGGATGGTGTGCGACTTCCGCTTCCGCCGCCCGACGGCGGTCCCGCCCGCGCTCCAGCTCGGCGACCCCGCGGGCCCGACCTCGATCATCTCGCTCGGGCCCGCGCACCACAGGTTCAGCTTCATGCTCGACTCCGCGGACGCCTTCACCACCGAGCGTGCCCCCGCCCGCGTCTGGGAACGTGTCGGCGGCTTCCTCGCTCCGGGTGACGCCGAGCTGATCCGGGTGGCGACGTACACCTTCCGTTCCCTGGTGGCCGACCGGTGGCGGCACGGCCGCGTCCTGCTCGCCGGCGACTCGGCCCACCAGATGCCGCCCTTCCTCGGGCAGGGCATGTGCTCGGGATTCCGCGACGCCCAGAACCTCGCCTTCAAGCTGGACCTCGTCCTGTGCGCCGCCGCCGACGACCAGCTCCTGGACACCTACCAGCAAGAACGCGAGCCGCACGTACGGGCGGTGACCGAGCGGGGTATCGAGCTCGGGCATCTCCAGACCCTCCGCGACCCCGAACGCGCCGCGGAGCGCGACCGCGCCCTGCTCGCCCGGCGCGCGGTGGGCGCGGCACACGAACCCGTACGCCTCCCGGATCTGGCCGAAGGGATGTTCGCCCGCACGTCGGGGCCGGGGCGCGGGCAGTTGTCGACGCAGGGCGTGGTGGACGACGGCCTGCGCCGTGACCTCCTCGACCAGGTCGTGGGCGGCGGCTTCCACCTGCTCCTGGCGCCCGGCCTCGGACCGGAGCCGGAGCGCCTTCCCGTGCTGGGCGCCCTGACCCGGGCAGGCGCGTCCGTCGTCGCCCCGGGCGAACGGTCCGGCCGTGCCGCGGGCGTGCGCCACGTCCACGACGTCGACGGCACCTATCGCCGGTGGTTCGCCGAACTCGGCTGCTCGGCCGTCGCCGTCCGGCCCGACTTCTACGTCTTCGGCACCGCCCGCGGCCCCGAGGCGACCGCGCGGCTGGCCGGCGAGCTGCTGGGCGCGATGACCGGTCCCGTACCGGCGGGCTGACGTCACTATGATCACGCCTGTGACAGCGCAGCTTCCCCCCGGCGGCGAGAGCGACGACGCCGCGCCGGCACGCCAGGGCATCCAGTCCGTCGAACTGGCGATGACGGTGCTGCGCGCCCTGGAGGAGGGGCGCGGCCCGATGGGTCTCACGCAGCTCGCCGCCGCCAGCGGGATGCAGCCGAGCAAGGCCCACCGCTACCTGGTGAGCCTGTCCCGGGTCGGACTCGTGGCGCGGTCGCCCGCCACCGGGCTGTACGACATGGGCCCGGCCCTGCGACGGCTGGGCGTCGAGTCGCTGCGCAGGATGGACGAGGTCGCCCTGGTCAGCCAGCACCTGCCGGACCTGCGGAACCGCACCTCGCACGCGGTCAACCTGGCGGTGTGGGGCGACAACGGTCCCGTCGTCGTCCGCTGGGAGTACGGCGCCCACGCTCTGCCCGTCACCGTCCGGGTCGGCGCCACCATGCCGTTGCTGAACTCGGCTCTGGGGCGCGTCTTCCTCGCCCATCTGCCCCGACAGCTCACCGGCCCCGTCCTGTGCGCGCAACTGGAGTGCGACACGCTGGACACCGCCACCCGTGAGGAGGTCCGGCGGATCACCGCGGAGGTGCTGGGCGCGGACGGTGTGGCCGCCACCGCCGGCGGGGTCATCCCCGGCGTCACCTCGGTGGCGGCGCCGGTGTTCACCGCGGGCGAGTCCCTTCCGCTCGTCGTCACCCTGGTGATGCCGGCGCGCGGAGTGTCCGAGGAGGCACTCGCCGGGCTGTCGTCCGAACTCCTGCGCTCTGCCCGGGCCATGTCCGAGGAACTGGGCCACACACCCTGACCGTGCGCCTGCAGAACATGGCATCCGTGCAGGTCAAGCAACTGGGATTCGCCCCTGGCCACCACCGGCCCGAACGACCAGCCGCCGCCAGCTGCTCGGCGCAATGGCGGGCGGCGCGCTCGTCACCTTCGGAGCGGCGGGCACGGCCGGCGCCGCGCCGGTCACCCCGCGGACCTACGCCCCGCCCGCCCTGCGCACGTGCTCCGGGTGGCGCTTCCACAAGGGTGACGTCACAGGCGCGCAGGCGCCCGCCTTCAACGACAGCGCATGGACCGCCCTCAGCGTCCCGCACACCTGGAACGCCCAGGACGGCGCGGACGGCGGAGGTGACTACTACCGGGGTGTCGGCTGGTACCGCAGGCGCGCCACCCTGCCGGCCTTCACCAGCGAGGCGGCGGCGATCCTCAGCGGCGGCGGATCCGGCAGCGTGTGGAACGCTCGGACGAAGGTCCCGGGCGTTGTCACGGCGGAGATCCCCGTCAGCACGAACGGCGGAACCGTCGCGACCGTGGAACCCAGCGGCGCCGCCTTCCCCGCTGTCGGCGGCGGCACGGTTCATGAGGCCGAGGACGCACGGCTCGACAGCACCTTCGTCGTGGACACCCTCCACCCCGGCTACACCGGCACGGGCTACGCCGACTTCAACGGGACGTCGGCCGGATCGACCATCTCCTGGACCGTCGACGTGCCGTCCGCCGGGAAGAAGCAGCTCCTCGTCCGCTACGCCAACGGCGGTGACACGGACCGGCCCGCGGACATCGACGTCAACGGCACGAAGATCACCTCCCTCGCCATGCCGCCGACCGGCGGCTGGGACGCCTGGAAGACCGCCTCCTGCACCGCCACCCTCCCGCAGGGGACGGGCGTCACCGTCCGTGTGACCCTCACGAAGGCCATCGGCGCGAACATCGACAGCCTCGTCGTGGAGTAGCCGGAGCGCGGTTCGCTGCGGCCGGGACACAGCCGGGGGAGCGATGGTGCCCGCCTCGGCCGGATCGGCGTCAACGCGGGCTCCGGGTGGCCCGCCGGGGGCGGGGGAGTGCCGCTTGCCGGGGTGTCAGCCCGGGAAGCGGGTGAGGCTGCGGAGGTGGTAGCGCCGTTCGGCGTAGGCGAGGTCGTCGCGCCAGAGGCGGCGGGCGGTACCGCGCATCAGTGGGCGCAGGAGGGCGGCGGCGGCTCGGGCGGCGGCGAAGCCGGGGCGGTCGCTCGTGGCGAGGACCGCTTCGACCACGGCGGTGTGCGGCTGGGCGTGGCCGGGCGGGCGCAGCGGCGTGGCGTGGGTCTCGACGACCGAGCCGGTGCCCTCGCCGTCGGTGATGCGCATGACGACGGTGCGCGGACCGGGGGCGGTGAAGACCGCGCGGACGGGGACCACCAGACGCGGGGTGAGCGTGAAGGACACGTCGACGGCGATCCCGCCGTCCGCGTCGGGCAGCACGGTGAGGTCGGCGAAGGAGTAGGGGTGGAGCCAGGCCCCGTGCCAGGGGTCGAGGCGGTTGGCGACGACGTCCTCGGGCTCGCAGCGGCCGACGCCGGTGTAGACCGCGTCCACCGACCGCGCCAGGACGGGGCGGCCGGGTACGAGCGGGGCGGGCAGCGGCGGTTCGCCGCCGACGTGGTCCAGGCGGACCCAGACCAGGACTCCGTCGTCGTGCACCGGGTACGGCTGCCAGCCCGCGTACGGGGAGCCGTCCAGGGCCAGTCCGTGCCAGTGGCAGCGCAGGACGCCGCCGCACACCGGGCTGTCGCGCAGCGGCGCCCCCAGGTGCGGGCAGATGCCGGGCCCGGCGACCGGCGCTCCGGCGCGGCCGCGCCAGACGACGACCTCCTCGCCCGCGACGGTGCGGGCGAGCGGGCGGTCCCCGGCGGTCTCCCGGGAGGCCCCGACGACGTACCAGTTGCCGGTGGGGCGTGCCTGCGCGGCGCGCAGCGCGTCCGCGATGAGCGAGGGGCGGGCGTCGCGCCAGGTGGGGGGCTGCCGCGCCCACGGGACGGGGTGGCGGCGCAGCCGCAGCGGGTAGCGGTTCCGGGCCGCCCGCCGCGTCACGGCGCGTCCTCCGGGGCGGGTGCGGGCAGCGTCCGCCGGGCGCCGCCGGGGGAGGACGGCGGCCGGTCGGCGTACCGGGCCCGCAGCCGCGCGGCGGCGATACGCGCCAGACCCGCCCCGGCGACGGCGGCGCGGCGCCTTCGGCCCACCGCGGAGCGGCGGTGCAGCACGGTGTAGCCGTCGCGGGCGATGGCGTCCAGGATGCCGCGGTAGAGGGTGAAGGCCGTGCGGATGCAGGGTCCGGAGACCGGGTCGAGCAGCGCGATGCCGGGTTCGGCCTCGCGGTAGACGCCGCGGGTCAGGTCCTCGGCGGCCTGGAGGGCGGCGGTGACGCGGGGATCGGACCTGCCGGTGCGGCGGCTCCACAGCAGCAGTTCGCGGTCGACGCCGTGGGCGCCGAGCAGATCCTGCGGGAGGTAGACACGGCCGCGGTCGAGGTCCTCGCCGACGTCCCGCAGGAAGTTGGTGAGCTGGAAGGCCACCCCGAGCGCGGCGGCGTAGGGGGCCGCCTGCTCGCGCGGCACGACGGTGCCGAGGACGGGCAGCATCTGCAGGCCGATCACGGCGGCCGAGCCGTGCATGTACGCCTGCAGGTCCGTGTAGGCGGCGTAGTCGGTGACGACGAGGTCGGCGCGCATGGAGGCCAGGAAGTCGGTGAAGTGCCGGTGGTCGATGCGGTAGCGGGCCGCCGTGTCGGCCAGGGCGTGGACGACGGGTTCGGGGCTGTCGCCGGCCAGCAGGCCCGCGTGCAGGCGCTGTTCGAACCGGTCGAGGGCGTCGGCCCGCTGCTGCGGGGACGTCCCGGGGGAGAGGCTGTCGACGATGTCGTCGGCCCAGCGGGCGAAGCCGTACAGGGCGTGGACGGCCGGCCTTCTGGCGGGCGGCAGCAGGCCGGTGGCCAGGTAGTACGTCCTGCCGTGCCGGGCGTGCAGGTCGCGGCAGCGCAGGTAGGCGGCGCGCAGGCGCGGATCGGTGACACCGGCGCGGTCCAGCGAGCGCCGCACCGCGCGGGCGGTCACCGCGGCACCCCGCCGGTCGCCGGGGACCGCGGCGCCCGCGGCCGCACCGCGACGAGGGAGGGCAGCCCCGTGACACGCGCGGCGGCGAGCTTGCCGGAGATCAGGACGGTGGGGATGCCGACCCCCGGGGTGGTGCCGCAGCCCGCGAGTACGGCGTTCTCGGTGCCGCGCGGCAGGTTGCGCGGGCGGAACGGCCCGGTCTGGGCGAAGGTGTGCGCCACGGAGAACGGCGTGCCGGCGCCGTGGCCGAGCGCCTGCCAGTCCGCGGGTGTCACCAGGTGCTCGCACTCGACGGAGTCGGCGATCCCGGTGAGCCCCCGGCGGTCCAGCTCGCGCAGGATGCTGTCGCGGTAGCGGGGCGCCAGGGCGGCCCAGTCGCCGGAGCCGGGGCCGGTCACCGTGTTGGGGCACGGCGCGAGGACGTAGTGCAGATGGCGGCCGGGCGGCGCGAGCGACGGGTCGTGGGTGGTGGGCCGGCTGATGAGCAGCGACGGGTCGCTCATCAGCCGCCCGGTGCGGGTCAGCTCGTCGAAGACGGTGCGCCAGGCGGCCCCGAACGACAGCGTGTGGTGGGCCAGTTCGGGCCAGGTGCGATCGGTCCCGGCGTGCAGCACGACCGCCGACGGGGAGTGCCGCAGGGCCAGCGGGCGGCGGGGCTCGCGTCCCAGCAGCCGGTAGGCGACCGGCAGATCGGGGGTCAGGACGACCGCGTCGCAGGGGATCCGGCCGTGCGGGGTGACGACGGCGGTCACGCGCGAGCCGCGCCGTTCCAGCGCCACGGCCTCGTGGGCGTAGCGGATGTCGGCCCCGGCGTCGCCCGCCGCGTCCGCCATGGCCCGGGGAAGGGCGTGCATGCCGCCGCGGGGGAAATACACCCCGCCCACCGTGTCCATGTAGGCGATGACGGCGTAGGCGGCGAGTGCCCGGGACGGAGGGAGCCCGGCGTACAGCGCCTGGAAGGTGAAGACCCGGCGCAGCCGCTCGTCGCGCAGATGCCGCTCGACACGCGGCTGCCAGCGGCCGAAGCCGCCGAGCGCGGCCAGCCGCGCGAGGTCCGCGTTCAGCAACCCGAAGGGGGAGTCCATGTTGGCGTCGATGAAGCGACGCATCTGCGCCCGGTACAGCCGCTCCAGCCAGCCGCGCAGACTCCGGTAGCCCGCCGCCTCGCGGGCCCCCGCGAAGCGGAGCACCTCGGCCTCCATCGCCTCGGCGTCGGTGTGGACGTCCAGCGCGCTGCCGTCGGCGAACCGCGCGCGGTAGGCCGGGTGAAGGGGGATCAGGCCGACCCGGTCGTGCAGGCGCTCGCCGACGGCAGCGAAGGCCTCGTCGGCGATGTCCGGCATGGTCAGCACGGTGGGGCCGGTATCGAGGCTGAACCCGCCGAGCGTCAGCCGCCCCGCCCGGCCGCCGGGCTGCGCGTCCCGTTCGACGACCGTGACCCGCCGTCCCGCGCCGAGCAGGTGCAGCGCGGCCGACAGGCCCGCGAGCCCGGCGCCCACCACGACGACGTGGTCGGTACGGCCCGCCACGGTACGCATCACCACGTGCCCTCCTCGTCCGCGGCCTCCTCGGCGGCGGCCAGTTCCGCGGCGATCGCGGGGTCCACGTCGGCCCCGCGGCCCGCCGTCCCCTCCGGCGACGGCACCCCCGCGACGGTCGTGACCAGGTCTTCGATACGGCGCCGGGCATCCGCACCGAGACCGGCTCCCGGGCCGCGCAGGTGGAGCAGGGCCCGTACGGTCAGTCCGGCGATGTCCGACTCGACCACCCGGCGGGCCCCGGTGGCCTCCAGCACCCGCCGCACCTCGTCCTGTGCGCTGTCGGACAGCCCGGGGTCGCCCACGCACGCGTCCAGCACCCGCAGGGCCTGCCGGTCGCCCGCGTGCCCGGCCCGCCGGAACGCCACCGCCACCAGGTAGGTCGGCTTGCCCGCCCGGATGTCCGCCCCCGGCGGCCTGCCCGTCCGCGCCGGATCACCGAAGGCGTCGTTGAGGTCGTCCCGCAACTGGAAGGCCAGCCCGGCGCAGTGCCCCGCGGCGGACAGGGCCCGTGCGGTGGCCGCGGGGGCGCCCGCCAGGACGGCGCCCAGCACGAGGGGCCGCTGCACGGAGTACATCCCGCTCTTGAGCAGTGCGGTACGCACCGCGGTCCGCGGCACCCGGCAGGCCGTCGCCTGCCCGTGGACGTCGAGGTACTGGCCGGCCGCCAGTTCGGTACGCAGCAGCTGCCACTGGGTGCGCAGCGCGCCCGCCCGGTCCGGCGGGACAGGCGCGGCGGCGACCGCGTCGTCCGCCCACGTCAGCGCGAGATCCCCGGCGAGCACGGCCGCCGACTCACCGCCGGTCGGCCGCAGCGGCCCGCGGCGGGTCCCGCCGTGCGCCGCGTCCCAGGCCGCGTGGAAGGCCGGACGGCCGCGCCGCACCCGGCCCCCGTCCATGACGTCGTCGTGCAGGAGGGCGCACGTCTGCAGCAGCTCCAGGCCGACCGCCACCTGCAACGCCGCCCCGGCCACGTCCCCGGCTGCCGCCACGCCGGGCGCGCAGGCGCGCATCGCCCACCACAGGAGCTGCGGGCGCATCCGCCTGCCGCCGTCGAGGACGAACCGGGCGACCGGCCCGGCCACGTCCCTGCCGAACGCCGCGTCGACGGCCGCGGCCTGCGCGACGCGGGCCCGCAGCAGCAGTCGCGCCGCCGCACCGACGGCGCCGGATACGTCCGCGTCGACGGCGGAGACGTCGATCGCGTCGACGCCGACCCCCTCCGCTCCGGCTCCGCCGGGACCGGCATGGGTGCCGTTGCTGCGGGTCCGGCGCGTTTCGGCATCCGCCGAAGGGTGCGAGCCGGGGCCGGGGCTCGTGCTGGTGTCCGCGTTCGTGTCCCTGCGGGCACTGGCGCTTGGGCCTGTGGCCGTGCGGTGGTTGGCGTCTGTGTCTGCGCTGGCGCTGGTGTCCGCGCTCGCGCCAGTGCCTGTGCCCCTGCTCGGGCCTGTGCCGGGGCTGGGGCCTGTGTTCGGGCCGGGGGGCGTGTTTGCGCTCGTGCTGGTGTTCCTGTTCGTGCCCAGGTCGGTGCCTGCGCTCGCGCTCGTGCCTGTCCTGGCGTCGGAGTTCGCGGGCAGACCCGCGCCCGCGCCCCTGCCCGTGGTGGGGCCCGAGTTCGTGCCCGCGCCCGTGCCGAGGGCGGAGTTCGCGCTCGCGCCCGTGCCCGGTGCTGCGGCGGTGCCGCTCCCCGTCGGCGTGGTGGGCCGGTGGCCGGGCGGGGTGACCTGCGTCCGGGGCATCACGCTTCCTCTCTCACGGACGGGCCTCGTGCGTGGCACCGGTACTTCCCCGCCGAGCGGCCCGGCGGATGCACCCGCGCGGCCGTCGCCCGGCAGAGGGCACGGCGGAAGCGGTCGCGCCCCGGCGGCGGCCGCGGGCGACCGTCGGCTTTCCTGGCCAGCGGAGCACCTGACGCGCCCGCGCGGGCGTCCGCCACCCCCGGCAGTCGCCCGATCAGCCGCCGTGCGTGCGGCCATGCGCGTGCAGGGAGGGCGGCCGGCCGCGTCCCGCCCGACCGGCGGCGTACGCACGGTGCGGGGCGCCGCGACGGGGAGGGCCCGTCCCGGAGCGCGCTCAGTGCGCGGGCGCTGTGACCGCGGACCGCCCGGTACGGGCCGTCCCCCAGGGGGGCGCGTCGCCTGAGCCGCCCGCCCCCGCGCGCGGTGCGGGCGGATCGGGCCCCGGCCCGCGAGCGGGCGGGCGTCACCGGCGGGGGTCCTCCGGAAGGGAGCGGGAGCTTCCGCCGCACGTGGCCGGCCGCGTACCGCCCGACCGGCGGCGTACGCACCGTGCGCGGCGCCGCGACGAGGAGGGCCCGTCCCGGAGCGGCTCGGCGCGCGGGTGCCGTGACCGCGAAGCGCCCGGTACGGGCCGTCCCCCAGGGGGGGCGCGTCGCCCGATCCGCCCGGCCCCGCGCGCGGTGCGGGCGGATCGGGCCCCGGCTCACGACCGGGCGGGCGTCACCGGCGGGGGTCCTCCGGAAGGGAGCGGGAGCTTCCGCCGCACGCGTCCAGCAGCAGGCCGAGCGCCTCGGGCAGCGTGCGGGGACGCGCGGTTCCCGCCACCTCCGGCGGCCAGCCCGGCCCCGCGGCGATGACGAGCGGCCGGGTGCGGGCACCCCGGAGCCCCCACCGCGCGGCCGCCAGGTGCTGGGCCAGGGGCACGTTGCTCGTCGACCGGGATTGCGACCACAGCACCAGGGCCCGCGGGCCGGTCCTGCGTACCGCGGGGACGAGCGCCTCCACGGGGACGGCGGCGCCGAGCATGCGGGTGGCCACCGACGCCTGGACCGCGGCGGCGTTGAGCGCCTCCAGCGGCAGTGAGTGCTGCTCGTCGGGGACGCACGCCAGGACGGCGGTGTCCCGGGCCGCGTCCGGCGGCGCGGCGGCGAGCGCCTCGGCTCGCAGAACGCTGGAGACGTGCCAGGACAGGAGGTGCTCCACCTCCACGTACCGGTCGCCGGAGGACTCCCACCGGCGGCCCGCAGCGCGCAGCGCCGGCACCATCACCTCCTGCCACGCCCCGACCAGCCCGTACCGGCGCACGGCAGCGGCGAGCCCCGACTGTACGGCGGCGGCGTCGAGCCGCACCGCGGCCCGCACCAGCCCTCGGCACGCCAGGCGTGCCTCCTCGTCGGACGGCTCCGTCCGCGGGAGGCCGGGCGCCGCCGGTGCGGGTGCGGGTGCGGGTGCGAGTGCGGGCGCGGGCGGGGCCGGGCGTGCGGCCTCGCCGGCCGGAGGGGCCCCGTCCCCTCGGGGCTGCGGGAGGGCGGGTGCGCGCAGGGCCAGCCGTGCCGCCTCGGCGGGCGGCAGCCCCGTCGCCGTCAGCCGGCACATCTCCTCCACCACGGCCACGTCGTACGGAGTCCACCGCCGGTGGCGGCCGCCGGGCCGTACCGCCGGGCCCAGTCCGTAGCGCCGGTCCCACGACCTCAGCGTGGTGGGCGACACCCCGAGCCGCCGGGCCAGCGCGCCGGTCGTGATACCGGCGCCGGCCTCGCCGGACGGGGGGTCGGGAGGCGTGCGGCGTGCGGTGCGTGACACCCCGTCAGGATACGACGCACTTTCGATGCGAGTTGTCGCACGGGGCGCACTCCGCCGACGCTGCTCCGACCGGCCGGGAGTCACGAGCGGCACGGCCAGGTCCGGGCACTGTCGAAGGAGACGCGTCATGACCGTCGGGCCACAGACCTGTGAGGATCCGTCGTGGCCGGCGGACGGCCTGAGCGACGAGCAGATCGGAGCGGGTTTCGCCGCGGGCGACGAGGCCTGCGTGGTGGCCGCCTACCGCCGCTTCGGCACGCTGGTCCACACGCTCGCCAGCCGTTCGCTCGGCGACGCCAGGGAGGCCGAGGACGTGCAGCAGCAGGTCTTCCTCGCCGCCTGGCACGGCCGCGGCCGCTTCCGCCCGGACCGCGGACCGCTCGCCGGGTGGCTCGTCGGCATCACCCGCCGCAAGGTGGCGGACGCCCTCGCGGCGCGCACCCGCAGGACCGAGCTGATCAACGCCGCCGGTTCGGGACCGGCCGTGGCGGAGCAGCCGCAGACGCAGCCCGAGCGGATGCTGGACGTCATCGTCGTCGCGCAGGCGATGGCGGCACTCAGCGGGCCGCAGGCCACCGTCCTGCGCCTCGCGTTCTGGGAGGACCTGACGCAGCCGCAGATCGCCGAGCGGACCGGCTGGCCGCTGGGGACGGTCAAGAGCCATGTCCGGCGCGGCCTGCTGCACCTGCGCACCGCGCCCGCCGGTGCCGCGCTCGGCGGCCTGCGCCGTCCGGAACCGACGCACTGACGGTGCGGGCTCCTCGGGGCGCCCCCGAAGACTCCCGCGGGGGTCCGGAAGAGGCCCCTGGGGTGAGTCGGTGCCGCGCCTGCATCCGATACGCCTCCCGTCACGGAATGCTGGCGCGGGAACGGGACACCGCTGCGGAGGGAAGGAGCGCACGGCGTGCAGGACGCGGACGTCGCGATCGTCGGAGCCGGCGCGGCAGGGCTGTCGCTGGCCCACGCGCTCACCTCGCCTCCCGGCGCGGGCCGGGTCCCGTCGCTCGTCGTGGTCGAGCCCTCGTCGTCCGGGCTGCGTCCGCCGCCGCGCACCTGGTGCTTCTGGGAGTCGGGGGCCGGGCCGTACGAGCGGGCGGTGGGCGCGTCGTGGCGGTGGCTGCGCGTGTACGACCGGCGTGGCCGCGCGGTCGTCCGCGACATCTCCCCGCTGCGCTACAAGATGATCCGCTCGTCCGACTTCGAGGCGCTGGTCGGCGCGCACCTCGACGGCCTTCCGGGGGTGCGGCGCGCGGAGGGCACGGTGGAGCGGGTACGGGCGGTCGGCGGGGGCGCCGAGGCGCTGCTCACCACCGCCGGGGGGAACCGGCTGACGATACGCGCCCGCTGGCTGTTCGATTCCCGGCCCCGCCCCCTGCCGCCCGCCGCGCGCACCCTGCTGCTCCAGCACTTCCACGGCTGGTTCGTCCGCACCCGCCGGCCGGTCTTCGACCCGCGCGTGGCCGACTGGATGGACTTCCGCGTCCCGCAGCCACGGCACGGCATGGCCTTCGCCTACGTCCTCCCCACCGGGCCCCACGAGGCGCTGGTGGAATACACGCAGTTCTCCGCCCGGGCACTGACCCCCGACGCCTACCGGGCCGCGCTGCTCGACTACACCGGGCGGGTGCTGCGGCTGGGGGAGTTCGACGTCACGAGCACCGAGACCGGCGCGATCCCCATGACCGACGGCCGCTTCGCCCGCAGCAGCGGCCCCGCGGTCTTCCGCATCGGCACCGCCGGGGGCGCCACCCGCCCCGCCACCGGCTACACCTTCGCCACCATCCAGCGGCAGAGCCGGGCCATCGCGCGGGCCTACCGGGCGGGCCGCGTCCCCGTCCCGCCGCGCCCGCACCGCTCCCGGTCGGCGGCCATGGACGCGGTCCTGCTGCACGGGCTGGACAGCGGTGTCATCGACGGCGCCGACTTCTTCCCCCGGCTCTTCCGCGAGGTGCCCGCCGTACGGCTGCTGCGCTTCCTCGACGGGGCCACGCGCCTGCACGAGGACCTCGCGATCGGCCTGCACACGCCCGTCCTGCGCATGCTCCGGTCGGCCGCGGCGCTGCCCGCCCTTCCGCGCCGCCACTTCGTGGACCCCCCGGCGCCCCCGCCACCCCCGCCGCCCGCCGGGGCCCCTCCCGGCCGGCCCGGGATCCGAGGAGAGATGTGATGGTGCTCCTGCGCGACACCGACCTGGCCGCCGCCTTCGACCGCGGCGCCCGCAGCTACGACACGCTCGTCGCCGCCAACCCCGGATACCACCGTCAACTGCGCCGCTCGGCCCGCCGGCTGGACCTGCCGAACGGCGGCGCGGGCCTGCGGGTGCTCGACCTCGGCTGCGGCACCGGCGCGTCCACCGCCGCGCTGCTGCACGCCGCTTCCGCCGCCGACGTCGTCGCCGTCGACGCGTCCGCGGGAATGCTGCGCCGCGCCGCGGCCAAACGGTGGCCGGACCGCGTCACCTTCGTGCACGCCACCGCCGAGGCGCTGCCCGACGAGGTGTCGGGCCGCCCGTTCGACGCGGTGTTCGCCGCCTACCTCTTCCGCAACCTCACCGACCCCGACGCCGTCCTGGCCCGCGTGCACGCGCTCCTCGTCCCCGGCGGCAGGCTCGCCGTCCACGAGTACGCGCTGAGCGGACGTCCGGTGGACCGCGCGGTGTGGACGGCGGTGTGCAAGGGCATCGTCCAGCCGGCCGGCGCCCTGACCGGCAACCGCGCGCTCTACGGACACCTCTGGCGCAGCGTGACCGGATTCGACACCGCCGCCGCCTTCGCCGCACGTCTTGCCCGGGCCGGTTTCAGCGCGCCGCGGGTCCTGCCCGTCGCCGGGTGGCAGGCCGGCATCGTGCACACCGTGCTCGCCCGCCGGCCCGGCGGCGTCCAGGACACCGCGCGGCCCCTCGCCGGTGCGGGGGAGGCGCGGTGACCGGCGCACTCCTGCGGCCCGGCGGCGGCCGCGCCGGACGCGACAGGCGGATCCGTGTGCTGCCCGCCCACCCCGGCGCACCGCGGCCCGCCGGGCGTACGCGCTCCGCGGCCGTCGTCGGCGGCGGCATCGCCGGACTCACCGCGGCCACCGCGCTGGCCGAACGCGGCGTCGAGGTCACGGTGTACGAACGCCGGCCCTTCCTCGGCGGGCGGGTGGCGGGCTGGCCCGTGCGGCTCGCGGACGGCAGCGACGCCACCATGAGCCGCGGCTTCCACGCCTTCTTCCGCCAGTACTACAACCTGCGCGCGCTGCTGCGCCGTACCGACCCGCGACTCGCCGGGCTGACCGGCCTGCCCGACTACCCGCTCCAGCACAGCAGCGGCCTGCGCGACAGCTTCCGGCACGTTCCGCGCACCCCGCCGCTGAGCGCCCTCGGCTTCGTCGCCCTGAGCCCCGCCTTCACCGTCCGCGACCTGATGCGCATGCACCCGGTGGCCGCCCTGCCGCTGCTGGACGTGCGGGTGCCGGACGTCTACCGCCGCCTGGACCACCTCAGCGCCGCGGAGTACCTGGACGCCATCGGATTCCCCCAGGCCGCGAACAGCCTGGCCTTCTCCGTCTTCTCCCGCAGCTTCTTCGCCGACCCCGCCGAGCTGTCCGCGGCCGAGATGGCGCTGATGTTCCACATCTACTTCCTCGGTTCCAGCGAGGGCCTGCTCTTCGACGTCCCCGACGCCCCCTACCCGCAGGCCCTCTGGGAACCGCTGCGGGGCCACCTGGACGGGCTGGGCGCGGACGTACGCACCGGGACGGCCGTCCACGGCGTCACCCCCGTCCCCGGCGGCGGGTACGTCGTCGAGACCGACGACACCGCGGACCGTCACGACACGGTCGTCCTCGCACTGGACGCCGCCGGCCTGCGCACCCTGGTGGGCGCCTCACCGCGACTCGGCGACCGGCCCTGGCGCGAACGCGTCGCCCGCCTGCGCACCGCTCCGCCCTTCCTGGTCTCCCGGCTGTGGCTCGACCGCCCGGTGGCCCGCGACCGCCCCGGCTTCCTCGGCACCAGCGGCTACGGCCCGCTCGACAACGCCAGCGTCCTGGAACGGTGGGAGAGCCAGGCCGCGGACTGGGCCGCGCGGACCGGCGGCTCCGTGGTCGAACTGCACGCCTACGCACTGCGCGACGACACCGCGCGGGAGGCGCAGCAGGACCTCCTGCTGCGCCAGCTCCACCGCCTCTACCCCGAGACCCGCGACGCCCGCGTCGTGGACGCCCGCCACGAGTGGCAGGCCGACTGCCCCCTCTTCCCCGTCGGCTCCCACCACGACCGCCCCACCGTCACCACCCCCGACCCGGGCCTCGTCCTCGCGGGCGACCTCGTCCGCACCGACCTCCCCGTGGCCCTCATGGAGCGGGCCGCCACCACCGGCTTCCTCGCGGCCAACGCCCTCCTGCACCGCTGGGGCGCGCGCTGCCACACCCTGCACACCGTCCCGGACCGCGGCCGCTCGGCCCCCCTGCGCGCCGCGGCCGCCCTCGCCCGCCCCCTCCGACACCCCGCCCCGCCCGTCCCGGCACCCTGACGTCCCGGACGTCCCGGACGGACCAGTCCCCCGAAGGCCGGGTGTCAAGAGGGCGCAGGTCGCCGGCGGGCGGGGTGCGGGGTCGTCCGGGCGTGAACGCGGCCGGCCGGGGCAAGGGGAGGGCTATGGACGATGCAGCGGCCGACAGCGCGCGAAGGGCCTTCGTACTGGGGGGCGGCGGGGCGCTGGGCGCCCACGAGGTGGGCATGCTGAAGGCGCTCTTCGCCGTCGGCATCCGGCCGGACGCGGTCGTCGGCACCTCCGTGGGCGCGATCAACGGCGCGGCCGTGGCCGCCGAGCCGTCGCCCGCCGCCATCGACCGCCTCGCCGACCTGTGGACCGGGCTCGGCCGGGCCGGGGTGTTCACCGGCTCGCTCCTCGGCCGGCTCACCACCGCCGTACGCAGCGGCACCCACCTGTACGCACCCGGTCCGCTGGACGACCTGCTCCGTTCGCACCTGCCCGTCAGCCGGGTCGAGGACCTGGCCGTACCCTTCCAGTGCGTGGCCGCCGGCATCGAGAAGGCCGCCGAGCACTGGTTCGAGGACGGCCCGCTCATCGAGGCGGTCCTCGCCTCGTGCGCCGTACCGGGCCTGCTGCCGCCCGTCGAACTGAACGGCGAGCACTTCGTGGACGGCGGACTCGTCAACAGCATCCCCGTCGCGCGGGCGGTGTCCCTGGGAGCACAGGAGGTGTACGTCCTCCAGGTGGGCCGGGTGGAACGCGCCCTGCGGCCACCGCGGTTGCCGTGGGAGGTCGCCCTCGTCGCCTTCGAGATCGCCCGCCGCCACCGTTTCGCCCGTGACATGGCGGAACTGCCGGGCGGCGTGACCGTCCACGTACTGCCCAGCGGCTCCGCGCAGGAGAGCCCCAGCTCTCTCGGCCAGTTGCGCCACCGTACGTTCGGTCGCACGGCTCAGCGCATCGAGGCGGCGTACGCGGCGTCCTCCCGCTACCTGGACGCAGCGCTCGCGGGCCCCGGCGGCGGAAAGGCGTCGCGGTGACGCCCCCGTGGGAGGGCGCTCCGGCGAGGCCTGCCGCCGAGGGAACTCCGGTCGTGGGCGATCCGCAAGCCGTGCCGGGCGCTCGGCAGCCGGTGGCCGACGCGGGTGCGCTTCCCGGAACGGGGTGCCCGCAGGGGGCGCCTTCCACGGCCCGGCGCCCGGCGGCCGGCCCGGGCAGCACGCCACCGGCCACCGCCGCCGCGGCGGCCGGTCCGCGCCGGCGGGCGGGCGCCGCGGCCCTCGCGGTGGCGCGACGCGCCACCACCGTGCCGCTGCTGCTCGCGCTCGTCCCGGTCGTGGCCGCGCTGTTCGCCGTCGCCGCCCTCGCCGGCGCGGTGTCCCTCGCCGCCCGCAGACCGGCCCGGCCCGCCCGCGTCCTCGGCTTCCTGCTCCTCTACCTGCTGGCGGACTGTGCGGGTCTCGTCATGGCGGCGGCGCTCTACGTACGCCACCCTCCGGGCCGCCGTGGTGCGCGTGAGGCACGTGTCGCGGGCGCGTACGCGGTGCTCAACCGGCTGCTGGCACACCTACGTGCCGCGGCACGCCCCCTGTTCGGCCTCGACCTGTGCGTCACCCCTCGGATACCGGCCCCGGCGGAGCAGCCCGGCCCGCCGCTGCTGGTCTTCGCCCGGCACGCAGGCCCGGGCGACTCCTTCCTCGTCCTCCATGTGCTTCTCAGCGAGGCGGGTGTGCGCCCCTGCACGGTGCTCAAGGGCTCGCTGCGCGCGGACCCGTGCCTGGACGTACTGGTCAGCGAGGTCCCGCACTGCTTCCTGCCCGCGCAGGACGGCAGGGACCAGGAGGCGGTCGGCGCGCTGGCCGCGGGTCTCGGCCCGGGAGACGCGCTGGTCCTCTTCCCGGAAGGCGGCAACTTCACCCCGCGCCGCCACCGCAGAGCGGTCGCCTCCCTCCGCCGTCACGGGCGCCTGCGGAAGGCCGCACGTGCCGCGCGGCTGCACTACGTCCTGCCACCACGTGACGCGGGCGTGCTCGCGGCTCTGGAGGCGGCGCCGACCGCCGACGCGATCTTCGTGGCGCACTCCGGCCTCGACGTCATCGACTGCGTCCGCTCGGCCTGGACGGGCATTCCCCTGCGTCAGCCGGTGCGGGCCCACTGGTGGCGCGTCAGGTCCGGTGACGTACCCCGTACACGGGAAGCCCGCAGCGAGTGGCTGCTCACCCAGTGGACCCGCGTCGACGCCTG
This sequence comes from Streptomyces sp. NPDC021020, assembly GCF_044333285.1. NCBI lineage: Bacteria > Bacillati > Actinomycetota > Actinomycetes > Kitasatosporales > Streptomycetaceae > Streptomyces > Streptomyces sp. NPDC021020. The sequence continues at coordinate 565,078 of NZ_JBIRQQ010000002.1, forward strand.
GATCGCCACCCGCGCGGCCCCCGGCACCACCCACGTCTGACCCCGTCCGGCCACCTCCACCGGCCGTCGGACGGCGCCGCCGGCACGCGGTGGCGTTCCCGGTCTGGGCAGCGTGGGCCGAGCTGGGTATCGTCCTGCGACGGCGGTCGGAGAGCCTGGAGGGCGGTGTCCGTGAGGAGTTCGGAGGAATCCGGATCGGCGGCTCTGGAGGAGTTACGCGTCGCGGCGGCCGAATATCCGCTGGTCAATCTGGCCGGTCCGCTCGGGGTCGGAAAGTCCACGCTCGTGGCCGGTCTCGAAGGTTCGGTGCGGGTGGACCTCGACCGGTCCGACGGGCCGGCCGTACTGCGCCAGGCGCTGGCCGCACCCGCCGGGCGGCCGGTGGTGGTGGACAGCGCCGACGGACGGCAGCGGCGGGACGCCCTGCGCCGCGAACTCGACCGCTGCGGTGACAGGCGGCCGACCGTGGTCGTGGTCAGCCGCAAGCCGCTCCTGTCCGATCCGCAGTGGACGCATGCCGCCACCGTGACCTTGGCGCCCGCGCCGGAGGAGCGGATCGCCGCGCGGGCCGCCGCCGTAGCGGACCCGGACGGTCGCGCCCTGGTGCTCCGGCTCGCCGGCGGCATCCCGCTGATCGCCGACGTGGCCTGCCGCGCCCTGGACGCCGGTGTGCCGCCGGACGCAGCCGGCGCGATCGCCGACCAGGTGGCCGAGGAGATCCTGGAGCGGCTCGGCCGGGAACTGCCCGGCAGGCAGTGGCGCCACGCCCTGCGGCTGCTCGCCACCGTGGGGTCCGGCGACGAGCGGCTCCTGCCCGGCGGCCCCGACCACTTCGCCTCGCTCGCCTCGCTCAGCGTCGTCGGCCGGGGCGCGCTCGGACTCCAGATCACCGAGCCCTACCGGACCGTGTTCGAACTGGCCTACCAGTGGCGGCGGCCGGAAGCGCACGAGAGCGTACGGGTCCGCGCCCGCGACTACCGCCTCACCCTGCTGGCCCGCGCCGCTGACCGCGCGGAACGCGCCGTCCTCACCGAGCAGGGGCTCTTCCTCGGGGCCGCCCCGCTGGTCCGGCGGAACCTCTTCCCTGCCGCGCCCAGCACGGTGCGCTTCCGCACCGCCGCTGACGCGGACGCCGGCGACATCGGACGGTTGATGCGCCAGTGGGCTCTGGACGGCGGTTTCGACGCGCGTCGCTGCGACCATCTGACCGAGCGCTGGGCCGGCGACGACATCTCCGCCTTCCACATCGCCTACGACCGGCACGAGCGGGCGATAGGCCTCGCCAACCTCATGCCGATCGACGAGCGGACGGCGGACGGCATCGAGCCGCTGCTCCAGCAGCACAGCGCGGCCATGGCCGGCGGCGGTCTCTTCCTCGGCGCCGCGCACTGCCCCGACCAGGCCGTCCGCGCCCAGCTGCTGCGCCACATCCTCCGGCAGGCCGCCCTCGCCGACGGGCAACTGGTCATCTCCACCGCGAACGCCGAATACCAGGGTTTGGTGCGCAGCCTCGGCTTCCGGGTCCACGGCGCCGTCCGGGACGACGTCTACCACTGCGGCCGCCGTCCGAGCGTCTACAGCAACGACTTCTCCGCCGCCGTACTGCCCTGGTGGCTCGGCCGGATCACCGGCGCCGGCGACGGGCGCGCTCCGGAGGGCGGCGCCCCCACCAGACCGCGGCTGGCCCCCAAGGAGCTGCAGATCCTGCTGGACTACGCCTCCGGAATGACCCTCAAGTCCGCGGCCCGCCGCGCCGGTGTCACCCCGAACACGGCCAAGGACTACCTCAACCGCGTCAAGTCCAAGTACCGGCTGGCAGGAAGACCCGCCTACACGAAGATCGACCTGGTGCACCGGGTCTCGGAGGACGGCCTCGGCGCCACGCGGCCCGGGGAGCCGCCGCCACGCGTCGATCCGTGGAGCGGCGCTCCCTGACCGCCGAGCGCGCCGACGCGCGCACCTGCTTCTCCGCCGAGACGGCGCCGGCCACGCCCCTGCACCAGGCGCGCTGCGGACTCCGCCCGAGCAACCACTGCGGCCGCCCGACAGCGCGTCTGTACGCCCCGGACCGCGTCAGGCGGGAGGGATGCGGACGCCGAGGCTGCGGAAGAGGTTGTGCACGGCCACCTCGGCATACGTGTCGGTGCCGGAGACGACCTCCATGACGCCCGCCGGGTCGACCTCGTGCCCTGCCGCTGCTGCCCAGGACAGCGCGTGGTCCAGCATCCGGGCGCGGTCCGCCTCCCAGCGGGCGGTGACAGCGTCGACGCACTCCTGCCACTCGGCGGCGGTGAGCCCGTCGTCGTCCTGCGTGACACCGAACTCCTCGAGCACGCCGGCCTCGACCGCCAGGCGGACGTTGAGCTCCGCGCTCCACACCTCGCCGCCCGGTGCGCAGCCGCGGACGATCGCGTAGTCGCTCAGGAAGACATGGCACACCAGCGCCGGCGCGCCGGTGATGTCGGCGACGTGCCTCACCTGGTCGTCGCCGATCAGGTTCTCGTTCGGATACGGCCGCAGTCCCATCACCCGCCAGCCGTCGGGGTAGTCGGCCGGCTCGTACACGTTCATCTCGGCCGACGGCGGAAAGTCGAACAACTCCGTCACCGCCTCCTGCGTGCGCCCGAGCACCAGATATCCGTTGAAGCCCATCAGCCCCGCCCCCCAAGAGTTCTCTGCGGTGCCAAGCTACCCATTCCGACTGACAGCCCCGAACCTTCCTGCCGGTGGGAACCGGCCCGGCTCCTCGGTGATCAGCCGGCGGCGGGGCGGGAGTTGCGGCATGGCGCCCCGGTGGAGCGCGGCCGCGCGGTCCGCCGGGTCAGCCGCAGGCGGCGACGGGCGTGATCGACGTGACGGCGGCCAGCGGAACGGCGGCCGGTGCGGACTGCCCCGCGACGGCCAGACTCAGCACGCCGTGACCGGTGGAGACGAAGGTGCCGCAGACGGTGCCGGTGCCGTAGGTGACGCGCAGGCCGCCCGGGTCCTGCCCCGACGTCTCTCCGGGCGCCCACCAGGTGAGGGCGGTGCCCGCGAACAGGCAGGCCAGGGCGAGGGCCACGGTCTGCCGCGCGCGGGTGAGCCGCCGGGCGGCCCGGATCGCCGTGGCGAGGTGGAAGGCGTCCAGCGAGCCGTAGTCGCGGTGGATGTCGGCCAGGGTGACCGACAGCGAGCGGGAGCCGGCCTGGGCGGCCAGGGCGTGCCAGAGCCCGGCAACGGCCAGCGCGAGGCCGCCGCCGATCAGCACGGTGACCGCGAGCCGCCAGCCGACGGGCAGGTCCGCGGCGGTGGTGCGGCCCTTCACGACGACCGCCGTGCCCACGAGGGTGACGAACGCCGCCAGGCCGTTGCGCCATGCCTCCGCGCTGGCGCGGACGTTCGGGAGCGAGTCCCGTACCAGGGCCTGGAAGCGGTCGCGTTCGGCCAGATCGGCCTCACCGGGAGGCCGCGGCGGCAGCCGGAACGCGTGGCTCATCCCTCGGCCGTCTCTATCCCGATCCGGAAGCTGACGCCGCACCCGGTCGCCCCCTGGGGCGCGTCCTGGTGCGCGGTCCCGCAGCTGCACGTGAGATCGAGGAAGACCACGTCGGCGGCGTCGGAACCCTCGCCTCTGCTGGGGCCGGACAGGCCGGTGAGCGCCGCGGTGACCTGCCGGTCGGCGAAGTGGTGGCCGCAGCGCGGACACGGACCGGTCACCACGAAGTACGGCGCGCCCCCCGCCACGTGCCGCTCGACCGTCAGGTCCGCGGAGGTGAGGAGTGTGAAGGCGCGCTCCGTCCAGTGGTAATCGGTGGTCGCGGAATAGCTGATCCCGGCTTCGTCGGACATGCCTCCACCTTAGTGAGCAACGTCGTAGCCTGGCATGAAATCTGACTATCTTTCGCAACGCCTGGGGGGCCACGCATGGCGACGGACGAGGACGACGACACGGCGGGCCCGGACGGCCTGGCGGGCGCGGACGAGGGACCGGGCCCGGACGACGCCGTGGAGGAGCTGGGGAGTTACGCGTACGGCCTGGTGGTCGAGGGGGTCCGGCTGGAGCGTTTCGGGCGCACCGCCGAGGCTGAGGAGCTGTTCCGCGAGGCGGCCGGGCTCGGCGACCCCGGGGGCATGTACAACTGCGGGCTGCTGGCCGAGCGGCGGGGCGACCTGCCGCTGGCGCAGCGGTATTACACCCGGGCGCATCTCGGAGGGCACCCGGAGGCCGCCAACAACCTCGGGGTGCTGCTCCACAACGCGGGGGATCCGAAGGCGCTCGACTGGTTCCGCACGGCGGAGGCGATGGGCCACCCGCAGGCAGCGGGCAACGTGCGGGCGTTCCTTGCCATGACCGGGGGCGAGCGGCCGGCGGCGCAGCCCCCGCGGCGGAGGTGGCGCCTCCTCCGGCGGCCGGCCCGGCCCGCGGCGGACGCGCACGCGCTCCACCGGGACGCCGAGGCCGCGTACCGCGTCTTCGGTCTGACCGGGAAGGACGCGTCGCTGGTGCGCGCAGTCACCCTCGCCCGGCGGGCGGTGGAGGCCGCTTCCGAGCGCGATCCCCTCCGGGCGGAGATGCTGGCGGCCCTCCGGGACCGGCTCCGTGAGCGGTACGACCTCTACGGGCGCAGCGTCGACCTCGAGGAGGCGATCGCCACGGCGGCGGCGGCGTTCACGGCCGTCCCGGCGGGTGACTCCCGGCGGCCGCTCGCCGCGCAGGCCCTGATCGCCGTGCTGGCCCTCCGGTTCGAGGCCGACGAGGAGCCCGGGCCGCTGGAGTGGGCGGTGGAGGAGGTCGGGCGCCCCGTGCTGGCGCAGCCCGGTGGCGACCCGCACGGGCGGATGGCCCTCGCGGCGAGCGTGTGCGGGGCACTGGCCAGGCTCGCCGAACGGGCCGACACGGACAGCGGGCTGGACGACGCGGTCGCCTTCGGCGAGCAGGCGGTCGCGCTCGCACCGCCGGGCGGCGCCCTGGCGCTGGGGAACCTGGGGGCCGCGCTGCTCGTGCGCGGTATGCGGCGGGGCTCGCTGGACGATCTGAACGCGGCGGTCGCGAACCTGGGCGCGGCCCGTGTCGGTGACGACCCCCGGCACGCCGTCCGCGCCGCCACCAACCTCGCGAGCGCGCTGCGCGCCCGGGCCGACCTGACCGGGCGCGAGGCCGACCGCCGGGCCGCGCGGGAGCAGGCGGAGCGGGTGGGTCAGGGGCCCGGGACGGCCCCCGAGCACCACCCGGAGACCCTGATCGCCGCGGCGTTCGCGGCGAAGGGCCCCGACACGGCCGGCGTCGTCCGCCGCGCGCTGGAGGCGGCGCCGCCCGGCCATGCCCGCCGCCCCATGCTGCTGGCCCGGCTGGCGGAGCTGCTCGACGCCGCGGGCGACCGTACGGCGGCCGTCGCGGCGGCGCGGGAGGCGGCGGCCACCGCGCGCGGCTCCCTGTCCCGCCTCGACGCGCACCGGACGCTGGGGCGCATGCTGCGGAACGTCGCCGAGGAGGCCGGGGAGTCTGCCGACCGGGCCGAGGGGGCGGGGGAGCCCGCAGCTCCGGGCGACGGCCCCACGGACGCCCCCCAACCGCCGGCGGACGCCTACGCCACGGCAACGGAGGCGGTGGACGCCTTCACCGCCGCCGTCGAGGCCTGTCCCCCCGGGCACATCGCCTACTCCCAGCTGACGTTCGACCTCGCGGCCGCGCTGCTGACCCGCCACCGGCTCGGCGGCCCGGGCAGCGATCGCGAGGCCGCGCTGGACGCCCTGCGGAGGGCTGCGCGGGCTCCGGGCTCCTCACCGCAGGACCGCCTGCTCGCCACCAGGTTCTGGGCGGGTGTCGCGTGGGAGGCGGGGGACGCGGAGGACGCCCTGGCGGGCTCCGTCGTCGCGGTCCGGCTGGTGCAGGAGTTCGGGTGGATGGGCCTCGACCGGGATGACCAGGAGCGGAGCCTGCGCGACGGGGCGGCGATGCCCCGCGAGGCGGCGGCCCTGGCGATTGAGACCGGCCGGCCCGAACTCGCCGTCGAACTGCTGGAGCAGGGCCGGTCGGTGCTGTGGCGTGCGGCCCTCCAGATGCGGGGCGACCTCGCCGCCCTGTCCGCGCGCGAATCCGGCCTGGCGGCCGAACTGGAGCAGATCCGCTCGGCCCTCATGGCAGGCACGGCGACCACCGGCGGGACACGGCGGCCGGGCGCGGAGCCGCCGGATGCGGGGGACCAGCTCGGCGCGGAGGGGCTGGCTACGGGGGAGCAGCTCGGCGCGGAGGCGCTGGAGGCAGAGGACCAGCCCGGCGCCGAAGCGCTGGACGCGGAAGCCCGGCTCCGGCTGGGGACCCGGTGGGCGCACAAGCTGGCGCAGGCGCGGGCCCTCCAGGGGTTCGAGGACTTCCTCGCCCCGCCCCGCTTCGAGACCCTCGCGACTGCCGCGGCCGAAGGACCGGTGGTCATCGTCAACATCAGCAGCATCCGCTGCGACGCGGTCATCGTCCTGCCGGACCGCCGGGCCGAGGTCGTCCCGCTGAAGGAGGTGGAGATGCGGGAGACGGACGAGATCGTCAACACCTACGTGCGGCACCGCGAGGAGGCCACGGGCCCCGGCGCCGGCTTTCTGGCCGGGGAAAGGGCCCGGCACACCGCGCACACGACCCTGGAGTGGCTGTGGGACCGCATCGTCTCCCCGGTCCTCGAACGCCTCAGGGCGCTGAGCGGCGGCACGGTGCCGCCCCGGATCTGGTGGTGCCCCACCGCCTCGCTGGCCAACGCGCCCCTGCACGCGGCGGGCCGCTACCCGCGTACCGCGTCCGGCCCCGGGGGTCCCGAGCCCGTCGGCCTGCCGTTCCTGACCGTGTCCTCGTACACCACCACGCTGGCCGCACTCGTCGAGAGCCGGCAGCGGCCGGCGGCGGCAGGAGGCCGGCTGCTGGCGGTCGGGGTGACCGACACCGGCCGGGGGCACGCCGCTCTGCCGGGGGTGGCGAAGGAGGTCGCGGCGCTGACGGAGGTGCTCGACCGGGAGCGGCTGACCGTCCTGCTCGACGGCGCCGCCACCACCGGGGCCGTCAGGGAGCTGCTGCCCGGCCACGCGTGCGCGCACTTCGCATGCCACGGCGGGCTCGACATGACCTCGCCCTCCTCGGCCGGGCTGTGCCTGCGGGACGGCGACCTGAGCGTGCTGGACATCGCGGAGCTGCGCCACGAAGGGGCCGAACTGGCCTTCCTCTCGGCCTGCCACACCCGGGTCGGCGGCGGCAACCTCATGGACGAGGCGATCCACCCGGCCGGCGCGTTCCGCATGGCCGGCTTCCGGCACGTGGTGGCGACGCTCGGCAGCGTCAACGACCAGGCGGCGGCGACGGTGGCCGCCGAGCTGTACCGGCATCTCGCCGGCCCGGCCGGCCTCGATCCCGCCGGCACGGCCGAGGCCCTGCACCGGGCGGTGGCCGCCCTGCGCGCCGACCACCCGACCGACCCGACGGTCTGGGCGCCCTTCGTCCACGACGGCCCGTAGCGGCGCACGCGGCCGAGAGCCGCACGGCACCCCGCCGCCGCGGCCCGCGCCCACCGCTCGCGGGCCGCGGCCGCCGGCCGGCGGTGAACTCACCGCTGGCGAGGTGCTCGACGAGACGGCCGCCGCCGCTCCGTCCCGCCGGGTGGCGTGCGGGTGTCAGGCCGGGGTGGGGGCGGTCTTCTTGCGGGCGCGGTAGGCGGCGGCCTTGATCCTGTTTCCGCAGGACTCCATGCCGCACCACTGGCGCCGCATGCCGCGGGAGCGGTCGATGTAGACGCGCGTGCACTCGGGGTTGCCGCACTCCTTGAGCAGCGGGACGTCGGGGCCGCTCAGCAGTTCGACGGCCTGCCGCGCCAGAGCGGCCAGGGCCTCTCCCGGTGTCGCGGCCGTCCAGCGCCCGGCCGGGGTGAGCTGGGGCACCGCCGACGGCTCGCGCGCCGCGGCGTTGAGCGTCTCCTGGGCCCCGCCGGCGTACGGCTCGCCGAGGCGGCGGGCGGTGACCAGCTGGTAGATCGCCTCGCGGACCGTCCTCGCGCGCTCCACGTCCGCCTCCCTGGAGGGGGAGACCTCGTCGACGATGCCGGATTCCCGGTACCACGCGTCCAGGCGGTCGGGCGTCACGAACATCTCGAAACGCAGCGAGCGCCGCGCTCGGAGCGTCGCCGCGAAGTCGAGCGCGGGGTTTCCGCAGACGAACACGTGGTCCAGGTTCATGTCACCAGTCTGACGGGTGACTACCGCGGGCGCAAGGCCGCGGCGGCGGCCGGGACGCGACACGCGTCACCGGCTTGACCGGTGACGGCGCTGTGTGCAAATCTCTTCACGATCCGCGAGGTCGCCGCCCGTACGGCCTGCGACCTGCGGTTCCCCAAAGACCTGACGTCGCGTCCGCCGCCGGGCCGCCCGCACATGGCGGCCCGGCCCGGTGGCCGGCCACCTCACCGATGGGAATGCCATGAGACGACTTCTGACCGTCCTCGCCGCCGTCGTACCCCTGGCCGCGGCCGTCTGCCTGCCGGCCTCGGCCTCCGCGCAGACCGGTCCCGGACCGCGCGAGGGCGCGCCCTTCCGATGTTCGCCGGTGTCCGTCCGGGGCCCGGCGGGCACGGCCGTGGAGTCCGTGACGGCGCGGAGCCTGCCGGGCGGGACCGTCCACGTGGACATCACCCCGACCGGACCGGTGGACGTCCCGGACGTCCCCGCCTACTGCGAGGTGGTCCTCACGCTCACCCACCCGGGGGCCGGCGACCACGAGAAGGTCACCGTCTGGCTGCCCCGCACCGGCTGGACCGGCCGCCTCCAGACCGTGGGCGGCAGCGCCTACGCCGCCGGCGACTACGGCCAGAACCTGGCCGACGCGATCAAGCACGGCTACGCCGCCGCGACCACCGACGCGGGCGTCGGCGGCTACACCGACACCGGCTGGGCGCTGGACGCCCAGGGCGACGTCGACCGGACCCTGCTGGAGGACTTCGCCTCACGCGCCGAGCACGACACGGCCGTGGTGAGCAAGGAGGTCGTGGCCGGCGTCTACGGCACCCCGGCCGGCTACTCCTACTTCAACGGCTGCTCGACCGGCGGCCGCCAGGGCTACATGGAGGCCCAGCGCCACCCGGACGACTACGACGGCATCCTCGCCGACGCGCCCGCGATCAACTGGGACGAGTTCGAGGTCGCCACCCTGTGGCCGCAGGTGGTCATGAACAACGAGCACACCTTCCCCAGCCAGTGCGAGTTCAACGCCTTCACCGCCGCCGCGGTCAAGGCCTGCGACATGCTCGACGGCAACCCCGACGGACTGATCGGCGACCCGGGGGACTGCCACTACGACCCGCGCAGGCTCGTCGGCACGACCATCGACTGCGAGGGCACACCCGTCACCGTCACGGCCGCGGACGCGGCCGTCGTCCGCAAGATCTGGGACGGCCCGCGCACCACCTCGGGGCGGCAGCTGTGGGCGGGCCTGCCCGTCGGCGCGAGCTTCGACCTGGCCGCCACCCGCACCGCCGACGACGGCACCTCGATCGGCAACCCCTTCCCCGTCCCCGCCCAGTGGGTCGCGGACTTCGTGCTGAAGCAGCCCGCCTACGACCTCACCACCCTCACCTACGACCGGTTCGCCCAGCTCTTCCGGCAGTCCGAGGCCGAGTACGACAGGATCATCGGCACCGACGACCCGGATCTGACGGCCTTCCGGGCGTCCGGCGGCAAGCTGCTCAGCTGGCAGGGCCAGGCCGACCAGTACATCCCCGCCCAGGGCACGGTGGACTACCGGGAGAAGGTCGACCGGCTGATGGGCGGCACGGGGAACGTCGACGACTTCTACCGGCTCTTCCTGGCCCCGGGCGTCACCCACTGCGCCGCCACCCCGACCTCGGGCCCCGCCCCCACCGACGCGCTCGGCGCCCTGACGGAGTGGGTCGAGCACGGCAAGGCCCCGCGCACCCTGAGCGCGGCGGCCACCCTGCCGGACGGCCGGCCCGTCACCCGCGAGCTGTGCCGCTACCCCGAGGTCTCCCGCTGGAACGGCCACGGCGACCCCGCCTCGGCCGGCAGCTACCGCTGCGTCGCGCCCTCCCGGCACTGAAGCTCTCTCCTACGGCCTGACCTCGGCACGCGTCCACAGCGGCGGCAGGCCACCGGAACGACATGGTCACCGAGGCTGTACGTCACAACGGCCCGCCGCGCTCTACTGTCGGGGGAAGTACGGCACGGAGGTGTGAGTGACCGGGGAGCGTGCGGAGGGCGGCTTACCGCAGGCCGACGGTCGGGGCCAGGCGGTGGGCGGCGATTTGGAGGTCCGCGCCGTGGGGCAGGGATCGGTCGCGGCGGGGCGGATCGACCGGGTCACCGTGCAGGCCGCGTCGTACCGGGCGGCCTGCACGGTGACCCCACCAGGTCGGCGTGATCCCGTCACGCGCCCATGCCCTCCAGGACCGGGTGCAGGCGGGCCGGCTGCGGGCCGCCGTCGCCGCCGGGGGTACCGCGGTGCTGTGCCGGGTCCTCACCGGGACGGGCGGTGTCGGCAAGACGCAACTGGCCGCGGACCACGCCCGTACCGCGTGGGCCGGCGGCGAGGCGGACCTCCTGGTGTGGGTGACCGCGGTGGACCGCGCCGCTGTCGTCGCCGGACTGGGGCGCGCCAGGGTCGCGGGCGCCGACCCGGCCGACCCGCAGGCCGCCGCCGAGGCGTTCGTGGCGCGGCTGGAGCCCAAGGCCGGGCAGCGGCCGTGCCGGTGCGCGGCTACCGCGAGCGGCTCGCGGACCGCGCCCGCACGCTCTCCGACATGAGCCCGGACGTCCTCCCCGACAGCCAGGGCCACAGCATGGCCGCCGCATGGTCGCTGTCCCTGGAGCAGGCCGACCGGTTGCGGCCTGCCGGGCTCGCACGGCCCATGCTGCGCCTCGCCGCCTTCCTCGACGCCGGCGGCACCCCCGCCGCCGCCCTGCTCACCACCCCGGTGCTCGGCCACCTCGCGGCGCACCGCCCGGCGGGCAGCGCGCCGTCCGGGCGCGGCGGCGCCGTCGCCGCCGAGGACGCCATGGGCGCCCTGCGCGCGCTGCACCGTCTCAGCCTGCTGGACGTGTCCGAGGGCGCGGGCCGGCAAGGCGCGTCGGTGCGGGTCCACCAGATCGTCCAGCGGGCGACCCGCGACAACCTTTCCCCCGCCCTTTACGGGGAGACCGCCCGCGCGGCGGCGGACGGCCTGGTCGCGGCGTGGCCGGACGTCGAGCGGGACACCGCCCTGGCCCAGGCGTTCCGGGCGTGCGCCTCGGCACTGGCCTCGTTCGCGGAGGCCGCCGGCTGCCTGTACCGGCCGGACGCCCATCCGGTGCTGTTCCGCGCGGGGACGAGCCCGGGGGAGTCCGGCCAGGTGGTCGCGGCCGTCCGCCACTGCGAGGAGCTGAGCGCCCGGGCGCGGCACCACCTCGGCGCCGACCACCCCTCCGCCCTCACCGCACGCCACAACCTCGCCCACTGGCGTGCACGGGCAGCGGAGGAGCCCCTGCCGTGAACCGCGGCCGGCGCCCCGGGCGCGCTCACGGCGTTGAGGGACTCGGAGCCGTCGCGTTCGGTCGGTGGGACACCGTGGCCCCCGGCGCTTTCCGGCGCGCGGGCCGCGTAGGCTAGGAGCGTCGAACGGCGGAGGGGCTCGCCGTCATCCGCGGCATTCCGCCGCCAACGGTCCCTACCTTCACAGGTAGGAGAACCATGCCCCCGTTTCCTCACACCTCGCGGTCGCGACCGCCGAGCCTTGCGCTTCCTCGCGCCCTCCCGGCACGGCCGGGCGCCGGCGTCGGCGCGGGCGGGGCGGTGCGTGTGCTGCCTTCTCCCGGACTTCCGGCTTCCCCGACGAAGGGCTGACCATGTCGATCCAGATCACGACGCTGCACGCTGTAGAGATCCTCGATTCCCGGGCTCGCCCCACACTGGCGGTGACGGTCGGTCTGTCCGGCGGCGCGGTGGGGCGCGCGGGGGTGCCGTCCGGCGCCTCGACGGGCTCCGGTGAGGCGGTGGAGCTGCGCGACCAGGACCCGGCGCGTTACGCCGGGCAGGGGGTGCGCGGCGCCGTCGCGCATGTCAACGGTGAGATCGCCGACGCCCTGCGCGGCCGGGACTTCGCCGACCCGGCCGCGCTCGACCGGGCACTGATCGAGCTGGACGGGACCGCGGACAAGTCGCGGCTGGGCGCCAACGCGATCGTCGGGGTCTCGATGGCCGCCGTACGGGCCGCGGCCGCCCAGGCGGACGTACCGCTGTGTCGGTACCTGGCCCCGATCGGGGTCGATCCGCGGCTGCCCGTCCCGCACTTCAACGTGCTCAACGGCGGGGCCCACGCCCCCAACCCGCTGGACTTCCAGGAGTTCATGATCGCCCCGCTGGGCGCGCCCGACCTGCCCGAGGCCGTACGGGCGGGCGCCGAGGTCTACGCGGCGCTGCGCAAGCGGCTGCGGGACGCCGGCCACGACACCGGGCTCGGCGACGAGGGCGGCTTCGCCCCCGCGCTGTCCCGGCCCGAGGACGCCCTGGAGCTCATCACACTCGCCATCACCGACGCCGGGCACACCCCCGGCCGGGACGGCGTCGCGATCGCGCTCGACCCCGCGGCCAGCGAATTCCGGCAGCCGGACGGGCGCTACCGCGTCGACGGCGAGCTGCTGAGCAGTCAGGACCTCATCGCCCGCTACGCGAAGATCATCGACGAGTACCCCGTGTGGAGCATCGAGGACGGGCTCGGCGAGGACGACCACGACGGCTGGACGGCCCTCACCGCCCACCTGGGCGGGCGCGTGCAGCTCGTCGGCGACGACAACTTCGTCACCGATCCGGCGGTCATCGCCGACGCGGTGCGCGACGGGATCGCCAACGCGTCCCTGATCAAGCTCAACCAGATCGGCACCGTCTCCGAGACGCTCCACGCGATGGCGGTCTGCCGTGACGCCGGCTACGCGGCGATGGTCTCGCACCGCTCCGGCGAGACGGAGGACACCTTCATCGCCGACCTCGCGGTCGGCACCGGCTGCGGCCAGATCAAGTCCGGCGCCCCCGCCCGCGGCGAGCGCGTCGCCAAGTACAACCGGCTGATCGAGATCGCCGCCGAGCACCCCGACCTGCCCTACGGCCTCCAGCCGTGACGTGTCCGCATGCGCCCGGCGCGCTGGTGCTGCTGCGCCACGGGCAGTCCACCGCCAACGCCGCGGGTGTCTTCACCGGGTGGACGGACGTGCCGCTGACCCCCACCGGCCGCGTCGAGGCGCTCACCGCCGGGCGCCTGCTCGCGGCGGCCGGGCTGCTCCCCGACATCGTCCACACCTCGGTGCTCCGCCGCACCGTCAGCACGGCCGACCTGGCGCTGGCCGTGCTGGAGCGGGACTGGATCCCGGTGCGGCGGACCTGGCGGCTCAACGAGCGCCATTACGGCAGCCTCACCGGCCGCCGCAAGCAGGACGTGCGCGCGGAGGCGGGGGAGGAGCGGTACGCGGTGTGGCGGCGGTCGTTCGACGTGGCGCCGCCGCCCGCCGCGCCCGGGAGCACACCTCCGGCGGGCGACCCGCGCTACGCCGCGCTCCCGCCGGACGCCCGGCCGGACACCGAGAGCCTGGCCGACGTCCAGGCGCGGCTGCTCCCTTACTGGGCCGACGCCCTGGCCGCCGACCTGCGCCGGGGCCGCACCGTGCTGGTCGTCGCGCACGGCAACTCGCTGCGCGCGCTCGTCGCCCACCTCGACAGCCTGCCGCCCGAGGACGTCCCAGGACTCAACATCCCCACCGGTATCCCGCTGCACTACGCCTTCGACTCCTCCCTTCGGCCCGCGGCCCCCGGCGGCACCTATCTGGACCCCGAAGCGGCGTCCCGGGCAGCGGAGGCGGTGGCACACCAGTGAGCGGAAGCCGCCCCGGTCCGGCCCCCGCACCGTCGCGCGCGGCGCGCAGCACATGCGTCGCCTCGCAGGACAATCCCCTACGAATGGAGCAACCGTGCCCGAGCTGAGGTCACGTACGGTCACCCACGGCCGCAACATGGCGGGTGCGCGCGCCCTCATGCGCGCATCCGGCGTGGACAACGCCGACATCGGCAAGCCGATCGTCGCGGTCGCCAACAGCTTCACCGAGTTCGTACCGGGGCACACCCACCTCCAGCCGGTCGGCCGGATCGTCTCGGAGGCGATCAAGGCGGCCGGTGCGGTGCCGCGTGAGTTCAACACGATCGCGGTGGACGACGGCATCGCGATGGGCCATGGCGGCATGCTCTACTCGCTGCCGTCGCGCGACCTGATCGCCGACTCGGTCGAGTACATGGTGCAGGCCCACTGCGCGGACGCGCTGATCTGCATCTCCAACTGCGACAAGATCACCCCGGGCATGCTGATGGCCGCGCTGCGGCTGGACATCCCGACGGTCTTCGTCTCCGGCGGTCCGATGGAGGCCGGGCGGGCGACGCTGGTCGACGGCACGGTCCGCAAGCTGGACCTGATCAACGCGATGTCGGAAGCGGTCGACCCGTCGGTCTCCGACAGCGAGCTGGCGCGGGTCGAGGAAGCCGCCTGCCCCACCTGCGGGTCGTGCTCGGGGATGTTCACCGCCAATTCGATGAACTGCCTGGTCGAGGCGCTGGGCCTGGCACTCCCGGGCAACGGCACGGTCCTGGCCACCCACACCGCCCGCAGGGCGCTGTACGAGGACGCGGGCCGCACCGTGGTCGAGCTGACCCGGCGCCACTACGAGCAGGACGACGCCACCGTGCTGCCGCGCGCCATCGCCACCGGCGCCGCGTTCGAGAACGCGATGGCCCTGGACATCGCGATGGGCGGCTCCACCAACACGATCCTGCACCTGCTCGCGGCCGCTCGCGAAGCGGACGTCCCTTTCACCCTCGCCGACATCGACCGCCTCTCACGTGGCGTTCCCTGCCTGTGCAAAGTCGCGCCCAGCAGCACCTTCCACATGGAGGACGTGCACCGCGCGGGCGGCATCCCCGCCATCCTCGGCGAGCTGCACCGGGCCGGTCTCCTCGACGAGGACGTCCACACCGTCCATTCCGCCTCGCCGGCCGACTGGCTCAAGCAGTGGGACGTGCGCGGCGGCTCCCCGTCACCGCGGGCGGTGGAGCTGTTCCACGCCGCCCCCGGCTGTGTGCGCTCCGCGCAGGCGTTCTCGCAGTCGGAACGGTGGGAATCGCTGGACGTCGATGCCGTGTCGGGGTGCGTGCGTGACCCGGCACACGCGTACTCCGCCGACGGGGGGCTCGCCGTCCTGTACGGAAACCTGGCCGTTGACGGGTGTGCGGTCAAGACAGCCGGGGTCGACGAGGCGAACCTGTCCTTCCAGGGGCCCGCCGTCGTCGTGGACTCCCAGGAGCAGGCCGTCGAGGTGATCCTCGGCGGGCGGGTGAGGCCCGGGGACGTGGTCGTCGTCCGCTACGAGGGCCCCAAGGGCGGCCCGGGCATGCAGGAGATGCTCTACCCGACCGCTTATCTGAAGGGCCGGGGCCTCGGCACGTCGTGCGCGCTGGCCACCGACGGCCGTTTCTCCGGCGGCACGTCGGGCCTGTCCGTCGGCCACGTCTCCCCGGAGGCGGCCGCCGGCGGCACGATCGCCCTCGTCAGGGACGGCGACCCGATCCGCATCGACATCCCGGAGCGCTCCATCGACGTGCTGGTGGGCGAAGCCGAGTTGGCGGAACGCCGTGCCGCGCTCAGCGGGACGTACGCGCCCCGCGACCGCGACCGCCAGGTCTCACCGGCCCTGAGGGCGTACGCGGCGATGGCAACCAGCGCGGACACCGGAGCCGTGCGCGATGTCACGCTGCTCCCCTGATGCGGTCGCCGGACGCCCGCCGGGGGCTGACCCGGCGTCACGCCGGCCGGCCCCCGGCGGCGGCACCCAGCACGTCACGTGCTTCCACCCTGCCCCACGGCGGCCGTGGCGGTGCGTGGTGAAGGCCGTCCGGGTGGAGTCGGCTCCTCCCGCTCGGGAGGCGGCGCGGTGACGGCCGACGACGTCAACCCCCCGCCCGTCGTCGCCCCTGTGCGCGCGTCGGCGCCTCGGCTGACGGCGTGGCGCTTCGTGATGGCCTTCGGGACCGTCAGCCTGCTGATGGACTTCGTCTACGAGGGCGCGCGCTCGGTCACCGGGCCGCTGCTCGCCCACCTGGGGGCCTCGGCTCTGGTGGTGGGCGTGGTGACCGGGGTGGGCGAGGCCGCCGCGCTGGGGCTCCGGCTGGTCTCCGGGCCGCTGGCCGACCGTACCCGCCGGTTCTGGGCCTGGACCGTCGCCGGGTACGCGCTCACCGCGGTCACCGTGCCGGTCCTCGGCCTCGCGGGGGCGCTGTGGGCGGCTTGCGCTCTCGTGATCGCCGAACGCGTCGGCAAGGCCGTGCGCTCCCCGGCCAAGGACACCCTCCTGTCCCATGCCACCGCGGCCACCGGCCGTGGCCGGGGATTCGCTGTGCACGAGGCGTTGGACCAGGTCGGCGCGGTGCTCGGTCCGCTGACGGTCGCCGGGATCCTCGCCCTTTCCGGCAACGGCTACGGCCCCGCTCTGGGCCTGCTCGCCCTGCCCGGGGCGGTCGCGCTGGCGCTGCTCGTCCGGTTGCGCGCCCGCGTGCCCGACCCCGTCGCCTACGAGGCCGCGGCCGGCCCCGTGCCCGTCAGTGTCGCCCCCGAGCAGCGGATACGCGTGCGGCTGCCGAGGGCGTTCTGGGTGTACGCGGGCTTCACCGGCGCGACCATGGTCGGATTCGCCACCTTCGGCGTCCTCTCCTACCACCTGGTGCGGCATCACCTGCTGCCCACCGCCGCTGTGCCGGTGCTCTACGCCGCCGCCATGGCAGTGGACGCGCTCGCCGCACTGGCCACCGGCTGGCTCTACGATCGCTGGGGCGCCCGCGTCCTGGCCGCCCTGCCCGTGCTGTCCGCCGTCGTGCCCGTTCTGGCGTTCACCGACGCCGTGTGGCCGGCCGTGCTCGGCGCGCTGCTGTGGGGCGCTGCCCTCGGTATCCAGGAGTCGACCCTGCGGGCCACGGTCGCCGACCTGGTCCCCGCCGGCCGCCGCGCCACCGCGTACGGCCTCTTCGCATCGGCCATGGGTGTCGCCACCCTGGCCGGCGGCGCTCTGACCGGGGCCCTCTACGAGGTCTCCGTCCCCGCGCTGATCACCACCGTGGCCGCCGTCCAGACCGCCGCCCTCGTGCTGCTTCTCGCCCTGCGTGTCCCGCGTGCCTGACGCCCTCCGGCCCCGGCCGACCGCGCGGAAGGATCCGTCGGCCGGCGTCCGTTTGCCGGGGGCGACCGGTCGCGCGACGATGGAGGCCTGTGGCGATGAGGCTCGCCCCGACCGCGGAGATCCGCTGATGGCCTCTGTTCCACCGCGCATCCCTGCGAGCAGGGGTGCCTTACGGTCGGAGATGCCGCCATGACCATGGTTTCCGAGCACCCGGGGTCCGATCGGTCTCCGGAGACCCGCTGCTGCGTCGCCGTCTTCCGCGACGATTCCGTGCTCCTGGTACGGAGCCAGGAGAACGGCTCGACGGTGTGGAAGGTCCCGGGCGGCCACGTCCGCGCCGACGAAGGCCTGGCGGCCTGCGGTCGCCGGGAGCTGCGTGAGGAAACGGGGCTCGAAGCAGGCCGGCTGCGCTGCGGGCTCTTCCAGGAGGTCCACGACGAGGCCTCGGGCCGCTACATGGTCGAAGTCGTCCTCTTCCCGCTGGAGAAGGTCCACGGTGAGCCGCGTGCGTGCGAGAGCGGCCGGCAACCGTACTTCGTACCCCTCTCGGCGCTCGCCCGCCTGACCCTGCGCCCGTCGATCAGCGGGCACCTCCACGGCCTGCACGACCTGCACCGCCGCGAGCTGGCCGACCAGGACGAGGAGCCGGGCCCGGAGGACACGACGACTCCGGCGATGGGGATGTACCCGCCGCCGCGGTGAGCACCTCACCTCCCGGGTGGGGAGGGGCGACCGGCTAGGGGCGGCGCGCGGTGGTGCCGTACACCTGCTCGTACAGGTCCTCGCCGTGGCTGGTCGGCTCCGGGGGCCCCTCGACGAGGCGGAAGGTGCGGGTGCCGTCCGCGCGACGCTCCGCTCTGAGGAACAGCGCGTCCGTGCCGTAGTGCGTTCGGAGGCTGGAGGCGAGGTCGTACAGGTGCGTCACGCAGAGGATCTTCACTCCGGCTTCGCGCAGCGCCCGGAAGATCTGCCGGGCGATCTCCGAGCCTTCGCGTTCGTTGGTCGCGGCGAAGGACTCGTTGAACAGC
This sequence comes from Streptomyces sp. NPDC021020, assembly GCF_044333285.1. Taxonomy (NCBI): domain Bacteria; kingdom Bacillati; phylum Actinomycetota; class Actinomycetes; order Kitasatosporales; family Streptomycetaceae; genus Streptomyces; species Streptomyces sp. NPDC021020. Next base: position 583,305 of record NZ_JBIRQQ010000002.1, read on the forward strand.
ACGAAGCTGCCGGGGGTGAGGCGGCCGACGATGTCGTTCATCCGGGCCAGTTCCTCGTCGAACTTGCCGCTGGCCATGTCCGGGTCCTCCTCGCGGCGGCAGTGCGTGAACACCGCGTCCCGGATGTCGGCGGTGTAGTGGTCGGCGGAGACGAACATGCCGGCCTGCATCATGATCTGGGCGAGTCCGGCACTGCGCAGGAAGGTGGACTTCCCTCCCTCGTTCGCTCCGGTGACCACCAGCAGGCCCGGTCCGTCGGCATCGACGTCGTTGCCGACGACGGGCTCCTCGCGGCGCAGCGCCAGGCACGTGTCGTACAGGCCCCGGCAGGACAGGACCGGCGCGCCGGCCGGCAGCGGCTCGGGGAAGCAGACAGGCTCGTCCTTGCCCTCCAGTAGGTGGTGCAGGTTCAGGCACGCGACGTAGAAACCCAGTTCGTGGCGGAGCATGACGAAGAAGCCGAGGATGTGGTCGGCGGAGCGGGCCAGCGCGTCGGCGGCCAGGTTGATGCCGCGCCCGCGCAGATCCCCCAGGTACTGTGCGCCGGCCTCGTCCCGGTCCGGTACGCGGTAGGTGTACGAGGTGGGCGCGCTGCTGGTGAGCCGGTCCAGCCAGCCCTGCCGGGAGGGCGGTTCGCGCAGGACGTAGCCGGTGCCCTTGAGCCCTTGGCCGAGGGCGGCGCCGACCTGGACACCGCCCCGGAACTTCAGCTGCGTGAGGTGCTCCTCCACGGTGGCGAAGTAGTCGTCGTCCAGCTCCGTCGCGAGCATGGCGAAGAACCGCGTGAAGCCCTCCGAGCCGAACGCGGCGGCGTGTTCGTCCTGCACGTGCCGCAGCCTGTGCAGGTGGTCCATGAACAGGTCGAGGACCTCCACGGCCCGGTGGAGGATCGAGTCGGCGGTGTGCAGGAAGCTGCCGAAGACCCGCCGCTCGCCGTTGATCGCGGAAACGGCGGTCGCGTAGAGGTCGCGTACGACGTCGGGGTGGGCCAGGGCGTCGGCGAGGATCCGCTGGCGGTAGACGATGACCTCGGGGTCGAGCAGCCCGTTCAGCAGGACGCGGGTGGAGACGTCGCGGAGGAAGTCGTCGTCGCCGGCCATGGCGTCGAAAAGGGTGTCCAGGTCCAGGTCGCGGGTGAGATCGGACGTCTGCGCGGGGAGTTCCCCCTGCCAGTCGATGTCGTGCTCGGGATGGAGCAGGAGTGCCTTCATGACGAGAGCCGTTCCTTGAGCTGCCGGTACGTCAGGTGGTATTTCTCCGCGATCGCGAGGGCGTGGGTGATGCCGCCCGGGGGCTCGCGCACCACGCGGTAGGTGCGCCGGGCCGGATCGTCGGGGACGACCGTGCTGACCATGCTGACGGTGCTCGGCCCCAGCGAGGCGAGTTCGTCGACGAAGGTCACGCACACGCACAGCAGGTCGTGCTCGATGACGCTCTCCAAGGTGCGCGTGCCCAGGAGCACCGCGTCACGGAGCGTCGTGGAGGTGAAGACCTCGTTCATGACGACGACGCTGGACGGTGTCGCCTGCGCGAGGATGTCGCGCGTGCGCACCAGATCGTCGTACAGCTTGCCGCTCAGGTCGGTGAGGTTCTCGCCCCGCTCGAAGTGGGTGAAGAGCTGGTCGCACAGGAACAGCCGGGCCCGGCTGCCCGGGACGGGGCAGCCGAGGGCGGCCAGGTGGTGCAGCTGTCCGAAGGCGCGGGCGAAGGTGGTCTTGCCGCCCTGGTTGGGACCGGACACCACGATCACCCGCTCGGGACCGGACAGTTCGAAGTCGTTGGGCACGACCGGGGCGCGTGCGCGTACGAGCTTGGCGGCAAGCGCGATGTCGAACACGTCGCGGCCGAGAACCTCCTTGGAGGTGTCGTCGACCTCCGGACGGCAGAACGCCAGGCCCGCGGCCTTGAGCGGCGCGATGTACTCCAGGTAGGCCAGATAGAACTGGACCTCCCGGTCGAAGGCCTCGACCGTGGGGTCGAGGAAGTCCCCGTAGCGCTCGCAGTAGGCGTCCAGCTCGGCGAAGACGTCGGGAAAGAGCCTCGCCACCCGGTCGAGCACCGCTTCCTCGACGTGGTTCATGGCGATGTCCGAGCGGTAGGGGACACGGTGGTCCGTGGGCTCCCCCTGGCTGAACTTCTCGAAGACACCCACGACGTGGGCGCCGTAGTCGACCTGCTCCAGGCCGCCGCTGACCCGGACCCGGCCCGGGGTGATGTGCAGGCTGTAGCGGACCTCCGACAGCCGGGTGGCCAGGCTCCCGGTGGCTTCGGACAGCCCGCGGAAACGGTCACCGGAGCGGTAGGCGGCGACGTGGTCGCGGACCGCCGCCATCCCGGCGGACCGCAGGTCGCCGCGGTCGAGGACTTCCGCGACCTCCCCGACCGCCCGGCAGTACGTGCCGACGGCGTCCAGAAACCAGCTCTCGCGCTGGTAGGGGTGGTGCAGCCGGTGGGCCTGCCGCAACTGCTGCCGCGCCTCCCGCATCCGGCTCCCGAAGGCCGCGACACCGGCGACGAGGTCCGGGTCCTCCAGATCCCGGAACACCGCCTGACGGTGGGCGACCGTCTCCAGGGTGCGGATCGGGGTGTGGAAGAAGGGCGCGAGATCGTGGTCCTTGCGGCCCGCGGTGAGGTCGCGGACGACCTGGTCGAGGTTGAGGTCGCCGAAGAACGAGGGCTCCCCGGCCGCGGGGAGCGCCGCGTCCGCGGCGTCGGTGAACAGCACGCTGGGCAGTGGCTCGGCCATGGCAGGGGTCCTCCGCGACGACGGTGTGGCGCGTGCCTGTCCGTCAGACATCCCCGCCCCCGCCGTCCCGTCCGACGTGGCGGACCACTTCCACCTCCTCCATGATCATCAAACCTGGCGCGGGAAGCTCGTCGAGCTCCGGAAGGAAGCCGCGTACCCGCTCCTCGGAGTCGACGACGACCACCGCCACGGGCAGGTCCTCGCTGAGGGAGAGGAACCGGGCGGTGTGGAGGGAGGAGGAGCTGCCGTAGCCCTCGACGCCGTGGAAGACCGACGCTCCGGCCAGGCCGGCGCCGTGGGCGCGGTGGACGATCTCGGCGAACAGGGGCTTGTGGTGCCAGGTGTCGGATTCGCTGAGGAAGATGGTCAGCTTCACCGCGTTTCCGGTCTGCTTCATCGACGGCTCCCCGTGGTGTCGGCAGCGTGGGCGACCGCGCGCTCGCGCGAGGCCCTGATCTCCTCGTAAGTGCGCTCCCGGCCCTCCCAGTGGGAGCCCTCGACGGATTTGCCGGGCTCCAGGTCCTTGTAGACCTCGAAGAAGTGGGTGATCTCCAGCCGCTGGAAGTCCGGGACGTCCGCGATGTCCTGGAGGCCGGCGTAACGGGGGTCGTGCGCCGGTACGCACAGGACCTTCTCGTCCGGTCCGTGTTCGTCCGTCATGGAGAACATGCCCACGGCCCGGCATTCGATCGCACAGCCCGGGAAGGTCGGCTCCCCCGTCAGCACCAGGGCGTCCAGCGGATCGCCGTCCCCGCCGAGCGTCCCCTCCACGTAGCCGTAGTCGGCCGGGTACTGCGTGGAGGTGAACAGCATGCGGTCCAGCCGGATCCGGTGCAGTGTGTGATCCATCTCGTACTTGTTCCGCGATCCCTGCGGGACCTCCACGACGACGGTGAAATTCATGAGTGATCTCCTGCTCGGTGGGCGGAGGGGTCCGGCGGGATCCACGGTGCGCGGACGGACCCGTGGCGGCCTTCACACGGGTGTCCGGGGCAACAGGAACGGTCGGGGGAGCGCCCGACGGCGCGTGCACGCGCGGGGAACCGGACGGAGACTGCGGAATCGGGCATGAGGACTCCTGGTCGTGTCGATCGTCAACAACCAGGGACCGTCAGCGACCTCGTAGGCCGCGGTTGCGGTGAGCCCCATCACCGGTACAGGAAATGTACACCGTCGGCCCGCTCCGCCGGCCGTCCCGAACACGTGGGCGCCGTGCCGTGTTCAGCGGCCGGGCGCGGGGCTGACGAGGAGGACGGGCAGGTCCGCGTCCTGGGCGAGGGCGCGGGCGACCGGTCCGAGCCCCGCGGCACGCAGGCGGCTGTCGTCCCCGTGCCGGCCGGCGACGATCAGGTCGCAGTTGTGTGCCGTGGCGCAGGTGCGCAGCTCCCGGGCGATGTCGGTGTGCTCGCCCCATTCCAGGCGCACATGGGCTCCGTACGTGCTGACGGCGCCCGCGGCCCGGTCGAACCGGTCCTCCAGCCAACGCCGTTGGGAAGCGATGTCGCGTTGCTGCTCACCCGCGGTCTCGATGTGCTCCGGCGGGTTGAGAACGGCGCGGGCGATGACGGTTCCCCGCTCGCCGGCGAGGGCCAGCGCCGTCGTCAGCGCCGTGTGCGCGGCGGGGGACGCGTCCCAGCCCACGAGGATGCGGTGGAACGGGCTTGCGGTCATCGGGGTTTCTCCTCGGTGCCGGATCGTGGGGTGCGCGGGAATGCGGCGCCGGGTCAGGCGAAGCCCGCGACCAGGGCGAGCAGCGCGACCAGGACGACGAGCATGTAGGCGAGATAGGCGTCGAGCCGTCCGGACTGGAGCCGTTTGAAGGCCGCGACGAGGATTCCCAGGAGTGGCCGGAACGGCCGGTAGAGGTACGCCTCGACGACCTCGACCACCTCCGCCGAGTAGCTGATCACCCCGCCCGTCGCCGCTGTCGCCGACGTGGCGTCCCGCGGTGCGGCCGCGGGGTGGGCGGGGCCGGTGCGGCTGCGGGTGAGCAGGACGCCGGCGAGGACGCGCCGGGTGGGGTTGGCGTAGCCGAAGGGCGTGTACTGGTCCTGTCCGTGCACCCCGCCGCCGGCCGAGCGCCAGGCGGGGGTGCGCCGCACCCGCAGCGCGCTTCCACGGGACGCACCGAGCAGCAGCAGGAGTGCCGTCGCCAGGAAGAGCAGGGGCAGCACGACCCACAGCCAGCTCGGCGACAGGACGGAGAAGTCCCCGAACACCGGCTGGACGGCCCAGGGGGACTTCAGCGCACCGCGGCCCGCCTCCGCCGGTACGAGCTGCCGCAGACCGCGGACGACGACCCGGATCTCCAGCGGCGTCAGCGCGGCCACCAGCAGACCGCCGACGATCAGCACGAGCACCCCGAGGCGGCCGGGCAGGCCGAGGTCGTCACGGCATCCGGCGCGGCCGGGGGCGGCACCCCGGCGCGGACCGAGAACGATCATGCCGACGATCCGGACGAAGGTCACCGAGGCGAAGCCCGCGGTGAGCGCGACCAGCGCCCCCGCCACCGCGAAGGCCAGCGCGTACGGCAGATGGGGCAGCCGGAACTGCTGCATCAGGGATTCGAGCAGGAACCACTCCGAGACGAAGCCCGCCGTCGGCGGCAGCCCGGCCAGGGTGACCGCGCCGACGGCGATCGCCGCGCCCGCCCAGGGACGGCGCCGTCCCGCTCCGCGCAGCCGTTCCAGGTCACCGGTTCCCGCACCCGACTCGAACCCCGCGGCGCCGGCGAACAGCAGCGACTTGGCGAAGGCGTGCGCGACGACCTGCAGCGTGGCGGCGATCAGCCCGACCGCGGCCAGCCGCGGGCTGTCGCGGCACACCCCGACCAGGGCCACGGCGTAGCCGGTGCAGATGAGCCCGGCGTTCTCCACGCTGGAGTAGGCGATGACCCGCTCCAGGCGGTTCTGCACCGCCGCGTGGGCGATGCCCAGCAGAGCCGTGAGCGCGGAGACCACCAGCAGGGCGACCGCCAGCCAGACCGGCGGCCGGCCGAACAGGTCGAGGGTCCGCCACAGCCCGTAGAAGCCCGCGTTGACCGCGACCCCGGCCATCAGCGGGCGCAGCCCCGCGGGCGCGGCCGCGTAGCCGCGGGGCATCCACACCTGCACCGGGGCCAGGCCGACCTTGATCGCGAACCCGAGGACCAGCAGCACCCACACCGTGCCGTGCAGGGTGCCCGCGGGCAGCCGGGCGAGGTCGGCGAAGGCGAATCCGCCGGCCTTCGCGGCGGCCGCCAGCATCCCGAGCAGCAGGGCCGCGCCGGAGACCTTGCCGAAGCCGGCCGTGGCGACCGCCGCTCCGAGCCGGCGGTGCCCGGCCGAGGCGAGCAGGTAGAAGCCGACGGTCAGGGCTTCCCACGCCATCAGGAACAGGAAGACGTTGTCGGCGCTCTGCACGACGGCGACCGCCGCGAGCACCGCCGCACTGTACGTGGCCGGTCCCCGGCCGCCCGCGCGCCCCGGCGCCCAGCCCGCGGCGGTGAGGCACGCGGCGACGGCCACCGAGAACGTCAGCAGCCAGAACAGCCCGGAGAGGGGGTCCACCACCAGGCCGCTCCTGCCGAAGCCGAGCCAGGTCCCGAAGCCCAGCCCCGGCCTGTCGCCCGGGGTGTTGAGCGCCACGGCGCCGACCGCGGCGAGGCAGCCGGCCCCGGCGGCCGCAAGGACGTAGGGCACCGCGGCCTGCCAGGGGCGCCGTACGCCGCCGGGCCACGGCGCCAGGTCCGCCACGGCTGCCGCGGCGAACAGCAGCAGGCCGGCACCGATCAGCGTGCTCATCGCCGGGCCCCCTGACCGGTGATCCGGCCCGCGGCCAGCAGGAGGGCGTGCAGCAGCGAGAACGGGCTCGGCGGTGACCCCGGCACCCAGACGTCGACATCGGTCAGCGAGCCCAGCCCGCCGTGGGTGGCGTAGGAGTCGGCGAACACGCCGCCGCTGCACGCGTCGGTCCCGGCGGCGACCACCACCACCGGTTGCGCGGTGGCTTCGTACGTGCGGCGCAGCGGCGCCGCCATGCCGCGGGTGCCGGCGCCGGTGACCAGCAGGACGTCGGCGTGGCGGGGGCTGGTGGTGAAGAACATGCCGAGGCGGTGGATGTCGTAGACGGGGTTGGTCAGGGCGGCGATCTCCCACTCCTCGCTGCCGTCGGACCCGGCATCGACGTGCCGGATGTGCAGGGAGCGGCGGAAGCGGCGGGTGCGGGCGGCCAGGTCCGAACGGATCCTCTCCAGCGCGTCGTCGCTCTCGGCCTGCCCGGGTACGACGAGCGCCGAACGGGGACCACCGGCGGTGCCGGATCCCGGTGCCTCGGCGAAGACCTCGGGCCACAGGTCGGTGCAGCGGCGGCACATGATGCACCGGCCGCGGTCGACCCGGGTGACCCCCTCGTCGGCGGTGATCGCCCCGGTCGGGCACAGCGCGGCGGCCTCGGCCGGGGTCAGCGGGGCGACGCCCCGCCGTACGGTGACGGCCGCGGGAAAGGTCGCGGCGTACGGGTCGGGCCCGGCCGGGTACGCGGTCGTCACCACGCCCTCGCGCAGGCCGCGCAGGAACCAGGGCATCAGATGGCCGCCCCCGCGATCGACAGGCCGAAGCTCGCCTCGACGAACGGGAAGTCGGTGAGGATGTCGCCGGCGAACACCTCGTGGAAGAGCACGAGATTGTGGAAGGACGCCGAGCGCGGCGCGCACCGTGCCACCCGCCCCTGGTCGAGGCGCAGCACGTACAGCGTCTCGCCCTGCGGCCCTTCGGCCCAGCCGGACGCCTCTCCGGTCAGGTCGCCCGGCAGCTCCACCGCCGGCGGCGGATCGGCGGCGAGGACGCGCAGTTCGTCCACGACCTGGCTGAGCAGCCGGAAGGACTGGGCGATCTCGTGACCGCGGACGCGTGTGCGGGCCATGACGTCGCCGCCGGGGTGTTCCGGCGGCGGTCCGAGCGCGAGGGAGCCGTAGGCGTCGTACGGGCGGTCCAGGCGGGCGTCGGAACCGCACCCCGAGGCCTTGCCGATCGGGCCGAGCGCGCCGTGGCGGCGGGCGAGGCCCACCTCCAGCGGGCCGGTGCCGCGCAGCCGGTCCAGGAAGGACGGGGTGGTCATGGCGGCGTGCCAGTCGGAGATGACGGCGGTGTGCAGGCGGCCGAGTTCGGTGCCGAGACCGGCGGCCGGGAGGGCGGGCAGACCGCGTACGCCGCCGGGCACCACGACGCCGCGCCCGAAGCGGCTGCCGCACAGCCGTCCGGTGAGCCGCAGCACCCGCTCCTTGTGCAGTCCGAAGCGGGCGGTCGCGACGGCCAGCCCGGCGGCCTCGGTGAGCCTGACCATGACGTCGAGGTGGTTGGCGACACGTTCCAGTTCGGCGAACAGGACGCGTACCAGCCGCGCGGCCCACGGCACGTCCGCGCCGGCGCAGGTCTCGGCGGCGTGGCAGAAGGCCAGGGCGTGCGCGACGGAGGCGATCCCCTCGACGCGTTCGGCGACGAGGACGGCGTCGGCGGCCGTACGGCCCTCGAACGCCTTGGACACGCCGCGGTGCTTGTGGAAGAGGCGGATCTGTACGCGGGGGATGTCCTCGCCGGGGGTCTCCACCAGATACTCGACGGATTCGGTGACCCCGGAGCGGACCGGGCCGTGCGGGATGGTGAAGACGCCGGGGCCGGTCAGGGCGCGGGGGATCGCGCTCTCCTGCGGGTCGAGCGGCCGCGGCCGGCGGGCGGTGCCGGGCAGCGGCGTGTGCTCGGGGTCCCGCAGGGGCAGCAGCAGGGGGTCGAGCCGGGGGTGGCCGGCGGGTGTGACGCCGAACAGGTCGTGCAGGACCCGCTCGTACCAGAAGGCCGCGGGCAGGTCAGGGGTGAGCGAGGGGTAGGTGAGGGCGTCCGGCGGGAGCGTGGTGCGCAGGACGAGCGCCGTGGGCGCACCCTGCGGGAAGAGATACGCGGACAGGCCCACCGCGCCGTCCTCCTCGGCCGAGCCGAACAGCCCGGCGAAGCGGGCCCCGCGCGGTCCGGCGACCAGCCGGGCCACCTCGTCGCGCCACTCGCCCCGCGGAGACGGACCACCCGCGGACGTCGGCTGCGGCGTCGTCATGGCCGGCCTCCCAGTTCGGCCGCACCGCGGTCCAGCAGCCGGGCGAGGTCCGCGGGCGGGTGCAGTCCCAGCACCAGCAGTGCCACCACCCCGGCGAGCACCGGTGCGACCATCCACGCGCTCGGCTCGCCCTTCCGCGGCGGCGTGTCCTCCCGGGCGGCCGGTTCCAGGACGATGCGGGTCGCCGCGATCGCCAGGCCCATGAAGGCGACGGTCACCAGGACGACGAGAACGGCCGCGGGGCCGTACGCCCGCGACCGCAGGCCGCCGGCGACGATCTGGAACTCGCTGCGGAAGATGCCCGAGGGCGGCATCGCCGACAGGGCCAGGATCGCGGCCAGGAACAGCGGCGCCGACCACGGCAGCAGGCTCGCACCGCCGCGCAGGTGCGCGATCTCCTTGGTGCGGAACGTCCGCACCAGCGCGCCCGCGCCCATGAACGCGTTTCCCTTGGCGGCCGCGTGCGCCAGGACGTGCAGCAGCACCCCGGCGGAGGCGAGCCGGGCACCGAAGCCGACACCCGTGGCGAGGATGCCCATGTGCTCGACGCTGGAGTACGCCAGCAGGCGTTTGATGTCGTGCTGGTCCAGCAGGTACAGCGCCGCCAGCAGCAGCGAGGCGATCCCGAGGACGACCAGCACCGCCCGCGGGAAGCCCGGCCCGAGGCACGCGGAGGCGACCTGGAAGTACCGCAGGACGGCGTAGAAGCTGACGGCCAGCAGCGAGCCGGAGAGCATCGCGGAGACCGGGGTGGGTGCCTCGGCGTGCGCGTCGGGCAGCCAGGTGTGGACGGGGACGAGGCCCATCTTGGTGCCGAAGCCGAGGACGGCCAGGGCGAAGGACAGCCGCACGACGGTGTGCGGCAGGTGCGGTGCGGCCTTGAGCAGGGGGGCGAACGCCAGGTCGTAGGTCCGGCCCAGTTCCTGCGCGCCCGCGTAGTACATGAAGATCGTGGCCAGCAGCGCCACGCCCAGACCCACCGACGCGATCAGGACGTACTTCCACGCGGCCTCGGTGGCGCCCTCGGTGTTCTCCACGGCGACCAGCAGCGCGGAGATGACGGTGGTGACCTCCACGGCCACCCACAGCAGCGCGAGGCCGTCGACCAGGGGCGCGCACAGCATCGACCAGGCGAAGAGGTTGAGGCCGAGGTAGAAGCGGCGGGCGTAGCGCGGGAAGTCGTGGGCGTGCTCGTCGTGCCGCAGGTAGCCGATGCTGTGCGCGGCGCAGGTGGCGTAGACGAAGGCGGTCGCCACGACGAAGACGGTCGACAGGGCGTCGGCGTGCAGGATGCCCGCGTCCACGTCGCTGCTTGCAGCACGCGGCACGAGCGCGAACGCCAGACCGAGGCACGCGGCCCCCGAGACCACCGTGAGGTACTGGGTGAGTTTCGGCGGTGCGAGCAGGGCCGCCGCCGCGGGCAGCAGGGGGAGGAGCGCGAGCAGGACCGGTACGGCCTTCACCGTGCCGTCACCCCCGGAGCTTGGTGAGAGGGACGGTGGACAGCGAGGCGGTGCGGTGGTGGTGGACGCGCATCAGCACGCCGAACACCACGACGGCCACCAGCAGGTCGAACAGGAACGCCACCTCGATGATCAGCGGCATACCGGCGGCGACCACCAGCGACGCGAGGGAGACGCCGTTCTCCAGGGAGAAGAACCCCACCGCCTGCGAGACGACGTCCCGGCGGACGATCATCAGGACGAAGGCCACCAGCACGATCGACATCGACAGGCCCAGTGCCGCCTGCGGCAGGAAGGGACTGCTGATGTCCAGGGAGCCGAGCACGAAGAAGCCGAAACCTGCCAGCGCCAGGGCCAGCAGTGTCGCGCTGGCCACGCCGATCGCCCCGGACCCGGCGATCTCGGCTCCCGCGTCGCGCAGCAGCCGGGTGATCACCCAGGGCACCGCGATCACCTTCAGCGCCAGGGAGACCGCGGCCAGCGCGTAGAGCTCCGGAAGATCCCGGTCGGCCGCCACGATCGCGGCGAGGAGCGACACCAGCAGCGACTGGACCGCGTACAGCCGGACCTGTGAGCGGGACAGGGCGGCGCGCAGCATCGCGAACTCGGTGAGCAGCAGCAGGACGGCCACCGTGTTGGTGGCGCCCTCGAAGGTGGTGGGAGCGTCGCCGGCCGCGAGCACGAGAGGTCCGGGGCCCATCAGCCGCCCCCCAGGTAGAGGGTGAACACCGCGAGGACCGCCAGCAGGAAGGCCGCCGAGACGAACTCGGAGATCTTGAACAGCCGCAGTTTGGCGAAGGTGTTGTCGATGACCGCCACCACGCAGCCCAGCAGGAGCGCTTTGCCGAGAAGCGCCAGGACCGCCAGCGCCACGGGACCGGCGTGCGTGCCGGATGCCAGGCCCCACGGCGCGAGGAAGACATCGATCAGGATCGTGTAGAGGATCAGCTGCTTGCACGCCGATCCCCAGGTCAGGAGCGCGAAGTAGGGGCCCGAATGCTCCAGCGTGCGGGCTTCCTCGATCATCCCGAACTCGTTGGTGCCGGTGTGCGTCTCCACCGGGATACGCGCGGTCTCGTAGAGGATCACCAGGAACAGCGCGGCGCCGGCCAGCAGATGCCCCGGCCTGATGATCTGATTGGCCGAGGAGCGGACGGTGGCCGCCTGCGCGTACGGCAGGTCGGTGGTCGTGACCAGGGCGACGGTGAAGACCACGAAGAGCATCACGGGTTCGGTGATCGCGCCGAAGGTCTTGGAACGGCTGGCGCCGAGCTGCGCGTACGGTGCGCCGGTCTCGGCCGCGGCGACCGCGACTCCGAAACTGGCGAGGCTCAGCAGGAAGCTCCCGCCGATGATGTCGCCCATGTAGCCCAGCGGGAGGCCGAACGTGGTGAGCACCGGGATGAGCAGCGGCACGGTCATGTAGCAGGCCATGGCCACCACCGGGGCCAGCAGGAAGAACGGGCTCGCGCCTTCGGGCGCCAGGGACTCCTTGCCGAACAGCTTCGCCAGGTCGTAGTACGGCTGGAGCACACGCGGCCCGCGGCGGCCCTGGATCCGCGCCTCGATCTTCGCGATCGCACCCGAAAGGCCCGGTGCGGCCACCAGTACGGTCAGCGGCTGGAGGGCCTGCACCAAGGGGACGGGAAGGACCACGCTCGCCATCGGGCCTCCACCGGGACACGGGCACCACGAATCGGTGCGGGTTCGTCGGTAGAAGCCATCAGCGGCGCACAACCGCGGTTGAAGGCGGGCCTCATCGCCTGCCTCCGATGATGGACGCGCGACCGGGCGGCCCGCAAAGGACCACGCAGCGATGTCCTCCGAGTCCGGGACGGACATCCCCCGCCTGGCGCAGTGGCGGGCCCCGCGCACGCCCTGCTGGACGGATCGACGTTTCACCGTTCGAGGCATGTCGGCGACAGCTCAGGTGGGGCAGACTGAGCACATCGCTCAGGCGCGCCGGTGATGGGGCTCACCGCAACCGCGGCACCATGCCGCTGACGGTCCCTGGTTGAGATGGCAACCAGGAGGACCCATGCCCGCACCCGCCCTGCCCGGAGCCCTTGCGCCGGATCGGCTGCCGGGCACGCCACGGCAACTGCCGCCGGACGGACGGCTCCTCAGCCACGCCGGGGAAGAGATATGACGCTGCGCTTCTCCGGACTGCGCGCCGCGGAGATCCTGGACTCCCAGGGGCGTCCCACCCTGGCCGTCACCCTCACCCTGGCCGACGGCAGGCGAGTGGGGGCCGGTGTGCCGTCCGGAGGTTCCGCCGGTGGCCGCGGGGCGACCGAACGGCGCGACGCGGACCCCGCCCGTTTCCACGGCCAAGGCGTCCGCGACGCCGTCGCCTACGTCAACGGCGAGATCGCCGACGCCGTCCTCGGCCGGGACTTCGCCTCCGCCGTGGAGGTCGACGCGGCCCTGATCATCATGGACGGCACGGGCACGAAGTCCCGCTACGGCGTCCACGCAGTCGCCGGAGTCTCCCTCGCCGCGGCACGGGCCGAGGCCGCGGCCAAGGGCATGCACCTGTGGGAGTCCCTGGCGGGAGTCGCCCGCACCGCCCCCCGCCTCCCCGTTCCGCACATCACCGTGGTCGACGCCGGCGCCGACGCAGCGACGGACCTGGCCTTCCGGGAATTCATGGTCGCTCCGCTGGGCGCCCCGTCCCTGTCCGACGCCGTGCGGGCAGGCGCAGAGATCTACGGGCGGCTGCGAGCCAGCCTGGCCGCGGCCGGCTGCTCCACCGCGCTGGGAGACGGCGGCGGATTCGCCCCGGCCGGCCGCCCCCAGGACGTCCTGACCCTGCTCGTCGAGGCGATCACCGACGCCGGCTACGCCCCCGGCCGCGACGGCGTCGCCATCTCCGTGAACGCCGCCGCCGGAATCCTCCGGGACCAGGACCGATACCTGGTGGCGGGGAAGAGCCTCGGCGCGGACCAGCTCGTCGACCGCTACGAGGACCTCGTCGACCGCTTCCCGATCTGGAGCATCGAGAACGCACTTGCCGAGGACGACGTGGACGGCTGGACCCGCCTGACCGCACGGCTCGCCGACCGCGTCCAGCTGGTCCGCGATGTCCTCACCACCGACCCGTCCACCGCCACCGCGGCCGTCGACCGCCGCACCGGAAACTGCGCGCTCATCGCCGTCGACCAGACCGGTACGGTGACCGAGACGCTGGAAGCCATGCGTATCTGTCGCGGCGCCGGTTACGCACAGATGGTCTCCCACCGTCCCGGAGAGACCGTCGACCCGTTCATCGCCGATCTCGCGGTCGGCACCGGAGCCGGGCAGATCAAGTCCGGCGCCCCCGCCGGCGGAGAACGCGTCGCGAAATACAACCGGCTCCTCGCACTCGCCGACGCGTGCCCCGCACTGCCGTACGGCCTGCCCTGACGGCCCGCGCCGCGGCGATCTCCGCGCCGGACCCGACGCCGTCATCGGCGTGGCCTCGACGTACCGCCGCCCGACGGCCGGTACCAAAGGTCAAGGGGCGGGACGGCGGACCTCGGGCGCCGGGTGGACGGCCTCGCCGCCCGGTGGGGACGCGAGCCGGCGGCGGTGCGCCCGCTGGCGGCAGGCTGCGCCGCAGAAGCGGACGGGACGGCCGGTGGGCCGGGGCGCGAGCCCGTTTCCGCACTCCTCGCAGCGCGGGGCGGAATCCCGGCCGCGGGCGGTGTTGTCACGAAACGCGGTGCGTTGCGTGACAGGGGCGGTCCGCAGGCCGTCGAGGGTCAGCCGGACGAGCCGGAGGCCCTCCGCGCGGTCGCGGCGGGCGGCCAGCGTCGCCGCGCACCCGACGGTGAGGGCGACGACGTCCTCCGGGCCGATGTCCGGGTGGACGCCCCCGGCGCGCTGCGCGGCGTGCAGCAGGGCGGTCAGGACCTGGCGGAAGCGCAGCAGGGAGGCGGTCAGCGCCGGGCGCGGCCAGCCGGCCTCGGCGGCGGCGACCTCGCACACGGGGCCGCCGCGGTGCGACATCTCGACCACGTCCATGACGAACCCGAAGAACGCCTCGGTGGGCCCCGACCCGGCCGAACGCCGCTCCCCGGAGGCGGCGAGGCCGTCCAGGTGCCGGGCGAACACCGCCTCCAGCAGGGCCTGCTTCGTCGGGAAGTGCCGGTACACGGTGCCCGCGCCGACGCCCGCACGGCGGGCGATCTCGCCGAGCGGGACCTCCAGCCCGCCGGCCGCGAAGGCCTGGCCCGCGGCGGACAGCACTTTGGCCCGGTTGCGGCGGGCGTCGGCCCGGTCGCCCCCGGCGGTCACTGCGGTCATGTCACGAAACCCCTTGAGGACGGCGCTCAACCGGGTTGAAGTATTCCATCTGTCCCGGGGCCGCCGCGTGTGTTCCCTGCCAACCAGCCCCCGGGGAAAGGGAGATACGACCATGACCGCCACCCGGCCCACCCCTGTCGTCGGGCCTGCCCCGGAACCCGCCCCCGACCCCGCTGCGGGCCCGGCCGACGGGCTCGTCGTCGTGACCGGCGCCACCGGCAACCAGGGCGGCGCGACCGCCCGGCGGCTGCTGGCCGGCGGGCGCGCGGTACGGGCGCTCGTCCGCGACAAGGCCTCGCCCCGCGCCGGGGCGCTCGCCGACATCGGCGCCGAACTCGTCGTCGCGGACTTCGACGAGCCGTCGACCCTGGCCCCGGCCCTGGAGGGCGCCGCCGGGCTGTTCGCCGTACCGCCGACCACGTACGGGCCGGGAGGCAGCGACCAGGCCCTGGAGGTCGCCCGCGGCCGGGCCCTGGCCGACGCAGCGGTCGCCGCGGGGGTCCGCCACGTGGTCTTCACGGGCGTCGCCTCGACCTCCGGCGCCGCGTTCGCGGCCCCGGGCAAGCGGGACATCGAGGGGTATTTGCGCGAGCGCGTCCCGCAGGTGACCGTGCTGCGCCCGGTGCGCTTCATGTCCAACTACCTCGGCACGCCCGGCCTCGGCCTCGACGGCTTCGCCGGCGGTGTCCACCGACACTTCTTCCCGCCGGACGAGCCCTTGCAGATCATCGCCCTGGAGGACATCGCCGAGTTCGCCGCCCTGGCCTTCGACCAACCGGAGCGCTTCGCCGGCCGCACGCTGGAACTCGCGGGCGACGCGCCGACCCCCGCCGAGGCCGTCGCGGCGATCGGCGCGGCGACCGGGACCCGGCTGCGCTACGAGCAGCTGACCCACGAGGAGGGCGCCGCGCTGAGCCCGGCGATCGCCGAGGTCCGGCGGCGCTGGATCTCCGGCGAGCGCTGGCGCGCCGACATCGAGGCGCTGCGCGTCATCCACCCGGGCCTGCGGACCCTGTCCGACTGGCTCGCGCAGGGCGGCGCCGCCGCCCTGCGCGCCCTGCTGATCGCCTAGGCGTACCGACCCGCGGGGTGCTGACGCGGCTGACCGGCGGGGGTCGGCCTCTGAAGGGGGAGTTCGCGGTGGGCGGCGCGGAATTCGGTCGGCCGGAGCCCCTTCAGTTCGCGGAAACGGCGGTTGAAGTTGGACAGGTTGCGGTAGCCGCTGCGCTCGGCGACCTCCGTGACCGGCAGCGAGGTGTCGGTCAGCAGCGCGCAGGCGGTCTCCACGCGCAACTGGTTGAGGTGGTCGGTGAAGGTGCGGCCCATGGCGTTGCGGAAGAAGCGGCTGAAGGACGTCGGCGACATCAGCACCAGCGCGGCGACCTCGTCCTGCTGCACCGGCCCGGTGTGGGTCTGCTGCAGATACCGGCACACGGCGTCGACCCGGTTGCGCACCGCGCTGCTCGGCGCCGGCGCGTAACCGGGACCGGTGAGCGCCGCGGCGCCCGCATCGGCGGCGAGGCGGCCCAGCACGTCGAGCAGCGCCACCGTCTGAGCCGTGGCCTCCATGGCCGGGAGGGCGGCCACGAGGGCCGTCGTCCCGGCGCCGGCGCCGTCGAAGCGCAGGCCGCGCGCGGAGCGGGCCAGCAGGCCCCCGAGGGCGCGGAACTGCGGCAGGGCGAAGAAGTCGGGGCCGAGGAAGTCGTGCCGGAACTGCGTGACCGCCGCTTCGGCCATCCCCGCGTACGGCTCCGAGGCGAAGGTGTGCGGCAGGTCCGGGCCGAGCAGCATCAGGTCCCCCGGCTGGTAGCGCGCGATGGTGGTACCCACATAGCAGGTGCCCGAGCCCTCGGTGATGAGCGTGAGCTCGTACTCCCGGTGGTAGTGCCAGCCGAAGCCGAAGGCCTCCTCACGGCGGATGTAGCTGAGGAACGTCGTGCCGTCGGGGGAGCGCGGCTGCTCGTAGCGCGGCTTCACAGGGGGCAGCCTAGCCCGGGCCTGCCCGGACGGTAAATGTCAACTGCGTACCGGAAGTGGGTAACACGGACGTGGTGCCACTCGCACCGGTCCTGCGACGGTGATGTCCGGCAACCGCCCCCCGATACGTGAGGAGCACCACCGCAGTGACCGTGACAGCGAAGACCCCGGCCGACGAACTGGACGTTCCCTATCCGGGCCTGCCGGCGACGGCGACGGCCGACTTCCACCGCGACGGATTCGTGCACCTGCGCGGCGTCCTGTCGGCGGAGACGATCGCGGCGTACGAGCCGGTGATCACCTCGGAGGTGATCCGGCTGAACACGCAGGATCTGCCGCTCGCCGAACGCGACACCTACGGCAGGGCGTTCCTGCAGGTGTCCAACCTGTGGCGGGAGAACGAGACCGTCAAGCGCCTGGTCCTCTCCCGCCGGCTGGCCGGGATCGCGGCCGCGCTGCTCGGCGTCCACGCCGTCCGCCTCTACCACGACCAGGCCCTGTACAAGGAGCCCAGCGGCGGTATCACCCCGTGGCACGCCGACCAGTACTACTGGCCGCTCTCCTCCGACCGGTGCGTGACGATCTGGCTCCCGCTGCAGGACACCCCCCTCGACATGGGTCCGCTGGCCTTCGCCCGCGGCAGCCACAACTTCTCCCACGGCCGCGACCTGCCCATCTCCGACGAGTCCGAGCGGCAGCTCAAGGAGGCCCTGGCCGAGCAGGACTTCGAGGACGTCGTCGAGCCCTTCGCCCTCGGCGACGCCAGCTTCCACCGCGGCTGGACCTTCCACCACGCCGGCCCGAACCGCGGCACCCAGCCGCGACGCGTGATGACCGTCATCTACATGGACGCCGACATCCGCGTCACCGAGCCCACCAACGCGCACCAGGCCGCCGACCGCGCCTGGATGCCCGGCGCCGGCACCGGCCGGATCCCCGAAACCCCCCTCAACCCCGTCCTGTACGACAGCCGCGCCTGACCCCCGTGCCCGCCCGGAACGCCGGGCGGGCACGGGGGAGGCCGACCGTGGCCGGGTCCGCGAGGGCAAGGGACCCGGCCGTTCCGTCACCCGGTGACGAGCCGCAGCGTCTCCAGGGCGTACGGGGCCAGAGGCAGTTCGGCGCCCACCGGCTCCGGGGCGGGGAGGGCGGATTCGTCGAGGCGGACCCGTTCGGCCGTCGTGCCGGGCAGCGTCGTGAGCCGCACGGTGGCCGCCTCACGTGTGGGGTTGGAGATCCGCAGGATCAGGCCCCGGCCGTCCTCGGCCGGCTTGAGCGCGGTGAGCGCGGCTCCGTCGACGGTGAGCGGCTGCGGCGACCGGGGGACGGGGGTCGCACCCGGGCGCAGGGGCACCGCGTGGAGCGGGGCCTTGACCGCCGTGGCCAGCCGGACCAGCCCGGCGTCGCCTTCCGCCTGCTGCCCGGTGGCGACCAGGAGGCGGAAGTGCTGCGGGCCGTGGCACTGGGCTTCCGGTGTGGCCAGCATCGGACCGGCCCCGGTGGTGCGGGCCGCCAGGTCGAAGCGGGAGAGCCAGCCGACCGAGCGCAGCAGGGTGACGGCGAGCTCCTCGCTGCCGGAGGCGGTGTGCGCGGAGGCCAGGCCCGTCCGCTCGTGCAGCCCGGCCGCGGCCACGGCGACGCGTCCGGTGCCTTCGCCGACCGCGCTGACGGTCTGCACCGGCACCGCGCCGTACTCGGCCTCGTGCGCGGGCTCGGCGGGCAGCGGGCCCATGTCCGGGCCGACGGGGTGGTCGAGCAGGCTGAAGTGGGTGTCGGCGGTCCAGACGCCCGCGGGGCTCGGGGTGGGGAAGTGGACGCGCAGGCGGTGGTCGTCGGCGGCGTTGTCGAACCGGATGTCCCATTCGAGGGGCGCGGCGGAGTCCCGCCAGGCGGTGACGGTGACGGCCACCGCCACGGCCGTCACCGTCGTGCCGCGGCCGTCGCGGGCGTCGTTCAGCCCGCGGGGCAGCGCGATTTCGGCGTCCAGCTCCAGGGACGTCCGTACCGGCGAGCTGACGCGGCGCACCGCACGCAGGCGGGCGGTGACGGGGACGTCACCGGGCACGGGGTCGAAGTTGTACGTGTCCCCGCGGTCGCCCTCGTCCACGAGCCGTCCGAGGCCGGGCAGTTCGGTGCCGTCGGGCAGCCGCAGCGTCAGGGTGGCGTCGTCGGCGGCGGTCAGGGCGGCTCCGCCGGCGAGCGGCAGGACGTGCTCGGCCGGTTCGGTGCGGGGCGTCGCCGTCTCGGCCGGGGTGCCGGTGAGCCGGACGGTGTGGACGGCGTGCCCGAGCGCGGGCACGCCCCGCGCGAGCAGGGCCAGGCGGTGCCGCGACGCGGGCCGTGAGTCGGGCATGAGGTCGATGTCCGCCTCGAAGGCGGTCTCCGGCCCGAGCGGCACGGACTCGAAGGGGACCTCCGCGCCGTCGGGGCCGAGCACGGCGGACGGGTGGGTGCCCGGCGCGGTGAGTATCTCGACGGTGACCGGCCCGCCTGCTTCCTGCGGGCGGGGGTTGAGGACGGCGAAGCGCAGCTCGCGGTCGGCGGGGGCGCCGTACTGGCGGGTGTCCAGGCCGGCGGCGGCCAGCGCGCGCAGCACCACGTGGTCCGCGGTCTGCCGCACCCGCTCGAAGCGGGTGACGTTCTCCCGGTGCACCTCGTCCACGCTGCAGCCGCAGATGGAGTCGTGCGGGGAGTTGCGCAGCAGCAGCTCCCAGGCGTGACCGAGTTCCGCGGCCAGCGCGGGGTCGTCCGGCGCGTGCAGGGCGAGCAGCGGCTCGGCGCGCTGCTCCAGGAGCATCTGGGCCTCGGCGTTGGCCTGCTTGAGGTAGGTGCGGGCCGACAGGGTGCCCGGCAGGATGAAGGTCAGCCGGCCCGGCCGGTGGCGCAGCGCGCCCTCCACCAGCGGCAGCCGGTCCTCGTCGGCGGCGGCCCGCGCGGCGGTGAAGAACTCCTCCAGGGTGCTGTGCCGCAGCGCCACGCGCTCCTGCGCGGCGGTGTCCTCGACGTCCCGCAGCGCGCCGACCGGGTCGGAGGGCGCGAGGTGGTCGCCGCCGTTCATCAGCAGCCACGGCCCCTCGGGAAGCCGGGCGCGCTCGGTCCGCGCGAACTCCTTCAGCCGCAGGGCGCGGCCCTCCGCGCCGTCCGGCTCCGGCCACAGCACCTCGGCCGCGTGGTAGCCCTGGTTCACGGCGAAGACCTGCGACCCGTCGGGGGAGCGCCACCGGAAGCGGGCCGTGCCGTCGGGCGCCCCGCGCCACACCAGGGCGGTGTCCATGCCGAAGCCGGTGAGGATACGCGGCAGGTCGGCGGGGTGGCCGAAGGTGTCCGGGCAGTAGCCCACGGGCGACAGGCCCGCGGCCGTCGCGCCCCAGCGGCGGGCGGTGAGCAGGTTGCGGATCAGGTTCTCGCCCGAGACCAGCTGGTTGTCGGCCAGGACGTGCCAGGGGCCGAGCGTGAGCCGGCCGGCGCGGGCGTGGTCGCGCAACCGTGCCGCGAGGTCGGGGCGCAGCGCCTGCACGTCGGACAGCACGATCGTCTGGCCGTCGAGGTGGAAGGAGGCCGTACGGCCGTCGTCCAGCTCGTCGCAGACCCGCTCGGCGAGTTCGGCCAGCCGGGCGCGGAAGGCCTCGAAGGGGCGGTACCACTCGCGGTCCCAGTGCACATGGGTGAGGACATGGCAGGTGACGAGGGGCGCATCGGGGCGGGTGGTGCTCATACGGGGCTCTCCGTGTGGTGGGCGGCCAGCGCGGTGGCGAACTGCCGGGTCAGGTCCGCGGGCCGGGTGATGGCGCCGCCGACGACGACGAAGTGGGCACCGGCGGCGAGCGCGGCGGCGGCCTGCGCGGGGGAGGCGATGCGGCCCTCGGCGACGACCGGGGTGCGGGTTCGCGCGGCCAGCGCCGCGACCAGGTCGAGGTTCGGACCGGCGGCCGGCGCGCCGGGCGTGCTCGCGCCGGTGTAGCCGGACAGCGTGGTGGCGACCAGGTCCGCTCCCGCGTCCGCCGCCGCCACGCCCTCGTCGGCGGTGGAGACGTCGGCCATGACCAGCACGCCTGCCGCGTGGAGCGCGGCGACCGTCGCGGCGAGGCCCAGGCCGTCGCCGCGCGGGCGGCTCGTCGCGTCCAGCGCGACGATGTCGGCTCCGGCCTCGGCCACCGCCAGCGCGTGGCGCAGCGTCGGGGTGATGTAGACGCCCGACGCGCCGTCCTTCCACAGGCCGATGACCGGTACGTCCACCGCGCCGCGCACCGCGGCCACGTCGTCGGGGCCGTTCACACGGACGGCCGCCGCGCCGCCCATGACCGCCGAGCGGGCCATGGCCGACATGTGGACGGGGCCGTGCAGCGGTTCACCGGGCAGGGCCTGGCAGGACACCACCAGTCGGCCGGCGAGTCCCGGCAGCAGGGACTGCCGGACCGGGGCCGGGGGAGAGGGCGGTGATCCTTCGTTGGGGTGCACAGATTGCCTTTCTCAGCGTGCGGTGCTGACGTCGAGTGCGCGGTGGACCGCCGTACCCAGCGCGGTCACGGCGTCCGGCCACGCGGAACCCACGGCCACCGGGGCCGGTTCCAGGCCGGGTACGAGCCGCCGGGCGGCTCCGGCGAGGGCCGCGGCGTCGGCCTCGTCCACGGGCCGGTCCAGCTGGGCGTCGAGGGTCTCCAGCCGCCCGCCCGCCAGACCGCCGGCCGCGGCGAGCAGATGGGCGTGCGCGAAGGCGGGGTGCCCGGGCGGTACGTCCAGCAGCCAGGCCAGCGGTACCCCGGCGCGTACCAGGTCCTGCTGGACGCCGATGCGCGCGGCCGGGTCGGTGGCTGCCCTCAGCGGGGTCAGGCCGCGGCGGACGGCGAACGCGGCGAGCGTGCCGGCGGCCTCGCCGACGGCCCACTCGCCGTGGTGGACGCGGTAGGCCGCGGCGGCGACCTGGGTGGCGGCCAGGTTCTTCGCCGCCGCCACCAGGTTCACCGGCTGCTCGGCCACCAGGGCCGACAGCGGGATCTGGAAGGGCGCGGTGGGCGCGTAGGCGGAGCCGGGGTGCCCGACCCGGGCGTGCAGGTCCATGTGGTAGAAGGCCGGCCCGCAGGCGTCGGGCATGTGCGCCGCGCGCGCCTGTCCCGGCTCGGGCAGCAGGTCCTGCTGGCGCACCGGCCGGGCGGAGGCCAGCCGGCGCGACTCGCGGACGTACGGTTCGGCCGCCAGTCCGTCGGGGGTGCCCGCCGCCTCGGGGGACAGGCGCAGCCCCGGGTAGCCGAAGCCGCTGCCGTCGTCGCGCGGGCACTCGGTCTGCAGCCAGTGCAGGAACGCCAGCGACAGGGCGCGGGCCTGCTCCGCCGCCCGGCGCGGTTCGTGGATCAGGGACGCGTCGGCGTAGTCGTTGCCGGACCAGTTGATCAGGGCGACGTCCCGGCCGCCGAGCGCGGCACCGTCACGCAGCCGGCGGTAGGTCCAGAACGGGGGATGGCCGTCCGGCCCCTCGGTGAACATCCGGTAGCGGTGCCTGCGGTCGTCCCAGCCGGCGATCTCCAGGGTGAAGGGCTGGCTGTCGCGCCAGCGCTCGTACCCGTCGGGCCGCGGCACGGTGTGGTCCTCGCCGGGCCGGTGCTCCACGGTGAAGCCCACCGTGCACGACTGCACGGCGTGCGGCTGCGGCCCGCCGGGCAGGGCCAGGCTCTCCCCGTGCGCGTCGCGCCCCTCGGAGCCGACCACCCAGGCCGCGCCGGCCAGCGGCAGCAGCTCGCCGGTCTCGGTCGCGTCGCAGAACACCTGGGCGCTCACCAGGACGGCGCCGTGCGGGGAAGGCTCGCCGGAACGCGCCACCGGCTCCAGCCGGACCTCGCCGACGCGGTCCGCGTCGCGCGCCACCGCGGCCGGGCGAAGGCCCGTCAGGACGGTGAGCCGGCCCGCCCGGACGTGCGGTGCCAGCAGGTCCGCGAGGACCGCCTGCGCGGCGGCGGGCTCGAAGCACAGCCGGCTGACCCATCCGCCGCCCGGGTTGGCGACGCCGCCGTACCGCGCGCGCAGCGCGTCGCGGAGCCCGCGGTAGGAGGCCGAGATCCCGCCCTGCTCGACATGCGGATGCTCGTCGAGCGCGGGGACGAGCTGGGTCGTGATCTGCCCGCCGAGCACGTCCTGGTCGGTGGTGAGGACGACGGTGCGGCCGGCGGCGCAGGCCGCCAGGGCGGCGGCGACCCCGCCGAGGCCGCCGCCGATCACGGCGACGTCGGCGGCGGCACGCCGGGGGGAGGGAGAGGTCATC
Source organism: Streptomyces sp. NPDC021020 (assembly GCF_044333285.1). NCBI lineage: Bacteria > Bacillati > Actinomycetota > Actinomycetes > Kitasatosporales > Streptomycetaceae > Streptomyces > Streptomyces sp. NPDC021020. The sequence continues at coordinate 606,115 of NZ_JBIRQQ010000002.1, forward strand.
GCTGGGGCTCCTGCGGCAGGTTGCCGGGGACGAGGGAGAAGTCGACTTCGAAGGTGCGGTGCCAGGGCAGGCGGACCGAGGCCTGATCGACGGTCAGCCCGCCGAAGGCGGGCAACCGGTCGCGCAGCGCGGCCAGTTCGGCGGCCGCGGCGCGCAGCGCCGGATGGTCGGCGGGGACGTGGTCGTGGCGGGTGGGGTCGCTGCCCAGCGCGGCGCGGGTGCGCCCGCGCACCTCGGACATCCAGCCCCAGTCCTCCACCAGCCGGTGGAGCAGCAGCCGCTGGTGGGCCCGCGCGTCCAGCCGCCCGGCGCGCTCGGCGCTGACCGCTGCCACCAGGTGCGCGGCCACCGTGCCGAGGGTGTTCCCGGCGGTGTTCCATCCCGCGTAGGCCGTCAGGTGCTCCAGCACGCCCGCCTCGCCCAGCGCGGCGACCAGGGCCGGGTCGGCGCCGTTGGGCTGGGCGCAGTCCGCGACGGCGACCCGCGCTCCGCTCTCCAGCAGCCGCACGGCGCGGTCGGCGACGGCCCGGGCGGCCCGCTCGTCCGTGGCGCGCGGCGGGTCCACGGCCCAGTCGCCGCCGGGCGCCGGGGTGTGGACCAGCAGGACGGCGTCCCGGCCGTCCGCCGGTGCGCCCGGCGGCAGCGGGACCGCGCCGGCGGCCCTGAGCTGGCCGGCGGCGGTGGCCGCGACGGGCACGTTCTCGTAGGCCGCCACCCGGGCCAGCCCGGTGGGGTCGGCCGCGTCGACGGCCACCCGTACCGGTCCGGTGCCGAGCAGGTCGCGTACGGTGCGGGCGACCAGGACCGTGCACGCCTCGTCCGCCCCCGGCCGTACCGAGACCCGGTCCGCCAGGCCCGCGGCCGAGGTCCAGCGCCTCAGGTGCTCCAGCTCCCACGTCGCCAGCGCGTGCGGGGCGGTGTCGTCGGCCCCGACCACCAGGGAGCGGGCGGTGCCGTCGGCGGCCAGTTCCAGGGCGGCGAGGTTCAGCGCGTGGTTGCGCAGCCGGCGGGTGAGGAAGTCCGCGCGCACCTCCTCGGGGATGCCGGTACGGGCCGGCGGCTCGCCGTCCCCGGTGAGGCCGCGGTGGAGATCCGCCGAGAGGCGGTGCAGCGCCGGGCCGTACGGGTCCCAGTAGTCCGGCTCCTCCATCGCGTCGGCGGAGTCGGGAGTGCGGGTGACGAGGGTGACGGCGTGCACGGGGGTGCCCCGGCGGGCCAGGTCGCGCAGCGGCTGCCAGCGCGCGGCGACCGTTCCGGCGTCGGCCGGTGAGGTCCGCGAGGCGATCAGGCCCCCGTAGCCGAGCATCTCCAGCGACACCACCGCCGCGTCGGCCCGCTGCCGGGCGAGCCACGGGCCGAGCGCGGCCGGGTCGCCGGGCTCCCGTACGGACGGCAGCAGGCCGGCGGGCGGCAGCAGGAGGTCGGCGCCCGCGACGGCGGCGACCATGCGGGGCAGCGACGTGCACGCGGGGCGCTCGTCCAGGGGCAGCAGCGCGATACGCGGCCGCTGCGCGCCCGTACCGGCGCGGCCGGCGGTCATGGGCGTCCTCCCGCGGACCGGTCGAGGGGCCGGGCGGACCCGGCGCCCGCGGTCAGCCGGCGGGCCTCGGCGGCGGCCCCGACCAGCACCGCGGCGCCGCCCAGTTCGGACGCCGACACCCGCACACCGGCCAGCGACGGCAGGGCGTGCGCGCGGACGCCCGCGGCGACCGCCTGCGGGAACCAGGGCCCGGAGTCCAGCACGCCGCCGCCCAGCACCACCACGTCGGGGTCGAGGACCGACACGACGCCGGCCACGGCGGTGCCCAGCGCGGTCCCGCCGTCCGTCAGGACCCGCCGCGCCTCCGGCACCCCGGCGCGGGCGAGGGCGGCGACGTCCGGCAGGCCCTCCAGGCCCGCGTCCGGCAGCAGCGCGCGGGCCCGTACGGTCATGGCGGGTCCCGACGCGATCGCCTCGACGTGGCCCCGGGCACCGCACGGGCAGAGCAGCCCGGCCGCGGCCCCGACGCCGACGTGCCCCAGGTGCCCGGCGGCGCCGTGCGCCCCGCGCACCACCGCCCCGCCCGTCGCGACGGCCCCGCCGATACCGGTCCCGGCCATGACGGCAATGGCGCCGCCGCAGCCGCGGGCCGCCCCCGCCGCCAGCTCCCCGGCCAGGAACGCCTGCACATCGCCCAGCACGGTGGCCGGAACGCCGAACTCCTCTTCGAAGGCGTCGGCGACGGGTGTGCCCGCCCAGCCGGGCAGCGCCGCGGTGGCCGCGGTGACCGTCCGGCCGCCGGGGTCCACCACGCCGGCGGTGCCGACGCCGACGGCCGCCGCCCACGTCGCGGTGCCCGCGCCGGACGCGTCCGCCAGCGCCCGGCGGGCCAGGCGCAGCGCCGTGGCGAGGACGGCGGGACCGCCGTCGCCGGCAGGAGTCGGCTCCGTCACCGAGGTGAGGACGCGGTGCCCGGCGGTGACGACGGCCGCCCTCGTCTTGGTGCCGCCGATGTCCACGGCCAGCACGGCCGCGCTCCCGGGGCTGCCGCCGGGGGAGGACGGGTGGGGAGGTGTCATGGATGCCGTTCCCGGGTGATCGTGAAGTGGAAGTCGTACCGGTCGGCCCGGTACAGGCTGACGGCGCGTTCGACCGCGCGTCCGCGCGCGTCGCGCGTGAGCCGTTCGACGTGCAGGGCGGGGAATTGCGGCGGCACCTTCAGCAGCCGGGCCTGCGCCGCGTCGACGACGGTGGCCCGTACGGTCTGGTCGGCCGCCTCGGGCGCCGCGCCCTGCCGGTCGAGCACGTCGTACAGCGAGTCGGGCGCGCCCTCGTCCAGCAGGCCGGGCACCAGGTGCTCGGGCAGCCACACGTTCTCCAGGCACATCGGCACGCCGTCGGCGGTCCGCAGCCGCTCCAGGTGCACCAGCGGCGCCCCCGGCTCGACGAACAGGTCCCGCGCGTTGGCGACGTCGGCCGGCACCCGCTCCATGACGAGCAGCGTGCCCGCGGGCACCATGCGCCGGGCCCGGATGTCCTCGGAGAAGGACGTCAGCCGCAGCGACTTGCTGATCGTCTCGGCCTCCGCGACGAAGGTGCCCGCGCCCTGGACGCGGTAGATCCGGCCTTCCTGGGTCAGGCGCTCGACGGCGCGGCGCACGGTGACGCGGCTGACGTCGTAACGCTGCATCAGCTCGCGCTCGCTCGGCAGCATCTGGTGCGCCTCCGCCGCCTCGACCAGGTCGAGCAGCCGTCGGCGCAGCACCTCGTGCTTCGGCTCGCGGACGGCGGGCACCTGCGTCCCCGCGGACGCGCCGGCAAGCTCCCGCTCGGTGTTCCCTGTCATTCCTTGACCGCTCCTTCACCCACGCCCCGGAAGAAGAACCGCTGCAAGGCGAAGAACAGCACCAGCAGCGGCACGACGGCCATCATCGTGCCTGCGGCGACCACCCGCTGGTCGTCGGTGAAGGTGCCGGACAGATACTGGATGCCCACCGTGAGCGTGTACTTGGCCGGGTCGGACAGGACCACCAGCGGCCACAGGAAGTCGTCCCAGGCGAAGACGAAGCTGAAGATCGCCACCGCGGCCAGGCTGCCCCCGACCGAGGGAAGCGCCACGCGGAAGAACCGCTGCACCTCCCCCGCGCCGTCCAGCAGCGCGGCCTCCTCGACCTCCCGGGGAAGACGGCTGAAGGCGTTGCGCATCAGGAGCACCGACAGGCCGGAGGCGGCCAGCGGCAGCATCACCCCGACGAGGCTGTTCGTCAGGTGGAGGTTCCTTGCCACCAGGAATTCCGAGACCATGATGCTCTCGAAGGGGATGATCATGGTGGCGAGGAAGACGCCGACGGCGATGCCGCGCCCGCGGAACCGCATCCGCGCCAGCGCGTATCCGGCCATCGAGCCGAAGAGGCAGTTGGTGACCACCGAACCGAGCGCCACCAGAAGCGAGTTGCCCGCGTAGCGGAGCACCGGGACGGTGTGCAGGACCTCGGTGTAGTGGTGCAGGGTGGGGTGGTGCGGCAGGAGCTGCGGCGGGTAGCCGAAGACGCTCTCGCCCGCGCCCTTCAACGACGTGGACAGCTGCCACAGGAAGGGCCCCACGGTCAGGGCGAGCACGCAGCACAGCAGCAGGTAGCGTGCCGCGAGCCCGGCGGCGCGGCGCCTGCGCCGTGCCGCGTCGGCCGCGGCCGGCCGCTCGGGGGCACTGCCGGGGCCGCGTCGCGGGCCGGCCGGGGACCGGCGGGTCGCCGGGGTGTCGAGCGAGGTCATGCCCGGTCCTCCCGGGTGTTGAGGCGGGTGACGGCGACCGACAGGCCGAGGGTGCCCAGGAAGAGCACCAGGCTCATGGCCGAGGCGTATCCGGCCTCGCCGCCGAGGCCGAGGCCCGTCTCACGGATGGTGTAGACGAGGGTGCGCGCCTGGCCGCCGGGGCCCGCGCTGCCGTCGCTCAGGGTGAAGACCTCGGCGAAGACCTTCGCGCACGCGATGGCCGACAGCGTCGCCACCAGCACCATGGTGGGCCGGACGAGCGGGAGCGTGACGCTGCGGAAGCGCCGTACCGCTCCGGCCCCGTCGACCTGCGCGGCCTCCAGGAGCGAGGCCGGGACGTTGGCGAGGGCGGCCAGGTAGATGACCATGTAGTAGCCGAGGCCTTTCCAGACGGTCATCGCCATGGAGCTGAACAGCAGCCAGTGCGAGTCGGTGAGGAAGGGCACCGGCTCCGACACCAGGTGCAGGCCCCGCAGCGCCGCGTTGACCAGGCCGTCGCTGGACAGCAGCCACGACCAGATGAGTCCGGCGACCACCATGGACGCCACCACCGGCGAGTAGAAGACGGCGCGGAAGAAGCCGATGCCGGCGACCCGCCGCTGGACCAGTACCGCGAGCAGCAGCGGCAGCACCACCATGCACGGCACCACCACCACGATGTACAGCGCGGTGTTGCGCACCGACTGCCAGAACTGGGGGTCGTGCCAGAGCCGGTGGTAGTTGGCGAGCCCGGTGAAGTGGCCGCCGCCCAGCGTGCTGGCGTCGGTGAACGACAGCACGACGGTGTTGGCGAAGGGGACCAGGAAGAAGGCCACAGCGATGGCCAGCGCCGGGGCGAGGAACAGCCAGGGTACGTACCAGCGGCGGCCGGTCACGCGGGCCTCCTTGTCGGGCTTGTCGGGCTTGTCGGTCGAGCCGTGTGCGTACGGCGTCGCCGGAGGAGCGCCCGCGCGCGGCCGGGAGCCGGACGCGCGCGGGCGGTGGGTGTCAGCGGGCGGCCGAGGTGATGGCGTCGGCGGCGGCCACGGCCTGGTCCAGCGCGTCCTTGGCGGACAGCTTGCCCTGGAGCGCGAGCTGGACCTTGCCGATGACGGCGGCGGTGACGCGGGCGTCGTACTGCACGGGGACGAGGTTCTGGGCCTTGGCGATCTGGGCGGCCGAGATCGTGCGGGCCTTGGACTCCACCGAACCGTCGCCGTCCGAGGTGAAGTACGGGTCCTTCAGGGACGACAGGGTGCTGGGCAGGATCGTGACGATCTTGCTGAACGCCAGCTGGTTCTCGGCGTTGCCCAGGTACTCGGCGAAATTCAGCGCCGTCGTCCGGTTCTTGCCGCTCTTGGGGACCAGCAGGCCCATGACGGACATGTTGGTGGTGCCGTCGGGGCCGGTGATCTGCGGGCCGACGCCGGTCTGGGCGGCGACGGCCGGCGCGTTCTGCTTGACCACGGTCAGGAAGTTCGGGCCCGAGGGGAACAGGCCGATGCGGCCTGCCTGGTAGGCCTCGGTCTCCTTGCTGTGGTCCTGGGTCAGCGAGTCCTTGGGGTAGACGCCGCCCTTGTAGGCGTCGACGAGCTTCTGCAGGTACGCCACGGCCGCGGGGGTGTTGAACGTCCACTTGGTGCCGGAGTCGTCGAGCAGCGGCACGCCCTGCTTGGCCAGGTCGGTGATGAAGCGGTTCTCCAGCGCGGGGTGCAGCCCGTAGGTCGAGCCGTGCCCGGCCGCGGCGAGCTTGCGGCCGTCGGCGAGCAGCTCGTCGAACGTCGACGGCGGGGAGTTCGGGTCCAGCCCCGCCTTGCTGAAGAGCTGCTTGTTGTACATGGTGACCTCGGAGGTCAGATACCACGGGATCGCGTACGCGCCGGACTTGCCGGGCACGGTGAAGGCGCTCCACGCGCCGGGCACGTAGTCGGACTTGACGCCCGCCGCGGCGGTGTCCATGTCGACGAACAGGCCCTTGGCCTCCAGCGCCTGGGCGAACTGCGGGTTGAGGTTGACCACGTCGGGCAGCGAGCCGGCCGTCGCGTCGGTCGTGAGCTTCTCCTGCGCGCCCTGGAACGGGATGTCCACCCACTTGACCTTGGTGCCCGGGTGGGACTTCTCGTAGGCGGCGATCACCTTGTTCATGTAGTCGGTGAAGGTCGGCTTCAGCTGCAGCGTCTCCAGCGTGATCGTGCCGGAGACCTTGCCGCTGCCCGCGGCCGGACCGGAGTCCTGCGACGAAGAGCCCGACCCCAGGCCGCAGGCCGTGGCGGTCAGCGCCACGACGGTCCCGATGGCGGCAAGGTGCAGGCGTCTGCTGCTGGGCATGTCTCTCCTCGGACAGTGGAGACCACAAGGTCCACGGTCATGTCGCTCCAACTGGTAGCGACCACTTGCTGCACGTTTTCACCGGCACTCCCAGGTCGTCAAGGGGTGAGCGGCAAAGAAGGTCAGATTGCTCCCTACCACTGTTGGTGATGCGGCCGGTCTGGTATCCAACTGGACTGACGGGTGCGCTTCTTGCCCGGACTACTCATTCACCAGGAGCATCATGGAACCCCTGAACAACACCACCCCCTCGCGCAGGTCCCTGCTGGGTCGCGCGGCGGGCGTACTGGTGGCCGGAGCGGCACTTCCGGTGGTGGCCGCCGGGACCAGTGCGGCGCGCAGTGGTACGGACCACTCGTCGGGGCGCCGGGGAGGCCGGGCGGGACACTGCCGGGCCGACGGCCGGCAGGTCACCACCACGATGGGCACCGGTGCCTGGACCTCCGGGACGCCCTCCGCACCCGGGCCCACCGTTCCCCGCGACCAGCTCACGCAGCTGCCCGGCGGCGCGGGCGGCCCGCAGATGTTCGTCTCCAACAACCCGGAGACCTTCACCGGCACCGGCTGGCTGGCGCAGTGCGGACGCACCACCGCCAACCGCGGAGGCGCCGCGCACCCGCTGTCCGGCACCTTCCCGGTGTACCTCTACCACCAGAACGGGACCGGCCGGACGGCGTACGTGCACGTACTCGTCTCCAACCCCGGGCCGTCACCGGTGACCGTGTCCGCGCGCGGCTCGGTGTGGACCAACGGCGACAAGCCGCTGGTCCAGGACCCGCTCCAGCGTGCCGGGACCGGCCCCTGCTACGCGACCTCCCAGGACTGGGCCACCGGCGCCGTGCGGACCTACCTGCCCGCCACCGTCCTCGCCCCCGGCGCCATGGCGCAGGTCGCGCTGGTCCCGCTCACCTCGTCCATCGTCGACGGGCTGCTGGAGGTCACCGCGACCGGTGGTGGCGTCCACGTCTACACCGCGGCCACCGACGACGGGGACACCGCCGCCGCGATCAACTCGACCCAGCACGACGAGATGGCGGCCCCCGGCAACACCGCCCCGCAGACCGACACCACCTACGGCCGCGAGGCCGGTGTCTACGCCGCCTCGACCTGGGACACCGGCCTGGTCGGCATCGACGTCCCCGCGCCCGGCAGCCACCTCGGCCTGGCGGTGAACACCACCCAGCGCCAGGTCGCCGCCCTCGACCAGACCGTCCCGGCGGTCGCCGCCCTCGCCGACTCCTCGCAGCGCAGCTGGGGCAACTACGGCATGCGGTACGCCGTCCGGCTCCAGCTGGCCAACCCCTCGCAGAACGCGCGCACCGTGGCCCTGACCTTCGGCTCCAACGTCACCGCCGCCACCGACGTGCCCGGCGACACCTGGAACGGCGCCGCGACCCTGACCGTCGACAGCGGCACGCCCCAGCTCACCACCGTCTACGTCCGCCCCACGGCCCCCCGCTGCCCACTGGGCACCTTCCTGCTCCCGCCGGGCGGCCGGACACTGGTGGAACTGGACTTCGAGGTCCCGGGCCTCATCACGGCGGGGTCGCAGCTGCTCCTGGAGAGCATCTGACACCGGCGGCCCCGTCCGGGCGGGAGCGTCATGGTACGGGGATGGCCTGCGGCTTTACCGTTTGACGCATACAACTCCCGACGTGGCTGCAGTTGGTGCTGGGCCGGCCGTTCCGCAGGGTGGCACACCGGACCGCTGACACCCCTGCTGCTCCTCAGGCCGGGCTGCGCGAGGCGGAAGCCGTGCGGGAGCGGTTCGTGATCGCCCGGGAGACGGTCGGGCTGGTCCGAGGCTGAGGCGGTTCGTAGGCTACCGGGGCGGGGGACCCGGCCGGGACGCCCGGGACCCAGGGGAAGGTGCTTTGTGGTGGCGACGCTTTCGGAGGTCGAAGCCCTGTTGGGCGAGCCCCGGTTCAACTGGTCGGATCCGGCGCCGTGGGACGAGATGGAGAGGGAGTTCGGTATCGAGTTCCCTGCGGACTTCCGCGAGATCGTGAACGCCTACGGCTCGGTCCGGATCAACAGGCAGCTCTATCTGGACCACCCCGCCGGGCATCTGGGAAAAGAGGTCAGAGGTGATCTCGAGATGTGGCAGGAGGAGGACATGGCGAAGTTCCTGCCCGCGCCGGCTGGGGCGGGGCCCGGAGAGCTGATGCCGGTGGCGTCGGCCACGACGGGCGAGGCGGTCTTCCTCCGAGTTCCGGAGGACCCCTCGTCGCCATGGCGCGTCGTGGTCCATGAGTTCGACAGTCCGGCCTGGACTCTCCACGAGATGACGTTCGGCGAGTGGCTGCTGGCGTACCTCAGGGGTGAGGACGTGACGGTGTGTTCACGCAACTTGGCGCCCGACCGCCCGTTCTACGAACCGCGGTCCTGAATCAGCATGACCGCTTGGCGAGGCGGCGTGAGTGCATAGGCCCCGCGAACGTCCGCTCGACCAGCCATCTCTTGGGCAGCACGGTGAATCGGGCCGGCGGCGTCCCGCCGTCGAAGTCGAACCCACGTCCGTGACGACGCGGCGGTGGCCGGGCGGGTGAAGGAGAGGGCGGCGCTCGGGGCATGGCTGGTCTTCTCTACCGGCCGTCCCCGGACGTGCGGCCCGACGGCCGCAAGAGCTTCTCCTGGAAGGACTCCGCGACCTGATCCAGACCGCGCACCAGCAGCTCGGAGGCCCCATCGTTCTCGTCCGGGACAGTCTGAACACGCACCTCACCGGCGGGATGCGCCGCTACATCGCCGAACGGGACTGGCCGGTCGAGCGCATCTGGTCAGTGCGGTGGGGTCGGTGCTGGTTGTAGAAGGTCTCGAACTTGCGGAGTGCGTGCAAGGCCCTTGGCGGTATTGCGCCGTTCGTCCTTTCCGGACCTCCCGCTCGGGCCGGCCGGTGCGATGATGGTTGCGTTCAGCCGGGGGTCCGGTTGAGCAGGGGGGATCTGATGAAGCTCCGGTAGGCCGGCTGGCCCAGCAGCGCGGGGCTCTCCCGCGGCCGTGCCGTACGCCGTGGTGGTACCCGCGGGGACAGCGCACCCGGCCCGTTCGGAACATCGTGAGGTCCGTTCATCCGACAAGGGGGAGATTTTCATGCGAGTTCGACATCGGATGGCTGGAGCTGCCGCAGGGGTAGCCCTCACCACGGGGGCACTTCTGGCCGCGACAGCTTTGCCGGCTCAGGCGTACAGCCCCAACCCGTCGCCCACCGTGTCCTTCCGTAACACGACTTACTGCCCCTGCAGCCTCAGCGACCCGTTCGACGGGACGCGCTTCGCACAGGAGGACGGCGGCGAGGCCGTCAAGATAGAGCTGCGGGACAGCAGCGGCTCGTACGTGGGGAAGACCGAGTTCCACCCTTACGACGACAAGCTCTGGGTGTACGACACCAAGAACGACGGAGACTCCATCTACACGGAAGCCGAGTGGTACGACTCCTCGGGCAAACTGCAAGATCACCTCTACACGGCGCCCGGCACCTCCGCCGTCCTCGACTACGCCGTCGAGAACCTGAACATCCCCGAGGGCAACACGATCTGGCTCTACATCTGGGACGACTCGGCCAGGACCGACAGGATCGTTTGGGCAACCGGCACGGCCTGAGCTGACCAGGAGGCGGGGGCTGGTGCGGTGGCCGCGGGCCCGTAGCCAGTCCCCGCCGTCCGTGAGATGGGTCAGCGGACCGGTTCCGGGCGTACCGCGCCCGGTGTGGGGAGCAGGTGGGTCGGGTGGCCGGCGAGGACGGTGGCGGTCACGCGGTGGGCGAAACGGCGGCCGTGGAAGGGGGAATTGGCCGAGCGGCTGTGCCAGGCGGCGGGGGCGGCCCGCCAGGGCAGTGGCTGGACGACGCAGAAGGTGGCGGGTCCGCCGGCGGTGACGGGGCGGCCCGCCGTGGCGGCGATCCCGCCCGCTGCAGCGGGCGCGAAGGACGTCACGCGGGAGACCGCGGACCAGTCCACGGCGCCGGTGCCCGGGTCGGTGAAGACCTCGGCCACGACCGGGAGCGCCGTCTCCAGCGAGGTGAGGCCGAAGGCGGCGGAGCGCCAGGAGCCGGACTTGGCGCGCGCCGGGTGCGGGGCGTGGTCGGTGGCGACCACGTCGATCGTGCCGTCGAGCAGCGCGGCGCGCACGGCCGCCACGTCCCGCGCGGTGCGCAGCGGCGGGTTGACCTTCAGCGCGGGGCCCTCCGCCGCCGCGTGGCCGTCGGTGAGGACGAGGTGGTGCGGGGTCACTTCGGCGGTGACGGGCAGCCCGTCGCGCTTCGCGGAGCGGAGCAGCGCGACGGCCCCGGCCGTCGACACATGGCACAGGTGCAGGCGGCCGCCGGTCGCGGCGGCGAGCGCGAGGTCGCGGCCGATCACGGCCTCCTCCCCGGCGGCGGGCCAGCCGGGGACCCCGAGGCGGCCGGCGACCGCGTCGTTGACCACGCCGTCGCGCACGATCGAGGCGCTCTGGGCGTGCTGTGCGAAGACGGTGCCGTGCCGGGCCATCGCGGTCAGCAGGTCCCGCACGAGCCCGGCGTCGTCGACGCACCGCCCGTCGTCGGAGAAGACGGTGACCCCCGCGGCGGCCAGCGCGGGCACGTCCACCAGCGCGGTCCCGGCCAGCCCGGTGGTGGCGGCGCCGACCGGGTGCACCCGCACCGGCAGCCCATCCGCTCGCGCCCGCAGCGCGCGTACCCGCTCCGCGGTGTCGGTCACCGGCGAGGTGTTGGCCATCGCGAAGACGTCGGTGAAGCCCCCCGCGGCGGCCGCGCGGGCCCCGGAGGCGAGGGTCTCGGCCTCCTCGCCGCCCGGTTCGCGCAGATGGGTGTGCAGGTCGACGAGCCCCGGCAGGACGACGGCGTGCGCGTCCCGCCCCGGCGGGACGTCCGACGGCCGCAGGGAGCCGATCAGCCCGCCGGCGACCTCCAGGTCCCACAGCCCCTCGCGCCCGGCGACGGCGACCGCGGTGAGCCGCCACCGCCCGGACACCGGTGCGGCGCTCACCGCTCGGCCCGGTCGAGGCCGCGCAGCGTCTCCAGCAGCGCCCGGACGCCGGTCGCGATCTGCGGTGTGGGGGTGGACTCCTCCGGCACATGGCTGAGCCCGCCGTCGCTGGGGACGAAGATCATGCCCGCCGGAACGACATGGTTGACCTGCTGCGTGTCGTGGCTGGCGCCGCTCGGCAGGACGCGGTAGGCCGCGCCGACCGCGGCGCAGGCCGCCTCCGCGTGCCCGGCGACCCACTCGGGCAGCACGACCGGGGGAGTGTCGGCGAGGACGCGGGTCGTCAGGGCGGTGCCGTGCTCGCCGGCCGCGGCCGCGAAGTCGTGGGCCAGGGCCTTCGCGGCGGCGCGCTGGCGTACGGGGTCGACGTCGCGGATGTCGACGCTGAACTCGACGGCGCCCGGCACGGTGGTGATGGAGTTGGGCTCCACGCCGAGCCGTCCCACCGTGACGCGCAGACCCTCGTTGCCCGGCCGGCGCGCGAAGCGGTCGCCCAGCTCGACGCAGTGCGCAGCGGTCACCAGCGCGTCGTGCCGCAGGTGCATGGGAGTGCCGCCGGAGTGGGTGGCGCGTCCGGTGACCTCGACCAGCAGCCGGGTGCTGCCGGAGATGACGTCGACCACGCCGACGTCCAGGCCCTCGGAGGCGAGCACCTCGCCCTGCTCGATGTGCAGTTCGACGAAGGCGAACCAGTCCTCCGGCCGCCAGCGGGCGCCGTCCACGAGGTCGGGCCGCAGCCCGACCGCCGCCATCGCGTCGGCCATGGTGCGCCCCTCGCGGTCGGTCAGCCCCGGCAGGTCCGCGGCGCCGGTCAGGCCCGCCGCCATCCGGCTGCCGTTGCAGGCCTGCCCGAAGCGGGCGCCCTCCTCGGCGGCGAACGCCACGAAGCGCCAGGGCCGGCGGTGCGGCAGCCGCAGCCGGACGGCCACCTCGGCGACCTCCATGGCGGCCACGACCCCGACGATGCCGTCGTAGCCGCCGCCGCGCGGCACGGTGTCCAGGTGCGAGCCGGTGCCGACAGCGGGTACGCCGGGCTCGCCGGGCAGCTCGGCCACGGTGTTGCCCGCCGGGTCGGTGGCCACGGTCAGGCCCAGGGCGCCCATGTGCGCGGCGAACACCGCGTGCGCGTCGCGCTCCAGCGGGCTGTAGGCGAGCCGGGTGCAGCCGGGGCCGGAACCCGGCTCGGTGAGGCCGGCGAAGCGCGCGAGGTGCGCGTCGATCCGCTCCCCGCTGACGGCGGCGGGTGCGGCGGCGGGACCGGCCGTCGTACGGGTGCCCGTCATTCCGCTCCCTCCCCGGTCACCGAGCAGACGCAGACGACCCGGCCGCCGTGCCCGGCCACCGCGCGCAGCAGCGGCTCCAGGCCCGTGCCGGGCCCGCCGCCCGCGGTGACCACGGCGGTCCGCTCGCCGGGCAGCACGTCCTCGACGATGAGCCGTCCGAGGTCGGCCACCACGACCCGGCGGCGTATGCCGAGGGTGCGGGCGACGACGTGCGCGAGCAGGACGTCGGTGGTGTCGTTCCAGCTCACGACGGCCTCCGGCCGGTGGCGGGCGGCCTCTTCCGCGAGGGCGGCGCCCGCGTACTCGACGGAGGCGGGGTCGTCGCCGGGGAGCCCGGCGCCGAGGACCACCGCGGGGGGTATGGAGGGCATGGCTACTCCTGTCGTTGCATACGGAAGGCGGCGGCGGACGTCTGGCCGGGCAGGCCGCCCGGGCCCTGGACGGCCGGGGTGTCGGCGGCCAGCAGCTGCGCCAGCTCCGCCACGGTCGGGTCCGGGTCGAAGGGGCGGTCGTAGCCCTGCTCCCGGGAGAGGGCCTGCGCGGCGTCGAGGACGATGCGCGCCGCGACCGCCCGGTCGGCGGGGTCCGCGACCCGCGACCACGCCGCGCACACGGTGACGGCGGTGGAGACCCGCCCGCCGCGCCCGCGGACCGGCGCGGACACCGCCCAGACGCCCTCGTCCAGTTCGTTGTCGCACACGTCGAACCCGCGGACGCGCACCACGGCCAGATGGTCGATCAGCCGGTTGATCTCCCGGACCGTCCCCGAGGTGAAGGACGCGCGCGGGTAGGACGACAGCAGCGTCTCGACGAAGGCCGGGTCCTGGTAGGCGAGGATGGCGCGGGCCGACGCCGCGGCGTGCAGCGGCACCTCCTGGCCGAGCCGTACGAACAGCCGCAGCGGGCGCTCGGTCCCGGCGATGGAGACGGCGACGACCCGGCCGTCGATGAGCTGGGTGAGCACGACGCTCTCGCCGCACCGCCGTTCGGCCTCGACCAGCGGGGCGGGCGGCTCGATCACGAACGGCTCGTAGTCGTCGGCGTGCCCGAGGCTCACCGCTGCGGGGCCGAGCACGTACCGCTTGGTGGTGGCCGACCTGCTGACGAAGCCGGTCTGCTCCAGCGTGCTCATGACCCGGTGCATGCTGCCGACCGGGATCTCCAGGTGCTGGTGCAGCTGCTGGAGCGTCAGCCCCTGGCGGTACGCGGACAGGTGGGTCAGCACCGACAGCGCCCGCACCACGACCTGCATGGGCCGTTCGGCGCCCCTCCGCTCGCTCCTGTCGCTGCCGGCTGTGCCCTTGTCCATGGACTGTCCCCATCCCGGTCTTGTTTCGCGGCAGTTACCGCCGTGCGTCATTTCCGTCTCACGGAATCACTGGTGCGGCTCTGGTACCGGGAGTATCGAAGTTCCCTGGGGCGCCTGTCAATGACCGCTCATCAGGCATCGCCAGCATTTTCCCGGACGTCGCAGGTCTTGGCCACGGATCTCTTGACAGCCGGAGTGCAGGCTTCCAGTATTTGCGAATCCGCAGCATGGAATATGCGTTTCCGTCTCGCGGAAATACGGGAAGGAGTGTGATGACTGTTTCCGATGTGGACATCGCGGTGAACCGGCCGCCGAGCACCGCCGACCGGCCCCGCGGCCCGGCCCGCGGGCGGCTGCCCCGCGGCGCGCTGCTGCTGGTGGCCCGCAAGGCCGGCGGCGCGCTGCTGGTGGTGTGGGGCGTGGTCACCTTCACCTTCGTCGTGGCGCGGGTCGTGGCCCCCGACCCGACGGGGCTGCTGGTACCGCCCGGCGCGACCGAGCAGGCCCGCGAGCAGCTGCGGCACTCGCTGGGCCTGGACCGGGGCGTCTTCCGGCAGTACCTGATCTATCTGGACGACCTGCTGCACGGCGATCTGGGTACGTCCTTCGGCACCGGGCGCCCGGTCGCGTCCGACCTGACCGGCCGGCTGTCGGCGACGCTCGAACTGGCCGTGCCCGCCCTGGTGGTGGGTGTGCTGCTGGGCACCGCGCTCGGTGTCCTCGCGGCCGTCCGCCGCGGAGGAGCGGTGGACCACGCGATCCGCGCCGTCACGCTGGTCGCGCTGGCCGTGCCGCAGTTCTGGCTCGGACTGGTGCTGCTCTCGGTGTTCTTCGTCAACCTCGGCTGGCTGCCCGGTCCGATCGGGCGACTGCCCGCCGACGTCCCGCCGCCGCCCCATCTGACCGGCAGCTACGTCCTCGACTCCGCCCTGGGCGGCCACTGGCACACCGCCTGGCAGGCCGTCCGGCAACTCGTCCTGCCCTGCACGGTGCTGGTGTGCGGCATCTTCGCGCCCATCACCCGCATCGCCCGATCCGCCATGGCCGAGGCGCTGCGCAGCGAGTACATCAGGACGGCGCACGCGTACGGCTTCGGCCGCGCCCGCATCCACCGCAGCTACGCGCTGCGCAACGCGCTGCTCCCGGTCATCACGATGACCGCCGGCGGCGTCGCCTTCGCCTTCACCGGCGCGGTGCTCGTCGAGGGCGTCTTCGGCTGGCCCGGTATCGGGCAGTACGCGCTCACCGCCGTCCAGCAGTCCGACTTCCCCGCGCTCCAGGGCTTCGTGCTCTACGCGGCGGTCGTCTACGTCGTCCTGTACGCACTGGTCGATCTCGCCTACTCGCTGGCCGACCCGAGGATCCGCTCATGACCGCACCGGTTTCCGCACCCCCGGCACGGGCGCACCCTGCGCCGGGCGCCCCCGCCGCCCGCAGGCTGCGGGCCGCCCCGCCGACCGTACGGGTGGGGCTCGCACTGATGGCGCTGCTGGTCGCCGCCGCGGTCGTCGGCCGGATCTGGACCCCGTACGACCCGGACGCACCCGCCGTCGGGGTGCCCTTCCAGGCACCCGGCGGGTCGCACTGGTTCGGCACCGACCAGGCGGGCGGCGACGTCTTCTCCAAGACGCTCGCCGCGACCTGGACGGACCTGTGGCTCACCGTGGTCGCGGTGGCCGTCGCCTTCGTGGTCGGCAGCCTGTTCGGGGCGATCGCCGGCTACCGGGGCGGCTGGACGGACGCGGTGATCATGCGGGTCACCGAGATCCTCCAGTCCTTCCCCGCGCTGCTGCTGGCGCTGCTGCTGGTCACCACCCTGGGCTCGGGGCTGCTCAACGTCATCGTCGTGGTCGCCTTCGTCGGACTGCCCGGCTATCTGCGGCTGCTGCGCGCCGAGGTGCGCAGCAGCAGGAGCCGGGAGTTCGCCGAGGCGGCGGTACTGGCCGGCAACAGCGGCACGCGCGTGCTGGTCCGCCACCTGGTGCCCGGCGGCATCGCGCCGCTGGTGTCCTACGCGGCCGTCAACGCCGCGTGGGTGGCGATCGTGGTGTCCAGCCTCGGCTTCGTCGGTGTCGGCATCGAGCCCGGCAGCCCGGAGTGGGGCTCGATGATCGCCGGCGGCAAGGACGCGCCGGACGCCTACTGGATCTCCCTCTTCCCGGGCCTCGCCGTGCTGCTGCTGGCAGGCGCCTTCTACCTGCTCGGAGACGGCCTGGTCGACAAGGAGGACCACCGATGACGACCGGCACCACGACCGAGGGCGGGGTGGCCGCCGAACGCGCCCCCGGCGCCGCGGACTCCGCGCTGCTGACCGTGTCGGGGCTGTCCGCCGCCTTCCGCGGGCCGCACGGCGAGCGGACCGAGGTGCTCCACGACGTCGGCTTCCGGGTGCCGCGGGGGGCGATCACCGCCGTCGTCGGCGAGACGGGCAGCGGCAAGTCGCTGACCGCGCTGACGGTGATGGGGCTGCGCCCGCCGCGGATGGAGGCGACCGGATCGGTCGTCTTCGACGGCCGGGAACTGATGGGACTGGACGAGGACGCCTACCGGGATCTGCGCGGCGCGCAGATCGCCATGGTCTTCCAGGACGCCCGCTCCGCGCTCAACCCGGTGCTCACCGTGGGGCGCCAGCTCACCGACGTGGCCCGGCTGCACCAGGGCGTCGGCCGGAAGGCCGCCCGCGGCCTGGTCGCCGAGACGCTGGCCCGGGTCCGCATCCCCGACCCGCTGCGGCGGATGGGGCAGTACCCGCACCAGTTCTCCGGCGGCATGGCGCAGCGCGCGATGATCGCGATGGCGCTGCTGTGCCGCCCGCGGCTGATGCTGCTGGACGAGCCGACCACCGGGCTGGACGTCACCACGCAGGCCGACGTCATGGAGCTGGTGGTGGAACTCGCCAGGCAGGACGGCCTGACCGCGTGCCTGGTCACCCACGACCTGGGCGTGGTCGGCGAGACCTGCGACCGGGTCGTGGTGATGCGCCGCGGCCGCGTCGTGGAGGAGGCCGAGGCGGGGGACTTCTTCCGCTCCCCGCGGGCGGACTACTCGCGCGCCCTGCTGGCCGCGAACCGGCTCGGCGAGAAGGACGCCGCCACCGCCGAGGACGCCGACAGGCCCGGCCGGGACCCCGGCGCGGCCGACACACCCGGGAGCCCGTCATGACCGCACCGGCAGTACCCGCCGCACCCGTCCTGGAGGTCGAGGGCCTGCGCACCGACTTCACCGTCCGCAGCCGCGGCCTGCGGCACACCCTGCGCGCCGTGGACGGGGTCGACCTGGTGCTGCGCCCCGGCGAGACGCTGGCCGTGGTCGGGGAGAGCGGTTCCGGCAAGTCCACCCTGGCCCGGTCGATCCTGCGGCTGGTGGAGCCCACCGCGGGAGCCGTCACCGTGGCCGGGCGCCCGCTCGCGTCGTACCGCGACCGGCGGGCCCTCTACCGCGAGGTGCAGATGGTCTTCCAGGACCCGCGCTCGTCGCTCGACCCGCGCCAGCGCATCCGCTCGGTGCTGGAGGAGCCGCTGCGGCTGCACCTGCGGATGCCCGCCGACCGGCGCGAGCAGCGCGTCCGCGAACTGCTGGCCGCCGTCGAGCTGCCGCCCGAGGTGCTGGACCGGCTGCCCGCCGAGCTGTCGGGCGGCCAGCGCCAGCGCGTCGGGGTGGCGCGGGCGCTGTCGGTGGAGCCCAAGGCGGTGATCCTCGACGAGCCGACCGCCTCGCTCGACGCCTCGACCCGCGGTGTGGTGCTGGACCTGCTGGCCCGGCTCCAGCGCGAGACGGGCCTGGCGTACCTGCTCATCTCGCACGACCTCCAGGCGGTGCGGCGGATCGCGCACCGCGTCCACGTGATGTACCTGGGGCGGGTCGTGGAGTCCGGCAGTACCCAGGACGTCCTGGAGCGCCCCGCCCACCCCTACACCAGAGCCCTGCTGGACGCGGCCCCGGTCGCCGTCCACCGCGGGCACACCCGGGCCTTCCGGCTCAGCGGGGAGAACCCGGGTCCCTTCGACCCGCCGGCCGGCTGCTCGCTGGCCCCCCGCTGCCCGCTGGCGGAGGAGCCGTGCAGGGCCACCCGGCCGGCGCAGCTTCCCTTCGGCGGCACGCACCACGCCGCCTGCCCCGTCACCCACCGCCAGGTCAGCGCCGACCTCCCGGACACGCGTCACCAGCGAACCGAAGGAAGACCCCGATGACCCGTCACCTGCCCCGCCGCTCACGACACCTGGTGGCCGCCTCCGCCCTCGCGGCGGGCACCGTGCTGGCCGCCTGCTCCGCCCCCGCGGACGGCGGCGGCCGCTCCGGTACCAAGGCCCCCGCCTCGCTGGTCGCCGCCTGGCCGAGCGACATCTCCACCATGGACCCCGGCAACGTCAACACCGACCAGGACAAGGAACTGGCGATGAACGTCTACCAGAACCTGGTGGGCTACAAGACCTCCGCCCAGGGCGGCCACGCGGTCTCCGACGGCCTGGCCGCGAGCCCGGAGCTGGCCACCTCCTGGTCGGTCGCCGGCGACACCGTCACCTTCACCCTGCGCAGCGGCGTGAAATTCCACCCCTCCGGCAACCCGGTCACCTCCGCCGACGTCGTGTGGTCCCTCCAGCGAGCGCTCAAGCTCAACGGCGCCGTCGAGCTGAACAACAGCGGCGTCTTCGCGGCCGACCAGATCACCGCGCCGGACGCCACCCACGTCGCCATCCGCTACCGGGACGGCGACGGCAAGCCCGCCAAGGCGAGCGAGGTCAACATCGCGACGCTGCGCACCTGCTGGTACGGCATCGTCGACTCCAAGGCGGCCCGCGCGCACGCCACCCCCGCCGACCCGATCGCCGCCGACTGGCTCAAGAGCAACGTCGCCGGCACCGGCCCCTACTACGTCGCCTCCCGGCAGAGCGGGCAGTCACTCGACCTGGCGGCCGTGCCCGGTGCCGCCGTGGACGCGCCGAAGTTCTCCTCGGTGAAGCTGAGGGTCGTCAACGACGGCAACGTGGCGGCCCTGCTGCGCGGCGGCAGCGTCAACGTCGCCCAGTACGGCCTGAGCCCGCGCGACACCAAGTCGCTCGGTTCGGCGGGCTTCCACGCCGAGCACGCCGACACCTCCAGCTACCTCTACCTGCAACTGGCCTCCGACGCGGGCCCCTTCAAGGACCCCCTGGTGCGCCGGGCGGTCGCCCAGGCGCTGCCGTACGACGCGCTCGTGAAGAACGTCTACTACGGGCAGGCCGAACGCGCCGACTCCTACGTCGCGAAGAACGCCGCCGGCTACGCCCCCGCGTGGAAGGACTACGGCGACCCGGCCGCGGCCAGGAAGCTGATGGAGCAGGCCGGCAGCCCGAGGATCAGCACCAAGCTGCGCTACCCCAGCGAGAACACCGACTTCGCCACCGCCGCCCAGCTGATCAAGAGCTCGCTGGCGCCGCTCGGTATCGACGTGACGCTCCAGCCGCAGACCTCCGCCGCGCTCATCACCGCGATCATCGGCCGCGCCACCGCCGAGCAGGCCGGCAGCCCCGGCGACGGCATGGTCCTGTTCACCCTCTCCACCTACGTCGAGGACGCCAAGACCCCGGTCAAGCTCTGGAGCGTCACCGGCGGCGTGGTCAACTTCGCCCGCACCAGCGACCCGGAGATCGACCGTCTCCAGAGCCGGTACGCGATGGCCGCACCGAGCGCCGAGCGCGCCCAGGCATACCGGCAGATCCAGCAACTCGCCGCCCAGGACGCCGCGTTCGTGCCACTGGTGCTCACCGGGCGCACCCTGGTCACCTCGGCGGGCGTCAGCGGGCTGACCTTCACCCCCGAGCCGGTCACCCTCTACTGGACGCTGGAGCCCGCCAAGTGACCGCCGCCCGCCCCGCGGACGCCGCCCCGTCCCGGCCGCTGTGGCAGTGGTCCGCCCGGCAGCTCGCCGCCGGGTACGCGGACGGGTCGGTCAGCCCGCTCGACGCCCTCGACGCCGTGACCGGGCAGGCCGACCGGACCGCGCGGCTGGGCCTCTTCGCCCACCGCGCCTTCGCCGCCGCCCGCCGGGACGCGGCGGCCAGCACCGAGCGCTGGCTGCGGGGCGTCCCGCTCGGCCCCTTCGACGGGGTGCCGCTGACCGTCAAGGACAACATCCCCGTCGCCGGCATGCCGTGCGCGTGGGGCAGCCGGCTGTACGCCGACCACGTCCCGGAGCGCGACGAACTGTGCGTCGCCCGGCTGCGCGCCGGGGGCTGGGTGATCCTCGGCAAGAGCAACGTCTCGGAGTTCACCCTCGGCCTCGGCAACGTCAGCACCCTGCTGCACGGCACCACCCGCAACCCGTGGGACCCGCGGCTGACCACCGGCGCCTCCACCGGCGGCGGTGCCGCCGCCGTCGCGGCGGGCGTCGGCCCGGTGACGCTCGGCACCGACGGCGGCGGCTCCATCCGCTGGCCGGCGGCGTACTGCGGGCTGGTCGGCCTCAAACCGACCGCCGGCCGGATCGCCCGGTACGACGGACTGCCCGTCGTCCTGCACGACCTGGAGGTGGTCGCGCCCGCCGCGCGCACCGTCGCCGACACCGAGGCCCTGCTGGAGGCCGTCGCCGGGCCGGACCCGCGCGACCGCCGCTCCCTCGGCGTGCCGGACGAGCCCGGGTACGGCGGCGGGCCGCTGCGCATCCGGCTGGTGGAGCGCTTCGGCGACTACCCGGTGGAGCCCGGGATCACCGCCTCGCTGGCCGGCGCCGCCGACCGGCTCACCGCGATGGGGCACCACGTGGAAAGGGGCCCCGCACCCTTCGACTTCGCCGCCTTCGACGCCCACTGGCGCACGATCGGCACCACCGGGCTGGCCTGGCTCATGCGGGGCAGGGACGGCTGGCGCGGCCAGGTCGGCGACATCTACCCGCCGATGGTCGAGCACGGCCGCACGCTGGGCGCGGTGGACTACCTCGCCGCCCTCGACACCTTCCGCACCCTCTTCGCCCAGCTCGCCGACTTCTTCACCGGCACCGACCTGCTGCTCACCCCCGCTGCCGGCGCGATGCCGTGGCCCGCCGCCGAACTCGCCCCGCCCTACCAGCGGGTCTTCACCGGCATCGCCAACGCCACGGGGGTGCCCGCGATCACCCTGCCGGGCCCGCCCTCCCCGGCCGGCCTGCCGGTGGGCTTCCAGCTCGTCGGCCGCTTCGGCACCGACCGGGCGCTGCTGGACCTCGGCTACGCGTACGAGGCCGCACACCCCTGGGCCGACCGGTGGCCCGGCCCTACCGTCCCCCGCGAGCCCGCTCCCGCCGGGCCCTTCCCACACGAGAGAGGCGGCCGCGCATGACCGTCAGGATCGACTCCTTCGACACCGCGGGCCCCGGCGACACCGCCGCCCTGTCCGCGTGCCTGGACGCCCTCGACCCCGCCCGGGTCCGGCGGCTGGCCCTGCTGGTCAAGACCGAGGGCAGCGCCGACACCAACGACTTCTCCCGCGAGCTGGCCTCCTGGCGGGCCCGTGAGGCCGTGCTGGCGCGGCTCGGCACGGAGGTGCTGGAACGCACGGTCTTCCTGCACTCGACGGGCGCGGAAGGGGCGATGACGCCGTTCGGCTATCTGATCGCCGACGTGGCGGAGGAGCCCGCCGCGGCCGCCCAGGACGCTTCCGGGCCCGCTCCCGGCGGTGCCCTCAGCATGGGCGTCGGCCGCAGCCGTACCGTCCGGGGCTCGGAGATCGGCTCACCCCAGCACGTCGCGCTCGCCGAGCGGGCCGTGGCCGACGCCGTGGCCGACGCGGGTCTGACGCCGCAGCAGGTGGCGCTCGCTCTGGTCAAGACGCCGCTGACCGGCCATGACGAGCCGGTGCGGGTGACCTCGGCACAGGCCAAGGCAGTGGGCGCGCTGGGCGCGGCGCTGGCGCTGGGCGAGGTCGACCCCGCCCGGGTCGTCCCGGCCGCCTTCGGCCGCGACCTCACCCTGTACTCCCGCCGCACCATGGTCTTCTCCAGCTCCGAGGCCGCCCGCGTGGAGGTGCTCGTCCTCGGCAACCGCCCCGGCGCGACCGGCACGTTGCGGATCGCCTCGGGACAGCTGGCCGACGTCCTCGACGCGCCGGGCATCCGCCGCGTCCTGGCCGCCGCGGGCGCCGGACTGACGGCGGAGGGCACCGTACGCGACCCGGACCGCGTGGCGGCGCTGCTCGTGAAGGCGGGGCACCGGCACGACGGCACCCTGCGCGGCGCCCGGACCACGGTGCTGACCAGCCATCTCGACCCGGACAAGCACATCCGGATGGTCATGAGCGGGGTCGCAGGCTCCGTGCTCGGCAGCGGCCGGATCTTCGTCTCGGCCAACTCCGTGCACCAGGCGTCCGACGGCGGCGGCCTGTGCGTCGCGGTCGTGCGGCCCGGCGCCGCGGAGGCGGGCGCATGAGCGTGTCGACCACCCTGCCGCTGGTCGCCGACGAGGAAGTGCGCCGGGTCGTCGGCATCGAGGACGCGCTGGCCGTCGTCCGGCAGACGTACGAGGACTTCGGGGCCGACCGGCTCGCCCTGTCCTCGCCCACCATCACCCGGCTCGCCGGCGGTGCCCGCGGCTTCGGCCTGAAGGGCGCGCTGCTCGACCGCTACGGCGTCGCCGGGGTGCGGGTGACCCCGACCCACACCGGCGGGCACGGCAGTTGGTGCCTGGTGCTGGAGACGGCGTCGGGCCGCCCGCTGGTCGCGGTCGAGGAGAGCTGGCTCTACCGCCTGCGGACCGCGGCGTCCGCGGCCGTCGCAGCCCGGCTGCTGGCCCGGCCGGACAGCACGGTGCTCACGCTGGTCGGCACCGGGCGGATCGGCAGGCTGGTGCCGGCGGCCTTCGCCGCGGAGTTCGGCGTGACGGAGGTGCGGGTGGTCGGGCGGACGCCGGCGTCGGCGGTCGAGTTCGCCGCCCGGCAGTCGCTGCCGGGGTTGATCGTCACCGCGGCCGCGGGCCTGGACGAGGCCGCGCCCGGCTCCGACGTCGTCGTCGCGATCACCTCCGCCCGCGAGCCCGTGGTCCACGCCCGCCACCTGCCGCCCGGCGGCACGCTGATCGGCCTGGGCGGCGGCGCCGAGATCGCCGCCGGGGCGCTGACCGGGCCGGACGCCGCCGACCGCTTCTTCGTCGACGACCTCGACTACGCGAGCGAGACCGGATCGGTGGCCGGCTGGCTCGCCGCGGGCCTGTCGCCCGGCACCCTCTCCGCGCGGCTGACCGCCCTCCTGCCCGCCGTCGCGGCCGGTCTCCGCCCCGGCCGCACCGACCCGGGCGACCGCGTCCTCGCGGTGGTCCAGGGCGTCGCCGCCTGCGACGTCGCCCTCGCCTGCCTCACGATGCGCCGCCTCGGCATCGCCTGACCCGGGCCGGCTGCCGGCCCGCCGGCACCGGACCCACGGGCCCGGACGCCGGCCACGGGCGCGGCTCAGACGAGTTCGGGCCGCGGTTCCGTCGGTCGCGGTTCCAGCGGCGGCTCCGCGGCGGGGCCCTGGTCCCATCGCCTTGTGGTCCGCACGTAGGGGAGGATCACCGAGACCGGCGCCAGGACGAGGAGCGGTCCGAACGCCCACGGATGCCTGGCCATCTCCAACGGCAGGTAGCGGTAGGACAGCAGCAGCGCGACGAAGACCGCCGCACCGCGGGCGACCAGCAGCGACGCCGGCCGGTCCCAACCGCGGTCGAGCGCGCGCATCGCCGTCTCCACGGTGAGCGCGAACACCACACCGGCCACGATGTCCGCGCCGTAGTGGTAGCCGAAGCCCAGCGTCGCCCCGAGCGTGGCGACCAGCCAGAACGCGCCGGCCGCCCGCAGCAGCCGCGGACCCTTGCGGGAGTGGATGAAGATCGTGGTCGCCCATGCCGTGTGCAGGCTGGGCATGCAGTTGCGCGGGGTGATCCCGTCGAACACCATCCGGTGCGGGGACCGGACCGGTGTCGGCGTGTCCGGCCACAGATTGGCCGCCGCCCAGTGGCCGCCGTCGGCGCCGAAGGCGAAGACCGGGCCGACCACCGGGAAGACCATGTAGACGGCCGGCCCGAGCAGGCCGATGACCAGGAACGTCCGCACCAGGTGGTGGCCCGGGAAACGGCGCTCCACCGCCACGTTGCGCAGTTGGTACAGCGCGATGACGGCCGCCGCCAGCGGGAGCTGGCCGTAGACGCCGTGCAGGAGGAGGGAACCCGCCGGACCGGTGGCCGCGACGGCCCGGCCCACCAGCCACGACGGATTGCCCAGCGCGTGATCGGCGGTCGCCACGTACTGGTCGAGCACCGTCGGGCGGGTCTTCGACGTGATGAGCAACCAGGTGTCGCCGGTCTTGTGGCCGGTCACCAGCAGCAGGCCGAGACCGACACCCTTCAGCAGCAGGATGCGCTCCTGCCCGGCGCGGCGCGTGACGGCGATGACCGCACAGCTCAGGATCACCCACAGGGCGCCGTTGCCGAAGCGCATCCCGGCGCCCACCGCCCAGCGCACGAGGCAGAAGACGATGTCGATGCCGACCGCCGCGCCGACTGCGATCAACCGCTGCCGCCAGGTGAGCACCACCGTCATCAGCGCCAGTCCGGCGTACAGCAGCGGCCCCGAGGTGGGGGCGAACACCACCTCACGCGCCTGGTTGGTGACAGGTCCGGGCAGACCGTAGTGGCGCGCGGCGATCTCCAGCGAGACGAGGAATCCGAGGACCACTGCGCCTGCCGTGCCCCACAGCACCGAACCCGGCCGCTGCCAGGTGGCGAACACTGTTCTGCTGTCTGCCCGCGATGTCTTGGATATCAATTGTGGTTGGTCTGTCGGATGTCGGCCGCACGGAGCATTCCTCGTGCCGAACGGCACGCCTTTACCGGCGAACGCCGGCCGAAGGGGGCGATCCCCGTGATTTCGAACATGTTACCGGGGGTCGAACGGGAGTAGAACGGGGGTCGGTCGCGCGGGACGCCGAGCCCTCCCGGCGGTGCGGGGCGGTCCGCTTGTACTGTGCAGACCTGGACATCTGAAAGGGAAATCCTCGTGAAGAGCTTCACCCTGCCCGGTACCGACATCGTCGCCCCGAACGTCGTGCTCGGCCTGATGCGTATCGCCGACAAGAGCGACGAGGAGGTCCGGGAGCTCGTCCGCGCCGGGCGCGACGCGGGCATCGACTTCGTCGACCACGCCGACATCTACGGCGGCGAGCTGCACGCCTGCGAGCGCCGCTTCGCCGAGGCGATGGCGCTGACCCCGTCGCAGCGCGACGGGATCACGATCCAGACCAAGACGGGGATCGTGCCCGACGGTGGGTACTTCGACTTCTCCTACGAGCACATCGTCGAATCGGTCGAGGGCTCGCTCGCGGCCCTGCGGACCGACCGCATCGACATCCTGCTGCTGCACCGCCCGGACGCGCTCGTCGAGCCGGAGGAGGTCGCGCGCGCCTTCGACGCGCTCGAGTCCTCGGGCAAGGTGCGCGCCTTCGGCGTCTCGAACCACACCCCGCGTCAGATCGACCTGCTGCGCAAGTACGTGCGCCAGCCCATCGTGGCCAACCAGCTCCAGCTGTCGATCACCCACGCGCCGATCGTCGCCCAGGGCGTCGCGGCGAACATGCTCGCGGAGCAGCAGGCGGCCACCCTCGACGGCGGCGGGATCGTCGACTACTGCCGGCTGAACGACATCACCGTCCAGGCGTGGTCCCCCTTCCAGGCCGGCTTCTTCACGGGTGTCTTCCTCGGCTCGCCGGACTACCCCGAGCTGAACGCCGTCATCGACCGCCTCGCCGCCCGGTACGACGTCCCCGCCATCGCGATCGCGACCGCGTGGATCACCCGCCACCCCGCCCGGATGCAGGTCGTGCTCGGCACCACCAGCCCCGAACGTGTCGCAGGCGCCGCCCAGGGCTCCGACCTGCGGCTCACCCGCGCCGAGTGGTACGAACTGTTCCGCGCCGCGGGCCACATCGTCCCCTGAGACGGGGCGCCCGACGCCGGGCCGCGTCCGCGTGCGGCGGGCGTGGGCCCGGTCACCCGCTGCCCCTCGGGCAGCAGGAGGGCGGGGATCCCGAAGGCGCCGCGTACGAGGACCGGGTGGGATCACATCGAGGCGGTGGAAAGGCGGAAGCCGGTGCGTGCCGGCCGAGGGCAGGAGCCTAGGACAGCGGCCGACCGCCACGGCCGGTTCGTCCGACGCCGCGAGGCGAGAACGTGATCGGTCCTATCCAGCCCTGGCGCACGAGGGCGACCTGGGACGGCAGCGGCGACGCCGGGTCGACTGCCCTCCCTCGCGCCCAGTTCTGGAACAGCCCTTCGGTCGTCTCGACCGCGGACACCACCATGGTCACCTTCAGGTCGCCCTCGCCCCACGTGTACCACAGGGCCCAGCCCTCCGGTCTGGGGTCGACCCCGATCCGCGCGCACACCTCCTCGTACGCCTCCTCCACCCCGGCCGGCATGACCCCGGGCTTCAACACCGAGGCCCCGACGAGGCGGACAAGAGGCCGGTCCTCCTCCAGGCAACCGTCACCCTCGAAGTGGTAATGGCGCAGAGCCCGAGCAAGAGCGTTCACGCTGCGCTGGAGCGGTGTCGCCTCGTCCGGGTCCGCCTGGTACGAGAGCCAGCCTTCGTTGGACGCCTCCACGCTGACGCGGTTGGCGAGACGCTCGATCTCCCGGAGGTAGTCCAGATCGCTGAGCTCGGGTGAGGTCATGGTCCGAAGATACTCACCTGCGGCCGGCCGCTACTCCGTCCGGTCTGAGTAGGTGTACGGATCTGCGGGCCACCGCCCGTCGGCAGACTCGGAGGCAACCGAAGAGGGGGATCCCATGAAGAAGGTTGCCGGCGGCCCAGTCCGCACTCTCGCCCTGCTGCTGGCGGGAAGCGCGGTCGCCGCACTGACGGCCGCGTGCTCCGTCGACCTCCGGGACGCGATCTGCGGCTCGGACGAATACCCGGTCGCCGCCGTCGGGTCCGCGGGCGGTGGCTCCTGCGTCCCCGACAAGGAGCAGCCGCCCAAGGGCAGCGTCCGCTACCCCGAGGGGAAAGTGCCGCAGCACGTCGACGACAAGTGGGACAAGTACTGGCAGGACCACGCGTTGGACGCGAACGGCCGGCTCATCACCGACCCGGACCAGGTGCGGAAGGGGTGAACCGCCCGCGAGGCCTCGGGCCCCGCACCGGCCCGACCGCGTGCCGTCATGCCGGTGCGGCCGCGGGGCCGAGGTCTCCCTCGAGGAGGGTTTGCGCGATCCGGGGCCGGTCCCAGAGGGCCAGGATCTCGTTGGCGACGGGGACGACGGGCAGGTGGTCCTGGTGCCGCACGGTGACGGCCGCGGCTTTCAGCGTGCGCGGGACTGCTCCGGCGTCCAGCAGGACGCGCCATTCCTGTACGCCGAGTGCCAGGAACTCCAGTGCGGTGAGCCCGGCGACCTCCAGGGGGTCGGCCAGTGCGCCGGGCATGGCGGTGAGAGTGCGCAGGCGGGGCAGCCCGGCGACAGGCGCGAGATGGAACGGTGGGCCGTCCCCGCCGTCGAGGGACAGGACTTCCAGGGCGGGATGGGCGGCGGCCTGGACCGACGCAAGGCGTCCGGTGCCGACGCCGGCCACGGCCGGAAGCTCGGCTCCGCGGCGGTCAGGGCGTTCCTCCCGTAGCCGGCCCAGAACGAAATCGGTGAGGGAATCGGCGACGGGCTCGGCACCGAGGCTCTCCGTGTGACCGAGCAGGACGATCTGCCCGAAGTGCCCGCGCGGGCCGGGGGTCAGGTCGACCGCGAACACGTCGCCGCCGTTGGTGCCGAAGCCGATCCAGCCCGGTGAGCCGGCCAGGCCCTGCACCACGGCGTCGGGCGGGGTGCGGATCGCATCCGTCGCACCGAGGTCCCAGCCGGGGAAACGGGACGCCGCGTCGATGCCGAACAGGTGCTCCACGCCGAAGATCTCGCAGCCGACCGCCTTGTCGACGCGTATCGCCGTCTCGACGTCATCAGCCCAGTCCCCTCCGGCCACCCGGTAGAGCACCCTGAGCTCGTCGGACAGCGTGACACCGAGACGCGCTTCGGCGGCGGCGATCTCCTCCTCCGTCGCGCCGACGGCGTCGGGCAGCCGTTCGCGGAGCGTCCGCTCCAGCAACTCCGGATCCGCTGACGGTGCGGGTACCGCCCCGGGCACCGGATCGGGGCGGCGGAGCCAGGGTGCGGGAAGGGAGCCGTCGGCCAGGACGAGCACCCCCAGGTTCACCGAGCCGTAAGCCGGTTCCACAGCCGGGCTCGGCCAGACCAGGCCGAGCGTGGTCAGTCCGTCCGGCCGGACCTCCGCCCTGAAGACGACTTCCCGGACTCCGCCGCGCGCCAGCTCCCTCTGTATGTCCTGCACCGCGATCCGCGCTGTCGACGGCATGGATCCCCGATGGGCGATGCTGTATCCGGAGGGACTGATGCGTCCTGCCACCCGCGCCGACCGGCCTGCGCCCCGCTCCGTGCCGTCCTCCGGCGTGAGCCGGAGCACGGGCTCCCAGATCGCGAGATCGCATACCGACGGCAACGGGGCGCTCTGATCAACCATGCGCAGACCATATGCGGAGCCGATGACAGTACGAGCGGCCGAGCCCGTACACCCGGTCCAGCTGCTCGACCGGCTCTACCGGCTCGACCGGCAAATGCGGTGCGGGCATCGTG
Source organism: Streptomyces sp. NPDC021020 (assembly GCF_044333285.1). Lineage (NCBI taxonomy): Bacteria > Bacillati > Actinomycetota > Actinomycetes > Kitasatosporales > Streptomycetaceae > Streptomyces > Streptomyces sp. NPDC021020. The sequence continues at coordinate 634,866 of NZ_JBIRQQ010000002.1, forward strand.
CGGGGCAGGCGGTTGCGGCCGGCGTTGTCCGTGGTGAGAGCATGCGCGTCATGCGCTCGTGGGATTCCCTGACCATTGCCGAGCAGACACTCATGCGGTCCGCCCTGTCGGATTACCCGCTGACCGGAGTGGTCCAGGATTACGGTGCGGCGCTGCGGTGGGCCGGTGCCGAGGGCGCTCCGGCGCCGCGCAGCTATACCGACGACGAGCAGCGGGCCGTCGTTCCGGGGCTGGCTGCGGCCGCTCTCGACCTCGCGGAACGGGGGCTGCTGGCCGTCCGCGAGGGGGAGAGGTACCGCCCCGCCGTTCCCCGCCCGGTGACCGGGCCTCAGCTGCGCCGGGTTCTCGCCGAACCGGCGAACTGGCTGTGGAGCACCCGGCCCGAGCGTCACCTCTTCCTTTCCGCCCCTGAGCCCGCGCGTGAGCACTGGTCCGGCGACGCATATCCGGTTGCCGACCCGGCGGGTCTTCCGACGTGGGGTGAACTGAGTGTCGAGGAGCGGGAGGTGCTGCTCTGCGCGGGGGACGCGGGCGCCATGCTCACGGGAGCGTTTGGTCTGTGGGAGGACCCGCCGGACGAGCTGGACGCGGCCCGGCGGCGTGCCTGGGTGGAACGGCAGATCGCGCCGCTGCTGCGCTTCGTCCGTGACGGCTGGATCGAGGTCCGTCACCACCCTGACGGCGACAGCGACACCTTCAGCGTGATCGGTGTCGACTCCCTCGGCACCGCCCTCGCCGATCCCGCCGTCCGCTACGAAGGCGACCGGTGGGGGATCGGCGTCGGCTGCGTCTTCACGCACACCGGCCTCGCGGTCCGGCGCGCCGCCCAGCGGCACCACGGCTGGGGCGCACCCCCGGAGCCCGACCACCGGTAGCCCGCGGCCCTCCGACGCTGGCCAAGGATCTCGAATCCATCAACTCGGTCTGGTCGAGCGAGGAATTCGCACTGCCTGCGATCCAGGGCTGATTGAAGGAGCGGCTGCAGGCCGAGCGAAAAAGCGCCGGGGCACAAGCCGGGAGGCTGCGTTGTCGAAACGGCCTATCCGTTGAAGCAGTCGTGGCGGTGGCGATCGGCGCCCTGTAACGCGCGAGCGTGGGCGCCGGTCAACGCCGCGGACAGACGGTGTTCGCCCCCCATTCATATGGCGACCGGTTCAATTCGGGTGAAAACATGGCTTCTCGATCGGGCAGGGGACTTATTTCGGGGAACGCTTCCGTGACGGAAATTAATTGGCATGACATTGTTTTTCCTTGGGCTTCGCGGCAGCCGTGACCAGGGTCGCGGGGGTCACCTGATGCGGTCGTTCGGTGGGGAAATACCAGTTGAGAGGGTGTCAGGACGGTTTCCCGCCGGGTGCCGCGCGCCGGCGGGCGCAGGGTGTCGTGCGTTCCTTCTCCGGTTGCCCGAACTTCAACTCAGGGTTGACACCGCCTCCGGGTGCCCTGAGCATGTTTCATGCGTTCGACGCGGGGGCTGATTGCGAACGGCGGCCGCCCTGTTCCGTAAGCGAATTTCGGACCCATTCACCGTGAGGATTCCGCTACCTGTGGGCACGTCGATGGACAATGATTCCTCTGCGGGCGGAGGCTGTACGGCAACCTCCGCCACGAAACTCGAACTTCTCGACGAGGGAAGCTGGGCCCTCATGATCGAGGAGAGCAATGTTCGAGCGCTGCAGCGGTATCACGGCTCCATGGCGGGACTGGACATCGACTACTACCTGTCCGTGGGAAGCCGTCGCTACTACAAGGGCTACTTCGAGCAGGAGGAGTTGAGCCGCGTCCGTCGTGGCATTGTCCGGTTCCTGGGCGACGACGCCGCCTTCGACCGGTGCGTGGCGGAGATCGGTGCCGTCATGCACCGCATGCGACGTGTGGGTGACGCCTTTGCCGGACGCGGGCCGGCGGAGCGGTTCCAGCTCTACTGCGACCTGCTGTGCGAATACATCGCCTATTACAACTCGGTGATAACGGACGCCTTCTACGCGGACGTCTTCGCTCTTGTCGACGCGGAGCTGCCGGAAGAGTCGCGTTTCGCGGTGAAGGGCATTCGCGACGCCCTGTTCGCCACCGACAACATCGACCTGCTGACCCACGCGCAGTCGGTCGACCTGCTGGCGATGTCCCGTCGGTACGTCGACGGGCAGGACGTGGCGCACGACGTCGCGGCATTCGTCGAGAGGTACCGGTCGACCACCGTGTCGTCCGGAAGCCCGGACGGGATCTCGGCCGACGAGGTCCGGGACCACCTCGGGCGGCAGACCCCGAGCAGCGTCCGGTCGGAGAACGCCTTCCTGGAGAATCTGCACTTCCGCTACCGGCACGCGCGGGAGTGGAGCGAGGGCACCTCGGCACTTCTGGGGCTCCGCCACGAGACCGAGGTCCTGGTGCGACGCGCCGCTGAACTCTCGTACCTGAAGATCAAGATGCGCGAGGAGTTCCAGGAGTTCAAGGTCACGGTCCGCAGGACCTTCCTGCGCGATCTCGTCGCCGACATCGGCAAGGGCGAGTTCGACCACATGCGGATCGACGAGATCGCGGACTTCATCCGCGACGGCTCGCGGGTCGACCCGGCCGAGCTCGGCCGGCGCAGGGAGACGACGGTGTTCGTGCTGGACGGGGAGGAGATCGCGTTCCTGGACGCCGTGCCGGACGGCGTCGAGATACGCGGCGGACCCGGTGCGTCGTGGCAGCAGCTCTCCGGCGACGTGCTCGTGGGCACCGGCACCAGGACGTACCGGGTCCGCAGGGTCGAGCAGGACGAGGCCGGGCTGACCGGTTTCGACCGCTTCGTCGACGAGGTGGGCAGCGCCGAGGACGTGGCCGTCGTCACCAACGTCCTCAGGCCCCACCTGGTGCCCAAGCTGAAGAGGTTCGGGGCCCTGATCACCCAGTACGGCGGCTACACCTCCCACGCCTCCGTGCTCTGCCGCGAGCTCGGGATCAACAGCATGATCAGTGTCGAGGGCCTGCTGGACGCTCTCGACACCGACGACCACATCGACGTGGACTTCGATCTCGGGACGATCGTGAGGTCGCAGGGGGGCACCGGCCCGGCGCCCACGCCGATACCCCGCTTCGTCGGCCTCGACGAGGAGCGGCACGCCGGCCCCGAGGACGTCGGCGCCAAGGCCGCGCGTCTCATGCGGATCAACCGGACCGCCACCGTCGCGAACGGCTTCGTGGCCACCAGCCGCGCGCTGAAGGACATCGACGACCCCGAGGTCCGGGAGGCGCTCCGGGCGAGGGTCGCGTCGCTGGACTGCGCCCGGCTGGTCATCCGCTCGTCGCACGAGAGCGAGGACGGCGCGGGCGGCTCCTACGCCGGGCTCTTCGAGAGCTACGTCGACGTGGACGCGCAGGACTGGAAGACCGTCCTGGAACTGGTCAAGGCGGTCCACTCCTCCCCGCGGGCGGCCCAGGTCCGCGAGTACGGCAGTCCCGAGGGGGACATGTCCGTCCTCGTCCAGGAGCAGATCTCCGCCGACGTGTCCGGGGTGGTCCTGTCCTCCTGCACGTTCGACGGGCTGGACTACCTGCTCGTCGAGTACGTCGCCGGAGACCTGTGGTTCCTGATGCAGGGCGACGTCACTCCGTTCAGTTCCTACATCAGCAAGGCGGACGTGCTGAAGGACGGCGCCGTCGTGCGCGCGTACCCGGCGATCGTGTCCGAGCCGCTCCGTGCCGCGTTCCGGAACCTGGCGAGGACCGCAACAGCGCTGGAACGCTTGTTCTCCGGCCGAGTACAGATCGAATGGGGTATGAGGGATGGCGAGCTGTACATCTTCCAGGTCAGGCCTTATTGATGCGCCGGGGGGCCCACGCCTCGCCGAGCCTGCCCCATGGCGCGTCCCCTGATGGACCTTGCCGCACTCGACCACATCGTGTGGTGCGACCTGGAGCTGGCGTTGCTGAAGATCCACTCGTCGGGTCCCTGGGACACGAAGATGATCAGCTCCGTCCCCGCCCCTGCCGGTGGGGACAGGGAGATCGTCAACGTGTTCGTGTGCGACGAGGACGACGAGATCTTCGACGATCCCCGCACCTACCGCGAGGACATGGTGTCGCGCGGCTCCTACCGCGGGCACCACTTCGGCCCGCCGGCCCGCTTCAAGGTCATCGACGGGCACAACCTCGCGCTGGCGCATCCCGACCCGGGAACGATCGTCTGGAGCCTGGTCGTCAAGTACGTCCTCACCGTCTTCTCCCTTCGCCGGGGGGTTCTGCACATCAAGGGAGCCGCGGTCGCCTCCGGCGGGAGGGCGCATCTGATCCTCGGCCGTGGCGGGAGCGGCAAGACCGAGATGGCGAGGGCCATGTGCCGGCAGGGGGCGCGCCTCCTCGGCAACACGCACCTGCTGGTCGACGGGGACTCCGTCTGCGGTGTCCGGTCGAACATCCGCGTACGGGAGGGCGGACGGGACGTCTACCTGCCGGCGGACCGCGGGCACGGTCCCGAGGCGGACGGCGGCTGGACGCCCATCGGGTCGGTGCTGTGGGTGAGGTACCGCACCGACGGACGGGCCGTGATCGCGCCCATGCCCCCCGACGTCGCCAAGGCCAACCTGCGCTTCTTCGCCGAATCGGTCGGCAACTGGGAGCTGAAGGAGGACGTCGCGGACCACTTCGGTGCGGACCCCCTCGACTTCGGAAGGGCGTTGAGCGCGGCGGACGCGCTGCTGGACGCCCTGTGCCGGCGGTTCGACGTCCGTTTCGCCCAGGTCGACGTCTTCTCGCAGGAAGGCGCGGAGGCGCTGGTCCCGCTCCTGCAGGCGGACTCCCGGGACCGTCCGTTCACCGCTACTGGAGGGCCAGGGAGCTGATGAGGAAGCCGACGTGGATCGTGTTCGAGGGCATCGACGGGAGCGGCAAGACGACGCAGGCCAAGCGGCTGAACGAGTACCTGACCGCGCACGGGTACCGGAGCCTGTACAAGCACGTGTTCGACAGCGAGGCGGGCTCGCTGCTGCGCACGCTCTTCATCGACAACAGCTTCAGCAACAAGGTCGAGATACTGGTCCTCAGCGCCGCCAGGCAGGCCCTGCTGGACGAGCTGTCCGAGCAGGTGGGCGACTACGACGTCCTGGTCGTCGACAGGTTCTTCCTGTCGATCCTGGCGATGCAGGGCAGGAGCGAGGACGACCGCCGGCTGATCAGCTACCTGCGCCGTACCATCTGCGGACCGCAGGACGCCCACTACATCCTCCATCTGCACACGCCTCCCGAGGACTGCCGGAAGCGGCTCGTACGGCGGACGGCCCAGGACCGCATCGAGGCCAAAGGCGTCGAATTCCACCGGGAGGTCTTCGACCGCTACCGGATGCTGCTCGCCGACGAGGAACGGGTCTTCGACATCGACGGCAGGGGAGACGTGGAGGACGTGCACAGGAGCGTCGTCCGCACCACGATGTCCCTGCTCGGCGCGGCGCCGACGCAACAGGTGTAGGCGCGTCGCCTGCACCCGTCCATCCGTACATGCTTTGCTCCGGGCGGCAGGACCCGCCAGGAGCCCGTCCCGAACGCCCGAACCACGGAACGACCACGAGGTAGCGACGTGAACACCCAGCCGACCAGCGACTCCCGCCTCATCGAGAACTGCCTGCGCGACGCGGAGTTCGTCGAACTTCCCGGCTACCGCCGCAACAAGGTCCGCGACACCTACCAACTGCCCGGCAGGCGGCGGCTGCTGATCGCGACCGATCGGCAGTCCGCCTTCGACCAGGTCCTGGGCGTGGTGCCCCACAAGGGACAGGTGCTGACCCAGACCGCGCGCTACTGGTTCGACGAGACCGCGGACATCTGCCCGAACCACGTCCTGTCCTACCCGGACCCCAATGTCGTCCTGGCCAAGGACCTGGACATGCTCCCGCTCGAAATCGTGGTGCGCTCGTACCTGACGGGCTCGACCAACACCAGCCTGTGGCCGAGCTACGAGAAGGGCGAACGGGTCCTCTACGGCCATACGTTCCCCGACGGGATGGTCAAGAACCAGCGGCTGGACCGGCCGATCATCACGCCCACCACGAAGCCGCTCGACGGCGGGCACGACGAACCCGTCACGGAGGCGGAGATCCTCCGCGACCGTCCCGTCACGCCCGCGCAGTGGGAAGCGCTCTGCTCGGTGAGCCTCGCGCTCTTCGCGCGAGGCCAACAGGTGGCCGCCGAGAAGGGGTTGATCCTGGTGGACACCAAGTACGAGTTCGGCGTGGACCAGGACGGCACCCTCGTGGTCGCCGACGAGATCCACACACCCGACTCCAGCCGCTTCTGGCTGGCCGGCAGCTACGACGACCGGTTCGCCGCGGGGGAGGAACCGGAAAGCCTCGACAAGGAATTCCTGCGTCTGTGGGTCACACGTCGCTGCGACCCCTACCGGGAGCCGATCCCCGACATCCCGGCCGAGACGCTGATCGAGTTCAGCAACAAGTACGTCAACCTGTTCGAGCAGGTCACCGGCCTGGCGTTCCGGGCCCCGGAGGCCGGGACCCCGGTGCGCGAGCGGATCCGGCGCGCGCTGGCGACCGAGCTGCCCGAGTTCTTCTGACCGCGGCGCGACCGCCGGGACGGGCCGCGGTCACCAGCGGATCACCGTGGCCCTGCCCTCGCTCCGCTCGTCCCTGTCGAGGTCGAAGAGGCGGTCCACGAAGGGCGCCTCCCAGCGCGACTTCTGGTTGTCCAGCTCGCCGTACTCGCTCAGATAGCCGAGGTCCCCGGCCGGTGCCGTCCGGTCGAGCAGTGCGCGCGGCACGCTCTCCGGGAAGAGGCGGTGCGCGTACCACAGGGCGAAGAAGACCTCGTGCCGCAGGTCCAGCCTGTCGACGGCGGCGGCCAGCGCGTCCGGGTCGGGCCGCAGCGGAGAGGGGCGGCTCACCAGCATGGCGATGTCGAGGAACCACGACAGCCTGAGGTCCTTGCCCATCGTGATCGAGGTCAGGGTCGTGGCTTCCCGGAAGAGGTGCACGGCGACGTCCAGAAAGAAGTGCTCGGGGGAGGACGTGGGGCCGGTCCCGCCGGGAGCTCCGGCCCCGAACCACTCGTCCATCGGGAGGCGTTTGCCGGCCGACGGTTCGAGCAGGTCGAAGCGCAGCTCGACCCGGAGGCGGCCCAGGACGGTGTCGGGCGCCGGCCGGTAGAAGGCCGCCATGGAGGAGGCGTGGATGCCCCAGAAGAGCTGGGCCTCGCGGCTCAACGGCGCAACGGTCCGGTATCCCGGCGCGGGCCGGCCCTGGCTGTAGCCGAGCGAGGTCATGACGTCCACCGCGGCAGCGCGGTCCTCGCGCCGGATGAGCAGGTCGATGTCGGAGAGTTCCCGCACACCGATGTCGCGGTAGACGCTCTGGAGCATCGCCGCACCCTTGCGGACGCGGACGTCGACCCCGGCCTGGGCGAAGGCGTCCACGAGCACCACGAGTTCGTCGAGGTAGACGCGGTTGGCGATCCGGTTGCTCCTGAATCCGGCGCGCAGCAGGTTGCGGGCGTTCTCGGGGAACGACGAGGGCTGCTGCAGGGCGAAATACCCGCAGAGGCTGGCGACGCGATGCCCGGACGCCAAGAGGCAGGCGCGCGCCCATTGCCGGGACGTCAGCCGGCCGGCGAGCGCGATGTGCTGCCCGGCCGGGTGCAGCAGCTCCTTGCACGTAGCGAGGAGAAACGCCGCGGCAGGGTCGGTCCTTTCGAGTTCGGCGACATCCACCGGCGACTCCTCGTCGGCCAGGGGACTGCGGTCCGGGTGGTGGTTCACTCCAGGTCCCTTCGCATGGGGTCGAGTTCAGACGTGCACGCCCGCGCGGCGCAGAGCCTCGGTGACCTGGGCGTCCGGGTCCCGGGCGAGGACGACCAGCAGGGACTCCAGCGCGCGGAGGAATTCCACCGGTCCGGTCCCGCCGAAGAAGCGGCCGTCCAGATGCGCCGAGACATCCGCCGCGTCCGACATGTCGTGCACGGCCAGCAGGAATTTGGAGTCCTTGTCCGGGAGTACGTCCGTGTCGGTGCGGAAACGTGTCGTGCCGTCGCAGCACGCCTGCCCGTCCGCGTCGCCGTGACGGAAATCCCGGTACTTGAACCGGTTGTCGTTGAAGAACAGATACTGCTTGGTGTCCGCACCGCGCTCGCGCATGATCTTCTCCAGCGCCTCCTCCTGGACGACGGGGTCGCACTGGCTGTAGCGCCCGGCGAGCAGGAAGGCACGGTGCGCGGCCCTGAGGTGCTCGGTGACCGTGCCGCCGCGGACGGGCACGCGGAAGAGGCCGTTGAGATTCACCGCGCCGACGGAGTGGCGGGCCTCGGGCCGGAAGCGCGTGGCGAACAGGACCCGGACGGCCACGTCGTCGACGTCGAGGCAGGAGGACAGCAGCAGGGAGGCAGCTGCGAGGACCGCGCACGAACTCGTCACGGGTTCCCGCCGGCAGATGTCGCGCACCGCGGCCGCCAGCACGTGCGAGTGGATGCGCCCGCGCGCGGGCCGGGCCTGCTCCTCGGCGGCGCCCGCGAAGACGGGCAGGGGCAGCCGGCGGAAGCTGTCGGCCCAGAAGTCCAGGGTCCTGCGGCCCAGCTCGCGGCCGTCCGCGGACTGCTCGAACTCCGCGCGCTCCAGCGGCTGCTGCGCCCGGCGGACCTCGGCCACGTACGGGTCGTCGGCGCCGCCGTCCAGGAGCGTCCGCACCAGGCGCCGGACGATCCGCAGGCTCCACCCGTCGACCGCGGCGTGCGAGATCACGCACAGGGCGCGCACCGGCCGCCCGCCGTCCATGACCAGGCCGACGGTGAGCGGCATGTCGCGGGTCACGTCGAAGACCGTCCGGCCCAGCTCCTCCCGCAGCGCCCGCGTGCACTGCTCCACGCCCTCCGGACCCGTCCGGGACACCCGGACGGGTATCTCCCCCGTGCCGTGCACCACCTGTTCCGCCGGGGCGTCCCCGGCCGGCTGCCGGTAGGTGGTGCGCAGGGTCTGGCAGCAGTCGACGAGCCGGGTGAAGGCGCCGAGCACGTCCGCGGCAGCGCGGTTCCCGGGGATCTCCCACGTCAGTGACAGGTTGCGGGCGTGGGAGTGGTCGCCCTCCCAGCGGAGCACGGAGAGGATGGCGTGCTGGGGCCAGGAGATCGGGCCGCGGCGCTCGCACATCCCGGAGAAGCGCAGCGGTTCGGTGGAGGTCTGGGGCATCGCGTCCTCGGCGTTCCGGTCGTTGTCAGGACAGGGCGACGGTGATCGTCTTGGGCCGCTGGTACTCACCGAGCGCAAGGACGCTGAGGTCGGTGCCGTGGCCGGACTGCTTGCGGCCGCCGTGCGGGAGTTCCGGGGTCTGTTCGAGGTGGCAGTTGATCCAGACCTCACCGGCGTCCAGCTCCCGGGCCAGCCCGAGCCCGCGCGCCGCGGACGTGCTCCAGACGCTGGCCGCGAGGGCCTGCGCGGAGCTGTTGGCCATCCGTACGGCCTCCTCCTCGCCGGCGGCGGACTGCACGGTGAGCGCGGGGCCGAAGACCTCCTCGGTGACCGCGGCCGCGTCGGGGGGCAGGTCGGCCAGCACCAGGCCCGGACGCCAGTAGCCCTCCGACTCGTCCGGGCGGACGGCGGCGTCGGCGGTGCGAACGGTGCGCGCCCGGCTGGAGCTGATGATCCGGTCGTAGCGGGCCAGTTGGCCCGCGCTGTTCAGCGGGCCGAAATCCGTACCCGCGGTGCGCTGCCGCATGGCCTCGGCCAGCCGTTCCACCGTCTCGTCGTGGTTCTCGGCCAGGGTGATCACCCGGGCGGGCGCCGCACAGCTCTGCCCGGCGTTGTACGTGCACGCCTCGGCCAGCCGCCGGTAGGTGTCCTCCGGCGCGTCGGGCAGGACCAGCGCGGGGCAGTTCCCGCCCAGTTCGAGGCTGACCCGGCGGACCCCGGCCCGGGACAGCACGTCGGCGCCGGCGGTGTGGCTGCCGGTGAAGGCGATCGCGTCCACGTCCGCCTCGACCAGCAGCCGTCCGGTGGCCCGGTCGCCGGGCAGCGTCAGGAGGACGCCGGGCCCGAGCGTCCCGGCCGCGTCCTCGGCGGCGAGCAGGGCGCTGTCCGGAGTCGTCTCGGCGGGCTTGAGCACGACCGTGTTGCCCGCGGCGAGCGCCGGGGCGAAGCGCCAGGTCGCCATCATCAGGGGGTAGTTCCACGGGACGACGACCCCCACCACGCCGAGCGGCTCCCAGCGCACCCAGCTCTCCCGGCCGGGGACGAGGTGGCCGCCCGCGGGCGCGAGGCCGGCGCGTACGGCCCCGGCGTAGAAGCGGATCAGGTCGATGCACTGGCCCACCTCCCCGGTGACCTCCGCGAGCGGCTTGCCCGTGCCCGCCCGCTCGGCCGACACGTAGGCGTCCGCGCGCGCCTCGACGGCGTCGGCGAACCGCAGCAGGCGCCCGGACCGCTCCCGCGGGGTCAGCGCGGCCCAGGCGGGCCGGGCGTCGCGCGCGGCGCGTACCGCGGCGCGCACCGCACGGGCGTCAGCCGCGGGGGGACCCGGCCGAGGACGGCCGGTACGGGGGTCCGTGAGCGCGCCGTCGTACCGTCGGCCGGCGCTGCCGCCGCCGCGGGGATCGGGTGTCGTCACAGTCGGGCTCCGTTCGTCGTCTGGCGGTGGCGGGATCGGGGGGGGTGGTCCCGACGCGGGCCGGATCAGGTGTAGGCGGCCGCCTGGAGCCGGTAGAGGTCGGCGTACTGGCCCTGGGCGGACATCAGTTCCTCGTGGGTGCCGCGCTCGGTGACCTCGCCGTCGGACATGACGACGAGCTGGTCGGCCATGTGCAGGGTGGAGAAGCGGTGGGAGATGAGCACCGTGACCGTTCCGGCCCGCCGCCCCAGCTCGCGGGCGTGCTGCGCGACCCGGACGAACAGGTCGTGCTCGGCTTGCGGGTCGAGGGCGGAGGCGGGTTCGTCCAGGACCAGCAGCAGGGGGTCGCGGCGCATGAACGAGCGGGCCAGCGCGAGCTTCTGCCACTGGCCGTGGGAGAGGTCCGCGCCGTGCGCGCCGTTCTCCAACGAGGTCTCCAGCCCCCGGGCGGCCGTCGCCACGACACCGCCGGCCCCTGCCGTCTCCAGGGCCGAACGCACCGCGGCCGAGTCGTCGCGGCGGGGCAGGTCGCCCAGCCCGACGACCTCCCCCAGGGTGAGGCGGAACGTCGAGAAGTCCTGGAAGGCGGCGGAGTTCGCGGCGAACCACCGCGCCGGATCCATCAGCGCGACGGACTGCCCGTCCAGCAGGATCTCCCCCTCGGTGGGCTGGTAGAGGCCGAGGAGCAGCTTGATCAGCGTGCTCTTGCCCGCGCCGTTGAGTCCGACGACCCCGACGACGCTCCCCGCGGGCGCGCTGAAGCTGACACCGGACAGGGCCTGCCGTGCCGCGCCCCGGTAGCGGAAGCCGACGTCCCGCAGCCGCAGCCCCGTCCCGGCGGTCACGGGGACGGCGGCCTCGCCGTGTCCGAGGCTCGTGGCGTGCTCCTGCAGCCACAGGTACTCCTCGGCCACATGCCTGGCCTCGACGATCTCGCCGACGCCGCCCACGGTCTCCGAGACCTGGGTGCGCAGCCGCATCGACAGCGAGACGACGAGGACGACGTCGCCGAGGCTCGCCTCGCGGCGCAGCGCGAGGTGGACGACGGCCGCGAGGGTGCCCGCGAGCCCCGCCGAGTAGACGACCCAGCCCGCGGCCTGCCAGAGCGCCCCCTTCATACGGGCCCGGCGCTCCAGGCGCCGGTACTCCTCCCAGCGGAGGTAGGCCAGGTCGGACATCGCCGCCCCGCTGCCCGCGATCCACAGCTCCTTGGCGGAGGCGGGGGTGACGCACAGCGCGTGGAGCTGCTGCTCGTGCCGGAGCAGCGCCCCGGACTTCCGCAGCGCGCCGCGCACCCCCTGCTGGCCCCGCTCTCCCGACCACATCGGTGCCACCGCGAGTACGGCCAGGACCATCAGCCACGGTTCGATGGACGCCAGCAGGGCGACGGACAGGGCGAGGCTGAGCGCGGAGGCGGCGGCGTTGCCGACCGTCCAGCAGGACTTGGCGAGGTGGCGGCTCCCCTGCTGGAGCACGGTGATCCGGTCGAGGTACTCCGGGTCCTCCAGGTGGGTGATCGTGGGGATGGCGGCCACGGACTGCAGGATGTCGTCCGCCACCTGCACCGCGACGCGGTCGGACAGGTCGCCTTCGAGATGCGTCTGTACCCGGTGGCACACCGAGCGCACGAGGTGCCCCGCCGTGCCGAGGGCCGCCGCGGCGACGATGGCGACCGTGGTGTGGCTGCGCGACGCGTCGACCGCCCACCGCTGGCTCGTGGCCACGGCGTAGATCGACGCGGCGTAGGCCGCGGTGATCACCGCGATCAGGGCGACGGCCCGGCGGTCGACGGCCAGCGAGAGCCGGAGCATGTGCGCGAAGACCGAGCCCGTGCGCCGGGTCCGCCCGGGTTCGCGCCGGCGGCCGGCAGGCGTGTTCACGAGGCGGCCTCGCGGAGGTGGAAGCGCTCCGCCTGGAGCGCGAACAGGCGGGCGTACTCGCCCGCGTGCGCCATGAGTTCGCGGTGGTTGCCCTGCTCGGCCAGCCGGCCGTCGCGCAGCACCAGGATCCGGTCGGCGTGCCGGACCGTCGAGAGGCGGTGGGAGATCAGCAGCACGGTGGCACCCGGGAGGCTCGTGACGACCTGCTGGTAGAAGCGGGTCTCGGCGCGGACGTCGAGGTGTGCGGTGGGCTCGTCGAGGACGACGCAGGTACGGCCGTGGCCCAGCGCGTACACCGCGCGGGCGATGGCCAGTTGCTGCCACTGCCCGCCCGACAGGCCGTCCGCCCCGGTGCCGCCGGACCACAGCGACGATCCCAGCTCCCCTTCCCGGCCGGACAGCACGTCGGTCGCGCCGGCCAGGAGCAGGGCGTCGCGCAGCGCCTGCTCGTCCGCCGCCTGCTCGGGCGCCGACAGCCGGATGTTCTCGCCGACGGACAGCGGGTAGTGCACGAAATCCTGGAAGACGACCGCCAACCGCCGCCGCCACGCGGTGAGATCGACGTCGGCGAGATCCTGGCCGTCCAGCAGGATCCGCCCCGACGTGGGGCGGTACAGACCGCTCAGCAACTTGATCAGGGTGGTCTTGCCGACACCGTTCCCGCCGACGATCGCGGTCACCTCGCCTGCCCGTACCTCCAGGTCGAGGCCGTCGAGGATCCGGCGGTCCGACCCCGGGTAACCGAAGCAGACCCCGTCGAACCGGATTCCCGGCTGGGCGGTGCGCAGCGGCGCCCGGCCGTGCTCCGCCACCGACCACTGCCGGCCCTCCGCGGTCAGCCGCACGACCGCGTCGTAGCTCTTCACACCGCGTTCGATGTCGAACGCCTCCCTGCCGATGAAGCTGATGGCCAGAATCGCCCACGCCGCGACGAGGGACGACGCGAGCAGGGACACGGATATGGAGCCGGACGAGGCGGCGAGCGCGGGCAGCAGCATCCCGGTGAACGCCGAGGCCCCCGCCAGGACGAGCGCCCAGTGCTGGCCCCGCAGCACGCCGCGCAGTTCGGTCAGGTAGGTGTCGATCCACCGCTGCGCGTCCCGCGTGCGCAGGTCGCCGAAGTACCTGGCCAGCCCGTACAGGCGCACCTCCTTGGCGTCGCGGCTGCCGCTGAGCACCGAGGACCAGTAGCGGGTCCGGCGTTCGACGGGGGCCGCGGCGTCGGACACCGAGGCGAGGTGGAGCCACTGGCGGCGCAGCACCGCGCGGGTGGCCACCGCCGCGGCGAGGATCGCCACGGCCAGGAGCCAGGAGTACCGGGCCAGCACCAGGGCGGAGAAGACCGCCGACACCAGGCGGGCGAGCAGGCTCAGTTGTGCGGCGGCCGCCATGCCGGGGGAGCGCTCCCTGCCCTCGCTCGCCAGTCCGATGTCCGCCGCGCGCACCAGGTCGTCCTGGAACCGCGGGTCCTCGATGTGGGTGATCGTCTCGGGCCGCAGGGAGAGCCGGCGGACCCGCGCCCGGAGCCGCCCGTCGATCTGCTGGGAGACATCGTGTTCGAGGACCGACTTGACGGCGTCGAGGACGTGGCTGAGCAGCAGGGCCCCGCCGATCCCCAGCAGCGGGGCCAGTGCTGCGTCCATGCCCGGTCCGCTGCCGGCCGGGTGGCCCCCGGCGACTGCCTCGGACAGGACACCGGTGAGCCGGCCGGCGAAAAGTGCGATCAGCCCGGGGAGCACGGCATTGCAGACGAGAACCCCGACGAGGAATGCGACACTCGGTGCGCCGCACAGCCGGAGCAGCCGGACAAGACCCCATCGGGAGACCGCTGAATTCCACTGCCGGATGATGTAGTCGACGGTCCGAGACGACCGTCTTCTTTCGGCGGCGATGAGAAAACCCGCTTTCTCCTGGTCGTTTCATTCTGTTCTCGGGACCGGCCGGCGGCCATCAGAGGATGCCGAGCGAGGACGTCATGTGTCAATGCCTTGTTCGTCTGGTGTTAATCTTCTGGACCGGGTGGTATGTGTGGTTCGACCGATGTGGATGCTATGTCGTTCCTGCCGTCCCGCGGATTCCCCCGAGTTCGAAGGAATCTTCCTCACGGCGTGCTGAACTGCGGCTCTGTGTCCGGCTGGTGACCGGAATCTGTTGACGGGAGAGGATCTGACGGTCTTTCATTCCGGCACGAAACGGATTGATGGAAATTAATTGAGCTGACAGGAAATTTGCTGCGGGCGTCCCGCGATGTGGATCGGGCGTCGACATCCGGCTGCTCCGGTGTTTCTATGGTGCTCGTTGCACCGGTCGCTTCCTTCGGTGCGACCTTTCGCCGTGCCCGCGGGTGGGATCGCCCAGTCATTGCGACGGCTGATTCCCCTGACCTGCGTCGTCGCGTTTCCGTGTCCGGTTCGGAAGGAATGATCATGCGTGAATTCAGTGCGGAAGATCATCTGATCAATATCCCGGCAAGTCGCCGCGTACAGCTGCGCGACGGCCTGGGCGCCGACCTCGTCGGCGTGACCGGGCATCCCGGTCCCCGTGTCACCGGCTTCGGCGGGCAGGCGATCGGCGTGGACGAGATCACCATGCTGCCGGGCACCCGGTTCGACCTCCACGAGCACGAGGGCGACCACATGCTCTACGTCCTCGAAGGCCGCGGCGGGATCACCATCGGCGGCGAACTCCACGAACTGTCCTCCGGGGACGCCGTGTTCGTGCCGGCCGAGTGCCCGCACGGGGTCACCACGGTGGACGGCGCCTCGCACCCCTTCCGCTTCATCTCCTTCGGTGTGCCGCACCACCGCCTCGACGACGACGAGCGCATGCACCTGGTGACGGCCGAGCAGGACCACTCCCACTGACGGAGGAAGGCATCATGCAGCGGAGCATCGAGCAGGTCTCGGCAATGGTCGCCGACCTGGTCAGGCGTCTGGTCCCCGAGCAGTTCGACCTTCCTCCCCGCAACGGGGACTCCTGGGACGCGAGTTCGCTCAAGGACCTCGGCATCGACTCGCTCGTCCTGGTGCAGCTCGTCAACGAGACGGAGCAGGCGTTCGGCATCCGGATCGCGGACGACGACCTGTCCGCGGAGACCTTCGCCACCTTCGGCTCCGTGGTCGCCCTGGTGGCGCGCTACGGGAGCGGGGAGCCGCAGCCGGCCGCCGCCGCGGCCGCCCAGCCGGAGCCGAGCCCCGCCGCGGTCCCCCCGGCCGAGGAGCGGCCGGACCCCTGGGCCGCCGCGGGACCCGAGGGCGCGCTGCTGCTCTGCACCGCGAAAGTGGGCATGACCGCCGACGACGTCACACGAGCAGTGGGCCTGCTCGGCGCCCAGGAACCACCCCTGGACTGGGGCGTGTTCGTCGACCTGGCCACCCGCCACCGCGTCCTCGGCCTGGTCGCCCACAACATCGACCGGGAGCACCTCGGCCCGATAGGCCCGGTGCGGCGCTCCGTCCTGCGGGCGGCCTACCTCTACAACCTCGGACGGGCCCACTCCTGGGAGCGCGAACGGCGCCAGCTCCTGGCCTCCTTCAACGCCGACGGCCTGACACCGGTCGCACGCAAGGGCATGTACCTGGCCCCGTACGTCTACCCCGACGTCGCCATGCGGTACATGGAGGACACCGACATCTACGTCACCGGCGGCGACGTCGAGGGCCTCGGCCGCACCATGCGGCGCCTCGGCTACGCGCAGGGCAGCTACTCCCGCGACCGCAGGACCGTACAGGACGTGCCGCGGGACACCGAGCTGTTCTGGGCCCTCAACGTCGCCGCGCTGACCCCCTTCCAGCGCGCGACGAGCGACCCGTACATCGACTTCTTCTCCGTCGACGTCCGGCGCGACCTGATGGAGCCCGCCAGCGGCAAGAGCATCCCCGCCGAGGACTTCCTCGCCCGCGCCCGGCGCGTCCCGCTGGCCGGCGACACCGCGCTCGTCCCCAGCGACGAGGACGTCCTGCTCGACGTGGGCGTCCACCTCTTCCGCGAGGCGACGACGCTCAGCTCGATCCGGGCCGGCAAGGACCTGTGCCTCATCAGGTTCGTCGACATCGTCCAGTGGTACCGCCACACCCGCGACACCCTCGACCCCGACGCGCTCGTCGCCCTCGCCGAACGCTACGACGTGACCGCGGAGTTGTACTACAGCCTGCACTTCACCGACGAGCTGTACCCCGGTGTGCTCGCCCCGGAACTCCTGGACCGCCTGCGCCCGGACGACCTCGGCTACCTGGAGGAGTACGGGCGGCTGGACGGAAAACCCGCCACCTGGCCGGTCGGCTTCCGGCACCGGGTCTTCGACCGGAACCGCCTCCGGCACGTCTCGGAGCAGTCGGCCCTTCCCCGCCCCCAGGGCCAGTGGTAGCCGGCCCGGACGGCGCCGTTCCGCCGACGATCCACGGCGAACTCGCCGCCGCCGCACGGAGGTACGGCGACGCGGCGGGCGTGGTGCAGATCGCCCCGTCCGGCGCCGTCGTCTCCCGGATCGGCCTGCGGCAACTCGACCGGGCCGCCGCCGACCGGGCGGAGCGGCTGTCCCGCGAGATACCGGCCGCGAGCCGCCGCGTCGCGGTGAGCGTCACCAACAGCATCGCCTCCGTCGTCGACCTGCTGGCCGTCCTGCGGTACGGCGCCTCCGCGGTCGTCGTCGACGACGCGGACAGCGCCGAGCGGAAGGACGAGCAGACCGCGCTCCTGTGCGACGCCGTCCTCACCCGCGACCCCCACGGCAGCCAGGTCCGGCTGCCGGCCGCGGCCCGCCCGCTCCCCGGCACCGAGGAAAGCGGCCTCGTGGTCTTCACGACCGGGTCGACCGCCGCCTCCAAGCCGGTCGCGCAGAGCCACCGCGCCGTCCTGGCCAACGTCCACGCCACCATCCGGCACCACGGCATGCGGCCGGGCGAGACCATGGCGTGCGCGCTTCCCCTCTCGCACGTGAACGGACTGCACTTCGGGCTGCTCGCCACGCTGCTCAGCGGCGGGGTCTGCGTCCTGTTCGAGCGGTTCGACCCGCTGTCCTACCTGCGGGTCCTCGCCCGCACCCGCGCGAACCGCGCCACCACCGTGCCGAGCCTCCTGCACGCGCTGGCGGACATGCCCCGCTGGCCCGACCTCGACGACCTGCGCTACTTCGTCACCGCCGCCGCCCCGCTGCCCGTCGCCACGGCCCGGGCCGTCCACGCCCGCGGCGGACACCGCCTGGTCCAGGGGTACGGGCTGTCCGAGTGCATGAACTTCGCCACCACCATGCCGGTGGACCTGGCCGGGGCGGCGTACGAGGAACACGTGCTGCGGCGGCCGATACCGGCGGTGGGACATCAGCTCGGCAGCTGCGAGGTCGCCGTGCTGGCGGCGGACGGCACCCGCCTTCCCGCCGGGGAGGTGGGGGAGGTGGCCGTCCGCGGCGACTCCCTGATGTCCGGCTACATCGGCGACCCCGCCGCCACCGACGAAGCCGTCGGGAGCGGGTGGCTGCGCACCGGCGACCTGGGACGGCTGGAGGAGCGGCCCTCCTCCCACCCCTGGCTGACCCTGGTGGGACGGCAGAAGAACGTCGCCAAGTGCGGCGGCCTGTCCGTCTCGCTCGAAGAGCTGGACCGCTGGCTCGACCGGCTCGACGGGGTACGCGAGGCGTGCTGCGTCCGCGTCCCGGACGCACGCAGGGGCGACGCGGTCACCGCCTGCTACGTGCCGCAGCCGGCCGGCGCCGAGCCGGAGGACGTACGGCGCCACATCGCACGGCGCTTCGACCCCGGGGCGATCGGGCTCACCGTCCTGCGGCTGGAACGCCTGCCCCGCCTGCGCTCGGGAAAGATCGACCGGCGCGCACTCGGACAACGCTGACGAGGTGGACGGAGAACGCACCGTGACACAGGAACCCGCGCGCATCCGTGCCCTGCTGAAATCCTGGAAACCCCCCGGACGCAATGTACTGGAGGAATTCGGACAGCTGATCCGGGCCCGGGTCGTCCGCCATGAGGACACCTACGAGTACGAGACGAAAATGGAGGTGCGCGACGCGCTCCCGACCCCGGAGGAAAACCTCCGGCGCATCGTCGCGGCCGCCGGCTCCGCCCCCGGCTGCGCCTTCTTCCCGCTGGTGCACTCCTCGGTGATGACGCCGGAATACTGGACCGACGGGGACGTCGAATTCTCCAACTTCCGCTACGAGGACCGGGCCCTGCAGAAAATCAAGGTGCACGGCGTCCTGGACGTGGGTTCGCCGGTACGCGTCATGAAGTCGCGCGAGGAATTCGCGTACGATCCCGTCACCATGGCCCGCAACACGGTGGGCCTGCAGCGGGTGGGGAAGCTGTGCAAGCGGCGGAGCAAGACATGGATCCACCACTTCCCGTCCGGTACGGTCCACTCCCTTGCCGTGACCTGCTGCACCGCCGGGGAATCCCGCCAGGACCAGGCGGAGATCGAATACGCCGGCCACGTCCTGCCGCTGGGCAGCGGTATTGCGCCGGCCGGCGAGGAGGACATCGTCGCCGCGCTCGTCGCCGTCACCGAAGAGGTCGCGGCGGCGAATCCGGACACGCTCGCCCCGCACACGCAGACGAAACTCGCCTTCCTCCGCGCCGCACTGGGCTCCACTACCCCGTAGGACAACAAAAGGAAGAGGTGTTGGCACCCATGACGGCCATCTATGTCTCCGGTCCGCACGGTGGCGGAAAGACCACGCTCATCGAGCGGCTGGTACGCGACCGCCCCGACTTCAGCGCTCTGTCCTTCGACATCGACTTCCTCAGGGATTTCACCAGTTTCAAGGGCCTCCAGCACTGGGAGCGCTGCCTGGTGCGCCTGTACCACCGCTCCTACCTGACGACCCTGGCCGATTCCCGGGCGACCGCGGACCCCGGTACCCACCTTCTCGTCAGCCGCGGTATCCGGGACTCGGAGGCGTACATCCGGGCGTACACGAAGCTCGGCTGGATCACCCCCGAGCAGTTCCGGGACCTCGATTTCGTGCTGCGGAACCAGGCGCACCCGGTGCCGACCGTGCTCCTCGTCCCCCCGCTCGACACCGTCGTCACGCGCCTTCGGGGCAGGACCCGCGCCGGCGTCCGGGAGGAGCGCGACAGGGTCTTCCGGCACGAGGACACCGACGAGTTCACCCGCCTGCTGTGGGAGGAGTTCGCCGCGATGGAGGGGCGGGACGACGTCCTCGTCCTGCGCGACAACGACCCGGGCGCGATCGAGCAGATCCGCGGCTGGGCGTCCACGCTGTGAGCGCCCTCGACCCCGCGGACGCCCCGGCACTCGAACGGGCGGCGCTGCGGGCGTCCCGCCTCGACTCGCCCTACGCGCTCCAGCGGTACGTGCACGAGGCCAAGTTCCGTCACCTGCTGCGTCTCCTGGAGCCCGGCGAGACCCTGCTGGAGGTCGGCAGGGGAGGCTCGGTGGACGGGGTGTTCGCCGTCCTCGCGGCCGTGCGGGGGCACCGCGTCGCCATCAGCGTGCCCGACGACGACCACGCGCGGGCGCTGCGCGCCTACGCCCACGAGCGCGGCGTCGCCGGGCGCACGACGGTGGTCACCGGCGCCCCCGACGCGCTGCCGCTGCCCGCGCGGTCCTTCGACGTCGTCGCCAGCCTGCACGTACTGGAGCACGTGCGCGACCCCGCCGCCGTCGTCGCGGAGATCTGCCGGCTCACCCGCGACCGCGGCATCGTCGCGCTCCCGACCTGCCTCAACGCCGCGGCCGTCTGCCGCCTCGGCGGCGGCAACCCCTACCGGCCGGGCCGCGACTCGGCCCGCACCTTCCTGCGCGGCAGCCTCAAGCTGCTGTCCGCGCTGGTCAGACGCGCCGACGGCCTCGCGGAGACGCAGATCCAGGACGGCGTGCCGTGGCGGCACGAATGGCTCTTCCCCTGGGCCATGAAACGGCGGCTCACCGGCTACGGCACGGAGATACGGCACTTCGGCGCCGACGCGCTCTGCATCCCGTGGAGCGCGTCGCTGATACCGGTGATGCGCCTGCTCGACCGGCTGAACGCGGCACCCGTCGCGAACCTGTTCGGCATGGGCAGCCACGCCGTCATCAGCGAGAAACGGCGGAAAGCAACCAGCGAGGAGCAGCAATGAACTGGCGCCAATTCGTCACCTCCCTGGCCACCGAGGTCGACTGGCGGGACGGGGACTATCTCGGATCCCAGGCCGGCACGGTGGAGCGGATCCTCCGGGAAGCCGCCGCGCAGCCCGACCTGCTGCGCGAGCGCACCGAGGAGATCGTGGCCGACGACGCGCTCTACCGGAGCCTCTCGCCGTATTTCGCCTATCCGCGGGTCCTCATGGACAAGTTCGTGCTCCACGTCGACCCGGAGGACAGATTCCGGGTGCGTATGCACCGCTTCTGGCCGAGAAAATGGAGCGGAAACGCGACCGAGAAGGTCCACTACCACAAATGGAACATGAGCACGGTGATCCTCTCCGGCAGCTACCGGGAACGGCGGTTCGACGTGCTCGACCTCGACGAGGAAAACAGGCGGGCGGAAGTGCGGGTCAGCCACGAGCAGACCTTTGCCGCGGGCATGACGAACTCTCTCGCCTATCGGAAGCCGCACCAGGTCATCATGGACAGCGAATTCGATCCGTGTATCACACTCTTTGTGCGCGGGCCCTCCCTCCAGCCGACCGCGCGCATTTTCGACACCGAGCGGGGAACATTCTATGACACTTCCTCGCCGGACCCCCAGAACAAGGAGGGCCTGTTGCACATGGGGCGGCTGGAAGGTATCTTTCACCCGTTCCTGCCTGGTGCGGAACCTGCAACCCCGCGACATCGATGACAGAGGCCGGCTTATATGAGCAGCGATCTCCTGGTGAAAGACCTCGCTTCCAACGTGTATCCCGGGCGCGGGGTCGGCTGGGTGAACACCCTCCAGGACGGACTGGTGGGATTCTATTTCGCCACCGGCCGGAGCGCGGAATCCCGGGCGAGGTCCCTCACCGTGACCGGTGACGAGACGCTGGAGATGATCGCCACGAAATTCTCGCACGACCCGCTGCGCCACTACCCGGCCGCGCGCGGGGCCGGGAAATGGGTCGTCGTGGGGAACGGCGACCACGTGGACGAGGTGCTGGAGCGGATCCAGGCGGGAGCGTCTCCCGTGGAGGCGTTCCTCCCCGTCGGGTACGAGCCGGACCCGCCGCTGTGCACCGCCCGGATCACCACGGTCGTGCACCGGGACGAGACCTCCCGGCTGTTCTTCAGCTCCGCCCGCAAGCCCGCGGGCGAGCGGACCGCCGCGGACGTCAGCAGCCTGCTCGTACAGGAACTCGCCGCCGGCGAGGCGGTCTGGACGACCACCTACCGCTCCGACGGAACGACCTTCGGCCCGACCCCGGAGCCGGTCCTCGCCACCACGGCCGCGACCACCCGCGACGAGGTCCTCGACACGGTCTGGGAAAGTCTCGACCCGAAGTACCGCGTGGCCGTCGCCGCCTACGACCCCCTCCGCCCCCTGAGCCACGCCGCCCTGCGCTGCGAGAACGCCTGACGAGGGCACCGCGAGGGGGCTCCCGCCGCCCGGCGCGTGATGTGCTTGGCGCACCGATGAGTTGTGCGCCTCTCCGCAGTCGGTACCGCTGGATCCACCGGCACGGGTGGGCCCGTGCCGGGAGCGTTCCGGCGCGGGAGGGAGCGCAGGGAGGCACGTGATGGGCGTCGACGACTCGGGGCGGGAGCGCACGGTCGGGACGGGGGAGCGGGGGAGGGGCCCCGGGGTGCTGGTGGCGGGGGCGAGCATCGCGGGGCCGGCGCTGGCCCACTGGCTGCGGCGGTGGGGGGCCGAGGTGACCGTGGTGGAGCGGGCTCCCGAACTGCGCCCCGGGGGGCAGGCGGTGGACGCCCGCGGGGTCGCCAGGGAGGTCATCAGGCGTATGGGGCTGGACGCGACGGTCCGCGCGGCGTGCACCGACACCGCGGGCGCGCACACCGTGGACGCGGACGGGCGGGTGCTGGAGACCTTCCGCGCGGACGACGACGGCGGCGACGGCTTCGTCGCGGACATCGAGATCCTGCGCGGGGACCTGTCCCGGCTGCTCCACGACGACACCCGCGACGGCGTCGAGTACGTCTTCGGCGACCGGATCGCCGGGCTCACCCAGGACGCGGCCGGGGTCGACGTGGTCTTCGCCGGCGGCGACCGGCGGCGCTTCGACCTGGTCGTCGGGGCCGACGGTCTGCACTCGCCGCTGCGCGCGCTGGTCTTCGGGCCGCACGAGCGGTTCCTGCGCCACCTCGGGCATGTACTGGCCTTCTACAGCGTGCCCAACGAATTCGGGCTGGACCGCTGGCTGCTGGAGCTCCAGGACCGGGAGTCCGGGCGCTCCGCCCTGCTGCGACCCGTCCAGGACGCCACCCGGGCGATGTCCATGTTCTCCTTCCCCGCGGCCGGCTTCGACGTCGACCACCGGGACGTCGCGGCCCAGAAGCGCCTGCTGCGCGAGCGGATGGCGGGCCTGGGCTGGCTGGTCCCGGACATCCTCGCGCACCTGGACGACACCCCGGACTTCTACCTCGACCAGGTCGCCCAGGTCGTGATGGACCGCTGGTCGAGCGGACGGGTCGGGCTGCTCGGGGACGCGGCGTTCAGCTCCTCGCCGATGTCAGGGCAGGGCACCGGGCTGGCGCTGGTCGGCGCCTACGTGCTGGCCGGGGAGCTGGCCGCCGCCGGATGGGACCCCGGCACCGGCTTCGCGCGCTACGAGGCGCGGATGCGCGCGTTCGTCGAGGCCAACCAGGAGATCGGGCGGCTGAACGCCCGCAGCCGCGACGTCCCCGGGCCGGACACCGAGCCGCCTCCGGACTTCACCGGCGAGTGGTTCACCGAACTGGTCGGCCGCGCGATCAACGGCGTCGAGCTGCCCGACTACACGGGGGTGCCGCACGCCGCGGCCCCGGCCGGACCGCCGACCGTCTCGCCGACCGGGCCGTAGCGCCGGTCCTCACCGGTACGGGGGCGGTACGGGGTACGCCCCCGGTCCGCGGCTGCCGGACGGACCGGCGACAATGGCCGGGACCGACTTCACTCCCCGGGGGGACCGCGTGGCAGTTCGTGAACAGCCCACTGGGGCACGGGATCTGGCGGAACTGCGGCGGCGGGCCGCCGAGGCCGCCGCCCCGCAGCGTGAGGACGGCGTGGTCGTCTGCGAGAACCTGGTGCGGATCTACCGGACCGAGGGCGTGGAGGTGCAGGCGCTCCAGGGGCTCGACCTGGTGGTCGCCGAGGGCGAGATGGCCGCGGTCATCGGTGCCTCCGGATCCGGGAAGTCCACCCTGCTGGGCATCCTGTCCGGGCAGGACGTGCCCACCGCCGGTTCCGCCGCCGTGTGCGGGCAGGACCTGCTGGCGATGAAGGGCCGCGACCGGCTGCGCTACCGGCGCGACACGGTGGGCTTCATCTGGCAGCAGACGTCGCACAACCTGCTGCCGTACCTCACGGCCGTGGAGAACGTGATGCTGCCGATGACGTACACCGGTGCCAGGCGGTCCCGGCGCCGGGCGCGCGCGGAGGAGCTGCTCGGCATGCTGTCCGTCGCGCACTGCGCGGACCGCACCCCCGACATGCTCTCCGGCGGTGAGCAGCAGCGTGTCGCGATCGCCGTCGCCAACGCCAACGCACCGCGCGTGCTGCTGGCCGACGAGCCCACCGGCGAGCTGGACACGGCCACCAGCGACGAGGTGTTCGCGGCTCTGCGCCGGGCCAACGAGGAGCTCGGGGTCACGGTGGTGGTCGTCACGCACGACCCGCTGGTGTCCGAGCAGGTCCAGCGCACCGTGCTGATCCGCAACGGCCGCACCTCCACCGAGGTGCTGCGGCGGGTCGCCACCGGCGAGGACGGCGTGGAGGTGCTCACCGCCGAGGAGTACGCCGTCCTGGACGGCAGCGGGCGGCTGCAACTGCCCGGCGAGTTCACCGAGCACCTGCACATGCGCAAGCGGGTGCGGTTGGCCCTGGAGAGCGACCACATCGGCGTATGGCCCGACGAGGCGGCGCGGCGGGCCAGGTCCGCGGCGGAGAACGCCGAGAACGCCGAGAACGCCGGGGACGCCGGGAGTTCCGGGGACGCGCAGGATCTGCCGTAGCCCGGGGGAGACCGGTCAGCTCAGCCGCAGCGCGGCCCCCAGGCGGCGCCGGCGGGCGAGTACGGTCTCAGTGGCCGCGGCGGCGAGCACCAGCACCGTCACCCCGGCGACCAGCGCGACGAGCAGCCCGTAGTCGGTACGCAGCGCGGGTTGCGCCGGGCCGCCGGTGAACTGGCGCAGGTCCAACGACCGTGCCGTCAGCCGGGGTTCGAGCAGCCCGAGCACCGTGCCGCCCACCGCGGAGGCCGCAGCGAGCGGCAGCAGCTGCAGGAGGTGCAGCGCTCCCGCCTCCCGGCCGCCGAGCCCCAGGGTGCGCAGGAAGGCGGTGGTGCGGCCGCGTTCATGGGCGGTGAGGGCCAGCTCCAGGGCGAGGGCGAGCAGGCCGGACAGCGCGGCCAGGGCCGAGGCGGCGGTGTAGAGGGTGCCGAGGCCCCGGGTGAGGCCGTCGTCGTGCAGGGCGCTCAGCTCCTCGGCGCGGACCCGGATCCGGGCCAGCGGTCCGAGCGCGCGGGCCGCCGCCGACCGCAGCGCGGCAGGTGCGGCGGTGGCCGGGCTCTCGCCGCGCAGGAGGAGGACGGTGGTGTCCGTGCTCTGCGGCGGCATCAGCCGGTCGGCGGTGGCGGTGGTGACGACGAGCGGTGTCCCGGCGGGGATCCGCGCGGTGACCGGCCCGAGCAGGGGGTCGCGCAGGTCGGCAGGGGTGAGGGTGCCGACCGGGGTGAAGGTCAGGTCCACCGTGGGCTGCCCCTCGGTCCCGAGGGAGGTGGTGAAGCCGCCGGTGCGCTCGCTCGCCCGCAGGTCGGCGGAGAGGAAGGAGGGCAGCGGGGTGTGCGCGTCCGGGCGGCCCGCGGGCGTGGGCCCGAGCCCGGCCAGCAGGGCGCGGGCCAGCGGTGACCGGGGGGCGACGGCGACGAGTTGGCCCGGGTCCACGGTGATCACGGCGGCCCGGGTGGTCAGCGCCCCGTCGGCCTGCCCCACCAGGCTGACGGTGTGCACCTGCTGGACGGCGGTCCGCATCCCGGGGGCGGCCCCCGCGGGCGTGACGTGCCCGCTCGCGGTCGCGCTCGCGTCGGCGCCGGCCGCCCAGGCGGCGCCCCCGGCCAGGCCGTCGCCGATCGTGCGCTGCACGAGCCCGCCGAAAACGGCCGTGCCCAGCGTCAGCACCAGGACGAACAGCGCGAGCCCGGTCGCCGGCGCGTCGTGCGCGGCGCGGGCCGCGCCGACGAAGCCCACCGTCCCCCGGCCGCGCCGGGTCTGCCGCAGCAGCAGGCGCAGCGCCAGCGGGTAGCAGCGCAGCAGCACCAGCACGACGGCCAGCGCCACCAGCACCGGCACCGCCCCGAGTATCCCGTCGGGGCCCTGCGAGCGGAGCGCGACCACCCCGGCCGCCGCCGCGAGCAGCACCGTCAGCTCCAGGACCGCGCGCCGCAGCGCGGCCGTACGCCGACGGGTGGGCCGCAACCGGCCGGGCCTGCGCGGCTCACGGACCGCGAGCCAGGTCATCAGCGGCACCGTCGCCGCGACCACCGCGGCGGCGGCGACGGCAGGCAGCGGCCGCGCCGCCCCGGACGTACCGCCGGGCGCGAGGCCGCGTCCCACCGCCCAGCCGGCGAGTGCGGCCACCGGGATCACCGTCCACGCCACGGCGCAGCGCACCAGCACCAGCCGCGCGGTCGACGCGCCCCGCGCGCGCTGCAGCCGCAGGTGCGCCCGCCTGCGGAGCAGCAGCAGCCGCACCGCGACGACGACGGTGGCCAGGACGACGGCGGCCAGCGCGTCCACGGCGAAGGCCGCCAGCGCCCTCGCCTGCTGGTCCCGCGCGGTGAACGAGGCCAGCAGCGGCGTCAGGGAGTCGACGACCAGCACGGACCCGGTGGCCTGGCCCGCGACGGTGCAGACGACGTCGCCGGTGACGAAGTCGGTGCCCTGCCCCTGGCACAGCTCGGCGTTCAGCGTGGAGGCGTAACCGGCCAGCGGCCCGGACAGGGCGCGGGCCTCGTCCAGCGCCGCCCCGTGCAGGTCGGCGCGCAACTGCCAGGTCACCAGGGGGCCGCGCACCCCGGCGTCGGACAGCACGTCGGCGGTGTCCCGGCCGACGAGGCCGCGGGCGGACAGGACGGTGCCGGCGCTGCGCTCGGCGGGGGCGCTGGTCGGCCGGTCGAGGCTCTCCCGCCCCGTCCAGTAGCCGCCGGCCCCGCCGGCGGGGCGGTAGATCCCGCTCACCAGCAGCGTCACGTGCGGCGGTGTGTCCTGCACGTCGGGCGTCGCGGCGAAGTCGACCGCCAGCCGGCTGCCGGTACCGACGCCCAGCGCGGCGGCGGTGGCCTGCGACAGGGCGACCTGGGGCACCGAGCCCTTCGGCGTGCTGTCGGCGGGCGCGTGGCCGCTGACCCAGCGCAGGTGCTCCCGCGCGGACGGCAGGTAGCTCAGGGCGAGTTGGGTGCCGGTGACGGTGTGGTCCGGCGGGCGCGGCGAGGTCAGGGCCGCCTGGCTGTAGTCGTACCCGGCGTCGCCCTCGGGGGTCAGGTGCGCGGCGGCGGGGGCGCCGAGCCGGGCGGTGAGGGTGCGGCCGGCGCCGAGCAGCCGGCCGATGTCCACCTGGGGGCCGTTGAAGACCGCGGGGGTGGTGCTCATGGTGACCAGCGGGGTCTGCGCCTGCGCGGCCTCGACCCGCTGCCGCAGCGCCCGGTCCTCCTGCCGGCCGGCGAGGGCGGGGGCCCAGGCGCACAGCGCGGCGAGCACCAGGACGAGGACCGCGAGGCACGCCAGCAGCGGCAGATCGCCGCGGGTCTCCCTGCGGACGAGGCGCAGCGTCATCGCCGGGCCCCTGCCCGGACGTTGCTTCTCCGCCACCCGGCTCACCGGTCCTCCCCCGCGCGCAGTACCCGTACCAGGTCCACCCGGGCCAGCAGCCGGCCGAGGCCCAGCACCACCGCGCTGATCGCCAGCGCGGTCGCCACCGCGGTCAGCGCGACCACGCCCCACGGGACGACGAGCGGCAGCGGCGGGTAGGGCGCCTGCCCGCTGTCGTCCACGGTGACCAGGGGCAGCACCGCGGCGGCCAGCGCCGTACCCATCAGCGCGCCCGGCACCACCGCGAAGAGCGCGAGGCCCACCTGCTCGGCCCCGAGCAGCGCGGACAGGCTCCGGGTGCGGACGCCGACCGCCCGCAACAGGGCGAACTCCCTGCGCCGCTGCCGGGCGGAGATCACCGCGTGCACGGTGAAGGCGACGACCGCGAAGCCGGGGGCCATCAGGCGGACGAGTTCCAGCACGCGGCGGAGCCCGCTGCGGAAGGGATCGTCCTGGAGGGCCGCCGCGGTGCGCGGTGTCGTGGTGGCGTGGCCGAGCGCGGGCCGCGCGTCGCAGGCCGCGGCCGTACGCGCGCTGTCGGTGCTGCCGAGCCACCAGAAGGCGGGGTCCGTCTGGTCGGCGCCGGCCAGGGTGGTGGCCGAGGCGAGTGCGCGCTGGTCGGCGACCAGGTGCCCCTGTCCGCGGCCGAGGCCCGGCAGCGCTTCCGCCCGGCCGACGATCCGCACCGTGACGCGCGCGCCGCCGCTCAGGCCGAGCGAGGTGGTGTCGCCCACGCTCAGCCGGGTGTCGCGCAGCATCGCGGCGTCGGCACGTACCGGAAGCGGCTGCGGTTTCCCGGCGGGGCCCGCGACCAGCCGTGCCTCGGTGCCCGGCCGGGTGTCGAAGTCGCTCACGGACAGGCCGGCGAGGAGGTCCGGGCTCGCCTGGGAGGCATTGAGGCCGGTGCTGATCGTGGCCCGCAGCGCGTCGGCGCCGCCGTGGGAAATCGCGCACACCCCGGGGGTGCCGGGCTGGTAGCTGTAGTCCGCCTGCCCCCGGCAGGCCGCGGCGGCGGACGTGGCCCCGTGGTCGGTGCCGTCGGCCCAGGTCTGCCCGCCGGCCGGCGCGGTCCAGCGGTCCGCGGCGCCCGGGCCGCGCGCGCCGAACCTGAGGATGCGCAGGTCGAGCCGCGCGGGCCGCTGGTCGGCCTGCGGCAGGACGCTGACGGCGGTCACGGTGAGCGGGTACGTCCGCGGGAGCCCGCCGCCGGCCGTGTCGAGGGGGACGACGACGGTGTGCCGGGCGCCGTCGGCGGGGGGCAGGAAGGCCGACACGGTGCTGTCGAGGCCGTAGCCGTCCTGCACGGTCAGCGCCAGTTTCGGTGCCGCGTGGCTGCCGTCGCTGCGCAGCTGCTCGTCCAGCAGCAGCGCGGTGGGCCGCCCCGGCAGGGGTATCCCGTGGACGGCGGGCGCCGGGGTGCGCGGCGCGGGGCCGCCGGTCGTGCCGACCAGGGTCTCGGTGACGCCGCCGGGCAGATTCACCGTCGTCTGCGTCACCGGCGCCACCGAGGTGACCGCGGGGAGCGCGCGGTAGGCGGACCCGAGCACCACCGACGGGTAGCCGTCGACCGCGGAGGGCTGGACGCGTACGTCCGCGCCGACGGTGAACGCGGCCTGCTCCGACGCCAGGCCGCCGAGGCACGCCAGCGCGGTGGTGGCGAAGGCGCTCACCGACATGGCCAGGCACATCAGCGCCACGGGCCCGGCGTTGCCCGCGGCCCTGCGGCCGAGGTGCCACCCGGCGAGCGTGAGGACCAGGCCCCGGCTGCGGCGGCCCACGGCGTCCAGCAGCAGCGAGGTCAGCGGCAGCAGCCGCAGCAGCAGGAGCGCGGCGGCGACGGCCACCAGCGACGGCACCAGCACCAGCACCGGGTCGGCGGCCGCGCTCCCGCCGCCCGCGCCGCCGAGCAGCGAGTGGTGCCGGCGCAGCTCCAGGTAGCCCGCGACGGCGACGGCCAGCAGCGCCAGGTCGGCGCCCATGCGCTGGACGGCGGCGGCGCGCGCCCCGCGGGGCGGCCGCGCGGCCGGCGACGGCAGTACGGGCAGCAGCACCGCGGCGGCGTGCACCAGCAGGGTCAGGCCCACCGCGGCCCAGGAGTCGCCGCCCCGGCCGCCGGGGTGCAGCAGCCCGGCGAGGAAGACCGCGGCCACCGCGGCGGGGATGCCGGTGAGCGCCCACTCGCCGGCCGCGGCCCGCAGCAGCCGCGCGGTGCTCGCGCCCCTGCCCCGCTGGAGCGCCAGCTCCCCGCGCCTGCGGACCGTCAACTGGCGTGCGGCCAGCACCAGGGTGGCCAGCGCGAGGACGGCGAGCATCACGCTCGGCAGATACAGCGAGGACCGGGCGGCGACCATCGGCACGGACAGCGTGTCGACGGCGCCCGGGAGGCCCGAGGCCACCGTCACGTCGTCCAGGGACGGCTCCCGCCCGCCGAAGACCGACACCCCGGTCTTGCTGCCGGACAGGGCGCGCACCCGGTCGCGCAGCCCCGGCAGGCTGTCCGCGTCGAGCCGGGAGAAGTCGGGCTGCACGCTCCAGTGGGCCGTCAGATGCCCGTTGAGCGCCGCGCTGCCGTTGAGCGCCGAGGGCGCGACCACCAGCAGGTCCTGGACGGCGGTCTGCTGCTGCGTCAGGTCGCCGGCCATCGCGGGCCAGAACCCGACCGCGCCGGACGGCCGGAAGACGCCGGTGACGCGGAGGGTCATGACCCGCTGGAAGGCGTCCTGCACCCGCAGGGCCGAGCCGGGCCGCAGCCCGAGCAGCCGGGCCAGCGTGTCGGGCACCGCCACGTCGACGGGGGCGGTGGACCCGGTGCCGACCCGGACGGTGGGCAGCGAGGTGAAGGCGCTGCCGGGGGCGTCGGCCGTCCCGGCGGGCCACTTCCCCGCGACCAGCTGCCCGAAGGAGCCCGCGCCCTGCACGGCCACGGGGTGCAGGCTCGTGCCGCCCGGCCCCTGCGCCGGGCCCTTGGCGCCCTCGACGCCCGTGAGGGAGACCGGCGATGTGCCCAGCAGCCCCACGTAGGTGTGCTGCGGCACCCCGCCGAAGGCCCGCGCGGCGGCGGCGCGTACGCCCCGGTCGGCGGCGGCCATCCCGTCGGCGGTGAAGGACGCGCTGACGGTCACCTGCGCGCCCGGGTCGTCGGCCAGCCTGCGGACGGCGCCGGCCTGCACGGAGCTGCCGGCCTGGGCGGTGAGCGCGGCGAGGGCCGTCGCGCAGAGCAGAACCGTTACGGCGACGGCGGCCAGGACCAGGCCGTGCTGCGCGGCCCGCCGCGCACTCGCGGGAATCCGCCGGGCTCGGCGCGGAGCGCCCTGGTGCCGCGTCGGCGGCGTGGCAAGGCCGGGGGCGACCACATGAACTCCCCTGCCTCGAACATGTGATGGTGGCGACGCGCCCCAGATCTATCACAGGGGAGCCCCGCCCCCACAAGGCGGGGCGGCCGCTCCCGGCCACGGACCCGGCCCCGGCGCCGCCGGGGCCGGACCGTCGCGCCGGTCAGGCCGGGAAGACGTGCTGGCCGGGGGCCAGCAGGGCGCACGGGTCGTAGCGGCGCTTGGCGGCCGCGAACTCCGCCCAGACGCCGTCGTACTGGTGGCGCCAGTCCGCGGCGCTCATGGGAATGGTGCCCACCGGATACTGCGTGCCGCCGGCCGCGCGCACCGTCTCGTACGCCGCGTGGTTGGCGGCCACGCGGGCGGTGATCGCGGCGGGGTCGGCCGGATCCAGCGTCCACAGGACCGCGAACAGGTACGGCACCGGGTCGTCCGGCATCCGCAGCAGCGGGGTGTGCAGCCGGGCGGCGGAGAGCGGGTAGAGCAGGACGACGCCGCCGGGGCCGGTGTCCTGCCCGGCCATCCGGTCCAGCAGGGTGCGGGCGAGCGCGGCTGCGTCGTCGCCGGGCAGCAGCAGATTCAGCCAGGGGTGCGCCCATGTCCAGACGCCGGCCGCCTCCAGCGCCGCGATGCCCGGGGCCAGCCGGTCGAGGAAGTCGAAGTAGTCCAGGGTCTCGGCGGTGACCGCGCCGGACCGGTCGTAGCGCAGACCGCGGAGCAGCGCGGCGTCGTCCGGTGCGGGCCCCGCGGGCGGGCCGTAGGCGGTCGCCTCGATGACGTAGCCGGTGAAGGCACCCGTCGCATCGGGCGCGACCGAGCCCTCCACGTAGGCGAACCGGCGGTCGTCCACCAGCCGCCGCTGGTCGTCGAGGTAGGTGGCCAGGTCGGTGTACGGCAGCAGGAAGTGGCGTACGGACGTGGGCGCGGTCACCAGCCGCAGGGTCGCGGAGACGATGACGGCGCACTGGCCGAGCCCGGCGAGCACCGCCCGGAAGAGGTCGGGGCGGCGGGTCGGGGAGCAGCTGACCAGCTCCCCCGCGCCGGTGACGACCTGGAGCGCGGTGACGTTGTCCACCTGGGCGCCGTACCGGTGCGACTGGCCGCCGAGGCCGCCGACCGACAGGGTGCCGCCGACCGACAGTTCCAGGTAGTCGGTGAAGACCGGCGGGGTGAGGCCGTGCGCGAGGGTGGCCCGCACGACCGCGCTCCACACGGCGCCGGCGCCGACCGAGACGGTCCCGGTGCCGGCCGCACCGGTGCGTACCGGCCCGATCGCGTCCAGCGGCGCGGTCTCGATGACCAGCCCGCCGGCCACCTGTGCCTGGCCGTTGGTGCCGTGGCCCTGGCCGCGGGCGGCGACCTGGATGTGATGGGTGTTGCAGAACCGGACCATCGCCACGATGTCGGCGACCGAGCCGGGCCGCAGGACGGCCGCCGGGAGGTGGTGCACGGTGTGGCCGAAGTCGTCCGCGTCGGCGGCGAGCGATGCGGGGTCGGTCAGCAGCGTGCCGTCCAGCTTCGGCACGCCGGCCACGCCGGCCAGGCTGTTGCCCGCGGAGTGCGGCCGGGCCGGGCCCGCGACCCAGGAGCGGGCCGCCGGGTCGAAGGCGATGACCCCGACGCCCGCGGCCATGCTGTGCAGAACCGTCCGTCGGGTGGGCTGATGGGCCATGCTCCGCCTCCTCGCAGGTCGCAACGTCTCTCGTACGGTGCGCCGGCGCCGGGCAGGCACGGGCCCACGACCAGCGCGATGCTATCCGCAACGGTGCGCCTGCGCAGGCGTCATGGACCCGAACGCGTCCGCGTGTCGCGAGACGCTGGGCCGTACCCCGCGATCACCGGGCGGTGGACTCCCGGTCCGGGTCCGGAGCGAAGGCCGCGCCGGGTGATGCGCGGACGCGGTGCCCCGGCCCGGCTCACGGCTCGGGTCCGAAGGCGTGGCGGAACTGGACGGCGTGGCGGCGGCCGGTACGAACGCGCGCTCTGGTAAGTCCCCGGGCCGCCACATCTGCCAGGCCGGTTGGCGTCAGGCGATCGGCGGGCTCGCCTCGTTCGACCGTTCCGTGCCGGCGCCTCGTTCGCGTCCTTCAACGGGCAGGGGTCACAGTTCGGGATCACCGCCGGACGTATCCGCCTGTATCCGGGTGTGTCCCGGCTAGCCTGGTCGGTGGCTCTGTCGCGTCCGCCGAGGGGCGGACCCTGCGGCACGGAGGGGGCGAAGTGGCAGAACGGCCACGTACGGGGGACGCGGTGGTCCTGGTCCCCGGCGTCATGGGCAGTGAGCTGGTCGACAACCTCACCGGAAGCGTGCTGTGGGGGCTCGCGGATCCGCGCTGGTACGTCTCCGCGTGGACCACGGGCACATCCTTGGAGGCACTTCGACTCTCCGCAGAGGAACGTGTGGGGACGTACGGCCGCGTCCGGGCGACACGTCTGCTGGGCTTTCCTGCTTTCGCCCCGGTGCTGGGCGGGCTGTCACCGTACGGCCGTCTCCGCAAGGGGCTGCTCGCGGTCGTACGGCACCCCGACGCGCTGGCGGATTTCGCCTATGACTGGCGCCTGCCCGTTGCCCACAACGGCGCTCTGCTCGCGGATTTCGCCCGGCGGCACCTTGCCGCGTGGAGCGCCCACCCGGCCGCCCCGGCCGCGCGTCGGCCCGGTTCGGGATCTCCACCGGACCCGGCGCCGCGGCTGGTGCTGGTGGCGCACTCGATGGGTGGTCTGGTCGCCTGGCATGCCTGCCAGGACAACGGGTTGGCCGCCCTGGTGAGGACAACCGTGACGCTGGGCACTCCGTTCTTCGGCAGCCCGAAGGCAGCGGTGATCCTCGGGACGGGCAAGGGCGCCCCCCTTCCCCGGCGGCGGCTGCGGCGGCTGGCGGCGACCCTTCCGGGGATGTACGACCTGCTGCCCGCGCATCGATGTGTGACCGACGGCGACTCGGCCCGACGGCTGACCGTCGCTGACGTCGTCGAACTCGGCGGTGACCCCGAACTGGCGGCCGCATCGCTTCCGTTGGGTGGCTGGCAGGCGACCCGGCCGCCCGTGGGGCATGTGCAGGTGGTGGGTGCGCACCAGCCCACCGTGCAGGCCCTGACACTGCATCGGGGGACCTTGTCCGCACACCGTTTCACCTGTCGCCCGTCTGCGGGAGGAGTGGTCCGCGTGGATGTCGGCGGGGACGGCACCGTTCCGCGCGAGTCCGCGCAGCTGCCGTCCGGTGGCGCGGTGCCCTTGGCCCAGTCGCACGGAGCACTCGCAGCGACGGCCGAGTCCGTCCTGGTGGCACAGGACGCGGTGCTCGACCGCCGGACCGGCCCATGGCTGGGAGAGACACGGATCGGTCTTGACCTGCCCGACATCGTCCGAGCGGGCCGACCGTTCACGTTCGCGGTCGAGGGTGTGGA
Organism: Streptomyces sp. NPDC021020; assembly: GCF_044333285.1. Classification (NCBI taxonomy): domain Bacteria; kingdom Bacillati; phylum Actinomycetota; class Actinomycetes; order Kitasatosporales; family Streptomycetaceae; genus Streptomyces; species Streptomyces sp. NPDC021020. The sequence goes on from NZ_JBIRQQ010000002.1 coordinate 669,008, forward strand.
GTCGCCCGTCGACGTCCGGTGCACGGTCGTCGACCTGGCGACCGGGCTGGAGACCGACGCGCCGCACCTGCAGTGGGGCGAGGGGGCGATCGTCGCCAAGAGCGCGCCACTGCCCCCGGGGCTCTTCCAGGTTCGGGCGGACGGCGGCGGGATGTCACCGGTGACGCAGACGCTGCTGAGCACGGCGGACTTCGCGACGGGCTCTTCCGAGCCGCCGGCCGGAACACCATGAGCGCGGCGGGGGCGGCGGGGGAGTCAGCGGCCGGCACCTCTCCGGTCATCGAGATCTTCCCCGTGGCGATCGGCCACTACGACAGCGCCGGGCTGCCGGACCTGGAGGTGGAGGACCACGTCGGGCGGGTCCTCGACCTGCTGGCGCCGTTCGGGGGCAGGCACGTGCCGTGGGAGGTCCCCGAACTGGAGCGGAACGCAGACGCGGTCGAGCGCAGACTCGGCCAGTGGGCCGACAGCGGGTCACGGCCGGTGGACGGCTCCGTGCTCTACTGGGTGGGCCACGGCTGGACGGACGGCACCCGTGCGGCGCTGGCGCACCAGCAGAGTCCTGGCCGCGTGGGTTCCGCCGGAGTCAGCCCCGAAGACATCGCCGACGCGGTGCGCCGACGTCAGGCACAACCGGGGCGGCGCAGTTGGGCCGTGGTGGTGGTGGACGCCTGCCGTTCGCAGCGGTTCGCCAAGCTCCTGGGCTCCCTGTTGCTCGCCGACGACCGAGTGAGAGACGTTCTCCTGGTAGGCGTTTCGGGCGAGGGTGCCACGACACTGGGCCGCTTCAGCGAGGCCCTGGGCATCGTGGTGAAAACGACCTACGCCGCCAACCGCCGGATCACCTTGAAGGACCTGGGCAGCCAGCTCGAGGACCTGCTGGAGGACTGCACCGTAACGCCGTTGAAGGTGGGCCGGGCGGCACTCGTCCACGTCTTCCCGCCTGCGGCGTCATGGATGTGCGCGCCCTACGACACGGTCCGGCATCTGGAGGATGTGCTGGAGAACCTGGGGCCGGACGAGCGCCACCATTTCTTCACCAAGGCGCAGGGAGTCGAATACGGTGAGCTCTCCTGGTTCTTCGAGGGGCGTGCTTCCGAGCTGAGGAGGATCTCGGCGTGGTTGCGCACCGCCACGACCGGGATGCTGGTGGTGCACGGGCGGGCCGGAGCGGGGAAGTCCGCACTCCTCGGAAACGTCATGGTGCAGTCCCTGCCCGACCTGCGCGACGCGCTGGCCCGCCGCGGGCTGGCGACGCCGCTTGCTCCCGGCGACCTGCCGCCCGACGGCGTCTTCGACGCCGTGATCCACCTCTCCGGACTCACCGTGCCGCAGATCGTCGCCAGGACCGCGGCCGCCGCCCGCCTCGAACCGCCCCCGTCCCACAGCAACTCCGCGCTCGGGATGGCCACCGACCTGGACTGGCTCGCGGATCAGCTCAGCAGGCTGTGCAATCCGGAACCTCCCGGCGAAACCGCCTCCTTCACCGTTCTCGTCGATGCGCTGGACGAGTCCACCGACCCGCTGGACACCGCCCGGTCACTGCTTGCCCGCATCGCCGCGATCAGGGGCGTCCGCGTCGTGGTCGGTACTCGGGTCTCCACCCGTGAGCTCTTTGACGCACCTCCACCGGACACGGATCTGCTCGATGCCCTGGCGACGCTGCCGCCACCGACCCGGCACGGCCCCGGCGCGGTTCCGTATCGGCCGGCCAGCCGGGACACCCACGTCGACGTCACCGGGGACACCGCCGCCATCCGCAGTTACGTGCGGCGCCGGCTCGACGGGGCCAGGAGGTTCGGCCGCGCGGGTCGGTCCGTACCGTTCATGGACAGGGTGCGGGACGAGGACATCGAACGCGTCGCCGAGAACATCGCCGGCCGGAACCGGGAGTTCCTCTACACCAGGCTGGCCGTGTACGAACTCGTCGAGGACGCACGGCTGCTCACCGAGGGACGTACACGCTCGCTGGGCGAGCTGCTCGCCGGCGACCACCAGGACCTGTTCGGCCGGGCGCTGAAACGCCTGGGCGAGGAGGACGACCGCTACCCCCTCCTCCTGCGGGCGCTCGCCCACGCCCAGGGCCGGGGCGTGCCCGAGGCCGACGGGATATGGGCGGCCATGGTTGCCGCACTCGACACATCCCCGTCGGCGGACTGCGGGGATGACATCCGGTCGGTGTGGGCAGAGGCGATCGGCGGACTCCTGACCCGTGCCGCCGCGTACGTCATCGTGGACACGCCTACCGCCGACACACCCAGCGCACGGACCGCCGAGCCCGCGGCGGCGGACGGGACATCCACGGTCTACCGGCTGGCCCACCGCTCGTTCACCGAGTTCTTCGCCGTACGCGATCGCGAGCGTCCGGAGCACCGCTGCGACCGGATCCGGATCGCGGACGCCCTGCTGCGCGCAGCCGCCCGGTCCGCCGCGGCGGATACCGATCCGGTGCCGGAGTACCTCGTACGGCACCTCAGCGGCCACGTCGCAAGCGCGGAGATGTGGGACGCGCTCGCCGACCGCCCGGACATCCTGGACCGTCTGGACCCGGACGCGGTGACCGCCGACGCCCTGCGGACCCTGTTCGGGCGCCGCCCCATCCCGCCGCGGGTCGCCGGGGTGATCGGAGCCCGCGACGCCCTCGTCACCGCCTCACCGCGTGATCGGGCAGGCCTGCGCCAGATGGCCACCGCGACGCACGGCGCGCAGCGGGTGATCGACGAGCCGACCAGGAACTGGGGCATCGCCGCTGCCCGCGCCCGCCCGGTCACCCCGCACGTGCGGCTCGGTGGCCACACGGCGTCGGTGAACAGCGTCCGCAGCCTGCAGTTACCCCGGCGCGGCACGATCATCGCCTCCGCCGGCGACGACGGCAGTATCCGCCTGTGGGATCCCGCCACAGCCACGCCCATCGGCTCGCCCATGCTCGGGCACACCAGCACGGTCGAGGATCTGGCGGTCTTCCGGGACCCGGGCGGGCGGATCATGCTGGCGTCGGCAGGCGGCGAGGGAGCCGTGCGCCTGTGGGACGTGTACACCGGCTGGGAGGTAGGCGAGCCCCTGACCGGACATGTCGGCCGCATCTTCGGCATGTGCACGATTCCCGGGAGCGGGACAGGCCGGCCGGATCGGATCGCCACCGCCGGCGCCGACGGCACGGTACGGATCTGGGACCCGGTCGCCGGACGTCAGGTGGGGGAACCGCTGATCGGCCACCAGGGCTGGGCGTGGGCGGTGTGCGCGATTCCGCGCACCGCGGCCGATGTCGCCTACGGCGGTGCCCGGCTGGCCTCCTGCGGCGACGACGGAACCGTGCGGATCTGGGACGTGGCCACTGGCGAGCAGGTCGGCGAACCGCTCACCGGCCACAGAAGCACGGTGTTCTGCGTATGCGCGTTCCCGGATCCGGATTCCGCCGGCCGCTGGCTGCTGGCCGGCGTCGGCGGTGACGGGAAGCTGGTGCTGTGGGACCCCGAGTCCGGACGGACCGAGGGCCGGGTGATCGCGGAATACCCGGACAGCCTGATCACCGTATGCGCCGTCCCCGGCTACGGTGGCACCGGGCGCAGTGTGCTGGCCGCGACCGGATACGACGGGGCGGTCGCCCTGTGGGATTCCACGACCGGGGAACCGGTCGGCCATCCGCTCACCGGCGATGCCGGGGCGGCCTGGGGGATGTGCGTGCTGCCCAGCCCCGACCCCGGCGGGCCGGTGCTGCTGGCCACCACGGGGAGCGACGGAACCCTACGGGTATGGGACCCGGCGGCCGGCCAGCCCGCCGATCGCTCCGGGCCACGTCTGAAGCAGTCCGCCCGAAGGGTCGCTGTACTGCCCGGAGACCGGGACGGCGTCCCGATGCTCGTGACCTCCGGCTTCGGAGGCGACCTGTGGGTCTGGGACCCGGTCACGTGCCGACCGGTCGATCATCCCCTCACCCACCACTCCAAACGAGTCTGGACGCTGTTCACCGTACCGGGCGGTGGGCCCGACGGGCGGAGCGTGCTCGCAGGTGTCGGTCAGGACCGAATGGCTGATCGTGTGGTCACCGAAGGCGGCCAGGACCGAAGGGTTCACCTGTGGGATCCGCAGACGGGTGAACAGGTCGGCGTCCCGCTGGGCCGAGCCGATCAGGCGGGCTGGACGGCCTGCGCGGTGCCGTGGTCCCCGACGGGCGGTGCCGACGCCGGCGCCCTCGTGGCTGTCGCCGGAACAGGCTCGGAGGTGGAGCTGTGGGACCCGCGGTCGGGCCGACCCGTCCTGCGGTTGGACACCGACCACCGCAACGCCGTGACGGGCATATGCGCCCTGCCGGGCTTCCACCCGGACGGCCGTCCCAACGGACGCTCGTTCCTGGCCACTTACGACGACGACCTGGTGGTCCGGGTCTGGGATCCCCTCAGCGGATCTCCCGTGGGACCACCTCTCGTCGGACACACCAGCGACATCCAGGACATCTGCTCCTTCCCCTGGGACGGGCAGCCGATGGGCCGGTCCCTGCTGGCCACCGTCAGTTTCGACGGGACACTGCGCATGTGGGACCCCGTCCTGGGACGCGGGTACGGCCCGGAGATGAGCGGCCACAGGTCCGGGGTGTTGAGCGTATGCCCCCTGCCGGGCAACCGTCCGGACGCTCCGACCCTGCTGGTGACGACCGGCTACGACCGGACGGTGCGGATATGGTCGCCGGAGACAGGGGAGCAGGTGACCGGCACCCTGGCCGGGCACACCGGCCGGGTGTGGGGCGCCTGCCCGCTGCCCGGATTCCTCCTGGGCGTGCCACCTGGCCCGTATCCGCTCGTGGCCACCACCGGCGACGACGGTACCGTGCGGCTCTGGAACCCCAACTCCGGCAGAGCGGTCGGTGAGCCCCTCACCCAGTCCTCCGACACCGTGTGCTCCCTCGCCCAGGCCGTTGGCTCCGACCCGGGCTGTCCGGTCCTCACAGCCGACGGACGCGTACACCTGTGGGAGACGACCACAGCCTCCCTCTCCCCGGTATCCGCGCCGCCGCTGATCACCGCCGTCGCGTCCTACGCAACCGGCGGCGGGACGGCCCTGGTCGCCGGTGACGCCTCCGGATTCGTGCACCTCCTCACGCCGGACGGAGGCCGCTTCGTGCGTCCGCCGGTACAGGGGGAGGAAGGAGCCGTCCTCGCCCTGTGCGTACTGGACGTCGACGGATCCGCGACCGTCGCTGCCGGCGGCCGGAGCGGAGCGATCGCGCTGTGGCGCCCGTTGGACGGAGACGGGTCGGGGGAGGAAGCGCCGCGATTTCTGCGCGGCCACTCCGCGCCGGTGCGGGACCTGTGCGCACTCGACGACGGGAACAGGCGACTGCTGGTCTCGGCAGGAGACGACGGCTCCGTGCGGATCTGGGATCCGACTGCGGGCGGGGCCCGGTCGGCGCCTCTGACCGGTCATGACGGTACGGTCTGGGCGTTGGCCGTCCTGCCGGCCCCGGGCGGCCCCATGGTGGCGTCGGCCGGCGCCGACTGCACGGTGCGGCTCTGGGACCCGGTGACCGCGCGCCAGATCATCGAGCTCTCCGGCCACACCGACCAGGTGCGCGCCATCGCCTGTATCACCGCGGCGGACGGCCGGACGCTCCTCGCTTCGGGAAGCTTCGACGGAACCGTCCGGCTGTGGGACCACACAAGCGGCGCCGCCGTGCACACGATTCCCCTCGGCGTCCCCGTACACGCCCTGCGGCGGCAGCCTGCGGACCGGCGTCGCCTTGAACGCACCGACCACGGCGCCACCTTGACCGTCGGCCTGCGCACCGGGATCCTCGCCCTGGATGTGAACTCCTGCCTTTTCCCGGCCCGGCCCGGCCTGTAGCGGGCCCGTTCCCCGGCTCTGCGAGGAGGTCGTCGCACATGGCTCGATCAACGGTCGAACTCCGTCCCGCCGCACCCGCCGACGCGGCCGCGGTCGCGGACGTCTTCACCGAGTCCTGTCTCCACGCATACAGGAACGTCCTCCCTCCCGCCGTGCTGGCCCGATTCGTCCCCGACGTCCAGACGGCACGCTGGACCGCCCATCTACGGTCCCTGCCGACGGACCACCGCATCACCGCGGCCTGGCAGGGCAACCGAATCATCGGCTTCGTGGAGGCCAGGCATCCCTGGCCCGCCGCCGGGCCGCCCTCAGCCGAGCCTGCACGACCCGACGGCACCCGCGAGGGCGAGGTGACATACCTCTTCGTCCACCCCGGACACTTCGCCACCGGAATCGGAACCCGCCTGCTGAACGCCGCCGAGGAATGGCTCGCCCAGGCCGGCTACGGCTCAGCGGTGTTGTGGGTGTTCAGCGACAATGCCCCCGCGCGCGGCTTCTACGAGCGGTCCGGCTGGGCCTACACCGGCATCGAGCAGTACGATCCGGCGCTGGAGAAGGAGGGCCATCACGTGCGTGAGCGGCTGCACCGCAAGGCACTGGCCGCTCCTCCCGGGCCGCCACACGCCACGCCGCCGAGTTGAGCGAGACGGACCGGCCGCTCGGGTGGTGGCATCACCGACTGCCGGCGCCGGCGGTGGCCCACTCGTAGACGCCCGCGCCCGGTGTTTTCTGGCCGAGCACGACCGCGTAGCCGCGGCCGTCGACCAGCCCGTCGTAGTGCAGCGGCGCGGTGACGGTGTGAAGCCGGTGCCCGCGGAGGCTGCCGGGATGGTGGCGGTGGCCAGCGCCGGGCCGGTCGGCAGGCCGCCGGAGACCGCGTACAGGCCCGCGGTGACGTCGGACTGGCCGGTGGTGCCCGCCTTCTTGCGGATGGCCACCTTGACGTCGCCGAGGGTGGGCGCGTCGGAGGCCTGGTCGACGGTGCCCGCGGTGGCGGAGGCGATGTTGTCGACGAAGGAGGGGAGTTCGACCTTCACCGGGCGGCTGGTCGGTGAACTCAAGTTCACCTGGACCCGGTTGCCGGACAGCGGGGCGATGGTGACGTCCCGGGTCTGGCCGCCGCCGATCTGCACCCGGCGCCACACCGCGCTCCTGCCGGAGTCGAGCCAGCTCTGCGGGATGCCGCGGCCGATGACGAGAGTGCCGTCGTTCTGGACCACGACCGAGGTCTCCGGAAGTGTCTTGAGGATGCCGCTGGAGCCCCAGGACTCCAGGTCGGCCGGCGGGGTGGTCCACGAGCCGTTCTTGTAGCTCTCGCCCCACTCCATCGGGGGAGGACTGGTTGCCGAGCAGGAACTCGAGGTCGTCGACGGCCTCCTCGCGCAGCTCCGGGTCGGTCGGGCCGAGCAGTTGGATGCCGTTGGCGGCGTTGTAGGTGCTGCCGTAGCCATGCTCGCCCACCCACCAGGCGCCCCAACTGTGCGCGGGAACGGTCGGGTTGGTGTCGGCGCGCTGGGTCCAGGGAGGCGAGTACCGACGCCTGGAGCTTGTCGTTCCAGGTGCCGAGGTTCCGGTTGCCGGCCAGGTACCTGTCCCAGGGCAGGGCACTGTCCATCAGAGTGGAGCCGAGGGTGTAGCCGGTGTAGCCGGTGCCGGCCATGCCGCACTTGTCCAGGAAGGCGCGGAGGGACCAACCAGAGCCGGACCCGTGGCTGACCCATCGCCCGGACGGCCGGTGCGCCCCGGCCGTCCGGGCGATGGCAGGTGGCACCGCCCGTTCCCGCCCGGCTCCATCGGACCGATCACGTCGATGCCGGCGCCGGTGTAGGTGATCGACGGGTCGTCGTCGTTGACCATGATCGGGTTCGGGATCACCCGCAGGGCGTCCAGCAGCAATGAACGCGCCTCAGGCCGTCCCGTCCAGCGCCCGTTCGAGGCTGAGCCCCTTCTCGGTCCACATGCTGTCGATCTTGACCGCCACGGCTCGGCGCTCCCGGATGCCGCACGCCCAGTAGGCCACGGATTCCTTGGCCTCGTAGAGGGCCCAGACCGCGATCACGATGTCCTCGCGGTGCGGATGGGTCCACCGGTCGGTGCAGACGGTCAGCCCCTGGCTGGTGACATCGGTGGCAACCCGCTCCCACCCGCGCTCTTCGGCGTACGCCGCGGCTGTCTCGCGGTCACGGATCTGTGAATCGGACCAGGGCATCGGGTCTCCTCGCGAGTCGTGGCAGCGCCACGATATCCGGCCACGGGGGGTGGGGAGAGACGGTCGAGCGCTCTGGCCGTCAGAGATGCCGGCCCGTCCGCCGTGGACCTGACTCCCGAGCCGCCGGCCTGCCCCGACTGCGGACAATCGCCGAAGAGCCTGGGCCTTGTCCTGTCTCTCCGTGACGAGGACCGGCAGCTGGGCGTTCCGGGATGCGGCCCCGCCGATCACCACCGAAGGTGAGCACATGGCGATCAGAGTGTTGCGCGAGCTAGGTAAGAAGCAGTCCGAGGACTTCGGCCCGGGTGATGCGGTCCCGCACATCGAGGCGGTGCATGCGGCGCCGGCTGACCCGGACGTCGCGGAAGACCCGGAAGACCGGACCTTCTGCGGCAAGCAGACCCAGGACATGGAGCGGGTGAACTACCAGCCTTCGGACCCGGGCGCCCCGTGGCTGCCGCCGGACATGGGGGAGTGGGAGTGCCGCACCTGCGCCGCCGCCCTGCGGTCGCAGTAGGGCGGCGGCGGTCACCAGGGACCAGGTCTCTTGGAGAGCGCCTGGAGCGATGCCGGCTTCGAGGAGACGGGCCGGCGCGACGCCACCGTCCGATCCCGTTGATTGCACAAAGTCTGGGCCATGAGCGCCGATACCTGTCAGATCGTTATTCAGTTCGAGGTGAATGGCGCGGTTCGGTCACTGGACGGGTGTGCGGCCTCTACCGTGTGGTCGGGGTCGGATGTTTCCGGGTCTCCGGCCCGTAGCGTCAAGGGGGGCATATGCCACGGATTTTCGTCAGCTTCCGCAAGGTCGACAACCGCTGGATGCGCGACCGCGTCTACCAGGCGCTCGCGGATATGTTCGGCGCCGGTGAAATCTTCAAGTCCGGTGAATCGATTCCGCCCGGCGGAGACTTCGCGGCGATCTTGCGTCGGCAGGCCGCCGAGTGCGAAGTCATGCTGGTGCTCATCGGGACGGGCTGGTCCGATGCCCGTGACGCGGGCGGCGGCAGGCTCCTGGACCGTGGGGACGATTGGGTGCGGGTGGAGATTGCCACGGCGCTCGCCGCCGGGAACCGCGTGATCCCGGTCCTGCTGGGTGACGCCGCGATGCTGCCCGCGCCGGTGGCGCTACCCGAGGACATCGCGGAACTCGCGCATCTGCAGTTCCTGCGCGTACCGGAGACGCACCTGGAGGAAGGCCTGCGGCGGTTCGTCACCTCACTGTCCGGGCTGGTACCCGATCTGCCCACCTCCGGCTCCGGCGGCAACGAGCCGGCCGCGCCGCCGGCCGATCCCCTGCCAACGGCGGCACCGGTCACCCAGAACACCGGCGGAGGCAACGCCGTATCCGTCCACGGCGGGGCGAAGAACGCTCGGGTGGCCGGTGGTGACATCCGCGAGACGAAGATCAAGACGGGCGGCATCTTCGCCACCGCCGCCACGTTTCTCACGAGCAGGACCGGCATCGCCACGGCAGCAGCAGCGGCCGTCACAGCCGGCGTCGTCGTCACCGTCGCTGTCACGACCGGCGGTACGGGGGACGCCGGTGCGCGCACCCCCGCGACCGCGACCGGAGCCGACACAGCCCTCCGGGCGGCACATCCCGCCACCAAGAGCCAGGGCGTCACGCTCGGCGATCTCACGTCAGGCTTCATGACCCTGCCGAACGGTTGGCAGGCCTGCTCGGAGAACGACCCGTACAGCGCCGTTCAAGCGGGTGACGACTGCTCGGCGGATCCCGCCATCGGAGATCCGCTCGCCGGGGCGTCTCTGCGGATCGAGATGACCGGATACTCCGATCCCGCAGAATGCGTTGCTCATGGATGGTCGAGTTCGCGCACTGCCGGTGTTGACGTTCCGTCGGCCACGTCGGACCATCTCACATCGTTGAAGCCCAACGCTCATATCTACGCCGGATACACCACAATACCGGACGGCAACCCGTGGGAAGTCGTTCTCTGTATGAGCTTGCCCCAGGTCGAGCCGACCGAGCCAGGCGATACCTGCTTCGAAATCGTGCAGCTGCTCGGCAATTCGGCGCCCATGGAAACCCAGGAACCCGCGCTGTGGGAAGCGGCCCGAACGATACGGCTGGGATCGAGCCGCGCTTGTTCATGAGCGCCGTTCACGCCAGGGCAAACCTCGGCCGTCACGCAGCACGGTAGGCCGCGGCCCGCACAGCATTCAGAACCCCGTGCTGTCGGCTCGCGGCCGGTGTGCGGTCTGCTGCGCCGAGGAATCGGCGCAGTTCGGCCCGGACGGTGGCCGAGTCGACGCTTTCGATCACCGGTAGCGCTTCCGCGACGGTGCGGCAGGCCCCCTCGTGATCGCCCGTCCCCGCCTGGGCGGTCGCGTACCGCACCGCGAAGCGGGCCCGCGAGTTGGCGTCGGCGCTCGTCGCAGGGGCACGCTGAAGCTCGACGGCGAAGATCCCGGCGGCCTGCCCGAATCTGCGAAGGTCGACCAGGCAGGACGCCTCGATCACGCGCGGGGTCCCGTTCTCGATGCTCGGCCCCCACCTGGGCCCTTCCGGGCCCGCTGCCGTCTCGGCCCGATGGACTCGCACGCGGTCCAACGCGCGCCGGTACAGATCGTAGTCGCCGAGGACAGCGTGGCCTTGGGCCTCGCGCCGTGCGGCATGTACAAGGATCCGAGGGGTCGCGGCCGGATGGCCGGCCGCGCGACGGGCGTAGTCGACCACGCCGGACCGGTCGCCGCGGTGCTGGGCGATGGAGGCCCGGCGGACCAGCGCGTAGGCGGCCATCGAGTCGTCGCCGCCGAGCGCTGCCCAGCGGACCGCGACGTCGGTCCAGCGCAGCGCATCAGCCGGCCTTTCCGCTTCCTGGGCCATCCAGCCCAGGTATTCCGCATACCTTGCGGCGATCAGCCAGACCTCCTGCCGGCGAACCCGGCCGACGCGCGGCGCCGCATCGGCCAGCAGACCGGCAACGGACCGCATGGGCGCGGCCACCGTGCTCGGGCCCGCGGTCCGTCCGAGAGCCCGGAGGTCGTCGAAGATCCGCGTGTAACCGGAGATCAGGAGATCGGCGTCGATGCCGGTGCTGCGGCCCTGCCGAGCCTTTCCGGCGAGGGCTTCGAGCGCACCGTCGGCGCCCAGCGCCGCATCGCAGGCCGCCGCAACCGCTGCCGTGGGGTTGCGCCGACCGCTCTGCAGATTGCAGATGTGCCCCTCGGAGATGGCTGTGCGTTCGGCCAGCCCGCGCACCGACCAGCCCTTGAGTACCCGGAGCCGGGCGAGCTCCACACCGAACTCCTGCGCCGGGGGGAGGCCTTGCGTGGCTTCCCGGCTCGATACGAACGGAAGGTCCATACATGTCAGGGTAGGAGCGCGGAGAGAGTGAAGGTAGCGATCGACGATGCGAAGAGCTTCGGCCCGAACACCCCGGCCCAGGTGCGGATCGGCCTCCGGGCGTGGCGCGCCCGGGGTGAGGGCACGCTGGGTCTGCCTCGCCAGATGAGGCGCGGGTTCAGACGGTGCGGAGCTCGGGCAGGTCGATGACGGCGATGGCGGCTTCCTGGGCGACCGCCAGGCGGGTGCCGTCGGGGCTGAGGGCGGCGATCGGGGTGGGGATGTGCTCGACGCCGTAGCAGTCTGCCTTCTGCGGGACGGTCACGTCGGGCCATTCGGCCGGCACGCGGCCGGTCGTGGTGTCGAGCAGCCGGGGGTGGCCGTGCAGCGAGACCACCTGTGAGCCGCGGGGCAGGAGTGTGCCGGTGAGGTGGCCGACGGGGCTGCGGTGCAGCCAGCTGCGCCGGGCGACCGACCACACGCCGAGTTGCATGGTGCCGAGCGTCGGATCCTGGTCCCATTCCAGGGACTGGTCGGTGGTGGCCACCGCCAGCCGGTCCTCGTCCAGCCAGCAGGCCGCGCTCACTTCGGCGTCGATCCCGGCGTGCGGTGCGAAGAGGCTGTCCGTGTCCAGCGTGGCAGGATCCGCGAACGCCGCCGCCAGTTCGTACACGTGCGCCACCCCGAGCGGGGCCCAGACCCAGCCCGCCGACAGCAGATACCGGCCGTCGGGGCTCACCGCGAGCCGCGAGTGGAAGACGTCGACCGCGCCGCGCTCGCCCTCGGTCAGGCGTTCCCCCGTCACGAGGTCCTCGATCTGCAGCCGGCCGTAGCGTTCAGGGCAGTGCGCCAGGATCTCCCGGCCGTCCGGCAGCCGGCCGATCGCCACCGGGTAGTCGAAGTCCTTGGCGTGGTGATGGCTGCGGTTGATCTCCCGGAGCACCTTCGGGCCTTCGAGCTGACCACCAGCCCCTTGGTCCCGCGCTCCTCGTACACGACGGCGAACCGTCCGGACGGCGCCGCCACCGCCTGGTCGAAAGGGAACCCCCACCGCAGGGAGGTGTCCCGGCAGTTTCCGTCCGCCGTCCACCGGACTCCGCCCCCCACCAGGTCGACGAGGTCTTCCCCGTGCCACCACAGCGACCGGACACGGCTGGGCGCTTCCCACACCTGAACTGCCATCATGCTCCCCCGGCCTTGACCGACGCCTGCACAACGAGCACGACGGCGCGGACGTGCCCACCGGGGCGGAAGTAGACGGGACACCTGCTTGCCCGGTGGGCGGAGCACGGGGGGCGCCGGGTGCGCCGCCCCCAAGGGCCGGGCTACGAGCGGTGGTACTGCTCGGGCAGGTACGGCTGGGCGCCGAGTTCCTCCGCGGCGTGGCGTGCCCAGTACGGGTCGCGCAGGAGCTGGCGGGCGAGCAGCACCGCGTCCGCACGGCCGGAGGCCACGATCTCCTCGGCCTGGGCCGGTTCGGTGATCAGGCCGACCGCGGTGACGGGCATACCCGCCTCGTTGCGCACGCGCTCGGCGAACGGGACCTGGAAACCGGGAGCCGCCGGGATGCGGGCGTCGGGGGCGTTGCCGCCGGTGGAGACGTCCAGGAGGTCCACCCCGCGGGCGTGCAGCTCCTTGGCGAAGGCCACGGTGTCCTGAGCCGTCCAGCCTTCGCGGTCGTCCTCCGCGTTCTCGCTGAGCCAGTCCGTGGCCGAGATCCGGAAGAAGACCGGCAGGTCCTGCGGCCACACGGCGCGTACCGCCTGGACGACCTCCAGCGGGAAGCGGGTCCGGTTCTCGAAGGAACCGCCGTACGCGTCGGTGCGGCGGTTGCTGTACGGGGAGAGGAACTGGTGGAGCAGATACCCGTGGGCGCCGTGGATCTCCACGACCTCGAAGCCGGCCGCTCGCGCCCTGCGGGCCGCGTCGGCGAACTCCTCGACGATCCGGCGGAGTCCGTCCTCGGTCAGTTCCTCGGGCACGGTCGACGCCGGCCCGAAGGCGAGGGCGCTCGGGCCGACCGGCGTCCAGCCGAGCGGCGCGTCGGCCGGGATCGGGGCGCCGCGGTCCACCCAGGGCCGCTCGGTGGACGCTTTGCGGCCGGCATGGGCGAGCTGGATGCCGGGCACGGTGCCCTGCTCCTTGAGGAACGCGGTCACCCGCCGGAAGGCGTCGGCCTGCGTGTCGTTCCAGATGCCGAGGTCGTACGGGGAGATCCGGCCCTCCGGGCCGACCGCCGTGGCCTCGGTGAGGATCAGGCCCGTGCCGCCGGCCGCCCGCGCGGCGAGGTGGGTGAAGTGCCAGTCGTTCACGGTGCCGGTGCCCGCACCCGTGGGTGCGGCGCTGTACTGGCACATGGAGGACATCCAGACCCGGTTGCGCACGGTCAGCGACCGCAGGGTGTACGGCTCGAACAGCTTGGACATGGGGAGTCTCCGCGGTTGTGGCGGTGCCGGACGACGGGCAGGGCGCGCTGCCGCCTCGCCGGCGGGAGGGCGGTACCTGGAGCCATATTACTTGCACGAGCAGGTATATGTGCACACATGAATATGGTGTCCGTCACGGCGCCGCCCCTTGGTGGAGCGGCCGTCGCGGCCCGTGTCAGGCCGGCACTCCGGTGGGGAGGTTGACGACGACGTAGGGGAGCCCGGAGGGGTAGCCCAGGGTGAGCAGGCGCCAGGTGACGGTAAGTCGGGGGCCGGGGAAGGAAGGTGCCTGCGGGACGGACACGCGGATGGCGAAGCGGACCGAGCCGTGGGCGGGAACGCGCCGGACCGGGCGGTTGTTGAGCAGGTACACCTTGGTGGCGCCGCCCAGTCCCTCCCGGCCGCTCGCCGGTGTGCTCTGGCACAGGACGTCCAGGGAGAAGCCCGGCCGACCCGCCAACGACAGGGCTTTGCCGGTGGGGTTGGACAGCGTCACGGTGAAGTCGAAGGTCTGGCCCGGGTGTACGTGCGCGGGCAGGTCGCCGGCCCGCGCGGTGAGGGCCGTCAGCGGGGAGGTGGCAGGCGGCCGCGGCTGCGCGTCGCCGTTGGCGACGGGCCCGGGCGAGAGGGCGGTTCTGATCTGCGGGTGCGTCTCGTCGTGCACGCAGCCCGGCACGGTCTGGTCCGCCAGCCGTACGGGGAAGCCGCCGACGCCCGGCAGCTTCGCGGCCAGCGTGTTGTGGCCCTGCGACGTCGGGCAGTACGGGGCGTCCCAGTCGAGCCGGAAGTTCGCCTTGCCGCCCGGCGGCAGGCCGACCGGGGGACGGGTCCGCACCCCGATGTGGTCGAGCCGCACCGCCTTGCCGTCCGTGGCCAGCTGCACCGTCGGGATGCCGTGCAGTTGGCACGCGGTGCGCGAGGTGTTGGTCAGCACCACGTAGCCGTACAGGGAGCCGTCCATGACGGGGTCGTTCACCTCGCCGTGGGTGCTCTTGTGGATCCAGTGGTCCAGCGCCGCGTCGACCTGGGACGCCCGGCAGGTCGGTCCGGTCGCCGGCGGCGGCGCCTGGGTGGGGATCTGGAAGTCGGCGTCGACCGCGGGCTCGTCCACCCACGGCACCGTGCCGTCCGGCTCCAGTGTCGCCGCGGCCGAAACCCGCGCGGGCAACGGCGTCGGCGCCTGTGCCCGAGTCTGCGTGGCGGGCCCCGGCTGCGAGCCGCACCCCGCAATTACGAGCGCCAGCACCGCTGCTGCCGCCGCACGTGTCATCACTTGCCGTGTCCTGTGCATGACCCCCCCGAGCGTCCGAGGATCGAAATCCTACGGGTGCCGTACGGAGCGGCGGGCGCGGGCCCGCCGGCAGGAGAAGGGGCGACGTCGGTCAGGCGCTCTCGGCGACGGCGCGGGCGACCGCTCCGGCTCCGTCCTCCTGGGCCAGCCGGCCGGCCGCCGCTGCGGCACGCCGAGCGAGGCCGGGGTCCCGGGTCGCCCGGGTGAGCGCGGCGGCCAGGCGTGCGGGCGTCAGTTCGGTGCAGGGAATCGCGTCCGCGGCGACGCCGAGCTGTACGAGCCGGGCCGCCCACCACGGCTGGTCGGTCATGACGGGGACCGGGACGGCGGGAACTCCCGCCCGCAGGCCCGCCGCGGTGGTGCCGGCGCCGGCGTGGTGGACCACCGCGGCCGTGCGCGGCATCAGCCAGCTGTGCGGGAGGGCGTCGACAGTGATGACGTCGTCGTCGACCACCGAGAGCCCGGCCCAGCCGGACTGGACGATCCCGCGCAGCCGGGCCTGCCGCAGGGCCCGCGCCGCGGACTCGCCGAGCTGCTGGGGATCGCCGGGCATCATGCTGCCGAAGCCGATGAGCACCGGGGGCGGGCCGGCCGCCAGGAAGTCCGTCACCAGCGCGGGCGGTCGCCAGTCCGGACACTCGTGGGGCCACCAGTAGCCGGCCTCGTGCAGACCGGGCCGCCAGTCCGCCGGGTGCGGTACGACCCAGGGGCTGTAGCCGTGCCAGATCGGCCACCGGCCTCGCTCCCGGTCGACCCGCAGCCGGCGGCCGCTGCGGTGGGGGAGTCCGAGGCGGGCGTGCAGCTCCCGGTTGGCGGTGCGGTACGCGGTGTCCAGAAGGGCGTTCGCCGCTCGCGCCCGGGGGATGTTGGCGCGGCTCTCGGAGCGCCAGGCCAGCGTGCAGTGCGAGAACTCGCTCGTGGGCACGTCGGGTTGCAGGAAGACGCCCATGCTCGCAACGCCGTGGTAACGCGCGATGACCGAGCCGAGAGGCGCGGCCATGCTCGACAGCAGGAGCAGGTCGGCCTTCGGGTCCGCTGCGGCGAGGATGCTGTCGACCAGCGAGAGCATGCCCTGCTCGGCGGTTCGGACGAACGAGCCGAGGGACCGGAACGTGCGCAGCGCGTCGAACCCCCGGGCGGTGGCTTGCAGGCGCGTGCGGGCGCTGATGAGGGATGCGAAGGGGTCGGCCTCCAGCGGCCGCACGGTGAGGCCGCAACACGCCATCGCCCCCGCGAACTTGGCGTGGGTGACGAGTTCGACCTCGTGGCCTTCGGCCAGGAGCCGGTGCGCGAGTCCGCTGTACGGGGCGACCGAGCCGGTCGTGCCCACGGTGATGATCTGGATCCGCATCGAGCGGCTCTCCTTCCCGCCGGAACGGAGCGGGCCGTGCGCCCACGGCCGGCAAGGCGGCGGGCCGCGGTGGTCGAGCCGGCCTGCCCGGGACGCAGCCGGGGTCTCCCATACCTGTCCGTACCTCACGGTACTGTGCATTGCCGGCAAATCCGGTCGACACGGCGG
This sequence comes from Streptomyces sp. NPDC021020, assembly GCF_044333285.1. Taxonomy (NCBI): domain Bacteria; kingdom Bacillati; phylum Actinomycetota; class Actinomycetes; order Kitasatosporales; family Streptomycetaceae; genus Streptomyces; species Streptomyces sp. NPDC021020. Next base: position 685,601 of record NZ_JBIRQQ010000002.1, read on the forward strand.
CAGTACACCGCCGAGGGGTCGCGCGAAGATCTCGCCGGGGCCCGGGCGCCTCTTTCCGCGTGCGAGGTCACCGCCTTCCCAACCGGCTGCGTACGCACCGCGGTTGCGTCCACACTGTTGCCGACGCGGACCACCGACGGTCCGCACCCCTTGACGGGACGGCAGATGAGAAGACTTCTCGGTGTCATCGTGACGCTGCTGATGACCGTGCCCCTGGCGGTGGCGCTCGGATCGGCGCCCGCCTCCGCGGCGGTCTCGACGATCTGCGCCGGCAGCCCGGTGCCCAGCGGCTGGATCGAGACCAACGACAGCTGGAGTTCGAGCACGTGCGGGCGGCCCTCCACGCTCGTCTACAACGTGTGGCAGATCTCCAGCTACGACGACCAGGCGCCCGGCGCGTCGATGGCGGTGTGTGCCGCCGCCGCCGACCAGGTCAGCACGCCGTCGGGCTGGGTCGTCACCAACGACACCTGGGCGGCGAACAGCTGCGGCCACCCGAGCACGCTCTTCTACAACGTCAGGACCATCTACCAGGTGCGCGCCACGGACACGTCGCTGGCGATCTGCGACTTCAGCCCGATGCCCGCCGGCTTCATCAGGACGAACGACACCTGGTCGGCCACGACGTGCGGGCACCCGAGCACGCTCTTCTACAACTCCTGGACGGCGACGCGCTACGACAACCAGCCGGTGGGCACCGTGCTGAGCGTGTGCTCCGACGCGCCGGTACCCACCGGATGGGCCGTGACCGCCCAGGCGTGGGCCACGAACCGCTGCGGGCACCCGACGACGAACTTCGACAACGTGATGTCGATCAAGCGGCTGAGCTGACCGGCCCGGAGCGGCCCGCCCGGCCGTGGACTCCCCGCTATCTGCCGCCCCGTGCAGCCGTCGTGGTCTCGGCGCCCGGGGCGCGGTCGGAGGACGTGGCCGCGTCCAGGGCGCGCAGGGTGGCGGGGGAGAGGCGCAGGCCGGCGGCCAGGGCGGAGTCGCGGATGGTCGCCGGGCGGCGCGCGCCGGGGATCGGGATCAGGGCGGGGCTGGTCTCCAGCAGCCAGGCCAGCGCGGCCTGCTGGGGACTTGCCCCGTGCGCCTCGCCGGCGGCGGCGAAGGCCGCGGTGAGGTCGTCGGCGGTCCGGCCGACCGTGCCGAGGGGGCGCCAGGCCAGGAAGGCGAGGCCCAGGTCCTCGGCCCGGCGCAGGACGGCGGTGTGCTGGGTGGCGCTCGGTGAGAACTCGTTCTGGACGGCCACCAGCGCGTCGCCCAGCACCTCGTGGGCCAGGTCGAGTTCGGCGACCGTGACGTTGGAGACGCCCACCGTCGCCGCGACGCCCTCGCGTACCAGCCGGTCCAGCGCCGCCAGCGACTCCTCCAGCGGGACCCGCGGGTCGGGGGCGTGCAGGAAGAACAGCTCGATGCGCTCCCGGCGCAACCGGTCCCGGGACTGCGCGGCCGAGCGCAGCAGGTGGTCGGCGCTGCTGTCGGTGAGCCACCGCCCGTCGCCGGGGCGGACCCGGCCGGCCTTGGTCGCCACGGTGATCCGCGCCGCGTCGCCCTGCCAGCTGTCCAGGGCCTCGGCGATGAGGATCTCGTTGTGCCCGACCTCCCCGGCGCCGGTGTGGTAGGCGGAGGCGGAGTCGACGAGGGTGATCCCCGCGTCGAGCGCGGCGTGGATCGTCGCCACCGCCCGCGCCCGGTCCGGGCGGTCCTCGATGGACAGCAGCATGCCGCCGAGGCCGACCGGGAAGACCTTCGACCGCCCGCAGACGCGTTCCGCGCCGACGGGTCGGGGTGATGCGTGGTGCATGTGTCTCCCTGTCTCGTTGAGTGGGACAGCCCTCAGCCCCGTACGACGGGCCGGCCGCGCGAGACGACCGCGGCGATCTCGGCGGCCGGGTCCGCGAGCAGCGCCACGTGGGTGCCGGGGTTGTGCCGGGTCAGCAGGATGTCGGCGCGGGCGCCCTCGGCGATGACGCCGAGGGCGCCCGTGGCGCCGAGCAGCCGCGCCCCCGTGGTGGTCGCGCTGCGCAGCACCGCCCAGTCCGGCTGCACCTGGGCGCGCAGCGCGAACTCCCCGGACTGGTGGTGGTGCATCCCGCCGAGCAGGTCGGTGCCGAAGGCGACGGCGGCGCCGGCCCGGTGCGCGTGGGCGAGCGCGGCGAGCCCGCCGTCGCGCACCGCGGCGACCTTGGCGACGCTCGCCGGCGGCAGCCCCAGCCGCGGGCCCTCCTCCGCCAGCACGGTGTACGTGACCAGCGTCGGGACGTAGAAGGCGCCGTACGCCGCGAGCAGCGCCGCCTCCTCGGGCCCGATGAGGTTGCCGTGCTCGATGGTGCGCACCCCGAGCCGCAGCGCCCTGGCCACCGCCTGCGGGGTGTAGGCGTGCCCGGCGCAGTAGAGGCCGGCGCGCTGCGCCTCCTCGACGGCGGCGCGGACCTCCTCGTCGCTGTACTGCGTGCCGTCGATCCGGTCGGTGGGGCTGGAGATCCCGCCGGACAGCATCAGCTTGACGAACGAGGCGCCCGACCGGGCCAGTTCGCGCACCGCGACCCGCAGCGCCGGGGCGCCGTCGACGACCTGGCCGATGCCGGGGACGGCCGGGTGGTCGTCGGCGTGCCGGCGGCCGCGCGGGCGCAGGTCGCCGTGCCCGCCGGTCTGCGACAGCGCCTTGCCGCACACGTACAGCCGGGGTCCGGCCGCCACCCCCTCGTCGAGGGCGTCGGCCAGACCGGCGTCCGCGCCGCCCGCGTCCCGCACGGTGGTGAAGCCGCGCTCCAGCATGCCGCGCAGCTGCCGCAGCGCGTGCGCCGTGACGTAGCTGGGCGGGTAGCCGGTGTCGGCCCACTCGTCGGCGGTGACCGATGTGGCGTGGACGTGGCAGTCGATCAGGCCGGGCACCGCGTACAGCCCCGTCCCGTCGAGGTCGCCGGCGGCCGGCGGCTCGGACGTGTCGGGTGTGACGGCGGCGATCCGGTCGCCGTCCAGGACGATCCGCCGGTCGGGCAGGACCCGTTCGCCGTCCGGATCCACCACGTCGACGTGCCTGATGTGCATCGGTGCTCGCTGCCCTCTCGCTGTGCGGTGTGTGCCCCGGGCCGTCCGGCGGGGCGCCGGTCGTCCGGTCGGTCGGTGAGGAGCGCGCCTCAGCCGGTGAAGAGGGCGTCGAGGGTGGTGGCGGTGTCGGCGTTGCCGACCATGAAGCCGTAGTCGCCGGGCGTGGTGCGGGTGTAGCTCTCGCGGGTGAGCACCAGGATGCTGGAGTCGTACGGCGCCAGGAGCTGCTCGACCACCTCGAAGGTGTAGGGGTCGACGACCTCGCCGATCACCGTGCCGCCCTTGACGACCTCGCCGAGCCGGTCCGGGCCGAAGTGGGAGATCACGGCGCCCCCCTTGGTGGGCCGCAGCGTGACCAGCTCGGTCAGCACCGTCTGGGGTGCGGCGAGGGCCTCGGGCTCGCCGTCGAGCATGCCGATGGCCTTGAGCATGTTGCGGCCCCGCCGCACCGCCTTGTCCAGGAAGGCGTCGGTCAGCTGGCCGCCGCCGCCGAGTTCGCAGACGGTGGAGCGGATGCCGTTCTTGATGGCCCACGCGTTGGAGGTGCCCTCGTACGGGGCGTGGTGGTAGAGCAGCGGGGAGCCGAAGCCGGTGGCCATGTCCACGCCGTCGTCCATGACGTACGCGTACTCGACGGTGGAGTACAGGCCCGCGGAGTGGAAGTCGATGAAGTAGTCGCCCTCCAGCATGATCTCCGCGAGGACGGCGGCCAGTTGCTCGGTGACCGAGCCGTTGCGGTCGCCGGGGAAAATCCGGTTGAGGTTGAGGCCGTCCTGCGGGGTGAAGCGGCACATGGCGTCGTAGGCGTACGGGTTGGCGACCGGGACGGCGACGACGGTGCCGGACAGCTCCGCGGGGTCGACGGAGGAGACCAGCCGGCGCACCTCCTCCGGGCCCATCGCCTCGTCGCCGTGGACACCGCCGAAGGCGACGAGGGTCGGGCCGGGGCGGGCCCCGGTCACGCGGTGGACGGTCAGTTCGACGTCGTGCCCGTTGCCCATCCGGGTGACCGGGACGGCCGTGACGGTGTGGCCCGGCGCTGCGGTGGCGGTGGCGGGGGTGGGGGCGCTGTCGGTCATGTGCGGTGTCTCCTCGTGCTGTCGTTCACGGGTGCGGTGTGCCGCGGCCGGGGTCGCCGGCCGGGCGTCACTGCTGGGCGCCGATGGCGGCCGCCTCCTGGCGCAGGGCCTCGACGGCTCCGTCGGCGAGTTCTCGGGTGAAGCGGGCCGCGGGCCCGCTGATGGACAGGCCCGCGACGGCCACGCCGTCCGGGCCGACGATGGCGGCGGCGCGGCAGCGCAGGCCCACGGCGTAGGTCTCCTCGTCCACCGCGTAGCCGCGGCGCAGCGCCTCGGCCAGTTCGGGCTGCATCGCGTCGAGCACCGCTTCGGGGTTCTCGACACCGGCGCCGCCGAGCAGCGCGAGCTGCCGGGAGCGGGGCAGCCGGGACATGATCGCCTTGCCGAGCGCGGACGACTCCGGCCGGATGAACTCGCCGATCCGGTTGACCGCGCGCAGCGGCTGCTCGGACTCGGTGCGGGCGATGATGTACATGCTGTTGCCGACGATGCGGCCGGCCGTCGTGGACTCCTCCGTCACGCCGGTGAGCAGCCGGGTGGCCTGCTGCAGGCGGTCGTTGCTGTACAGGTGCTCGCTCACCGCGGTGGCCATGGCGACCATCCGCCGGCCGGGTACGAAGCGGTGGGCGGCCGTCTCGTCCAGGAAGCCCCAGACGACGAGTTGGGTGGCCAGCCGGGAGACCGTGGACAGGGGCGCGTCGGCCGCCGCCGCGAGTTCGCTCAGCGTCAGGGGCGCGTTGTCCGCGGTGACGGACACTTCCAGCAGGTTGAGGATGCGCCCCATGTAGCTGGGTGACTTCGTGTTCTCGGAAGGGGCCGCGGTGCGGGTCCCGTTTCCCTGTGCCATCGGTGTGTGTCTCCTGTCGTCCCGTCGGCGGCGCCGTCCGCGCCGTCCGCTTCCCCGCCGTCCTACCGGTTGGCGGGCCGCCCGTGTGCGGGTTTGCGTCGGCCGGTCACGGCCGTGCGCTCCCGGCGGAGGGCGCCGCGTCGGCCGGCGGGGCGATGCCCATGGCCGCGGCGACCAGTCCGACCGGCGGCGAGCCGAAGGCCATGAGCTCGCGGTGGAAGCGGGACAGGCTGAACCGCTGCCCCCAGGCGGCCTCGGCCTGGGCGCGCAGCCGCCGCACGAGGACCTTGCCCCAGGTGTAGCGGATGTAGCTGGGCTCCCAGACGCCGCGCAGCGCCTCGGCCCGTGCGGCGGGGCCGGCCAGGAAGGCCCGGCGCTCGAAGAGTTCGACGGCCTCGCCGACGGCGAGCGCCCCGGTGTGGACGCCGAGGGCGGCCTGGACGCGGACGGTCCGCATCATGGCCTCCTGCGCCATGCCGAACTGGTACAGCGCGGTGGTGTCCTGGTAGCCCTCCTCCCACATCATCTCCTCGGCGTAGTGCGCCCAGCCCTCGAAGAACAGCTCGGACCACAGGGTCTTGCGCACCGGGGAGTCGACGCGGCCCATCATCAGGGCGTGGCTGCAGTGGCCCGGCCCCACCTCGTGGACCGCCATCACGGCCATCGCCGCCCGGTTGAAACGGGAGAGCCAGGCGCGGTGGTCCTCGGCCGGCCAGCCGGGCGCGGGCGCGGTCACGTGGAAGAGGGAGTGCCCCTCGGTCTCCCAGGGGGCGCACCAGCTCACCCGGCCCGCGCCCCAGCTGCGGGCCGGCGGCGAGGGCTCGATGACGCACGCGTCGTCCACCACCGGGATCAGGTCGCGGTCGCGCACGAAGCGGGCGGCGGTGGCCACCTGGGCCTGCGTGTCGGCGAGGATCTGCCGGAAGTCGCCGTGGTCGGCCCGCACCCGCGCGCTCACCCGCCGGGTCCGCTCGGCGGCGCTGAGGCCGGGCGTACGGTCGAGGCGGTCGGCCGCGTCGTCGAGGACGTCGCGCATCCGGTCGTACTCCGCTTCGGCCATGGCGGCGAGTTCGTCCAGGTCGACGGGCACCCGGTCCTCGCAGCCGAGCAGCGCGACGAGGTCCTCGGCCCCGAGGCCGGGGGCCGGGTCGCCCTCGTGGGCGGCGGTCTCCAGGTGCGCGGCCAGCCGCTCCAGGGCGGCCAGCGCGCGGGCGCCGTCCTCGCCGTCCTGCGGGCGGATCTCGGCGGCCATACCGCGGGCCGCGGGCAGGAACATCCCGGCGACGGGCGCCGACAGCTCGTCCAGCGCCTCGATCGCGTTGGCCACGGCCTCCGGCCACAGCCGCAGATGGGCGCTCCTGGCCCGCTCGCGGTCGGCGGCGGCGGCGTACGGGCGGTCGTACGGGGACAGGTCCAGGGCCTCGATGTGCACCCAGGGGTCCCAGCGGTGCTGGCGGATCCGGCCGAAACGGGTCCGCATCGCGTTCTCGGTGGCCGCGAGCTGGGCCTCGTCGTGCGCATCGGCCAGCGGCGCGCCGCCCAGCGCGGCCAGGGCGGTCCGCACGCCGGCGGGCGACAGGTCCACGACGGTGCCGTCGTACTCGTCGTGCAGCCCGGAGTATTCGCGCATGTAGGCGGCGTCCATGTCGCAGACGTGGCGCAGCCGCGGGAACAGGTCGGCCATCAGATGCCCTCCCTCGGGGTGGTTGCGGACGGGGCGGGGTGCAGCGCGGTCACAGCGCCGCCCGGCGGCGGCGCTGGACGAGCCGCAGGGCCAGCGCCCCGAGGCCGACCACCACGACCGACAGGGCGGTCATCAAGGTGGCGAGGGCGGCCGGGGTCGGGTCCTGGTAGTTGTTCAGGTAGCTGTACATCCACACCGGCAGGGTCTGCTGGTCGGTGCTGAGCAGGAAGATCGACAGGTCCAGCTCGTTGAAGCTGACCAGGAAGGCGAAGACACCGCCGATGAGCATCGCGGGGGCGATCTGCGGCAGGGTGGAGCGCAGGAACGCCGTGAAGGGGCGGGCGCCGAGGTCGATCGCGGCGTAGTCGAGCGTGCGGTCGGCCCGGACCAGCGCCGCCGACAGCAGCACGATGACGAACGGGACGGTGGCCGCGGTGTGCGCGAGGATCACGGCCCAGCGGCCGCTGCTCAGCCCGAGCCGGGCCAGCAGCATGAACACCGCGAAGCCGAAGGCGATCTTGGGGACGACGGCGGGCGAGAACAGCGCCGACTGCACGGCCCCGCTGCCGCGGAAGCGGTAGCGCACCAGCGCGACGGCGCCGGCCGATCCGAGCAGCACGGCGAGGACGCCCACCACGACACCGATCCACAGGCTGCTGACGAAGGCGTGCGCCACGCCGTCCTGGTGGAAGAGGTTGGTGTACCAGCGGGTGGAGAAGCCGGGCGGCGGCCACTGCCCGTACGAGACCGAGGACAGCGAGCTGATCACGACGATCGCGGCCGGCAGCAGCTGGAAGGCGTACAGCGCGACCAGCCACACCCCCAGGCCGCGGATGCCGCGCGGCGGCGACGGGCTGACGGTGACGCCGCCCTGGTCGGCCTCGGCGAAGCGGCGCTGGATGACGACGAACAGGCCGGTGGACAGCAGGGCCAGCACGAGCAGCAGCAGCGCGCACACCGAGGCGGCCGGGAAGTCCGTGGTGCCGACCAGCGCGTAGATGGTGGTGGACAGCATCGCGACCCGCCCGCCGCCCAGCAGGCTCGGGGCGGTGAAGCTGGAGATGGTCAGCGCGAAGGTCAGCTGGCACCCGGCGATCAGCCCCGGCGCGCTCAGCGGCAGGGTGATGGTGCGGAAGGTGCGCCAGCGCGACGCGCCGAAGTCGTCGGCCGCCTCGGCCAGGGTGCCGTCGATCTGCCGGAAGGTGCTGCTGATCGGCAGCACCATCAGCGGCAGCAGCGTGTGCACCAGCGCGATGACGACGGCGGTGCGCTCGTAGAGCAGGTGCACCGGGCCGATGCCGACCAGGCCGAGGGCCGAGTTGAGGAAGCCCTCCTGGCCCAGCAGCAGCTGCCAGGCGTAGACGCTGGCGATACCGGAGAAGACCAGCGAGGAGAAGACCATCGCGAAGCCGGCGTTGCGCCACACCGTGCGCTTGACGTGGTGCAGCGCCAGGGCGGTCAGATAGCCGACGACCGCGGTGACCGCGGTGACCAGCAGGCCGATCAGGATGGTCTGCCAGATCACCGACCAGTAGTAGGAACTGCCCAGCACCTTGGTCCACGTCGCCAGGCTGCTGCTGGTGTCGACGGCGCCGTCCTTGTACTGCTGCAGGGAGTATTCGACGAGCGACTCCATCGCGAACGCGAACACCGCCACGAGCAGGACCAAGCTGGGGGCGAGCAGCAGCAGCGCGGTGCGCCGCCGCCTGAGGCGGTCCGCGATGCGGGAGATCGGTGCGGGGAGGGGGCCGGCCGGCGCGGGCGCTGTGCGCTCCGCCGCGGACCGGAGGTTGACCGCCATCGTGCGGCTCCTTCCTGTGGTGGGCGGGTCCTCAGATCCTGGAGACGACGTCCTGCGTCCAGCGTTCGGTCCAGGCGGTCATCTTGGTGCCGACGGTGTCCCAGTCCACGTCCACGAACTTCTGGTCGGCGCCGGCCGCGATGGCGGGGATGGACGAGAGCTTCGCGCTCAACTTGGTGGTGCTGACCGCGGGGATCTCGATCGCGGTGTCCACCCAGCGCTGGTTCCACTTGGGCTGGAGCATCTCGTTGACGATGTCGTAGCAGACCTCCACCTGGTCGTCGGTGGAGCCCGAGTTGATGTTGACGCCGATCGGGTCGAAGAAGGCGCCCTCGGCGGGGCGGCGGTAGCCGAGCGGCGCTCCCTGGCCGCGCCACACCGTCGAGGTGCCGAGGTAGTGCGAGGTCAGCGGCGCCTCGCTGGTGGCGAGCACGTTGAGGAACTGCGGGTTGGCCGTGACGACCGTGCGGATGTTCTTGGCGTGCTCGACCCACAGGTCGAAGCCGGGGTCCATGGCGTTCCAGTCGCCGCCGTGCAGCTTGGCCGCCATGCCGATCACCCACCACGGGACGGTGAAGAAGCAGAGCTTGCCCTTCTGCGCGGGCGCCCACAGGTCCGTCCAGGAGCCCAGGCCGTCGGGGTAGGTCCTGGAGTTGTAGACCAGGCCCATCTGGTCGGCGCCGAAGACCACGCCGCAGTGGTCGCGTTCGACGAACTGCGGGTGCAGGTGGTCGGTGTTGGGCATCCGGCTGTAGTCCAGCTTGAGGTACATCCCGGTGGCCTTGCCCGTGCCGGTGGCGCCGCCGTTGCAGAACACCAGGTTGTTCAGCGGCTGGTGGGGGTTGGCCTGGAAGGCCGCGGTCTGCTTGGTGAGGATCAGCGTGTCGTCGATCTTGATCTGGACGTTGGGGTGCCGCTCCTGGTAGTCCTTCGCGAACTCCCGTGGCATCAGGCCGAGATCGGCGCCCGCGAAGGGGGTCATGGTGATGACCAGCTTGTTGCCGGAGCGCGAGTTCGCCGAGCCCGGCGGCTGCCGGGTGGCGCAGCCGGCCGTGAGGAGCCCGGCCGCGGCGGCGGCGCCGCCTGCCAGCAGCGAGCGCCGGGAGACCGGCGCGGCGAGGGCGCGTGAGCCGGAGGTGTGGTCTGCCATCGTCGTCTTCCCCTAGCTCTTCGCGCCGAGCATGACGGCCGCCTCGGCCTGCCAGCCGATCTCCACCTCGTCGCCGGCGGCGATCCCCGCCGCCTCGGCGGCCGGGAGCTGCACCACCAGTTCCGGGCCCGCGTCGGCCACCGCCACCTGGAAGCGGACGCTCGGGCCCTGGAAGGTCAGGTCGGTGACACGGGCGGCGAAGCGGTTGTCGAGGCCCGCCGCCAGCTTGGGCCGCATGGCGATGGCCTCGGGCCGCACCGACAGGGCCGTACCGGGCCCGGGGGTGCGGCAGCTGAAGGCACCCGACCGCAGCACGCGCTCGTCGACGGAGCCGCGGATGATGTTGGTGTCGCCCAGGAAGGTCGCGACGAATTCGGTGGCCGGGCGGTTGTACAGCTCGTCCGGCCGGCCGACCTGCTCCAGTCGGCCCTGGTTCATCAGGGCGATCCGGTCGGAGATGGTGAACGCCTCGGTCTGGTCGTGGGTGACGAAGACGAACGTGGTCCCGGAGTCCTGCTGGATCTTCTTCAGGGCCCGCTGCATCTGCACCCGCAGCCGCAGGTCGAGCGCGCCCAGCGGCTCGTCGAGCAGCAGGACGGCGGGCTTGTTGGCCAGCGCACGGGCGATCGCGACCCGCTGCTGCTGGCCGCCGGACAACTGCGCCGGCTTGCGGTCCGCGTAACCGGACAGCTCCACCAGATCGAGCATGTCGCTGACGACGGCGCGTATCTCGGTGCGGGACATGCGGCGGATCTTCGGACCGAAGGCGATGTTTTCGGCCACCGTGAGGTGCGGGAAGAGCGCCAGCTTCTGGAAGATCAGGTTGGTCGGCCGCCGGTTCGGCGGCACGTCGGTCACATCCTTGCCCGCGATGGCGACCGTACCGGTGGTGGGCTGCTCCAGACCGGCGAGGATCCGCAGCGTCGTGGACTTGCCGCACCCCGACGGGCCGAGCAGCGAAAAGAACTCGCCCCGCCTGATCCCGAGATTCATGCTGGTCACAGCGGTTTCGCCATGGGGATAGGTCTTGCTGACATCGGTCAGCTGCGCGTCGAGAACCGACGGGTCGTCCGGGTTCACAGCCTCACCTGAGCTTCCACTCATTGGAACTTGGCTTCCACTGAAGTGATCAGGACGCTAATCAGGGACAACCTTGCTGTCAACACCCCGTGCACGTTCCGGCCTTCGGAGCCCGCTCGGCGCAGTGGCCGGGAGCAGGCGGGAGTGGCCGGCGGCCTGGCCGGATCTGATCGCTGAGGGGCTGTGGGTGCTGTCATCATCGAGCCCTCGAAGCGGTGGACCCGAGCGGGCACCGCACGGCAGCGCCGCGGAAAGAAGAGCAGATGAGCCTGCGTTTCCAGGAACTCGACTGGGACACGACGCCGATGGGCGACATCAGCCTGCGCCGGCGGCGCGACCCCGCCTCGGGTGAGGACGTCCACGAGATCAAGCTCGGCGACGAATTCCTCATGTCCAGCCTCTTCACCGCCGGCGAGATCGCTCTCACCCGGCTCGCCCTGGCCGCGCTGCCCGCCGGGCCGGTGGACGTCGCCGTCGGCGGCCTCGGGCTGGGATACACCGCCGCCGCGGCACTCGACGATCCGCGTGTCGCGTCGCTCGTCGTCGTCGACGCGATCGCCAAGGTCATCGAGTGGCACCACCGGCACCTCGTGCCGCTGGGCGCGCGGCTCACCGGGGACGACCGCTGCCGCCTGGTCCACGGCGACTTCTTCGCCCTGGCCGCAGGCACCGACGGTTTCGACCCGGCGGTGCCCGGACGCCGATTCGACGCCGTCCTGCTGGACATCGACCACTCACCCCGGCACGTTCTCCATCCGTGCCACGCCGCGCTCTACCGGCCGGACGGGCTGAGGGCCCTGGCCGGGCACCTCCACCCGGGCGGTGTCTTCGCGCTCTGGTCCAACGACCCGCCCAGCGACGACTTCACCTCCCTGCTCGGCACCGCTTTCGCCCGCGCCGAGGCCCACACCGTGGCGTTCGCCAACCCCCTCCAGGACCGCACCGCCACCAACACCGTCTACATCGCCGTCAAGGCCGCCGGGGACCGGTAGCCTCGCGCGCACCGGAGCCCTCCGGCCGCTCGCCGGAAGGCCGCAGGGGGCGGTGGCGGTTGCTGGAGGTACCGATGGGCGAGGTCCGGATGCTGACGTGGAGCGTCGAGGAGACCGGAGGGGTCGAGACGTCCTGGGTCGAGTGGGAGGCTGGGGCGCTGCGGGCGAGGGGGCGGGCGGTCGGGGTGCGGCCGGAGCCGTACTGGGTGGAGTACGCGCTGGAGACCGACGAGCGCTACGCCACGCGGCGGCTGCGCGTGAGCGCCGAGGACCGCGCGGGCGCGCGGCGGCTGGACCTGCGGCAGGAGGGCGGCAGTTGGACGGCGGACGGGCGTGCGCTGCCGGAGCTGGCGGGCGCCCTCGACTGCGACCTGGGCATGTCCCCGCTGACGAACACCATGCCGGTGCTGCGGCACGGGCTGCACCACGGTGGCGCCCATGACTTCCTGATGGCGTTCGTCTCGGTGCCCGACCTCACCGTCCGGGCCGTACGGCAGAGCTACACCCACCTCGGCCCGGCCGGCGGCGGGGGGCGGGTGCGGTACGCCTCCGGGGACTACCGCAGCGACCTGGAGTTCGACCGGGACGGGCTGGTGGTGGTGTACCCGGGAATGGCCCGCCGGGTGCCGTGACGGTGCTTTACCGGTGCCGGGAGCGGAAGGTCCTGGCCTTCGTCCGGTTGCCGCACTCGGCCATCTGGCACCACGTGCCCGACCGGTTCTTCGAGTGGTCGTAGAAGGCCCAGCGGCAGTCCTCGGCCGGGCAGACCTTCAGCCGCTGCCAGCTGCCGTCGGCCGCGCAGCGGCCCACGACGGCCAGCAGCCCGCCCAGCGCCGCGCCGACCGGGGTGCCGCCCCGCACGGCGATGTCCTGGGAGCCGTCCGGACCGAAGCACAGCCGGACCTCGGCGTCGGCCGCGAGGTCGTCCAGGACGCGCGCCGCCGCGGGCTCCATCGGCTGCCCGGAGTGGGTGGCCGCCAGCGCCCGCAGCGCCTCGCGGACCTCGACGGCCCGGCGCCGCGCCCCGTCCCCGACCGGTTCGCCCGCCGCGATCAGGTCGCGCTCCCGCAGCCAGTCGCGCAGCCCGTCGGCGCTCTCCAGCGCGTCGGTGGCCAGCTCCAGGTCCCAGGTGTTGATGAACTCCCGCACCGTCTCCAGCGCGCCCGGCGCGTCCTGGCGCTTCACCGTGTGTCCGCCTTCCGTTGACTAACCGTCAAAACGTTTAGTAGGTTACGTGTTGTCGGAGTGCGGCACAACCGGATCGAGGGACCGGCCGGCGACCGGCCCGGGAGGAGGCCTCGTGCACCACCGGCGACGCGGCCCCGCGCAGCGCACCGGGAGGACGTCCTCCACCGCCTCGCGCCGCCGCGGCGTCGTCGCGGCCGTCACCGCCACCGCGCTCTGGGGTATCGGGGGCACCGTCGCCGGGGGGCTGTTCGACCGCGGCGCCGCCCCCCTGGAGGTCGTCGCCGTCCGCACCTGGGTGGCACTCGCCGGACTGCTGCTGGTCGCCGCGGTCCGCCGCCCCCGGCTGCGCGCCGGGACCCGCGGGCTGCGGCCGGTGGCCGGGTTCGGCCTGGCCGTGGCGGCTTCCAACGCCGCGCTGTTCCTGGCGATCGACAAGCTGCCGGTGGCGGTCGCCTTGGTGCTCCAGAACCTCGCGCCCGCCTTCGTCCTGGGCTGGCTGATGCTCTCCACCCGTACGGCGCCGCGCCCGGCCACCCTGGCCGGACTGCTGGCGGCGCTGGCCGGAGTGGCCCTGGTGGTGCGGCTGCCGACGGCGGGGCTGTCCGGCGGGAGCGCCCCGGGCATCGTGCTGGGACTGCTCGCCGCCGCGGGCGTGGCGGCGTTCTCCGTGCTCGGCGGCCGGGCGGCGCACCTGCACGGGGCGCTCGCCGCGAACACCGGGGCCTTCGTGGTGAGCGGCGCGGTCTGGGCGCTGTGGCAGCTCCCGCACGGTGCACCGGCGCTGTTCCAGCAGCCCCGGCTGCTGGCCGGGAGCATCGGCATCGGCGTACTGGGCACCTTTGCGCCCTTCCTGCTCTACAGCTGGGCGTCGGCGCGGCTCGGGCCGCAGGCCACCGCGGTCATCATCTCGCTGGAGCCGCTCTTCGGGGCTCTTGCGGCATGGGCGTGGCTGGGGCAGACGATCGATCCGGTCCAGATCACCGGCGGTGTCGTCCTGCTGGCCGCCGTCGTCCACCTGCAGTCGTCCGGTCCGGTACGCGGCGGCGCACCGGCGCGGGCCGCCGGTGCCCCCACCCCGAACTCCCCGGCTGCCCCCCGGCCGCAGTACGGCGACCCCTCCGGCGCCGATCCCCTGGCCGCTCTTCGCAGCGACGCGGCGGGACCCTCGGCATGAGTCCCCGCTCACTCGGCCCGCCGGACGTCCGGGCCGACGGCGTGCCGATCCGGCTCGGCGGACCCCGGCAGCAGGCAGCCTGCCCGCGGGGCGACGGGGCACCGGGCTGAAACAGGGGTGCGGACCAGGTGTCCCGCTGCCAGGATGACGGCCATGACCGCAGCGCGAGCCACCGCACTCTTCGACCAAGTGGCCTCGGTTTACGACGAGGTACTGCCGTTCTTCACCGGATTCGGCCGACAGCACCTGGAGTGGCTCGCCCCGGTGCCCGGCACCCGTGTCCTCGACGTGGGTGCCGGGCGCGGCGCCCTGACCGCGGCCGCCCTCGACCGCGGCTGCGAGGTGACGGTGATCGACTGCGCCCCCGGCATGCTGGAGCGGATCTCGGCCCAGCACCCGCGGATCCGCGAGGCGCGGCTGATGGACGCTCACCGGCTGGACTTCCCCGACGGCTCCTTCGACCTGGTCTGCGCGGGATTCGTCGTCCACCTGCTCGACGACCCGGCGGCGGCGGCCCAGGAGATCCGCCGGGTCCTCACTCCCGGCGGGGCCTTCTCCTTCTCCGTCCCCGGCGCGGTCGAGGACGCGCCGGAGTGGGAGTTCTACGGTGCCCTCTTCCGCGAATTCCAACCCCTGATACCCGTCGGCCGAGGACGGCTCAGCCGGCCCCTGGACGCGGAGCGGCTCCTCGCGGAAGCGGGGTTCACCGGCGTCACCGAGACCGCCGTCGAGCAGCGCCTTCCCGTCCCCGACGCCGACACGTTCTGGGACTGGGGCCTCTCACACGGCTCCCGCGCCTTCTTCGACGCCCTCCCGGCGGACGCCCGCAGCGAATTCGAAGCCCGGGTACGAGCGGAGCTGTCCACGATGAACCCGATCGTCTTCGCCGCGGGCGCCCACCTCTGGCGCGGCACCTCCCCCGCCTGACCTCGGACGGCCGGCCCGGCCCGTCCGCAGACGCGGCTGCTCAGTCCGCGGCGACGACCGTCGTCCAGTCGAGACCGCCGTGCGCGCCGACCGCGGGTGCGAAACCGCCGCCGGGGAGGCCCGCGAAGAACTTCAGGCCGCCGTGTCCGGTGGTGGCGTAGAGGTCCGGGACACCGTCGCCGTCGGCGTCGCCCGTGCTGAGCACGCGCGGGTAGCGGGAGGCGGTGAAGCCCGTGCCGACCACCGTCCGGTCGGCGGGCGCGGCGAGCGTCCCGTCGGCGCCTGCCGCGGCGAGGGTGAGCGTGCCGGACACGTCGTCGCGGATGAGGATGTCGGGTATGCCGTCGCCGGTCATGTCACCCGGGGTGATCACCGTGCTGTGGTCGAGGCCGGTGGCCAGGACGGTGGAGCTCATTCCGCTGAGGCGGCCCGCCCAGTGCAGCAGTTGGCCGTTCTCGACGGTGAGGATGTCCTGGTAGCGGGTGACGGCGCCGGTGCTGCCCGTGGTGCCGTGCAGGATCTGCTGGGCGGCGGTCCAGCTCGTGCCGTCGGCGCGGTTCCACGGTCCCGAGGTGGACCCGAGCTTGCCGAAGTCCCCGAGGCCGTCGTTCGCGACGCCCGTGACGTAGCCGGTGCCGCTGATCCGGAGCAGGTCCTGGTAGCCGTCGGCGGTCAGGTCGCCGTCGCGCAGCAGTACGCCGTCGTCCCATCCGGTGCCGGTGTCCGCGTAGGTCACCGCCTTCTTGAACGTGCCGTCGCCCTTGCCGTAGAGCACGTACAGCCTGCCGTCGGTGGCGGTGGCGAGCAGGTCGGGCTTCCCGTCACCGTTGAGGTCTCCGGCCCTGTCCGGCCCGGCGGCGGAGGACACGTCGAAGGAGTACACCGTGTCCGCGACGCTCCCGTCCCGGTCGACGGTCCGCACCTGGAGGTAGTTGCTCCCCCACTGCGTGGGGGTCAGCCTCACCCTCGCGGTGCCGTCGGGGCCGACCGGCACCGACGCGTTGCCGCTGGGCGTCAGTTGCCGGTCGAGCGCGTACTCGAAGCGGACCGCGTCCTCGGAGCCCGGTCCCGACACCCGGAAGGTGAACGCCCCGGTGGTGCGGGCCGGGGGCGCCGGAGTGTCGGATCCGCTCGGCGGGAAGACCCTGGACACGACGACCGGCGCGACGGGGCCCGTGCCGGGCTCGCCCGGCGCCGGTGCGGGCCCGTCGGCCGCGTGCGCCGCCGTCGGCGTCGCCGCGACGGCGGCGCCGAGGAGCAGCACGGTCGCCGCGCCCGCGGCCGACCGCCTGAATCCGTGCATGACCGACTGCGTCGTTGTCATTTGTTCCCCCCAGCCGACCGGCGCGGTGAGTGGCACCCGCCGGTGTCCGATCGGTGATCGTCGGTGACGCCACCGCCGACGAATGTACGCCGGGGGTCCGACAACGGCGGTTCCGGCGGGCGCTTGCGGGCAGGACGCCCCGCCAGCCCGGTGGCGGCCGGGCCCTGGGGGGTCAGGACGTGATCGAGCCGCGGAAGTGGTAGCGGTCGCCGCGGTAGGCGGCCAGGGTGAGTTCGAGGGGGCGGCCGTCCTGGTTGTAGGCGAGTTGGTAGGCGACGAGGACGGGGGTGGCGTCGGTGATCTCCAGGAGTTCGCGTTCGGTGGCGTCCGGCTGCCGGGCCTCCACGGAGTAGTCCGCGACCTGGGGGTTCTGCGCCGGGTGGGCGCCGCGCAGGGTGGCGAAGAGTGACGCCTCGGTGAAGTCGGTCTCCGCGAGGACGGGGCACAGCGCGAGCGGGAGCCGGTTGTGCTCCAGGACGACCACCTGGCCGTCGAGGAAGCGCAGCCGCCGCATCTCGAAGAGGGCCGCGCCGGGCCCGACGCGCAGCGTCTCCGCCTCCGACACGGTCGCCGGCCGGACCGCGGAGTGCAGCACCCGGGCGCGGGTGGCGAGCCCGTGCTTGGCCGCGTAGTCCGCGAAGCCCTCGACGCTGTGCGTGCCGCCGCGCGTACCCCGGGCGTCCGGGGCCGCGGCCTGCTCCTGCTCGGGGAGGGCCGTGGTCTGCGCCACGAACCAGCCGCGGGCCGCGGCCGATTCGAGCATGCCCCGGGCGGCCAGGTCGGTGAGCGCCGCGCGCATGGTCACGCGGGAGACCTCGTACCGCGCGGCCAGGGCCCGTTCGGAGGGCAGGCGGTCCCCGGCGTGGGCGCCGCCGGCCGAGACGTCGGCCCACAGGCGTGCCGCCACCTGGGCGTAGAGCGGCAGCGCGTCGTCGGTCAGCAGGCTCTGCGGGAGGCGCGCAGGCCTCGTTTCCGGAGTAGGCATACCAGAAGCATACCAGTAGGGGACTATTGACGGCCACCGAAAAGACCAGTTACGGTTCCAGCGAGCTCGGCGCCAATGAGGCATATGGGCTCGAACCGTACGAAAGCAAGGTGTTTGGTCATGCAGAGCGCGCTGGACGAGGTGGTCCGCGAGCAGAAGGCCGGGGCGCCGCGGGGCGTCACCTCGGTGTGTTCCGCCCACCCGCTGGTCATCGGGGCGGCCGTGCGACAGGCCGTCGAGACCGGTGGCGACCTGCTGGTGGAGGCGACCTCCAATCAGGTCGACCAGTACGGCGGCTACACCGGCATGCGGCCCGCGGACTTCCGCGACCTCGTGCACCGGATCGCGGCCGCATCTGGTCTGCCGCTGGACCGGGTGGTTCTCGGCGGCGACCATCTCGGCCCGAACCGGTGGCGGTCCCTGCCGCCCGACGAGGCGATGGAGCAGGCCACCGGACTCGTCACCGCCTACGCCGAGGCGGGCTTCACCAAGATCCACCTGGACTGCAGCTTCTCCTGCGCCGGCGATCCCGTGCCGCTGACCGACGACATCGTCGCCGACCGCGCCGCCCGGCTGATCCGGGCGGTCGAGGACGCGGTGGGCCCGGCGCGGGCGGAGCGGACACGGTACGTGATCGGCACCGAGGTCCCCACGCCCGGGGGCGCGCACGAGACGCTCGGCGCCCTGCGCCCGACCGGGGCCGACGCGGCCCGCGCGACCCTGGAGCAGCACCGCAAGGCGTTCGCCGAGCACGGGATCGAGGGTGTCTGGCCGCGCGTGATGGCCCTGGTGGTCCAGCCGGCCGTGGAGTTCGACCACCTGCGGGTCGTCGACTACCGGCGGGAGCTGACCGGGGACCTGCGCAGGGTGCTGGACGGCGAGCCCGCCATGGTCTACGAGGCGCACTCGACCGACTACCAGACCCCCGAGGCGCTCACCGCGCTGGTCCAGGACCACTGGGCGGTCCTCAAGGTGGGCCCGGGGCTGACCTTCGCCCTGCGTGAGGCGCTGTTCGCGCTGGCCGCGATCGAGGACGAGCTGGTGCCGGCCGCCGAGCGGTCGCGGCTGCCCGAGGTCGTCGAGCGCCGGATGCTCGCCGAGCCCGCCCAGTGGGAGGGCTACTACCCGGGCAGCGCCGACGACCAGCGCCTGGCCCGCCGCTACAGCTACAGCGACCGGCTGCGCTACTACTGGCCCGACCCCGAGATCGAAGCGGCGCAGGAGCGGCTGCTGCGCAACCTCTCGGCCGTGGACATCCCGCTGCCGCTGCTCAGCGCCCACCTCCCGCTCCAGTACGCCCGCGTCCGCCGCGGCGAGCTGGCCGCCCGGCCGCGCGACCTGGCCATGGACCACGTCCGCGACGTCCTGCGCGACTACGACCGAGCCACCCGCCCGAACCCCAAGGAGCACGTGTGACCACGCCCACCGGCACGCTTCCCGTCGACGACGGCGCTGCCCACACCGTCCGCGAGATCACCCAGCAGCCCGCGCTGTGGCGGGAGGTCGACCGGACCGTCGCCGCCTGCCGGGAGTCGCTGGACGCCTTCCTGCGCCCGCTCACCGCGCGCGGTGACCTGCGCGTGGTGCTCACCGGCGCCGGCACCTCCGCGTTCGCCGGCCAGGTGCTCCAGCCGGCGCTGGCCCGGCGGCTGGGGCGGCGCGTCGACGCGGTCGCCACCACCGACCTGGTGTCCGACCCGCGCGGCTGCCTCGCCGAGGACGTGCCCACGCTGCTCGTCTCCTTCGCGAGGTCCGGTGACAGCCCGGAGTCCGCGGCCGCCACCGCCCTCGCCGACCAGGTGCTGTCCGAGGTGCACCACCTCGTGATCACCTGCAACGAGCAGGGCCGGCTGGCACGTGACCACGCCGGGCGGTCGTCGTCGTACGTCCTGCTGATGCCGCCCGCGTCCAACGACCGCGGCTTCGCCATGACGTCGAGCTTCACGTGCATGACGCTGGCGGCGCTGCTCGCCCTCGGCGGCGAGGCGTACGCCGGGGTCGCCGACTGCCTGGCGGCGGCGGTCGAGTCGATCACCGCGAAGGACGCCGCCGACCGCACGGTGGGCTCCCTCGTCGCCCGCGACCCCGAGCGCATCGTCTTCCTGGGCAGCGGACCGCTGAAGGGCCTCGCCGAGGAGTCGGCGCTGAAGGCGGTCGAACTCACCGGCGGGACGCTCGTCACTGTCGCGGATTCGTCGATGGGCTTCCGGCACGGCCCCAAGGCGGTGCTCAACGACCGTACGGTGGCAGTGGTGTACCTGTCGAACGACCCGTACACCCGCCGGTACGACCTGGACATCGCCGCGGAGCTGCGCGGGAATCTCCCCCCGCACAGCGTCGTCACCGTCTCGGCGGACCTCGGCGACGGCACGGAGAGCGACGGCACGCAGGGCAGCGGCGGCGACACCTGGCCGCTCCCCGGCCTCGGCGGCGTCGAGGACGCCGCCCTGGCGCTGTCCGCCGTGGTGTACGCCCAGCTCATCGCCCTGCGCGCCTCCCAGGCCCGGGGCCTGCGGCCCGACAACCCGTTCCCCGCGGGTGAGGTGAACCGCGTCGTGGAGGGAGTGGTCCTGCACTCCCTGCAGGACTGACCGGACAGATCAAACGGCGCAGATCGAGTGCGCCGGACGGAGGTACAACGATGTTCCTAGGCGTCG
Source organism: Streptomyces sp. NPDC021020 (assembly GCF_044333285.1). Lineage (NCBI taxonomy): Bacteria > Bacillati > Actinomycetota > Actinomycetes > Kitasatosporales > Streptomycetaceae > Streptomyces > Streptomyces sp. NPDC021020. Next base: position 705,543 of record NZ_JBIRQQ010000002.1, read on the forward strand.
ACGGCGGGGGTACGAAGACCGCGTTCTGCCTGGTCGACCGGTCCGGACACGTGGTGGCACGGGCCCAGGCGGCAAGTTCGTACTACTTCTCGCAGGGCATCGACCTCGTCGGGCGGGTGCTCAAGGAAGGTGTGGACGCGATCTGCGCCACAGCCGGGCTCGCACCGGCCGAGATCGAATACGCCTTCTTCGGGCTGCCCGGCTACGGCGAGGCGGCGGGCGACCTGCCCGTGCTGGACGCCGCGCCGCGGGAAGTGCTCGGGCACGACCGCTACGCCTGCGACAACGACATGGTCTGCGGCTGGGCGGGATCGCTGGGCGCGGTCGACGGCATCAACGTCATCAGCGGTACGGGCTCGATGACGTACGGCGAGCGGCAGGGCAAGGGCGTCCGCGTCGGTGGCTGGGGCGAGATCTTCGGCGACGAGGGCTCGGGCTACTGGATCGCGGTCCGCGGCCTCAACGCCTTCTCCCGGATGAGCGACGGGCGGCTGCCGGAGGGCCCCCTCGCCGGGGTGTTCCGGCGCCATCTGGAGCTCGCCTCCGACCTCGACGTGATCGACGTCGTGCACAACCGGTGGCAGGGGGACCGCGGCCGGATCGCCGCGCTCAGCCGCCGGGTGGCCGAGGCCGCCGACCTCGGCGACGACAGCGCCGCCGCGATCCTCCGCGAGGCCGGCCGCGAACTGGCCCGGCTCGTCGACGTCACCCGTGAGCGGCTGGGGTTCGGCCCGGACGAGAAGGTCCCGGTCTCCTACTCCGGCGGCACGTTCGGCGCCGGCCAGCTCCTGGAGGCCTTCACCGCCGGGTTGGAGAATCGTTTCTCCAGCTACGAGCTGCGCCGCCCTCTCCACGAGCCGGTCGTGGGCGCCGCCCTGTACGCGGCGAAACTCGCCGGCACCCCACTGACTCGGACCGCACTCGACGCGCTGCGCGAGACCCCCGGTTCCCCCGCCTCCGGAGAGGACGACCGATGAAGAACGGCAAGAACAGCTGGATCCTGTACGCGTCGCTGCTGGTCCTGTTCTGGGGCGTGTGGGGTGCCTTCTCCAGCGAGCCGAACAGCCGGTACGGCTACCCCAACGAGATGATCTACGTCATCTGGGCGTTCACCATGCTCATCCCCGCGTACTTCGCGATGCGCGGCAACAGGTTCGACCGGCGGCCGATCGCCGCGGTGTACGGGCTGATCGCGGGGCTGACCGGCGCCGGAGGACAGCTGCTGCTGTTCCGGGCGCTCGCCGACGGCCCGGCGTACCTGATCTTTCCGCTGGTGTCGCTCTCCCCGGTGATCACCGTCCTCATGGCGATGGCGCTGCTGCGGGAGCGGATCAACCGGCTCGCGATCGTGGGCGTGGTCCTGGCACTGGTGGCGATCGTCCTGCTCAGCATCCCCGGTGGCGGCGGCGACAGCCACGCGCACGGCCCGTGGCTGCTGATGGCGATCGGGATCTGCGTCGCCTGGGGCGTGCAGGCGTTCTGCATGCGCAAGGCGGCACTCGTCGGGGTGAACGACGCGACGACCTTCGGCTGGATGACGATCAGCGGTCTGCTGCTCGTTCCGGTGGCGCTCGCGATGGCCGGCGGCTTCCCGACGGACTACCCGTGGCAGGCGCCGACGCTCACCGCCGTCACCCAGGTCCTCAACGCGATCGGCGCGCTGTTCCTGGTCATGGCCTTCAGCCGGGGCAAGGCCTCGGTGGTGGCCCCGGTCACCAACGCGCTGGCGCCCGTGCTGACCATCATCCTGTCCCTGGCCGTCTACCAGACGCTGCCCAACATCTGGGGCGCCATCGGCATCGTGCTCGCCCTCGGCGGCTCGACCCTGATGGTCTACAGCGACGAGAAGGGCGGCGCCGACCCCGTGGCGCCGGGCGCCCTGGACGACGACACCCCGGCCGGCGCGGTCCCCGCCGCGCACAAGCTCTGACCACCACCCCCGCGGCGGCCGGTACGGAGAGGGCACCTGTCCGTACCGGCCGCGCCACGCCGTACACCTCCATCAGCCGTCGAAGCGAAACGAAAGCGAGGGGATTGCCCCATGTCCCTGGTTCCGACGCGTGACCTCGTCTCGGAGGCCGCCGCCGCCGGCCGGGCCGTCGCGGCGTTCAACGTGATCACGCTGGAGCACGCCGAGGCGATCGCCGCCGGCGCGTCGGCGGCGGGCGCCGCGGTGATCCTGCAGATCAGCGAGAACGCCGTGCGGTTCCACGGCGGGCGGGTCTCGCCGATCGCGCGGGCCGCGGCCGAGGTCGCCCGGTCGTGCGACGTCGACATCGCCCTGCACCTGGACCACGTCACGGACATGGAGCTGCTGCGCACCGCGGCCGACGCGGGCTTCTCCTCGGCGATGTTCGACGCCGGCGCGCTGCCGTACGCCGAGAACGTCGCCGCCACCCGCGCCGCGGCGCAGTGGGCCCACGGCGCCGGGGTGTGGCTGGAGGCCGAGCTGGGCTACGTAGGCGGCAAGCCCGACGCCCCCGCGAGCGCCCACGCGGCCGGCGTGCGCACCGACCCGCGGGAGGCGGCGGACTACGTCGCGGAGACCGGCGTGGACGCGCTGGCCGTCGCCGTCGGCAGCAGCCACGCGATGACCGAGCGTTCGGCCGCGCTGGACCACGAGCTGATCGGACGGCTCCGCCGGGCCGTCCCCGTACCGCTGGTCCTGCACGGTTCCTCGGGCGTCGGCGACGGCGAACTGCGCCGCGCCGTCCGGGCCGGCATCGCGAAGGTCAACATCGGGACCGCCCTCAACATCGCCTTCACCCGCGCGGTCCGCGAGACCCTGGCGGCGCGGCCGGACCTGACCGACCCCCGCCCCTACGTCACCAGCGGCCGCGACGCCATGGCCGAGACCGTGCGGGCGCTGCTCGGGGTGGTGAACGGCTGAGCGTCGGCCGTCGCCGACCACTTCCCGGTCCGCGGCGCGGGGACCTCGCGCGCCCTGCCTGCGGCGGGACCGCGCTCAGTGCGGGAAGTGGCGGGGCAGCTCCGCGGTGAGCGCGGCTGTCGCGGGGGAGAGCCAGCGCCGGCGGTGGCGGGCCAACTGGACGGTGACGTCGGGGAAGTGCGTGCCGGGCACCTGCGTCAGCCGGCCCGCCGCGAGTGCGTCCGCGACGTTGGCGCGGGCCAGCAGGCTGAGGCCGAGGCCCGCGGTCACGCAGGACCTGGCGGCCTCCAGGCTGCCGAAGCGGGTGATCCGGGGCTGCGCGCCCTCGGCGGCGGTGAGCAGCCGTTCGATGAAGCGGTCGCTGTACGAGCAGCCCTGCTCATGCAGGAAGTAGTCCTCACGGGCCAGTTCCGCCCAGCCGGCGGGCGAGTCGGTGCCGCCGCGGGCGACCGGGTGGTCCGGGGAGCAGACGAGCACCAGCGGCTCGCCGGCCAGCGGCGTGCACTCGATGTCGCGGAAAGCCGCCTCGTCCTCCAGGAGGAGGGCCAGGTCCAGTTCGCCGGTCCGCAGCGCGGCGACCGCGGCCGCGGTGCCCATCGTGCGCAGGTCCACCTCGACGCCGGGGTGGCTGCGCCGCAGTGCGGCGATGACTCCCGGCAGCCGCGCGGACACCAGCGTCTCACCGGCCGAGAGCACCACCCGCCCGGTCACCCGCCCGCCCGCGCCGCCCGCCGAGGCGGCGACCGCCCGCAGCCGGGACTCGGCTTCCAGCACCGCCTCCGCCTGCGCCAGCACCTCGCCCCCGGGGCCGGTGAGCACGACCCCGCGCGGCAGCCGGTCGAAGAGACGCAGGCCGAGCTCCTTCTCCAGCGCCTGCACCTGGGCGGTGACGGTGGACTGGACGAGGTGCAGGTGCTCCGCCGCGGCGGTCAGGTTCCCGGTCCGGGCAACGGCGGCGAAGGTGCGCAGCAGACGGGTGTCCATGCCCTGCACCCTAGCCATTTACCATCGGACGGGCCGATGGATGTGATCGATATCGATCGTTGGTAAGGATGCCCGGGCGGTGCCACGGTAGGGGCATGACCTTGCAGACACGCCCCGAGATCCTGCGCTACACCGCCTTCACCACCGACCCCGCGGGCGGCAACCCGGCCGGCGTCGTCCTCGACGCGGCCGCACTGGACGATGCCGCCATGCTCGCGATCGCCGCCGAAGTCGGCTACTCGGAGACCGCGTTCGTCACCGCCGCGGACGACGGGGCGCGCCGCTTCCGGCTGCGCTTCTTCAGCCCGCTCGCCGAGGTCGCCTTCTGCGGCCACGCGACCGTGGCCACCGCGGTGGCGACCGCCGAGCGGATCGGCGCCGGCCCGCTCGTCTTCGACACGCCGGTGGGCGAGATCGCCCTGGACACCTCCGCGGGGCCCGCGGGCTCCGTGACGGCGACGCTCACCAGCGTTCCCACCCGCTCCCGGCCGGCGGACGACGAGGAGGTGAGCGCCTCCCTCGCGGCCCTGCGCTGGTCCGCGGAGGATCTCGACCCGGCGCTGCCCCCGCACGTCGCCTTCGGCGGGAACGACCACCTGGTCCTGGCCGTGGCCACCCGTGAGCGTCTCGCGGCCCTCGACTACGACTTCGACGCCCTGGCCGAGATCATGCACCGGCGCGGCTGGACCACGCTCCAGCTGGTGTGGCGGGAATCCCCGGAACTCTTCCACGCCCGCGACCCCTTCCCGATCGGCGGTGTCGTCGAGGACCCGGCCACCGGCGCCGCGGCCGCCGCCCTGGGCGGCTACCTGCGCACCCTCGGCGCCCTTCCGCCGTCCGGCGCGTTCACCGTCCGCCAGGGAGAGGATCTCGGCCGGCCCAGCCTGCTCCGCGTCGAGGCGTCCGCCGCGGACCCGCGGGTGCGGGTGAGCGGGCAGGCGGTGGTCCTCGCACGGTGACCACGGCCCGCCACTGCGATGTTCGATCTGCAATTTGCAGAATCGGCACTACAGGCTGTCGGGTGCGCTGACACCATGACAGACTGCTGTCCTGCCAGGGGAGTTGGCCCGGCACACACCCAGCAGTGAGGACCCGCGCAGTGGCGGGGCCGCTACGAACCGGAGGACGGCGTTGACCGAACAGGGCTTCCCTGTCGCGGAGATCGACACGAGCAGGCCGCACCCTGCCCGTATGTACGACTACTACCTCGGCGGCAAGGACAACTACGAGGTGGACCGCGAGGCGGCCCAGCGCGTCATCGACCTGGCCCCGGACATCGTGCCCATGGCCCGGGCCAACCGGGCGTTCATGCACCGCGCCGTGCGGTTCCTGGCCGAGAACGGCGTCCGGCAGTTCATCGACATCGGCACCGGCATCCCCACCGCCCCGAACACCCACCAGGTGGCACACGCGGTCTCGCCGGACGTACGGGTCGCGTACGTCGACAACGACCCGATCGTCGCCACGCACGCCGGGGCGCATCTGCTGGGCACGGGCAACACCGGCTTCTTCCTCGGCGACCTGCGGGACCCGGAGAGCATTCTCGGCCACCCGACCATCGGCGAGCTCATCGACCTCGACCGGCCGGTCGGCCTGATGCTCCTCGCCATCCTGCACTTCGTCCGGGACGACGAGGACCCCGCCGGGCTCGTCGCCGCCTACCGGGACGCCCTGCCCCAGGGCAGCTACCTGGTCCTCAGCCACGGGACCCAGGACTTCCACCGGGCCGACCCGAGGTCGTCGCAGGCCCGAGACGTCTACCGCGACAGGGGCGCCACCGCGACCCTGAACCTGCGCTCCTACGACGAGGTACGCGCCTTCTTCGGCGACCTGGAACTGATCGAGCCCGGCGTCGTCCAGCCGTCGCTGTGGCATTTCGAAGGAGCGGAGCCGACCGAGGCGGAACTCGCCCACATCGGCTTCTACAGCGGCGTCGGCATCAAGCGCTGAAGCAGGCGCTCCGTATATTTCGGCATACACAAACTACGGGCGCCGTAAGGGATATGGGAGGTAAGGTGCGGCGGCCGGCCACTCCGGCCGGTGTGCACCGGCGGCTCCTGCCGCCTCTTCGCAGCGGAGTGCTATGACCATGCGCAGGTCCCTCGCCATGCTCGCGGCGGCAGTCCTCGCCGCCTGCGGCGCCCAACTCGGCACGGCGGCGGCGGCACACGCCGTCAACCTGGACAACTTCGGCTTCGACGCCCCGTGGGGCGGCGGCAAGCAGCCGCAGACGCTCCCGCAGGACTACGACAGCGGCCACTCCTTCCAGCTGACCCGCCGGGGCGAGACCAACACCACCCCGGCACCCCTCAACGTCCTGCTGATGTACACCCTCGGCGCGCCGAAGCTCGACGGCACCGACGTGCCGGACATCCCGGCCGGCTTCACCTCCACCCTCGAAGAGGGCTCCTGCCTCCCGGCGGCCGCGGCCGCGACCGGCAGCGGTACGGCCGCGTTCCTCTGCGACATGGACGTGCTCGGCCAGGTGCCCTACGCCAGCTTCGGCGAGCACATAGGTGCCGACACCCCGGACGGCTCGGTCATCGGGGTCACGGCGACCATCGTCCCGCACAAGGACGACACGCTCGCGAAGATCCAGAAGGCGCAGCGGGCGGGCAAGCACTTCACCAGCACGACCGACCTCACCGCCGTCGAGTCGCAGGCCCGGGCGGCGCAGGACAGCGTGGACGTGCAGCCCACCGACTTCGGCGCGGGGCAGACGGCCACCGAGCGCGTCGCCGTCCACGCGGCGGACAACGGCACGGTGCCGCTTCGCGCCTCGTCCGCCACGCCCGGCGAGGTGTGGACCGACCCGGACGCCTCGTGGAGCGACGGCAGCCAGAACATCTTCCTGCCGCCCGGACTGAACGTCACGGCCGTCACGGGCGACGGCGGCGCGCAGTGCACCCTGGTGCCGGTCGAATACCAGAACACCTACAACAACTACAGCGCGAACACCTCCACCCTGGCGACCTGCGCGGTCACCCCGCAGACCACCGCGATCACCCTCACCTTCACGGCCGCGCCGGACCTGCCGCCGACCGCGGTGGAACTGACCGCGGACTACCGGGCGTTCGACAACACCATGACGCCGATCACCAGCTCCTCCGCCGACTTCACCGTCGGGCCCGCGCTCTGACCGCTCCTTCGACCCGCCCGCGGGCCGCCGGGCACACCTGCCCGGCGGCCTCGCGGGGGCCCTCCCGGCGGTGTGCGGCGCGTGGCGGTCGAGGTCGCCGTGAACTGCCGGACAACGCGAATGAGCATTTCGCTCCTGCGCACCACTGATAACACGGGAATCGGGAACTCCCCGGCCGCTGCAAGAATGCACCTCCGAGGGAGTAGGTCGAGCATTGGGCGACACGCACATTACTCGTCGTCGCCGTTATCGGTGTGGTGGGAACCGCCCTCGCGGCCGTAATCGCCGGGCTGTTCGTCACCGGCGGTGGGTCGACGCCCGCGATCCGAACGGCGACACCGGGTGGATCTTTGATTTCGACCCCACCGGGGACCAGGCGTACTTCCTGAACGGCACACCGCCGTTCGCCCCTATCGCGCCGAGCGACGGCAGTTGGCACATCGTGGACCAGGGAGTCGGGAGCGTCGGCGATGTGAACACCCCGCACACCATCTGTCTCGTCGACGCGTCACCCGCGTGCGTCAAGGTACTTCACGCGGCCAAGCCGAATGCGGACGACGACGTCAGTTTCAAGACGCTGCCCGTCGGCTGCTCCGTCGTGGATTCCGTCGATGTCACGGTGGCGGCGTATCCGTCGGAATCCCCGGGCATGTGATTCCAGGAGCGGGGACGGATTCCGGCGCGAGGCCGGGGTCCGCGGAGCAGCGGGGGTGGGGCGGACGTGGACGTGCCGGAGCGCGGTGGGCCGCGGGAGGATCTGTCGGAGGAGGCGTCGCATCTGGCGGCCGGTATCAGGAAGGCGATGCGCCCCTCGACGCCGAGGCCGTGGACCGGCACCGTTCCGGCGGACCCGCCCTGCCGGGCGTACCCGGCCGGCCGCCCTCCGCCCTCGCGCTGCTGGGCCGGGCCGAGGGGTCGCCGCTCGTCGTCGCCCGGTACGGCACCCGGCTGCACGCCTGGGACGGCGCGGGCGACGGGACCGAACCGGTCTCCCCGGCCGTCTCCGCCTTCATCCCGGATCCCGACAACCTGGGCCTGATCGCCGCCACCGTCCCCGACGCCGAGATCCTCCACTTCGGCAGCCTGCCCTCCGCCCCGCCGCAGCCCGGGGAGAGGGCCGCGCGGGCGGCGGCGCGCAGGACCGGGTGGCACGACGACACCGTGCTCTCGCTCGCCTCGGCCCGTACGCCCGGCGGCGGGATCGTGCTGTCCGGTTCGGCCGACCACAGCGCCCGGCTGTGGAATCTGCGCGACGGCTCCCTGCGCGGCGTGCTCGACCACACGGCCCCGGTCCGCGCGGTCGCGCTCGGCGGGCCCTGGCGCCGACTGCTCGCGGTCACCGCCACGGTGGACCGGGCCCTCGCGCTGTGGGACGCCAACACCGGCGAGTGCCTGCGGCACGAACCGTCCCTGCCGGCCGCCGCCCGCGGTGTCGCCTTCGGCTGGCTCTCCCGGCGGCTGGTCCTCCTCGCGGCCTGCGAGGACGGCCGCCTGCGGATGTGGGACGCCAGGACCGGTGCCCCGCGCGGGACCATCGACTCCCACGACGGGCCCGTGACCGCGCTCGCCGTGCACCGCGCGGCCGGCAGGGAGCAGTACGTGACCGGTGGTGAGGACGGCCGGGTCAGGGTCTGGGACCTCCGCCCCGTCCGCGCCGCACAGGCGTCGGGCCACTCCGGCGCGGTGCGCGCGATGTGCTGGACGACGGGCCCGGGCGGGCGCCCCGAGCTGATCACGGCCGCCGAGGGCGACGAGGGCGCCTGTCTCGTCGCGCGCCGCGCGCCCGACGGCGCCCTCCTCGGCGCCCCGTGGCGGGCGACGCCCGGTGTACGGTCCCTGCTCGCCTGCGGCGGCGGGGCCACGGGGCGCGTGGCGCTGCTGGACGACGGCGGGACGCTCCGGCTGTGGAATCCCGCGGAGGACATCGTGGTCCCCCTCAACGACGTCGCAGGGGAGGCGCCGGCGCCGATGACCGCGGTGGCGGTCGACGGCCGGGACGACTCCCGCCTGGTCTACGCCGACGCGGAGGGCACGGTGCGGCTGAGGGACCTCACCGCCGTGGAGACCGACCGCAAGGCCACCGCCAGGGCGGCGGCCTCCGCGTCCACCGAGGCCGCGGCCCCCGACCGCCGGATCGACCCGGACACCTTCGGTCCCGTGCCCGATCCGGACCCCGCCCGCGACGACGGCGCACCGGCCGCGCCGCCCACCGTGGTGATCCGGCTGGGACGGCCCTGCTCGCTGATCGGATACCACGCCGGCCGCATCGTCACCTGCCAGGACGACGGGCTGCTCCAGGCATGGGGCGGCGCCGGCCGCCAGGCCACCTGGTCCGCCCGCCCTTCGGAAGTCCCGATCGGCGTCCTCGCCACGGGCCGCTGGGGCGGGCACGACGTCGTCGCCCTCGGAACGGCGGACGGGGTCCTGCACGTGTACGACATCCCCTCCGGTGCCCACCTCGCGCACACCCGGACGCACGACGGCCCCGTGACCGCGCTCGCCTTCTTCCGGCAGGGGGACCTGACCGCCCTTGTCTCGGCGGGCGAGGACGGAAGGACCGTGGTGTGGGACGGGAACGCCCGCACGGAGACGCTCACCGGCCACGCGGAGGCCGCCTGGTGCGTCGCGGCCGCCGCGCACGCGCCGCTGCTCGCGACCGGAGGCGCGCAGGGGACGTTGTCCCTCTGGCGGCGCGAGCCGTAGGGCGCGGCGGCCAGGGGTCAGGCCAGGCCGGCCGCGATGGCGCGGCGCACTGCGTCGGCCCGGTCCCGGATGCCGGCCTTGGCGAAGAGGTTGTTGATGTGCGTCTTGACGGTCGCCTCGCTCACGAAGAGCTTCTCGGCGATCGCCCGGTTGGGCAGCCCCTGGCCGATCAGGGTGAGCACCTCGCGTTCGCGGGGCGTGAGATCGGCGGGCAGCTGCTGCCCGGACGCCGTGGGCCTCGCGCGGAGGGTGGCCAGCAGCCGGTCCTGGACCTCGCGGTCCAGGACGGACTGGCCCGCGGCGGCGGCGCGGATCGCGCGGACGATGTCCTGGCGTCCGGCGTTCTTCGTCAGATAGCCGCGGGCGCCCGCGCCGAGGGCGGCCAGGATCGAGTCGTCGTCGGCGAAGGTGGTGAGCACGACGACGGCGACCTCGGGGTGTGCGTCGCTCAGCCTGCGGGTGGCCTCGATCCCGTCGAGCACGGGCATGCGCAGGTCCATCAGTACGACGTCCACCGGACCGGCGGCGACCGCGTCCAGTACGCCGCTGCCGTCCGCGGCCGCCGCGACGACGTCGATGTCCTCGGTCAGGTCGAGCACCGCGGCGAGCGGTTCGCGTACGGCGGCCTGGTCGTCGGCGACGACCACGCGCAACGGCCGGGTGCCCTCGGGGGGTTCATTCGTCACAGGGTCACTCATCGCGGGATCACTGCCTCCACTTGCCAGCCGCCTCGGTCCGGTCCCTCGGTGACCGGTCCCGCGGTGAGGGTGCCGCCCAGCAGGGCGACGCGTTCGCGCATGCCGATCAGGCCCATTCCGCTGCCGACCCCGGCGTCGACCGTACGGGTGGCGGGCCGGTTGCGTACCGTCAGCGCCGTCGCTGAGGCCGTGAAGGCCAGCTCCACCCGTACCTCGCCGCCCGGGGCGTGCCGCGCGGCGTTGGTCAGGGACTCCTGGGCGATCCGCAGCAGATTCTGGGTCACCCGGGCCGGTACGTCCACCGGGGTGCCGGAGACGGTCAGGGCGTCGCGGTGGCCGGACGACTCCAGCATCGCGGTGAGGGTCTCCACCAGCGGCAGCGCGTCCTCGCGGAGCGCGTGCACGGTCCACTGCGCCTGCTTCAGGCTCTCCTTGACGAGGCTGTGGGCCCTGCCGTTGGCCGCCCTGACCTTCTCCAGATCGCCGGTGTCGAGCAGCGCGTCGGCCAGCTCCAGCTGCATGTTGATCCCGGCCAGCGTGTGCGCCAGGACGTCGTGCACGTCCCGGGCGATCCGGCCGCGTTCGGTGAGCACGGCGGCCTGCGCCTCGGCCCGGGCGGCGCGCTCCGCGCTCTCTGCCGCCGACAGCGCCGCGTCCACGGCCTGGTGCTGGGTGCGGTTGAGCATCCCGACCATGACCGGCGCGCCGGTGGTGAGACCGACGGCCCAGGGCAGCAGGTCGTGACCGGGCCCGACCTCGAAGTACAGGACGCCGCCGCAGAGCAGGCCGCAGGCCACCGCCAGGACGAGGGCCTGCCTGGCCGGCAGCCGGTATCCGATGTGGCCGGAGAGGAAGAAGGCGAAGAGGTAGCCCGTCCCGCTGCGGCTGACGCCGATCAGCGCGGCCGCCGCGAGGACGCCCAGCGACAGCCAGACGAGGGCGACACGCGGCGGGACCCTGCCGGGGGGCAGGCCCCGGGCCAGCAGCGCAACGCAGTTCACGGCGAACAGGACCGCGACCGCCAGTCCCCGCCCGCTGAAGCCCATCGGCCGGATCGTCAGGGCCCCGCTGACGATGACCGCCGCTGTCAGGGCCCACTGCACCCGGGGGTCCCGGCCCGGGACCGGCCGGGGCGCGGCCGGCGGGGGCGGGACCTGTCCGGGGGAGGGGGCGGTCTCGGCGGTGGGCACGGCCAGACCATAACTCACGGTCGGACCGCGACGCGGTCGGAGGCGGCGGCGGGCTGCCCTGCGGTCAGCATCCGGCTGCGGACGAAGATCGTGGCCAGCCGGGTGACGACCTCGGTGAGCGCCATCAGGACGAAGGCCGCGACCCACGCCTGGTCGCTGGTGATGTGGTGGGCGATGCTGAACCGGGCGACGTCGTCGCCGCCGCCGTGCTCGGTCCACAGCTGGAAGCCCATCCGGGCACCCATGCCGAGCACCCACAGGACCGCGGAGACCGCGCCCGCCTTGATCAGGATGTGCTCGCCCGCGGCCCTGACCCGGGTGTAGACGCCGCCGGCGACCCCGAGTACGGCGCCCGCGCCCATGAGCACCCCGACCAGCACCAGGTCGTTGCCCCCGGTGGGGACGGAGTCCAGGTACGCGTGGGCCACGAAGGCCACGATCCCCAGCGGGATCAGGAAGGTCCTGAGGTCCAGCCGGCCTTCCCGCAGCTGCCGGAAGACGACGAGGATGAGAGCGATGTCGGTGATCCACTCGGTCGTTGTCATGCCCCCAAGCCTGTTCTCACCGGGCCCGCGACGCCTGGACCCACGGGTGGAACCCGGGGTGGAGAAGCCCCCGGCGGGCCGTCGCCCCGGTCGCCCCGCAACCCTGTTGACCGCCCCGCCGGGCAGTGCTTGGGTCGGCGCGTGGACAGCGTCTCCGCCAACCGGCGGTTCTGGAACCGGATCAGCGGCGCCTACCAGCACGAGCACGACCCGCGGATCGGCGCGAGGCCCCGGCTGTGGGGCATGTACTCCCTCCCCGACGCGCGTCTGCACGCGCTGGGCGACGTCACCGGCAAGCGCGTCCTCGAACTCGGCTGCGGCGCCGGCCAGTGGTCCAGGGCGCTCGCCGCCGAGGGCGCCACCGTCGTCGGGCTCGACCTGTCCGAGGCCCAGCTCGCCGCGGCGGCCCGCACGAGGGGAACGGCCCGCTACCCGCTGGTGCAGGGCGCCGCCGAACGCCTCCCCTTCGCCGCCGACACCTTCGACCTGGTGTTCTGCGACTACGGCGGACTCAGCTGGGCGCCCCCGCAGCTTGCTGTCCCGCAGGCCGCACGCGTACTGCGCCGGGGCGGGCGCCTGGTGTTCAACGTCGCCAGCCCGTGGTTCGAAGCCTGCTACGACGAAGCCGCCGGCCGTGTCACCACGACGCTCCAGCAGGACTACTTCGGGCTGGACACCGTCGACGAGAGCGACGGCGCGACCAGCTACCAGCTCACCTACGGCGACTGGATCAGGGTCCTGCGCGGCGCGGGTCTCGTCGTCGACGACCTCATCGAGCCGCGGCCCGACCCCGGAACGGCCAACGGCTACAACCGGACCGACCCGCCCGACTGGGCACACCGCTGGCCGGCGGAATCACTCTGGGTGACCCGCAAACCGTGAGCACCGCCGCACCGGAGCCGCGTCGGACACACCGTCACGAGATGGTGCCGGTGGGGCTGGTGTGACGGAATCGGGGGAGGAGTGCCCGGTCGGCGCGGGTGCGGCCCGGTGGCGCGTGATGCCGGGCACTTTGGCGTATTGACAGGTGCATGACCTTCGGTGACGCTGTACTGCCGCCCCAAGTTCCTCACCCGGCCCAGGGCGGCGCCTTGAGCATCCTGAACCCCACGAAGGAGCCAGCATGCGCAGATCCCTCTCCCGCGTCGCCACCGTTGCGCTGGCGGCGGCCGCCCTCGCCGCCCCCGCCGTACCGGCCGGCGCGGCCGCCGCACCGGAACTGTCCTTCCGCCCCCTGCACTACAACATCAACGGCTACAACTGGGGCGGGTACGCCGCCACGGGCAGCGGCTTCACCTCGGTCTCGGCGACCTGGACCGAGGCGAACGCGACCTGCAACTCCAGCAACGACCTCTACGCCCCCTGGGTCGGCATCGACGGGTACGGCTCGTCCACCGTGGAGCAGACGGGGGTGGCGACCGACTGCTCCAGCGGCCGGCCCGTGCACCAGGCCTGGTACGAGATGTACCCGGCGAACCCGGTCTACCTGAGCCTCAGTTCGTACCCGGTCTCGGCCGGCGACCACATCACCGCCCAGGTGACCTTCGCCGGAAGCAACAAGTACACCCTGAAGCTCACCGACTCCACGCGCGGCTGGACCTACACCACGACCAAGTCCCTCTCCGCGAAGCGGCTCAGCGCCGAGGTCATCATCGAGTCGCCGACCGGGGCCTACCCGAACTTCGGCACCCTCAACTTCACCTCGGCCACCGTCAACGGAAGCTCTCTCGGCTCCTTCGGCCCGGTCGCCCTCGACCCGTCGAACGGCGCCTACGAGGCCCGTACCGGCGCGCTCGGCTCCAACGGCACCAGCTTCAGCGAGACGTACCTGCGCGAGTAGCCGCCCCGGCTCCGGGGCGCCCACCCGCCCGGGGCGCCGGGTACGCGCCCGGCCCCCCGCCTCCTGACCGAGGCGGGGGGCCGGGCGTGCGGGGTTCCCGTTGCTCAGCCCTGGGCGGGGTTGGAGTGGACGACCGGTTCGACGTAGGTGCCCGGGTGGGTGGCCGCGCTCTGGTCGAGCACGGACTGCTCGCCCCACTTCACCGAGAGCTGGTGGGTGTCGTTCGGCGGGGTGATCAGGAGGGAGGTCGCCTTGAACTCCGTGCCGTCACCGGACTCGTAGGGCAGGTAGTCGACGGCGAAGTAGGCCTTGCCGCCGGGTGCCAGGGTGACCGTGGCCGGGGAGGCGGACTTGCGGGAGAGCGACCAGTGGTGCCCGTCGGAGGCGATCAGGTCGACCCCGGGGAAGCCGTGCATGGTGCAGGAGGCGGAGCCGGTGTTGGTCAGCTCGATCACCTCCGCTCCCTGCGAGCCGACCGACTGGGCCCCGCTGCCCGCCGCGACGGCGCCGCTCAGCCCGTCGGCGTGGCAGATCCCGCTGCCCGAGCCGGAGTCGGAGCCACTGCCCGAGCTGGAGCCACCGCCGGAGTCGGAACCGCTGCCGGAGCCGTCCTTCGTGGCGGCGCTGTCCGAGGCGGAGGGGCTGGCGGGGGCCGCGGCGGAGGTCGAGGCCGAGGGACTTCCGGCGGCGTCGCTCGTCCCGCTGTCGTCGTTGCCGCCGCAGGCGGTGAGGGCGAGCGCCGCGGTGACGGCGGCGGCCGCCATGATCGAGGCCTTCTGAACACGCATGGTTTCCCGTTCATTTGAAGAGCAGCGGCTCTCAGTGAGCGCTTACGCACTTCTACACGCAAGATCGCCGGGCGCGGTTGGGGCTCGGCGCGGATTACCTGATGTGTCGAGTGACACATGTTCAGGGGCGGTCGTGCAGGGTGTGCGAGAGCCCGCTCAGGGTGACGTCGACGACCGTGCGCAGTTGCTCCCGGCCCGCTCCGGCCCGGCTCAGCACGGCCAGCGACTGGTTGACCGCCGCGATGTACACCGCGACGTCGTCGGCGGCGGCCTCGGCCAACTCCGGTCCGGTCAGGGCGGTCCGCAGCCGGGCGCGCTGGGATTCCAGGGCTTCGACCACCCGCGCGGCGATGGCGGGGCCGAGTACCGACGCCGCCATCGCCGTCTGGGCGACCAGGCATCCGGTGGGCACGTCGGGGTCGGCGATGCGCCCCAGGGTGACGTCGAAGAACGCCCGTACGGCCCGGAGCGGTTCCTCCGGGGCGGGTGCGAGTGCCCGGTCGTACCTGGCTCCGTACCGCGCGGTGTAGCGGTCCAGGCAGCGCAGGTAGAGCGACTCCTTGTCGCCGAACGAGGAGTAGAGGGAGCTGCGGTTCAGCCCCGTGGCCCGGGAGAGGTCGTCGAGGGAGGTGTCGGTGTACCCGGCCCGCCAGAACTGGACCATCGCCGCGTCGAGCGCGACGTGCACGTCGAACTGCTTCTTCCCCGCCATCGCGCATGCACCTCGTTCGTGGGCCGGGTCAGTGTGGCCCTGCCCATCTTATCTTGAACTGATCAGTTCAAGATGTGTTAGGTTCCGGCCATGACCGACACCGGCACCGCTCCGAACAGCTCCCGCGACCGAAACCCCGTCCCCGGGTTGGCACTTCACGACCTGGCGGGCTTCACGCACCGCTGGGTCGAGGCGGAAGGAATCCGGCTGCACGCCGTGGAGGGCGGCCCACCCTCCGGCCCCGCCGTCGTCCTGCTCGCCGGATTTCCGCAGACGTGGTGGGCCTGGCGAAAGGTGATGCCCGTCCTCGCCGGGCGATCCCGCGTGATCGCGATCGACCTGCCGGGGCAGGGCCATTCCGACCGCCCGCGAGACGGCTACGACACGCACACCGTCGCGTCGCGCGTCCAGGCCGCGCTGACCGCGCTCGACGTGCCGAGGTGCTGGCTCGTCGCCCACGACATCGGCGCCTGGGTCGCCTTCTCGCTGGCCCTGACGTACGAGGACCGCCTGCACGGCGCCGTGCTGCTCGACGCCGGGATTCCCGGCGTCACCCTCCCGGACTCCATCCCGACGGATCCCGAACGGGCCTGGAAGACCTGGCACTTCGCCTTCCACCTGGTGCCGGAACTCCCCGAGGCGCTGATCCGCGGCCGCGAGCGCGACTACGTCGACTGGTTCCTGCGGGCCAAGGCGCTGTCCCCGGAGACCTTCGACGGCGCCGAGGTCGACCACTACGCCGCCGCCGTCGCGGCCGAGGGCGGGCTCCGGGCGTCCCTCGCCTACTACCGCGAAGCCGCGGAATCAGCGCGCAGGAACCGTGCCGCGCTCGACCGGGCCCACGTGGGCGTCCCGGTCCTGGGAGTCTCCGGCTCCCACGGCTCGATCCCCGACATGGCCGCGTCCCTCGGCCCCTGGGTGAAGAACGTGACGGGCGTCGTCGTTCCGCAGTCCGGACACTTCATTCCCGAGGAGCAGCCCGACGCGACAGCGGCCGCGGTGGCCGCCTTCGTCGACCACGAGAGCGCCGGATAGCCCGGCGCCGGGTGGCGGTGGGCGCAGTGAGGGCGCGGACCGTCGCCGGGGGTGGTGTTACGCCGGGTTGTCGGCGCGGGGGCCGACGGGGGCGTTCGCCCGGGTCAGGGTGCTGGTGCCCTTCACGGTGAGCCAGCTCGTGCGGTACGTCGGCAGGGCGGTCGGCACGACGCGGGGGTCGGGCTGGGCGCTGGTCGGGACCGGGGTGAGGTAGAAGTCCGCCTGGACCCGCTCCTCGGTCACGTCCAGGACGGAGAAGCCGTGGCCGACGCCGTCGAGGTAGCGGACCCACGGGTTGACCTGGCGCGAGGAGGAGATGAGCTGCTCCACGGTGGCCACCACCTCCTCGGGGGTGACCGCGGGGTTCCGCGCCTGGAGCAGGGGGGCGACCTGCTCGTAGAAGCCGTCGGAGGTGACGGACGGCGTCACGAACTCCACGGCGGCCGGTGTGTAGCCGGTCGTGCCCGGCGCCGTGGCCCCCGCGGTGGAGGGGATCTCCGTCGCCCACGAGGAGTGGATGTCCCCGGTGAGGACGACGACGTCGCCCGGCGACGCGGCGTAGGCGGCCGTGACCGCCGCCTGGTCGGCCTGGTAGCCGTCCCACTGGTCGGAGTTGACCAGCAGGGCGGTGTCCGGCAGCGGGCCGCCGTTGCTCTCGATCGCGGTGGGGGCCATGGCGGCCGCGGGGAAGCGGACCGGCGTCTGCACGACCTGGTTGCCGATCAGGTGCCAGCCGTCGTCGGCCCTGAGCCCCGCCTTGAGCCATGCGAGCTGCTCGGGCTCGGGAAGATGCCGGGAGGGGTCGGCGAGCTCGGCGTCGGTCCGGTCGGTGAGCCCGGGGAGGGCGGTCGGGATGAAACCGCCGCCCTGGGCGGTGAAGCCCGGGAAGTCGACCTGCCGGCTGCGGTTCTGGCGGGTCTCCAGGACGGAGAGCGAGCCGAGCGTGCCGAAGGTGAAGCGGCGGAAGAAGCGGGTCCCGCGGTGCGGCACCCGCCGGCTCTGGTCGGGCAGGCGGAACGGCATCCACTCCAGGTACGCCTGGTAGGCCGCGCTGCGCCGGGCGTGGAACTGCGCCGCGGTCGTGCCCGCCGCCTGGTTCTCGGCGCCCGACTCCCAGGCGTTGTTGGCGACCTCGTGGTCGTCGAAGATCGTGATCCACGGGTGGGCGTTGTGGGCGGCCCGGGCGTCCGGGTCCGCCTTGTGGATGGCGTGGCGCAGCCGGTAGTCCCGCAGCGTCAGGAGGTTGTTCGCCGGCTCCGCGTCGCGGACGCCGACGAGGGCGGCGGGGCCGTAGCGGCCGTCGGGGTCGGAGGCGTCCGAGACCGGGCCGTTGGGGTATTCGTAGATGTAGTCGCCCAGGTGGAGGACGAAGTCCAGGTCGTCGCGGGCGGCGATCTGGCGGTAGGCGGTGAAGTAGCCGCCGGTGTAGTTGGAGCAGGTGACCAGGGCGAAGCGGAGGGCGTGCGACCTGCCGGGGACGTCCGGCGCGGTCCGGGTGCGTCCGACGGGGCTGGTCTCGCCCGCGGCCCTGAAGCGGTAGAAGTACCGGGTGTACGGCCGCAGGCCCTCGACGTCGACCTTGACGGTGTGGTCGCTGTCCGGGTGGGTGAGGTAGCTGCCGTGCCTGGCGATCCGGGTGAAGTGGCGGTCGCGGGCCACCTCCCACGTCACGTGCGTACGGGAGCCGAGGCCGCTGCCCGGGGTCGCCACCGGGTCCTTCGGGCCCCTGCGGGGCGGGGTCACCCGGGTCCAGATGACGACCGCGGTGCCGGTCGGGTCGCCGCTGGCGACGCCGTAGCCGAACACGCCCTGGTGCGCGGGGGCGGCGGCCGCCTCGGCGTCGAAGGACCGGGCGGAAAGGGTGAGGGCCAGCGCGCCCGCCGTGACGGCCGCACCCTTGAGCGTGGTGCGGCGGGTCAGGGGGCCGTGAGAGGAAGGAGTCACGAGCGGAACGTGCCAGCGGTGGATGAATACGGGCGAGGGCTCACGGTGAACAGCCGGTGTGGGCGGGGAGAACAGCGGTGGACCTGCTTCACCCGCCGACGAGCCGCGGTGGGGCCGTCCGTACGCCGGTCGGGGTGGCCGGGTCGAGCGCCGCCGCGACGACCAGCGCCTCCAGGTCGAGCATCAGGGCGTGCACGTCGTCGGCGGACACATGGTGGGTGTCCACCTGGATCTCCAGCTCCACCGTGTCCGCGGCCGCGCCGACCTGGACCATCAGTGTGTCGAGGTAGGTCTCGAACGGCTTGCCCCAGCGCAGGGTGCTCGCGGCCCGCGCG
This sequence comes from Streptomyces sp. NPDC021020, assembly GCF_044333285.1. NCBI lineage: Bacteria > Bacillati > Actinomycetota > Actinomycetes > Kitasatosporales > Streptomycetaceae > Streptomyces > Streptomyces sp. NPDC021020. Next base: position 724,346 of record NZ_JBIRQQ010000002.1, read on the forward strand.
GCTTCCAGCTCCTGCCGGGAGGGCGGCACCTGAGCGGGGGGTTCGACACCCGCGCCGATCCTGCGGTCGTTGAACAGGCAGGAGGTCTCGACGGTTTCGCCGCGCTCCCGGTCGATCCGGGCGCGCAGCTCGTCCAGCGCGTCCGGGTCGTAGTAGGCGTGCTTCGAGCACAGGGCCAGGGCCCGCCGGGTGCGGTCCACGACCTCGTCGAAGGGGGCGTCGGCGACGTCGACCATGAACAGGCCGTTCACGGACAGCGGGTGGGACACGCCGGCCAGCCCGGGCCGGAAGCGGTTGCTGACGACCACCTGGATCAGGGCCGGGGTGATGCCGGTCAGCCGTGCCACCGCGACCGCGTACGCGGCGAGCAGCACCGAGGACGTCGCGTCGCCGGTGCGGGCGGCCACGGCCCTCGACGCCAGGTGCAGGGCGGGGGAGGTGAAGACGGCGAGCCGGTAGCGCGGCTCGCCGCGGTCGACGCGCGGGCCGAAACGCCGGGGTCCGGCCGCGCGCAGCAGGCGCTCCCAGTGGCGCAGTGAGATGTCGTTCTGCCGCCGGGCGGACGGCGTCCGCTGCAGTGCGGCCAGCTCCAACGGGCCCGTCGCGGGAGCCGGTTCGGCCGGCTCGCCGGTGATCCGGTCCCGTTCGCCCAACTCGCGCAGCATGACGGCGATGCCGCCTCCGTCGGTGGCGATGTGCGAGATCGTCACCACCACATGGGTGACGCCGCCCCGGCTGCGTACGGCGGCCATCCGGATCGGCCACTCCTCGGCGTGGTCGAAGGGCGTCGCCTCCCACCGTTCGGCCAGCTCCCGGGCGACCTGGTCCGGGTCGCCGCCGTCCGGGGTGTCGACGATCCCCAGCACGGCCCGGCCCGAGCCGGCCACCTCCTGGACCAGGCCGCCGTCCGCCCCGGTCCGGATGCGGGCCCGCATCGAGGCGTAGCGGCAGAGGAAGAACCGCAGTTCCGCCGCGAGGTCGTCGACCGTCCGGCCGTCGGTGACGGGCACCGCGCCGCCCATGCTCATCGATGTGCCGGCCTGCCGCATCAGCGTCCAGACCTTGCGCTGCCCCCAGGTCAGTGCGCCGACCCCGGCGCCCGGCCCGTCGAAGGCCACGACGACCTGGTCCGTCATCCGCGCCCCGCCCAGCATCGTCCCCGGTACCGGTCCAGCCATCGGCCGCCGCCTCCTCGAAGTGTCCGCCGCTCCCCGACACCAGCCGGGTCATCTTGGGGCGGGCGCTCCCGGCCCCGCAAGACTTTGAGGAGATTCAGCAAGAACTGCAACCATGCGAAGGAAGCAGCCGTCACACCACGATCATGCGCTTCATCTCTGACGCTGCGACAGCCCGGCGGGCGCCCGGGGCGGCGGCTCCCGGCCGGGTCAGGAATCCGCCGTGCCGTCGCGCGGGTTGAGCATGTCCAGCACCAGGCGGACGACCTCGTCCGTGCCGGCCTCGGCCAGCGCCCGGAAGGCGCCGCCGTGGCGGGACAGGACGATGCCGACGAAGGCGGCCACCGTGAGTTCCGCCCGCAGCTGCGGCCGGTCCAGACCCTCGCGGGTGAACCGCTCGCGCAGCGGGTCCACGAGTCGCCAGTGCAGCTGGTCCACGGCGGTGGCCTGGACCTCGGGGTCCTCCAGCGGGGCGACCGCGGCCCGGAAGACCGGGCCGGGGCCGCGCCGGTCGACGCGGTCGACCAGCATCAGATTGCGTTCGGGCTCCAGCAGGTCGGCCGGCCGGGCGCTGGCCCGGTCCAGGTCGAGCACGGCGATGTACAGCTGCGCCTTGCCGCCGAAGTAGCGGGCGATCAGGGCCGGGTCAACGCCCGCGCGCTCGCCGATCTCCCTGGTCGTGCTGCGGTCGAACCCGCGTTCGGCGAAGAGGCCGGCCGCCGCCTCCAGCAGCAGCTGCCGGCTGCGGGCGGAGTCCCGCCGTCTGGGGGGGCTCACCGGCCGGACCGGTGCGGTGTCGCGGTGGCGATGTCCTCGGCGCTCTCGGCGTCGGCGATGCTCTCGTCCATCAGTTCCTCGTCCACGGTCACGGGGGTCACAGGGCGCTTCCCGGCGGCGGACCGCCTCGGCAGGACGATCGCGACGACACCGGTGACCACCCAGATCGCACAGCCCAGCCAGGCGGCGGCCTGGTAGCCGCTGTTGGCCGGCAGTATCCGGCCCGGGGCGGTGTGCGCCTCCAGGACGACGGCGCTCAGCACGCTGCCGGTGGTGTAGCCGATGGTACGCAGCACCTGGTTGAAACTGATGGCACTGCCGGTCTCGTGCGCGGGCACGGCGTTGACGATCAGCCCCGGCATCACCGCGAAGGTGCAGCCGACGCCGAGTCCCGCGATGCCCATGACCACGAACAGCTCCCACAGGCTGCCCCGGGCGAACAGGAACATCACCATCGACAGCAGCGAGATCAGACAGCCGATCGGCAGCACCATCGCGGTGGAGGTCCGCCGGGTCAGCAGCGGCACCAGCTTGCTGGAGGCGACGCTGGCGGCGGAGAAGGGCAGCAGTACCAGCCCGGTCACCAGCACCGACGTGCCGAAGCCGTAGCCGGTGGCGCTCGGGGTCTGCACGAAGCGGGTGACCATCGACATCAGCATGTACATCGCCACGCCGGCTATCAGCCCGGCGACGTTGGCGGTCAGCACCGAGCGGTTGCGCAGCGTCCGCAGGTCCACCAGCGGGTGGGCGGTGCGCAGCTCGTGGAAGCTCCAGCCGACCAGCAGCGCCAGCGCGAACAGGACCAGTCCCAGCACCCGCGCCGACGTCCAGCCCCAGACCTCGCCCTCGCTCAGCGCGAGCAGCAGCGACGCCAGTCCGACGGCGAGCAGCGCCGCCCCCGGGGCGTCCAGCGGCCGCTTCTCCCGCGGGCCGACCGCGGGGACGACCAGCGCCGCGGCCAGCAGCGCGAGGCCGCTGATGATCGCGCCGAACCAGAAGCCCGCGTGGATGCCCAGCGACTCGGTGATCAGCCCGGTGAGCGGGTAGCCGAGGCCGACGCCGGCCACGGTGGTGATGGACAGCATCGCCACCGCCGGGCGCGACCGCTCGGGCGGCAGCACGTCGCGCGCGGTGGCGATGGCCAGCGGGACGAGCCCGAGGCCCACCCCCTGCATCCCGCGTCCGGTGACGAGGTAGCCGAAGCCCAGCGGCAGCGCCGCCAGCACGCTGCCGGCCAGCACCGTGGCGAGCGACCCCAGGACGACCCGGCGGCGGTGCGGCCCGTCCCCGAGGCGGCCCATCACGGGGGTGGCGACCGATCCGACCAGCAGCGTGATCGTGAGCGACCACTGCGCGTCGGTCAGGGACACATGGTCCACATCGGCGATGGTCGGGACCAGCGGAGCCCCCAGGCTGCTGATCAGCGCGACCACTGTGCCGAGGAACACCAGTACCGGAACCAGTGCGCGCTGCCGCAGGTCGGACCCTGTATGTCGGCCGGTCATCGACGTTCTCCCCACACTTGTCATCACGTGATGTCTTCATACGATGACATACCTGGGGTGCGAGTCCCAAACGCGGGCGGCCGTGGCCGGGGGAAGCTGCTCCCCCGGCCACGGCCGGATCCGGTCCTGTGCGGCCTCACCCCACCAGGGCGGGGGCCTGCGCCGACTCGGCCGCGCCCCCGGAGGGCTCCGCGGTGCGCGCGCCGCGCCGGGGGAGGAACGCCATGAGGGCGGCGACGACGGCGAGCGCGCCGACCATCCAGAGCATCGCGTGCTCGAAGGCGCGGACCGGGGTCGAGCCGGTGAAGGCGACCGAGACCAGCGCCAGGCCGAACGCGTTGCCCAGCTGGTTGGTGGTGTTGATCAGGCCGGAGGCCGAGCCCGCGTGCTCCTGCGGCACGTCGGACAGCACCGCGTCCGTCAGGGGCGAGAAGATCATGCCCATTCCCAGGCCCATCACCAGCAGCGGCAGCGCCATCTGCCACGAGTGGACGGAATGCCCGTAGCGGGCGGCCTCCGCGATGTAGAGGAGGGCGCCGCAGGCCGTGACCAGCGCCCCGGCCTGGAGCACCAGACGGCCGAAGCGCGGCACCAGCAGCTGGACCGACATGCCGGCCGAGGCCGAGCACGCGACGGTGAACGGCAGACCGGTGAGCCCGGCGTGCAGCGGGGACCAGCCCAGCGCGATCTGCATGTAGAGCGTCCAGACCAGGAAGAAGAGGCCGCACGCGGCGCCGAATATCAGCTGGACGCCGATGCCCGCGGCGAAGCTGCGGGCCCGGAAGAGGACCAGTTCGACCAGCGGGGAGCCGTCCCTGACCGCCTTGGCCCGCTCGTAGCGGACGAATCCCGCGAGCACGGCGAGCCCGCCGGCCATCATCGCGTAGCCCCACAGCGGCCACCCGTTCTCCCGGCCCTGGACCAGCGGGTACATCAGCAGCAGCAGACCGGCGGTGGCCAGCGCGACGCCTGCCAGGTCGAGCCTGAGCGCCTGCGGGGCCTTCGACTCGTCGATGAAGCGGCGGCCGAGGAGCAGACCGGCGATGCCGAAGGGCAGGTTGATCAGGAAGATCGGCCGCCACTCCAGCCCGAGGATGTCCCACTGGGTGAGCAGCGCGCCGAGCAGCGGGCCCGTGACCGCCGCCAGGCCGATGATCGCGCCGAACATGCCGAAGACCTTGCCGCGCTCCTCGCCGGAGAAGGTCGCGTGGATGATCGACAGCACCTGCGGCACCATCAGCGCCGCTGTCACGCCTTGCAGCATGCGGGTCGCCACCAGCATCTCCGGGTTCGCCGCCAGCCCGCACAGCAGCGACGCGACCGTGAAGCCGGCCGTCCCGATCAGGAAGACGCGCTTGCGCCCGTAGATGTCGCCCAGCCGCCCGCCGGTGATCAGGCCGACCGCGAACGCCAGGGCGTAACCGGCGGTGATCCACTGCACCGCGCTGAAGCCGGCGCCGGTGTCGCGCTGGATGCTGGGGACGGCGATGTTGACGATGGTCGCGTCGACCAGGTCCATGAAGCTCGCCGTCATCACGACGGCGAGGGCGATCCAGCGCCTGCGCTCGGTATTCATTCCTGGGGGCTCCTGCCTGCCTCGTTCGCTGACAGGTTCTACGCTAGGGGTCATGTAGGACAGCTGTTGTCCTACAAGGCGCGGACTGTGGAAAACATGACGGACACCCCGGCACGACTGCTGAATCTGCTCTCCCTCCTGCAGACCCCGAGGGAGTGGTCCGGTACGGAACTGGCCGAACGGCTGGCGGTGAGCACCCGCACCGTACGGCGGGACGTGGACCGGCTGCGCGAGTTCGGCTACCCCGTCGAGGCCACGATGGGCTCGCTCGGCGGCTACCGGCTCGTCGCGGGCAAGGCGCTGCCGCCGCTGCTGCTGGACGACGAGGAGGCGGTCGCCATCGCCGTCGGCCTGCGCGCGGCGGCGGGCAGCGCGGTCGACGGCATCGAGGAGGCGTCGCTGCGCGCCCTGACCAAGCTGGAGCAGGTGCTGCCGTCGCGGCTGCGGCACCGCGTGGGCACGCTGGGCTCCGCGGTGGTGACGATGACCGGCGGCGGCCCGCGCGTCGAGCCCGCCGCCCTGACCGCCCTCGCCGGGGCGATCGCCAACCACGAGAGCGTCCGCTTCGCCTACCGCGCGGGCGACGGCGCCGAGAGCCGCCGGCACGCCGAGCCGCAGCGGCTGGTCGCCAGCGGGCGGCGCTGGTACCTGGTCGCCTGGGACCTGGCACGCGACGACTGGCGCATCTTCCGGGTCGACCGGCTCGCCGACGTCACCGCGACCGGCGCCCGCGCGGCGCCGCGGGCGCTCCCCGCCGCCGACGCGGCGGAATTCGTCGAGTCCAAGCTGCGCGGCCTGTGGCCCACGGCGCCGGCCGTGGTGGACGTCGACGCCCCCGCCGACGTCCTGCGGTCCAGGCTCGGCCGGGCGCCCGGCGAGGTCGACGCCCTTCCGGACGGCACGTCCCGCTGGCGGGTGGACGCGGACCGTGTCGACTGGATGGCGGTGCGCCTGCTGATGCTGGACCTGCCCTTCCGCGTCCAGTCGCCCCCGGCCCTGATCGAGCGCCTGCGCGCCTTCGCCGAGCGCGCGCACGAGGCGACCCGCTGACGCGGCGCGCGGCGGCGCCGCGTCAGGACGCCGTCACGACGATCTTCCGCCCGCCGTGCAGCCCCTGTTCGAGGCGGCGGTGCGCCGCGGCGACGGTGCCGAGGGAGAACACGCCGTCGTCGACGGCGGGCCGCAGCGCGCCGAGGCGCACACCCGCCTCCAGGAAGGCCGCCATGCGCCGCACCGCGGCGGCGTCGAGGGTGTGCTCGAAGCTCCGGTAGCTGTGGATCGTGAGCGGCGGGCCCGCGGGGAAGGGCGTGGGCCGCGGGTCGAGGAAGCCCGCGACCACCAGCGTCCCGCCGGGGCGGGCCGCCCCCAGCAGGTCCTGCCGGCCGGGGCCCCCGACGAGGTCGAGGACGATGTCCGCGCCCGCCCCGCCGGTGTGCCGGCCGACGGCCTCGGCGACGTCCTCGCGGTCGGTCGCGACGACCGCGGCGGCGCCCGCCGCGAGCAGCTCGTCCTCCCGCGCGGCGTGCCGGGTGACGGCGACGGGCACGGCGCCGATCTGCCGGGCGATCTGCATCGCCGCCCGGCCGACACCACCGGACGCTGCGGTGACGAGGACGTGGTCGCCCGGGCGCATCCCCGCCTTCTCGACGAGCGCGCCGTACGCGGTGGAGAAGGCGACCCAGACCGCGGCCGCCTCGGTGGTCCCGAGCCCGGCCGGGCGGGCGACGACGCGGCTCGCGGGGAGCGTGGTGTATTCGGCGTAGCTGCCCCGGACGTGCGCGTCCGGGACGGCCGCCAGGATGACCGCCGCGCCCTCCCGCAGCCCGGTGACCCCGGGCCCGAGCGCGTCGACGACGCCCGTGCCCTCGACGCCGAGGCGGGCGTGCGGCAGGGGGACGGGGGCGGGCGAGGCGCCGGACCGCATCATCGCGTCCAGCGGATTGACCGCGAACGCCTCGATCCTGACCCGGACCTCGCCCGCCGCGGGTCCCGTGAGGGGCTCCTCGACGACGTGCATGACCTCCGGCCCGCCGAACTCGTCGAACACGACGACTCGTGGCATGGTGACTCCTCCTCATCCGGTACTGCTCGGCCGATCGGGAGAAACGCTACGGAGCCCCGCGTTACCTCCTGGTACCTTCGACTGTCATGCAGAACGTGGACGGGGCGACCTCCCTCGCCGACTGCCCCACCCGGCTGGCGGTCGAGATCATCTCCGACAAGTGGGCCGTGCTCGTGCTCTTCGGCCTCAGCCAGGGACCCCGCAGGCACGGCGAACTCGTCGACCTCATCGGCGGCGTCTCGCGCAAGGTCCTCACCCAGACGCTGCGCAGGCTCCAGCAGTACGGCCTGGTCGACCGGCGTGCCGAGGCGCCGAGGCGGGTCGAGTACCGCCTCACCGACCTCGGCCGGACCCTCGTCGAACCCATCGAGGTCCTGACGGACTGGGCGCGGGAGCACGGCGGGGACATCGCCGACTTCCAGGAGGCGGCCGAAGCCGCCCGCCCGTCCCCGGCGGCCTGACCGCCCGCCCCGACCCGTCAGAACGTCTCGACGTATTCCTCCGGCGGCCCCAGCTCCGGCCGGTCGCGCAGGTCGACCGCGTCGCCGAACCGCTCCAGTTCCAGCACGGTGACGGTGTTGCGGCCCGTGGTCAGCAGCGGCGCGGGCACGTACAGCGTGGTCTGCGGCCCGGTCTCCCAGTAGCGGCCCAGCAGGGTGCCGTTGATCCAGGCGAAGCCCTTCGCGAAGCCGGGGAAGGCCAGGAAGGTGTCGGCCGGTTCGGGCGCGGTGAAATGCGCGGTGGCGAATCCGGCCCGGCCCGCGGGCGGCGCGGCGGCGGGGGCGCGGCGGACGTCCGCGGGGGTCCACTCGTCGAGCGGCAGCCCGTGCGTCCGCCAGGTGTGGACAAGGCGCCGGTCGATCCGTACGCCGCCGAGGATGCCTTTGCCCTGGCCGAGGAGCGGGCCGTAGTTGATCCGGCCCTGGTTCTCCACCAGCAGGTCGAGGCGGACGGGTGCGCCGGTGCCGTGCAGGGTGAGGGAGGAGGTCTCCTGGTCGAGGATCCCGGCCGGCGCGCCGTCCACGAAGACCTGGGCGCGGTCGTGCAGGCCGTGCACGCTGAGTTCGTGCGGCCCGGCGGGGACGCGCGGGAGGGCCCGGTGGAGCAGCAGGCCCGTCGGCTGGTCCAGCTCCTCGAAGCTCGGCGGCGCGGGGGAGCGGACGGCGGGCCCGGCCATGGCGGCCAGGCCTTCCAGCAGTCCGGCACGCGGTACGGGGCGCAGGGTACGCGGGGCCAGCAGCACCGGCGCGGGCGGCGGGGGAGCGGCCTCGGCGCCGGTGAGGGCCAGCAGGCGGTCGCGCAGTGCGAAGAACTTCGGGGTGAGGGCGCCGTGCTCGGCGATCGGGGCGTCGCTGTCGTAGCTGGTGACGGTGGGTTGCAAGCGGGTGCCGTCGTGGTTGGCGCCGGACGTCAGGCCGAAGTTGGTGCCGCCGTGCGCCATGTAGAAGCTCACCGAGCCGCCGGCGTCCAGGATCCCGGACAGCGTGTCCGCGGCGCTCTGCGGGGAGCGGACATGGTGGTTCTCGCCCCAGTGGTCGAACCAGCCGCTCCAGAACTCCGCGCACACGAACGGCTCGCCGGGCCGCCGCCGGCGCAGCGCGGCCGCCGCGTCCGCGGGCTTCGACCCGAAGGTGGCGGCGGCCGGCACGCCCGGGAGCATGCCGGCGTCGAGCATCAGGTCGGTGGGACCGTCGGCGGTGTAGAGCAGCTCGGTGACGCCCCGTCCGGTCAGGGCGTCCCGCAGCCACTCCAGGTAGGCGGCGTCGTCTCCGTAGCTTCCGTACTCGTTCTCCACCTGCACGGCGACGACGGGTCCGCCGCGCCCGGCCTGCGCGGCGGCGATCCGCGGGATCAGCTCGTCGAACCAGCCGGCCACCGCGTCCAGGTAGGGGCCGTGCGAGGTGCGCGGACGCATCCCGGGCACGCCGGTCAGCCACGCGGGCAGGCCGCCGTTGTCCCACTCGGCGCAGATGTACGGGCCCGGGCGGACGATCACGTCGAGGCCCGCCTCCTGGGCCAGGCCGAGGAAGCGCCCGAGGTCGTGCCACCCGTCGAACCGCGGCCGCCGCCCGCGCCGGGGCTGGTGGAAATTCCAGGCGACGTACGTGTCCACGGTGTTCAGGCCCATCGCGGCCAGGCGCGCCAGCCGGTCGGCCCACTGCTGCGGATGCACCCGGAAGTAGTGCAGGGAGCCGGAGAGGATCCGGTGCGGGCGGCCGTGGCGCAGCAGCTCGCCGTCCCGCCAGGACAGCGCCGGGGCCGCGCCGGGTGCCGCTTCCCCTTCGCCCGGGGGAGCCGCCGCGGGGTCCGGGGCCGCCCGCGGGCGCGGCGGGCGGCCGCTCAGCGGCTCCGGCCCGCCCCGCGACCCGTCGGGCCCGCCCCGCGACCCGGGCCCGCGCCGCAACTCGTCCGGGCGTACGACCATGCCGCGGAACGCCACCGATATCGCGTCATCGCCCGAGGAGTTCACGGGCCACCCCCTTCTCCGACGCCCTGGCGGGCCTCTGCGCCAGGCTTGCGCCTCACTCTGGCACGAGATGTTATCGATGCCAATCAGCTGCCCCCGCCGGCCCGCGCCCCGCGGGGCGCAGCGGCTCCCGCCAGGCGGTGGGAGCGGTAGCATGGCGCCGAGGAAGGGGCCCACATGGTGCGGGAGTCGGGCGGGAGCGGTGCTTCCCGGCCGCCGGGGATGGCTGACGTCGCCAAGGCCGCGGGGGTCTCCGCCCAGACCGTGTCCCGGGCGCTGGGCGGGCATCCGAACGTCCGGTCCGCGACGCGCGCCAGGGTCGTGGCCGCCGCCGAGCAGCTCGGCTACCGCAGGAACAACGCCGCGCGGGTGCTGTCCTCCGGCCGCAGCCGCACCGTCGGGCTGGTCACCCTGGCGACGGGCTTCCCCTCGCAGGCGGCCCTCCTGGCCGGCGTCGAGCGCGCCGCGCACGAAGCGGGCTACAGCGTGAGCACCGCCACCACCGCCTCGCTCGACACCTCCGCGATCGAGGCCGCGCTGCTGCGGCTGGCCGAACAGCACGTGGAGGGCGTCGTCCTGGCGGTGCCGCTGATCCACGTCAGCCCGCGCATCGAGCAGCTGACGGCCGCGGTGCCCACCGTCACCATCGACGGCTCGCGCACCGCCGCCACCGAGGTCGTCGCCGTGGACCAGGGCAGGGTGGCCGAACTGGCCGTCCGCCACCTGCTCGGCCTCGGCCACGAGACCGTTTGGCACGTGGCGGGCCCGCAGGCGTGGCTCGACGCCGCGAGCCGCGCCGCCGCCTGGCGCTCGGTGCTGGAGGCCGAGGGCCGGGCGGTGCCCCCGCAGCTGGACGGCGACTGGTCCGCGGCCTCCGGCTACCGCTGCGGTCTGATCCTGGGCAAGATCCCGGACGTCACGGCGGTCTTCGTGGCCGGCGACGAGATGGCCTTCGGCGTCGTCCGGGCACTGCACGAGCTGGGCCGGCGGGTGCCGGACGACGTCTCGGTGGTCGGGGTGGACGACATCCCGCTGGCCGAATACTGCTCGCCGTCCCTGACCACCGTGGCGCAGCCCTTCGCGCACATCGGCGCCCTCGCGGTCGGCCACCTGCTGCGCCTGGCCGGCGATCCCGGCGCGGCGCGGGAGTCGCCCACGGTGGAACCCGAGCTGCGGGTCCGCGCCAGCAGCGCCCCGCCGCCACCCGCGCGCTGACCCGGTCCTCGCCTCCCGCCTGCGACGGCGTGGCATCGATAACATTTTTGCGCGATGCCCCGGCCGGGAAGGCCTTCGGCGAGCGCCCGCCCGGCCACGGCAGCGGCCCCGGCGGCCGGGCCGACCGCCGCCCCGCGCCCGCACCTTGATCGCCGCCGCCCACGGCCCTCCCGCAGGCGGCCGCCGGATTTGGGAGCCCGGCTGCGTCCCCGAACCACCGCGCCCCGCAAGCGCGTTGTACGCGGCCCGGTCAGGGGAGCAGCCGGCGGGCCTCGATCCAGACCACCAGCCGGTCGTGTGTGGGGCCGGGCCGCAGATGGCCGACGAGCCGCTCCAGATGCGCTGTCAGGCTCCTGTGGCGCCGCAGCTCGCGGATCCGTTCGACGGGAAGCTCACGCCACTTCCCGGCGAGGGCCGCGGCGTCCGCCGGGGAGAGCGACAGCGCGGCGAGTGTGTCGGCGCCCAGCGCCTCCGGACTCCACTCGGCGTTTCCGTCCGCGGGGCCGAGGTGGTCGATCACCCATGTGCGCAGCATGAACTCCTGGGTGAGCTCGCGCGCCGATTCCCGCGGGCCGACGGCGCGCATCCGCCGGTTCGCCAGCAGCGACAGCCCGGCCCAGCTCCGACGCGCCTCGCGGGCCCGGTCGCAGTCGTAGGCGTGCTGCTGGGCGACGACGCGGACGGACTCCAGCTGCCACCAGGCGTCAGCGGCCGCGGCGAACGCCTGGAGGCGTTCGAGCGGCCAGGCGCCCATACCCTGCCCCGGCTCTCCCGGACCTGACGCCATGTCCACCGGCCCGCGCCTCCGCTCGTAGGCTGACCGGATTGTAGGCGGTCCGTCGCCGGGACGCCGGTCGGCTGCGGGCAGGGCGCGCTCGGCGGAGCCGCCCGGCAGCGGCCACCGCCCCGGCGGCCGGGCCCGGGGTCTCAGGCGGCGAGGTCGCTCAGCGCGACGACCTTCTCGATGCGGACCCGGACGACCAGTTCGCCGGGGACGGCGTTGCGCGCGGCGAACTCCTCGGCGCGGTCCGCCCCCATGTACCGGGCGGCGATGCGCGCGGCCGAGCCGTGGAGTTCGTCCGGGTCCTCGGAGAGGGTGGCCAGGCCCTCGACGAGGACGAAGGAGAAGGGCGGCTGCTCGTCGTCCACGCAGACCATGACCCGCGGGTCGCGGGCCAGCGTGCGGCCCTTCACCGTGTCGCGGCCGGTGTTGAAGACCAGCTCGTCGCCCTCCAGCAGGAACCAGACGGGCGCCACGTGCGGGCGGCCGTCGGCGCGGGTGGTGGCGAGCTTGGCGGTGCGGGTGCCGTGGGCGAGGAAGGCCCGCCACTCGGGCTCGGTCATCTGGGGCATGGCCCCATCATGGCCGCTCCGGACGCGCGCACCACGGCACGCCGCGCCGCACGCGCGCCGGGCGTCGTCAGGACGGCGGCGTGCGGGGACGGTTGCAGCCCATCTGCGCGTCGACCTCGGCCCGGGTCCGCGGGCCGTCCTCCGTGAACCAGGAGTCGGGGCCGGTGGGGTGGAAGGCGCGGACCTTGGGGAGGTCGAGGAAGCCGGTCATCCCGCCCCCGTCGGCCTCCGTGACCTCGACGTAGACGCCCCACGGCAGCGGGTGTGCGTCCGTGGTGGTCGTGAAGCTCGTTGGTGCGTCGATGGTGAAGACACCGTGCCGCACCGCCTCGGACCTCGGACCCTTGCCGCTCCACAGGAACGGGCCCTCACCGTTTCCGCTGGTGCCCCTCCGCAGCTCGACCCCTGTGACGTCGTGACCGGGGCACATGGGGTAGGCCACCTCGACCACTCCGTCGACGAGGCGGTACCCGAAGACCGCGCCCCGGGGGTCCCCCATGAAGCAGCCGGACAGGCTCAGCACGCCGCCCACCGCGGCGCACAGGGCGGTGAGGCGTCGCGCGGTCGATCTCATCTCGGCCTCCTGGCAGGTGAGTCGGGCGGTGCGGCGCCCTCGGCCGCAGCCGTCACGCCGACCAACTCCCCAGCCTGGCGGCCCTGCTGCTTTTGCGCACCCGGTGGTGACCGCTCCGTTTGCCGGGGCCGGGGAGTTCGGCCCGCGCGGCCGCTCCCGGGGTGGCTCGGCGAGATTGTTTACTCCTGCATCATTGACGCTGCGATCCACGGAGGACAAGATTCCTCACAGCTCACTCATGTGTTCCCGCACCTCAAGTCCCTTGCGTGACAGGCGAAACCGATGCTCTGACAACGTTGTCAGATATGGAGAGAGGACGTATGCCTCCAAGAACGCAGCGCCTGCGCACAGCCGCGGCGGTCGCGGTCACCGCGCTCCTGGCCGCCGGGGCGGCGATCGTGCCGCTCCCCGCCGCATACGCCGCGGGCGGCGCCCCCGCCACCGGCGATCTCACCCACCTGGTCAACCCGTTCATCGGCACCCAGAACGACGGCAACACCTACCCCGGCGCGGCCGTGCCCTTCGGCATGGTGCAGCTCTCGCCCGACACCGGGCACAACACCGGCTACGACTACGACGAGGACCACATCCGCGGCTTCAGCGCCGTCCACCTGTCCGGCGTCGGCTGCGGCCTCGGCGGCGACCTGCCCGTCCTGCCGACGACCGGGGAGATCACCGCCACCGACGACGGCCAGTACGCCGCGCCGTACAGCCACGCCGACGAGAGCGCGTCACCCGGCTACTACAAGGTCGGGCTCGCGACCGGCATCACCGCCGAGCTGAGCGCCACCGACCGCACCGGCTGGCAGCGCTACACCTTCCCGTCGACCGACCGGGCCAATGTGCTGCTCAACTCCGGGCAGGCGCTGCACAAGGTCACCAGCAGCACCGTCACCGTCCTCGACGACCGCACCGTGGTCACGTCGATCACCGGCAGCGGCTTCTGCCAGGAGACCCGGCCGTACACCCTCTGGACGGAGACCCGGTTCGACCGGCCCTTCGCCTCCTACGGCACCTGGAAGGGCGCCGACGTCACCCCCGGAGCACGCAGCTCCACCTCGACCGGGCTCGGCGGCGCCTACGTCCGCTTCGACACCACGAAGGACCGCAGCGTCACCGCCGTGACCTCGCTGTCCTGGGTCGACGCCGCGGGCGCGGCGAAGAACCTCGCGGCCGAGGGCCGCGGCAGCTTCGACCGCACCGCCGCCGCGGCGAAGCGGGCCTGGCAGGACCGGCTCGGCCAGGTCAGGGTGCAGGGCGGCACCGCCGAGCAGCAGCGCACGTTCTACTCCTCGCTCTACCGCTCCTTCCTCGCGCCGAACATCGGCAGCGACGTCGACGGCCGCTACACCGGCTGGGACGACAAGGCGCACCGGGGCGACGGCTCGACGTACTACCAGAACTGGTCGCTGTGGGACACCTACCGCACCCAGCAGCAACTGCTCTCGCTGCTCGCCCCGCGCGAGTCGCGGGACATGGCGCTGTCGCTGCTGAAGGTGGCCGAGCAGAGCGGCCAGCTGCCGAGATGGGGCTACGCCACAGCCGAGACGAACATCATGACCGGCGACCCGGTCACCCCCTTCCTGGTGGACGCCTACCGGCAGGGCCTGCTGAAGGGCCACGAGGAGGAGGCGTACCGCGCGCTGAAGAAGCACGCCGACACCGTCCCCCCGGCGTCCTCGCAGGCCGCGGGGCGGCAGGCCGACGCCGAGTACCTCGCGGGCGGCTACGTCCCCTACGCCCCCGAGCACCCCGGCAAGCCCGGGGACAACGACTTCCAGCACGGCCCGTCGGCCACCCTCGAATACGCCCTGGCGGACGCCGCGCTGGGCGGCATGGCGCAGTCGCTGGGCCACACCGCCGACGCGAAGCGGTATCTGGCCCGCGGTCAGAACTACCGCAACATCCTCGACCCGGACACCGGCTTCTTCCGCGCCCGCGACACCGACGGCGCCTTCACCGGCCCCGCCGACCCGGCGCAGAGCGTCGGCTTCCACGAGGGCACCTCGTGGCAGTACATGTGGCTCGTCCCGCAGGACGTGCCCGGCATCGTCGGCCTGATCGGCGGTACGGAGCAGGCCAACGCCCGGCTGGACTCCTTCTTCGCGTACGACAAGCTGCTCGCCGACCCGGCGGGCACCGCGCGGAACGTATGGGTCAACGGCCCCTACGCGTACTACAACCAGGACAAGTACAACCCGCAGAACGAGCCCGACCTCGGCGCCCCGTACACCTACCTGTCCACCGGGCAGCCGTGGAAGACCACCGACGTGGTGCACGCGGCGCTGACCCTCTTCACCGACGCGCCGAACGGCGTGACCGGCAACGACGACCTCGGCACGATGTCGGCGTGGCAGGTGCTCTCGGCGATCGGCGTCTACCCGATGGCGCCCGGCACCGACCTGTGGGGGCTGTCGACACCGCTGTTCAGCCGGGTCGACGTGGCGCTCGACCGGCGGTACTACCCCGGCGGCCATCTGACCGTCACCGCCCCGGGCAGCTCGGACACCGACCGCTACATCAGGTCCGCGCGGCTCGGCGGGCGCAACCTCGACCGCACCTACATCACCACCGGCGACATCAAGGCGGGCAAGGACGTCGCGCTGACGCTGGGCGACTCGCCCTCGGCGTGGGGCACCGCGCCCTCCGCCGCGCCGCCCGCGCTCGACACGGCTGCCGCGACCGCGGTCCGTACCGCGGCGGCGGTCACGCCCGCGTCCGTCGGCGTCCTCGGCGGGGGCACCGCCGCCGACGTCACGGTCTCCGCGGTCTTCACCGCGCCCGGCAAGGCGTCCGGCACCATCACGGTCACCGCCCCCGCCCCGCTCACCGCGGAGCCCGGGCACGCGTCCTTCGAGGTCACCTCGGACACACTGCCCGCCACCCACCAGGTGCCGGTGCACATCACCGCCCCCGTGGGCACCCCGGACGGCACCTACCCGGTGACCGTCACAGTGACCCAGAAAGGCGGGCCCACCGCCACCAGGACCGTCCCGGTCACGGTGACGACGGCGAGCTGCGAGGGCGCCACCGGCTCCTGCGTGCAGGACCTGTCGGCGCAGTACGACGTCGACGGCGTCGGCACGTCCGGCTCCAGCGGCGCCGACTTCGACGGTACGGGGGCGAGCTTCCCGGCCGAGAGCCTGCCCGCGCCCGGCCTCGGCGTCCTCGGCGGGCACGCGTACCGCTTCCCCGACACCACCGGCGGCGCCCCGAACTTCGCGACCGCGCACGGCCAGACCGTGCCACTGGTGGCGCGCGGCTACTCGGCGCTCGACGTGCTGCTCACCGCCCACCACGGGGACGTCGACAGCACGGCCACCGTCACCTACGCCGACGGCACCACGGCCGACGTCCCGCTCGTCTCGACCGACTGGGCGTCGGGATCCCCGCGGCTCGGCGAGGACCCGGCGATCCACGCCGCCAGCCGCTACGACGCGCACGGGGCGCCCGACGGCGTCGGCGTCAGCATCTGGCACCTGACCCTCCCGCTGGACAGCACCAGGACCGCGGTCTCGCTCACCCTGCCCGACGACACCCGGCTGGCGCTCTACGCGCTGAGCGGGCGTGACGCATGAGGCCCGCCGAGCAGACCGCCGGAACCGCAAGGAGAAAGGCAGCACCCATGAGACGTGGCCCCCTGCGCCGCACCCTCACCCGAGCCGCGCTGGCCGGCGCGGTCTCGATGGCACTGACCGTGCCCGCGACCGCGCTCGCGCACGCGGACGTCACCCGGGCGGGCGGCGCCGCCCCCGCCTTCACGACGTCCTTCGAGACCGGCGACCCGCAGCCGACCTGGACCGACACCGCGGAGACCGACGCCAAGGGCGCCCCCGAGGTCTCCGGGGTGACCGCGGGCACCCTGCCCGTGCTGCCCGGCAGCGTCAAGGACGACATCACCGCGGTGACGGCCAGTTCGGACAACCCGCCCAACGAGGTCGCGAAGAACGCCGCCGACGAGGACCCGAACACCAAGTGGCTGACCTTCGCCGCGACCGGGTGGGTGCAGTACCAGCTGTCGGCCGATGTGACGGTCAAGAAGTACGCGCTCACGTCCGCGAACGACTCCCCGGAGCGCGACCCCAAGGACTTCACCCTCCAGGGTTCCGCGAACGGCACCGACTGGACCACGGTCGACTCCCGCAGCGGCGTGAAGTTCAGCGGCCGCCTCAGGAGCACCGTGTACGACGTCGCCGACCCGGGCGCGTACCGCTACTACCGGCTGAACGTCACGGCGAACACCAGCGGCTCCATCGTGCAGCTCGCCGACCTGATCCTCTCCGACGGCTCCGCCGCGCCGCCGCCGGTGTCCGGTATGACGACCTCGATCGGCGCCGGACCCGCCTCCGGCCCGAACGTCAAGCCGAGCGTGGGCTTCAGCGGCCTCAAGGCCCTGGAGTACGCGGGCACCCACACCCGGTCGGGCGCGGTGCACGCGTACAACAAGCTCTACGACGTGCACATCCCGGTCAGGCGCGACACCCGGCTGTCCTACGACATCTTCCCCGAGCTGACCGGCGCGGACCTGGCGTACCCGAGCACGTACGCCTCGATCGACCTGCACTTCACCGACGGCAGCTACCTCAGCAGGCTGCGCACCCCCGCGCAGGACCAGAACGGTGTGCCGCTCACCCCGGGCGGCCAGGGCGCGGCCAAGATCCTCTACGCCTCGCAGTGGAACGCCGTCGCCGCGGACATCGGCAAGGTCGCCGCGGGCAAGACGATCGACCGCGTTCTGCTGGGCTACGACAACCCGGCCGGCAGCGCGGAGGCGGGCGCGAACACCCAGTTCAAGGGGTGGATCGACGACCTGACCATCGGCGCCGCCCCGGCGAGCGACCCGCACGCGAGCTACGCCGAGCACGTCGACACCCGGCGCGGCACCAACGCCTCGGGCTCCTTCTCGCGCGGCAACAACCTGCCGCTGACGGCGGTGCCGAACGGCTTCAACTTCTTCACGCCGGTCACCGACGCCGGATCGACCAGCTGGGAGTACAGCTACGCGGCGCAGAACGACGCCGCCAACCTGCCCGAGCTCCAGGCGCTCGGCATCAGCCACGAGCCCAGCCCGTGGATGGGCGACCGCGACACCTTCCAGGTCATGCCGTCCGCGGCGACCGGTACCCCGGACCTGAACCGGAGCAAGCGGGCGCTGGCCTTCGACCACAAGGACGAGGTGGCGCAGCCGCACTACTACGGCGTCACTTTCACCAACGGCATCAAGGCCGAGATCGCGCCCACCGACCACGCCGCGGAATTCCGCTTCACCTTCCCCGGCGACCACGGCGACCTGCTGTTCGACAACGTCAACAACAACGGCGGCCTGACCTTCGACGCCGCCGCGGGCACCCTGGACGGCTGGTCCGACGTCAACACCGGCGGCGGCGAGGCCGCGACGCGGATGTACGTGCACGCCGAGTTCGACCGCGCCCCGGGCACGGCCGCCAAGGTCACCGGGCAGGGCCGCGACAACGTCACCGGCTACGCCGCCTTCGACACCTCGGGCTCCCGGACGGTGACGATGCGGATCGCCACCTCCTTCGTCGGCGCCGACCAGGCGAGGAAGAACCTGGCGCTGGAGATCCCCAAGGGCACCTCCTTCGACACCGTGAAGAGGAACGCCGAGCGGCAGTGGAACGCCAAGCTCGGCAAGGTCGAGGTGCAGGGCGCGAGCGACGACCAGCTCACCACGCTCTACTCGAACCTCTACCGGATGAACCTGTATCCCAACTCCGGTTACGAGAACACCGGTACGGCGGCGAAGCCGGTGTACGAGTACGCCAGCCCCTTCTCCCCGGCCACCGGACCCAGCACGCCCACGCAGACCGGCGCGAAGATCGTCGACGGCAAGGTCTACGTCAACAACGGCTTCTGGGACACCTACCGCAGCGAGTGGCCCGCCTACTCCCTGCTGGAGTCGAAGACCGCGGGTGAACTCGCCGACGGCTTCGTGCAGCAGTACAAGGACGGCGGCTGGACCGCCCGCTGGTCCTCGCCCGGCTACGCCGACCTGATGACCGGCACCAGCTCCGACGTGGCCTTCGCCGACGCCCTCGCCAAGGGCGTCGACAACTTCGACGCCAAGGCCGCCTACGAGGCCGCCGTGAAGAACGCCACCGTCGTCCCGACCGCGGGCGGCGTCGGCCGCAAGGGCCTGGACACCTCGGTCTTCAACGGCTACACGAACACCTCGGTGGACGGCAGCGTCTCGTGGTCGCTGGACGGCTACGTCAACGACTACGGCATCGGCCAGATGGCCGCCAGGCTCGCCGAGGCCCCGCACACCTCCAAGGCCGACCGCGAGCGCTACCAGGAGGAGTCGGCGTACTTCCTGGGCCGCGCCCAGAACTACACCACTCTCTTCAACCAGAACGTCGGCTTCTTCGAGGGCCGCAAGGCCGACGGCTCCTGGCGCGTCCCGGACGCCTCGTACGACCCGCAGCAGTGGGGCAACGAATACACCGAGACCAACGCCTGGAACTACGCCTTCACCGTGCCGCAGGACCCGAACGGCCTGGCCGCGCTCTACGGCGGCCAGAAGGGCCTGGAGAAGAAGCTCGACGCGTTCTTCGGCACCCAGGAGACCGCGGACGGTGACGCGGGCGGCTACGGCGGCACCATCCACGAGATGATCGAGGCCCGCGACGTGCGGATGGGCGAGCTGGGCATGAGCAACCAGCCCTCCTTCGGCATCCCTTACATGTACGACTACGCGGGCGCCCCGGCCAAGACCCAGGCCGCCGTCCGCGAGATCCAGCAGCGGCTGTTCACCGGCGGCTCCATCGGCCAGGGCTACCCCGGCGACGAGGACAACGGCGCCACCTCGACCTGGCAGGTCTTCAGCGCGCTGGGCTTCTACCCGCTCCAGGTCGGCAACGATAACTACGTCATCGGCTCCCCGCTGTTCACCAAGGCCACCGTCCACCTGGACAACGGCCGCAGCATCGTCGTCAACGCCCCGAACAACAGCGGGAAGAACGTCTACGTGCAGTCGCTGAGGGTCAACGGCAAGCCGTGGAACAAGGTCTACCTGACGCAGAGCCAGCTGGAGTCGGGCGCGCGGCTGGACTTCACGATGGGCTCGCGTCCGTCGTCGTGGGGCACGGGCAAGGACGCGCTGCCGCCGTCCCTGACCGCGCCCGGGGCCACCCCGCAGCCGCTGGCCGACCTGACCGGCGCGGGCAAGGGCACCGCGTCCGCGGGCGACGGCACCGACGTGACCGCGCTCTTCGACAACACCTCGAAGACCGCGGTCGCCCTCCCCGGGGCCGACCCCACCGTGCGCTACACCTTCGCCGGTGACACCGCCGGGAAGTCCGGGCGGAAGGCCACCTTCTACACGCTCACCTCGGGCAGCACCGCCGCCGCCCAGGACCCGCGGAGCTGGCAGCTCCAGGGCTCCGCGGACGGCACGCACTGGAAGACGCTCGACACCAGGACCGGCCAGAGCTTCACCGACCGGCTGCAGACCCGTCCCTTCGAGATCGCCCACCCCGGCGCGTACACCTCCTACCGCCTGGTGGTGACCGCCAACGGCGGCGACCCGGCCACCACCTCCCTGGCGGAGGTGGAGCTGCTGGCCCGCGGCTGACGCTCCGCCACCGCACACCGCCGACGCCCGGGGAGGCCCTCCCCGGGCGTCAGCGTTCGCGCTGCGGGGCGCCCAGGTAGGCCAGGACGGCGAGGACCCGGCGGTGGCCGCTCTCCTCGGGAGGGAGGTCGAGCTTGAGGAAGATGTTGCCCACGTGCTTGTGGACGGCCCGCCCGGTGACGGTGAGGCGGGCGGCGATCTCGGAGTTGCCGTAGCCCTGGGCCATCATCGCCAGGACCTCGCGCTCGCGCTCGGTGAGCCGCGCCAGCGGGTTGCCGCGGGCCGTGAACAGCTGGCGGACCACCTCGGGGTCCAGGGCGGTGCCACCGGCCGCCACCCGGCGCAGCGCGTCGAGGAAGTCGTCGACGCGGGCCACCCGGTCCTTGAGGAGGTAGCCGACCCCGCCGCCGTCCGCGAGCAGTTCGCGGGCGTAGGTGTCCTCGACGTACTGCGACAGCACCAGGATCGGCAGGCCGGGGACGCGCTCCCGGGCGCGCAGCGCCGCCCTGACGCCCTCGTCGGTGAAGGACGGGGGCAGGCGGACGTCCACCACGGCGACGTCGGGCCGCCGGGAGACGGCGGCGGCCACGAAGGAGGCGGCGTCCCCCGTCGTGGCCAGCACCTCGTTGCCCACGGCCGTCAGCATCGCGGAGAGCCCCTGCGCGAGCAGCGCGTTGTCCTCGGCGATCACGATGCGCACGGGCACTCCACGGTGACCGTCGTCGGTCCGCCCGGCGGGCTCTGCACCCGCAGCGTGCCGTCCACCGCCTCGACGCGCTGCCGGATGCCGCGCAGCCCCGTACCCCCGCCTTCCACCGCCCCGCCCCGGCCGTCGTCACCGACCTCCGCGCGGACGCCGCCGCCGGACCGGGCCAGGGTCACCGTCACGGAAGCGGCGTGGGCGTGCTTGGCCGCGTTGGTGAGGGCCTCGGTGACGGCGAAGTACACGGCCGCCTCGACGTGCGGCGGCACCTCGCCCAGCTCGCCGACGTCCACGGCCACCGGTACGGGGCAGCGGGCGGCGACCGCCGAGACCGCGCCCGCCAGGCCCCGGTCGGCGAGGACCGGCGGGTAGACCGAGCGCAGCACGTCGCGCAGCTCGGCCATCGCCTCCTCGGCGCCCTCCCGCGCCCGCGCCAGCAGCGGGCCCACGGCGGCGGGGTCGGTGGGGAGCGTCCGCTCGGCGAGCCCGAGCTGCATGGCCAGGGACACCAGCCGCGCCTGGGTGCCGTCGTGCAGATCCCGCTCGATGCGGCGCAGTTCGCTGCCGTGCGCGGTGAGCGCCCCGGTCCGCGTACGGTCCAGCGCCGACACCCGCTCGGCGAGCACCGCGGCCGGCGACGGGGCGAGCAGCCACCGGCTCACGGACGCCGCGAGCCGGGCCACCAGGGGCGGGCCCACCAGCGCGAGCAGCACGCTCAGCAGGAGGTCGGGTGCCCCGGCGTAGAGCACGGCCCACCAGCTGTCCACGGGCAGGTCCAGCAGCAGCCGGATCGGCTGGTCCGCGGGGAACAGCCACCACAGGCACGCGAGGACGGCCACGGCCGCGGGGAGGACGAACAGCGCGGCGCCGAGCAGCCCGAGCGCGGTGCCGGCCACCATCGCGGCGGGCGCCCAGCGCAGATCCCGGCCCGTCGCCGGGTCGGACAGCGCCGCCGCCAGGCGGCGCCCCTCGTGCGGCCCGGCCGGGGCGGCGGCCGCGGCCCACCGTCCCAGCCGCGCACGCTCGCCGTCGGCCAGCCGCCGCAGCAGCCGCAGCTCCACCGGCAGCACGAGCAGGCCCAGGCCGACCAGGCACAGCACCGCCGAATACACCAGCACGGGCACCAGTACGACCAGCAGCAGCCCGCGGAGGAACGTGACCGCGCAATACCCGGCGGCCCGCGCCGACTTCGGCGCGCTCATCCACACCTTCGGTATCGATTTCACGTCGTCCAGTCTTCCGGCCCCGGCCTCCCGGCACAGTGGAGCGCGCTACACCTTCGACGGGGCGGGGCCGTGCGAACAGGTGTTCCCGGATGCGGTAATCTCTGCCGACTTCAGGCGAGATCAAGGGTATTTGATGACAACTGCATCCCCTCCTCCCCGCGAGGAAGACGACGAGCCGTCCGCCGTACCTGACACGGTGTGGGAGGAGTTCGCGGACGACACCCCCGGCAAGATCCGGGCCAGTGCGCCGAAGGAGCCCTCGGCCCGCGCGCGCATGGTGACCGAGCGGCTGCGGCGCGAGGACGCGGAGGCGGCGGAGCGGGAGCGGGCCGCGGCCAAGCGCCGGTGGGGCCGCAAGGAGCGCAGGCCCCAGGAGCCGGCGGGGTGGCGGACCGGGCCCGCCTGGCGGGAGATGCGGCGCGCCGAGCACCGGCCGTGGCGGGACCTGGCGCGCACGGGGGTGGTCGTCGTGGTGCTGGCCGCGCTCGCGCTGATCGCCCTCAACCCGTCGGGTGCACGGGCGCTGGTGCGCGGTCACCGGCATTCCTCCGGCAGCGGCGAGAACGCTTCCGGCCCCGACAAGAGCCCCATCACGCCGCTCCCGCCGGAGACCGCGGCGCCGACCGCGCCGCCACCGCCCGTGGACCCCGACATGCCCACCGTCAGCCACCCCTTCGCGGGTTCGCCCGCTCTCGCCTGGGCCGACGGCGCGGCCGGCATCGAGGTGCCGCACGCCACCGCGGTCGGCAGCCTGAGCGCCAAGCAGGTCGCCGCCGTCCTGCAGACGACCCGGGCCTACCTGGTGGCGACCAACCTCGATCCGGCGGTGCTGCGCGGCGGCTCCCCGACCGCGGCCGCGCGGCTGGTCGACCCGGCCAGCGGCGAGCCGGCCGAGATGAAGGCCGCGGTGCACGCGCCCAGCAAGAAGAAGAACCCGACCACCTGGGTCACCCGCTACGACCCGAAAGAGGTCCAGCCGGTGGGCAAGGTGATCAAGGTCCGCGGCCGGATGACCTTCGCCAAGGCCGCCCACGGCGCCGTCCGCGTGCACACCGACTACACCTTCGTCTACGCCTTCACGAAGGCCGGGGACGCGAACGGGCAGGTGGCCCGGCTGGTCGTACGGCGCGAGGTGGACGCCGAGTGGGCCCCGCAAGTGCCGCGCGGCAAGGTGTGGATCGTGTCGCGCACCGCCTCCTTCGGCGGCTCCCAGTGCGACATCGACGACGGCTACGTGCACCCGCTGCCCGAGGCCGCTCCGAAGATCACCCCCACCGGCCCCGCCACGGACCCGTACGACCGCAGCAAGCCGCTCGACACCAAGGGCGACTGCGGAGTGGTCAGCCGGGTGTGACCTGCGGCCCCGCGGGCGGGCTCCGCGGCCCGCCCGCCGGGACGCCGTCCTCCGGTCGCCGCGGCCGCCGCGTAATGTGGCGGCCGCGAAGATCGACAAGACGAGGAGCCACCCCATGACGTCCGCCCCCGCCCCGCGTTTCCCGCGCGGCTTCCGGTTCGGCGCCGCCACCGCGGCCTACCAGATCGAGGGCGCCACCGGTGAGGACGGTCGCGGCGTGTCCATCTGGGACACCTACGCGCGGACGCCCGGCGCCACCGCCGAGGGGGCCACCGGCGACATCGCGTGCGACCACTACCACCGCTACCCCGAGGACGTCGCCCTGCTGCGCGACCTGGGCGCCGACACCTACCGCTTCTCGATCGCCTGGCCGCGGATCGTCCCGGAGGGCAGGGGGGCGGTCAACCCGGCCGGGCTCGACTTCTACGACCGGCTGGTGGACGAGCTGCTCGCCGCGGGCGTCGAACCGGCCCCGACCCTCTACCACTGGGACCTCCCGCAGGCCCTGGAGGACACGGGCGGCTGGCGGGTCCGCGACACCGCCGAGGCCTTCGCCGACTACGCGGCCGTCGTCGCCGACCGCCTCGCCGACCGGGCGGGGCGCTGGATGACCCTCAACGAGCCCTTCTGCACCGCGTTCGTCGGCCACGCCGTCGGCCGCCACGCCCCCGGCACCCGCGAGGGCGACGGCGCGCTCGCCGTCGTGCACCACCTGCTCGTCGGGCACGGCCTGGCCGTCGACGCGCTGCGCGCCGCCGGGGCCCGCGAGGTCGGCATCGCACTCAACCCCGACCGGCTGCTGCCCGCCACCGGCTCGCAGGCGGACGCCGAGGCCGTGGCGCGCGCCGAGATCCTGCACAACCGCTGCTGGTTCGACCCGATCTTCCTCGGCCGCTACCCCGACGGCGAGGCGGACGTCTGGGGCGGCATCAGCGACTTCTCCTTCCGCCGCGACGGCGACCTCGCGCTCGCCTCCCGCCCGCTGGACTTCTGCGGCGTCAACTACTACCGGCCCATCACCGTCGCCGACGCCCCCTGGCAGCAGCCCGACCCGGCGCTGCGCACCGCCGTCGACATCCGTGCCGCGGAGACCTGGGGCGACCCGGCCGCCCGCCGCACCACCATGGGCTGGCCGGTGGTCCCCTCCTCCTTCCGCGACCTGCTCGTCGACCTCACCCGCCGCTACCCGGACCTGCCGCCGATCGTCGTCACCGAGAACGGCTCCGCCGAGGCGGACGTCCCCGGCGACGACGGCACGGTCCACGACGCCGACCGCGTCGACTACCTCCGCGACCACCTCGACGCGCTGGCCCAGGCCGTCGCCGAGGGCGTCGACGTGCGCGCCTACTACGTGTGGTCCCTGCTGGACAACTTCGAGTGGGCCTTCGGCTACGACCGCCGCTTCGGCATCGTCCGCGTCGACTACGACACGCTCCGGCGCACCCCCAAGGACAGCTACCGCTGGTACCGCGACTTCATCGCCGCCGAGCGCGCGGCACACGGGAACTGACGCCCTAGCTGTATTGGCCCGCGGCGGCGAGGGCTTCGAGGAGTTCCGGCAGGCGGCCGAGGGCCGTCGCGCCGGCGATCGGGTCGGCGTAGTCGCGGGTGTGCACGATCAGGCCGTCCCGGACCGTCATCACCATCAGGAACGACAGCGTGAACGGCTCCCCGCCGGCGAGCAGCCGTCCGTGCAGGTCGTACTCGACGATCACG
The DNA here is from genome assembly GCF_044333285.1 of Streptomyces sp. NPDC021020. Taxonomy (NCBI): domain Bacteria; kingdom Bacillati; phylum Actinomycetota; class Actinomycetes; order Kitasatosporales; family Streptomycetaceae; genus Streptomyces; species Streptomyces sp. NPDC021020. The sequence continues at coordinate 749,640 of NZ_JBIRQQ010000002.1, forward strand.
ACCTCCGGGTCGGCCGTCTCGTGCACCGTCGCGCCGGTGACGCGCTCGTACCGGCGTACGGCTGCACCGGCCCGGAAGCGGGCGCGCAGGGACTCCCGGTCGGTCTCGGTGCGGGCGGGGTGGAGGGCGGGCGGGGCGAAGGGCATCTCGATGACGGTGTGCGGGGCGTAGCAGTCGGCGAGATCCCCCGGGTCGGCCCCGGTCGTGGCGGTGAGGAAGCGTTCGGCGGTCTCGCGGGCGGTGCTCGGCATGCTGGTGTCCTTCCGGGGCCGGGCTGCTGCGCCCCGGGTTGCCGGGGCAGGGGTCGCGGGGCCAGGCTTCGGGGGCCGGACCGGGAGCGGTACGGCAGAAGCGGAGAGTGCGCCCCGGTTGGACGGTACCGGAGAGTGCGCCCCGCTTACAGGGGTTTACCGGAGAGAGAGGCGGAGGGTTCATGCGGGCCGACGCGCGGCGCAACCGCGACCTGCTGCTGCGAGCGGCGCAGGACGCCTTCGCCGAGGAGGGGATCGGGGTGCCGCTGGACAGCGTCGCCCGCCGGGCCGGTGTCGGCCCCGGCACCCTCTACCGGCACTTCCCGACGAAGGAGGCGCTCTTCGAGGCCGTCGTCCACGAGCGGCTGCGCCAACTCGTCGCCCGCGCACGGGAGTCGGCGCAAGACCCCGACCCGGGCGCCGCCTTCTTCGGCTTCGTCGCCCACATGGTGCGCGAGGCCGCCCCCAAGCAGGACCTGGTCGACGCGCTGGGCGGCGCCGGGGCGGAGGTGCGGACCGCCGTCGCCGACACCGCGGCCGAGCTGCGCGAGGAGGTCGGCCGCCTCCTCGCGCGGGCCCAGCGCAGCGGCGCCGTACGCCCCGACCTCGGCGCCGCCGAGCTGATGGCCCTCCTGTCCGGCCTGCTGCACGCGCTGCGCGCCCGCCCGCGCGACCCGGCCGCCCCGGTGGACCAGGACCTCGTGGTGGCCGTCCTGTGCGACGGACTGGCCGCCCGGCCGTAGCGCCGCCGCGGCCCGTCAGGACGGCTGGACCTCGTCGAAGAGGGCGACGGCCGCGGCGGGGTCCGGGCTCACCAGGCGTTCCAGGCCCGCCGCCGTCCGCGCCGCCCACCGGGCGGCCCGCGCCCACATCCGCTCCTCGAAGGCGCGGACGGCGGCGTCCAGGCCCGTGGGGTCGGCGGGGTCCGCGGCGAGGGATTCGGCGAGGGAATCGGCCAGTTCCGCGCCCTCCAGCAGCGCGAGGTTCGCGCCCGCGCCCAGCGGGGGCATCAGATGGGCGGCGTCGCCCAGCAGCGTCACCCCGCGGACGTGGGTCCAGGTGTGGGCGACCGGCAGGACGTGGAGGGGGCGGCGGGTGAAGGCGGCGCCGTGCCGCAGGAGTTCGCGGACGGGCTCGGCCCAGCCCTCGAACAGCGCCAGCAGCTCCGAGCGCACGGCCTCGACGCCCGCCGGGTCGGTGACCGTGCCCGCGGGCCGGTGGTCCAGCGGGGCGCGGAACTGCGCGTACACCCTGACGTGCCCGCCGCTGCTGCGCTGCGCGACCAGCGAGCGGTTCACGCCGTACACAGCCAGCGAGCCGTCGCCGACCAGCCGGGCCAGGCCGGGGTGGCGGGTGTCGATGTCGTCCAGAGAGGTTTCGACCGCGGTGACCCCGGTGTAGTGCGGCGTCACCGGCGAGACGGCCGGGCGGACCCGGGACCACGCGCCGTCCGCACCGACGACAAGGTCGAACGCCTCCCGCCGCCCGTCCGCGCCGTGGACCACCGTGCCCTCCGCCGTCCCCGGCTCGACCCGCGTCACGGCGTGCCCCCAGCGGACGTCGAGGGGGCCGAGCAGCAGGTCGCGCAGCTGGCCGCGGTCGATCTCGGGGTTGGCCAGGTCGTCCGGCCGGGGCCGCCAGTCGCGCAGGACGGTCCCGTCCGTGGCGAGGATGCGCATGGCCTGCCCCTCGGGGCGGGAGAGCGCCGTGAACTCCGCGAGCACCCCGGCCTTGTCGAGGGCGAGCCGGCCGAGCCCCGCGTGCAGGTCGAGCGTGCCGCCCGGGGGGCGGGCGTGGGGGGAGGAGTCGCGCTCCAGGACGGTGACGCGGTGGCCGTGGCGGTGCATGACGCGGGCGAAGGCGAGGCCGGCGGGTCCGCCGCCGACCACTGCGATGCGGTGTCTCATGTCGATACACTGTATTGATCCGATGCGGTGTCCGGCAACAGTACGGTGGTGGCCATGACTGTGTGGGACCGCCCCGAGCCGCCGACCCGCCCCGTACCGCTCGACCGGGCGCGGATCGTCGTCGCCGCCGTCGCGCTGGCCGACGAGGGCGGGCTGGAGGCGGTGTCGCTGCGCAAGGTCGCCGCCCGGCTGAACGCCGGCCCGATGCGGCTGTACGGCTACATCGCCACCAAGGAGGAGCTGTTCGACCTCATGCTCGACGAGGTCCGGGCCGAGATCGTCCCCGCCGGGCCGCCCGGCGACGAGGTCCGGGCCGAGGCCTTGCCCGCCGGGCCGCCCGGCGACTGGCGGGCGGCGCTGCACGCCCTCGCCCACGGCACCCGGCGGACGGCGCTGCGCCACGAGTGGCTGGCCGACCTGCTCGGCGGCCGCCCGGCCCTGGGGCCGAACGGCCTCGCCGTGGGCGAGGCGACGCTCGCCGCCCTCGAAGGGCACACCGACATCGACACCGCGATGCGCGCCGTGGAGACCGTCAACGCCTACGTCACCGGCGCGATCCGGCGCGAGGTCGCGCGCCTGCGGGCCGAGCGCGCCACGGGCCTGTCCGAGCGCGAGTGGCAGCGCGCGTCCGGCCCGCACCTGACGAGGATGCTGGCCACGGGCCGCTTCCCGACGCTGTCCAGGGCCGTCCACGACGGCACGGACGTCGACGCCGCGACGTCCTTCGCGATCGGCCTGGAGTGGATCCTCGACGCCGTGGCCGCCAGGCTCGCGCAGCCCGCGGGGGAGTGACGCCCCGCTCCCGGGGGCGCCGGTGTGCGGCGGCGCCGGGAGCCCCGCTCCCTTGCCGACGGGGCGGCCGTCGCCTACATTCTCCGTTCGGACCGCCCCGCCCCGTGCGGGGCTCCGCTCCGCAACGCCGCCCGACCGCCGCATGTGAGCGCTCACGCGGTGCCCCCCGACCGGCTCCTCCCCCCCACGCGAGGACGGTTCGATGCTCCTCCGCGCCCCGTACGCGCCCGCGGCGTCGCCCCTGCCCGGTCCGGGCCCAGCCCGGCCCCGACCGGCGCATCCCCCCACCGAGGCACAGGAGACAGCCATGACCTCACCACAGGACGAATCGACCGCTCCCGGACCGCAACGCTTGCGCCGCAGGGCCGTGCTGGCGGCGATGGGAGCGCTCCCACTCCTCGCCGTCGCGCTGCCGCCGGCCACCGCGGCGGCCGCTGCCGTCGTCGTCGACCCCGGCAAGCGGCGGCAGACGATCCGCGGCTTCGGCGGCATGAACCACCCCGCCTGGGCGGGCGACCTGACCGCCGCCCAGCGCGACACGGCCTTCGGCAACGGGACGGGCCAGCTCGGCTTCTCGATCCTGCGCATCCACATCGACGAGAACTCCGCGAACTGGAGCGCCGAAGTGGCGACCGCCCAGCGCGCGGCCGCCCTCGGGGCCCTCGTCTTCGCCTCGCCGTGGAATCCGCCCGCCGCCCTGGTCGAGACCTTCGTCCGCGGGAGCCAGACCGACGCCAAGCGCCTGCGCCACGACAGCTACGCCGCCTACGCGCAGCACCTCAACGACTTCCACGCCTTCATGAAGAGCAACGGCGTGGACCTGTACGCGATCTCGATCCAGAACGAGCCCGACTACGCCCAGGACTGGACGTGGTGGACCGCGGCCGAGATCGTCACCTTCCTGCGGGACAACGCCGGCTCGATCGGCACCCGGGTCATCGCCCCGGAGTCCTTCCAGTACGTCAAGAGCATGTCCGACCCGATCCTGAACGACGCCGCGGCGCTCGCCAACCTCGACATCCTCGGGGCCCACCTCTACGGCACGTCCTACGCGGACTTCCCCTACCCCCTCTTCCAGCAGAAGGGGCAGGGCAGGGAGCTGTGGATGACCGAGGTCTACTACCCCAACAGCACCGACTCCGCGGACCTGTGGCCGGCCTCGCTCGGCGTCGCGGAGCACATGCACCACGCCCTGGTGGACGCGGAATTCCAGGCGTACGTGTGGTGGTACATCCGGCGCTCCTACGGGCCCCTGCGCGAGGACGGGCAGATCAGCAAGCGCGGCGCGATGATGGCGCACTTCTCGAAGTTCGTCCGCCCCGGGTACGCGCGGATCGACGCGGCCGCCACCCCGCAGACGAACGTCTGGACGTCCGCCTACACCGACGGCTCCTCCGTGGTCGTGGTGGCCGTCAACACCGGTACGGCCGCGGCGACCCAGCCCTTCACGCTGGCGGGCACCACCGCGTCCGCCGTGAGCTGCTGGGTCACGGACGCGACCAGGACGCTGGCGGCCCAGAGCGGGCCCGCCGTCGCGAACGGCACCTTCACCGGCACGCTCCCCGCCCAGAGCGTCACCACCTTCGTCGTCACGACCGGCCCCTCCGGCGGGACCGACACTAAGCCGCCCAGCACGCCGGGCACGCCCGCGGCCACCGCGGTCACCGCGACCTCCGCCACGCTGAGCTGGCCGGCCTCCACCGACGACACCGGCGTGGCCGGCTACGACGTGGTGCGGGTCAGCGGCGGTACGGAGACGGCCGCCGCGACCTCCACCACCAGCCAGGCCACCGTCACGGGCCTGGCCGCCGCGACCGCCTACACCTTCGCGGTCTACGCGCGCGACGCGGCCGGCAACCGCTCGGCCCGCTCCGCCAGGGTCACCCTCACCACGTCCGCCGGGAGTTCCACGGGCGGCTGCGGGGTCGGCTACCGGGTCACGAACAGCTGGAGCGGCGGCTTCCAGGGCGAGATCGTCATCAGCAACACCGGCGCGGCCGCGCGCTCCGGCTGGAGCCTCGCCTTCGCCTTCACCGCGGGCCAGACCATCACCCAGATGTGGGGCGGCACGGCCGCGCAGAGCGGCGCGGCGGTGACCGTGACCCCGGCCGACTACACCCGCACCATCCCCGCGGGCGGCTCGGTGACCGTGGGCTTCCTGGCGAACCAGGGCGGCAGCAACCCGGCGCCGGCCGCCTTCACCCTCGACGGCGGCACCTGCACGACGGCCTGACCGGCGGCCCACCGCGGCGGCCGGCCCGCACGGGCCGACCGCCGCGTGGGACCGCGGGGCCCCGGCCGTCTGGCCGCGCGCGGCCGGAGGGCGCACGGTGGAAGGAGGCGGTACGGGACGGTGTGCGGCCGGGAAGCGGGTGGGCGGTCATGACGAAGCCATTGACGGTCGGCGTCGACGGGTCCGACGCGAGCCTGCGGGCCCTGGACTGGGCCGTCGACGAGGCCGCGCGGCTGGAGCTGCCGCTGCGCATCCTGCACGCGTCGCTGTGGGACCGGTACGTGCGGCCCGCCCCGAAGCTCGCTGCCGTACGGCCGGGGCAGCCGGCGGCGGACGAGGCCGTGGTGGACGCGGCCCGTGAGCGGGCGGCCCGCCTCGGCCCCGGCGTGCCGCTGACGGCGCAGGACGTCGCCGACGACCCCTTCGGAGCCCTGCTGCGCGCGGCGCCCGAGGCGTACGCGCTGGTGGTGGGCAACCGCGGCCGCGGCGAGCTCACCGACATGCTGCTGGGGTCGGTCGGCCTCACGGTGGCGGGCCAGGCGTCCTGCCCGGTCGTCGTGGTCCGCGGCGGGGACGCGAACGTGGCCGGGCGCTTCGGCCGCGTCACCCTCGGCGTGGGCGGGCCGGACGACGCGGCCGACGCGGTGCGGTTCGCCTTCCGTACGGCCGCGGCGCGCGGCGTGCGTGTCGAGGCCCTGCACGCCTGGCGCAGCCCGGACGGCGACGGGGACGCGGGCGGCGGCCAAGCCGCGGCGGAGCGGGTCCTCGACGACGCGCTGCGCGACGCCCGCCGCGACAGCCCCGGGGTCGCCGTGCACGCGAGCACCACCGAGGCGAAGGCGCGGACGCCGCTGCTGGCGGCCTCGGCGTCGAGCGACCTGCTGGTGGTGGGCGCGCGGCGGCGCGACGGCGCGGTCGGGCTCCACCTGGGGCCGGTCAACCACGCCCTGCTGCACCACGCGGACTGCCCGGTGGCCGTGGTGCCGCGCACCGGCTGACCGAGGCCGCGGACCGCCGGACCCCTCCGACGTATCGGGCCCCGGCGGCACCAGAGTGCCCCCGGGATCCGGGCCGCGTGGCCGGTTCGGCGAGTGGGAGCGCTCCCATTTGGTGGAAAGTGCATGGCGCGCAGGGATTTCGCAGCTCCGCCGCGCTGGCTAGGCTCGGGCCCGGTTGCGCGGGAGCGCTCCCATGGAAAGCCCCCGCCGCACCCGGCCCTCATCCGAGGGCCCGCCCTCTCCCCCCACGAGAGCACGGAGGACGACTGTGACACCCCCCATCCGCACCCCGCGCCCCGCCGGGCCGGCCGCGGCCGCCACGCGCGGGCCCCGGCTGCGCAAGGCCGTGGCGCTCGGCCTGGCCACCGGGCTCGCCGCCGCCGGTATCGCGCTGGGCACCCAGATCTCCGCGGGCGCCGCGGCGCAGGGCAGCCTCCCCACGGGCACCCAGCTCTACAAGGACCCGACGTCCCAGGTCAACCGGTGGGTCGCCGCCAACCCCGGCGACTCCCGCGAGCCGGTCATCGCCCGGCGGATCGCCTCCCAGCCGCAGGCGGTCTGGTTCTCCAACTACAGCCCCTCCACCGTCACCGCCGACGTCCGGAAGGTCACCTCGGCCGCGGCCGCCGCCGGGCAGGTGCCGGTGCTGGCGGTGTACGAGATCCCCAACCGCGACTGCGGCGGCGCCTCCGCCGGCGGCGCGCCGGACCTGGCCGCGTACGACACCTGGGTGGGCAACTTCGCCGCCGGGCTGGGCAGCGGGCAGTCGATCGTCATCCTGGAGCCCGACTCCATCGCCCTGACCACGTGCCTTTCCGCGCAGCAGCAGTCCGACCGCTTCGCCGCGCTCTCCCGGGCGGGCGCCGCCATCCACGCCGCCTCGCCCAGCTCCAAGGTCTACCTGGACGGCGGCCACTCGGCCTGGAACAGCGCCTCCGAGCAGGCCAACCGGCTGCGCAGCGCCGGCATCCTGACCAACGCCGACGGCCTGTTCACCAACGTCTCCAACTTCAACAGCACGGCGAACGAGGTCAACTTCGCCAAGAACGTGCTGTCCGCGCTGGGCAACCCGGGCAACCTGCACGCCGTCGTCGACACCAGCCGCAACGGCAACGGTCCCGCCGGGGGAGGGGAGTGGTGCGACCCGTCCGGCCGGGCGATCGGCACCTACCCCACGACCGACACCGGTGACCCGGCGATCGACGCCTTCCTCTGGGTGAAGCCGCCGGGCGAGGCGGACGGCTGCGCAGGTACCGCGGGCACCTTCCTGCCGGACGTGGCCTACCAGCTCGCGTCCGCGGGCGCGTCGGACCCGAGCACCCCTCCGACGATTCCGCCCACGACTCCGCCGACCACTCCTCCGACGACGCCCCCGACCACGCCGCCCACCACTCCTCCGACGACGCCTCCCACCACGCCGCCCACGACGCCCCCGACGACCCCGCCGGCCGGTGCGGGCTGCTCCGTCACCTACAAGGTCTCCAGTGCCTGGACGGGCGGCTTCACCGCGGACGTCACCGTGCGCAACACCGGCAGCACCGCCGTCAACGGCTGGTCGCTCAAGTGGACCTTCCCGGCCGACCAGAAGATCACCAGCGCCTGGAACGCCGCCGCCACCCAGTCCGGCGCGGCCGTGACCGCCACCGACCTGGGCTACAACGGGACCATCCCGGCCGCCGGCTCCACGAGCTTCGGCTTCCAGGGGACGGGCAACGGCACCGGCTCGCCCACCGCCTTCACCCTGAACGGCGCCGCCTGCACCGTGTCCTGATCCGCCCCCAGCGTCGCGGCACCGCCGACGGCACCCAACTGGAGATCTGGGACTGCACCCCTCGGCGAGCACTGTCCTGCCCGCCGAGGGGCCGCTGGTTCAGCTGAAGGTGCGCCGGTAGGTTCGCGGGCTGACGCCGGTGGTGCGTTTGAAGCGGTCGCGGAACGTGGTGGGCGACCCGAAGCCGACCTGGCTGCCGATGCGTTCCACGGAGTGGTCCGTGGTTTCCAGCAGGTGCTGCGCCTGGCGGATGCGGGCCTGGTGGAGCCACTGGAGCGGGGTCGTACCGGTCTGGTCGCGGAAGCGCCGGATCAGGGTCCGGGTGCTGGTACCGGAGTGCGCGGCGATATCGGCCAGGGTGAGCTCGCGGGCCAGGTTTCCCCTCAGCCAGGTGAGCAGTGCCTCCAGTTCGGAGCCCTGCGGTGCGGGGGCGTGGTCGTGGACGATGAACTGCGCCTGGCCTCCCTCGCGTTCGAGCGGCATCACCGAGAGACGGGCCGCGTCGGCGGCGACCGCCGAGCCGTAGTCACGGCGGATCATGTGCAGGCACAGGTCCAGGCCCGCGGCCGCGCCGGCCGAGGTGAGGAACTGGCCGTTGTCGACATAGAGGACGTCCGGATCGACGTCGACGTCCGGGTGCAGGGTGGCCAGAAGCCCGGCCGCGCTCCAGTGGGTCGTGCCGCGCAGCCCGTCGAGGAGCCCGGTGGAGGCCAGGGGGAAAGTGCCCGTGCAGATGGAGGCGATCCTGGTGCCGTCGTCGGCGGCCGATCGCAGCGCGTCCCGTACGGCGGGGGTGAGCGGGGCCGCGGGATCGCTGACGCCCGGCACGATGATCGTGTCGGCGTCCCGGAGGCCCTCCAGACCCCAGGGGGCACGCAGGGTGAAGGCTCCGGCGTCGACCTCCTCGACCTCGGCGCACACGCGGACCTGGTAGCCGGGTCGCCCGTCGGGCAGGCGGGTCCGCGAGAAGACCTCGATCGGGGTGGACAGATCGAAGGGGATCACCTGGTCCAGCGCGAGAACGGCGACTGTGTGCATGGCCGGAACCTCCCTCCTCACCGCTCGATCACAGCGGTCCGATATCGGGGCATCCTCATTGTCACCCGACGTCCGAGGCCCGGGAAGCGCGTGGCATTTTTCCGTTGAAAGATGTCATTCATGCCACTGGGCGCCGGGTTCCGCAGGAGGTTGACTCCCACGTGTCCGAGCTGAGAACCCCATTCCGAAGGAACGCTCATGCACGTGCAGGTTGTCTTGTTCGACGGGTTCGACCCGCTCGACGTCGTCGCTCCCTACGAGGTGCTCTCCGCCGGCGGTCAGGCATCGGACGGTGCGGTGACCGTGGAGTTGGTCTCCGCGGAGGGCCCCCGGGAGGTGATCAGCGGCACCGAGGGGCTGGCGCTGTGCGCCACGGGTGCCCTCGACCCGGAGCGTGCGGACATGGTCCTGATTCCCGGCGCCTCCGGCCGGGTGGGTGAGCCCGGCGAGGTGCCGGAGGAGGAAGCGGGCGCCGGCGAGCGGCAGCAGGACGAGCTCATCCCGGTGCTGCTGGGCCGCACGCTGACCACCGGGCTCCCCGCGCTTCTCCAGCTGGCCATGGACGACCCGGACACCACGGTCGCCACGGTCTGCGGTGGCTCGCTCGTCCTGGCCATGGCCGGCCTGCTGGAGGGACGACACGCCACCACTCACCACATGGGCCTGGACATGCTGGACGCCACCGGTGCCCACGCGGTCCGCGCCCGCATCGTGGACGACGGCGACCTCGTCACCGGCGCCGGCGTCACCTCCGGGCTCGACCTGGGCCTGTACCTGCTGGAGCGTGAGGTCGGCCCCCGCGTCGCGCACGCCGTCGAAGAGCTGTTCGCCCACGAGCGCCGCGGCACGGTCTGGCGCCCGCAGGGCCCGACGCCCAGTGCCTTCTAGGCATCCGGCCCCTCGCGATCCAGCCGCCCACCATCCTCCGCGCACGTCAGGAGACACCATCAGCATGTCCGTCGAAGGCACCTGGAACCTGTCCATCTCCACCCCCATCGGCAAGATCAAGGCCGTGGTCGAACTCCGCGAGCAGGACGGCACCCTGACCGGCACCGCCCACGGCGCCGGCGAGGAAGTCCCGCTCGGCGACATCACCCTCGACGGCGACCGGCTCACCTGGAAGCAGGCCGTCACCAAGCCCGTGCGGCTGAACCTGGCGTTCGACGTGACGGTCGACGGCGACACCCTCCAGGGCACTTCCAAGGCCGGCCGCCTTCCGTCGTCGAAGGTCACCGGCACGCGCGAGACCGTCCCGGAACACCGGGCGTGACCCAGCTCCTTGATTTCCGAGTGACCGCCGTCACCATTTCCGCTCACGCAGCGCAGGCCTTTTCTCGCGCGCGGTGAAAACTGTGCGGGCCCTTTGTGATGCCCTCTACGAGGCGCGGGTCACATACGAAGCCGCTTAGTAGGCCTCGGTCGCGTCGTCGCACCGGATATCAATGCCGGATATGCGTGCTACGAAAGTGCACCGTAGTGGGGGTCTTTGACCCGGGGTTCCGCGCCCCCTAACAATTCAGGGGTCCCGCTACGGAAGAGGTAATTTCTCCATGCAGCTCCCCACGATGCCGAAGAAGCGCCCGACGTTCGCGAAGTTCAACCAGATGTCGACCAAGCACAAGGTCACCGCGGCCGGCGCAGGCGCCGCCGCTGCGGTCGTGCTGACCGTCACCGGGCTGCAAGCGACCGCCGGTGCCGGTTCGGCGTCCGCGGCGAGCAGCACGACCGGTGTGTCCGCCGCAGCTGTCACGCACGCCAAGGAACTGGGCGCGCAGAGCGGTACGGCGCAGCTGAAGGCGGCCGCCGGTACCACGCAGCAGAAGGCGGCGCCGAAGACCGCGCTGGCCGCGCCGAAGGCGCAGCCCAAGGCGGACCTGACCGCGTCGGCCGCGAAGAAGAAGGCCGCGGCCGAGGCGAAGGTGGCGAACGAGCGTGCGAAGGCCAAGGCCGCCGCGAACCGCTCGGAGCACCGCGCCGCCGCGGTGAAGAAGAGCGCGGCCAAGCCCGCCGCCAAGCCGGTCGCGAAGCACTACACGAACAACCTCGACGGCTGGATCCGGCAGTCGCTGGACATCATGCACAAGAAGGGGATCCCCGGCACGTACGAGGGAATCCACCGCAACATCATCCGCGAGTCCAGCGGTGACCCCAAGGCGATCAACCTGTGGGACATCAACGCCCGCAACGGCATTCCCTCGAAGGGTCTGCTCCAGGTGATCGACCCGACGTTCAACCGCTTCCACGTGGCCGGCACCTCGCACAACATCTACGACCCGGTCGCGAACATCACCGCCGCCTGCAATTACGCGGCCGACCGCTACGGCACGATGGACAACGTCGACTCCGCGTACTGATCCGTCACCGGAAAAAGCGATACGAAAGGGCGGCGGGGCCATTCCGGCCCCGCCGCCCTTCGGCGTGTCCGGATACGCCTACTTCAGTGCGTACGCCCCGAGCACGGTCTGGCTGACGGTGTTGCCCGCGTCGTCCTTGGCGGTGGCCCGCAGCGAGACGCGGGCGGCGGAGTGCGGGGCCTTGACCGTGGTGGTCCAGGTGGCGCCGTGCCCGTGGGAGAGGTGGAGGCCGGTCCAGGTGGCGCCGTCGTCGTAGGAGACCTGGAGGGTGGCCGCGGTGATCGTGCCGGCGCCGGTGACGCCGGGCAGGTGGGAGGCGGTCAGGGTCAGCGGGGCGGTGCGGTGGGCCCGGCCCGCGAGGTCGGTGGGGACGCCGTAGTCCAGCTGCAGCAGCGGCAGGTTCACATAGCCGCTGCCCGAGGTGAAGCCCCATTCGGTGCGGGTGCTCGGCGAGCTGGGCAGGATGCCGTCCTGGCTGGTCTCGGCGACCAGCCGGTAGGGCAGCGGGTCGCTGCTCGGCGCGTCGGCGGCGAGCTGCTGGTAGACGGTGGACCCGAGGTCCTTGTCGCCCTGGTAGAGGGTGACGGTCTCGTGGAGGTTGTCCTCCTCGCCCCACAGGTTGAGGTCGAAGCCGTTGTGGCCGGAGCCGGAGTCGCCCCAGCCGGGGACGTTCAGGACGAAGAAGTCGCCCTGCCGGTTCGGCAGCGACTGGCTGTCGTTCATCCGGGGGTGGTAGACGGGCAGGAACCAGTCGCTGCGCGTGGTCGAGCCCTTCGCCGGGTGGGTGATCAGGGAGCGCTCCTGGACCACCGGGTTGTCGGACTCCTCGTACCAGCCGAAGCGGTCGCCACCGGGGGTGACCCAGTCGGTACGGGCCGTGCCGAGCGCCTGGGCGGTCTGGAAGCCGACGCCGAAGCTGTCGAAGTCCTGCATGTCGTAGCGGCCGTTGTCACCGGCGTCGGCGGCCTCGCCCGCGAAGCGCGAGTCGATTCTGGCCAGGTCGCGCTGCTTCGGCGCGTAGGTCAGATCGGCCGCCGGGACGGCCCCGTCGTGCCGCTCCACCAGGTCGTAGAGGTACGGCGAGGTGGGCGTCGAGGTCACGTCCAGGGTCAGCCCGGGGCGGGCGGCGGCGGCGACGAGCGCGGCGCCCTGCGCAGGCTGCAGCGAGGCCGTCTCGATCGGTGCGGACGAGGTGTAGTCGTCCGCGCCGTACCAGGCCGACAGCCTTCCCGGGGTGTCGCCCACGACCAGCAGCAGCCTGGCGCCCGCGGCGGCCGCGGCCGCGGCCTGCGCGGTGTCGGCGGCCGCCTGGTCGGCCGGGTCGGCCTGCCGGTCGTAGCGGACGACCACGGCCTTGCCCTTGGCCTTCAGACCCGCGTAGTCCGCGGTGGCGCCGAGCCCGGCGTAGACGACGGGGAGCTTGCTGCGGCCGGCCGGCAGCAGGGTGGACCCGGCCTGCACCAGCAGACCCGACAGGTCCGGGGCCTTGCCGTGCGCGCCCTTGGCGGTGGCGGTCAGCAGCGGGGCAGCCTTGCGCCAGCGGGTGTCGAAATTGAAGCTGCCGCTGGTCACCTTCGTCGTGGACTGCGCCCACACGCTGGTGTACGCGACGGGCAGCAGGTAGTTCTCGTTGAGGGCGAAGCCCCCGGCCACCCTGTTCCACTCCACCCGCGTCAGCCGGTCCTCCGACCGCTGCGGGGTGACCGCGGAGACGCGGTGCGCCTTGCGGGCGTCCAGCGCGGCCGTCCGGTCGCCGTCCAGCTGGAGCTGGGGCACCGACAGCACGCCGAGGCCGAGGTCGTCGGGCCCGGCCGCGCCGGGCAGGTCGGCGTACATCAGCACCGAGTACTCGCCCTTGGGCAGCCGCATCACCAGCTTGCCGCTGTCGGGGACCTCCACCTGGTAGGGCGTCGTCTCGCCGGTGCGGTAGACCACCGCGTAGCCCGCGACGGGCGCGCCGGACCGGTCGGCCGTGGTGATCGTCAGGTTGTAGCGCTCCTCCTCGCGGTCGATGCCGATCAGGGTGTGCGCGACCACCGAGCCGTCCGCGGCCGAGGCCTCCAGCTGCCCGTCGCTCACCCCGTACGGCGCCTCGGCCGGGTCGGCGGTGACGTCGACCGAGGCGCTGCCGCCCGCCGGGACGGTGACCGACGGCGCGGAGAGCGTGAAGGCGGCCGACGCGTCGGCGCCGTCGGGGCCGGTCGCGGTCGCCTTCAGGGCGAGGGTGACAGCGGCCGTACCGGTGTTGGAGTACGTGACGGTCCTGGTCGCCGGGGCGTCCGCGGTGTGCGGCCACGGGTAGAACCCGGCCCAGGCGGTCGCCGTGGCGCGCACGCCGCCGAGCGCCGCCGCCTTCGCGTCGAGCCGCCCGCTGCCGCCCTGGGTGACGGGGATGTCCGGGGTCTCGTGCGCGGTGCTGACCAGGGCGTCCTTGATCTGCTGCCCGGTCCAGTCCGGGTGCTGCTCGGCGACCAGCGCGGCGGCGCCCGCGACGTGCGGGGTCGCCATCGACGTCCCGCTCATCGTGATGTACGGGCCGGAGCCCTCGGCGGAGAACTGCGACCGGGCGGCGAGGATGTCCACGCCGGGCGCGGTGATCTCCGGCTTCAGCCCGCCGTCCCCGGAGCGCGGGCCCCAGCTGGAGAAGTACGCGAGCTGGTCGGCGGAGTCGACCGCGCCGACGGTCAGCGCGGAGGTCGCGGCGCCGGGCGAACCGATGCCGCCCGCGCCGGTGTTGCCCGCGGCGATGACGAACAGCGCGCCGGTGGAGTCGCTGAGGTCGTTCACGGCCTGGCTCATCGGGTCGGTGCCGTCGCTGACCTCCGTGGAGCCCAGGCTCATGCTGATGACGCGGGCGTGCCGGGTCTGCGCCGCCCACTGCATCCCGGCGATGATCCAGGACTCGTCGCCGAAGCCGTCGTCGCCCAGCACCTTGCCGACCAGCAGCCGCGAGCCGGGGGCGACGCCCTTCTCCTTGCCGTCCGAGGCCGCGCCGGTGCCCGCGATCGTGGACGCGGTGTGGGTGCCGTGGCCGAGGCGGTCGGTGGTGTCCTGGCCGGGGACGAAGCTCTGCGAGGCGGCGACCTGGCCCGCCAGGTCCGGGTGTTCGGCGTCGATGCCGCTGTCGAGGACGGCGACGTCCACGCCCTTGCCGTCGTCACCGGCCTGCCACACGCCGGGGGCGCCGATCTGCGCGGTGCTGTCGGCCAGCGACGCCTTGACCTTGCCGTCCAGCCAGATGTGGCTGATGTTCGCGCCGAAGACGGCGGCGCCGTCCGCGGACCGGGCCTTCGCGTCCGCGGCGCCGCCGTCCGCGGCCTGCCGCTGCGCGGCGCGGCTCTTCGCGCGGGTCAGCGCCGCGGGCGGGGTGACGGCCTGCCAGAAGGCGGCCGCGCCCGACCGGCTCTGGCTCATCGCCCTGCCGTGCACGGCGGGCAGGTCGAGCCGGGTGGACAGGCCGCGCGGCACGGCGGGGGCGGTGCGCGCGGCCGTGTCGCCGTACTGCACGATCAGCGGCAGGGACGGGGCGCGGGCGTCGTCGTAGCCGTCGGCGATCAGGGCGGTGACGTCGAACAGCCGCTGGTCCAGGACGCCGGCCGCCACGTAGGGGAGGACTTCCGACGGGTAGACGTACAGGTCCTTGCCGACGGTCCTGGTCTGCACGCCGCCGGTCAGGTTCGCCGGGCGGGTGACGGCCGCCGCGGCGCGCCCGTCGGCCAGCGTGGTCACGGTCACCCGGTCGCCGGTCACCAGGGTGACGGTGCTCGCGGTGGCGGCCGGGGCGGCGGCCGGGGGGCCGGGCGGCGGGGCGGTCCGGGACGGTGCGGCCTGCGCGATCGACGGGGTCGCCGCTATCGCCGCCAGGACGGCGCCGACGGCGGTCAGCAGCCGCCCGCGCCGGGTCGGGGATCTCACGTGGTGCCCTCCATACGGTGCGTGGAACGCGGGAACACGGGAACGCAGCACATTCTTCGGGCGCGGCGATGCGGGCTGAACACTTCGGCGTGACGGTTCACCGCCATGACGGAAGCCTGCCGTCACTGACGGTGCGTCAGGCCGCCGGATGGGCGGCGGTAAGGGCGGATACGCCCGGGGCCGCCGGTCAGCGGGCCAGCCAGCCGCGGGCGACGGCCTCGGCGCCGAGTTGGAAGCGCGAGCCGACCGAGGCCAGGTCCATCAGGGCGCGGATCTTGCGCTCGACGGTCCGCAGCGACAGGTCGAGCTGCGCGGCGATGGTCCGGTCGGCGACGTCGAGGGCGAGCAGCGCGAGGATCTGCCGGTCGAGGTCGCCCGGCTGCGGGCCCGCGGGCCCGGGGCCGGGCGGTTCGCCGGGCACCGGCAGCGGCCGGGCGCGCCGCCAGTGCTCCTCGAAGAGCAGCACCAGCGCCGCCACCAGGCCCGTACCGTGCACGACGACCGTGTCGGCGTGGCCGGGCTCCTCGCCGAGCGACAGCGGCACCATGGCGTTGGCGCGGTCGGAGATGATCAGCCGCATCGGGATCTCCGGCGTCACCCGCATCTTCATGCCGAGGCCCACGACCTCCCGCACGTCGTCCCACATGCCGGGGACCTCCAGATGGCTGCGGGTGATCATCGCGCGGAAGTCCACCCCGCGCAGCAGGGCGTCGCGCTCCATCGGGTAGACGCTGTCGCGCTCCACCGCGATGACCGACTCCGCGAGGAAGATCAGCACCTCGCGGCGGGCCCCGCCGATCAGCTGGCCGAGCCGGTGGCGGATCGGGACCGGCCCCGACACCACCTCCACCACCCCGCCCGCCGCGCGGGACGAGGCGCTGCGGAACTGCTCCCCGAGCGCCGCGACCGCCGCGCCCGCCTCGTCCAGCGAGGTGCGGCGGCGTACCAGCAGCGGGGCGAGCGCGACCGAGGGCGACGCCGCCCGGTAGGTGCGCGCACCCGTCTCCCGCGGGCCCGCGTCGCCGAAGGGCGGCGGCTCCTCGCCGACGACGAGCCCGCCGGCCGCCATCTCGTCGAGCCGGGCCACCGCCTCCCCGACGCCGATCCCGGCCCGCTCGGCCAGCTCCGCGGCGGAGCTGCCGGGGCGGCCGACCAGCAGCACGTACAACCGCTCCTGCTCCGGCGGGATCCCGAGCGGAGCCAGCATCAGCACCCCCCCGGAGCTGGAATAATCCGTGCCGGAATCTTCATGTCCCGTACAACCGCTGTCAACACCCGCCGTCCGCCCGGCGGGTGGGGGTCACGGCGGCCGGTTCCCGCGCTCCCGCTCCTCGCGCAGCAGCGCGTCGAGGTCGGCAAGGCGGTCCAGGCCGGAGACGGCACGGGCCGTGCGCGGGTTCGCCGCGAGCAGGGCGCGGTGGCGGTGCTGGAAGGACCAGTAGCCGCGCGTGAACGGGCACGCCCGCTCGCCGCTGCGCTCCCCGGGGCGGTAGGCGCAAGGCCCGCACAGGTCGCTCATCCTGTCGATGTAGGCGCCGCCGGAGGTGTACGGCTTGGTCGTCATGCGCCCGCCGTCGGCGTACTGCGACATGCCGACGACGTTGGGCAGCATCACCCAGTCGTAGCCGTCGACGAAGCAGCGGTGGAACCAGTCGGTCAGCGCGGCGGGCTCCCACCCCTGCTGGAGGGCGTGGCTGCCCAGCACCATCAGGCGCGGGATGTGGTGCGTCCACCCGGTGTCGCGGACCTGCCCCAGCACGGTGGACAGGCACCGCGCCGTGACCGCGTCGGCGTCCAGCTCCGTGAACCACTCCGGCAGCGGGGCGCGGTGCCCGAGGGCGTTGCGCCGCCGGTAGTCCTCGCCGAAGTGCCAGTAGAGCTGCCAGACGTACTCGCGCCATCCGGCGACCTGCCGTACGAAGCCCTCGACGCTGTTCAGCGGGGCCTCGCCCGCCCGCCAGGCCGCCTCCGCGCGCTCCACGCACTCGGCCGGGTCGAGCAGCCCGAGGTTGAGCGAGGACGACAGCAGGCTGTGGCTCATGACCGGGTCCCCGGCGAGCATCGCGTCCTCGTACGGGCCGAAGCCGGCCAGCCGGGTGCCGGTGAAGCGGCGCAGCGCCGCCAGGGCCTCGCGGCGGGTGGCGGGGAAGATCCGCGGCCCGTCGCGCCCGACGAAGCTCACCTCACCGGCGCGCTCCCAGCGGTCCAGGTCGTGCCTGACCTCGGCGTCGATGTCGTCCTCGCGCGGGCGGTAGGGCGCGGGCGCGCCGAGGGAGGCGGCGGCGGGCGGCGGCTCGCGGTTGTCCCGGTCCAGGTTCCACCGCCCGCCGGCCGGCTCCTCCCCGTCCATCAGCAGGCCGTGCGTACGCCTGACCCAGTGGTAGAAGTCCTCCTGCCGCAGCCGGTGCCCCTCGCGCCCGTCCGCCCAGGACGCGAAGGCGTCGTGCGGGACGAGGAAGCCGCGGGCGGGCAGGACGCGGACCTGCTCCAGGCGGTTCACCAGGGCCAGCGCGGCGCGGGAGGTGGGGTGGTGCACCGTGACCGGTCCGGTGGGCACCGCCTCGCGCAGCCCCTCCCGGTAGGTGTCGGCCCGGACGTAGCGGACGCGGTCGCCGAGTTCGGCGGCGCGGTGCCGCATGGCCGACAGCACCAGATGCGCCTTGGCCCGGTGGAAGCGCCGCCGCCGGAAGACTGAGCGGGCCTCGACCATCACGACGAGGCTGTCCCGGCCGGGGCCGCCGCCGCGCGCGTCCGGGCGCAGGAAGCCGGGGCCGAGCTGGTCGCCGAACAGCCAGTGCGGATCAGCCATGTCCACGTCTCCGTTCCCGTGCCCTGCCGGCGCGGCCGCCCGTACGCGATCCGCCCGTACGCATGCCGCTCGCAGCATGATCGGGGACGCCGGGGGGCCGCGCGCGCAAGCTCACTCCGACGGCCCTGACGCCATGTCGCGGCGGCGCCGGGGCGGGCCGGGCGGAGGCCGGTGCGAAAATGAGGGCATGACAGGCGCTGAGGAATTCACCCCCGAGTCGGAGCGGGTCATGCGCGTCCTGCGCGACCAGATCACCGACGGCACCCGGGCGCCGGGGAGCCGGCTGGTGGAGCGGGAGATCGCCGCCGAGCTGGGGGTGAGCCGGCTGCCGGTGCGGGACGCCCTGCGCGGGCTGGTCGGCGAGGGGCTGGTGACACCGCGGCCGCGGACGTGGGCGGTGGTGCGGGAGTTCAGCCCCACCGATGTCGCGGACCTCAACGAGGTGCGGTCCGCGCTGGAGACGCTGGGCTTCCGGCTGGCCGCGCAGCGCCGTACCCGGGCGGGGCTGGCGAAGCTGCGCGCCCGGCTGGACGAGGAGGTGGCCGCCGCCGCCCGGGGCGACGGCGCCGCGGCCCGGCGGGCCGCCGCCGGCTTCCACGAGACGGTCACCGAGCTGGCCGACAACGCGCTGCTGAGCGAGCTGGACCTCACCCTGCGCAGCCGGCTGCGCTGGCTGCTCGGGCAGCACGACGACTTCGTGGCCGTCGCGGACGAGCACGAGGCCCTCTACCGGGCGATCGAGGCGCGCGACGTACCCGGCGTCGAGGAACTGGCCGCGCGCCACCTGGAGTCCAGCGGCGAGCGGGCCGCCGCCCGCCGCGCCGTGACCACCGCGGAGTAGCCCCCGCCCGGGATCACGCGCCGGTGTAGACGATGCCCTCCGGCAGGTCCGGGCGGATCTCGGTGCCGACCTCGCGCGCCAGCAGGTCGTCCAGGCGCTCCAGCGGGCCGATGAGCGCGCGCCCGCCCGCCTTGGCGACCCGCACCGCCGCGTCGACCTTGGGCTGCATCGAGCCCTCGGCGAAGGCGAGCCGCGCCAGGCCCTCGGGGGAGGCGGTGAGGATGTCGCGCTGCTCCGGGGTGCCCCAGTTCTCGCTGACGAAATCGCCGTCGGTGAGCATGATCAGCATGTCCGCCTTGAGGTCGGCGGCCAGCGCCGCGCTCGCGAGGTCCTTGTCGACCACGGCCTGCATGCCGACCTGGCGGCCGCGCGAGTCGGTGCGCACCGGGACACCGCCGCCGCCCACGCACACCACGAGGATGCCGCTGTCGAGCAGCCGGCTCACCAGCGGCGCCTGCATGATGCGCACCGGGTTCGGGGAGGGGACGACGCGGCGGAAGGCCGCCCCGTCGCGGGCGATGGTCCACCGGTATTCGGCGGCGGCCTCGGCGGCGTCCTGGGCCGAGTACTGCGGGCCGATCAGCTTGGTGGGGCGCTCGAACGCGGGGTCCGCCTCGTCGACCTCCGTGGTGGTGACGATCGCGGCGACGTCCCGCTCGCCGTCCAGGGCGTTGGACAGCTCCTGCTGGATGACGTAGCCGATCATGCCCTGGGTCTCCGCGCCGAGGATGTCCAGCGGGTAGGCGGCCACGTCCTGGTAGGCGAGGTTCTGCAGCGCCAGCAGGCCGACCTGGGGCCCGTTGCCGTGGGTGATGACCACCTCGTGCTCGCGCGCGAGGCCCGCGAGCGCCTGGCAGGCCCCGCGCACGTTGGCGCGCAGGTGCCCGGCCGTCATCGGCTCCCCGCGCCTGGCCAGTGCATTGCCTCCGAGGGCGACGACGATGCGCATGTGGTGTCCCTGCCTTACGTGTGTTCGCTTATCGGATCAGAATGGTATACCAATATGGACGAGGTGCCGGGAGCCTGCGCGGGTGCGCGGGCGCGGCCGGCCGGGGCAGCGGCAGAGGAGGTGCGATGGCGGACCACGGCGCGACGACCGCGGTACGGGTGGAGTCCGGTGACGCGGTGCTGCTCCGGTGGCTGCGCACCGGGGGCGGCACCGGCCGCGTCCACTCCGTCTTCGCGCGCGTCGTCAACGTCCTGAGCCCGCAGGACGTGCTGATCGCACTGGCGGTGCGGGGCTCGGGCGACGCCCCGCGGACGCTCACCGCCGACGTCGCCGACTGGGCGGGGCGGGGAATCGCCGCCGGGCAGCCGGTCGCCTTCGCGCCCGGCGGCGTCACGCTCGGCGTGCCGGGCCGCCCGCTGCGTCTCACCGCCGAGGGTGCGCGGTGTTGGTATACCATCCGGCCGTCGCTCGCCGGTCTGCCGCCGGGCGCCCGCGCCGCCGCGGCCGCGGAGCTGGACCGCCTCAACCACGCCCACGGCCCCCGCGGCGGCATGCTCGCCGCGGCCCCGGGCGCGGGCCCGATGGCGGCCGCCGTCGTACGGGCCCTGCACGCGGGACGGGCGGCGCTGACCGCCGGGATCCTGGCCCGCGACAGCGCGGCGACGCGCCGCGGGGTGCTCGCCCTGCTGGGCCTCGGCCCCGGGCTGACCCCGGCCGGCGACGACTTCCTGACCGGGCTGGTGCTCGTCGCCGCCCTCCCGGGCAGCGCGCTGGCCGGGCTCGTCCCCGTCGTGCGCGACGCGGTGGACACCCACCCGGAGCGCACCACGGACGTCGCCCTCGCGACGCTGCGCGAGGCCGCCGACGGCCGGGCCCGCGCCGAACTCCTGGACCTGCTGCGGCTGCTGGAGCGTGCGGCCGACCCGCTCGACCTGCACGCTCCGGTCCGCGCGGTGCTGGCCATCGGCCACACCTCGGGCAGCGACACCCTGTCCGGCCTGGCGGCCGGACTCCATCTGGAAGAAGAACTGCGAGGTCCGCTGTGAGCACCACAGCAGTCGTACGGAAGAACACCTACTTCGACTCCGTGTCCCTGATGTCCGTCTCCACCAAGGCCAACGGCCTGGACGGCGTCGACCAGGCGTTCACCGCCATGGGCACCGAGATGAACAAGCAGGTCCTGGAGAACCTCGGCCTGCTGACCGACGAGCTGCGGGACGCGGGCAACGGCGATCTGATGATCGTCCTGGTCACCGCGGAGGACGCCGACACCGACGCCCTGCTCGACCAGGTCGGGGAGCTGCTCCAGCGCAAGGCCCCCGCCTCCGCGGCCCCCGGCGCCGTCGCGTACCGCACCCTGCCCGCCGCCGCGGCGGCGACCCCGGGCGCCAACCTCGCGGTGATCGCGGTCAACGGCGCCTACGCCGCGCGCGAGGCGCGCAAGGCGCTGCTGAGCGGCCTGCACGTGATGCTCTTCAGCGACAACGTGTCCGTCGCGGACGAGGTCGCCCTCAAGCACCTCGCGCACGACCGCGGCCTGCTCATGATGGGCCCGGACTGCGGCACCGCCGTCATCGGCAACGTCGCGCTGTGCTTCGGCAACAAGGTGCGCCCCGGCCGGATCGGCGTGGTCGCCGCCTCCGGCACCGGCTCGCAGGAGGTCGGCGTCCGGGTGCACGCCCTCGGCGGCGGCATATCCCAGCTGATCGGCACCGGTGGCCGCGACCTCAGCGAGGAGGTCGGCGGCATCATGATGATCGACGGCATCCGCGCGCTCGCCGCGGACCCGGCCACCGACGTCGTCGTCCTGGTCTCCAAGCCCCCGGCCCCCTCGGTCGAGAAGAAGGTGCTGGCCGAGGTCGCCGCCGCGGGCAAGCCCGTCGTCGTCTACTTCATCGGCGGTTCGCGGGAGGCGGTCGCGGCGGCCGGCGGGCACTTCGCCGCCGACAGCCAGGACGCCGCCCGCCAGGCGGTGCGGCTGGCCGGTATCGAGCCCGCGGCCACCGAGGAGCTGGACGTCACGGCCGCCGCGGACGCGGTCGCCGCCCGGCTCGCCCCGGGCCAGCGGTACGTCCGCGGCCTGTTCTGCGGCGGCACCCTCTGCGACGAGACGATGTACGCGGTGCGCGACGCGGGCTTCGACGTCTGGAGCAACATCCAGAAGGACCCGGCCCGCCGGCTGGCCGCCACCGCGCCCAGCACCGGCCACACCTTCCTCGACTTCGGGGACGACGACTTCACCAACGGCCGCCCGCACCCCATGATCGACCCCTCCGTGCGCCTGGAGCGCCTTGTCGCGGAGGCCGCCGACCCCGAGGTCGCGGCCGTCGTCATGGACTTCGTGCTCGGCTTCGGCGCGCACGAGGACCCGGTCGGCAGCACGCTGCCCGCCATCATCCGGGCCCAGGACGTCGCCCGCGCGGCCGGCCGCCACCTGGAGATCGTCGGCTACGTCCTCGGCACCGACCTGGACACCCCGTCGGTCGCCGCCCAGACCGAGGCGCTCAGGGCAGCCGGCGTCACCGTCACCACCAGCAGCACCGAGACGGGCCGCTTCGCCCGCGAGATCGCACGGAAGGCCCAGCAGGCATGACCGACACCACCGCACCGCAGACCACCCCCGCCGCCGCGCTGTTCGCCGCCGAGCCCGTCGTCGTCAACGTCGGCCTGGCCATGTTCGAACGGGACATCGCGGCCCAGGGCGCGCGGGTCACGACCGTCGACTGGACCCCGCCCGGCGGCGGCAGCCCGGAGGCCGCCCGCGCCCTCGACGTCCTCGACGCGCCGGAGGTCGCCGCCCGTATCGCCGCGGCCAACGAGGAGGCTGTCGCCCGGATCACCGCCGCCCGCCCGATGCTCGTCGGCTTCGGCCGCGCCCTCGACGTCGTGCCGGGCATGACGCCCACCACGATCCTGCACTCCGGCCCGCCCATCACCTGGGAGCGGATGGCCGGCGCCATGAAGGGCGCGGTCACCGGCGCCCTCGTCTTCGAGGGCCTGGCCGCGGACCTGGACGCCGCCGCGGAGCTGGCCGCCTCCGGTGCGATCACCTTCGCGCCGTGCCACGAGCACGACTGCGTCGGCTCGATGGCCGGTGTCACCTCGGCGTCGATGTACATGCACGTCGTGCGCAACGAGACGCACGGCAACACCGCGTACACCAACCTGTCCGAGCAGATGGCCAAGATCCTGCGGATGGGCGCCAACGACCGCAGCGTCATCGACCGGCTGAACTGGATGCGGGACGTCCTGGGGCCGATGCTCAAGGAGGCCGTGGAGATCGGCGGGCCGATCGACCTGCGCCTGATGCTCTCGCAGGCCGTCCACATGGGCGACGAGTGCCACAACCGCAACAACGCGGGCACCCTGCTGCTGGCGCAGGCGCTCAGCTCCTCGCTGATCCGGACGTCCTTCACCACCGAGCAGAAGAAGGAGGTCTTCGACTTCATCGCCAGCTCGGACTACTTCTCCGGGCCCACGTGGATGGCGATGGCCAAGGCCGCGCTCGACGCCGCGCACGGCATCGCGGACTCCACGATCGTCACCACCATGGCGCGCAACGGCGTCGAGTTCGGCATCCGCGTCAGCGGGCTGCCGGGCCGCTGGTTCACCGGCCCGGCGCAGCGGGTCGTCGGCCCGATGTTCGCCGGCTACAAGCCGGAGGACTCCGGCCTGGACATCGGCGACAGCGCGATCACCGAGACGTACGGCTTCGGCGGCTTCGCGATGTCCGCCGCCCCCGCGATCGTCGCCCTGGTCGGCGGCACCGTCCAGGAGGCCATGGGCTACACGCGGGACATGGGCGAGATCACCACCGCGCAGAACCCCAACGTCACCATCCCCGCGCTGGACTTCCAGGGCCTGCCCACCGGCATCGACGTCCGCAAGGTCCTCGACACGGGCATCCTGCCGGTCATCAACACGGCCATCGCGCACAAGGAGGCCGGTATCGGCATGATCGGCGCGGGCATCACGCACCCGCCGGCCGAGGCCTTCACCACGGCGGCCACCGCGCTGGCCGGCCTCTTCACCGGCACGGCCGCCGCCGCAGATTCCGCAGCATCCCCCGCCGACGCCCTCTCCTGATGCACGAGAGCCCGACCGGAAGCCCACATGCCATGAACACGCACGACGCCGCGGCGGCCCCGGCCCCCGCGGCCCGGGAGCTGGACGCCGAGTTCGAGCACAGCCCCGTCCCCGCGGACAGCCGCAAGTCGCTCTGGACGGTCTCGGCCGTCTGGTTCGGCTTCCCGATGATCCTCACCAACGCGGTGCCCGGCGGCGTGGTCGTCGCCATGCTGGGCTTCTGGCGCGGGCTCGCGGCCATCGCCGCGGCCAACCTCGTCATGCTGCTGTACGTGGGGATCCTCAGCCACCGCGCCGGATCCACCGGCGAGAGCTTCTCCCTGCAGGCCACCCGCACCTTCGGCCGCGCCGGCTACGTCATCGCCTCGGCGTTCCTGGCCACCGTGGTGGTGGGGTGGTTCGCCTTCAACACCGGCGCCACCGGCGCGACGCTGCACCAGGCGTTCGGCTGGCACGAGCGGCTGGTCGCCGTCCTCGCCGGGCTCGGCTTCATCGCGCTGACCTACCTCGGCATCAGGGCGCTGTCCTGGCTGGGCGCGGTCGCCGCCCCGCTGTTCCTGCTGGCCGGCGGCGTCGCCCTGGTGATCGTCGCCCGCAACCAGGGCCTGGGCGACGTGCTCTCGTACGACGGGGTGGGCGGCGACGCGAGCCTCACCTTCGGGGCCGCGGTGTCGATGATGATGGCGACCTTCGCCGACTCCGGCACGATGACGGCGGACTTCACCCGCTGGTCGAAGAACGGGCGGCAGGCGGTCCTCGCGACCGTCAGCGCCTTCCCGGTGGCCAGCGTCGTCGCCCAGGTGACGGGCGGCCTGGTCGTCGCGGCGGGCGCGGTGGCCGCGCCCGCGACCGGCGGCGGGGACTTCCTGCCGATCCTCACCGGCGAGCACTCCGGGATCCTGAACGTGCTGGCCGCGGTCTTCGTCTTCGTCAACCTCGGTTCGGTGTGCAGCCACTGCCTCTACAACGGCGCGCTGGGCTGGTCGCACCTGACCGGCCGCCGGATGCGCACGACGACGGTCGTCCTCGGCGTGATCGGTACCGTCGCCGCGCTCGCGGGGGTGTGGAACCACTTCCTGGACTGGCTGGTCATCCTCAGCGTGTTCGTGCCGCCGCTCGGCGGTGTCCTCATCGCCGACCAGTTCCTGGCCCGCGGCGGCCGCGGGGCCATGGACAGCAGGCCCACCGCGGCCGTGCGCCCCACGGCCTTCGGCGCGTGGGCCGTCGGCGCGGGCGCGGCCGCGATCGCCCACTGGTGGGCCCCGCAACTGTCCGACGCGGTGACCGGCCTGGTCGTCGCGGTGGCCGCCTACGCCGTGCTGGAACGGGTGCTGCCGCGGCCGTCGGCCGCCACCTGAGCCGTATACGTTCCGCCGCCCGGCGGGAAGGGGATCCGCGGGAATGTCCTGGATCCGGCCCCGCCGGGGAAACATGTATATAACAAGTCTTTACGTGTGAGAAATACAACAATCTCACTCGCCGCACAGCGTGCCCGCTCCGTCACGCTCGGGTGCATGGTGAATGCACCCAATCCCCTCGTGACGGAGGCAGCACATGTGCGGAATCACCGGCTGGGTCGGCTACCGGCGTGACCTGACCGCCCACGGACACGTCCTGGACGCGATGACCGAGACGATGGCCTGCCGGGGCCCGGACGCGCGCGGCGCGTGGACGGCCCGGCACGCCGCGCTCGGCCACCGCAGGCTCGCGGTCATCGACCTGCCGGGCGGGGCGCAGCCCATGCACATCGACACCGACGACGGCCCGGTCGCGATGGTCTACTCCGGCGAGGCCTACAACTACACCGAGCTGCGGGCCGAACTGCGCTCGCGCGGCCACCGCTTCACCACCGCCTCGGACACCGAGGTCGTCCTGCACGGCTACCTCGAATGGGGCGAGGCGGTCGCCGAGCGGCTCAACGGCATGTACGCGCTGGCCGTCTGGGACGCCCGCACCGACCGGCTCGTCATGATCCGCGACCGGATGGGCATCAAGCCCTTCTACTTCGCCGAGACCGACGACGGCGTCGTCTTCGGCTCCGAGCCCAAGGCGATCCTGGCCAACCCGCTGTGCCGGCCGGTCGTCGACCTGGACGGCTTACGCGAGCTGTTCACCTTCGCCAAGACCCCCGGCCGGGCGGTGTGGAAGGACATCCGCGAACTGCGGCCCGGCCACCTCGCGGTGGTGGACGCGGCCGGCGTGCGCGAGCGCGCCTACTGGCAGCTGGAGGCCACCGAGCACACCGACGACCGGGAGACGACCGTACGCCGGGTGCGCGAGCTGCTGGAGGACGTCATCGCCCGCCAGCTCGTCGCGGACGTCCCGCGCTGCACGCTGCTCTCCGGCGGGCTCGACTCCTCGGCCATGACCGCGCTGGCCGCGCTCCGGCTCGCCGCGGACGGCGAGACCGTACGCAGCTTCGCCGTCGACTTCCCCGACCAGGAGCGGCACTTCCGGCCCGTCGACATCAGCCCCACCCAGGACACCCCGTACGTGCACGCCGTCGCCGAGCACGTGCGGTGCGACCACCAGGACGTCGTCCTCGGCGGCGCGGACCTCGCCTCGCCGGAGGTCCGCCGGGCCGCGGTCGGCGCGCGCGACCTGCCGGTCGGCATCGGGGACCGCGACAACTCCCTCTACCTGCTCTTCCGCGCGATACGCGAGCGGTCGACGGTGGCGCTGTCCGGCGAGTCGGCGGACGAGGTCTTCGGCGGCTACCCGTGGTTCCACGACGAGCGGCGCGACGCCGACACCTTCCCGTGGCTCGCGGGCGGCGGCGCCTTCGACTCCGAGGGCGTCCTCGCCCCCGACCTGCGGGCCGCCCTCGACCTGCCCGGCTACCTCGCCGACCAGTACCGCACCGCCGTCGCCGCGACGCCGCGGCTCGACGGCGAGACGGGCCTGGAGCGGCGGATGCGCGAGGTCTGCCACCTCCATCTGACCCGTATGGTCCAGGCCCTGCTCGACCGCAAGGACCGGATGAGCATGGCCGTCGGCCTGGAGGTCCGGGTGCCCTTCTGCGACCACCGGCTCGTGGAGTACGTCTTCAACACGCCCTGGTCGCTGAAGACCTTCGACGGCCGGGAGAAGAGCCTGCTGCGCGCCGCGACCCGCGACCTGCTGCCGCCCTCGGTGGCGGACCGCAAGAAGAGCGGCTACCCCGGCACCTTCGACCCGGCGTACGTCTCGGCCGTCCAGCAGCAGGCCCTCGACCTGCTCGCGTCCGACCACACCGGCCTCGCCCTGTGCGACCGCGACGCGGTCCGCGCCGCCGCGAGCGCCGGGCCCGCGGAGATCACCCAGCAGGAGCGCTCCGCGCTGGAGCGCACACTCGACCTCGCCGCCTGGTTCGACCTGCGCCACCCGGTCGTCGAGGCGGCGTGACGCACGCGCGTCAGGCGTCGGCGCAGCCGGAGACGACGTGGCGCGGGGGAGGGGGTTTCCAGGCGGCGGGCCTCCTCGCCGGTGATCCGGACGGCAGCGGTCAGCGGCGCTTGCCGTAGCGACGACGATCGCGTTCCGACGAGCGTTGATGCCTCTCCTACCCGCGCCGAGCGGTCTGTTGCCGCGCTGTCCGGCTGCTGCCGGTGCTCCTGCGGTTCGTGACCATGGGCACCGACAGCAGCCGGACGAGGGCGTCCCCGCTCCGAAGGTCCCGTGCGGCGGCTACGGGATTCCCCTCGGACGGGCGCCGGCTACCAGGTGCAGATCGGGACCTGGGGGTCACGGGTGCCGAATTTGGTGTAGACGAGGGAGTCGGACACATAGCCCTCACCGGCTCCGTGCGCGGAGGTCGCCGGGTAAAGGACGTAGTCCCAGTACGGGTCGCCGCTGACGGTCTGGCCCGGGTACTGGCAGACCAGGCGGACCGGGAGCCACGCCTCCAGCGTCGCCTGGGGGGCGCAGCTGGTGCTCGGGTAGGACTGCGGCGGGTGGTAGCAGTCGCGGACGTTGGCGTTGGCGTCCCAGATCGTCACGTCGGTGGTGGCGAAGGCGGGCGTGCCCACCGCGAGGACGGCCGTGGCAGCCCCGGCTGCCGCCAGACCGAGGAGCAGGCCGCGGCGCCGGTGACGCCCCGCCGTCGCGAGCCGCCTGCTCTCGCGTTTCGCCGTGGACGGCCTGAGGCCGAGGGAAGAGATCGTCATCTCCGTGGTCCTTTCGCGACGTCGGTCGGCGTCCTGTGCCGGACGCCGGTTCCGTTGTAGGCGGGCGCCGCACTCGGTGGCCGCGGCCTCCCACTGCCAGGCAGTCCCGTGCAACGCCTCTACCGCGGTGCCCGTGGCTCTGCTACGGGCCGGACGTCCTGCCTCGTCTACCGATGTCCGAAATTGGTCTCACAGTCCGGGACGCACCCCCTCATCCTGAAACACGCTGCGGAACGTTGCGCGGAGAGGCACTCACGCGAGGGGCCGACATGGGGCGAACTGCCGTGACCAGACCGGCGTTCATCCGCTCGACGCCGTGGCAGGTGCAAGCGGGCTGGCTGCTGCGCACCCACCGCACGCGGCACCGGGATCCGGCACTCCGCGGGCTGGCCGGGTTCGCCCGCGCCTACCGTGAGGACCGCCGCCTTGCCGGCGGGGTCTCGCCCAGTTCCCTGTCGCGGTGGGAGAACGGCCTTGTACCGGTGACCGCAGCCGCCGTCCGGCGCTACGAGGACCTGGTGGGCCTGCCTCCGTACAGCCTGCTGGCGCCCGTCCAGACCATCGCCCGGCACCAGGGCGGCCCGGCCGCGGCAGCGTTCCTCCGCGGGGGCCGCACCGCCCCGGAGACCGGCCCCCGAATGGAGTCACTGCTCGACCGCGCGCTCGACAACGGGATGCTCACCGGCGGCGACTGGGACGCCCTGACCCGGTGGACCGCCGGCGGCGGCGGACGGGTCTTCCCGAGCCGGGTGCGCGACGCGGTCGTGCAACGGCTGCTGCTGGAGACGACGGTGGCAGACGGCGTTTCGTGGATGCGCCGCTTCGAGGCGCTCAACCGCCTCGTCACCGACCCCCTGTGGGGGCCGGCGACCATCACCGTGTGCGCCGGCGCCGCGCAGCAGCCCGATCACGCCGGCTTGATCGAGGCAGTGTGCCTGCTGGACGCCAGCCCGCACCCGGACGCCGGGCGAGCCGTGCTGACCCAGCTCACCGATCCCACCACCGCCGACACTCGCTACGGAGCGCTGCTCGCCGCCGCACGCAAGGTCCGCAAGCAGCACTTCACCGCCGAGCAGACACGGACCCTCATGAACGCGGTGGAGGATCTGCTGGCCCACCCCCGCACGCCGCACCCGCAGCCGGACGTCGAAGCCGCCGCCGTCCTGCTGCACCGGCTGCCGCTGCAGAGCGGGCGCGCCGAGCGGCTCACCGCCTCCGCGGCCGACCTCGGCCCCACCGCCCACGCGATCGTGGCACACGGCCTGCTGACCGATCCGGTCACAGCCGAGGTCACCGTCTCGCGCATCATGGCCCGGCTGGGCGACGACACCCCCGGAGGGCCCGCGGGCGTCCTGGCCGCTGTCGTCGGCGAACTCCTGCACCATCCGGTGACGGACGTGCGACTCCACGCGGCGATGCTGCTGCAGGCCAGCCCCCACGGTCCCCGGATCGCCGCCGCCCTGGCCGAGGAACTGCGGCAGCCGGCGACCGCCCGCGCCGAGGACCGCGCAATCCCCCTCCTGCACGCCCTGCGCGTTCTGGGCGGCCCCGGCCAGCGAGCGGCGGTCGCCGGCCTCACCCTCGCCCCGGGCCTGCCCCCGGGCGTCTCCCTCGCAGCCGTGCACGCCCTGGCACACATAAGGGGCACCAGCCCGGAGGGCTACTGGCGTGCCGTCTTCGGCAAGTACACCCGCGACCAGGACGGCGCCGCCCGGCACGGCGACCTCAAGCGCCTCGTGTGCTGTTTCGCCATGAGTGGCGAACTCGACCTGCTGACCCGGCTGGTGGCCGAGAAGCGGTCCCGGACCGCGCCCACCCGGCATATGTCCGACTGGTGGGCCGGCCTCGACCGCCACGTCCGCGACAGCGCCCTGCACTGACATACGCCGGTCGGCCCCGCGACCGGTCTCTCCGACGGCACCTCCCGGGTCCGGAGGCCGGCGGCCCCGTTGCGGAGCCGCGAAACACGTCACGGGGATGCGCCCGGCCAGAGGTGGGCGCTGTGGGGCATGTGGGTATATAAACGCCGGCAGTGCGTCGGAGTTTGACCGGGGGAGGTTCGGTGACGGGCATCGAGTTACTGGCGGGCGCCGCCGTGGGGTACATGGTCCGCAAACTGCACCGCGTGGCGGGACGAGCTGACGAGGAGGTCGATCAGGTTCTCGATACCGGGATGGACGCCATCCACGAGCTGGTGACCCGGAATCTGTCCGGTGACACGGCACTGGAGACGCTCGTCACGGAGGCCGGGAGCGGCGACGGGGAGGTCAGCGAGCGGACGGTGCGCCGGGTCAGCGACGCCCTTGCCGAGCGCGCAGAGCGGGACGCCGGCTTCGCGGAGGAGTTGCAGGTCCTTGTCGACGCGCTGGATCGGCACGCGGCAGGACCTCAGGCGACAGGCGGATCGATCCAGCAGTCGGCCGTTGCGTCCGGGGGCAGTTCGGTGCACCAGGCCGGCGGAAACATCACGATCCACCGGAGCGACAGGTGACTGCTGCGGAACGGCCGCTCCCCGGGGAGGCGTTCGGCGCCGCCCGGACGGAGCAGCGTGCTGCCGCGTCCGGCTTCGGCAGGATCTTCCAGGCCGCGGGCGACATGGTGGTGTACGAAGGCGGCGAGCCGTACCGGCTCGCGCCGTGGCCGCCGTCGAGACACGAAGGGGCATCAGGACCGGCGGCGGCGCCGAGCACGCTGCTGCAGGCGGGCGCCGCGACCGTGGACTTCGCCGGCCGGTCGGCGGAGCTGGCTCGGGCGCGCCGGTGGCGCGACGCAAAAGGCACGCTGCGCGTGTGCCTGGTCCACGGCCCCGGCGGTCAGGGCAAGACGCGGCTCGCGATGCAGGTCGCAGCCGAATGGCGTGTGCAGGGCTGGACGGTCCTGGGCGCGTTCCACCACCGGGACCGGCAGGCCCCGCCGGCCTTCAGCGTTCCGGAGGGCCTGGACCGGGCGGCCGGTGTGCTCGTCGTCGTGGACTACGCGGAGAGATGGGACACCGAGGAGCTGCTGACGTTGCTCGGAGACACGAGCGCGGGCGCCGACCGCGGCATCCGGGTCCGGGTCCTGCTGCTCGCCCGGCCGAGCGGAGTGTGGTGGCAGAACATCTCCTACCGCGTCGAGCGCGAGTTCGGCATCCGGGCAGAACGGTTCGAACTCCCGCCGGCGGAAAGCGACCCGACGGTTTCCCGGGAGGGGCTGTTCTCCGCCGCCCGGGACCGCTTCAGCGAACTGCTGGCCGTACCCGAAGCCAGGGCAGCCCTTCCTCCGGCGCGCCTCTTGGGCCGCGACGATTATCAGCTCGTCCTGGCCGTGCACATGGCCGCCCTCGGCGCCGTCCTCGCGACGCGCCACGGCGACGCCCCGCCGAGCGAACCCGCCGCGGTGTCCGCGTACCTGCTGGCCCGGGAACGTGACCACTGGCTGTCCCTGCGCCACCGCCGCGAGGACCCGATCACCGTGACGCCGGACGCGATGGGACAGCTCGTCTATACCGCAACCCTCACCGGCCCGGTCGGCTACGGCGACGCGAAGCAGGCCATCCTCCAGGCAGGCGTCGAAAGCACGGAGCCACCGGGGACGATGCTGAAGGAGCATGCCCGCTGCTATCCGGCCGCCGCGCAGCCGGGCGCAGCCGGCACGACCCCGGCCACCGTGCTGGAACCGTTGTACCCGGATCGTCTGGGCGAGGACTACATCGCACTGCTGACCCACGGCCATTCCCACGACTTCCCGAGCGACCTGTGGGCCGACGAGGCACCCGCCCGGCTCCTGACTCTCCCGGGCAACGCCGGCACGGCAACCGAGACCGCCGGTCCGGTGTGGACCCGCCGAGCGCTGACCACCCTTGTCGAAGCCGCCGGCCGGTGGCCGCATCTGGCACACAGGCAGCTCTACCCGCTGCTGCTCGCCAGGCCCGCGCTTGCCCTGGAGGCCGGCGGAGCTGCGGTTGTCGCCCTCGCCGCACACCCGCACATCGACCCCGACGTCCTGGAAGCCATCGACACGCTACTGCCCGAGGAGCGCAGACAATGGGCTCCCGCAGCGGCCGCGGTCGCGGACAGGCTGTTCGACCGGCGGCTGGCCGCAGCCGATGAGGCCGGACGTGCGCGGATCCGCGCAGGCCTTGCCAACCGCCTCGCGAACGTCGGCTACACGGAGCGAGCCCTGGCCCTCTCCGAGGAAGCCTTCAGGGCCTTCCACAAGTTGGCACCCGAGAACATTTCCGCGTACCTGCCCGAAGCCGCGTACGCGGAGGGCAACTTCGCCGTACGCCTGGCCCAGTCCGGTCGCCTCGACGAAGCACTGACCCACTCGAACACGACAGTGCTCTGGCTGATGATTCTCACTGAGCAGGACCGGGACGGATTCCTTCCCGAACTCGCCAGGGCCCACTACAACCATGCAGGCTGGCTGGCGGACGCCGGCCGTCACGAAGAAGCACTGAGCTGGTCCCAGGACGCCGTCGAATGGCTGCGAGAACTCACCGAGCTGCCCGACGGGAACCTCCACCTCCCCTCCCTGCAAGACCTCAACGCAGCCGTGTCCCGCCACGCGCGACTGCTCGCGACCGTGGGACGGCACGAGGAAGCACTCGCTCTCTCCGGCTTGTCCCTGGCGGCGCTCCAGAGCCTGGTACGCCTGGACCGCACGAGGCTCCTGCCGGAACTCCCCGCATCCCTGTGCGACCACGCAGACCTGCTGGAGCAGACCGACCGTCCCCTCGACGCCCTGCCACATTCGAAGGAAGCGGTCGAGGTTCTCCGGGAACTGGCGAGCCACGACCAGGATGCGTACCGCGCGCCACTTGCCCAGGAGCTGAGCCGGCACGCTGTGCGGCTCTCGGAGGTGGGCAGCACGGCGGAAGCGGTGCACGTGTCCGAGGAAGCGGTCCTCACCTGCCGGGAACTGGCAGCCGAGGACCGCGACACACACCTGCGGCCGCTCATCGCGGCGGTGAGACTTCACCTGGTCCTGCTGGAGGAGGCCGATGCGCCTGCGTCCCAAGTCCTCCGGCACTCGGAGGAATCAGTCGCCCTGCACCGGGAGATGGCGCAGCGTGAGGGCGACCCGGACAGCCTCGCGGACCTGGTCCGCGCGCTGATTCCTCACGCGTCGCGCCTGATGAAGGCCGGCCGCTTCGACGAGGCCCTCGCTTACTCGCAGGAGGCGACGGCCGCCGCCGACGAGTTGAAGGGCGGACCGGCCGACACCGTCGATCTGCCTATCGCGTCCGGCTTGCATGCGCTGTGGCTGGAACAGAGCGAGCGCTTCCGTGACGTCCTCCTTTACTCGGCGGAGGCCGTCGACATCGCCTACGGACGCGTCCAGGCCGACAGGGATGCCAACCTGCCGGACCTGGCAGGGCGGGTGAGCGACCACGCATCGAGGCTGGCGGACGCGGGACGGCAAGAGGAAGCCCTCGCTCACTGCCGCTTGGCGGTCGAGTGGTTCGAGGAGCTCTTCGAGCTCGATCCCGATACCCACCGGGAGGGCTACGTGCGCAACACCGCGGTCTTCGCCCACATCCTGATCAAGGGCGGCCGGTTCGCCGAAGCCGTTGTCCCGCTGGTCTTCGCCTCCAGCTTCGTGCCCCAACTGCATGAGGAAGGGCCTCCGATCCGACTGTGGCTCGCGGAGCTGATCCGCACCGCGCACGCCGGCGCTCCACAAGCGGTCTCCCTTCAATACCGACAGATGACCGGTCAGCCCATCCCGTCCTGGCTCCGGAGCCCGCCGGGCAAGTGACCACGCGCCGAGGCGGGGCTCTCCCGTCGAAGGTGCTGACGAGCGCACGAAAGCCTGTCCTGCAGGCAAGGACCCGGCTCCCGCCGGGGGTCAGACCTCGACGACGATCTTCCCGGCGGCGTGGCCCTCCTGGCTGCGGGCGAAGGCCGCCGCGAGGTCCGCGAGCGGGAAGGTCTCCGCGACCTCCACCGTGAGGTCGCCCGCGTCGGCGAGCCGGCCCAGCGCGGCGAGGTCCTCGGCGACCGGCCGCACCCACATCCACTGGCCGCCCGCGCCGAGCACGGCGGGGTCGGCGATGGAGGCGTGCCGGCCGTCCGCGGCCAGGACCGCCAGGGTGCTGTCGAGGACCCCGCCCACGAAGTCCGCGACGACGTCGACGCCGTCCGGGGCCAGGGCGCGGACCCGCTCGGCGAGCCCGTCCCCGTACGCGACCGGCTCGCAGCCCAGTGCGCGCAGCCGCTCGTGGTTGCGCGGGGAGGCCGTGCCGATGACGCGGGCGCCCAGGGAGCGGGCGATCTGCACGCCGAGCGAGCCGACGCCGCCCGCCGCGTTGTGCACCAGCACGGTGTCGCCCGCGCCGGTGCGCAGCCGCGTCAGCACCTGGTAGGCGGTGAGCCCGGCCAGCGGCAGCCCGGCGGCCTGCGCCCAGTCCAGCGCGGCGGGTTTGGCCGCGAGGGTGCGCACGGGCGCGCTGACGTACTCGGCGAAGGTGCCGCCGTGCACGGAGTCCCTGCGGGCGTACCCCATCACCTCGTCGCCGACGGCGAACTCCGGGACGTCGATACCGACGTCCGCGACGGTGCCGGACACGTCCCAGCCGGGGATCGCGGGGAACACCACGTCCATCATGCTGTCGAGCCCGCCCGCCATGACCTTCCAGTCCACCGGGTTGACCGCGGCGCAGCGCACCTTGACGAGCACCTCGCCCGGGGCGACCTTCGGCAGCGGCACCCGCTCCTCCCGCAGCACCTCCGTCCCGCCGTACGTCCCGTACACCATCGCCCGCATGGTCTTCTCGGCCATCGCCCGACCTCTCCGCACCGAAACCGCCCCCGCCGCCTCCATCCCACCACGGGCCCCGGCGCCGATCCGGAAGGCGGTGCGGCGCGTCCCGGCGCCCGCGCCCGCCCGCGGTGACATCGTGGAGGGATGACGCTTCCGCCGAGGGGCGGCGCCGTGCCGGAAGGCGCGGGGCACGGTACGCCCGCCGCGCCCCTGGGCGTGCCGCTCCAGCGACTGCTGTTCGGCGGTGTGTACGGGACGGTGCTCGCCAGCGCGCTCGCCTCCGCCCTCGACGAGGGCGAGGGCAAGCCCAACCCGGGGTACGACGCGCTGTGGATCCTGGTGGCGGCCCTGGCCGCGGCCGCGGCGCACGGCTACGCGCACGCCATCGCCCACTGGACGGGCGGCGGCCGGCGGGCCACCGCGGAGAGCGTCCGCTCGGTGCTCGCCGAGTGGCCCCTGGTCGCCGCGGCCCTCCCGACGGTGGCGGCGCTGCTGGGCGCGGCCGCCGGGTGGTGGGGCGAGGAGAGCGCCGTCGACGTGATCCTCACCGTCAACACCGCCGCCCTCTTCGGCTGGGGCCTGCTGGCGGCCCGTGCGGCGGGCCAGGGCTGGGGCCCCGCCTGCCGGGTCGGCCTCGTGGACGTCCTGCTCGGCCTCTTCATCGTGAGCGCGAACGCCCTGACCCACTGAGGCCGGCCCCGCGGGTCATGCCGAGGACAGCTGCTCGGCGATCTCCTTGACCCAGGCGGTGGTCTTCCGCGGGTCGTTGAGGGAGTCCGCCCACTCCTCGGGGGTCAGGCGCTGGTTGGCCGGGCCCGCCTTGAGGGCGACGAGGAGGGCCCGGGCCGACTCCCGCATCGCGGCGGAGGTGTCGCCGCTTCCCCTGACGTCCGGGCCCGCGGCGAGGGCGTAGATCCTGCGGGCCATGGCCTGGCGCTCGCCGTTCTCCACCTTCTTCCAGAACTTCAGGGCCTCCTTCAGCGCGTCCCCGCGCGAGGCGGGCTCCGCCGCGGCCGCGCCGTCGTCGGCCCATCGGTCGGGGTGGCGGGCGCCGTCGTAGCGCTTGGTGCCCGCGCGGCCCGCCTTGTACGCGGTGACGCCCAGGATGAGGCCGGCCGCGCCCGCGGCCAGGCCCCAGCCCACCGGGTTGCTGGCCAGCGCGGCGCCGCCCGCGGTCGCGGCGATCGCCGTCACGATGCCGCCCGCGGCCTTGGTCGACTCGCCCACGGCCGTGAGCGCCTGCTTGCCCATCTTGTTGCGCTGCTTGCCGAGCGCGTACGTGAGGACGGTGTCCATCGTGTTGACGTCCTCGGCGCGCCGGAAGTCCCTGGCCGCGTCGCGGGCCTCGCCCATCGACGCCCAGGCCGCGTCGATGGCGTCGGACACCCGGTCCAGCCGGTCGTCACCCTCGTGGTCCCACTGGGCGTCCAGCGCGACGTACGCCTCGGCGGCGGCCCATTCCGCGTCGTCGCGCGCTTCCCTGAGCCGGTTCAGCGCCCCCTCGCCTGTGCGCCCGGGCTTCTCGATGCCCTTGAGGGCGCGGTACTTGCGGGCCGTCAGGCCGAAACGGCGGGCGGCGCGCGCGCCCTTCACCGCGCCGACGACGCCGGAGCCGATGCCGCTCACCTCGGCCGCCTGCGCGGCGTGCAGCGCCTTCTCCGCCTTCGTCAGCTCCTTGGCGACACCGAGGGCGTTGTTCCCGGCGCTCGCCGCGCCGACGACCGCCTCGGTCGCCTTGGAGGTGAACTTCTTGTTCGCCCCGTGGAAGGCGGCCCCGGTCTTGTGCTTGGCGGCGTCCTTGCGCGCCTTGGCCGCCTCCATGCCGCCGAGCGCGGCGCCCACGGCCTCCGCGACAAGGCTCTCCGAGCCCGCGGCGCCTCCCGAGGAGGCGGCGGAGTGCTTCAGGCCGTCGTCGACGGTGGCGGCCGCGTGCTGGGAGAAGCCCGCGTTGGCGGGCACCTGCACGTTCTTGACGAAGGTGTCGATGAACTCGAAGTTCTTCTTCAGCCGGTCCAGAACCGCGGCGATCCGGTCGCGGTAGCCCGGCGAGGGCGCCGCCGGGCCCCCGCCCTCCGCCGCCCTGCCCTTGCCCTTCGCGCCGTCGGCGCCCCCGGCGCGCTGCACCATCGCGGCCGCGGCCCGGTTGCCCGCCCCGGCCTGCACGCCGAGCAGCCCCCGCTCGGGCGCCCCCGCGGACCGTTTGCGGCCCGGCGCCGCGACGGCCCCGGACTGCCGTTCCGGACTGCGGTGGACCGGGGTGCTCATGGACATGCCTCTCCGCCGCGGGACCGGGCGTGTGGACACTAGCCCCGCAAGACGAACGGCCGCGGACGGGCGGGCAAAGCTTTGACCGCGCCCCCATCCCGCCTGCGGGGAGGCGCCGCTGCCCCGTGCCTCAGGCGGTGGCCGCGCCGCGGCGGGCGCGGCGCTCGCCCTCGTACGCCGCGGCGCCCGCGCACCCCACGGCCGCGAGGCCGGAACCGGCTGCGGCCGGGGTGACCCAGCCGGGCACCACCGCGGCCGAGTAGTCGGAGCCGTCCGTCGTCTCGCAGACGTAGCGCAGGGGGATGTACTCCACCCGGTAGTCGGTCACGTGCGCCGCCCGCTCCGGGTGGCCCGCCACCCGGCAGGGGTGCAGGGGCGCGGAGTCGGCGCCGCTGTCGTCGGAGTCCAGGATCGCCAGGGTGAGGCAGAGCAGGCCCAGGGTGTAGACCGCCGCCGCCACGGACCCCGCCAGCGCGGCCAGGGAGCGCAGCCGCGCCTGCCGGTCGGCCTGCCGCAGCCGGTGGCGGCCGAGGCCGTAGCCGGCCAGGGCCATGGCGGCGATCGGACAGCCGGGCAGCAGGAGGAACAGCGCGTACGCCATCGGGCGAGTCCAGCAGGGCCGGGGCCCGGCTGCTGTGACGGAGGCCACACTTCCAGCAACAGGTCTGTCACCGTCCGGCCGTGGGCGTCCGGGTGCGGTAGGAGTGGCCGAGTTCGGGGCCCAGGCCGAAGTAGTGGCGGAAGTTGTAGATGAGCGGGCGCCAGGCGGCGGGGGAGACGTGGTCGGTGCCGGGGACGACGACGGCCGGGTCGGCGTGGACCGTGCGGACGGCGGCCTCGACGACGACGAAGCTGCCGGCGGCGTCCGGGCGCACCCGCTCGGCGCGGGCCTCCAGCTGGAGGGGGCAGCCGGCGACGCGGGGCGGGCGGACATGGCGGGAGGGTTCGGGGGTCAGGCCCGCCGCGGCGAACTTGTCGGGTTCGAAGCGGCAGCCCGCGGGCTTGGTCGGGGGCACGGGGAAGCGGCCGGTCAGCGGCGCCAGCCGCTCCACCGCGCGCCACTGCCCGGCGGACGGCAGGCTGATCACCAGGTCGGGGCGGGCGGCGAGGTTGCGGGCGGTCTGGCCCTCGCGGCCCAGGCCCAGGACGACCGTCCACCCGAGCGCCCAGGCGGAGGAGATCGGAGCGAGGTTGAACGACCCGTCCTCGTTCTCCGTCGACAGCAGCACCACCGGCGTGCCGAAATAGAGGATGGCGGGCTCGATCTCCACGGAGGCGGCCGGGGCGTCCGGCGGTGCGGTGTCCATGGCGGGGAGCGTAGGAGCCGCTCGCTTCGGCGGCGGCCGAAGCGTCACCGGGGACAATGGAGGCATGGACGCAACGCGCGAGCGCGGGACAGGTCCCGATCTGGCCTCGGTGGCGGCCCTGCTGGCCGACGGCACCCGGGCGGGCTTCTGCGTGGCGCTGCTCGACGGCCGGGCCTGGACGGCGACGGAGCTGGCACGCCATATGGGGGTGGCCCGGTCGACCGCGACGGAGCATCTGAACGTACTCGTCCGCGGGAGTCTGCTGGCCGAGGAGCGGCAGGGCCGCCACCGCTACGTCCGGCTGGCCGGTCCGCAGGTCGCCGAGCTGATCGAGAGCCTCGCGGCGCTCGCCCCCGAACGCGCCGCGGCACCCCGCACGCTCTCGGCGGACGGCCGCCGCCGGGCCCTGGCGCACGCGCGTACCTGCTACGACCACCTCGCGGGCGCCCTCGGGGTCGCCGTCACCGACGCGATGATCGGGCGGCGGCTGCTGGACCTGGAGCACGGGCTCGGGCTCACCGGCGCCGGGGCGGCCTGGCTCGCGGACCTCGGCGTCACCGTCCCGGCCGGGACCCGGCGGCCGTCGGTGCGGCCGTGCCTGGACTGGACGGAGCGCCGCCCGCACCTGGCCGGCGCCGTCGGCGGCGCGCTGTGCCGGCACGCGCTCGACCAGGGGTGGATCGCCCGCGTCGGCACCACCCGCGCGGTCGCCGTCACACCGCTCGGCCGGCGCGAGCTGCACCGCCATCTCGGCCTGGGCGACAGCGTCTTCGGCTGACCCGGTCACGCATCTTGCCGGACGTCCGATCGCTCTCCAAGCTGTGTTCATGACACACCGTGCGGCGGCACCCCGCGCGGCGGTCCGGCCTACGCCCGCGCACCCCGCGCGGTGACCATGCGGACATCACGCCTTCTCCCTGGAGTTGGACCTATGCGCTGGAATTTCGTACGAGCACGTCGTGGTGCATGGAAGAGAGCGCTCTCACTCCTGCCCGTCGTCGTGGCCACGGTGGCAGCCACCGTCACCGCGTCACCTGCCGCCCAGGCGGCCGTGCCCGCGCCGCCGTCGGGCTTCTCGCTCACCTGGAGCGACGACTTCAACGGCGCCGCCGGCACCGGCATCGACCAGGGCCTGTGGAAGTACGACACCGGGCCCGGCAGCAGCTTCGGCACCGGCGAGATCGAGACCATGACGAGCAGCACGTCCAACGTCTACTACGACGGCCAGGGCCATCTGGTGCTCCAGGCCCAGCACTCCGGCTCCGACCCGCGCAGCAACTGGACGTCCGGCCGGGTGGAGACCCAGGCGGCGACCTTCGGCGCCCCCGCGGGCGGCGTCGTCCGCATCGAGTCCGTCCTCCAGCAGCCGAACGTCAGCACCGCCAACGGCGCCGGCTACTGGCCGGCGTTCTGGATGCTCGGCGCGCCGCTGCGCAGCGGAGTGACCTGGCCGAAGTCCGGCGAGGTCGACATCATGGAGGACATCAACGGCCGCAGCTCCGACTTCAGCACCCTCCACTGCGGGGTGAACCCGGGCGGCCCGTGCAACGAGTCGACCGGCATCGGCTCGGGCGAGCGCGCGTGCTCCGGCTGCCAGACCGGCTTCCACGACTACGCGGCGGAGATCGACCGCTCGGTGTCGCCCGAGCAGATCCGCTTCTACCTCGACGGCAACAACTTCTTCACCGTCAGCGCCAACCAGGTGGACGCGACGACCTGGTCCGACGCGGTCGACCACCCCTTCTTCATCATCTACGACCTGGCGATCGGCGGCGGCTTCCCCGACGCCTTCGGCGGCGGCCCCAACGCGGCCACGGTCTCCGGCGGCAAGCTCGTCATCGACTCGGTGTCCGTCTACAACAAGGGCCCCGGCTCCGGAGGCGGGGGCGGCGGCGGTTCGGTGACCGGCCAGCCGATCACCGGCCCCGGCGGCAAGTGCGTGGACGTCGCGGGCGACGACACCGGCGGCGACGGCACCGCCGTGCAGCTGTGGGACTGCCAGTCCGGGGCCAAGGACCAGCACTGGACGTGGAGCGGCCAGACCCTCCAGACCCTCGGCAAGTGCCTGGACATCGCGGGCGGCAACAGCGCCGCGGGCACCAAACTGCAACTGGCCACGTGCAACACCAGCGGCTACCAGAACTGGGTGCGGCAGACCAACGGCTCGCTGCGCAACCCCACCAGCGGCCGCTGCATCGACTCGCCCTCGGGCGCGACCGCCAACGGCACCCGGCTGCAGATCTGGGACTGCAACGGCTCCGGCGCGCAGGGCTTCGCCATCGGCACCCCGGTCTACGGCCCCGGCGGCAAGTGCGTGGACGTCGCGGGCGACGACACCGGCGGCGACGGCACCGCCGTCCAGCTGTGGGACTGCCAGCAGGCGACCTCCCTGGACCAGAAGTGGACCTGGAGCGGCCAGACGCTGCGCACCCTCGGCAGGTGCCTGGACATCGCCGGGGGCGCCAACGCCAACGGCACCCCGCTCCAGCTCGCCACCTGCAACGGCGGCGGTTACCAGAACTGGGTGGTGAACGGGGACGGCTCGCTGTCCAACCCGACCACCGGCCGCTGCGTCGACTCGCCCTCGGGCGCGACCGCCAACGGCACCCGGCTGCAGATCTGGGACTGCAACGGCTCCGGCGCCCAGAAGTTCGCCCTGGCCTGAGAACGGCCCCGGTGCCGGCCGCGCGGTTCGCGGCCGGCACCGGGGCCCGGGGAACGGCGGGTCAGCCGGCGGCGACCGGCGCCATCTTGTCCTCGACGCCCGGGTTCTGCTGCAGCCAGGTGCGCACGCCCTGCATGACCTTGCCCTGCCCGGCCTGCTGGATGTCGGCCTCCAGGGAGCCCAGTTGGGCGTCGGTGAGGTGGAAGTCCCGCATCCACCCGGTCACCTGGGGGAGCTTCGCCGCGCCCGCCTTGTTGGCCAGGGTGTGGATCGAGTCGCCCTTGCCCCACAGCCCCTTCGGGTCGGACAGCTTCGTCATGTCGTACGTGCTGTAGGCCCAGTGCGGCGACCAGAGCACGACGGCGACCGGCTTGTGCGCGGCGTAGTCGCGCTTGAGCTCGGCCAGCATCGCCGCGGTCGAGCTGTTGACGAGCTTGTACTCCTTGTCCAGGCCGTAGCCCGGCAGCACCTTCGTCGCCAGCAGCTTCGTCTCGCCCGCGCCGGGCTCGATGCCGATGATCCGGCCGCCGAACTCCGCGCTCCTGCCCCTGAGGTCGGCCATCGTCTTGACGCCCTTGACGTAGGAGGGGACGGCGACCTCCAGGGACGTCTCGTCGTACCACGGGCCGAGGTCGGTGTAGCTGTCCCCGTACTGCTTCAGGTACGACGCGTGCGTCGTCGGCAGCCAGGCGTCGGTGATGTAGTCCAGCACGCCCCGTGACAGGCCGGTGAACGCGGCGCCCGGGTCGTACGTCTTGACGTCGGCCTTGTAGCCGCGGTCGTCGAGCACCGCGTCCCAGAGGTTGGCGGTGGCCACCGACTCGTCCCAGTTGAACGCCCCGATGTGCACCGCCCGCCCCTTGCCCGCGGTGGCGGCGGCCGAGGAGCCGGAGCCGTCACCGGAACCGGATCCGGAGAAGACGCCGGTGCCGCCCGCCACCAGGGCGAGGACGACGACGCAGGACAGGCCCACGGCGGGGCGCGGCCGGTAGCGCAGCACGGCCGCGCCGTGCAGCCCGGAGCGCATCCGGGCCAGCGCCCGGCGGCCCAGCGGCGAGACCTGGTCGCCGAGGGCGCCGGTCACCCGGTCGAGGTAGATCGCCAGCACGACGACGGCCACCCCGCCCTCGAAGCCGAGGCCGATGTCCACCTGGCTGATCGCGCCGAAGACGGTGGAGCCTAGGCCCTCCGCGCCGACCATGCCGCCGATGACGACCATGGACAGCGCGAGCATGATGACCTGGTTGACGCCGGCCATGATGGTCGGCAGCGCAAGCGGCAGCTGCACGCGCAGCAGCGTCCGGCCCGGCGAGGTGCCGAACGCGTCGGCGGCCTCGACCAGCTCCGGGTCGACCTGGCGGATGCCCAGCTCGGTCATGCGCACCCCGACCGGCATGGCGAAGACGATGGTGGCGATGACCGCCGGGACGGTGCCCAGGCTGAAGAAGATGATCGCGGGGATCAGGTAGACGAAGGCCGGAAGCGTCTGCATGACGTCCAGGACCGGGCGCACCACGGCGCCGGCCGCCTTGCTCCTGGCCGCCCACACGCCGAGCGGCACCGCCAGCAGGAGCGCGACCACGGCGGAGACGAGCACCAGCGACAGCGACTGCATCGCCTCGTCCCACAGCGCGAGCGAATCCACCAGCGCGAAGCCGGCGAAGGACAGCACGCCCGCGGCCGCGCCGCGCAGCCAGAAGGCGACGGCGGCGAGGATGGCCGCCATCAGCAGCGGCGACGGGCCGCCGAGCACCCACTCGACGGCGTCGTAGAGGTGGTTGACGACGGCCGAGACCGCGTCGAAGAGCCAGGACAGATGGCGGGTCAGCCAGTCGACGACGTCCTCGGCCCAGTTGCCGAGACGGAGCCTAGGCACCGGCGGCCTCCTTCCGGAAGGGGACGTCCGCCGGCGCGGCGGCTCCCGAGCCGTCCCCGGCCGCGGCGGAGGCCGAGGTGGAGGACGAGGCGGCGGCCGGTTCGGGCTGGTCGCCGAGCGCGGCCAGCAGCGTGCCGCGCGGGATCACGCCGG
The DNA here is from genome assembly GCF_044333285.1 of Streptomyces sp. NPDC021020. Lineage (NCBI taxonomy): Bacteria > Bacillati > Actinomycetota > Actinomycetes > Kitasatosporales > Streptomycetaceae > Streptomyces > Streptomyces sp. NPDC021020. The sequence goes on from NZ_JBIRQQ010000002.1 coordinate 792,742, forward strand.
TCAGGCGCCCCTGCTCGTCGACCACCGCGAGCGGCACCTCGGAGCGGGCGGCCGGCGAGAGCAGCTCGGCCAGCGGGGTGTCGGCCTGCGCCACGGCGCAGTCGGTGTGCATCACGTCGCGCACCCGGTCGTGGTCCGCGCCGCCCGCCCCGGCCGCGTCCTCCCCGGTGACATGGCCGACCAGGCGCTGGTCGGGCGCCACCACGAAGGCGGCCGGCGCGTGGTCGTCGCGCAGCGCGCGGAGCGCGGCCCGCGCGTCGTCGCCGGGCTCCACGGTCATGCCCGGCTCCTCCATGATCGAGGCGGCGGTGAGCACCCGGGAGCGGTCGACGTCCTGGACGAAGCTCGCGACGTAGTCGTTCGCGGGCCCCACGAGGATGTCCTCGGCGGTGCCGACCTGCACGATCTCGCCGTCGCGCATGACGGCGATACGGTCGCCGAGCCGCATGGCCTCGTTGAGGTCGTGGGTGATGAAGACGATGGTCTTGTGCAGCCGGCGCTGGAGCTCCAGCAGCTGGTCCTGCATGTCGCGGCGGATCAGCGGGTCCAGCGCGGAGAACGACTCGTCCATCAGCAGCAGGTCGGCGTCGGTGGCCAGCGCGCGGGCCAGGCCCACGCGCTGCTGCATGCCGCCGGACAGCTCGTCCGGCCAGGACCGCTCCCAGCCGGCCAGGCCGACCAGCTCCAGCGCCTCGGTGGCGCGCCGCTCGCGCTCCTCGCACGGGCGGCCCTGGACCTCCAGGCCGTAGGCGGCGTTCTCCAGCACGCTGCGGTGCGGGAAGAGGGCGAAGTGCTGGAAGACCATGCTGATGCGGCGGGCCCGCAGGGCGCGCAGCGCCTTGCCGGGCAGCTGCGCCAGGTCCTGCCCGTCGAAGAGCACCCGGCCTGCGGTGGGGGCGCTCAGCCCGTTGAGGGTCCGCAGCAGGGTCGACTTGCCCGAGCCGGACAGGCCCATCACCACGAAGATCTCGCCGGCGGCCACCTCGAAGGAGGCGTCGATCACGGCGGCCGTGGTGCCGTCGGCGCGCAGCCGGGCCCGGTCCGCGCCCTGCCGCAAGCGGCGGACGCCTTCCCCCGGTCTGCGTCCGAAGACCTTGTACACGTTCTCGACTGCAAGTTTCGGCACGACTGCCTTCCTGCCCGGTCACCCTCCGTCGTCCGGCAGGTGACCGCGCCGCTCCATGGACGTAGTGGTCGCGGCGCGCGTACCCAGGCCCGTGCATCGGGCAAACATTTTCCCCGCGCCCGTGTGGGGCGGGTCACATCCGGGTCTCTCGTGGTGGGTGTTCCCGCAGGTCCGGCCGCCGGGGCGGCACCGCGCCGGCGATCCGGGCCGCCGCGCTCGGCGCAAGGGGAAAGAGGTTTCCGCGCGCCGCTGTGTACGACGAACCTACACCGGCGCGGCGATGCCCCCGCGCATCGGGCGAACGTGAGGAATGCCGCACCGGCGGTCATGGCGTCCTCGGTGGCCGTCCCGTCCGTGACGGTCGGTGACCGGCGGACGGGGGCGGCGCGGCCTCCGCCCCGCCCTTCGTCACCGGCCGCCGGTCACCGACCCGGGCGCGGGGGCATCTCCGCCATCGACGCGATCACCCGGCCCCGGGCGTCCCACACCGTGACGCCGGGGGAGTCGAACGAGTCCTGCACCGCCGTGGACGACGGGACGTCGAGGTAGCCGCCCACCCACCCCGGGTGCACCGCGAGCGTCACCACCGTCGCGGGCCGGACCCGGCCCCCGAAGGTCACGCCCATCCGCGCGGGCACGTGCGTCCCCCGGTAGACCAGCAGATAGCGCATGCCGCCCGCGTAGGCGTACGACTGGACGTTCACCGACTCCGGCGGCTGGTTCCCGTCCGCGTTGGTCTCGTCCCGGCAGTCCCAGCCGGTGCCGTCGCTCTCGTCGACGCAGCGCTCGCCCGCGGTGACGCGCATCCGGCCCCCGTCGCCGATGCCGAAGGCGCTGCCCGGTGCGACCACCCGCACCGCCGGCCAGACGACCGGGGGAGAGGGGGAGGTGGCCGGGTGCGTACGGGGCGCGGGGGCGGCCAGCGCCGGGCTCGGCCCGTCCTGGCCGCGCGGCGCGCCCGCCAGCACCGCCGCGACGGCCACGGCGGCGGCCGCGCCCAGCGCGGGCAGCCACACCGCGACCAGGCGGTTGCGCCGCCGGCGCGCAGCGCGCCCCAGCACCCGCCCGGCGGGCCAGGGGCCCGGCGCGATCGTGCCCGCGGCATCGGCGAGGGCGCGGCGCAGCCGCTCCTCCAGCATGTGCGCCTCTTCGGGAGCCGGCCCGCCGGCGCCCTCCTGGTGGCTGCCGTTCACGCCTGTCACCTCTCCCCGCTCTCCGCCGCGGCGAGCGCCGGATGGTCCCGCAATTTGCGCAGGGCCCGGCTCGCCTGGCTCTTGACGTTGCCGACCGAGCAGCCGAGCACGTCGGCGACCTGCTGCTCGCTCATGTCCTCCCAGTAGCGCAGCACCACCACCGCGCGCATCCGCGGCGGGAGCGCGGCGAGGGCGGCGACCAGCGACGCCCGGGTCTCGACCCGGCCGGTGCTCTCCGGCCGGCTCCGCTCCGGCAGCCGGGCGGTGAGCAGGTGGACGACGCGGCGCCGGCGGAATCTGCTGAGGTTGTTGTTCGTCAGCGCGCGGTGGACGTACGCGTCGGGCTCGTCGAGCCGGCTGATCCGGGACCAGCCGGGATAGATCTTGGCGAGGGTCGTCTGGACGAGGTCCTCCGCCTCGTGGTGGTCGCCCGTCAGCAGATACGCGGTCCGTACCAGCCGGGACCACCGCACCGCCGCCCAGGACTCGAAGTCCGGGCCCGGCTCCGCGGCGGCGGCGCCCTCCCGGGACGCTTCAGGTCCCGGGAGGGCGCCGCCGCACGCGGGGGTGTCGAGCAACGGGCCGTCAGAGGTGGGCAAGGACCGTGCCCGAGGCGTCGTAGACGGTGACCTCCGGCGTGTCGCCGGGGAAGGAGGTCGGGGCGCCCCACACGTAGCCGGTCGCGTATCCCGGGTGTCCGCCGAGCGTGACCACCCGGACCTGGTACGTCACGCCGCCGGACGTCACCGTCATACGGGCCGCCCGCCCGTCGCCGATGTAGAGCGGGGAGTACAGGCTGCCGGTCGCGTCGCCCGTGCTCTGGAGGCTCACCGTGCCCGCGGGCTGGTTGCCGTCGGTCACGCTCTTGCAGGTGGCCCAGCCCTCGGACGGGACGCCGAGGCAGCGCTCGGCGCGGGTGAGCTTGAGGTACTGCCCGTGCCCGGCGTTCACCAGCTGCCCCGGCCGTACGACGAGCACACCGGGGGCCTTGGCGGCTGCGACGGGAGCGGCCTCGGCCGGCGCGGCCTGCGCGGCCACCCGCACCGGGGCCTTCGCCTGGGCCTTGACCGCCGCGGGAGTCGGCGCGGCGGACGCGTGGGCGGTGCCGACGGCGACCGCGGCCGCGGCCGCGACAGCCGCGGCCGAGGCGAGGTGACGCAGTTTCATGGAGATCCTCCGTAACGGTGTGTCCGGTCTGGTGGAGGAGCCTCCCCGCCGCTCCTCCGCCTTCCTTCACTCCCGTACCGCCACCGGAGTTGCACGCCGTCCGCGTCTTTCCGCAACCGCGCGGCCGCGGAGCCGGGTGCCCGGTCTACTGCTTCGTGCCGCTCGCGACGAGCTGGACGGGCAGCGCCCCGCTGGAGAGCGCCGCGGCGAGGTTCTGCGCGCTGTCGCGGGTGAAGCTGCCGCTGATCCGGCCCGTACCGCCGGTGATGGGGGAGTAGACGGCGGGGGCGGAGACCACCTCGCCGTCGACCACGATCGCGAACTGGTTGGTGGGCGGGGGGTTCTGCGACAGGGTGCCGGTGATCTTGGCGAAGTCGGCGGAGCCGCCCGGGGTGAAGGAGAGGTTGACGACCCATCCGCTGTCGTGGGACGTGTCGAGCGCCGCCGTCGCGCTCTCCACGTCCGTACCGGGCAGCGCGGTCGGTCCCAGCAGGTACTTCTCCTTCAGCCGGTGGTCGCAGGCCACGCCCGGACCGTCCGGCAGGGAGGTGAGCGCCCGGGTGGATCCGTCGCAGACCAGCGCGTCGTAGGCGGCCTTGAGGCCCTTCTGCGCGGCGGTCGCCGGGTCGAGCACCGGGCGGAATTCCAGCAGCGCCGTCGCCGTCATCTGCGCCACCCGGTCGGCGTCGGCGCGGGGCGCCACGATGGTGACGACGCTGCCGGCGACCGTCACGTCGGTGTTCTTCAGGCCCAGGGAAGCGGCGCGCTCACGCAGCCGGTCGGCGGTCGTCCGCATGTCCTCGGCGGTCGGGGCGCCGGAGTCGGCGCGGCTCGCGGTGAACGACGCGGTGGTGCGCGCCTGCGGGGCGTCGGAGGGCGGCGCCGGCTTCGGGCTCCCACCGGAGCCAGAGCAGCCCGAGAGGCCGAGCACGACGGCGGCGAGCGCGGCGGCGTACGCCGTACGGTGATTGCGCATGAGCCCAGTGTGTCGTGTCACGCCCCGCCGGGTGCGGGTGTTCCGCAACCCGGCGGCGGCGCTGACAGCCGGCCGTCGAGCCGGGCGAGGGCGAGCAGGGCGACGGATGCCGCGCGGTCCTGCTGTATTCGGGTGAGGGAGCTGACGGGTGCTTGCCGGAGCGGATTCCGTGCGCCAAGATTCGTACATACGTTCGTTGATGGTGGGTCGAGGGGTGGGGATCGCACGTGGACACCAGGACGCGTACGCGCGGCGGATTCGAGCGGAAGACCGGACGCCGCTGGGCGGCCCTTGCGGCAGGATGCCTGCTCGCCGTGGTCCCGCTGGCCGCGGCACACGCGGACGGCGGGCCCGCGCCCGCCGTGCCGACGGAGCAGGGCATCGTGCAGGGCAGCGGCGTCGTATGCGCCGGGGACGAATCCGCTCCCGGCGTCGTTGCGAGTCCGCGGCCGCAGTTGACCGCCCGGGTCCACGGCGTGGCGGACGGCGCGCAGCCGCCCCGCCTGCGGGCCGACTTCGACGTGGCGAGCCGCAACGCGGACGGCACGTGGACGCCGGTCGCCGACCAACTGGCACCCTCCGCGGGTTTCGTGGGCGACGGCGTGGTGGAGACGACGACCCTGATGACGACGCTGTCCACGGACACCGTCTACCGGATATCGGCCGCCACCTGGGCCTACGCCGCAGACCAGACCCAGTACACGGTCTCGGACGCCACCGCGTACTGCTACTTCACCGTGGATCCGACCGCACCCCTCGCCCCTGGGATCACGTACGGCGGCCCGTACACCGAGTGCACCGCCAACGACTGCGGGCCCCACGGCGGGGCCGGGGTCCCGGGCACCTTCACCTTCGCGCCCGCAGACGGGGACTCGCCTGTCGTCGGCTACCGCTACAAGTTCGCGACCGACAGCGCCTGGACGATCGTCACCGGATCCCCGGCCACGATCGTGTTCACCCCTCCCTACGCCACCTTCGAGCAGTTGCAGGTCTCCGCCCGGGACGTACTGGGCCGCTACGGGGCGACCACGACCACGGAGTTCATGGTCGGCTAGTCCGGCGGGCCGGGTCCGCGGCGCCGAGGAGGGCCGGTGGTGGCGCGTCTCCCGCCCCCGGGGGAGCCGCGCCTCACCCACCCCACCCTCACCAATTGGTCTGGACCTATTGAATTCCGCCCCCGGGAGCGGCCAAGCTTCGTGCTGCGCGCGCACGTGTGTCCACGCACAACGCACCACCTCCCCCTGCCAGTTCAGCCGCAGGCGCATCCGCCTGCCTGGAAGGAGTCGTGAGCGACATGCGCACCAAGATCCTCGCCCGCGCGGCCACCCTCGCCGCCACCGCCGTCCTCGGGGTCGGCCTCGCTACCACGGCGGCGCAGGCCTCGCCGCCGCCCGGGAGCGGGTTCATGTTCATGGGGTACTTCCCGACGAACGAGAGCTGTGTGGCCCAGGCGCAGGCGTACGCGCCCGTGCACGGGCCGGTCTACATCTGCGAGTACGGCACCAACGGCCTGTACCTGCTCTGGATGCACTGAGCCGGTAGGCGCCCCGGGCCGTCCGGCCCGGGGCGTCACCCCCGCAGGCGCGCCGCCGCCGCGTCGCCGAGGGCGACCATCGCGTCGGTGAGGTGGGACATCTGGCGGGCGATGCTGCGCTCGGGGTCGGTCTGCGAGTTGACGAAGGCCCCGTCGAAGCCCGCTATGGCGAAGTGGTCCAGCTCCTCGGCGACCGCCCGGGCCGTCTCCGGGCCCTCGTCGGCGAAGGCCGAGGAGATCATGACGCGCATGTAGGCGCGGCCCTCCTCGCGCACCTGCCGGTTGATCTCCGCGACCTCCGCCTCGGCGGCCTCGTCGCTCATCATCAGCAGCATGTGGAGCCGCAGGAAGTCCGGCTTGGCCGTGAAGACGGCGGCCGTGCGGTCCAGGTACCAGGCCATCCGCTCGCGGTGGGTGCCGCCCGCGGGAGGATCGGCGTGCGCGGCGCGCATCGCGTCGAAGAAGTCGCGGGCGCCGCGCGCCATCACCGCCGAGAGCAGCCCGCCCTTCGAGCGGAAGTGGTGGTAGATCGCGCTCTTCGGCAGCCCGGTCTCGGTCGTGATCGACGAGATCGTGGTGCCCGCGTAGCCGCGCAGCGCCATGACGCGCGCGGCCGCGTCGAGGATCTCCCCGCGCGAGCGCTGCCCGCGCCGGTTGCCGTTCGGCGCCCTCGATCCTCGCTCCATTCCGTTGATCATACGGCCCCCTGCTGGCCGGCCATGCCCGAAAAAGGTTGCCCCAGGCCTCTTGACGCGGAGCCGCTCCCGTATGACCGTGTTCACTATTGGACGGAACGGTCGGTCCAATAGTGAGAGAGCGATCACTGGAGCTCGCATGACCCCAAACCCCCGCGCGGCATACGACACGGACGTGGCGATCGTCGGCTACGGCCCGACGGGCCTGGTCGCAGCGCTGACACTGGCCCGCCGGGGCGTACGCGTCACCGCCTTCGAACGCGACGCGGACATCCACGCCCGGGCCCGCGCCGTGACGGTGAACGACTGGACGATGCGGATCTTCCAGGACCTCGGCATCGACGAGCGGATCGAGAAGGTCGTCGAGCCGCAGCGGGCCCTGCGCTGGGTGACGTACGACGGCCACGAGGTCATGCGCGTCGAGCACCCGCCGTCCACCCTCGGCACCCGGGGCACCCGCCCGCGCTTCTACAACATCTACCAGCCGGCCATGGAGGCCGAGCTGCGCCGCTGCGGCGAGGAACTGGAGAGCCTGCGGGTCCGCTACGGCGCCGAGGTGGTCGCCGTCGAGCAGGACGCGGACGGTGTGACCGTCACCGCGCGCGACCGCGCGACCGGCGCCGAGTCCCGCACCCGCGCCCGCTACGCGATCGCGGCCGACGGCGGCTCCAGCCCCACCCGCAAGATGCTCGGCATACCGATGCTCGGCGACACGGTCGACACGCTGTGGGTCGTCATCGACTGCCGGGTCAAACGCTGGTGGCCGGACCGCGACTTCCTCACCTTCTGGACCGACAAGGACCGCCCGGTCGTCGACATCGCGCTGTCGGCCGGCAACCACCGCTGGGAGATCCCGCTGAGGCCCGGCGAGACCGAGGCCGACTTCCCGACGAGCGCCGAGGTGTGGCCGCTGCTGGAGGCCCTCGGTGTGACCGGGGACGACGTCGAGATCCACCAGCACGCCTTCTACCGCCACCATGTGCGCGCCGCCGAGACCTGGCGCCGGGGCAGGGTCTTCCTGGCCGGCGACGCCTGCCACCTGATGCCGCCGTGGGCCGGCGCCGGCATGCAGACCGGCATGCGCGACGCCCACAACCTGGGCTGGAAGCTCGCCGGTGTGCTGCGCGGCGAGCTGGCCGAGGGGTGGCTCGGCACCTACGAGGCCGAGCGCCGCCCCAGCGCCGACTTTTACACCGGCCTCGCCGTCGGCCTCGGCCGCGTCATCAAGCAGGAGGCCACGGCGGAGGAGGTCGCGGCGATGAACGCGGTCCCGGAGAACGCCGTGACCCCGTGGGAGCCGCCGCTGACCGCCCCGCCGGTGCTGTCCGGCGGCTGGCTGCGCGGCGAGCAGGGCGACGCCAGCGTGGTCGGCCGGATGGTGCCGCAGCCGGTGTGCGGCGACGTCACCGGCGTCATGGCCCGGCTCGACGACCTGCTGCCCCGCGGCTTCGTGCTGCTCGGCGCGGACACCGACCCGGCGGCGCTGCTCACCCCCGAGGAGCGGGCGGGCTGGGACGCCCTCGGCGCCTCCTACGTCGCCGTGCGCCCCCGCCCCGCGTACACGCAGGGTCCCGGCGAGCTGGTCGACCTCGAAGGCGTACTGCTCCCGTGGCTCGCCCGCTACGGCGCCCGCGCCGTCGCCGTGCGCCCGGACCGCTTCGTCGCCGCCGCCGACACCGGCGGCCTGGCCGTACCGACCCTCTGAACCCTCCGACCTGGGCGGACGCGCGCACCGCGCCCACCCGCGGAACGAAAGGACACACTCATGACCGGAGTGAACGAGCTCGCGTACGTCGTCTACGAGGTCAGCGACCTCGCCGACTGGGAGCACTTCGGCACCGCCCTGCTGGGCATGCAGCTGGGCGAGCGGACCGGGAACGGCTTCACGCTGCGCACCGACGAGAAGGCGCACCGCTGGATCGTCACCGAGGGCCCGGCCGACGACCTCGCGGTCAGCGGCTACGAGGTCGCCTCCGACGAGGCCCTCGACGCGCTCGTGGCAGGCCTCGCCGCCGCCGGCGTCGAGGTCACCGAGGGCGGCGCCGACCTGGCCGCGGCCCGCCGCGTCGACCGCCTGTTCCAGCTCGCCGACCCGATGGGCAACCGCATCGAGCTGGTCACCGGCCTCGCCGACGCCGCCACCCCCTTCCGCTCCGACGTCCTGCTCGGCGGCTTCGTCACCGGCACCGGCGGCGCCGGCCACCAGGTGCTGCTGTCCAAGGGCGTCGCGCGCGCCGACTACATGGCCTTCTACGAGGGCCTGCTCGGCTTCCGGATCAGCGACATCATCGTCGAGGAGCTGGCGCCGGGCATCGTCGCGGACCTGATCTTCCTGCACTGCAACCCGCGCCACCACAGCGTCGCGTTCGGCGACATGCCGCACCCGAAGCGCGTCCACCACTTCATGGTCGAGGTCACCGACATCCGCGACGTCGGCATGGCCTACGACCGGTGCATGGACGCCCACCAGCCCTTCGAGATGACGCTCGGCATGCACCCCAACGACCACATGTTCAGCTTCTACGTCCGCACGCCGTCCGGCTTCTCCGTCGAGTACGGCTGGGGCGGGCTGCTCATCGACGACGACACCTGGCAGGTCCGGACCCTCGACCGGCTGCACAGCTGGGGCCACCGCCCGCCGGAGGCCGTTCACGCGCTGCTCGGCCAGGCCCCCTTCACCAACCAGACCCCCGGAGGAGCCCACTGATGGCCCTGCAACAGAGCGACATCTCCCGCTACGTCGAGACCCCGGACTGGCGGATCCACTACAACGAGGCCGGCGAGGGCCACCCGGTGGTGCTGCTGCACGGCGGCGGCCCGGGCGCGACCGGCTGGAGCAACTACTCCCCGAACATCGAGGCGCTCTCCCGGCACTTCCGCGTCATCGCGCCCGACATGCCCGGCTGGGGCGACTCCGACGCGGTGGACTTCGGCACCCTCGACCACGTCGAGGCGGCCTGCCAGCTGCTCGACGCCCTGGGCATCGAGAAGGCGGCCTTCGTCGGCAACTCGATGGGCGGCCACACCTCGCTGCGGCTCGCGGCAGAGCGCCCCGAGCGCGTCTCGCACCTGATCACCATGGGCGCGCCGATCCAGATGAAGCCCTTCCTCTTCGGCGCGGGCGGCGGTCCGACCGAGGGCCTGAAGATCATGTACGAGACGTACACCGACGCCACGCCCGAGGGCATGCGGCGGCTCGTCGAGATCATGGTCTACGACAAGGCCCGCTTCGCCACTCCCGAGCTGTGCGAGCTGCGCTCGAAGGCCGCGCTCCAGCGCCCCGAGCACCTGGCCAACATCGCGGCGGTGGCCCCGAAGGCGCCGATCCCGATCTGGCTGGACCTGGACAAGGCCGCCGGCATCACCGCGCCCTCGCTGCTCGTCCACGGCCGCGACGACCGGGTGGTCTCCTTCGAGTCCACGCTCTTCCTCGCCGCGAACATCCCGAACTCCCGCGCGCACCTGATCAACCGCTGCGGCCACTGGGCCCAGCTGGAGCACGCCGACGAGTTCAACCGCCTGGTGACGGACTTCGTCACGCACAACTGAGGCTCCCGCGCCGCCGGGTGCGGACCGCACCCGGCGGCGCGGCCCCCCGGCTTCTTCAGGAGTACCGATGAGCAACACCCGTACCGTCGAGACCGACGTCCTCGTCTCGGGCGCCGGTCCGGCGGGCGCCGCGGCCGGCGCCCTTCTGGGGGCGTACGGCGTCCGCGCGATCGTGCTGAACAAGCACGGCTCGGTGGCGAACACCCCGCGCGCCCACATCACCAACCAGCGCACCATGGAGGTGCTGCGCGACCTCGGGGTCGAGGACGACGCCAAACGCGCCTCGATGCCCCAGCACCTCATGGGCGAGCACGTGTGGGCGACCAGCCTGACCGGCCCCGAGCTGGGGCGGCTGCGGACCTGGTACACCCACCCGACCTTCAAGGCCGAGCACGACCTGGCCAGCCCCACCGCCGTGTGCGACCTGCCGCAGGACCGGATGGAGCCGATCCTGCTGGGCGCCGCCACCCGCCGCGGCACCACCGTGCGGGTGAACACCGAGCTGCTGTCCTTCACCCAGGACGACGACGGCGTGACCAGCACCGTGCTCGACCGGGTGACCGGCGAGGAGTACCGGATCCGGTCGAAGTACCTGATCGGCGCCGACGGCGGCAACTCGCGGATCATGGCGCAGCTCGGCATCCCGCTGGAAGGCGAGATGGGCCTCGGCGGCTCGATCAACATCGTCTTCGAGGCCGACCTGACCCATCTGGTCGCCCACCGGCCCGGCGACATGTACTGGTTCGTCCAGCCCGGTGTCGGCCACGACGGCAACGGCGTCGGGGTGCTGCGCGCGGTCCGCCCCTGGAAGAAGTGGATGGCCGTCTGGGGCTACGACGTGGAGCAGGGCGCCCCGGAGCTGACCGAGGACTTCGGCCGGGCCGTCGTGCACCAGCTCATCGGCGACGACACGGTCCCGGTCACGGTGGAGTCGGTCTCCACCTGGGCCGTCAACCACGTCCACGCCACCGACAACACCGCCGGCCGGGTCTTCTGCGCCGGTGACGCGGTCCACCGGCACTCCCCGATGAACGGCCTGGGGTCCAACACCTCCATCCAGGACTCCTTCAACCTGTGCTGGAAGCTCGCCCTGGTGCTGCGCGGGCAGGCCGGCCCCGAGCTGCTGGAGACCTACCGCGACGAGCGGCTGCCCGTCGCCCGGCAGATCGTCGAGCGGGCCACCGCGAGCAACGGGCTGATCCCGCCGCTGTTCATGGCCCTGCACCTGCCGCCCGCCGCGGGCCCCGAGGCGCTCGGCGCGGCCCTGGAGACGCTCCGGGCCCCGACGGAGGAGGGCACGCGGATGCGCGCCGCCTTCGACGCGGCGGTGCGCGACACCCTGCTGTGCTTCAACTCGCACGGCGTGGAGACCAACCAGAACTACCGCTCCGCGGCCCTGGTGACGGACGGCGTCCCGGCCCCCGTGGCCCCGCGGGACGAGGAGATCCACTACTTCGCGACCACCTACCCGGGCCGCCACCTGCCGCACGCCTGGCTGCTCGCCGGGCAGCGCAAGGTGCCGGTGATCGACCTGTGCGGCCACGGCCGCTTCACGCTGCTCACCGGGGTGCGCGGCGCGCACTGGCGGGAGGCGGCGGCCGGTGCCGCGGCGGAGACCGGCGTGGACATCGACGTCGTCTCCATCGGGCGCGGCTGCGACTACGAGGACCGCTACGGCGACTGGGCGGACGTCTGCGGCATCGGCGAGGACGGCGCGGTGCTGGTCCGCCCCGACCACATCGTCGGCTGGCGCAGCGCGGATGGCGGCGACGACCCGTCCGGCGCGCTGCTCGGCGTCCTGCGCGCGATCCTGCGGACCCCGGCCGCCTGACCGGCCGGTGACGGGAAAGGCCCCCTCGGAGATTCCGAGGGGGCCGTTCCCTTGCCGCGGGGGCCGCTCAGCCGGCGGACAGGGTGAGGGCGATGTCGATGATCATGTCCTCCTGGCCGCCCACCAGCCGGCGCCGCCCGCACTCCATGAGGATGTCGCGGACGTCCACGCCGTAGGTCGCCGACGCGTTCTCGGCGTGCCGCAGGAAGGACGAGTAGACCCCGGCGTAGCCCAGCGTGAGGGTCTCCCGGTCGACCCGGACGGGCCGGTCCTGGAGCGGGCGGACGAGGTCGTCGGCGGCGTCCTGGAGCTTGAACAGGTCGCAGCCGTGGCGGAAGCCCGACAGGTCGGCGACGGCGACGAAGGCCTCGATCGGGCAGTTGCCCGCCCCGGCGCCGTGCCCGGCGAGCGAGGCGTCGACCCGGGTGACCCCGTTCTCGACGGCGACCACGGAGTTGGCGACCGACAGCGACAGGTTCTCGTGCGCGTGGATGCCGATCTCGGTGGCCGGGTCGAGCACGTCGCGGTAGGCGCGGACGCGGGCGGCCACGTCGTTCATGGTCAGCCGGCCGCCGGAGTCGGTGACGTACACGCAGTGCGCGCCGTACGACTCCATGAGCCTCGCCTGCGCGGCCAGTTCCTGCGGCGGGGCCATGTGGGAGAGCATCAGGAAGCCGGACACGTCCATGCCCAGCTCGCGGGCCGCCGCGATGTGCTGGGCCGAGACGTCGGCCTCGGTGCAGTGCGTGGCCACCCGGACCGAGCGCACGCCGAGGTCGTGGGCCCGCTTCAGCTCGTGGACGGTGCCGACGCCCGGCAGCAGCAGCGTGGTCAGCCGGGCCCTGCGGAGCACCGAGGCGGCCGCCTCGATCCACTCCCAGTCGGTGTGCGAGCCGGGGCCGTAGTTGACCGAGCCGCCCGCGAGGCCGTCGCCGTGCGCGACCTCGATCGCGTCCACGCCCGCCTCGTCGAGCGCCGCGACGATGCGGGCGACGTCGTCGGGGGTGATGCGGTGGCGTACGGCGTGCATGCCGTCGCGCAGGGTGACGTCCTGGATGAAGATCGGCGTGCTCACGGCTGCACCTTCCGGGCTGCGAGACGCTCGGCCACCCGCAGGGCGGCGGAGGTCATGATGTCGAGATTCCCCGCGTAGGCCGGGAGGTAGTGGGCGGCGCCCTCCACCTCCAGGAACACCGACACCTGGTGGGTGGGGCGGGACACGCCGTCGGGGAGCAGCGTGTGCACCGGCTGGTCCGCGGCGATTCCGGTGATCTGGACCCGGTGCCCCAGCCGGTAGCCGGGGACGTACCCGGCGACATCGGCGACCATCGCGCCGACGCTCTCCCGGATCTGCTCGTGCAGCGCCGCGGTCGGGGCCTCGACGAGCGCGAAGACGGTGTCGCGCATGATGAGCGGCGGCTCGGCCGGGTTGAGGATGATGATCGCCTTGCCGCGCCGGGCGCCGCCGACCTGCTCGATCGCGGCCGAGGTCGTCTCGGTGAATTCGTCGATGTTCGCGCGCGTCCCCGGCCCCGCGGACCGGCTGGCGATCGACGCGACGATCTCGGCGTAGTGCACCGGCGCGACCCGGGAGATCGCGGCAACGACGGGTATCGTCGCCTGGCCGCCGCACGTGACCATGTTGACGTTCGGCGAGTCAAGGTGCGCGTCCAGGTTGACCGCCGGGACGACGTACGGGCCCAGGGCGGCCGGTGTCAGGTCGATCAGCCGCTTGCCCAGCGGCTGGAGCCGGGCGGCGTTGGCCACGTGGGCCTTGGCGGAGGTGGCGTCGAAGACGATGCCGATGTCGTCGAAGCCGGGCAGGGCCACCAGGCCCTCCACGCCCTCCGCGGTGGTCGGGACGCCGAACCGGCGGGCCCGGGCGAGACCGTCGGACGCGGGGTCGATACCGACCATCGCGCCCATCTCCAGATGCTCCGAGGTGCGCATCACCTTGATCATCAGGTCGGTCCCGATGTTGCCGGAACCGATGACCGCGACCTTCGTGCGCCGTTCGGCCGTCATCGCCGCTCCTCCCCGAGTGTGAACGAGACCGCGCCGAGCGGCGCGACCGTGGCCCGGACCGTGCTGCCCGGTGCGACGGGCACCATGGGGCCGAGCGCCCCGGACAGGACCACCTGGCCGGCGCGCAGCGGGTCGCCGAGCGCGCGCGCCTGCCGGGCAAGCCACCGCACGGCCAGCAGCGGATCGCCCAGGCACGCCGCGCCGGTGCCGGTGGAGACCTGTTCGCCGTCCACCTCCAGCGTCATCACCGCGTCCCGCGGCGCGAAGTCCGCGAGGGCGAGGCGCTCGCGGCCCAGGACGAAGGCGCCGCCCGAGGCGTTGTCCGCGACGGTGTCGCCGAAGCTGATGTCCCAGCCCGCGATCCGGCTGCCGCAGATCTCGATCGCGGCCACGGCGTGGTCGACCGCGGCGCCGACCTGCTCCACGGACAGCTCACCCTCGGCGAGGTCCGCCCCCAGCACGAAGGCGATCTCCGCCTCCGCGCGCGGCTGGAACACCGCGCCGGGCGGGACGGCGGCGCCGTCCTCGTACCGCATGGTGTCGAAGAGGACACCGAAGTCGGGCTGGTCCACGGCCAGCTGGGCCTGTACGGCCGGCGAGGTGAGCCCGATCTTGCGGCCCACCACGCGCTCACCGGCGGCGAGTCGGGCCCGGGTGAGGAGCTGCTGGACGGCGTAGGCCGCCCGGACGTCGTCGCGGCCGATCAGGTCCCGCACGGGCGGGCACGGCGCGCCGCCGGCCTGAGCGCGAAGGAGCCGGTCGGCCGCCTTGGCCACGGCGTCCGTGGTCACAGGGTTGTCGGTCATGCCGCTCAGGCTCGCAGCGCGGCAGGCCCGCGACCAGGAAGACGTTCCGCTCAGCGGTACGCTTTTCGTGTGGAACCGGAGCTCAACACGGTGCTCGGGAAGGCCGTGGCCATCCTGCGGTCGTTCACCGGCGACGACCGCGTCCTCGGTCTGGCCGAGCTGGTACGCCGCACCGGGCTCCCCAAGGCCACCGTCCACCGGCTCGCCGCCGAGCTGGTCGGGCACCGCCTGCTGGACCGCGACCGCTACGGCTACCGGCTGTCCGGCGGGCTGTTCGAGCTGGGCCTGCGCGCGTCCGTCGAGCGGACCCTGCTGGAGCTGGCCATGCCCTTCCTCCAGGACCTCTACGAGCGCACCCACGAAACCGTCCATCTGGGCGTACGGGACGGCGCCGAGGTCGTCTACATCGCCAAGATCGGCGGCCACCGGCAGGCCGCGAGCCCCTCGCGCACCGGCGGGCGCATGCCGCTGCACTGCACCGCGATCGGCAAGGTGCTGCTCGCCCACGCCGGGCCCGACCTGCGCCGGGAGGTGCTGGAATCGCCCCTGGAGCGCCGCACGCCGCACACCGTCGTGGCCCCGGGCGCGCTGGAGCGCCAGCTCAAGGGCGTCCTGGAGGCGGGCGTCGGCTACGAGCACGAGGAGTCGGCGGCGGGGCTGCTGTGCGTGGCCGCGCCCGTACCCGACGCGGAGGGCCGCACCTCGCTCGCGATCAGCCTGTCGGGGCCGGTCGGCAGATTCCGCCCCGAGAGCCACGCCGACGCCGTGCGGGCCGCCGCCACCGGTCTCGGCAACCAGCTCGCCCGCCGCCGCATCCCCCCGCACACCGCCACGCTGTGATCCGCCGGGGGTGCCGCCGGGGCGTCCGATCGCGCAGAATCCCCTGATGGCTGTCATGAACGTCGACGGGGCCGGCGCCCCGCTCGCGGGCCCGCCCCCGCACCCCTCGCCGACCGCGCTCGCCGGACGCGCCTTCGGCGCCGTGCCGCCGCCCGCCCTGGTGCTGCTCGGGATCGTGAGCGTCCAGGTCGGCTCGGCCCTGGCCAAGCACCTCTTCGGCGCGGTCGGCAGCTTCGGGACGGTCGCGCTGCGGCTCTTCTTCGCCGCCGCGGTGCTGATGGCGGCCTGGCGGCCGCCGCTGCGCATGCACCGCCGCGCGTGGACGGCGGTGCTCGGCTACGGCGTCGTCCTGGGCGTGATGAACCTCTGCTTCTACCTGGCGCTGGCCCGGCTCCCGCTGGGCATCGCGGTGACCACCGAGTTCCTCGGTCCGCTCGCCGTGGCCCTGGGCGGGTCGCGCCGCTGGTCGGACGTCTGCTGGGCGCTGCTCGCGGGCGGCGGTGTGGCCCTGCTGATGGAGGGGCGCGGCGATGTCGACCTCGTCGGCCTGCTGTTCGCCCTCGCGGCCGGAGCCTGCTGGGGCCTCTACATCCTGCTCGGCGCGGCGCTCGGCCGGCACACCACGCAGGGCAACGGGCTCGCGCTGGCCATGGCCGTGGCCGCGTTGGTGGCCGTGCCCTTCGGGGTGGTGGACAGCGGTACGGCCCTGGTCACCCCGTGGGTGCTGCTCGCCGGGCTCGGGGTGGCGCTGCTGTCGTCGGTGGTGCCGTACTCGCTGGAGTTGGAGGCGCTGCGCCGGATCCCGCCGCATGTCTTCGGCATCCTGATGAGCCTGGAGCCGGCGACGGCGGCGCTCATCGGCCTCGTCGTGCTCCGCGAGTCGCTGCACTGGTCGCAGTGGGTCGCGGTGCTGTGCGTGATGGCCGCGTCGGCGGGCGCCACGCGCGGCGCCCGCCCGCAGTCCTGAGTCACCCCGCCCGGCGCGCGGCGGGGTGACTCAGGGTCCGGTCAGCGGTAGAGGCGGACGTCCGCCAGGCTCCACCAGTTGGCGGCCGTACCGGTCTGGGTGACGCGCAGGTAGCGGGCGTTCGCGGTGCGCGGCAGGCGGACCGTGGTGAGCTGGCCGGTGCCGGCGCCCTGGGCGGCGGTGCGCCAGTGGGCGCCGTCGTCGCTCACCGAGAGCTGCCAGCCGCGGGCCTGGTCGCCGAGGTTGTCGCCGGTGTCGATCGCGACCGTGCCGAAGGCGGTGCGGCGGCCGAGGTCGAGCTGCACGTACTGGCCGGGTGCCTGGGCGGCGCCGCTCGTCCAGCGGGTGCTGCCGTCATCGTCCAGCACGGCCGCGGCCGGGCCCTGGCCCGAGGGGGAGGCGGTGGCGGTGGCGCCGGACAGGTCGAGCTGGCGCAGCGTGGTGCGCAGCTTCCCGGACGCGGGCCAGGTGAAGGTCGCCAGCGCCCCGCCGGGCAGCGTGTAGTCGAAGGACTCGCCGCCGACGGCGACGGTGAAGGACCGCGGGTCGTCGTTCTCGTTGTGGACGACGAGCGCGGTGGAGCCGTCGGGGTTGGTGAACGCCACGTCGGTGAGCTGCCCGTTCCAGCCCGTGGTGCCGTAGTTGGTGCTGGCGATGCGGACGGCGCCGGGCTTCACGAACTTCGACAGGTGCCCGATGGTGCTGTATTCGGCGTTGGCCGTGACCGTGCCGTCCGGCTGGACGGTGAGCAGCGCGGTGCAGGTGTCGCACCCGCCGTTGTGCGGGCCGCCGTCGGCGTCCAGGGCGAGATTCCAGTCGGCCACGGATTTCGCCCAGTTGCGGGTGGTGCCGACGGTGATGGTGCGGGCGTGCCAGGTGAGGGTGCCGCGGAAGATCTGGGCCGGGGTGTCGGTCGCCCCGTGCGAGCCGGAGCACTCGGTGAACCAGATGCCCTTGTCCGGGTGGGCGTCGTGCAGCGCGCTCTGGGCGCTCGGGTCGCCGGAGTAGCAGTGGTAGGCGGTGCCGGCGACCCACCGGGCGGCGGGGCCGTCGAGGATCTCGTACGGGTAGTCCGTCTGCGGGTCCTCGCCGAGCTTCTCCGCGGTGGCGATGTCGTCGGGGTGCGTCGTCCAGTTGTGGTCGTAGGCAAGGATCCTGGTGTGCAGACCCGCGGCCCGCAGCATCGGGCCGAGCGCCTCGATGACCTTCGCCTCCTGCTCGACCGGCATGTCCGTGCCGGGGTACGCGCTGGGCGCGCGGTTCTGCGGCTCGTTCTGCACGGTCAGGTAGTCGACGGGCACCCCGGCGGCCTTGTAGGCCTGCACGAATTTCACCAGGTAGCGGGCGTACGCCTGGTAGACCGCCGGGTCGTCCTTGAGATGGCCGCCGACCAGGGAGTCGGAGTCCTTCATCCACGCGGGCGGGCTCCACGGCGTGGCCAGCACGGTGAGCTGCGGATTCAGCTTCTCGGCCTGCCGCAGCAGGGGCAGGATCTGCTTCTCGTCGTGGGCGATGCTGAAGTGGCGCAGTGCGAAGTCGGTCTGCCCGGCCGGCATGTCGTCGTACGTGTAGTGCTCGGCCTGCGCGGTGAAGTCGGAGGATCCGACCGGCTGGCGCAGGAAGCTCACGCCGATGCCCGACGCCGGGTCGAACAGCCGCCGCATCGCGGCGTCCCGGGTCTGCCGGGGGAGTGAGCCGAGCACCGCGGCCGAGGAGTCGGTGAGGGCGCCGCCGAAGCCGTCCATCTGCTGGAAGCGCTGCGTCGGGTCGACGGTGATCGTCGTGAGGTCCGACGCCCCCTGGTGGAAGGCGACGGGCGCCTGCCGCTGCAACTGGGCGGAGTCGTCGGCGGTCGTGAGCCACACCTGCGCCTGCGGGTCCGCCGGTCCGTGGGCCGGGTGCGCCGCCGCGGTGGCGGGGGACGGGAGGCAGGCCATGCACAGCGCCGCGGCCATGAGGGCCGAGGCACCGAAGGCGCGTTTCATGGACGGTTCTCCTTGCTGACGGGGGCCCGACCGCCGGTCCCGTGTCCGGCCGGGTGGAACAGAATGAAACAGAAGCGGAAATCTGTGCGCGCGGGCATCAGCAAAGACGGCACGCCTCTCGGGTGTCAAGAGGTGTGCCGCGGGGTCTTGCGGTGAGGGGTGGTGAAACAATTCGATGTAACAAAAAGGGGCGACGAAAAGCCGCGCGGGCCCGTGGCGGGCGGACCCGTGCGGCATGCCGCCGGGCGGGGTTACGCCCCGGCGGCGGGCGGCTCGGCGTGGTCGGGCGACACGGCCCGCGGCGGTACGGCCCCGGGCAGCTCCGCCCGCTCCTCGGCCGCTGCCAGCTCGTCCGCCCCCTGCGCCGCGCCCGCGGGCTCCACCGGCGCGGA
Organism: Streptomyces sp. NPDC021020; assembly: GCF_044333285.1. Lineage (NCBI taxonomy): Bacteria > Bacillati > Actinomycetota > Actinomycetes > Kitasatosporales > Streptomycetaceae > Streptomyces > Streptomyces sp. NPDC021020. Next base: position 811,828 of record NZ_JBIRQQ010000002.1, read on the forward strand.
GGCCGCCTCCGGCTGCGGGGCCGTCCCGCCGGACGCGCCCGTCGTCGCGCGGTCGAAGAACCGCAGCAGCTCGACGGGGAAGGGCAGCACGAGCGTCGAGTTCTTCTCCGCGGCGACCTCCACGACGGTCTGGAGCATGCGCAGTTGCAGCGCGGCCGGGTTGGCGTCCATCGTGCGGGCCGCCTCCGACAGCTTGTGCGACGCCTGGAGCTCGCCGTCCGCGGTGATGATCCTGGCCCGCCGCTCCCGGTCGGCCTCCGCCTGCCGGGCCATCGACCGCTTCATCGACTCGGGCAGCGCCACGTCCTTGATCTCCACCCGGTCGATGTGCACGCCCCAGCCCGTCGCCGGGGTGGCCAGCATCAGCTCCAGGCCCTCGTGCAGCAGCTCCCGGCCGGACAGCAGGTCGTCCAGCTCGCTCTTGCCGATGATCGACCGCAGCGAGGTCTGGGCGACCTGCAGCATCGCGAACTGGTAGTTCTGCACGTCGACCGTCGCACGGATCGGGTCGACGACGCGGAAGTACAGCACGGCGTCCACCCGTACCGACACGTTGTCGCGGGTGATGCCCTCCTGGGAGGGCACCGGCATGGTGACGACCTGCATGTTGACCTTGGTCATCTTGTCCACGAAGGGCACCAGCAGCCGCGGGCCGGGCTGCTTCGGCAGCGGGCTGACCCGCCCGAAGCGGTAGATCACCCCGCGCTCGTACTGCTTGACGACCCGCATGCTGCTCGGCAGCACGATCAGGCCGACCACGGCCAGGACGATCAGCAGTACCACGACGATCTCCATGTCCCACTCCCCAGTCCGGTGCGTGAGGGTACGGCCTGCGGCCGGGCCGCCGCACGGGTAACGGCCCTTCCTTGGCCAGGGTTTGACGCCCCGTCTGCACCCCTCGGTTCCGGCCGCCCACCCGCCACGGCGGCCCGGGTACGCGGACTCACCCGGCGGGCCGCCCTAGGCTGGGCCGATGGCACGCTACTTCGATGTACATCCCCAGAATCCCCAGCCGCGCATCATCAGCGGCGTGGTCGACAGCATCCGGGCCGGTGCGCTGGTCGCGTACCCCACGGACTCCTGCTACGCGCTGGGGTGCCGGCTGGGCAACCGCGAGGGCGTCGACCGCATCCGCACCATCCGGGGCCTCGACGACCGGCACCACTTCACGCTGGTCTGCCGGGATTTCGCGCAGCTCGGCCAGTTCGTGCAGATCGACAACGACGTCTTCCGCGCGGTGAAGGCGGCGACGCCCGGCAGCTACACCTTCATCCTCCCCGCGACGAAGGAGGTGCCGCGGCAGCTCCAGCACCCCAAGAAGCGGACCGTCGGCGTCCGCATCCCCGACCACGTCGTGACGCAGGCGCTGCTCGCGGAACTGGACACGCCGCTCGTCTCCAGCACCCTGCTGCTGCCCGACGAGGCGGAGCCGCTGACGCAGGGCTGGGAGATCAAGGAGCGGCTCGACCACGTCGTCGACGCGGTGGTCGACTCCGGCGACTGCGGCACCGAGCCGACCACCGTCGTGGACTTCTCCGGCGGCGGCACCGAGATCCTGCGCCGCGGCGCGGGCGACACCGCGCGGTTCGAGTAGCGGCGCGGCCGTACGCCGGGCGGCCGTACCGCCCGGCGGCGGGCGGTACGGCGCCGGGCCGTACCGCCGGGGTCACAACGCCGGGGCCGCGGCGATCAGTTCGCGCGTCCACGGGTCGACCGGATCGGCGAAGACCCGCTCCACGGGGCCGCTCTCCAGGACCCGCCCGTCCCGCATGACCATCACCTCGTCGGCGATCTCCCGGATCACCGCCAGGTCGTGCGAGATGAAGAGCACGGCAAGGCCCAGCCGGTCCCGCAGGGACCCCAGCAGGTCGAGCACCTGGGCCTGGAGCGACACGTCCAGCGCGGAGACCGGCTCGTCGCACACCAGCACCCGGGGGCGGGTGGCCAGCGCCCGGGCGATCGCCACCCGCTGCCGCTGGCCGCCGGACAGCTCCCACGGCCGGCGCCGCAGGTGCTCGGGCGCCAGCCCCACCATCTCCAGCAGCTCGGCGCAGCCGGCCGGCCGGTCCGCGCGGGCGACCCCCGCGGCGGCCAGCGCCTCGCCGAGCAGCCGCCGCACCGGGTAGCGCGGGTCCAGCGCGCTGAGCGGGTCCTGGTCCACCAGCTGCACGAGCCGCCGCCGCTGCCGCCGGGCCCGCTCGGGCCCGGGACTCCACGCGGCGCCGTCCAGCAGGACGGTGCCCGCGTCCGGCTGCTCCAGCCCGAGCACCAGCCGCGCCAGCGTGGACTTGCCCGATCCGGACTCCCCGACGACGCCCAGCGTCCGGCCCGGCGTCAGGGCGAGGGAGACATCGTGCACGGCCTCGCGCCAGCCGCCGCCGGGCCGCCGGTAGCGCAGCCGGAGGCCGGTCGCCTCCAGCACGGGTCCCGGCTCCCGGGGCTCCGCGTCCTTCCCGGCGGGTGCGGGGTCCGGCCCGGCCCGCCGGGCGCGGGGCGGGCGCCGTCCGGGTACGGCGTCCAGCAGCGCCCGGGTGTAGGGGTGTTCGGGCGCCGTCAGGATGCGTTCGGCCGGGGCCTGTTCCACGACGACGCCCTCGCGCATTACCGCGATGTCGTCCGCCACCTGCGCCACCGCGGCCAGGTCGTGGCTGATCAGCAGCACGGCCGTGCCCGCGTCCCGCAGCTCCCGCAGCAGCGCGAGGACACGGGCCTGCACGGTGGCGTCCAGCGCGGTGGTCGGCTCGTCGGCGATCAGCAGCCGGGGGCCGCCGGCCAGGGCCGAGGCGATCAGGGCCCGCTGGCGCAGCCCCCCGGACAGCTCGTACGGGCGCTGCCGGGCCCGCTGTTCGGGCTCGGGCACACCGACCGTGGTGAGCAGTTCCAGGACCCGGGCGCCGACCTCCTCCCGGGAGGCGCGGCGGTGGGCGGTGAGCGATTCGGCGATCTCCCGGCCGACCGGCCGCAGCGGGTCGAGCGAGACCAGCGCGTCCTGGGAGACGAGCCCGACGTCCACGCCGCGGACCGCCCGCCATTCGCGCTCGCCGTACCGGCGTACGTCGGTGCCGCCCACCTCCAGCCGCTCGGCCCGCACCTCGGACCGCCCGCCGACCAGCCCCAGCAGGCTGCGCGCGGTCACGCTCTTGCCCGACCCGGACTCCCCGACCAGCGCCAGCGACCGCCCGGCGGCCAGCCGGAACGACACCCCCCGCACGGCCTCCACCGCCCCGCCCGGCGTGTCGAACCGCACGCGCAGGCCCGCGACATCGGCGACGAGCGGCCCCTCCGGCCCCGCACCGCCGGATCCCGCGGCGCCGGGGACGGTCTCGATGGCATCGGTCATGACCGGACGCTCCTCTCGGTCGGACGGAAACGCGCCGCCGCCGGGCAGCGGCGTGTGGGCGGGTGGACGAATGCCGTCCTCGCGGGGCGGTTGTCGGGTGAGGCGGCCGCGAGGTGGCGCGGTGCGGCGGGCGCCGTCGTTGCCGGGCGGTCAGCGGGCGGACGGGCCGGTGCCGGGCGATGGTCGGGTGGGCCGGACCCGGGGCGCCGGGTCCCCGGGGCGGGGACGGCGAGTGGCGCCGTTGCCGGGCGGCGTGCGGGCGGGTCTGTCGGGCGGGGGCTCATCCGGTGGTCCGGCCTGCGAAGCGGTGGTGCAGGGCGCGGCCCGCCACGCTGATCGCCACCGCGGCGACCGTGACGGCCAGGCCCGGGAAGACGCCGGTCCACCAGGCGACCGGCAGGTACTGCTGGCCCTGGGCGAGCATCGCGCCCCACTCCGGGGAGGGCGGCTGCGGGCCGAGTCCCAGATAGCTCAGGGCGGCGCCCGAGGTGATCGCCGAGCCCGTGCCGATCGCGGCGACGAGCGCGAGCGGCCCGACGGTGTTCGGCAGCACGTGCCGCGCCACCAGGACGGCCGGCCGCTGCCCCAGGCAGACCGCCGCCCGTACGTAACCGGACTTGCGCACCGACATCGCCTGGGTGCGCACCAGCCGGGCGTACCCCAGCGCGGTGGGCACCGCGATGGCGATCGCCTCGCTGCCCGAGCCGCGCCCCGCCAGGGTCAGCACCAGCAGCGACACCAGCAGCGCCGGGAGCGCCAGCAGCGCGTCCACCAGCCGCATCACGACCGCGTCCGCGGCCCGGCCGGACAGCGCCGCGGCCATCCCGATCACCAGGCCCGCGACCGCGGCCAGCGCGGTCGCGCCCAGCCCCGTGGCCAGCGACTGCCGCGACCCGTACGCCACCCGCGTCAGCACGTCGCGCCCCAACTGGTCGGTGCCGAAGGGGTGCGCGAGGCTCGGCGGGCGCAGCACCGCGTCGAGGTGCGGGGTCAGCGGCGCGCCGTCGGTGAAGAGCCACGGCAGCGCGGCCACCACGGCGATCAGCAGCAGCGCCGCGACCGCCAGCGCGGTGCCCGGCCGTACCCGCCGCCACCGCGGCCTGCGCCGCGGGCCCGGCGGCGCGTCGGCAACTGCCGGGGCCTCCACCGCCTGCTCCACGTCCGTCATGTCCGTCATACCGCCGCCCCCTTCACGCGCAGCCGCGGATCGACCACCAGGCACAGCAGGTCGACGACGGTGCTGACGGCCGCGTACGCCAGGGCCGCGACGATCACCACGCCGAGCACGACCGGCATGTCCCGGGTCCCGACCGCGTCGAGCGCCACCTTGCCGAGCCCGGGCCGGGCGAAGACCGTCTCGATCAGGACCGCGCCGCCCAGCAGGTGGCCGACGAACCAGCCGGTGAGGTTGAGCGCGGGCAGCGCCGCGTGCCGCAGCGTGTGCCGGGCCCGCACCGCCCACTCCGACAGCCCGCGGGCGCGCGCAGTGAGCGTGTACGGCTCCTGCCAGGCCGCCTGCATGCCGTCCCGCAGCACCTGCGTGAGCAGCCCGGCGGCCGGCAGCGCCAGCGTGACCGCGGGGAGCACCAGCGCCTCGAAACCGCCCGCGCCCGCGGCCGGCAGCAGCCGCAGCCGGAAGGAGAAGGCCGTCAGCAGCAGCATCCCCAGCCAGAAGGACGGCAGCGAGATCGCCGTCAGCTCCGCACCGGACAGCACACCGCGGCCCAGCCGCCCGAGCCGGGCCAGCGGCCCCCGCCCGCTGCCGGTGCCCGCGGTGGCCACCGACAGCAGCACCGCGACCAGCAGGATGAGCACGGTGGCCGCGCCCGCCAGCTGGAGCGTGGGCCCGAGCTGCTCGCCGATGATCGCGGTCACCGGCCGCTGCTGCTGGTAGGAGGTGCCCAGGTCGCCGTGCAGCAGCCGGGTCAGGAACCGGACGTACTGCACCGCGAACGGGCGGTCGAAACCGTAGTCGTGACGGATCCGGGCAGCCATGCCGGGCGAGGCGGCGTAGCCGTTGCCCAGCATGATCTGCACCGGGTCGCCGGGCAGCAGGTGCAGGACGGCGAAGGCGGCGGTGGCCGCCGCCCACACCACCAGCACCGCCGCCGCGGCGCGCCCCGCGAGGTAGCGTGCGACGCCCGCGCCTCTCACCGGCCGGTGGTCCAGGCGCGCGCGAACAGCGGCCAGCCGGAGACGTCGAAGGCGACGCCCTGCACCGACTTCGACGTGCCCAGCAGGTACGTGCCGACGTACAGCGGGATCGTCACGGCATGGTCGATCACCCAGTGCTGGACCTTCGCGTACGCGGCCTTGCGCTGCGCCGGGTCGGTGGTGGCGGACGCCGCCAGCAGCCACGAGTCGACCTGCGGGTCGTCGATACGGGAGGCGTTCTGGCCGCCCTTCTCCAGGTTGGCGCCGCCGAAGTACAGGCCGCGCAGGATGTCGCCGTCACCGCGGGACCAGCTGAGGTCCAGGACGTCGTAGTCGGCGGAGTAGGCGGCCTTGAAGTAGCCGCCGGAGTCGACCACCACCTGCTTGAGCTCGATGCCGACCGCCTTGGCCTGCGACTTCATCCCGTCGGCGAGGGCGCCGCGCTGGTCGCGGGTGACGTTGGCGGCCAGGATGGGCCACGACAGGGTCAGCCGCTTGCCGTCCTTGGTGCGGTAGCCCTGCTTGTCGCGGCCGGTCCAGCCCGCCTGGTCCAGCAGCGTCCCGGCCTGCTTCGGGTCGTACGCCCAGGTGTCCTTGAGCGAGGCGTCGTAGGCGTTCGGCGTGGAGGGGCTCAGCGGGCTCCAGGCGCGCTGGTAGACGCCCAGGTAGATGGCCTTGACGAGGCTGTCGACGTCCAGCGCGTGCAGCAGGGCGGTGCGCACCAGCTGGTCGTTGAGCGGCGCGCGGGTGGTGTTGAGCTGCAGGCTGTAGACCGCGCCGGGCGACTGGTGGGACAGCAGCCGCAGCCGCGGGTCGCTGCGGACCTGGGTCGCCGCGATCACCGGCACCACCGCCGCGTCGATCTGACCGCTGGTCAGGGTGCCCAGCCGGGTGGTGTCGTCGGTGAGGAAGCGGATGGTGAGGGAGTCCAGATGGGCGGGCCCGTTGTAGCCGCCGTCCTGCGGGCCCCACTTGTAGGCGGCGTTGCGGTGGAAGACGATCTGCCGGCCCACCGTCCGCGAGGCCGCGACGAAGGGCCCGCTGCCCACGGAGTGGGTGCCGCTCGCGCACAGCGCGCTCGATCCCGCCTTGAGCGCCTTCGGCGACTCGATGCCCAGGTAGGTGGTGCTCACGGCCTGGAGGAAGGGGGAGAACGGGTGGCTGAAGGACACCCGCACGGTGTCCTTGCCGGTGACGGTGGTGCCCTTGTAGGAGGGCCCGAACAGGCTGGCTGCGTAGGCGGACTTGGTCGCCGGCGCGGTGATCTGGTCGAAGTTGGCCTTCACGGCGGCGGCGTCCAGCGTGGTGCCGTCGTGGAAGAGCACGTCGTCGCGGAGGGTGAAGTCGTAGTTCAGCCCGTCGGGGGAGATCTTCCAGGACTTCGCCAGCCAGGGGTGGACGGCGCCGGCGGCGTCCTCGGAGACCAGCGAGTCGAAGACACCGCGCAGGATGACGGCGGAGGCGTCGGTGGGCGAGATGTGCGGGTCGAGGCAGGACGGCTCGGAGCTGACGGCGAAGGTCAGGCTGCCGCCGTTGACGGGCTTGCCGCCCGAGGTGTCGGTGCTGGAACCGCCGTCGGCGGAGCAGCCGGTGGTGGCCGCGAGGGCGACCGCGAGCAGGGCGGCGCCGGCGGTGGACGCGGCGCGGCGGAGCGGGGTGGGCATGACGGATCTCCTCCGTGAGCGGGTGGGATGCGGGGTGGCGGACGGGGCGGTCGGCCCGGACACGCCGCGGCGCAGACCCGCAGCAGGTCGATGTGGCGCCGCCGCACGAGCGGTGGCGCGAGCACGAAGGGCATCAGGCTCCCGCCGCGGGCACGGGCACGGGCACGGGCACGGGCACGGGCCGGGGCCGCGGCACGGGCGCGGTCCCGGCCGGCGGGCGCGGGCCGGAACGGGACCCGGATCCCGCGCGGGGCGGCTGGGTCGTCATGGTCACTCCAGCTACGTGAACGGTCGCCGCACAGTCTGCGGTGTGCGGAGCCCGGGGTGCCTCGGCCGCAAGGCGGGACTGCGCACCCGCCGAAAGGCCGTCACCGGGCGCCCGGACCTGGACTTTGGGCGGGGGTCCGGGTGATCACCGGACGCCCGCGACGCGCGGGACCGGAGGATGTCCCGGGGGCTGCCGCCTTTCGCGCCGCTGCCCGCCCCCGTCGCGCCCTGGCACGTACGGGCCCGGTACGGGACACTAATTCGGAAAACGTGAAACAATCGAACTCCAGGCGTGCGCCGGGGTGCTCGGCCCCGCGCACGGCGCCGCTCGCCCGCGGCGACACCACACGGGAGGATCCATGGCGATGTCCCACCTGGCCGCGGAAGCACCGGCGCACCCGGCCGACGCCGCGGCCTTACGCTGCGACTTCCCCGTGGCCGGCGCGACCCGCGTGCTGCTGGGCGCGGGCAGCCCGGTGATGCGGACCGGGCTGCGCACCATCTTCCTGGCGGCCGGCGGGATCGAGGTCGTCGCCGAGGTCTGCCAGAGCCGCCACGTGCTGCGGATGGCCGTCGACGCGCGCCCCTCCGTGGTCGTCCTGGAGGACGGCGGGCTGGACGGGGACACCGCCGAGCTGGTCCGGTCGGTGGTCGGCCGCACCGCGGGCGCCGCCGGCGCGGTCGTGCTCACCTGCTGCGACGAGACGCGGGTCAGCGCGCTGCTGCGGGCCGGGGCGAGCGCCCTGGTGCACCGCGACGGCAAGGAGTACGAGCTGCTCGCCGCGGTGCGCGCGGTCGCCGCCGGACACGCCTACTTCTCGCCGCCGCTCGCCCGGGTCGCCCTGGACCTCGCCGCCCCGCATCTGCCCGTACCGCCGGAGGAAGGCCGGGAGCCGGCGGCCGGGGAGGGCGCGCTGCGCGAACTCACGCCGCGCGAGCGGGAGATACTCGACCTGGTCGCCACCGGCATGTCCAACGCGGAGGTCGCGGCCGCGCTGCACCTGAGCGAGAAGACGGTGAAATTCCACGTCTCCAACGTGCTGACCAAGCTCCGGGTGCGCAGCCGCACCCAGGCCGTCGTCTACTTCCGCACCCTTCCCGCAGCCGCTTCCTGAGGAAGGTCGAGTATCCTTGAACCGTCAAACGACAGGCCGCGAGCAGCCCGCGCACCCGCGGGTCCCGCCCGCGGCCGGTGCTGACGGGAAGGGAGGTGCCGTCCGTGCGTACGCCGGTCCACCCCAAGGTCGACGACCTCGAACTCGCCGTGCTCTTCCACGCACTGAGCGACCCCGTACGGCTGGCCATCGCCGGGCTGGTGGCCGGCGGCGAGATGTCGTGCGGCGCGATGGCGATCCCGCTGTCGAAGTCGACGCTCTCGCACCATCTGAAGATCCTGCGCGAGGCGGGCGTCACCCGCACCCGCCTCGAAGGTACCCACCGCTACATCTCCCTGCGGCGCGACGACCTCGACACGCGCTTCCCCGGCCTCATGGGCGCGATCCTCGCCCAGCTTCCCGACGCGCCGCTCACCCTGCTGGCCGACTCCGCCGCCTGATCCCGCGCCGCGATCCCGTAGTGCGATCCCGCGCGCGTGCGACGCCCCGTCATGTCCGCGTGTCCGCAGGGCTCGCGCGCGTCCACCAGCTGATTTGTATGCGTGCTGATCGTCTGCCCTAAGATGATTTCCGTGACCTTGGATCTGACGCCCGACCAACTCCTGTCGACCACGCGCGCGGTCCGCCGGCGCCTCGACTTCGACCGCCCCGTCCCGCGCGAGCTGATCGAGGAGTGCGTGGACCTGGCCGTGCAGGCCCCGACCGGCCGCAACCGGCAGCGCTGGCACTTCGTCGTGGTCACCGAGGACGTCCAGCGGCACGCCGTGGCCGACCTCTTCCTGCGCGCCCTGTCCGTGGCCCAGGGGCAGCGGCTGACCGCGCGCGACACCTGGCGCATGGGCTACCACCCGGGCTCCACCGAGCGGGTCTTCGACGGCCTGCGCCACCTGGCCGCGAACATCCACCGGGTGCCGGTGTTCGTCATCCCCGCCGTCGAGGGGCGCACCGACCGCGCGAACGTCGCCGAGCAGGCCGGGACGTGGGGCTCGATCCTGCCCGCCGTGTGGAGCTTCATGCTCGCCGCCCGGGCCCGTGGCCTCGGCACGACCTGGACCACCGCGCAGGCCCCGCTGGAACGGGAGCTGGCCGGGGTGCTCGGCGTCCCCTACGACGAGGTCATGCTGGCCGCCTTCATCCCGCTGGCCTACAGCATCGGCACCGACTTCAAACCGGCTCCGCGCATCCCGCGCGAGCACGTCCTGCACTGGGACGGGTGGAAGCAGGGCCGGCCGTAGCGCCTTCCCCCGGCGGCCGGCCCCGGCCCGGCAGGCAGCTCCGCGGAGTCCACCTGCCGGGCCGCGCACGGGAGTTAGAGTCGCCCCATGCCGCCTTCCAGCTCGCCGGAAGCCTCCCCCGAGGCATCCTCCGCGCCCCCGCCGTCCTCCCGTGGCTCGCTCGCGGGCGCCGGATGGGAGGACCAGGAACCGGGCACGTACCCGGAGTTGATGCCGGAGCGGGTGTCGAACCTGTCGTGGCTGAATCCGGCGACGCTGTGGAAGGCGCGCAACGGCCCGCTCGCCTCGCTGCTGGGCGACCCGACCGGGGCGCGGCGGCAGCAGTGGGTACGCGGGCAGGTCGAGCGCGGCGCCGCGAACGAGGACCTGCTGATCGAGCGGGACGACCCCGACACCTTCTCCTTCCTGCTGCTCGGCGACACCGGCGAGGGCGACGCCCCGCAGTACGCCGTCGTCCCCGGCATGCTGAAGGCCGGGGCCGGCACCCGCTACACGGTGCTGTGCAGTGACGTGCTCTACCCGGTGGGCAGCGCCGACGAGTACGGCACGAAGTTCTTCCGGCCCTACCGCGACTACGACGCGCCGATCTACCCGATACCCGGCAACCACGACTGGTACGACGGTCTGGGCGGCTTCATGCGGGTCTTCTGCGACGCCCCCGAGCCGCCGCCCGCGCCCCGCCCGCGGTTCGGGTCGGCGGCCTGGTGGCGGTCGCTGCTGTGGCGGGCGCCCGCGACGATCGACGCGGAACGGCTGGCGGCGGCGCGCCGGATGCGGGACCGGCCCGCGCAGGCGGCCCGGTGCCCCGGGCCGTACTGGGCCATGGACTCCGGGCCGCTGCGGATCATCGGGATCGACACCGGGCTGCTCGGCGGGATCGACCGCGAGCAGGGCGAGTGGCTCGCCCGGGTGGCGCGCGGCCCCCGGCCCAAGATCCTGGTGACCGGCTCGCCCCTCTACGTCGACGGCGAGCACCACCCCTGCCCCATCGAGGGCGGCGGCACGGTCGACGCCATCGTGCGCGACCCGCGCAACCGCTTCGTCGCGGCGATAGGCGGCGACATCCACAACTACCAGCACTACCCGGTCGACGTGGACGGGCGCCGTATCGAGTACGTCGTCTCGGGCGGCGGCGGTGCCTTCATGCACGCCACCCACACCATCCCGCCGGTCACCGTGGGCGGCGTGACCGAGGACCGCTTCCGCTGCTACCCGCTGCGCGCGGACTCGCTGGCCTTCTACAGCCGCCTGTACGGCCGCAGGCTGCGGCTGCGGAAGCTGTTCGACCTGACGCCGGACCAGGCCGCCGCCGTGATCGCCGCCCGGCTGGGCCTCGCCCCCACCCGCGCGCCGGCCGCCGCCGAGGTCACCCGGCGCACCCGCTTCGTGGCCGCGGTGCTCGGCGTGGCCTCCCGCCCCGGCCGCAGACGCCGGCTGCGGCTGCCGGTGCGGAAGCTGCTGACCGGCGTGCTGTCCCCGGGCTCGGCCACCTACAGCCCGCCGTTCTTCAAGAACTTCCTGCGCCTGGACGTGACCCCCACCGAGATCCGCGTCCGGTGCTTCGCCGCGACGGGACTGCGGCCCCACGAGCTGGAACCCCCCGTCGAGGACGACTTCACCATCCCCCTCACCTGAGGCCCGCGCCGGGCGGGACGGTGCCGACGGCCACGACGTTGCCCTCGCTGATGTAGGCGTCGGGGGAGCGCAGGGGGTGGGAGGGGTGCTCCGGGGTCAGCAGGGGGGTCCATGTCTCTTCCGGGAGGCCGCTGTCGAGGGCCTGGCGGGCGACGCTCGCCGTGGCCAGGCCGTAGAAGTGGGTGGCCGCCGGGGTGAGCGGTGCGTAGTGCTCGATCAGCAGGGTCTGCTGGCGGACTCCGGCCAGGCCCGCACGGCGCAGCCACCGGTGCAGGTCCCGGGTGCGCAGCAGCTGGTGGGCGTAGCCGGGGACGCGGGCGGCGTGCCGGAAGAAGTCGGTGAGCTGGAAGGGGTCGCCGGGGCGGAGGGTGAGGAGCGCCGCGTCGAGGTCCTTGACGGCGACGATCCCGCCCGGGCGCACCACCCGCCGGAATTCGGCCAGCGCGCGCGCCAGTTCGCCGTCGTCGAGGTACTGCACGGTGTTGGCGCACCACACGGCGTCGAACGTGTCGTCGGGGTAGGGCAGGTCCAGGACGTCGCCGGTCCTGACGTCGACCGGCGGTGCGAGCTGCCCTGCGCGGCGCCCGGCGAGTGCGGCGTTCTCCGGTGCGAGGTCGACGGCCGACAGCCTGCCCTGCGGGCCGACGCGTTCGGCCAGCAGCGGCAGGAAGGTGCCGCTGCCGCACCCGGCGTCCAGCACGTGCCAGCCGCGGTGCAGCCCGGCCAGGCCGAGCGCGGTGCGGTAGGCGTCGGCGCACGCCGCGAAGTGCGCGTCCACGACGTCCCCGGTGGTGAAGCCCAGTCCGGTGGAGGTGGTGTGGCCCCATGCCGCGTGGTCGTCGGTCAGCACGGCAGGTCCTCCTGGTGGACGGTGACGCGGGCCGGGTGTCGGGCGCCGGGCACGGGGACGCGGGAGGTGCCCGCGACCTCGTCGAGCAGGTCGGCGAGCAGCGCGGTCAGGGTGTGCGGGGTCTCCAGCGGCGGCAGGTGCCCGGAGGTGGGTACGACGGCCAGGCGCGCGCCGGGGAGGTGGCGCGCGGTGGCCTCCGCCTCCTCGACCGTGACGAGGGAGTCCTCCTCGCCCACCGCGACCAGCGCGGGCACCGCCAGCGCCGCCAGCGCCGGGCCGGCGTCGGGCCGTCCGGCGGCGGCGCGCTGGGCCCAGGCGACGGACGCGGGCGGCGCCGCGGCGCCCGCCGCGCGCAGCTCCGCGGCGACCCGGGGCCGGCGGTCCCGGGTGGTGGGGCCGAAGAGCCGGCCGGCCGCGGCGGCGGCCCAGCCGGGCGCGGCCGCGGGATCGCCCATCGCCGCCGCGAACGCCAACCGCCCCTCGCGGGCCGCCGCGTCGTCCGCGGCGGCCCGCGTGGAGACCAGCCCGAGGCCCAGCACGCGGTCCGGCCAGCGCCGGGCGAAGGCCATGGCGACGTACCCGCCCATCGACACCCCGGCCAGGACCGCGCGCTCCACGCCGTGGCCGTCCATGGCACGGCGCAGGTCGTCCGCGAGCAGGTCGACCGAGGGCGGTTCCGAGCCCAGCGGCCTGCCGCCGAACCCCCGCTGGTGCGGGGCGAGCACCCGGTGCCCGCGCAAGGTCAGGGCGTGCTGCTGGGCCCGCCACATCGCGGCGTCGAGCGCGAGCGCGTGCAGCAGCACCACCGGCGGCCGGGACGCGCGGCCGGGACGCGGCGCGGTCATCGGACCGGCTCCGCGGTCGCGGTGCGGGCGGCCTCGGCGTTCTCGGCGTCCCGTACGAAGCGGGCCACGTGGCCGGGCAGCGGGGAGCCGCGCAGCCAGGCCAGGGCGACCGGCCCCGGCGGGAGGCCGTGGACGGGAAGCACCTCGACCCCCGCGGGCACCGCGGTGGCCAGCGACAGGAAGGAGAGGTGCACGGCGTCGCCCGCGACGAGGACGTCCGCCATGGCCTGCACCGTCGTCATGGGGTGGACACGGCGGATCGGGCGCCCGGACGGCGCCGTGCGGGGCACCACCTCGTCCCACACCTCCGGCGGGAAGTCCGTGGGGCAGCGGAAGTCCGCGAAGTCGGCGACGTCCTCCAGGGTGAGGGCGCCCCGGCGGGTCAGCGGGTGGTCCGCGCCCACCGCGACGGCCCGCGGGTCGTGCCAGACCGGGCGGCTGATCTCCAGGTCGGGTGTGCGCGGCAGGTACTTGACGACCATGAGGTCCATCTGCCCGGCACGCAGCGCGGTGAAGGGGTCGTCCACCTCGAACGGGAGCCACCTCACGGCGTCCGCGGGCCATCCCGCGCCCGCCACGATCCGGTCGGCCATGGTGTGGGAGGCGTGCAGCCCGCAGCGGATCACGGGGCTCCCCGCGGCGGGGTCTTCCGCGCGCGCGGGCGGGGCGGAGGCGGTCACAGGCGTTCTCCTCGGGTCAGGGCGGCCCACGCGCGCAGACGGGGCGGGGCGGGGGCGCCGTGGGCGGGCGGTTCCTCGGCGTCGACGCGCAGCGCGGCGAAGTCGGCGCGCAGCCCGCCGAGCGACGGGACGTGGTGCAGGGTGAGGCAGTCGCCGGGTTCGACGAGGCCGTCGAGCACCGCCTCGACCAGCAGGTGGTGGGTGTGCACCAGCAGGCGGGGCAGCGGGGTGCGGGCCGTGGCGACGTACAGCTGCCGGCGCAGCGGCGCCCGGCGGGCCGGGCGGCCGGCGTCGGGCACCAGTACCGGGGTGGGCGGGATCGCCGGGGCCCCGCCGGAGACGTGCAGCGTCTTGAGCAGCCTGCGCAGCGGCGCAGTCGCGGCCGGCGGCGCCGGTGCGCACCACCCCACGGACCCGTCGGGCGCCAGGTGGTGGAAGTCGAAGCGGCGCTGGAGGCGGCGCGGGTCACCGGCCAGGAAGACGGTGCGGGTCAGCGAGCGGCGCCAGGCCGCGACGCGCTCCGCGTCGTGGCGGGACCGCAGCGACAGGCCGAACGCGCAGGCCTGGGCGACCCAGCGGGCGGGTGCGTAACTGCGCACCACGGCGACGGCGTGCGCCCCGCGCCCGTCCTCCTCGGCGAGGGCGTCCCTGGCGCGCAGCAGCCGCTCCAGATCCGCGTCCGCGCCGTCCAGCAGGTCCGGGCGGACCCGGTGCAGCCGGGCGGCGGCCGCCCGCCGCAGCTCCTCCTGGCCGAGGGCCCTGGCCGTGGCTGCCGTGTCTGCCGTGCCCGCTGTCCCGGCTGTCCCGGCTGTCCCGGCTGTGCCCGCCGTGCTCCCTGTGTCCGACGTCCCCGTCGCCCCCCGCGCGGTCACAGGAACACCTCCCGCAGGGTGTTTGGGGGCAGCCGGGTGGGGCGGCGGCCCAGCAGACCGGAGGTCAGCCGGTAGGCGTCGACGTAGGCGTGGCCGCGCCGGTGGCGGCCGATCAGCTCGGCGGCCGGGGCGCCGGCGGCCTCGTCGGCGTCCAGGATCCGGCGGGCCCGCCGGACCTGCTGGACGAGGAGTTCGGCGCGGAAGGACTCCCGCTGCCCGGGCCCGAGGCTCGCCAGGAAGTACAGCCGCGCCCCGAGGGCCACCGCGGCGCGGTCGTGGCCGGGCAGCAGGGCGTCCAGCAGCGCCCCGGCGTGCAGGCCCTGCCAGCCGCCCTCGCGGGCCGAGCGGATCCGCCCGTCGACGGGCACCCGCCCCACCGGCACCCGGTGCACGGCGGGGCCGCGCGCCTGCAGCACCCGCTGGAGGAGCTGGTAGTCCGCGTCGAGGTCCGGGTCGTACAGCAGCACGATCTCGTCGTGGCGGGCGGCCAGCGGGAGCAGGTCGCGCAGGGCGCACGCCAGGTAGTTGGGCCGCCCGTCGGCGGTCACGATCTGCCGCAGCGGCAGGCCCTGCGCGGTCAGGTCGAGGTAGACGGGCCCGCCCATGGGGCGCTGGTCCAGGCACAGCCCGTCGGCGGCGAGGAGGTCGAGGGCGTCGTGCAGGGTGAGGCCCGGCGGCTGGTGGGCCGTCAGGCCCGGGTCGTGCATGCCGAGCCGCGCGTAGTGCCGCTGCCACAGCTCCAGCACCCGCAGCGCCGCCGGGTGCGTCCACCCCTGGTGCTCGACGGCGTCGGCGTAGGGGCGCAGGGCGGCGGCGGGGGCGCGCCGCCCCTCCTGCCGGAAGCGCACGTACAGCGCCCCGATGCCCTCCTCGTCCATGGCGCCGAAGTCGGCGTCGCCGACCGCGCGGTCGAGGAACTCCCAGAAGCCCAGGGTCTGTTCGGTGGGGTGGTAGGCGGTGTGGCTGTAGCGGAGCGCGGTGTCGGCCACCTGGCCGGTCGCCCGGTACATCACGTCCGCCCACAGCAGGCCCTTCAGGTGCGAGGGCGTGAGCGGCTTGGACGGCGTGACGGTCACCGGCGCGATGAGCACGCGCGGCCGGCGGGGCGTCGCCGCGACGGGGGCGGACGCGGGCGCCGCGGGGGTGGTCAGCGCCGTCATGCCCGGGCTCCCGCCGCGGGCCGCTCCCGGT
This sequence comes from Streptomyces sp. NPDC021020, assembly GCF_044333285.1. Lineage (NCBI taxonomy): Bacteria > Bacillati > Actinomycetota > Actinomycetes > Kitasatosporales > Streptomycetaceae > Streptomyces > Streptomyces sp. NPDC021020. The sequence goes on from NZ_JBIRQQ010000002.1 coordinate 827,676, forward strand.
TGCCGGTCGCGGCCCGTACCCGCACGGCCAGGGCGTTGCCGGCGAAGGCTTGCTGCGGTGTGTCGAGGCTCATGAGCGTACGGGTCAGGGCCCGCCACACCGTGCCGTCCACCGCGGCGGCCGCCGCCAGCTCGCCCGCGGTCACGCCGGGCAGCCCGAACGCGGGCGACCCGGCGGCCGGGGTCCCCGCGGTCCAGGCGGCGGTACGGGCCCGGTCGGCGGCGGCCGCGTGCTCGAACCACGGGCGCAGCGCGGCCTCGGCCAGCCGCCCGGCCGCGGCGCGCTGCACGGAGTCCACCGCGGGGTGCGCGTCCAGCAGGTCGGCCAGCGCGAAGGCGTGGGAGAACGCCAGCGACATGCCGCGCCCGAAGATCGGGTCGGTGACGGCCGCCGCGTCGCCCACCGGGTGGAGCCCGGCCACCGGCGGGTGGACGGCCGCGGCGCGCAGCACGTTCGGCGGGCAGGTGAGCGCGTGCACGGCGGACAGCGGCTCGGAGGCGCCGGGCGCGAGCCACGGGCCCAGGAAGGGGCTCGCGGCCGCGACCCGGGTGAAGTCCGCGCTGTCGCGCAGCCGCCCCCGGGTGCGGTCGGCGGGCAGGGTGCCCAGCGCGACGGTGAAGGTCGCCCCGTCGCCGAGGTGCAGGACCGCGGCGTAGCCGTCCCAGATCCCCCCGGCGGCGTTGCCGCGGTTGAGTACGCCGGGGGGCTGCGCGCCGTTGCGGCGGTACAGCCGGGAGAAGCTGGTGATCGCCGAGCGCTCGACCCGGTCCGCGGGCAGCGGGATCCCGGCGGCCGCCAGCCAGCTGCGGGCGGCGCCCCTGCGGCCGGTGGCGTCGACGACCAGATCGGCCCGCATCTCCTGCCCGCCCAGCCGCACCCCGCGCACCCGCCCGTCGTCGACCAGCACGCCGGTGACGCGGTGGCCGTGCCGGACGCGGACGCCCGGCCGGGCCGCGACGTAACCGTGCAGGACCCGTTCGAAGACGGTCCGGCGGCACGCGAGGCCGATGAGGTCCGGGTCGGTGACCGGCGGGCCGCCGGGCGGGGCTGCCCGGGTGAGGTCCAGGAGCGTGGCGCCCGCCGCCAGCAGTTCGTGCAGCAGCTCCGGGGCCCGGTCCCGCAGCAGGCAGGTGCCGAGCGAGGTGAAGGTGTGCGCGTGCAGGGCCTGCGGTACGGCCGCGCGCCGCCATTCGCCGGGTCCGTCCGGCGGTGGCGGTGTCGCCTCCAGGACGTCGACCCGGTGTCCCCGGGCGGCGAGCGCGAGTGCGGCGGCCAGTCCCGCGACGCTTCCTCCGGCCACGACGACGCGCATCAGCGTTTCGCACCGTGGACGAAGAACACCCGGCGGACGGGCCCGACGGTACGCGGCGGCACCGGGTCGGGCCAGCGGCCGTAGTCGGCGGCCTCCTCGCCGGGCTGCGTCGCCGTCACGTCGAAGCCGTGGCGGGCGAAGAGCCGCTCGGGCTCGTCCTCGCCGAACAGCCAGGGGCAGCCCCAGCCCGCGAAGACGTCCAGCAGGCCCCGCGTGTCGGGCAGCGTCAGCGCGGCGCGGTTGACGATGTCCGCGACGATCAGGCTGCCCGGGGCCATCAGCGCGGCCACCCGGCCGAGCATCCGGTGCGCGTCCGCCTCGGGGATGTAGTAGAGCAGGCCCTCCAGCAGCCACACGGAGGGGGCCGCGGGGTCGTACCCGGCGGCGGTCAGCCGGCTCTCCCAGTCGGGGGAGGTCAGGTCGGCGGCCACCGCGTGGTGGTCGGCCCGGGGCGCGGCCAGGCCCGCGAGGCGCCCGTGCTTGTAGGCCAGCACCGCGGGGCGGTCGACCTCGAAGTACCTGACGCCGTCCGGCCATTCCAGCCGGTAGGCGCGCGAGTCCATCCCTGCGGGGGCGAGCACGATCTGCCGCAGGCCCTGCCGGTGCGCGGCGTCCTGGAGGAGGTCGTCGAAGAGCCGGGTGCGGATCGCGTTGTAGTCGGGGGTGCTGGGCAGGGTGCGCGCCGCGTCCCGCGGGAAGGTCACCGCCCGGATCTCTGCGAGGAGTTCGGGGCCGAGAGCGCCGCAGAGCGCGGCCGCGTACGGGTCGTCGTAGATACGGTCGGGGCGCCGGGTCTCGGCGGCCCGCAGCGCGGCGGTGAGCAGGGCGGTGCGCTCGACGGCGTCCAGCGCGGTGTCGGCGGGGGAGTCCGCGGGGGCGGTGCCGGGGTCGGTGCCGGAGGCGGGGTCGGGGTCGGTGCCGGGGGCGGGGCGGGTCTGCTGGGGCATCATTCACCTCGGTCGGCGGGAGCGTGGCCGGGTGCGGTCAGCCGGTCCCACTGCCGGCTGTCCTGGCGGAAGAGGCGGTCCTTGACCTGCGTCGGGCGGGTGCCCTCGGCGACAGCGGCCAGCCAGTCGCGGTCGAAGGCGTCGCCGTCCAGGAGGGTGACCCGGGCGGGCGCGAGGCGGGCCTCCTCCCGGGCCGACCGGTAGCCCGCGGAGCCCTGCCGCAGCTCCTCGTCGAGGCGGGCGCCGAAGCGGTGCAGCTCGTCGGCGCTCCACGCGTCCGCCGGGGCCAGGGCGAAGCGGTAGCCGGGGCGGCCGGTGCCCGGGTCCGGCTCCACACGGCACGCGGCGTTGCGCACCGCGAGCCCGCCCGCCGCCGCGGCGCCGGCCAGCGCCCTGATCACCTGCGCGTCGCGCAGCCGCTCGCCGGCCGCGTCCGAGCGGGTGGCCCGCCCGGCGTATTCGAGCCGGGGCACACCGTCGACCCGGTCCACCACCCGGACCACGTCGCCGACCGCGTAGCGGTACAGGCCGCCGACGTGGCTGAAGACGACGTGGTAGTCGTGGCCGGTGTCGAGCTGCTGGACGTCCCAGGTGGGGGTCTCGGGGCGGATGTCCTCGTCGGCGTCCGCGAATTCGAGGACCGAGGCGGTCAGGACGGGGCTTCCCGCGGTGGGGTGCCGGTCCAGCGCGGTGCCGACCGGGCCCTCGGAGGCGGCCACCGGCGCGGGCAGGGCCGTCACCGCGGTCCCGTACTCCTCGCGCAGCCGCGGCAGGTACAGGCTCGCCATGCCGGTGGTCCAGCAGAACAGCGCCCGCATCCGCGGCCACACCACGGCCGGCCGCGGCACACCCGCGCGGTGCGCCGCCCGCTCCAGCTCCGCCGCCCGCCGCGGGTTGGGCTCCCGGGCGGGAACGCCGTCCACGGTGCCGTCGCGGACGTCGCGCAGCAGCCGCGGCCACCACCGGCGCAGCTGGTAGGGCAGGGCGGCGACCATGGCGGGGTTGATCCCGATCACCAGCCGCACGTCGCTCTCCACGGCCAGCCGCAGCCGGGCGTACATCTTGCCCTCGTGGTCGTCGGCCGCGAGCGGGACGGGGAGGGTCGCCCAGGGGGCGAAGGAGCCGGGCTCGGCCGCCAGCGGCTCGCCGAACCGCTCCCCGAAGTCGACCTGGCTGGCGCCGACATGGGGCCGGCCGTCGCCGAGCGTCGGCGGGGCCGCCAGCGGGTCGTGCTTGAGGTTGAGCACGGCGTCCGGCCGGTCGAGCACCTCGGGGAAGTGCTCCAGCAGGGGTGCCCAGGCGGCGAAGTAGAACGGCAGGAAGGTGGTCCGCACGAAGCCCGGTGTCACCGGGATCTTCTTGTGCGCGCCCGTGCTGCCGCTGCTGGTGAACCACACCGCGGGCGGATCGGCGCTCAGCACGTCCGCCTCACCGGCCGCGGCCCGCTCGATCCAGGGCTCCAGGTCGGCGTAGGCGTGGATCGGGACGGCCTTGCGGAAGTCGTCCAGCGAGCGGATCCGCCGGAAGCCGTGCGCGGCGCCGAAGCGGGTGCCGGCGTTGAAGTCCAGCAGGTCCTGGAGCACCTTGCGCTGGTGGGCGGCCGGGTCGGCGAGGGCGTCGCGCAGCCGGGCCCGCTCGGCGAAGACCCGTGCGCGGTAGCGGGCGTTGCGGTCGTGGAAGGCGGTGGGGTCAGGCGCGGACATCGGCGAGTGCCTCCTGGATCCGGTGGGCGGTGACCGACGGGTCGCCGGTCGCGGGAAGGCGCCGCAGCGGCAGGTGGCGGACCTCCTCGCGCATCAGCCTGCGCAGGTCGCTCTGGTAGTCCTCGAAAGCGGGCCGGACGGGCGAGGCGCCGTAGAACTCCAGCGCGTTGAGGCCCGCGCCGCGGCCGCAGCGCTCCCAGGCCGTGGCGGGCGGCACCTCCAGCTCGATGACGCGGTGCGGCTGCGGGTAGGAGCGCCACCAGGCGAACAGCGGGCTCTCCTGGGCGCCGGCCAGCCGGCACTTCGCGAGGAATTTGTAGTAGTAGGAGTCCATGACCACCGGCCGCCCGGGATCGCAGCGCCGCAGCTCGTCGCGCAGGTGCACCACCGCCGCGTGGAAGAGCGCCGCCAGGAAGTCCGGGGTGTAGTCGCCCCCGACGTGCGGCAGCAGCCGCCCGGCCAGCCGGCGCAGCTGGCCGACCTGGAGGTGGCGCGGGCCGAGGAATCCCTCGTCGGTCGACAGCACCTGCACCTCGGGGTGCGCCGCCGCCAGGGCGCCGAGGACGGTCGACTTGCCCGCGAAGTCGCCGCCGATGAGGACGGTGAAGTCCGGTGGGCCCGGCGGCCGCGCGGGCTCCGCCGGCTCGGGCCGGTCAGGGCGGGGCCAGGCGCTCCGCCGCGGACCGGTGCTCGTACAGCTGTCCTGAATGCCCGTCATGGCTCAGCTCCAAGGCTCGCATCACGTGCTCGGCGACCTGGTCCGGTGCCAGGCCGTCGGTGTCGACCACCGCCCGGGCCACCGCGGTGTAGAGGGGGCGGCGCAGCTCCGTCAGCGCGCGCCACCGGCCGAGCGGGTCGCCCGCCAGCAGCGGCCGGGCGCCGCCGCGGCGCAGCCGGCCGAGGGCGGCCTCGGGCCCCATCGACAGGTACGCCACCGGCCGGCCGGCCAGCCGGGCGCGGGTCCGCGCGCGCAGCACCGCCCCGCCGCCGAGCGAGAGCACCCCCGGGTGCTCGGCCAGTGCGGCGGCCACCGCCCGCTCCTCGGCCTCCCGCAGGTACTCCTCGCCCTCGTCCGCGAAGATCTCCGCGACGGAGCGGCCCTCGGCGGCCGCCACGTCCGCGTCGGTGTCGCGGCACCGCAGGCCGAGCCGGGCGGCCAGCAGCGCGCCCACCGTGGTCTTGCCGACGCCCGTCGGACCCACCAGGACGACCCGCGGGCCGCCCATCAGCGCACCGCGAGGTGCGCGAGGAAGGCCGCGGCGTTGCGCCGGGTCTCGGCGACGCTGTCGCCGCCGAACTTCTCCACCACCGCGTCCGCGAGCACCAGCGCGACCACCGCCTCGGCGACGATCCCGGCGGCCGGCACCGCGCACACGTCGCTGCGCTGGTGGTGGGCCCTGGCGGCCTCGCCGGTGGACACGTCCACGGTGGCGAGCGCCCGCGGCACGGTCGCGATCGGCTTCATCGCCGCGCGCACCCGCAGGATCCCGCCGGTGGACACCCCGCCCTCGGTGCCCCCGGAGCGGCCGGACCTGCGCCGGATGCCGCGCGGGCCGGGCTCGATCTCGTCGTGCGCCACGGAGCCGCGGACCCGGGCGAGGCCGAAGCCGTCGCCGACCTCGACGCCCTTGATCGCCTGCACACCCATCAGGGCGCCGGCCAGCCGGGCGTCCAGCCGCCGGTCCCAGTGGGTGTACGAGCCCAGGCCCACCGGGACGCCGTAGGCCAGCACCTCCACCACGCCGCCCAGGGTGTCGCCGTCCTTGCGGGCCCGCTCGATCTCCTCGACCATCGCCGCGGAGGCGGCGGCGTCCAGGCACCGCACGGGGTCGGCGTCCAGCCGGTCCTGGTCGGCGGGCAGCGGTGCGACGCCGGGCGGGCTCTCGGCCCCGCCCAGCCCGACCACGTGCGAGACCAGCTCGACGCCCACGGTCTCCGCGAGGAAGGAGCGGGCGGCGGCCCCCAGCGCGACCCGGGCGGCGGTCTCCCGGGCCGAGGCGCGCTCCAGGACCGGACGGGCCTCGGCGAAGCCGTACTTCTGCATCCCGGCGAGGTCGGCGTGGCCGGGCCGGGGCCGGGTCAGCGGGGCGCCCCGGGCCGACTCGGCGAGGATCTGCGGATCCACCGGGTCGGCGGCCATGACCTGCTCCCACTTGGGCCACTCGGTGTTGCCGACCATGACCGCGACCGGCGAGCCGAGCGTCAGCCCGTGCCGCACCCCGCCGAGCAGGGTCACCGCGTCCTGCTCGAACGCCATCCGGGCGCCGCGGCCGTGGCCGAGCCGGCGGCGGGCGAGGGCGGCGGCGATCATCCCGGTGGTCAGCGGGGTGCCCGCGGGCAGCCCCTCCAGCGTCGCGACCAGGGCCGGGCCGTGGGATTCGCCGGCGGTGAGCCAGCGCAGTCGGTTCATGCGGTGCTCCTCGGTCGCGTCCCGGTCCGCTCCGCGCCGCCGCGGACCGCGTCGCCCCGGTGCGGGTACATCTCGGCCACCAGGAAGGCCAGGTCCAGGGACTGGCTGTGGTTCAGGCGCGGGTCGCAGGCGGTCTCGTAGCGCCGGTGCAGGTCGTCGACGAAGACCTCGGCGCCGCCGCCCACGCATTCGGTGACGTCGTCGCCGGTCAGCTCCACGTGGATGCCGCCGGGATGGGTGCCGAGCGCCCGGTGCACCTCGAAGAAGCCCTTGACCTCGTCGAGGACGTCGTCGAAGCGCCGGGTCTTGTGACCGGACGGGGCCTCGTAGGTGTTGCCGTGCATGGGGTCGCTCACCCACGCCACGGTCAGCCCGGAGGCGGTGACCTTCTCCACCAGCTCCGGCAGCCGGTCGCGGACCCGCTTCGCCCCCATCCGGACGACGAAGGTCAGCCGGCCCGGCTCTCCGTCCGGGTCGAGGCGCTCGGCGTACTGCAGCGCCTCGTCCACGGTCGTGGTCGGACCGAGCTTGACGGCGACCGGGTTGCGGATCCGGGCCGCGAACGCGATGTGCGCGCCGTCCAGCTGCCGGGTCCGCTCGCCGATCCACACCATGTGGCCCGAGACGTCGTACAGCTCTCCGGTCCGCGAGTCGACCCGGGTCAGGGCCCGCTCGTAGTCCAGCAGCAGCGCCTCGTGGGAGGCGAAGAACTCGACCTGGTCGAACTCCTCGGGGCTCGCCCCGCACGCGTGGATGAAGCTCAGCGCGCTGTCGATCTCGCGGGCCAGCCGCTCGTAGCGCTCCCCGGAGGGGGAGGACGCCACGAAGTCCCGGTTCCAGGCGTGCACCTGGCGCAGGTCGGCGAAGCCGCCGGTGGACAGGGCGCGTACGAGGTTGAGCGTCGCCGCCGAGGAGTCGTACATCCGCCGCAGCCGGGCGGGGTCGGGCGTACGGGACCGCCCGGTGAAGGCGAGGCCGTTGACGGCGTCGCCGCGGTAGCTCGGCAGCGTCACCCCGTCGCGCGTCTCGTACGCGCTGGAGCGCGGTTTGGCGTACTGCCCGGCGATCCGGCCGACCTTCACCACCGGCACCCGCGCCGCGTACGTGAGCACGGCGCTCATCTGGAGCAGCGTCCTGAGCTTGCCCCGTATCTGGTCGGCGGAAACCGCCTCGAAGGTCTCCGCGCAGTCGCCGCCCTGGAGGAGGAACGCCTCCCCGCGGGCGACGGCCGCCATACGCTCGCGCAGCCGGTCGCACTCCCCGGCGAAGACGAGCGGCGGGCAGGCCTCCAGGTCGGCGATCACCTCGCGCAGGGCCTGCGGATCGGGGTAGTCGGGCTGCTGCGCCGCGGGCAGGCCTCGCCGGCCGGGCAGCGCCGGCACCGGGCCCTCCGGGTTCGCTTGCATGACGGGTTCTCCAGGGGCGCGGGAAGAGGACCGGGGTCGGCGGGCGGCGGCCGCGGGGAGGCACTCGGTACGTCTTTTCGGGCCGGACCCGGCGGGCAGGGCTGCCGCACTCGCGGTGGCGCAACTCTCAGGCGGCATCGGGGGACGCTCCCGCGGCAGCCGTCCGAAGCCGGCGGGGGCCGGGGAGCCCGAGCCCGTGGTGGATGTCGAGGGTCGCCTCGGGCCGGTTGAGGGTGAGGAAGTGCAGTCCCGGGGCGCCCTGGTCCAGCAGCTCCCGGGCCAGCGCGGTCGCGTGGGCGACCCCGATCCGGTGCCCCTCGGCCGTGTCGTCGCCCGCGTTCTCCAGGCGGCGGGCCAGGTCCGCGGGGAAGGCGGCGCCGCTCAGTTCGGCGAAGCGGGCGATCTGCCGGTGGCGGGTGGCGGGCATGACCGCGGGGATGACGGGGATGGTGCAGCCCGCCGCGTCGAGCCGGTCGCACAGCCGGAAGTAGTCCTCGGCGTGGAAGAACATCTGCGTGACGGCGAAGTCGGCGCCCGCCCGCGCCTTGGCCGCGAAGTGCCGGATGTCCTCCTCCCAGTCGCGCGAGCGCGGGTGCCGCTCGGGGAAGGCCGCCACCCCGATGCCGAAGTCGCCGGACTCCCGCACCAGGCGCACCAGTTCGGCGGCGTGGCGGAGGCCCCGGGGGTGCGCGGTCCAGGGGCCCCGCGGGTCGGACGGCGGGTCGCCGCGCACCAGGAGGAGGTCGAGCACCCCCGCCTGCGCGTAACTCCCGACGATCCGGCGCAGCTCCGCGACCGAGTGCCCCACCGCGGTGAGGTGGCCCAGGACCGGGAGGGTCGTCTCCTGCGCCAGCCGCTCGGCGAGTTCGAGGGTGCGGTCCCGGGAGCTGCCGCCGGCCCCGTAGGTGACGGAGACGAACGCCGGGCGCAGCGCCTCCAGCGCCCGGACGGTGCGCCACAGCGCGGTGGCGCCCTGCGCGGTCTTCGGCGGGAAGACCTCGAAGGACAGGACCGGACCGGGGGCGGCCAGCGCGCCGCGCACCCCGCCGGGAGCCCGGCGGCGCGCCGTCATGTCCGCCCCCCGACCCGCCCGAGGCAGGCCGCCAGCTCCTCGGCGCACCCCGGTCCGTAGACGTCACCGCACTGCGCGAGCAGGTCGTCGACCCGCACCCGGTATTCCTGCGACCCGACGGAGCGCAGGACGGCCGCGGCCACCGCGCAGCCGAGCTGGGCGGCCCGCAGCGGCCCGGCGCCCCAGGCGACGGCGGCCAGGAATCCGGCGCGGAAGCCGTCGCCGACACCGGTCGGATCGGCCGGCCGCACGACGGGCACCGCCCTGATCTCGGCGGGCGGCTCGCCCTGCCGCCGGATGCGGCAGCCCTTCTCGCCCAGCGTCGTGACCCAGACGCCGACCCGGGCGAGGACGTCCGCGGCCGACCACCCGGTCTTGTGCAGCAGCAGGGTGCTCTCGTACTCGTTGGTGAAGAGGTACTCCGCCCCGGTGACCAGCTCCTGGACGGCCTCGGCGGTGAGCCTCGCGAGCTGCTGCGAGGGGTCCGCCGCGAAGGGCAGCCCGGCCGCCCGGCAGTCCTTGGTGTACCGGATCATCGCCTCCGGGTCGTTCGCCCCGATCAGCACCAGGTCCACCGCGGCGGCCGACGCGACGGCCCGCAGGTCGATCACGGCGGCCTCGCTCATCGCCCCGGCGTAGAAGGTGGCGATCTGGTTGCCGGCCTCGTCGGTGGTGCACATGAACCGTGCGGTGTGGCGGGTCGCCGACACGTGGACCGGGCCGATGTCCACGCCGTGCCCGGCGAGCCGGGCCCCGTAGTCGGCGAAGTCGGCTCCCGCGGCCGCGACGAGCAGCGGGGCGAGCCCCAGCTGCCCGAGGCCGAAGGCGATGTTGGCGGCGACGCCGCCGTGCCGGACGTGCAGCTCGTCGGCCAGGAAGGACAGGGACACGTGGTCCAGCTCCTCGGGGACGAGCTGGTCGGTGAACCGGCCCGGGAAGTGCGTCAGATGGTCCGTGGCGATCGAACCGGTGACTGCTATGCGCATCTCATCCTCCGGTTGACGTCTGCGGTGCCCGCGCTGTGCCGGGCCGGCCGGTCACAGGACCACCCGCACCCCGTAGCGGCGCATCCAGTCGTCGAGCTGGAGGGCCCGCGGGAGGATGGGGGGCGGGGTGAAGGCGCCGTTGAACCAGTCCTTGCTGTCGACCATGGCGCGCAGCGTCCCGGCGTCCAGCAGGTCCATGGCGGGCGAGCCGGGGTCGCCGATCATCGCCGACACCGCCTCGCGCACCGAGTCCAGGTACGCCGAGCCCTTCCCGACCGGGAAGCCGCTCTTGGGCCGGTGCACGACCTCGGCCGGCAGCAGGTCCTCGACCGCGCTGCGCAGCAGGCCCTTCTCCTGGCCGCCCAGCCGCTTGACCTCCCACGGCACGTTCCACACGTAGTCCACCAGGCGGTGGTCGCAGAACGGGACCCGGACCTCCAGCCCGTTGGCCATGCTCATCCGGTCCTTGCGGTCCAGCAGGAAGGGCAGGAAGCGGGTCTGCTGGAGGTAGTACACCTCCCGCATCCGCCGGTCGGTGCCCGTCTCGCCGTCCAGCCGGGGCACCTCCGCCAGCGCCTCCCGGTAGCGGTTGTCGAGGCGCTCGTGCAGGTCCAGGCTCTGCCGCAGCTGCGCGGACAGCACCGCGTTGCGGTCCTGGACGCCGGCCGACCAGGGGAAGCCGTCCGTCGGCTGCCGGGTCTCGCCGGCGAACCACGGGTAGCCGCCGAAGGCGTCGTCGGCGCCCTCCCCGGACAGCGCGACCGTCAGATGCCTGCGGACGTCGCGGAAGAGCAGGTACAGCGACGCGTCGAGGTCGCCGACGCCGGGGACGTCCCGGGCCGCCAGCGTGGTCCCGGACACGCTCAGCAGCGAGGCGGGCTCCACCAGCACCTCGGTGTGCTTGGTGCCCAGATGCCCCACGACGGCCTGGACGAACGGCGCGTCCCGGGAGACGTGCAGCGCGTCGGCGGTGAACTCCTCCTCACTGTCGGCGAAGTCGACGGAGTAGGTGGCCAGCGGGGCGGCGCCCGCCGCGGCGAGGGTGCCCGCGCCCAGCGCGGTGATGGCGCTGGAGTCGATGCCGCCGGACAGCAGGGCGCCCAGCGGCACGTCGGCCTCGGTCTGCTCGGCGACCGCCCGGCCCAGCAGCTCCCGCACCCGGGCGACGGTGGTCGGGACGTCGTCCTCGTGCGGGGCGCTGCGCAGCTGCCAGTAGCGGTGCGCGCGGGTGCCGCCGGCGTCGAAGACCAGCAGGTGGCCCGGTTTCACCTCGCGCATGCTGCTGAAGACCGCGTCCCCGGGGCGCTTGGCGGCCACCGTGAAGACGTCCACCAGGCCCTCGGCGTCGACCTCGGCGGCGACCTGCCCGCTGGCGAGCAGCGCCTTCGGCTCGGAGCCGAAGACCACGCCGGTGGCGTGCTCGGCGTAGTAGAGGGGCTTGATGCCCAGCGGGTCGCGGACCAGCAGCAGCTTCTGCCGCGCGACGTCCCACAGGGCGAAGGCGAACATCCCGGCGAAGCGGGTGACGGCGTCCTCCCCCCACGCCTCGTACGCGGCCAGCAGCACCTCGGTGTCCGTGCCGGTCCTGAAGCGGTGGCCGCGGGCGGCCAGTTCACCGCGCAGCTGCCGGAAGTTGTGGATCTCGCCGCTGAAGGTGACGACCGCGGTCTCCCGGCCGTCGTCCGGGCTGTACGCCGCCATGGGCTGCTGCCCGTGGTCGACGTCGATCACCGCGAGCCTGCGGTGGCCCAGCCCGATGCGTGCCGCGGTCCACGCGCCCGCGCCGTCGGGGCCGCGCAGCGCGAGGGTCTCGGTCATCCGGGAGAGCACGCCGGCCTGGCCGGACATGTCGCGCTCCCAGTCCAGCCAGCCTGTGATGCCGCACATGTCGAAGGCTCCTCAACGCTGGGGTGCAGGGGCCAGGTCGGCCAGGGTGGTCTCCACGACGCCGCGGATCGGGGCGGGCAGCCGGTCCCAGTTGCGCGCGTCGTTGAGGTCGAGGACGCGGGACAGCTTCCATCCCAGGTACTGGCCGAGGGACGCCAGCGGCGGCAGCTTCTCGACCGCGCGCAGCGCCAGGTCGTAGCCGGGGAAGAGGGTGCCCAGGCGCTCCGCGGTGCCGCGCGACCACTCCTCGTCGACGTCCTTGTCGGTGGTCGCCAGGCAGACGATCGCGTCGCCGCGGATGACCAGCATGTAGTTGAGCACGGTGGGACCGCTGTGCTCGGCCGGCCACAGGGCGGCCTCGAAGTCGTTCTGCCGGATGCCGTTGCCCTCCAGCACGATGAGGTCCTGGGACCGCCCGAGCGTGCGCAGCAGCGGGGTGGCCACCCCGCACGGGCACGGCGTGCCGGGGATCTCGACCAGGTCCCCGGTGCGGTAGCGCAGCAGCGGCCGGGCCGGCATGTCGAGGCTGGTGACGACGAGTTCGCCGCGGTCGGCGCTGCCGTCGACGAACCGCGTCCCGGCGTCGTCGGTGAGCTCCAGCAGGTAGGACTGCGTCTGGAGGTGGAGGTTGTTGCGCTCGCAGGTGACCGCGGTCGTACCGGTCTCCGAGGACCCGTAGGACGCGACGTAGGCGGTGGCGCCGGTGAGCCGCTCCAGGTGCCGGACGAAGCCGGGACCGGTCTGCTCCGCCATCAGCAGGAGTTTGTCGAACGCCGGGACGGGCTCGTCGTTGCGGTAGGCGAACTGGATCATCTCCAGCAGCCGTGACGGCGGTCCGACGAAGACGTTCACGGCGAGTTCGCGGGTCAGCCGCAGGACCCGGGTGTAGTCGCCGGTGATGTTGTCCACCCACGGCCGCATCGACATCACCTGGAGGTATTCCAGGACCTTCTCGAACTGGTAGGCCGCGGGCGCGAAGGGCGCGTTGATCAGGATCAGGGCCCGGTCGGTGCGGTCCAGGACACGCGCCCACTGCTCCCCGATGTTGATGGTGTTGACGATCAGGTCGTCGAGCGACTTCGGCGCCGCGACGGGGTTGCCCGTCGTGCCGGAGGACTCGTAGTAGTGCAGGAAGTCCGACAGCTCCCGGGTGAAGGCCTGGTGCCCGGCCGAGCTGAGGCTGGTCTTGGGCAGGAACGGCAGCTGCGGGAGGAGTTCGGCGACGACCGTCTCCGGGTCCGCCGCCCGCGCCTTGCCGGCCACCTCGGCGAGGGGCGCGCGGTCGTACAGCCCGGACTGCAGGGCCGCCTCCAGGGTGGCGGTGAACTTCTCCCCCAGCGCGGCGGGGTCGGTCGTCCCCGCGTGGCTGGCGCGGACGAGTGCGGTGTGGGAGGTGGCAGTGCCGAGGAGAGCCTGCCCGGATCGGGAGTCACGCAGCAGCAGCATCGGAGTCCTTGTCAGGGGAGAAACCGGCGGCGCGGGCCAGCTCGCCGTTGAAGATCAGCTCGCTGACGGCGGCGATGTCCGCCTCCATACGGCGGTCGCCGTCCGCGAACGGCACATGGGCCCGGATGGTCGCGTGCACGCGCCGGACGGCCGGGGCGGCCTTGGAAAGGCCCCGCAGCTCGACGGCCTGGGCCCCGGCGAGCAGCGCGATCGCCGCCACCTCGCCCGTCAGCTCGTTGACCGTGCGGGCGTCACGGGCGGCGATGGTGCCCATGCTCACCTTGTCCTGGTTGTGCGCTTCGGTGGAGCGGGAGAAGACGCTCGCGGGGGAGGAGGTCTTGAGCGCCTCGGCGGTCAGGGCGGAGGCGGCGATCTGCATGCCCTTGAAGCCGTGGTGCAGGCCCGCCTCGGCGTCCAGCGAGGGCGGGACGAGGTTGGCCGGCAGCCCGCCGCTGAACTTCGGGTCGACCAGCAGGGCCAGCTGGCGGTCCAGCAGGTCCGCCACACTGGCGGTGGCGACCTTGAGGCTGTCCATGGCCTGGCCGACGTGCCCGGCGTAGAAGTTGCCGCCGTGGTGCACCCGCTGCTCGTCGACGGAGAAGAGCGGGTTGTCGGTCGAGGCGTTGATCTCGGTGGTGAGCCACTGCTCGGCCCAGCTCAGGGTGTCGCGCAGCACCCCGACGACATGCGGCGCGCACCGCAGCGAGTAGTGGTCCTGGATCCGCTGGTCGAGCCGGCGGTAGTCCTCGTGCAGCGGTTCGGTGCTGTCGCGGATCGCTTCGTAGGTCGTGGACAGGCCCGAGTCCGCGGTCAGCCGGCGCAGTTGGCCGGCGGACGTCCGCTGCCCCGGGTGCGGCTTGGCGTCGTGGACGAACGCCGCGTAGTGCGAGGCGTTGCCGAGCAGCGCCTCCCCGGCGAACGCGGTGGCGATCTCCGCGGCCTCGGCCAGGCGGGCCGCGTCGTGGGCGGCGATCGCCGCGAAGGCGGCGGTGAAGGAGGTGCCGTTGATCAGCGCCAGGCCCTCCTTGGCCTCCAGCGTCACCGGCGTGATGCCCGCCTCCCGCTGGGCCACCGCGGCCGGCACGGACTTCTTGCCGAAGCGGACCTCGCCGTCGCCGAGCAGCACCGAGGCGACGTAGCACAGCGGCACGAGGTCGCCGCTGGCTCCCAGGGACCCGCGCTCGGGGACGCGCGGGAGGATGTCCGCGTTGAGGTGCTCCAGGAGCTTGCCGATGACCTCGGGGCGGATGCCGGAATTCCCGCGGGCCAGCGCGTTGGCGCGGATGAGCAGGGTCGCCCGGACCACGTCGGACGCGGTGTCGGGACCGGTGCCGTTGAGGTGGTAGCGGATCAGGTTGCGCTGGAGGTGGGCCGCCCGCTCGGGGCTGACCTGGCTGGTGACGCTGTCTCCGAAGCCGGTGGTCACACCGTAGATGGGCTTGCGTTCCGCGATGAGGGAGTCGCGCAGCCGGACGCTCTGCCGCGCCGCGGCGACCGCCCCGGGACTGAGCGCCGCCGTGACGGCCTTGCCCTCCCGCGGTGGACGGGCCAGCCGCAGTACGTCACGGAGAGTGAGAGATCGGCCGTCCAGCTCGACCGACGCGTCATCGGGCCGCGCGGACTTCGGGCCATCCCCGGACCCGGTTCGATTCATCATGCCGGTAATCGTCAGCGAAATGCCGCGGCCTGCGCTTCGTCCGCCCGGCCAGTCCGCCCCTGGTCCAAGGGCCAGGGGCGGGGCGCCGAATGCCCTTGAAATGTCGGTATTTTGGCCGTGATGCAATGCTTTGGAGGCTGCGGAAGGATTGTGAACTCTATAATAAATTCATTGTGCCGCAGATTGTTTGCGGGTTAGCATCTTGCGGTCAATGGGGAGAAGGCTCGCTGCTGCGCTTCACCGCCGGCGAGTGATCCCCGTGGGGTCGTCACAGGGGACACAATGATCGATTTTGCGGACGGTCTTGAAGAACCCATCTGCGTCGTCGCCCCCCGGGGGACGTCGATCCTGGCAGCCGGTATCGCGGCGGCCCTGCGCTCCGTTTCGAGCGTGCGGGTTCTCGGGCCCGCCCAGTTACGCGAAGGCGGTCCGCGCGGCGCCGGCGGGCGCGGCAGCGTCCTGCTCGTGGCGGACGACCCGGCGGTCCCGCCCTCCGAGGTCATCGCCGGGAGCCTCGCGGCGGCCGGCGAGCCGAGCCGCCGCTGGCTGAGCGGTGTCGCCATGGTGATGCAGGGCGCCTGCGCCCAGCGGATCGTGGAGTACCTCCAGTTGGGCGCACGTGTTTTCGTGTGCCACGATGCGCCGCTCGACGATCTTCTGGGCGCGGTGCACGCGGCCGACAGGGGCGAGGTCTTCCTGCCGCACGGAATCGCCGTGCAGATCATCGACAGCGTGCTGCCCCACTTGCCTTTCTTCAGTCCCGGCACTCCCGCGCCGGTCGACAAGCTCACCGGCCGCGAGCGGGAAATCTACTCCCACATGGTCGCCGGGCAGTCGAACGCGGAGATCGCCCTGGCGTGCTATCTGAGCCAGAAGACCGTGAAATTCCACGTCTCCAACATTCTGCGCAAGCTCGGTGTCAGGACCCGTCTCCAGGCCGTCGCGCAGGTCCGCCAGTCCGGGCGCGCGGAAGGCCCGGCCCGGCGCCTGCTCGACCTCGCGTGACGGGGCGGCGGTCCGGCCGCCGGCCCCGGGGGTGCGCTGATCGGTTGCCCGGTCGTGCGCACCTATGGTTCGATGATTAGCGAACGTTGGAATATGGACTCCTAGACCCGGAGCGCTCCATGACCACGGCTCCCCGTACGCGTACCACCCGCTCCCGGCTTCCCTCCCTCACCGGGCTGCGCTTCGTCGCGGTGCTCTTCGTCTTCGCGTTCCACGCCTCGATGGAGGTGCCGTTCTCCGACGCCGGCATCGACCGGCGGTACGCGGACGTCGTCGCGAACGCCGGCTGGCTGGGCGTCAGCTTCTTCTTCGTGCTGAGCGGCTTCGTCCTGACCTGGTCGGCCCGCCCCCATGACACGGCGGCAGGGTTCTGGCGGCGCCGGGCCGCCAAGATCTACCCCCTGCACGTCCTCACCTGGGGCGCCGCCCTCGCCCTCGTGGCCTGGGCCGGCACCGCCGCCACCCTGCACCAGGCGCTTCCCAACCTGCTCCTGGTCCACGCGTGGTTCCCCACCCGCCCGGTCTTCTCCAGCCTCAACGACGTGACCTGGTCGCTGTCCTGCGAGGTCTTCTTCTACTTCAGCTTCCCGCTGATCCTGCGCGGGGTGCGGCGCATCCGCGCCGGGCAACTGTGGGTGTGGGCGGCCGCCATGGCGGTCCTGGTCCCCCTGCTGCCACTGGCCTCCGAACTGCTGCCCGGCTCGCCGGCGCTGCCCTTCGGCTCCGGCTCCGTGTGGCAGTTCTGGTTCGTCTACGTCCTGCCCGCCAGCCGCCTCCCGGAATTCTGCCTGGGCATCTTCCTGGCCCGGATGCTGATGACGGGGCGGCGCGTCCCGATCGGGGTGCTCCCGGCCGCCGCGCTCGTGCTCGCCGGCTACGCGGTGTCCCTGCAACTGCCGTTCCTGTACGGCCTGACCAGCGTGACCGTGCTGCCCGTCGGGCTGCTCATCGCCGCGGTCGCGCAGCGCGACACCAGCGGCAGGACGTCGGTCCTCGCCACCCCGACCGCTATCCGGCTGGGCGAGTGGTCCTTCGCCTTCTACATGGTGCACCGGCTGCTGCTGGAGTTCGGCCACCGGTGGACCGGCGTCGGGCGGACCTGGTCGACGCCCTCGGCGATCGGCATGCTGGCCGCCGCCTTCGCCCTGTCCCTGCTGCTGTCGGGGGCGCTGCACGTGGCCGTCGAACGCCCCGCCATGCGCTACCTCAGCGGGAAGCGGGCCGCCCCCGCCCCCGCCGCGCCGGAGCCGGAGCGGGAACCGGCGGCGCCACCCGCGGTCCCGTCCTCCGCGACCCCCGGACCCTCTCCTTCCCCCACCGCCTGAAAGGTGGTCGACCGCATGTCCGACGACGCGCTCCTGCCCTACCCGCTCCCGCTCGGACCCCTGAGCGAGCCTCCGCAGGAATACTCCGAACTGCGCGACCGGTGCCCGGTGACCCGGGTCCGGCTGCCCAGCGGCGGCACCGCCCTCATGGTGACCGGCTACGACGAGGTCGAGGCCGCGATGTCCGACCGGCGGCTGTCCCGGGCGGCGCTGCGCGAGCCGGGAGCCGTCCGCACCGTCGCGGGCGAGGACTTCTCCGACAACCCGTACAACCTGCTGAACATGGAGGGGCCCGACCACTCCCGGCTGCGCCGGCTCATCTCCCCGGCCTTCACGCCCCGCAAGGCGGAGCGGTGGCGGGCCAGGATCGAGGAGATCGCCCACGAGCTGATCGACCGGCTGGAGGCGGGGCCGCGACCGGCCGACCTGCACCACGACTTCGCGGCCGTACTGCCGGTCTGGGTGATCTGCGAGATGGTCGGGGCGCCGGTCGAGGACCGCGCCAAGCTCCAGGAGTGGACGGACCGGCTGGTCAGCATCACCGCGCACACTCCGGAAGAGCGCCTGGCGGCCCGCGAGGAGTCCGCCGCCTACGTGGCCGGCCTGATCGCCCGGCACCGCGAGAACCCCGGCAACGACCTGCTCAGCACGCTCATCTCGGCACGCGACGACGCCGACCGGCTGAACGAGCGCGAGATGGTCTGGCTCGGCATCAACCTGCTGGTCGCCGGGCACGACACCACGGTCAGCGCCATCTCCCGCAGCCTCTTCCAGCTGCTCCGCCACCCCGACCAGTGGCGGCTGCTCGCCGAGAAGCCCGACCTGGTGAACTCCGCCACCGAGGAACTCCTGCGCTACGCCCCGCCGTCGGAGATCGGCTTCATGCGGATCGCCACCGAGGACGTCGAGCTGGCCGGCACGCACATCGCCAAGGGCGAGGGCGTCATCCCGGTGATGCACGCCGCGGGCCGGGACGTCCGGCACGTCGCCGACCCGGAGACCCTGGACCTGACGCGTACCGACGCCGTCCACCTCGCCTTCGGGCACGGCCACCACTACTGCCCGGGCGCCGGTGTCGCGCGGGTGGAGCTGCAGACGGCGTTCGGCGTGCTCGCACAGCGGCTCCCGACGCTGCGGCTGGCGGTGCCGCCCGAGGAGGTGGAGTGGCTCGGCGGGCTGCTGACGCTGCGTCCGAGGGCCATGCCCGTCGTGTGGTGACCCGCTCCACCCGCTGCCCGCCGGGGCGGGGCCGCCGCCTGCCGCGGCGGTCCCGCCCCGCGGCGTCCCGCCCGACTCGGCGCAGCCGGGCTCACACGATCAGGGGGGCGCATCGGGCCGCCGACGCGGTAGGGTACAAGAAATAGAGAGCAAAACATTCTTGGTACCCCATATCCTGTCAGCAGGAAGAGCCGCCCGAGGGAATGCAGATGAGCAACCCGCCGAAAATCCGCCGCGCCTCGCCGAGCAGGGTCGTGGGCGACATCAAGCGTGAGCAGTATTTCGCCAAGCTCGCTCTCGACCGGCCGGACGTCGGCCTGTGCCGGGCCACCACCCTGGTCGCGAAGTCCATCGACTCCGATCTGACCGGCTACGACATCTCGGCGGCCCAGCACCTGGTGCTGAAGATGCTGAGCGACGTCGGCCCGTGCTCGCAGCAGGAGCTGAGCGAGCAGCTGCGGATCGACCGCAGCGTGATGGTCGGCTGCATCGACGGCCTGGAGGACTCGGGATTCGTGCGCCGGGAAAGGCACCCGAAGGACCGCCGGGCCAATGTCATCGTGCCCACCCCGGACGGTTTCGCCGCCCTGACGGAGGTCGAGAACGGGGTGCCCGACTTTCTCGACCGCGCGTTCCAGGCCCTCACCCCCGCGGAGCGCAGGACGCTGGCCCGGCTGATGATCAAGATCCTCGACGTGGCGTGAGCCGCCGGACGTACCGCCCGGCGGCCCGGCCCCGTCACACGGGCGCCAGCGCCCGCAGCGCCCGCAGCATGCCGTCGGGGCCCGCCCCGAACTCGGGGGAGGGGAAGACGGCGAGCAGCGGTGTCACCACGCCCGCCTCGACGTAGCCCGCGACCTGCGCCCGGCACTCCTCCGGGCTGCCGTGCACGAGCAGCGCGTCGACCAGCTCGTCCGGCACCGCCGCCGCGGCGCCCGCGAAGTCGCCGCCGCGCCAGGCCCGGTGGCTGGCCGCGAGTACGTCCCCGCGACCGAGCCAGTCGTGGAAGGCCGAGTACGTACGGGCGTTGAGGATCCCGCCGAGCATGGCCCGGCCCTGGGCCCGCGCGTACTCCCGGTCCCGGGTGGGGCAGACGAAGATCCGCGCCACCACCTCCTTGCCCTTGCCCTCGGGCCCCATCGCCTCGACAACCCGCGGAACGTCCTGCACGGTCAGGAAGTTGACGATCAGCCCGTCCGCCTCGCGGCCCGCGAGCCGCAGCATCTGCGGCCGCAGCGCGCCGACCATGACCGGCGGCGCGGGGCGGGGCACGGACGCGAGCCGGAAGCCCTCGATCGTGAACGAGTCGTACGCGCCCGCGACGAACTCGCCGGCCAGCGCGGCCCGCAGGAAGCGCACGGTGTCCCGGACCCGGCGGTAGGGGTGCTCGAAGGGGATGCCGTTGATGCGCGTCACGAACGGCGGCCCGGACGACCCCACCCCGACCACCACCCGGCCCGGCGCGGCCTCGGCGAGCGTGGCGGCGGTCATCGCCAGCAGCGCCGGTCCGCGGGTCTGCACCGGGACCACCGCCGTCCCCACCCGCAGCGACGGCGCCCACGCGGCGGCCAGGGCCAGCGGGGTGAAGCCGTCGTGGCCCGCGGCCTCACCCGTCCAGGCGTCGGTGTAGCCGAGGTCGGGCAGTTGCTCGACGACGCGCCGGTGCGCGGACAGGGGCACCGTCCGCAGCGGGATCGTCACTCCGTACCGGTCCACTGGATCTCTCCCTCGGGCAGGTGGGGGGCAGGTTCGGACACGCTCGGGCGGGGGCGGGTCAGCCGGGGCCGTAGGGGGCCGGCTCCCGTCGCAGCGCGACCGCCAGCAGGCCGGGGAAGCGGGCCTCCAGGTCCTCGCGGCGCAGGGACATCAGCCGGTGGGTCCCCTCGATACGGGTGTGCGTGACCCCGGAGTCCCGCAGCACCTTCAGATGGTGCGACAGCGTGGACTTCGACAGCGGGACGTCCAGGCCGCTGCACGAGCGCTCGCCCACGCCGTCCAGGCCGCGCACGATGGCCAGCCGCGTCGGATCGCTCAGCGCGTGGAAGACGTCGGTCAGCTGGATGTCGCCGCGCGGCGGGTGCTTGAGCGTGCGCACCTACCACCGGTCCCAGTGGGCCACCTCGGCCGCCGCGACGCGCGGCCCCGGCCGGAAATCGGTGCCGACCGTGTACGCGAGCGGGATCAGCGCCGTCTGGACGACGGTGGCGTACGGGATGCCGAGGAGCTCGGCGGCCTCCTGCTCGTACTGCAGGTGCGGGGTCGTCCAGGCGGTGCCGAGGCCGCGCGAGCGCGCCGCGAGCATGAACTGCCAGACCGCCGGGAAGATCGAGCCGTAGACGTTGGCGCGGCGCACCGGCCAGTCGAGGTCCTTGCGGTCCGCCACCCGGACGCACGGCACGACCAGGACGGGCACCTCGTGCAGGTGCTCGAACAGATGGCGGGCGCTGTCCGCGATGCGCTCCCAGCCGGCCGCGTCGCCCCGGTCGATGTTCGTGCTCACCGCGGGCTCGCGCGGGCTGGTGAGGCCGGCCCGGTAGAGGTCGGCGAGCGCGGCGCGCTGCCGCGGGTCGGTGACGAACAGGAAGTCCCAGTGCTGCCGGTTGCGGCCGGTCGGGGCCTGGACCGCCAGGGTGAGGCACTCCTCGATCACGTCGCGTCCGACCGGGCGCGTCAGGTCCAGCCGCTTGCGCACGGCGCGGGTCGTCGTGAGCAGTTCGTCGACGGACAGGTCAAGTGGACTCATGGCCCGGGGCCCCTTTCGCGGACGATGGTCATGCCAACTCGGCCCACGGAAACCCTTGTTGTGCGAGCCGCCTTGTTCCTATAGTTCCATACGTTGCGAACTTGCGAACCATGGTACCGGGGATCACGAGGAGACAAGGTGCCTGAGCTCAAGATCGAAGTCGACCCCGCAGAGGTCGGCCTGGACGCCGGACGGCTGGAGCGTCTCGACCGCTACCTGGCCGCGTACGTCGACGACGGCAGGCTGCCCGGCTGGCAGATCGCGGTGACGCGCAAGGGCCGGGTCGCCCACCTGGCGCAGTACGGGCGCCGTGACGTCGAGAACGACCTGCCCAGCGAGGGGGACACCCTCTACCGGGCGTGGTCGATGACCAAGCCGATCACCTCCGTTGCCGCGATGACGCTGGTGGAGGACGGCACGATCGGCCTCCAGGACCCGGTCAGCCGGTACATACCCGCGTTCGGGAACGTCCGGATCTACCAGCGCGGACCGGCCTCCCGGCCGGTCACCACGCCCGTCGCAGGACCCATCAGGATCCAGCATCTGCTCACCCACACCTCCGGGCTGACGTACGGCTTCCACCGGGCCCATCCGGTGGACGAGATCTACACGCAGAACGGCTTCGAGTGGGCCACCCCGCCCGGTCTGTCGCTGGCGGAGTGCTGCGAGCAGTGGGCGTCCTTCCCGCTGCTCTTCGAGCCCGGAACGGCCTGGAACTACGGGGTGTCGAGCGATGTGCTCGGCCGGGTCGTCGAGGTCGCGTCCGGCAGCTCACTCGACGACTTCTACGCCGCGCGCGTCCTGGAGCCCCTCGGGATGACGGACACCGCCTTCCACGTCCCGCCGGAGAAGGCCGACCGGCTGGCGGCGTTCTACACCGTGGACCCCGGCACCGGACGCGCCGTCAGGGCCGACCACCTGGGGGCCGGCGCGCTGCACCGGCCCGCGTGCCTGTCCGGCAGCGCGGGCCTGGTCACCACGCTCGCCGACTACCACCGCTTCACCCAGATGCTGCTCGGCGGCGGCACGTTCGACGGCGTCCGGATCCTCGGGCCGCGCACCGTGCGGCACATGCTGCGCAACCACCTGCCCGGCGGCGCCGACCTGGCCTCCGTGGGGCGGCCGGTCTTCTCCGAGATGCCCACCTCGGGCGTCGGGTTCGGGCTCGGCTTCGCGGTGGTCGAGGACCCGGCCGCGGCCGGCGTCCCGGCGAGCCCGGGGGAGTACGCCTGGCACAGCGTGGCCGGGACGGTCTTCTGGGTGGACCCGGTGGAGGAGATCACCGCCTTGTTCTTCACCCAGCTCATGCCGTCCAGCGCCCATCCGCTGCACAGCCGCCTGCGGCAGCTGGTCAACCAGGCCCTGGTCGACTGAGGGCGGACCGAGAAAGGGAGCAAATCGCCATGTGCGGTCCTGAAACGATCCTCGGGGCGGCGTCCCCGGAGCCGCCGAACCGGCAAACGCCCGTCCCCGCCCAGCCGTCGGAGCAGTCGCAGCAGCCGTCGCCGCAGGGCACGGCCCCGCTCTACGTGCCCCGGGGCATCCTCCGGGACCTCACGCACGTCCTGGGCGAGGACTGGCCGGTGTTCGACCTCTATGTGCAGCCGATGAAGATCACCCGGCTGGCCAACCTCTCGGAGCACGAGTACAACGCCTTCGAGCTGACCTTCAACGAGCACATCGGCACCCACATCGACGCGCCCGCGCACTTCGACGACAACGGGCTGACGGTGGAGGAGATCCCGCCCGAGACGCTCGTCGCGCCCCTCGCGGTGGTACGGGTGCGCGAGCGCGCGGCGCGCGACAACGTCACCGAGCTGACCGTCGACGACCTGCTGCGCTGGGAGAGCCGCAACGGGCGCATCCCGGACCGGGCCGTGGTGGCGGTCGACAACGGCTGGTCGGAGCGCATCGGCGTCCCCGGGGCCTTCCTCAACTTCGACGAGAAGGAGGGCCACTACCGCTACCCCGGCATCTCCGTGGAGGCCGCGCACTTCCTCGTCACGGAGCGCTCCGTCGTCGGGGTCGGCACCGACACGCCGAGCCTGGAGCCGGGCACCCGCCCGGCCGACCCGTTCACCCACCGGGTGCTGCTCCCGGCGGGCAAGTACGGCATCGAGAACCTGGCCAACCTGGACACCGTCCCGGACGTCGGCGCCACGCTGGTCGTGGGAGCGCCCAAGCACGCCGGCGGCACGGGCGGCCCGGCGCGCGTCCTCGCGTTCGTATGAGCGCCCCCGCGGGCCGCAGGGCCCGAGCCGGAACCGACCTAGGAGTACGCACGTGACCTCATCATCGGGTACGTCAGCCTCCGTGCACCCGCCCCGGGAGCGCTGGGAGTGGAACGAGGAGCGCTACCGGGACGGCGTGTTCAGCCACGCGGTGGGCACCGAGCGCGAGCGGCTGCGGCTGCTGGAGTCCGTACTGGACGAGCACACCCGCGAGAGCTTCCGGCGCCGCGGCCTGCGCCCGGGGCACCGCGTCCTGGAGGTCGGCGGCGGTGGCGGCTCGGTCGCCCGCTGGCTGGCCGAGCAGGGCGCCGAGGTGACCGTCACCGACCTCGACACCACCTACCTCGACGAGCTGGCCGAGCACGGCGTCGAGGTGCTGCGGCACGACGTGTACACGGAGGACTTCCCGGCGGGGAGCTTCGACTTCATCCACACCCGCTACGTCGTGATCCACCTGCCCGACCCGGAGAAGGCCGTGGCCCGGCTCGCCGGCTGGCTCAGGCCCGGCGGTGTGCTGCTGCTGGAGGAGCCGTCCTTCTTCCCCATCCAGGACTCCCCGCACCCGGCCTACCGCACCGTCATGCGCGCCTTCCGGGACCACCTGGAGAGCGCCGTGGGCACGGACACCGAGTGGGCCCGCAGCCTTCCGGTACCGCTGGAGGGCAAGGGACTCGGCGGCATCGGCTACGACGCGCGCTTCCAGCGGATCGCCGGCGGCGACGCGGAGGCGGCATGGTGGCAGCTGACGCTGGAGCAGACCCGGGAGGCGGCGGTCGCCGCGGGCCGGGCGACGGACGAGGACTTCGAGGCCGCCTACCGGGAGCTGAACGACCCCGGCTTCCACGACCTCTCGCTCGCCGTCTTCACTGCCTGGGGCACCAGGCAGGACTGACGTCCGGTCGGCCGGGGCGGTGCCCCCGTCCTCCGGTGCCGCACCGCGGCCACCGGGGCGCGGGGCACCGCCCCGGCCGCGTCCGGCGCCGGAAGTCGACCTCCCATCTGCCGCTAAACAGTTGGAAGGAAGATGATTGCACTGCTACGTTTATGGCCCAATCATTGAGCGGCAGACCATGTCTGCCGCAACGGAACGGTGGGGATGATGACGGAGCGTCAATCTCAGGCCTCGGCGCCGCGCACGGGCAGCAGTGGCAACCTGCTGCTCCTGGTGCTGTGCGCCCAGCTCTTCCTGGACTCCATGGACGTCTCGCTGATGGGCGTCGCGCTGCCGAAGATGCAGCACTCGATGCATCTGGACGCCCAGCAGCTCCAGTGGGTCATCTCGGGCTACGCGGTCGCCTACGGCGGCTTCCTGCTCCTGGGCGGGCGGGCGGCCGACCTCTTCGGCCGCCGCCGCATGTTCTTCTGGGCCACCGCGGTCTTCGCTGTCGTCAGCCTCGTCGGCGGCCTGGTCTCCAGCGGTTCGCTGCTGATCCTCACCCGCGTGGTCAAGGGCGTCGCCGCCGCGTTCATCGCCCCGGCCGCGCTGTCGATCATCACCACGACCTTCCGCGAGGGGCCCGAACGCAACCGGGCGATGGGCGTGTTCGGCCTGACCGGCGCCAGCGGCTACGCGGCGGGCCTGGTCTTCTCCGGGCTGCTCACGTCGATCAGCTGGCGGCTCACCTTCTTCGTCCCGTTCGCGGTGGCCGCCCTCGTGCTCGCGCTCGTGCGCAGCGTCGTCGCCCCCGACGAGGCCCGCCAGGGGGAGCGCCGCGGCTTCGACGTCGTCGGCGCCGTCACGGCCACCGCCGGGCTGCTGCTGCTGGTGTTCGCGCTGACCCGCGCCTCCGACGCCGGCTGGGGCTCCGCGTCCACGGTGGGCGGGCTGGCCGTGGCGGTGGTGCTGCTCGTCGCCTTCGTCCTCATCGAGGGCCGCCGGGGGGACCCGCTCGTCGACCTGGCCATCTTCCGCTCGCGCACCCTGTCCACCGCCAACGTCGTGGGCGTCGTCTGGGCCTGCGCGACCATCGGCTGGCAGTTCGTCGCGCTGCTCTACCTCCAGGACGTCCTCGGCTACAGCGCGCTCCAGGCGGGCATGGCGATCGTGCCGATGGCCGCCTCGATCCTGCTCGCCGTCAACCTCGCGCCCCGGCTCATCCGCCGGGCCGGGCTGCGGGTGCCGGCCGTGATCGGCATGGTGCTCCAGGGCCTCGGCATCGTGCTCTTCCTGCGGGCCGGAGCCCACGCGTCGTACGCCGCCGCGCTGCTGCCCGCCCTGATCCTGCACGGTCTCGGCAACGGCACCAGCTTCCTCAGCTTCAACATCGCCGGCGTCGGCGGGGTGCCGGACGAGAAGCAGGGCCTGGCCGCCTCGCTCATCCAGTCCGCCGTGCAGCTCGGCGGCGGCCTCGGTGTCGCGGTGGGCGCCGCGGTGCTGGCCGGCTCCAGCGGCTCCGGAGTGCAGGGCTACCACCACGCCTTCGTCGCCGTCAGCATCTTCTCGCTGGTCGGCGTGATCGCCTCCGCGGTGGGCCTCGGCGCTCCCCGGGGCGCCGCCGCGGCCGGCAAGGACGATGCCGGGGCGCCCGCGGCCGAGCCGTCCGACGCCGGGCTCCAGAGCGAGCACGCGTGAGCGCGAAGGCCGCGCCGGGCGTCGACGCCGGACCGGTGGAGTGGCGCGCGCCCGACGACCCGGTGCTCTCCTGGGACGGGGTCGCCGAGCTGGAGCGCACCGCGGAGGGCCTGCTGCCCCGGCGGATCCCCGCGGGACGCCTCGCCACCGCTCTCTCCCCGGGCTTCACCGCCAAGGCCGCCATGCCCGCGGGCGTACGCTTCGGGGTCCGCACCGACGCCGTGGAGCTGGCCCTGCGGCTGAACGCGACCGGCGACGCGGCGCCGCTGGACGTCCGGGTCGACGGCGCGCTCGTGCGGCGCGCCGCCCTCTCCGGCGCGTGCGAGGTCGTCGTCCCGCTCGGGCCGCCGGCCGGCCCGGACGGCCCGCGCGAGGTGGAGGTGTGGCTGCCGCACCTGGGGAGCACCCGGGTGTCGGAGGTCGGCTTCCGCGGGCACCGCGTCCTGCTGCCCGCGGTGCGCCCGGGCCCGCGCTGGGTGACCTACGGAAGCTCCCTCACCCACAGCATGTTCGCCGCCGGGCCGTCGGAGACCTGGGCCGCGCTGACCGCGGCCCGGCGCGGATGGCGGCTGCACAACCTCGGCTTCGCCGCCGAGGCGCACCTCGACCCGGTGGTGGCCCGTACGATCAGGGACCTGCCCGCCGACCTGGTCTCCGTCGAGCTGGGCATCAACGTCTACCTGCGGGAGAGCTTCTCCCCGCGCAGCTGGGGCCCGGCGGTGTGCGGCTTCGTCGAGACCGTCCGGGACGGGCACCCCGACCTGCCGCTCGCCGTCGTCACCCCCCTGGCGTCGCCCACCCGCGAGAACGTCCCCAACAAGGTCGGGCTGACACTCCGGCAGGTGCGCGAGGGGACGGTGGCCGCGGTGCGGGTGCTGGAGGGGCTCGGCGACCGGAATCTGCACATCGTCGACGGCCTGTCCGTCCTACCGGTCGACGAGGCAGGCGAACACCTCGCCGACGGGCTGCACCCGACCGCCGAGGGGGAGCACGTCCTGGCCGCGCGGATCGGTCCGGCGCTGGAGGGACTGCTACGGCCGGTGGCGCCCTGACGGGGGAGGTCCGCAGCGGCGGAAGCGGCCTGCGGGGCCGCCCCACCGCTGCGGACCGCCCGTCAGGCCTGCTCGTCCGTGCCCGAGTCGAAGCCGATACGGGCGAGCACGCCCCACCGGCCCTCCTCCCGGGTCACGACGTAGACCGAGTCGAAGACGCCGAGCAGCCGGCCCCCGGCGTCGTACCGGCCGAACCGCACCGCCGCGTGCACCTGCGACGCGGAGACCTGCGGATACCCGACCTCCAGCCAGCCGCTGCGGCGCCAGCCGGAGGCCAGCAGCGCGGTGAGGTCGGCCTGCGACTCCTTGAGGTACTCCTCCGGGGTGTGCCAGACCGTCACCGCGCCTTCGTGCACGCGGATCTGCGGGAAGTGCAGGGTCGCGGTCCACTGCTCCATGTCGTGGCTGTTGAGCCCGTCGAGGAAGGCGTCCAGAGCTGCCCGGGCCCCCTCGATGACACCGGTCCGGTCGGCGGGAGATAACGCGGTCATCGTGCGCCTCTGCTTCCTTCGTCGTTTCTTCGTCTCGTCGTTTTCGTCGTGCCCGGTTTTCCGGCGAATCCGGCGGAAACGCAACGGCGCCGCTGCGGCGGCGCCTTCTGCGGCGGGAGGAAAACCACCGTCCGCGTTCCCCGCTCCGCTGCGACGCTATCGCAGAAGGGCCTTGCGGGAACAGTGCCCCCGGCCGCTCCCCGGAACACCCGCCGGGAGCCTGCGGCACGGCCGACGTGCGCCTTCCTGGTCCTGGGACCAGGTTCGCCCCGGCCGTACGACCGGTATCCGGCCAATCCCCGCACGGTGCAGAATTGCCGTGCCGGATGCCGCCTTCCCGCTTCCCGTGACGGTGTTCGGGGCGGATGCCGAATTGCCTTTCCGGTACGGCGCCGCCGGTCCCGCCGGGCGGCGGCCGGAGAATCCGCGCAGGCGAATCGACTTCGGCTCCCGACGACGAGGGAACGCGCTTATGGACCGCTTGTCAGCCGTGCCGGAGGCCCTGCCCGAGGCCCAGGCCGGGGCCGGAGTCGGGCCCGGGGCCGTCTTCCTGGACGCCTCCGCACGCCGTGCCCGCGAGCTGCCCGGCGGCCCGGCTGCCGTCCCGTACCCGCGTGGCGCAGCGACGAGGCCCGGCGACCCGGGAAGAGCGCTGCTGCACCTGGAATGGCAGCCCCACCCCGCCGCCGCGGCCCCGCCCGCCGGGCGCGCCTGGCATGTCCTCGGCAGCGCCGGCGCACCCCTGGCGGCGGCCCTGCGGGCGCTCGGGGACACCGTCGCCGTCCACGCCGACGCGGCCTCCGCGGCACGCCACCCCACGGTGCTCGCACCCTTCCTGCCGTACCCGGGCGG
Source organism: Streptomyces sp. NPDC021020 (assembly GCF_044333285.1). Lineage (NCBI taxonomy): Bacteria > Bacillati > Actinomycetota > Actinomycetes > Kitasatosporales > Streptomycetaceae > Streptomyces > Streptomyces sp. NPDC021020. The sequence goes on from NZ_JBIRQQ010000002.1 coordinate 855,991, forward strand.
TGCGGGCGCGGCCGGGGAGTCCGGGGCCGCGCTCGGCGCCCTGGCCGTACTGAAGTCCTGGCTGGCCGCCCGCGGCCGGACCGGTGCCCGGCTGGTCGTGGTCACCCGCGGCGCGGTCGCCGCCGCCACCGCCGAGGATGTGCCCGACCTTGCGCACGCACCGCTGTGGGGCCTGGTGCGCTCGGCCCTCGCCGAGCACCCGGACTCCTTCGCGCTGCTGGACGTCGACGGGACGCGGGAGTCCTGGCGGGCGCTGCCCGCGGCCGTCGCCTCGGGCGAGCCGCAGCAGGCGCTGCGGGAGGGCGTCGTGCGGGTGCCCCGGCTGGTGGCCGCGCCGCCCGCCGGTACGCCGGAGGGCAGCGGGTTCGGCCCCGGGAGCACGGTCCTGGTCACGGGGGCGGCGGGCGCGCTCGGCGGGCTCGTCGCCCGGCACCTGGTCCGCGCCCACGGCGTACGGCGGCTGGTGCTCGCCGGCCGGAGCGCCGCCGACGCGCGGCTCACGAGCCTGGCCGGGGAACTGCGGCGGCTGGGCGCCTCGGCGGTGGCCGCGGGCTGCGACATGACCGACCGGGCCGCCCTCGCCGCCCTGCTCACGCCCGCGCCCGGGAGCCCGGCGGTCACCGCCGTCGTGCACTGCGCGGGCACCGTGGACGACGGCGTCCTGACGCGGCTGACCCCGCACCGGACGGCCGGTGTCCTGGCCGCGAAGGCCGGATCCGCCCGGCATCTCCACGAGCTGACGCAGGGTCTGGACCTGACCGCGTTCGTCCTCTTCTCCTCCGCGGCCGGGGTGCTCGGAGCGCCGGGCCGGGCCCACTACGCGGCCGCCAGCTCCTTCCTGGACGCGCTGGCCCACCACCGGCGGGCGCGCGGGCTGCCCGCGCTCTCCCTGGCCTGGGGCCCGTGGGCGCAACGCGGTGGCATGGCGGGCCCGCTGGAGCTCCACCGCTCGGCGCGCGCCGGCATCCTGGGGCTGACCCCCCGCCGGGGCCTCGCGCTGCTCGACGCGGCCCTCGGCGCCGGGCGGCCCGCCGTCGTACCCGTGCGGCTGGACACCGCGCGGCTGCACGCGGCGGCCTCCGACCCGGCGCGGGCGCTGCTGCGGTCCCTCACACCGGCGCCGGCCGCGGCCTGCGAGACCCCCGCCTGACCCCGTGTCCTCCGGGCCCGACACCCCCGGACGGCCACCCCTCCCGAAGCACCGACACCCGCCCCCGGGCCCAGGAGATCCGCGCGCATGCCCTTCCTCGAACTCGACGACGTCCGGCTCTTCTACACCGACGACCTCCCGGACGGCGCCCCGGCGCCCGGCTGGCTCGGCGTGCCGACCGTGCTCGTCCACGGCTGGCTCGGGACGTCGGACAGCTGGATCCCCCTCCTTCCCGCGCTGCGGCGGCGGTGCCGGACGGTGACGGTGGACCTGCGCGGGCACGGCGCCAGCCAGGCCCCCGACTCCCGCTACGACGCGGCGGAGTTCACGGGCGACCTGGCCCGGCTGCTGGCCCGGCTCGCCCCGGGTCCCGCGGTCGTCCTGGGGCACTCGATGGGCGCCTCGCTGGCCTCCCTCCTCGCCGTCGAGCACCCGGAGCTGGTGGCCGCGCTCGCGCTGGTCGACCCCGACTACGGCGGCAGGCCCGAGGAGCGCGACCGGCTGCTGCCGATGGCCCGCCGGCCCGACGCCGCCCTGGCCGGGGATGTGGCCGGCCTCATCGCCCGGATCGACTCCGCCACCGGGCCGGACCACCTGCGCGAGTGGCACCGGCGCGACATCGAGCGGATGCCGCCCTTCGTCGTCGCCCGCAGCCTGCGGCAGAACCTGGACGCCCCGACTTCCCTCCGCTTCGCCCCGCAGGCCGCCCCGCTGCTGGCCCGGCGGCGGCAGCCCGTCCTCGCCTTCCACCGCGACCCGGGCCGCGAGGCCCTCGAACGCTCCCACGCCACCGCCGCGACCACGGTGCTCGCCGTCCGGGACACCGGCCACTGGATTCACCAGGAACGGCCGGAAACCGTCACCCGCGAACTGGAGGCATGGCTGCGCGGGCTGCCCCCGGCGACGGAATGAAAACGGCGCGCGCCGGCCGGTGATTCGCTCCACCCCGGCCGGGCGCTATCGGCCGCCACGCCACGCAGACGGCCTTCTCCGGTACGAGAAGCACCGGACCGGTGCCCATTGCTCCGCTTTTTCTGACAATGCGCTTGGTGCCGGCTTGGCGCCGCCGCCCGCCACTGGGCACGTGAATTCAGCACCGCCACCCGTGGATTCCGCACGATCCACCGCAAATCACCGCCGAGGCAGGCGCTGTGAGGCCGCGTCAGCGGGATGATAACGGATGGGGAGACATGATCCGGGCGAGCCGGTCGTACGGGGCGTAAGCCTGTAGAACGATCGCCCATAACGCCGGGTCGAACGGGCGGCCCACAATGGCAGCCGCGCGTGTCGTGGACGTCTGATACTGTCGAAATCGTTCGTCGGCAAAGGGTTGTGCGGAAAGCGGCGGTCCGAGTCGATGGCAATGGGACAGAAATAGGAATTCGGCCGCGGTGCCTCCCGGGGATTTACATGGATTCGCGGTCGGACGGAATGAATTCACCATCGATTCGAGTGACGTCGCCGTAACGGCTGCGCCCGAAAACAGCTGATCCGGCATCGGGTTCGAGCCGTCCCGGCACGGGGAGGGCGCCTCCCGCGTGCCGTCGGCCGGGCGTCCGGCCGCACGTGATGCGTCGTACGCGAGTGTGGAGATCGGGGGACGGTCTTGCGAGGGCAGGAAAATTTCACCGAGCTTGTGCTGCGCCATGCCGCCGAGCGGTCGGACGAGGAAGCGTACGTCTTCCTGCCCGGCAAGTCGCCCGACGCCGCCGCGCAGCGGCTGACGTACGGACAACTGGACGCCGAGGCCCGGCGGATCGCCTCCTGGCTGCAGCGCAAGGGCGCGGCCGGCGGCCAGGTGCTGCTGCTGTACCCCTCGGGCCTGGAATTCGTGAAGGCCTTCGTCGGCTGCCTCTACGCCGGTGCCGTCGCGGTGCCCGCGCCGCTGCCGGGCGAGAACAACCAGTCCGCGCGGCTCACCGGCATCCTGCGGGACGCCGAGGTGCGCGCCGTGCTCACCGGCTCCGCGGACGAGCCGGACGTCAGCGCCTGGCTGCGCGCGTCGGGCGCCACCGGGATCGAGGTCCTGGCGAGCGACGACCCCGCGCAGGGCGCGGCGGGGGAGTGGACGCGGCCGCGGCTGACGGGCGATGCGCTGGCCTTCCTGCAGTACACCTCCGGCTCCACCAGCGAGCCCAAGGGCGTCATGGTCTCGCACGCGAACCTGCTGGCCAACGAACTGGCCATCTCGCACGCGCTCGGCACCGGCGAGGGCGTCAGGATGGGCTGCTGGCTGCCCGCCTACCACGACATGGGCCTGATCGGGCACATCCTCCACTCGCTCTACGCGGGTGGCTCGACGGTGCTCATGGCCCCGGTCACCTTCCTCATGCGACCGGTGCGCTGGCTGCAGATGATCGGCGAACACGGCGTCGCCGTGAGCGGCAGCCCCAACTTCGGCTACGACCTGTGCGTGCGCCGGATCACCGACGAGCAGCTCGCCACCCTGGACCTGAGCAGCTGGCGGCACGCCTGCAACGGCGCCGAGCCGATCCGCGCCGAGACCGTGCGCGCCTTCACCGAGCGCTTCGCCCCGGCAGGCTTCCGCGCCGAGAGCTTCTTCCCCTGCTACGGCATGGCCGAGACCACCCTGCTTGTCTCCGGCACCCCCGCCGACCGCAGCCCCGCCTACCGCACCGCCGACGCGGCCGCGCTGGAGCACGGCCGGCTGGCCGAGGCCGCACCGGAGACGGACCCTGACACCGGCACGGACCTGGGCACGGGCACCCGCACGCTGGTCAGCAGCGGCGTGGTCGACCCGGCCGACTTCGACGTGCGGATCGTCGACCCGGACGCGCACACCGAGCAGCCCGACGGGCACGTCGGCGAGATCTGGGTCAAGGGCGCCAGCGTGTCCTCGGGTTACTGGAAGCGCCCCGACGTCAACGCGCGGATCTTCGACGCCGGAATCGTCTCCGCGGCCGGGACGGACACCGGCTGGCTGCGCACCGGCGACTTCGGCGTGCTGGAGGCCGGGCAGCTCTACGTGACCGGCCGCCTCAAGGAGATGATCCTGATCAACGGGCGGAACATCTACCCGCACGACGTGGAGCGATCGGTGCAGGCCCTGCACCCGGCCTTCCGCGGCGGCGCGGGCGCCGCCTTCTCGGTCGACGGCGGCGAGGAGCACCTCGTCCTGGTCCAGGAGTTCCGCCGGGCCGCGGCCCAGGACCCCGCGGCGCTGTGCGCGGAGATCCGCGCCCACGTCCGCGCCGAATTCCAGGCCAGCTGCAGCGTCGTCCTGGTCCGCCCGGCGACCGTGCGCAAGACCACCAGCGGCAAGATCCAGCGCACCCTGATGCGGGCGCTGCTGCTGGACGACGGTCTGGACCCCGTCCACCAGGACCTCGACCGCCAGGTGGCCCGCCTCGTGGCCGCCCCGCTGCCCGCCCCGGTGGGCTGAGCCGTGGACCGTACGCCGTACGCGCCCCTGGAGGCGTACCCGCCCTACCGCCTCGCCGAGCGGCTGGAGTGGGATCTCGGCGACCCGGACGAGCCGGTGACGCCGCTCAGCCACGCCCGCAGCCTCGCGCTGGACGAGCACGAGGACTTCCCCGAAGGCCCCTGCGACCGGCTGGACGAGCTGGGCCTGCACGCCTTCTACGTCCCCGCCGCGTACGGCGGCCGGCTCGCGGACTACGAGCAGCTGATGCAGATGATGCGCACCGTCGCGCGCCGCGACCTGACCGTCGCGGTCGCCCACGGCAAGACGTACCTGGGCTCGGTCTGCGTGTGGGTGGGCGGCTCGGCGGAGCAGTGCCGGCGGCTCGCCGCCGACGTCGCCGCCCGGACCCGGGTCTCCCTCGCGCTGACCGAACGCGCCCACGGCAGCGACCTGCTGGCGGGCGACGTCGTGGCGGAGGCGGCCGCGGACCCGGGCGCGGGCTACCGGCTCAGCGGGGAGAAGTGGCTGATCAACAACGCCACCCGCGGCAGCCTGCTGTCGGTGCTCTCCCGCACCGACCCGGCCGGCGGCCCGCGCGGCTACTCCGTGCTGCTGGTCGACAAGCGCACCCTGCCGGCCGACACGTACCGGCACCTGGACAAGGTGCGCACGCACGGCATCCGCGGCGCGGACATCTCCGGGATCGCCTTCGACCGCGCCCCCGTCGGCCCGGAGGCGGTGGTCGGCGAGGTGGGCGGCGGCCTGGAGACCGTGCTGAAGGCCCTCCAGCTGACCCGCACCATGTGTGCGGCGCTCTCGCTGGGCGCCGCCGACCAGGCACTCGCCCTGGGCCTGGACTTCGCCGCCGGACGCAGCCTGTACGGCAGGCCGCTCGCCGAACTGCCGCAGGCCCGCAGGACGCTGGCCGAGGCCACCGCCGACGTGCTGGCCGACGAGGCACTGGCGCTGGTGGTCGCCCGCGCGGTGCAGACCCTCCCCGCGGAGCTCTCCGTCGTCTCCGCGGTCACCAAATACCTCGTGCCCACCCGCACCGAGGGCGTCGTCACCGCGCTGACCCGGCTGCTCGGCGCCCGCGCCTTCCTCAAGGGCGTCCACGCCGGCGGCCGCTTCCAGAAGATCGACCGGGACCACCGCATCGTCGGCCTCTTCGACGGCAACACCCTGGTCAACCTCAACTCGCTGATCAGCCAGTTCCGGCTGCTGGTCCGCGCCCACGAGCGCGGCGCGGGCGACGTGCGCGGCGCGGCCGCGGCCTTCCGGCTCGCCGCCCCGCTGCCGCCCGCCGACCTCGGCCGGCTCTCCCTCATCGCCCGGCAGGGCAGCGGGATCCTGGCCGCGCTGCCCTCCTGCGTCGCACGGCTGCGCGAACTGGCCGCGGGCGACCCCGCGTTCGCGCCCGCCCTGCGCGCCGCCGAGCGACTGGTGGACGCGGTGGACGCGGTGCACGCGCAGATGGCGGCGCTGCGGGACGCGCAGACCGAGGTGCCGCCCGCCGCCTTCGACGCCGCCCGCCGGTTCGCGCTGTGCTTCGCGGGCGCGGCCTGCGTCGGCCTGTGGACGTACAGCCACGCGGAGGCGGAGGCCGGCGGCACGGCGCCGCTGTGGCGCGGCGCCCTGTGGCTGCGGGCCGCGCTCGCCCGGCTGCTGGCCGCGCTGGACGTGCCGGACGCCGCCGACCCGCAGGCGCTGGACGCCGTCCTCGACGCGGCCACCGACCTGCGCGCCGGGGGCCGGCTGGTCTCACTGCTGCCCCTGGCACTGCGCCCGGCCGCCGAGGAGGGGACGGGCCGGCCGGTCCCCGCGGCCGCGGACGGTACGGGCCGCCCGGCCCCCGCCGTCCACGTCCCCGAACCGGCCGCCGGGAGGGCGTCATGACGGCCGATCAGGCGGAGCGGACTCCGCAGGAAGCCCTCGTCGCGACGCGGGCCGCCGAGCTGGCCGCGGCCTTCGGCGATCCCGGCGACCCGGCCAACCCGGTCGGCGACGCCGCGATCCTGGCGGCCGACGAGGCAGGGGAGCTGTCCGCGGCCGGCGAGAAACTGCTGGACGCCTTCGGCCTGAACGCCGAGTTCGTCCCGGTCGCACTCGGCGGCCGGCTGGAGCGGCTCGACGGCCTGGCCCGCGTCCTGCGCGAGGTCTTCCGGCGCGACGTCGCGCTCGGACTCGGCTACGGCGTCACGTCCTTCATGGCGTCGGTCAACGTGTGGGCCGAGGGCGACGCGCGGCAGCAGGCCCGGCTGGCGGAGATCCTGCTCGGCGGCGACCGGGTCTCCGTGGCCTACCACGAGCTCGCGCACGGCAACGACTTCCTGCGCAACGACTTCGCGGCCCGGGTCCGGCCCGACGGCTCCTTCGTGCTGCACGGCACCAAGCAGGTCATCAACAACGCCGCCCGCGCTCGGGCCTGGCTGCTGTTCAGCCGCACCGACCCCGCCCCCGGCCCGCGCAGCCACTCCGTGCTGATGGTCGAGCGCGCCCAGGTGGCGCCGGAACGGCTGACCGTCCTGCCCCGCTACGGCACCGTCGGCGTGCGCGGCTGCCATCTGTCCGGGCTGGAGATCGACAGCGCCCCCGTCCCGGCGACGGCGCTCGTCGGCACGCTCGGCCACGGCGCCGACGTGGCCCTGCGCTCCTTCCAGCTCACCCGCAGCGCCCTGCCCGCCATGGCGCTCGGCGCCGCCGACAGCGCGCTGCGCACCGTCGTGTCCTTCGCCACCGGGCGGCACCTCTACAAACGCACCGTGGCCGAGATCCCGCAGGCCAGGGACACCCTCGGCGGCGCCTTCCTCGACCTGCTCACCGCCGACTGCCTGTGCCTGGCCGGCACCCGCGCCGTACACCTGCTGCCGGGCGAGGCGAGCGTGTACGCCTCGGCGGTCAAGTACCTGGTGCCCGCGCTGCTCCAGCAGGCCGTGCACGACCTCTCCGTCGTGCTCGGCGCCCGCTTCTACCTGCGCGAGGGCGCCACCGGCATCTTCCAGAAGCACCTGCGCGACCTGCCGGTGCTCAGCCTCGGCCACGCGGGCGCGGCCGCCTGCCAGGCGACGGTCATCCCGCAGCTGCCGCGCCTCGCCCGGCGCTCGTGGTTCCGCACCGCGCCCGCCCCCGACTCGCTGTTCGAACCGCACACCGACCTGCCCGAGATCCCCTACCGGCAGCTCGCCCTGGCCGCCGACCGCGACAGCCTGAGCGCCTCGCTCGTCGCCGCCGCGGACACCCTGCCGGACGGCTCCCCGCACGAGGCGGCCGTCCGCGCCCTGGCCCGGCAGCTCACCGACGAGCTGCGGCTCGTCCAGCAGGAGAGCCTCGCCCTCCCGCCGGTGGACCGCACCGCGCTGGCCTCCCCGGCGAGCTTCGCGCTGTCCGACCGCTACGCCGTGGTGCTGGCCGGCGCCGCCGTGCTCGGCGTGTGGCGCCGCGCCCGGGACCAGGGCGCGGACCCCTTCCTCGGCGACCCCGCCTGGGCCGCCGCGGCCCTGGACCGGCTGGTGCGGCGGCTCGGCCGCCGCCCGGCCGCCCTGCCCGCGGACTGCGCCGGGCGTGTGCAGGAGGAGCTGCTGCGCCGGCACGCCGGGCGCCGCAGCTTCGACCTCTACGCCACCGCGCCGGCCGGCTGACGGATCCCGCCGCCCGGCCCGCACACCCTCATCCGGATCTGGAGGAACCCGTGATCGACACCACCACCGACGGCTCGGCGCAGGCCGGCCCCGCAACCGTCCCCGAACCCGGCGGCCCGCACACGGCCGAGTCGCTGGCCGGCTGGCTCATCGGCCGCGTCGCGTCCTACACCCGGCTGCCCGCGGCCGAGATCGACCCGGCCGCGCCGCTGACCGGCTACGGCCTCGACTCCGTCGCCGCCCTCAGCCTCTGCGGCGACATCGAGGACGAGTACGACCTGATCGTCGAGCCCACCGTCGCCTGGGACCACCCCACCGTCGAGGCGCTCGTCGGCTACCTGCTCGGCGAGTTCGGGCAGCAGCCGGACGGCGTGTGACGGGCAGCCAGCCGCCGCCGGTCTGAAGGTCCGCCTTCCGGCCGCCGGCAACCCCGGCCGGAGGGACCCCGGCGCACGGCAGATGTCGACCCCTTTTCACCTAAGGAACGAGAATGCACCTCAGCCCCAGCCCCTCGTGGCCGCAGATCGCGCTGGCCGTCCTGCTGGCCTCGGACGTCCTGATGTCCGTGCGCCCGCTCCCGTTCATCCAGGCCTGTCTCGACGGCGTCAAGCTGCCGCGGGAGTGGTGGTGGGTGCTCCTCGTGGTGAAGACCCTCGCGATCGTGGGCCTGCTGGTCGGCATCAAGCACGACGGCATCGGCTTCAGTGCGAACGTCGGGGTGATCGTCTACTTCCTGTGCGCGTCGATCGCGCACGTCCGGGCGCGGTTCACGAAGCAGGAGTTCTGGGTCAACTGCCTGGGATTCCTCGCCTGCGCGGTCGCCGCCTTCATCATCTCCTTCGCGGTCTGAGGACATCCCATGAAGAAACCGCCGAAGAACCTCGGCCTGCTGTTCGACTGGCACGCCGAGCAGTCACGTACCACGACCATGATCCTCGACCGGCCGTTCGACATCGCGCCCGCGGCCGGCACCGAGTACGACGCCGCCGCACTGGCCGGCCTGGTCCAGGACATGTCCGGCCGGCTGTACGCGGCCGGCGCGCGCAAGGGCGACCGGATCGCCGTCGTCAAGCGCAACCACTTCGACATGATCCTGCTCGCGGCCGCCGCCGCGCGCATCGGGGCCACCGCCGCGACGATCTCCGGCGCCAACTACCCCGAGCACCTCGCCGAGATGCTCGGGCGGCTCGACCCCGCGGTCACCCTCATCACCTCCCCGGTGCTGGAGGCGGCCGAACGTGCGGGCGTCGACCTGGTGTCCTTCGGCAAGACCGTGCTCATCGACGGCGGCGCCGGGGACGCCGGGGCCGGCCTGCCGACGCTCGACGGCCTGCGCGGCAGCCCCGTACCGCCGCTCGACCTCAAGGCCGACAGCGACCTGATGATGATCACGCACACCTCGGGCACGACGAGCACGCCCAAGCTCGTCGCCCACACCGCGGACTCCTGCCGGGCCGGCACCAAGCTGGAACTGCTGCCGATGCCGATCGCCGTCAACGGGCCCAAGGACATCTGTCTCAGCTCCATATCCTTCGCCCACTCGCGCGCCTACGCCTGGGCCATGGCGCAGCTGCGGTGGGCCCCCAAGGCGCTGGTCATCGCCAGCAGCCACGAGGCCGAGGACGTCGAGCGGCTGCTGGAGCGGGTGCGGCCGACCACGATCGAGGCCACCCCGAACGTCTTCCAGGCCTGGGTGCCGCTGGTACGGCGGCGGCCGGAGCTGTTCGAACGGGTCCGGTACTACATGAACACCTTCGACCTGATGCACCCGTCGATCGCCCGGCCCTTCGTGAACGCCTCCAAGCGCCGCCTGCTGCTGTGGGGCCACAGCTGGGGCCAGAGCGAGGTCGGGCCGATGGCCGGCTTCGGCTACACCCGCGGCCAGATCAACCGCCGGGCCGCCGCGGGTGGGGACATGAACATGATGGGCAACCCGTGGCCCGGGCTCGTGGCGGTCAAGGCCGCCGACCCCGAGACCGGACGGCCCGTCAAGCGCGGCCAGGTCGGCGTGCTGTTCGCGAAGGCCAAGTCGACCTGCGTCGACTACGTCGGCGAGACCGACCGCTGGACCGAGAAGTGGAAGGGCGACTGGTGGAACACCGGTGACGTCGGCTACAAGGACGCACTCGGCCGCATCCACTTCGTCGACCGCGCGGTGGACGCCATCCCCGGCGGCAGCGCCACGGAGCTGGAGAGCAAGCTCCTGGAGCGGATCGACAACGCCGTCGAGGTCATCGTCCTGACCCGCGGCGACCAGGCCCCCGTCCCCGTCGTCAGCCTCGACGGTCCCGACCTCGGCGCCGAGCAGTGGGCCGAGGTGGCGCGCGGGCTGCCGGACATGGCGGCGCCGGTCTTCATCCCCTGGCACCGCCTCCCGCGGACGTCCACCTGGAAGGTGCGCCGCAAGGAGCTGCGGTCGATGGTCTTCGCCGACAGCCCCGACACCACCGTGCTGGAGGAGCGATTCACGTGAGGCCGACTTCCGACCCTTCCGACCCGTACGCCGCTGCCCTGGAATCGGTGCTGCGGGGCGTGCCGTACAACAGCGCGACGGAATACCTGCACTGGTACGACAAGAGCGACCCCGACCCGCGGCACGGCGTGGCGTGCATCCACCAGACGCTCTACGTCGCGGAGCGGGCGGCGGCGCTCGGCGCCCCCGAGGCCGCGATCCTCCAGGACATGCGGCACATCGCGGCGGTCTTCGAGGACGACGGCGCCGTGATCGTCCTCGACCCGTACCTGATGCATCTGACGCCGATCGTCTTCCCGGCCGAGGAGGTACGGCGCGGCCACTGCGAGGTGGAGGTCGACGCGGCGCCGGTGCGGCGGGACGAGCGGGGCGGGGCGCACCCGGCGCGGCTCACCGCGGTCTACCGGTCGTCCGGCGAGGGCTACCGGATCCGGCTGAGCTACTCGAAGTACAGCGTGAAGAACGGCGCGCACTTCCTGAGCCGGCACTTCACGCTGCGCTCCGAGAACCGCTTCGACTTCGCCCGCTTCTCCGCCGACATGCTCGCGCTGCTCACCCACCCCGAGCAGAACAGCGTGTCGATCCGGGCCATCGTGACGGATGCGCCGGGGGCGGGGGGCGCGGCGGACCCGGCGGACCCGGCGGCATCGGCCGGCTCTGCGGTGACGGCCGAGGCGATCATCCCGCTCAAGGGCTTCGCGAGCTGCGAGTTCTCCGCCCGGGACATCTGGCTGCGCTCCGGCCAGGGCGTCGCGACGCCCAACGGCGAGGGCGCCGCGGCCGAGGCGGTGTGGGCGGACCTCGAACGCACCACGGGCCTGGACCGCCAGGACATCGAGGAGCACCTGGTGTCGGCCGCGCAGGTCTACCAGAAGATCGCGGACCACCGGACGGAACTCCCGGACTACCACCTGCAGGACGCATGACGAATCCACAGTTCAGCTACCTGCGACGGGTCTTCGTCGCCGGCACCATCCAGGGCTCCAACGAGGGCCTGCGGACCGACGACCAGTCCTACCGCGAGCAGATCGCGGCCCTGGTCCGCTCCCGCTTCCCCCTGGCGGAGTGCTTCGACCCGAGCACCGAGGTCACCCGCCGGCTCGCCGACCCGGAGACCCTGGCACTCATCGGCAAACTCATGTCCGACCCGCCCCCGGTCCTCGACCTCGGGTCCCTCCCACCCGAACTGGCCTCGCTGCGCAACACGTTCAACACGATGACCGCGGAGGCGGCGACGTGCGACCTGTGCGTCGCCTACCTCCCCGGCCGCACGCTGAGCATGGGCACCGCCATGGAGATGCAGGCCGCCTTCACGGCGGGCGTCCCGATCGCCACGGTGACGTCCCTGGTCGACAACCTCGCCGTGATGTCCGTGTCCTCCTGGGTCGTCCGCGACCTCCCCGCCCTCGCAACCCTCTTCGACACCCCGTCCTGACCGCACCACCCAAACCCCCCGTGCCGCGGACCTGCCTGCCCCAGGCCCGCGGCACGGGTCGTTTCTGCTGCCGACACCGTGCCGGCCGCCTTCACCCTCCGCGGGCGGCGGTGGCGGCCAGGCGGCGCAGGGCGGTGCGGGCGGGTGGGCCCCAGGTGGGTTTGCCGCCGGGGCGGCCGTGGTCGCCCGCGTCGCCGATGTGCAGGCACATCAGGGCACGTGCCACCGCGTAGCCGCGGGCGCGGCGCAGCGTCGCCGGGTCGGGGGAGGGGCGGTAGGCGTCGTGGAAGCGGTCGGCGGCGCCGTCCGGGAGGAGGATCCAGGCGGCGGCGAGATCGAAGGCGGGGTCGCCCGCGAAGAGGTCGCCGAAGTCGATCACGCCGCAGAAGGTGCCGTCGGCGGTCAGTACGTTCGCCGGGTGCAGGTCGCCGTGCAGCCACATCGGCGGGCCCGTCCACTCGGGCGCCGCGGCGGCGTCCTCCCAGACCGCCCGGATCGCGTCCGGGGCGTCCACCAGGCCGAGTTCGGCGGCCGAGGCGAGCGCGCCCGCGACGTGCTCGGCAGCGGCGGACACCGGGCCGCCGCGGCCCCGCCCCACGGGCGCGCCCTCGGGCGCCGGGCGGTGCAGGGCGGTCAGGAAGGCGGCCAGGGCGTCGGCGGATTCCGCGGGCCGCGTCGCGGGGGCCCGGTCGGCGGGCTCGCCGGCCACCCAGGTGGTGACGATCCAGGTCCGCGGGAAGCGCGCGGACGGCTCGCCCAGGTACCGCGGGACGGGCACCGGCAGCGGCAGGCCCGGGGCCAGCCCGGGCAGCCAGGTGTGCTCCTTGCGCAGCAACTCGTCCGCGGACTGCGTCGCCCAGGGCAGCCGTACGGCCAGGTCGTCGCCCAGCCGCCAGATCTGGTTGTCCCAGCCGCGCGCCCCGAGCGCGATGGGCCGGTCGGCGAGGTCGGGGCACTGCTCGCGCAGCAGCTCCCGGATCAGATCCGCGGTGATGTCCGTCCCGGTGACCGTCATGCCGGACCACGCTAGCGGAGCGGCTCCCGGCCGGACCACCGGGTGGGATCAAGGGGACGCGGTGGCCGCACAGCGGTCCGTACGGCCGGGCCGGTTGCCGGGTGTACCGCCAGGCGGCGCCGTGACCGCGGGGCGGTCCGTACGGCCGGGCCGCTCATCGGGTGTGCCGCGCGGCCGCGGGCTCCGGGGCGCCCGTGCCTGCCCGGCCGCCTCGCGGGGGCCGGGCAGGCACGGGGCGGGTGCTCAGGCGGCCGGGTTGCGGCGGCCCGAGCGGCGGCGCGGGCCGCGGCCGGTGGTTCCGGCGGCGCCGCCCGTGCCCTGGGCGGACGGGCGGCCCGTCGCGCCGGCGGCGGGCTTGCGCGTGGTGGCCGTGCCCGCGGCCACCGCGCCCGTCGCGGCTCCCGCCGCCGAGCGGCGGCGTCCGGGCTGGGCCGCGGCCTTGGCGCCGGGCTGACCGGCGGACCTGGCGCCGGACCTGCCGCCGGGCTGACCACCGGACCTGCCGCCGGGCTGGCCGCCCGACCTCGTGGCGGGCTTGCGCGGCGGGCGGGACTTCGCCGGGGCGGGGGGCTCCGGGACCTCGATCGTGACCGGTGTGCCGGACGGCACGCGAGCGCCGGTGATCTCGGCCAGCTCGGCGTCGCCGGACGTGACGCGGGCGATCCGGGGGCGGATCCCGGCGTGCGACATCAGCCGGGTGACGTCCCGCTTCTGCTCGGGCAGCACCAGCGTGACCACGCTGCCGGAACCGCCCGCGCGGGCGGTGCGGCCGCCGCGGTGCAGGTAGTCCTTGTGGTCGGTGGGCGGATCGACGTTGACCACGAGGTCGAGGTCGTCGATGTGTATACCGCGGGCCGCGACGTTCGTCGCCACCAGCGCGGTGACCTGGCCGCTGCGGAACTGCTCCAGGGTCCGGTTGCGCTGCGGCTGGGAGCGCCCGCCGTGCAGTGCGGCCGCGCGGACCCCCACGGACAGCAGCCGCTTGGTGAGCCGGTCGGCGGACCGCTTGGTGTCGAGGAAGAGGAGGACCCGGCCGTCACGGGCCGCGATGTGCGCGGTGACGGCCTTCTTGTCGGTCTCGTCCTGGAGGTGGAGCACATGGTGCTCCATCGTGGTCACCGCACCGGCGGACGGGTCCACCGAGTGGACCACCGGGTCCGTCAGGAACTGCTGCACCAGACGGTCGATGTTGTGGTCCAGGGTGGCCGAGAACAGCATCCGCTGACCGTCCGGCCGCACCCGCCGGATCAGCTTGGTGATCTGCGGCAGGAAGCCCATGTCGGTCATCTGGTCGGCCTCGTCCAGCACCGTGATGCGGACGTCGTCGAGCACGCAGTCGCCGCGGTCGACGAGGTCGTTGAGCCGGCCGGGGCTCGCCACGACCACCTCGGCGCCGCGCCGCAGCGTCGCGGCCTGCTTGGTGATCGACAGGCCGCCGACCACGGTCGCCAGCCGCAGGTTGACCGCCGTCGCGTACGGCGCCAGCGCGTCCGTCACCTGCTGGGCCAGCTCACGGGTGGGGACCAGCACGAGGGCCAGCGGCGCCTTGGGCTGTGCGCGCAGCCCGGCCGTCCGGGCCAGCAGGGCGAGCCCGAAGGCCAGCGTCTTGCCGGAGCCGGTGCGGCCGCGTCCCAGCAGGTCGCGGCCGGCGAGCGAGTTGGGGAGCGTGGCGGCCTGGATCGGGAAGGGGGCGGTCAGGCCCTGTGCGGTGAGGGTCGCGAGCAGGCCCGCGGGCATGTCCAGGTCGGCGAACTCCTCGACGGCGGGAAGCGCGGGCGTCTTGCTCTCCGGCACCCGGAATTCCCTGGGCGACGACGGGGCCGACGCGGGCGCGGCGGCGCGGCCGTTCGGCTTCTGGGACCTGCGGGACATGGGGCTGTCTGCCTTCCTGGATACAACACAAACCGGGATCCGCACCGTGACGGTGCGGATCCCGGTGAGCTACTCCGCGTTACGGCTCCGCCGATACGCGTTACCGCTCCGCGTTACGGCAATCAGGCGGGAACGATGTTCTCCGCCTGCGGGCCCTTCTGGCCCTGCGTGACGTCGAAGCTGACCCGCTGGCCCTCGTGGAGCTCACGGAAGCCCTGGGAGGCGATGTTCGAGTAGTGGGCGAAGACGTCCGGGCCGCCGCCGTCCTGCTCGATGAATCCGAAACCCTTTTCGGAGTTGAACCACTTCACGGTTCCCTGTGCCATGACTTTCTCCTTCAGTAGGCAGAGGCCCCATCCGGAGATGCCGGAAAAAACTAATGCGCCTGCAGGAAGAAACATTTCCGTCAGGCGCACATAGGTTCATGGGTACCACAACTGCAACGCATTCATCGTAGCATGGCCGCGCGGTCGCGCGCATACCGCCCGCGTGAGGCGGCCGGGGTCATCCGGCGCCCCCCCGCGAGGTGCGCGGCGACCCGGTCGTGGAAGCTCCTGCGCTCCAGGGCCCGCCCGATGTCGGCGACGGCGCGGGAGAGCGGGTAGGGGACCTCGGTCTCCAGCTCGGCGAGGGCCGCCTCGGTGGCCCGCCACTCGGCCGCCAGCCGCCCGACCACCCGGCGGGCCTCGTCGGTGAGCGCGACCTTCCTGGTCCGCGCGTCGTCCCCCACCACCGTCGTGACCCACCCTGCCTTCCGCATAGCGGCGACCTTCTGACTGAGCGCGGAGTGCGTGCGCTGCACGGACTCCGCCAGCTCCGCGATGGTCATGGGCCCGCGCGCGTGCAGCCGGAGCAGTTCCATGACGAAGGCGGGCTTGAGCCCGTCGATCCGCTGGTCGGCGTAGATCCGCGCGATGTCGGCGTCGACCGCGGCCTGGAGCAGGCGCAGCGGCCGCCACAGGCTCTGCTCCGTGGGGTCGCTCGGGTCGCTCTCGGCCATGCGCGCATCCTAGCCACCGGGCGGGGCCTTTCTCACGGCCGCCTTGCCGCCGGTCGGGCGCACGGATAGCGTGCCGGTCGTGGCGGATGCGACGGATTCCGGCGGTGCCTCCCCGGGCGGGGCCGACGACGTCGCGAATCGCGGCGGAGCGGAAAGGACCGGTGGCGGATTCCGGCGGCCGGCCCGCGGAAAACTGCTGGTCGACTTGGGGCCGCTACGGGATTCGGCGGATTTCCGGCGGTTGTGGTTAGGGCAGACCGTTTCGACGACGGGGAATATGGTCACGGGCGTCGTGGTGCCCGTCCAGGTCTACGCGATGACCCGGTCCCCGGCGGCGGTCGGGGCGGTGAGCCTGGTGGAGGCCGTGCCCACGATCGCGCTGGGCCTCTTCGGCGGATCCCTGGCGGACTCGTTCGACCGCCGCCGGCTGTTCGCCCTGACCTCGGGGCTGTCGGCGCTGGTCTCGGTGCTCTTCGCGCTCCAGGCGGCGCTGGGCGTGCGGCAGCCGTGGGTGCTGCTCGTGCTGGCGGGGGTCCAGGCGAGCCTGTTCGCGCTCAGCACGCCCGTCTCGCGCACCTTCATGCCGCTGCTGCTGCCGGCGGAGCGGTACACCGAGGGCGCGGCCCTGCAGCAGATGTCCTTCCAGGCGAGCATCGTCGCCGGCCCGCTGCTCGCCGGGGTGCTGATCGCCTCGGCGGGCGCGGGGACGGCTTATGCGGTGGACGCGGTGAGCTTTGCATTCGTCGTCCGTTCGGCGCTGCGGCTGCCGCCGATGCCCGCACACCGTAAAGCGGACAAGGCCGGACTGGCGTCGGTGGGCGAGGGGCTGCGATTCGTGCGCGATCACGCCGCATTGCGGTCGATCCTGCTGCTGGACGTGAACAACACGGTGTTCGGAATGCCCTTCGCCCTCTTTCCCGCATTCGCGGAAGGGCAGTTGCACGGCGGCCCGCGGACCGCCGGCCTGCTCTACGCGGCGCCCGCGGCAGGCGGGGTGCTGGCGGCCACGGTGTCGGGCGGGCTGCCGGGCGTGCGCCGCCAGGGGCGGGCGCTGCTCGCGGCCGGATGCTGCTGGGCGCTGGCGGTCGCGGGGTTCGGGCTCGCGCGGTCGCTGTGGCTCGCGGTGCCGCTGCTGGCGGTCGCCGGTGCGGCGGACATGGTCGGCGGAGTGTTCCGGTCGGCGATCCTCCAGACGCGCACCCCGGACGCCCTGCGCGGCCGGGTGAGCGCGGTGGGCTTCGTGACGGGCGAGGCCGGACCGCGGCTGGGCAACGCCGAGGCGGGCGCGGTGGGCTCCCTCGTGTCACCCGCGTTCAGCGCCGTCAGCGGGGGAGCCGCGTGCCTCGCGGGCATCGTCCTCACCGCGGCCACAACCCCCGCGCTGCTGCGGTACGAGCCCGTCCCGGAGGTCCCGCCGCCCGCCCCGGCACCGAGCGCCGTCTGACCCCCCGGGCGCCGTCCGAACCCCGGGGGGGCGACCGGCGCGTGCGCCCGCGCGCCGGTCCGGCTCAGCCGCCCGGGCCCTCCTCCGGGTCGGGCTGCGGGCGCAGCCGGAGGGCGCCGGGTGGTGGCGGGGCGATCAGGTGCTGGACGCGCTCGGCCATCAGGCGTTCGGAGTGGCGGACGGCGGCCGCGGCGCCCAGCAGGGCGTTCAGGCGGGTCATCACGGCGTCGGCGTCCCGGTAGCCCTGGTCGTGCAGGGTGCGGTAGCGGCCGGGGGAGAAGTCGAGCGGGCCGCTCACACCGCCGAGCGGGCCCGGGGGGACCAGCGGGCGGGCGGGGCGGATCTGCAGGAGGGTGAGGCCCTTGTGCTCGTCGGCGCGGACCGTCTCGCCCGGGGCGAGGTGCACGACGATCACCACGTCGCAGTGGTCGACGTCGGCCAGCGCGCGGATCGGTGTGTTGTCCCCGCCGAGGAAGCCGTCGCGGTAGTAGCCGCTGCCGGCGCTGCGCGGCGGGAAGAGCAGCGGCAGGGCGGCGCTGCCCAGCACCGTGTCCACCACCTCCTGGTCGGAGAGCGTGTTGAGCTCCACCATCCGGGAGCGCAGGCCCCGGTAGCGCCGGAGCACCTGAGCGGCGGCCTGCGCGGCGCGCAGCCGGAAGAAGATCAGCGGGATCGGCGCCTCCACCGGGTAGACCGCGACCCGGCACGGTATGCCGGTGCGCAGCGCCTGCGTGTCGACGGACGTGCGCACCAGGCGTTCGAGGTCGCCGCGCCGCGACAGCATGCGCAGCAGCCGGGGGGCCAGGTTGCCGAACTGGACGCTGAACTCCTCGTCCGTCCCGTCCGCCGGGCCGAACGGCCCCGCCCCGAACCGCCCGGTGAACCACTCCCACGCCTCGCCGAGCCGGTCCGCGCCCGCCACCAGGCCGGGGGACGAGGCCAGCACCGCCGCGTTGAGGGCGCCGATGCTCGTCCCCGCCACCGCGGTCAGCTGCACCCCGGCCTCCGCGAGCCGGCGCACCGCCCCGACCTGGTACGCGCCCTTGGCCGCGCCGCCCGCGAGCACCAGCCCCACCCGGTGCTCGGGCGGCGGCGCCAGCGGCAGCGGCTGCGGCCCCTCGCGCCGGGCGGGGACCGGCGGGACGGGGCGCGCGGCGATCGCCTCGGCCCGCGCGACGAGCGCGGCGGTCTCGTCCGGGCCCTTCGCGGGCGTGTCGCCGCCCATCACGCGCTCCCTTCCCCGACGGGGTCGGGGACCCGCGCCGGGCCCGCGTCACCGTCCGGGAGGGCGCCGCGTCCGCCCGGCGCGAGCCCGCGTCCGGCCCGCCCGCGGGCCGCCCGCGCCGCGTCCGCCTGCTCCTCCACCGCCCAGCGCACGAACTCCTGCGCGGTCATCGGCCCCGGCCTGGTCAGGCACTCCGCGAAGGTGTCCTGGCGGGCCTGGTGGATGAGGTGCTTCTGCTGCTCCTGCGGTCGCAGCACCGCGAGCTCCAGGGTGCGCGCGGTGACCAGGGCGAGCGGGCCGTGCGGCGGGCGCAGCCCGGGCGGCAGCCCGGCCCCGAGCAGCTCGGCGACCATCAGCCTCTCGTCGGCGCCCGGCAGCCCGGACAGCACGTGCGAGAGCAGGGCCGCCAGCGGCAGCCGCTCCCGCCACTCCAGCGCCTCCCGCAGATCCGTGTACCCGGGGTCGGCGAGCAGCTCGCCGGTCAGCCGCTCGCGCCACTCCCGGTCGCCGGTGGCCGCCTCGTGCTCCCCGGGCTTGCCCGCGGCGAGCTGCCGGGCGAGCAGCAGCGCCTGGACGGGCCAGGGCAGCGAGCGGTAGGCGCCGTACGTGCGCCACTTGCGCATCAGAGCGTCCACGGTGTCCCGGGAGTTCTGCCACAGCTCGCTGTGGACCTGCCGCCGCTCCAGCTCCAGCAGGGCGGCGGCGTGGACGTCCAGGAGTGCCGCGTGGGTGTCGAGGCGCTGCTCGACGGCGTCCAGCCGGCGGGTCGTGATGTCCATGAAGGAGGCCACCACCGACGCCAGTTCGGACACCTCGCCGAGGCTCTGCCGGGCCAGCCGGCCGCTGTCCTCGGTCTCCCGGGCCAGCTCGTCCAGCCGGGTCGACACCAGTGCCACGTTGAGGCTGGTGAAGGACAGGTGCTCGCCCAGGTCGCGGACCAGGTCGACGGTGAGGCGCTGGGCGCGGGCCAGCGCCTGGGTCCCCTGCACCTCGCGCTTGCGGTCCGCGCCCGTGCCCTTCGACCACAGGCGCCGGAAGAAGCCCTCCCCGGCCCGGTGGTCCGCCAGGTGGCCGGCGGTCTCGGTGCTGTTGACGATCTCCACCAGGGCCCGGTCGGCGACGAGCGGGATCCGCTCGGCGAGGACCCGCAGGTCCATGACGCTCATACGGTGTCCTTCCCCGTGCCCGTGGTACGGGGGACCGCCGGTGCGGCGCGGTCCGTCAGTACGGTCGGCAGCGTCAGCCGCTTCTCGCGCAACTGGTAGGCGGGCAGCACCACGTACGCGGCCGGCCGCCCGTAGCCGCACTCGGGCGAGTAGAGGACCGCGGTCTCCGGTGTGACGACCGGCTGCGGGGGCGAGAAGTCGAAGGCGGGGCGGTACTTCAGCCTGCTGGCGGCGCGGTGCAGCCCGGCGGCCCTGGCGGCGAGGTCCGCGACCTCGGCCCGCTCCCGCGTGCCCTCGACGCCCGCGGGGACGAGCAGCCGCTCCAGCGCGGCCAGGTCCACCTCCTCGCCCGCGATCAGCAGTTCCGCGCTCGCGCGCCGCGCCGTCGCCTCGTCGCGCACCCGGGCCCAGTGCGCGTCCGGCGACTGGTCCGCGGGATCCCACGTCCGGCCAGGGGCGAGCGAGACGGCCTGCTCCACCAGCCGGACGAGCACCCTGTCGCCCAGCAGCTTCTGCCACTTCGCGCCGAGTTCGGCGTGCCGGTCGTGCTGGTCGTTCTGGAGCCGGCTCAAGGTGCCCTGGATCAGCGCCAGTTGCTCCTGCTGCCGGGCGAGCACCTCGTTCGTGGCCTCCAGCCTGCCGTCGAGCTTCTTCGCTGCCTCCTTCAGGGCGGCGGTCGAGCGGTGGAGCAGCTTCAGCTCGTCCTCGACACGATTGGGTCCACCGGTCAGCAGCCAGCGGAACATGAACAGCAGTCGGCGCAGCACCTCTTCCACTTCCCTCTCCGTGAGGTCCTTCAGGTCCGCCGGGTCGATCAGACCCAGCAGATCCGTCAGACGGTGTCCGGCGGGCGCGCCCCCGTGGCGCGCCTGCCTGATGGCCGGCCCGGTCCTGTCGTGGTCGTGCACGTCCTGGGCCTCCTTCCGTGCTCGGTTGCCCCGGCGGCGGGCGGTCCCGCGCCGGGCCTGGTGGCGTACGCTCCGGACGCGCGGGCTCAGCGCATGCGGGCGAAGGCGACGGTGCCCTTGGTGACCGTGCCGGTCCGGTCGTCGCGCATCTCGACCCTGATCTGGGTGTCGCCGAAGTACATCCGCAAGGTGAAGGAGTCCGTGCTGCTCCTGCGCCGGAAGTGGCGGGGGACGGGCACCGTGACCGTCCCGGCCAGCTGGCATCCGCTCGCGTCGGTGTAGCGGGGGTCGAGGTCCCGGGTCCGGTAGAACTCCACCTTCACCTCGGTGTCCTTGCGGTTGACCGGGCGCAGGTCGGGCACCTCCACATGCTCGTCGACCTCGACCGTCTGCCCCCGGACGACGGCGACCCGGAAGCGGCTGCCGCACAGCGCCTGGCCCTCGACGACACCGCGCCGCTCCGCGCCGTCCCGCTCCTCCCACGGCAGGCACAGCGCCACCCCGTAGGTGAAACGGGCCTGGTGGGAGGCGACCATCCCCGGGTCGTAGGCGTAGTGCACGGCGCCGTCCAGGACGGCGCAGTCGTGGTAGGCGGGGCGCAGGATGCGGATGCGGTCCCCGAACCGCCGGTGTATGCGCTCGCGCAGGTAGCTGCTGCCGGAGAAGCCCCCCACCAGCAGCAGGTACTCCTGGGGCGCGCCGCCCGCGTCGGGGGCCTTGGCCGGGGTCCGGGCCATGGCCGCCAGCTGCTCGTCGATCTGGGCCAGGATCGGGTCGACCAGGCCGTCGAAGACGCGCTGCACCTCCGCGGCGGTGAACTCCAGGCGGTAGCGGCGGCCGCTCGCCGCGGTCAGCCGCTGCCGGTGGTCCTCGCCGAGCAGCTCCCAGACCGCGCCGGGCACTTCCACCCACAGGTAGCCGGACTCCGCGAGCCGCAGCTCGCCCGTCGCCTCGTCGGACACCGTGACCAGGTCGTCGATCTTGTGGGTCTCCCACTGGTCGGCCATCCGCTGGAGCTCGTCGGGATGGGTGGCCGCCAGCCGCGACACCAGGTCCGCGCCGAGCCGGTCGGCCAGCAGCTCGGTCCGGAAGGCGTGGTCGAGGAATTCGGAGCCGAGCCGGCCCCCGCACACCGCGCCGATCTCGGCCAGCCGGATCGTCCCGTCCTTGAGCGACTCGTAGGCGGTGATGTCGACGGTCCCGCCGCCGCAGTCGACCACCATGAAGCGGGTTCCGGCCTTCATGAGCGGCACCCGGTCGGTCTGCCCGGTGCCGTCGATGGCCAGCGCCAGCGAGAGGTACGCCGTGATGGCGGCGGCCTCCGGCTCGTAGGCCAGCAGCAGCCGCTCCTCGTCGTCCGGGAAACCCGCGGCGACGGCGGCCTCGCGCATCAGCTGCTTCTCGGCCTCGTCCCAGATCGCCGGGACGGTCAGGCACCAGCGCACCTGGTGGGGCAGGAAGCCGGAGGCGGCCATGTTCTCCTCGGCGGCGGCGCGCACCTTGGCCAGGCACCCGGTCACCAGCGCGCGGACCGCGGCGGTGTCGTGGATGTCGGCGGTGCCGAGCGCCTGCGCGACGCCCATCTCGCCGGTGTCCGCACGCAGCGCCATCTTGTAGCCGGTCGCGTAGCCCCAGCCCTGCGTGGTCTCGGCCTCCAGCATGTGGAGCCACCGGGCCCGCGCGCTGTGGCCCCAGTCGGCGACGGCGCCGCTCGCGTCGGTGAGCACCGCGGAGAGGTCCTTCGCACGGGTGACCTCGTACCTGCCGGCGGGCTTGTACGACGACCGCACGATGGCGCGTTCGGCGGCGACGTCGTTCAGCGGCTCGATGACCGACCAGGCGAATCCCGTGCCGTGGGTGCCGAAGTCGACTGCGGCGGCGATCTTGATGTCGCCGCCGGCGGGCGTGGTGTTCATGGCGTGCTCCCCTGTGCGCGGGCGTGCGCGGCGGCGCGGGCCGCGAGCGCTCCTGGTGTGCGCGATGAAGCCAGTCTCGGCCGGTTCGCGCCGTCCTCACGGTGTTGCGGTGTTGCCTGGCGCGCGGGCGCGCTACGCTCCCCGACCGTGCCCAGGCTGACCTGTTTCGCACCGGCCACCGACGGCGGCCAGGACCTGCTGGACCGTCACATCGCCCCCATAGCCGCCGGGTTGGGCGCCGAGCTGCGCGTCGTACGGCCGCCCGCCGACCGGCGCGAGGGGATGCGCGCGGAGTTGGGCCGCACCGACGTGACGATCTGGGACGCCTCGCTGGAGGACGAGCGCGGCGTCTACGACGCGATGACGATGTGGACGAAGCTGCGCCGCAAGAACGTGATCGTCAGCCGCACCCCGCTGCCGCGCAACGTGCTGACGTGGCACCAGTTCGCGCCCGTGCACGGCAGCACGTTCCGCAACGACGAGATCGGGGCGTGGCTCGCCCGCCACCTCGCGGCCCGGTTCGGCGTCCCGCTCCCCGAACCGCCCTCCGGCGGCCCGTCTCCCGCCGGGCACTACTGGATGTACGACCGGCCCGCCGAGCACTTCATGAGCTTCCGCGGCACCCACCAGCAGGCGGCCGAGGCCTGGCGGGACGCCTTCCAGCGCGAGCACGGCACGACCGTGCGGATGGTGCCGCCGAGCGAGTTCTCCTACCCCACCGAGGTGGTCACCCGGGCCCAGATGTGGGAGGGCGTCGCCCGCCTCCAGCGCGAGATCGAGGCGACCTCGCGCATCCTGGTCTACCTCACCGGCGACTACGCCGACTCCTTCTGGTGCGCGGGCGAGCTGATGTGCGCCGCGTACATGCTGCTGCACACCCAGGGCGTACGGCTCGGCCGGCTGCCCAGGATCGCGGACGCGCAGGTCGTGGTGCCCGGTGTGCCCGGCACGACACCGCTGACGAGGGCCGCCGCCGACGGGCTGCTCCGGCTGCCGGACCACGAGCAGGTACGGCGGCTGACCGTGCTGCTGACCAACTGCGACCCCGTCTCCGCCGCGCCCGAGAGCCGCATCGCGCCCACCGGGCCCGCCCGCCCGCTCTCCCGGGTGCTGCGGCGCTGGGGCTTCTACGACCCGGAGGTGGTGCAGGAGCACTTCTGGTCCCGGGTGCGGGTGCCCTGCCCGCGCTGCGCCCCGCACGGCCGGGCGCCGGACGCGCTGGACTGGGACGCGTTCCTGCGCGCTCCCGAGCAGTCCGGCGGCGGGGTCGACGCCTTCGGCTACTTCGACGCCCCGCAGGACGGCCTGGCCGCGGGCCGCGTGGGCTGCCCCGGCTGCGGCCGCGACTGCCGGCTGGTCAACCGCCGGGGCGTGCGCACGCTGTGGATGCCGCTGCTGACGACGGAGAAGGACCGGGACCGCCCGGTGGTGGTCCGCACGCCGGTGTGGGAGGTGGTGGCGGACGGCTGAGCGGTGCGCTCAGCGGGGGGCGGGGACCCAGGGCAGGGCCAGACGGTCGCCGTCGCGGCGCGGGACGACGTGCAGATGGAGGTGGAAGACCGTCTGCGTGGCCTCGGCGCCGCAGCTGGTGATGATGTTGCACGACGGGTGGCGGCCCGCGAGTTGCGCCGCGTGCCGCATCGCCGCGGCGGCCACCTCGGGGTCGGCCGCCGCGTCGGCCACGTGCCGGCGCGGCACGACCAGGACGTGCCCCTCGGTCACCGGCCCGCGCGGCGTCAGCGCCACCGCGTCCGGCCACCGCTCCACCACGGCGGGGTGGCCGGGCGTGTCCAGCAGCTCGCAGAAGGGGCACCCGCCCGCCGGCCCCCCGCCCCCGTCCCGCGCTCCCTCGGTCATCGCCGTCCTCACCGCAGTCGCCGTCCCTGCGGCCATTGTCACCGACCGCGCCCGCGAACGCGCGGACCGCGGACGCGGGCGGCGTCCGGCGGTGGGTTCACGGTTCGCTCCGCGGGAGGTGGGTCTGCGGGTGCCGGGGGCGTCCGGCGGCCCGGCGCGCCGCTGGCCGGGGCAGCCGTCAGGCGCCGCCGGGGCCGGGCAGGGCGCGGATGGCCTGCACAAGGTCGGTGGCGGGGCGGTGGCGGGGGGCGCGCTCCAGGGAAACGGCGAGCAGGCGCAGTTCGCCGCGGGCGGTCGCGGAGTGGGTGGCGGACGCGGCGCGCAGCGCGCGGCGGCCCAGCTCCACCGCCTCCTGCACCTCGCCGCCCTCCGCGAGCGCCCGTGCGGCCCTGGCCCCGAACAGCGCGCGGATCCGGCGGCCCTCCACCCGGTGGGCGGGGCCCAGCGCGGAGTGCAGCAGCTCGGCGGCCAGCCGCGGCCGCCCGAGGTCGGTCCAGCACCAGCCCGTCACGAGCTGTCCCGGGTCGCCTATGGCGGCGGAGCCGATGAGCAGGGCGTCGGGCCGCTCGTCCGGCTGCGCCGACCACAGCTCGCGGGCCTGCTCCAGCGCCCGCATCGCGGCGACGACCTCGCCGCGCATGGCGTGGCCCTGGGCGGCGCGCTGGGCGGCGAAGGCGCGCACCCGCACGCCGTACTCACGGCCGTGCCGCACGCGTTCGCACAGCTCGACCACGGTGTCCGCGCTGCCCGCGTACATCGCCAGCTCGGCCTGCCGGACCCTGCTGTAGGCGCGCAGGTCGTGGAATCTGCCGAGGGACGCGAGCCGGCCGGCCTCCGCGGTCCAGCGTGCCGCCTCCGCGGGGAGCCCGCTCTCCTGGGCCATCCAGCCGGCGAACTCCGCGGTGTGCGCGGCCAGCCGGAGCAGGGTGCGGTCGGGGTTGTGCCCGGTGAGGGCGATCTCCCGCAGCGAGCGGGCCTGCTCGGCGACGCTGGGCAGCACGACGTGCGCGGGCACCTGCCGCCCCAGCACCCGTAAGTGCCAGGCGGCGGCCCCGAACGCCGCGGCGACGGCGGCGGAGTCGCGTCGGTCCGGCACCCACGGGACGGGGCCGTCCGCGCCGTCCGGCACGTCGGCGTCCGCGTCCTGCGCGCCGCTGCCCGCGGGCTCCGCGCCGTCGCCCGGCAGCAGCGCGAGCAGGCGCCCGCGGGCGTCCACCGCGCGGTCGCACAGCCGGGCCAGCGCGCGGCCGGGCTGCCGCAGACCGCGCTCGATCCGGCTGATGTGCGCGGGGCTGGACTGCGCCTCGCGGGCGAGCGCGCGCAAGGACATGCCGGCCGCCTCGCGCAGCCTGCGCAGCTCCTCCCCGAACCGCGGCCCCGGCTGCGGTTCCTGCCCGGCCCCTCGCCCCGCCCCTCGTCCTGCTTCCTGCGCTGCCTCTTGCTCCGTACGGCCGTGGCCGACTGTGCGCTGCACCACCTGCCCGCTTCCCCCCGGGTCGGTACTGCGACGGTATGAGATATCGTCAGATTACCCTCTTCATGACCACCCTCGGGGGCGTTTCGGACGATCGAATTCCGCCAGGGGCCGCACCGTTCCGCCAGGCGGTGCCGAAGGCGCCGGTCCCGTGATATTACCGACGGGTAGCCGGTCGCTGGGACCGGCGCCGCCCATCCAGGAGGCCGCGGTGTCCGTCCGCTCCGCCCGACTGCTGTCCGGACTGCTCGCGGGGGCCGCGGTCACGCACCTCGCCGTGCCGGAGCCGTACGACGCGATCGTCCCGCGGTCCCTGCCGGGCAGCCCGCGCGGCTGGACGAACGGCAGCGCGGCCGCCGAGCTCGCCCTCGCCGCCGCCCTGCTGGCCCCCGCCACCCGCCGCCCCGCGGCGCTGCTGACCGCGGGCTTCTTCGTGGCCGTCTTCCCGGCGAACGTCACCATGGCCTACCGCTGGCGGCGCCGCCACCCCGCCCTCAGGGCCGTGGCGTACAGCCGGCTGCCCGCCCAACTGCCCCTGGTGCTGTGGGCGTTGAAGGTCGCCCGGGAGGCGTCCGCGCAGGACTGACGGAGGGCTGACGGGGTCGGGCGGGGGTCAGGCGGCCTCCGCCTCCGCCAGGTACCGCGCCACCGGCCCCAGCGTCAGCAGGCCGCTCGCGGCCCCGGCGTCCTCCGCCCGGGCGCCGCGCAGGGCCGTCGCCGCGCGGGCGGCCGTACCGCGCTCGCCGAGGAGTACGGCGGCGTGCGCGGTCAGGCACCACAGCGCCTCCTGCAGGTGGTCGCGCGGCGGTTCGGGCAGCGCGCCGAGCGCGGTACGCGCCTGGTCCGCGCGGCCTCGCGCCAGCAGGACCAGCGGCCGCGCCCACGGCAGGTACGGGCCCCAGTCCAGGCGCGGGTCGGTGGGCGCCGGCCGGTCGTGCAGCAGCCGCAGCCCCAGCAGGGCGAGCGCGAAGAGGCCGCGGTGCAGCCCCGGCATCCCCGCGGTCCGCAGCGCCCCCTCGGCCTCGCGGTAGCGCGCCGCCGCCGCGGCGGGTGACGGCCCGTCGGGCGCGGTGCTGCGGGCGGCTGCCGCGCGGGCCCGGAACCAGCCGGTGAGGACGGGTACGAGCGGGGCCTCGGTGAGGGCGGCGAGCCGTTCTGCGGCCTCGGCGTGCCCCGCGGCGGCGTCCAGGTCGCCCAGCGCCGAGGCGGACTGGAGCCGGACGAGCCGCCCGAGCACCGCGAAGCCCGGCAGTTCGTGCCGCTCGGCCAGGCCGAGGATCTCGGCGCCGATCCCGTCCCGCAGCCCGGCGAGCCCGGGGCGGGTGAAGGACTGCAGGAAGGTCCCGTTGAGCGCGAAGGCCAGCAGGGCCGGATCGGCCGACTCCCTGGCCAGGGCCTCCGCCTGCCGCGCCGCCCGCCCGGCGCGCTCCCGCTCGGCCGCGGTGAGGTCCGCGCTGCGGCTCTCGACCGCGACGGTGGCCAGCAGGCGGGCGCGCACGGTGGCGGGAGCGGCGGGGCCGAGCGCGGCGAGCGTGCGCTCGGCGGCCGCGACGACCGCGCGGGACTGCCCGGGGTCGTCGGCCCGGCTCCACAGCGCGGGCACGTCGTAGGCGCCGACGACCCGGGCGGTCAGCCCGGGATCCCCGGTGCGTTCCGCCGCCCGGATCGCGGCGAGCCGGTCGCGCCGCGAGTGGACCAGCGCGTCGCCGCCCGCGAAGGCGAGGGTACGGGCCAGGTCCACGGTGGTCCGCGGGCCGAGCCGGACGCCCGGGGCCGTCCACCCGGCGGCCGCGTCCGCGCCGAGGATCTCGGCCTCCACCCGCCGCAGCTCCGGGCCCGGGTCGAGGCCGAGCCGGTCGGCGAGCATCGCGCGGGCGCGCCGGAGCGTCGCCAGCGCGTCGGCCTGGCGCCCCGCACGGTGCAGCGCGCGGGCGAGCAGCCCCCACGCGGGCTCCCGCCACGGGTGCGCGTCGACATGCGCGCCCAACTCGGCGACGAGCCCGCCGAAACCCTCGGCCCCCGAGCCCCCGGCGTCCACCCCGTCCCCGCCGCCACCCGGGCCGCCGTCCGCCACGGCGCTGCCGCCGCCCGAGGGAGGGCCCTGCATCGCGGCGCTGTCCGCTGTGCCGGTTCCCACCGCGGTACCGTTCGCCGCGCCGCCGTCCGCCGCCTCGTTGCCCTTCGCCCTGGTGCCTGTTGCGGTGCTGTCTGCTGGTGCGCCGTCGGCCGTGCTGCTGTTGGTCGGGGTGCTGGCGGCTGCCTTGTTGCCGGTCGTGCTGGTACCTGCTGAGATGCCGCCCGCCGGTGCGCCGTCGGCCGCGCTGCTGTTCGCCGCGCCGCCGTCCGCCGCCTCGTTGCCCTTCGCCCTGGTGCCTGTTGCGGTGCTGTCTGCCGGTGCGCCGCCCGTCGTGCCGCTGTTGGCCGAGGCGTCGGCAGCCGCCTCGGTGCCCTTCGCGCTGCCGGCCGCCGCGGTGCCGTCTACCGCACCGCTGTCTGTGGCGGCGCTCGCCGTGCCGTCGTCCGCCGCCGGGGCGCCGGCTGCCTCCCCTCCGGCCCCGTCCGGGCCGGGCTCGTCCCCGGTGGCGGGACCCGCGCCGGCCAGGTCTGCTCGTGGGCCGCGCGGGCCCGGAGTAGCGGCGGTGGGGACGGAACCGTCCGGGTGAGCGGGGTCCGGTGGGGAGTCGAGGAGGATGCGGGCCCGTAGCTCCACCGCCTCAAGGCGGAGTTCCTTCAGGCGGGCGCGCTCGCGTTCCGCCCAGGGGGAGGCGGGGACGTCGGCGTAGGCGGGGCCGCGCCAGGTGGCGAGGGCGGTGGTGAGGGCGGCTGCCGCGCCGGGGGCGGCGGGGTCGCGGCGGGCGGCGGCGAGCGTGTCCTCGAAGCGGTGGACGTCCACGGCGGTGCGGGGCAGGCGCAGCGCGTAGCCGGGGCCCTCGGTGACGAGCAGGCGCGGGGGGTGGCGGGGCGGGCGGTCGGGTTCGAGGGCGCGGCGCAGCGCGGCGACGAACGTGCGCAGGGCCCCCACCGCGCGGGCCGGCGGATCCGGCCAGAGGTCGTCGACGAGGGTGTCCGTACCGACCATCCGCCCCTCGGCGGCGACGAGCCGGGCCAGCACCTCGCGATGGCGGGGGCCGCCCAGTGCGACGGGGCGGCCGTCGTCGTGGCGGGCCCGCACGGTGCCGAGGACGTCGATGCGCATACCCCCATCCTCCGCGCCCGCGGGGCCCCGCGCCGCGCCGTACTGATCGGCTGCTGATCGACGCCGCCCATGCTCGGCCGGGTCAGCCCCTCCCAGCGAAGGACGGTTCCCCATGGCACCCGGCATCCCCGGCTTCGAGCACGTGCGCCTGCCCGGCGCGGACGGTGTGGAGATCGCCGCCGCCGTCGGCGGCAGCGGCAGCCCCGTCGTGCTGCTGCACGGCTTCCCGCAGACCCACCTGATGTGGCGGCACGTCGCCGCGCGGCTCGCCGCCGACCACACGGTGGTCTGCCCCGACCTGCGGGGCTACGGCGCCAGCGGCAAGCCGCCCGCAACCGGACCGGGCACGTACGCCAAGCGCGCCATGGCCGCCGACGTCGTGGCCCTCGCGGCGGCGCTCGGCCACGACCGCTTCGCGCTCGCCGGCCACGACCGCGGCGCCCTGGTCGCCTTCCGGGCCGGGCTCGACCACCCCGAGACGGTCACCCACCTGGGCATCCTCGACATCGTGCCGACCCTGGACATGTGGAACGTCCTGCACGGGGTGTCCGCGGCGGTCGGCTACCACCTCTACCTCATGGCGCAGCCGCCCGGCCTGCCCGAGACGATGATCGCGGCGAGCGCGGACGCCTTCTTCGGCTCCTTCCTCGACGCCTGGTCCGCCGACCCCGCCGCGATGCCGCCCGAGGTGCGCGCCGCCTACCTGAGGGCGAGCGCCGCGGCGGTGCCGTCGATCGTCGCGGACTACCGGGCCTCGGCCGGCGCCGACGTCGCGGACGACCAGGCGGACCTGGACGCCGGATCGCAGCTGGCCATGCCCGTGACGGTGATCCAGCAGGACTGGGGCGCGCAGCTCGGCTACGACGCCGCCGCCGTGTGGCGGGCCTGGGCGCCGGACCTGGACCACCGGCTGACCCGGGCCGGGCACTTCATGGCCGAGGAGGCGCCCGACGAGGTCACGGCGGCGATCCGGGACCTGCTGGCCCGCTGAGCCGCGCCGCGGCGGGCCGGCGCAGCAGCGGGGCGAGGACGGTGCCGAGCAGCAGCGCCGACAGGGCCGCCAGGACGGGCGGGGGGAGCGTGGCGGAGGTGCCGGGAGCGCGGGTGGCGCCCATGAAGTCGAGGGCGCTCAGGCCGTTCGCGGCGGCGTACCAGAGCGGTACGTAGAGGCCCTGGAAGAGGCGGTGCCCGCGGCTGCGGGTGCCGAGGGCCAGCGCGAGGGAGGGGATGAACGCGGCCGCCGCGAGCCAGCAGGCCACGCCGGGGGAGTCGCCGTCGCGCAGCAGGACGGCCAGCGGGCCCAGCCCGGTGACGGCGGTGAGGGTGACGCCCGCCGCCCACTCCGCCAGCACCCGGCGGTACGGGCGGGGGGCCGCGCCGAGCAGGGTGTCGACGCGGTGCTCGGCGGCCTGCGAGCCGAGCCGGGACCACAGCAGGACGGGCCAGATCCAGGCCGCGGGCAGCACGAAGCGGGTCGCGCCGCTGCCGGTCGCGGCGAAGGCGGTCAGTGTCGTCAGCGCCGCGGCGCTCCACCACCACCAGCGGGTGCCCTGCACCAGGATCCGCAGCTCGGCGGCGTACAGCCGCGGGAAGAGCAGGCCGCCGGTCCTGGCGGGGGTGAGGGGGCCCTGCACGGGGGCGGTCCGCGGCGGGGCGGCGGCCTGCCGCGGCGCGGGCGGGCGTACGGGCGCGGTGGCGCGGGCGCGCGTCCGGGCCGGGTCGAAGCGGGTGAACCACAGGCCGGGGAGCAGCGCGCAGAGCACCGCGAGCGCGACGATCGCGGCCCGGCCGAGCAGGAAGCTCCCGCCCGGCGTGAAGCCGTCCCAGGTGAAGACCCGCAGCGGTGTGTCGGTGTAGGTGAAGCCGAGGCTGAAGTCGCCGCGCGCGCCGGGCGCCTGGGCGAGCAGGTCGGCCCGCATGGACCGGGTGGCCTCGTGCACGCCGATCCCGCCGAGCGGCGCGCCCGGCCCCTGCCCGGCGAAGGCGAAGGCCAGCCAGACGAAGAACCAGACCACGTTGCCGAGCCCGCCGCGCAGCCCCGGCACCGTGTCGGTGAGCAGCGCGGCCGCCGCGACGGCCACCATCACCGGCAGCGCGAGCACGGCGAAGGGCAGCAGCAGCGCCACCGGGTCGACGGTCCGCGACTCGCCGCGCAGCAGCTGCATCACCGGCGCGGTCACCGCGAGCACCACGAGCATCGAGGCGAGCACCAGGACGTTGCCGAGCAGCTTCCCCGCGAAGTAGGCGGTCGTGCGCAGCGGGGTGGCCGCCAGCAGCCGACCGACGCCCGAGGACTCGTCGCGCGCGGGCACGCCCCGCACGACGTAGAAGCCGCCGAGCGCCAGCCACAGCGTCCCGGCCAGCGCGGTGGCCAGGCCCACGTACGCGCTGTTGTACGTCCCGCGGTGGTCGCCGATCTGCAGGATCACCCAGTGCGCGCCGGGCGCCGGAACGGCCAGCCACCCCAGGGCCACGGCGGCGAGCAGGGTGACGGCGTAGGACGGGCGGCGGATCCGGTCGCGCAGGTCGGCGAGGGCGACCCCGGCGACCGCGCCGAGCCCCCGGCCCGCGGGTGCGGCGCTCATGAGGCGACCTCTTCTTCCCGCTCCGCGACGGTCGCCAGGTAGGCGTCCTCCAGGTCCGGTTCGGCGGGCACCGCCTCCGGTGAGGGGCGGTGCCCGGCGAGCAGCCGCACCCGTACGCCGCCGGGCGTGCGCACCATGCGGCTGACGGTGAAGCGGGAGCGCACCGCCGCCAGGTCCTCCGGCCGCGCCGACAGCTCCCACACCAGGCCCGAGGTGCGCCGCAGCAGCTCCTCCGGGGTGCCGCGGTAGAGCAGCCGGCCGCGGGCCACCACGGCGATGTCGCGGGCGACGGACTCGACGTCGGAGACGATGTGCGTCGACAGCAGCACGATCTTGTCGGCCGCCAGGTCGCTCAGCAGGTTGCGGAAGCGGACCCGCTCCTCGGGGTCGAGCCCCGCGGTGGGCTCGTCGACGATGAGCACCTCCGGGTCGGCGAGCAGCGCCTGCGCGATGCCGACCCGGCGCAGCATGCCGCCCGAATACCCCTTCAGCGGGCGCTTTCCGGCCTCGTCGAGATTCACCAGCCGCAGCAGCTCCGCGGTACGGGCCCGGGCGGTGCGCGCGGACAGGCCCTTGGCGGCGGCGAGGTAGCGCAGGAACTCCGGGGCCGAGAGGTTCGGGTAGACGCCGAAGTCCTGCGGGAGGTAGCCGAGCGCGGCGCGCAGCGCGTTCGGCCGGGCGACCGCGTCGGCGCCGTGCCACAGCACGCGGCCGCCGCCCGGGCGGGTGACGGTGGCGGCGATACGCATCAGGGTGGACTTGCCGGCGCCGTTGGGGCCGAGCAGGCCCAGCATGCCGGGGGCCAGCCGCAGCGTGACGCCGTCCACGGCGCGCTTGCCGCCGCGGTAGGTCTTGGTGACGTCGACGAGCTCCAGCATCAGTGCTTGTCCCCGCGCAGCTTCGTGGGCCGGCCGTCGCGCAGGACGGTCGTGCCGCGCGGCACCTCCACGCGGAAGCGCGCGTCGCACAGCGCGAGCCCCTTGCAGCGGGCGTCCAGGTCGAGGGTGCCGCCGTGGAGCTTCCAGACCAGGGTCTTCTTGCTGCCGGCCTTCGCGTCGAACCAGCGCGTGACCTCGACGTCCTTCCGATCGGTGGCGACGAGGTCGGTGGGGACGCCGTGCGCCCGGACGTCGAGGGTGTCGCCGCTGAACGCGAACGCCGTGCTCTTGGGGGTGGCGTTCTTCGCGTCCACGGAGCAGGCGGTCAGCGCGCCGAGGGCGAGCAGGACGGCAGCCGGCACACTTGCGGCGGCCAGGACAGGGGGGCGCACGCGGTCCTCCGGAGGGGTCGGTGATCAGGCCTTTCGAGGGTCCGCGAGCGGGGGAGGTGCGCACATCTGCCGTTCGGCAGATATCGCGGGCGGATACGGGATCCGGTCGGCGGGGGCCGCCGTCACCCGGCCAGCAGGGCCCGTACCCGCCAGCCCGACGCGTGCGGGCCCCAGGTCAGCGAGCCGCCGAGGGTGGTGACGCGCAGGGACAGCTCGGCCAGGCCCGTACCGCCGCCGTGGCGCGGGGCCTTGCGGCTGCGCGGCGCACCGCCGTCGTCGACGACCGTCACCTCCACGCCGTCCGGGGCGGCGGCGTCGGCGGTACGCGCGACGGTGACGGTCACCCGGGCCGTGCCCCGGGCGTGCCGGCGGACGTTGGTCAGGGCCTCCACGACCACCCGGTAGGCGGCGTCGTCCGCGGTCCGGGACAAGGCGCCCTCCAGGCCCGGCTCCAGCAGCAGTTCCGCCCGCGGGCCCTGCCCCGCCGCGGTGAAGCGGCCGACGAGGCCGGGCAGGTCGGCGAGCCCGTACGTACGGGCGGGCGCCGCGCCCTCCCGCAGCGAACCCACCGTGCGGTCCATGGAGTCCAGCGCCCGCACCCCGGCCGCCTCGACCCGGGCCAGCAGCTCCGCCGTCTCCTCCGGGCCCAGGCCGCCCGCCCACCGCGCGGACTGCACCTCGACGACGATGCCGGTCAGCTCATGGGCGACGAAGTCGTGCAGGTCGGCGGCGACCTGGAGCCGCTGGGCGTGCAGCGCACCGTCGACGGCGCGCTTCCGCCGCGCCTCGGCGGCGCGGAAGTACAGCCCCACGCCCGCCGCGAGCCCCACCGGGAAGAGGCCCAGCACGCAGCTCAGCGTGACCGCGTGCGCTGCGACGGGCGGCTCGGACGCCAGCAGCCGCAGCGGCATCAGCACCGCGCCGAGCGCCAGCAGCGGGCCCAGCACCAGCCCCGCCCGGTCCGGCGCCCGGCGCGCGACCCGCCGCAGCAGCAGGAGCAGCGCCGGGAGTTCGGCCGCCGCCCACAGCACGACGTAGCCCTTCGGCCCCCGGAAGCCCAGGTCGGCGGCCAGGGAGGCGAGGCACACCGCGGCCGGCGGCGCGGCGGGCACACCGGCTACCCGGCGCCACGGCACCCGCAGGCACAGCACGAACGCGGCCAGCGCCGCGGGCACCGCTGTCACGAGGGCGACCGGGCGCCCGGCGAGGACGGGCAGCATCACCAGCGCCGCGAGCCCCGCGGCCCACCCGATCCGCCGCCCGCCCTCGCCCCCAGCCGTTTCCGCCGCCGGATCCCGCGCGGTGCGGCTCATCGTGCGGGGTCCTCCGGGGCGGCCGCGACGGTCGCGGCGCATCCGGCGTCCCAGGCCCAGACGGCGATGCCCACCCGGTTGCGCACCCCCAACTTGCGCTGGATCGCGGCGACATGGGTCTTCACCGTCCCGGCGGAGATGAACAGCTCGCGCGCGATCTCCGCGTTGGTCTTGCCCAGTGCGACGTGCCCGGCGATCTCGGTCTCCCGCTCGGTGAGCGGTTCTCCGGGCGTGGCCGGCGCGGGCCTGCCGCGCCCCGCGCCGGTCACCTCCCTCAGCAGCCGCACCGTGACCGACGGGCTGACCAGCTGGTCCCCGGCCACCGCCGCGCGCACGGCCTCCACCAGCAGCGCGGGGCCGGAGCGCTTCAGCAGGAAGCCCGAGGCGCCGTGCCGCAGCGCCGGGTAGACGTACTCGTCCAGGTCGAAGGTCGTCACCACGACGACCCGCACGCCCTCCGGGCCGCCCGCGAGCCGCCGCGTCACCTCCAGCCCGTCGAGCCCCGGCATCCGGACGTCCAGCAGGGCCACGTCCGGCCGCAGTTCGCGGGCCAGCGCCAGCGCGGTGACCCCGTCGGCCGCCTCGCCGGCGACGGTGATGTCCGGCTGGCTCTCCAGCGTCCGCCGCAGCCCGCGCCGCACCATCTCTTGGTCGTCGGCGATCAGCACACGTATCGTCATGATCGGCCCATGGTGCCACGCGGTCGGATGGGGCGGGCGGGGCGGTCAGGCGATTATGTGCGTGTTCACGCCAGTTGGCACCGGCTTATCGCGATATCAGTTGTATTAACATAGCGTCATGACACATTTGCGCTCAGCAAGTGAACCGGAAGCGGCTGATCCCGAGAGGGCCCGTCGGCCGGGCGGCCGCACCCGGCGTATCCGCTTACAGGTGATCGAGGCGGTGCTCCTGGAACTGGTGGAGTCCGGCTACGACGCCCTCACCGTGGACGCCGTCGCGGCGCGTGCCGGTGTCCACCGTACGACGGTCTACCGCCGCTGGCGGGACATCGGCGGACTGCTCGCCGACGTCGTCGACGCCGCGGCCGGCGCCGACTGGCAGCCGGACAACACCGGTTCGCTGCGGGGTGACCTCGCCGCCCTCAACCGGCAGATCCAGACGGTCCTCACGTCCGAGCCGCCGGTCACCGCGGCCCTGATCGCCGCGTCCTTCCGCTCCGAGCAGGCCTCCGGCGCGCTGCGGCGCTTCTGGGATGACCGCTACGCCCGCTTCGAGATTCTCGTGCGCCGCGCCGCCGAGCGCGGCGAGATCCCCGCGCGCACCCATGCCCGGCATCTGCTCGTCGCCGCCACCGCGCCGCTCTACCACCACCTGGTGCTCCTGCGCCTGCCCCCGGACCCGGGGCTGGCCGACCGCGCCGCGACGGCCACCGCGGTGGCCGCGGCCGCGGGCGCCTTCACCGATCCGCCGCCGGACGTCCCGTAGCGGGGACGTTCCGGCCCCCCGCGAGGCGCGCGGGGGGCCGGAACGTGCAGGGGCGGGGCGGGTCAGGACGGCAGCGTCCAGTGCTGGTTGGAGCTGTTGAAGCAGGTCCAGATCTGCAGCCGGGTGCCGTTGGCGGAACTCGGCCCGGTGGCGTCCAGGCACTTGCCCGAGCCGGTGTTGACCAGCTCGCCGTTGGACTGCTTCTGCCAGGACTGCGCCGCGGTCCCGTTGCAGTCGTAGAGCTGCACCTTCGAGCCGTCCGCGGTGCCGGCCGACGCGACGTCCATGCACTTGCCGAGCGCCTTGAGCGTGTTGTTCGACCCCACCGTCCACTGCTGGGCGCCGGTGCCGTTGCAGTCGTAGAGCTGGACGGCCGTGCCGTTGGCGGAACTGGCGCCCGCGACGTCCACGCACTTGCCGCCGTAGCCGGTGATCTGGCCCGCGCCGCCGGTCGGCGGTGGGGTGGTGCTGCCGCCGCCGGTGATCTGGTTGAAGATCCGCGAGTACGCGTAGCCGGCCGGCTTGTCGTAGTAGTCGACCTCCCAGAAGGACAGCTCCTGCACCCCGTTGGTGGCGGCGAAGCTCTCCAGCGTCTGGGCGTCCGACTGCGAGAAGAACTCGTTGTCGTCGTTCTGCCCGGCGATCGGGGTCAGGCCGAGCCGGTTGTACGCGGCCGCGGTCGAGATGCCGTACAGGCCGGCGAGCTGGCCCGCGGTGCCGCGCGCCGCGGACAGGGCGTCGTTGAGGGCGTTCTGCCCGTTGCCGAAGTCCATCGTCATGATGTTGACGGCGCTGACGTTGACCCCCTTGCTCTTGGCGTCGCTGAGCACGTTGTACTCCTGCGAGGGCAGGCCGCCCGGGTCCACCGCGAGGGTGTAGGCGACCTGGACCGCCGGGTTCTGCGCCTGGAGGGCGGCGAGCGCCTGGTTGCGGCGCTGGTTGGCGGCGGTGTCGCCGAGGGTGCCGCCCTCGATGTCGAAGTCGAGCCGGTTGACGCCGTAGGTGTTGACGATGTTGGCGTAGGCCGCCGTCAGCGAGGAGACCGAGGTGCAGGTCTGGGCCAGCTCACCGCCCTCCGCGCCGCCGGAGGAGATGATCACGTTGCCGCCCGCCGCCTGGAGGGCGCTGATCTGCGAGGCGTACGCGCCGATGCCCTCGCCGCTCGCCTCCCAGTACGGGGTGCAGCCGGACCGCGGGATCAGGAAGGCGAGCGTGTAGTTCTTCAGCCCGGTGGCGTTCATGTCCGCCGCCATGTCGTTGGCGGTGCTGCCGTCGATCTGGAGGTAGGGGGCGGCGAAGTGGGCCGGCAGCGCCGGGCCCGCCGCCTGGGCGCTGCCCGCACCGCTGATGACGGCGCCGGTGGCGGCGAGGCCCAGTGCTGCTGCGGTGGCGATGCAGTGTTTGACGCGCATGAGGTGCTCCGTGGAAGCCGGGGGTGGGGGGTGTTCTCGGCCGAGCAGACCGGAGTTTGCGCGTATTGACGACACCACGTCAAGACATCTGTCAGGAAGCTTTACTAGCAGTTGAGGCCGTCACCCCTCGTACCCATCCCGCCGGATGCGCTGACCTGTGCGTTCGGGTTGAGCGGTCATGGGCACCGGGAGGCGGCTCTGACGGCGCCTGCCCGTACAGGAGTTGAAGTCGGGCCGGGCGGGGACGGTGACCCCGCTCCCTCCGCGTACGGTCGCCGCCCTGCCGCGGAGGGAGCGGACCGGTTGACGCACAGCAGGTCAGCGCCTGCGGCAAACGCGGCATCCGCTGACGTCCCCTATAGACTGCCGCGTCATGAAGCGGAGCTCTGTCCCGGTTGGGTAGGCGGCCGGGGTCACGGGTCACCATCCGGGCCATCGCCGACGAGGCCGGCGTCTCGATCGCCACCGTCTCCCGGGTGATCAACGGGCGGGACGCGGTGGCACCCGCCACCCAGGAGATGGTCCGGCAGGCGGCGCGGCGGCTGGGCGGGGCGGCCGTGCCCGGCGCGCCCGGCACCCCGGAGGCGGCCGTGCTCCCGGTCTTCGTCTCCTGCCCGTACCAGCTGACCGACTACTTCGGCACGATCGTCACGTCCGTCATCGAGACGCTCGACCTGCACGGCCGCAAGGCGGTCGTCCAGGCCGGCGGCAGCGCGCAGGGCAGCCGCGGCTCGCTGCTCGAACTGCCCCGCACCCCCGGCCTCGCGGGCGCCGTCCTCGTCCTGCCGCCGAGTTCGACGGAGGATCTCAGGGCGCTGCACGCCCAGCACTACCCGCTGGTGGTGATCGACCCGCGCGCCGAACTCCCCGAGGACGTCGCCTCCGTGTCCGCCGCCCACGCCGCCGGCGCCCGCCGCCTCACCGGCCATCTCATCGGCCTCGGCCACCGCAGGATCGGCTTCGTCGGCGGCCCCGTCGACTGGCTCGCCAGCCGCAACCGCCTGGTCGGATACGCCTCCGCGCTCGCCGAGATCGGCGTCCTGCCCGACCGGGAGCTGATCCGGCACATCACCGAGCCGACCGCCGACGAGGGCCGCCGCGCCGCGCTCTCCCTGCTGGCGCACCCGCGGCCGCCCACCGCGATCGTCGCCTTCAACGACAAGACCGCCGCGGGCACGCTCCGCGCCGCCGGAAGCCTGGGCCTGCGGGTCCCCGAGGACCTCTCCGTCACCGGCTTCGACGACAGCGAGCTGAGCGACAGCATCACCCCGACCCTCACCACCGCCCGCCAGCCGCTGGAGGAGATGGGCCGGATGGCCGTCTCCCTGCTGATGCGCCTGGTGGCCGGCCACGCCGTCGACACCCTGCACGTCGAACTCGCCACCCCCCTCGTCGTCCGGGAGTCCACCGCCCCGGCCCCGCACCCCGCGTGAGGCCGGCCGTATGAGGGCCGTGGCGCCCGTCGCGGTGGAGCGGGTCGTACGCAGCGAGGACGGCGAGCGCTGGGGGGCGCTGCTGTGGCGGGCGGGCGCGGGCTGGCGGATGGTCAGCAGCGCGGTGCTGGGCGGCGGGATCGGGGAGCGCGGCTGGGTGCTCAACGCCCAGGTGCCGCACGGATACCGGCGGACGGATCCGGAGCGGCACCTCGCGGAGATCGCCGCGGCGGCGGGGGAGTCCGGGCCGGGGGTCGGGCTCATGACGGCGGCCGACGTCGGGGCGTACGGCGAGGGCCGGGACGGCGGTGTCACCGCCGTCGCCACCGTGGGCCTGGGGGTCCACGGCTGGGCCGCCGCGCCCGCCGGGCGCGTACCGTCCCCGGCCGCGCCGGGGACGGTCAACATCCTCGTCGTCGTCCCGGCCGCGCTCACCGACGGGGCTCTGGTCAACGCCGTGGCCACCGCGACCGAGGCCAAGGTCCAGGCGCTGCTGCGCGCCGGGTACGACTGCTCCGGCACCCCGACCGACGCGGTGTGCGTCGCCGCCCGCACCACCGGCCGCGGCGAGCCCCACGCCTTCGCCGGCCCGCGGTCGCTGTGGGGCGCCCGGCTGGCCCGCGCCGCGCACGCCGCCGTGCTGGCCGCGACGCCGGCGCCGTAACGCCTTCCGCATAAGGCTCCGGGCGGGGCCTGGATGCCCCCGCGGAGCCCCGCCGTACACCGTACCCCTGCCCGGTTCACCTGGCCGGATAGGGGTTGCCGCGCTCCGGATAGGGGTTGTCGATCGACGTATTCCGCAGCTAATGTCGCATTCAGTTCTTCGTCCAGTTTCCGGCGCTGCTCCGATAGTTGCCGGCGGCCGAATTATCCAGCCTTTATGCCGTTCCGGGTGCCGTCTCGGGGCGCAATATAGGATCGGGGAGAAAACGTGGCTCGTACGAAAACGTTCGCGCTGAGTGCCGAAGAGCTCGAGCAGTTCGCCCGCGACGGCTATATCGGTCCGTTCGACCTCTACAGCGAAGAGGAAATGGAAGGATATCTCCGGCAGACCAGGCCGAAGCTGCTGAAGACCAGCAAGTCCGTGTACGCCGACGGCCAGACCGTTTCCGGCAACACCAACCTGGCGGCCAGCTACGACCGGCACCTCGACGTCGACTTCCTGGCCGAGCACGTCACCCGGCCGGAGATCGTCGACCGGGTGTCGAGCCTGCTGGGCCCCGACACCCTGTGCTGGCGCACCGAGCTCTTCCCGAAGTACCCGGGCGACGAGGGCACGGACTGGCACCAGGCCGACAACTTCTCCAGCGTCGACGGTGCGAAGCACCCGCACATCGTGTGGCCGGAGGACGCCGAGTTCGGCGGCACGATCACCGCCTGGACCGCCTTCACCGAGGCGTCGGTGGAGAACGGCTGCCTCCAGTTCATCCCGGGCACGCACACCTCCATGAACTACGACGAGTCGAAGGTCATGGAGTACAACCCGGAGATCATCAACCAGATGGACAAGGACGGCGTCAAGCGCGGCCTGTTCGGCTACGACTACCGGCAGCTGCAGAAGGACCCCGACTGGCGCCCCGACGAGTCCCAGGCCGTCTCCCAGGTCATGCGCCAGGGCCAGTTCATCCTCTTCTGGTCCACGCTCATGCACGCGTCGCACCCGAACAGCAGCGACACCAAGATGCGCCTCGGCTTCGCCTCCCGCTACCTGCCGACGCAGGTCCGCGTCTACCCGTACTCCGACGAGCTGCTGGAGTTCGGCGCACGCGCGAGCCTGGACAAGTTCGGCTGCGTCCTGACGTCCGGCGAGGACAAGTACGGCCACAACCGCTTCGTCGACACCAACGTCAACGGATTCCGATTCCCGGTGCACTAGGAGAGATGAAAATGAGCGAGACGGACGACCGGATGGCACCGGACGCGCTGCTGGCGTGGGTCATCGACGAGTGCAAGCAGCTGGGCCTGCGGGTGTCGGCCGGCGAGGACGACTTCTTCGAGGCCGGCGGCACCTCGCTGAGCGCGGTGAAGCTCATGGAGCGCGCGGAGCGCGAGTTCGGCGACGACTCGCTGCCGCCGGACGAGCTGTTCACCGAGAGCCGGCTCACCGAGATCGTGGCCAGCATCCAGCGCAACGCCAAGCCGGCCGACGCGGTAGCGGACTAGCAGGCCCGGGCGTGGCGGCGACCGACGACAGGTGGGTGACGACCCTCAGGGCCGCGGTGGCAGAACCCGCCAGCACGCTGTTCTGCTTTCCCTACGCCGGCGGGAGTCCCGAGACCTTCCGCGGCTGGTGCGACGGGATCGCGGACGACGTCGAGCTGGTGTGCGTGATCCTGCCCGGCCGGGGCCGGCGCCTCAAGGAACCCCGCTACGAGCAGTGGCAGCCGCTGGTCGACGACGTCTTCGAGGCGCTGTCGCCGCGGCTGGCGCGCCGCCACGCCTTCTACGGCCACAGCTTCGGGGGGCGGCTCGCGTACGAGCTGTCCCACCGGGCCGCGGCCGCCTACCCGGGAATGACCCGCAGGCTGTTCGTCTCCGGCTGCCGGAGCCCGGATTCGCCGCAGGCCCGGCCTTTCATGCACGAAATGACGGAAAATGACTTCCGCGGTGCCGTCGCGGGAATGGGCGGCACACCGGCGGAGCTGTTCGGGAACGAGCGGCTGCTGCGCCTGCTCCTGCCGACGGTGCGCAGCGAGATCCGGCTCGCCGAGATATGGGACGACCGCCACGCGGACGGCGTGGA
The DNA here is from genome assembly GCF_044333285.1 of Streptomyces sp. NPDC021020. Classification (NCBI taxonomy): domain Bacteria; kingdom Bacillati; phylum Actinomycetota; class Actinomycetes; order Kitasatosporales; family Streptomycetaceae; genus Streptomyces; species Streptomyces sp. NPDC021020. Next base: position 897,347 of record NZ_JBIRQQ010000002.1, read on the forward strand.
CGTGCCCATCACCGCGCTCTACAGCCTGGACGACTCAATCGACAGCTGGCAGTCCATGCGCGGCTGGAAGAGTTTCACCAGGCGGCACTGCGAGCTGGTAGAGGTACCTGGCGGACATTTCTTCGTGGACAGCCACCCAGCGCACGTCACAAGAGTCGTCAACACACGTCTGGGGAATTCGAATGGATAAGATCGCCCTTTCGGATGAGGCTCTCGCCGTTCATGGGAAGATGAACAGGACGGACGCCGACTACCCGGCGGAGAGCCTCAAGGAGCTGTTCGAGGCCGCCGCCGCCCGGCGGCCGGACGCCGTCGCGGTGGTCCACCAGAAGCGCAAGGTCACCTACCGCGAACTCAACGGCCTGGCCAACGGCCTTGCCGCGCGGCTGCGCGCGGCCGGGGTGAAGCCCGGCCAGGTCGTGGGCCTGTGCGTCAAGCGCTCGCCGGAGATGATCGCCGCCATGCTGGCGATCATCAAGTGCGGTGGCACCTACCTGCCCTTCGACCGCAAGTGGCCGGACGACCGGCTCGCCGGCATCTTCGGGCAGGCGCACTGCACGACGCTGCTGACCGACGCACCCGAGGAGACGGCGGCCCGCTTCCCGCAGGCCCAGGTGATCTCCGCCGACCCGGCCGGACTGGACACCGCCGCGCCCGACCCCGACCTGCGGGTCGCGCAGGATTCCGTCGTCTACATCGTCTTCACCTCGGGCTCGACCGGATCGCCCAAGGGCGTGCCGATCCGCCACGAGGGCATCGTCCGGCTGGTGTTCAACTCCCGCTTCGTCCAGCTCGACGAGAACTCCGTCGTCCCGCAGCTCGCCGCGGTCGCCTTCGACGCCGCCGAGTTCGAGATCTGGGGCACGCTGCTGCACGGCGGGACGTGCGTGCTCTACCCGTCGGACTACGTCCGGCTGTCGGAGCTGAAGCGGATCGTGCAGGACAACGGCGTCACCGCGGTCTTCGTCACCACGGCGCTCTTCAACGTGATCGTGGACGAGAACCCCGCCGTGTTCGACGGCGTCGCCACCATCCTCACCGGCGGCGAGGCGCACTCGCTGCGGCACATCGAGAAGGGCCGCACGTACTACGGGGACGGCCGGGTCGTCAGCGTCTACGGGCCCACCGAGTGCTCGGTGTTCGCCACCTACTACCCCGTCGTGGACTCCGTCCTGGGCGACTCCGCGCTGCCCATCGGGCTGCCCATCCAGAACACCTCCCTGTACGTCGTCCGCGACGGCGTGCTGTGCGCGCCCGGCGAGCCGGGCGAGGTGTGCCTGGCGGGCCCCGGCCTGTCGCCGGGGTATCTGGGGAGGCCGGAGCTGACGGAGCAGAAGTACGTCGAGTACGACATCGACGGCGAGAAGGTGCGGCTCTACCACACCGGCGACCGCGCCTTCGTACGCGAGGACGGCAACGTCGTCTTCCAGGGGCGGCTCGACGACCAGGTGAAGGTCAACGGATTCCGGATCGAGCTGGGCGAGATCGCGCACTTCATGAACGAGGCGCCCGGTGTCCGGCAGTCCTTCGTCACCGTCGCCGAGAAGGACGACGGCGAGAAGGTCGTGGTGGCGTTCGTGGTCCCGGCGGGCGAGGACTTCACGCACAAGGCGTGCACCGAGTACCTGGCGACCAAGGTCCCCGGCTACATGCTGCCCGGCGAGATCCACGTACGCGAGAGCTTCCCCCTGACGGGCTCCGGCAAGGTCGACAAGCGGGCGCTGCTGGCACAGCGGCACGCGCAGGCCTGAACGAGAGCGCCAGAACCACAACGCCTGATGGAAACGAACGAAGGGTGAAAACACAGTGACTGCGACGGGGCTGAGCATCAAGGCGGCGACCCTCTGGCTTCCGGAAGACAAGGAGGGTCCGGCCGAGGGTGCGCTCAGCGCAGCGGACATGGAGCGCATCGGCATCTCGGAACTGCACGTCGCCCCGGAGGACGTCGCGCCGCCCCGGATGGCCGCGCAGGCCGCGGGCAGCGCTCTCGACAGCAGCGGCGTCGACCGCGGCGCCGTCGGCTGCGTGGTGCACGCGCACAGCTACCACCAGGGCTTCGACATGTGGTCGCCGGCCCACTACGTCGCCCACCAGGCCGGGATCGACGACGCGCTCCCCATCAACGTCCACCAGCTCTGCAACGGCGGCGCCGTCGCCCTTCAGATCGCGGCCAAGTGGCTGACCGCCACCCCCGAGCAGAGCGCGGTGCTCGTCACCAGCTCCGACCGCTTCAGCCTGCCCGGCTTCGACCGCTGGGCCAGCGACGACGACGCGACGTACTCGGACTCGGCGGCCGCGGTCGTCCTCGGCCGGACCGGAGAGGGCGCCGACGTCCTGCACCTGCTGTCGCTCGACATGGTGTCGGACTCCGAGTGGGAGATCCAGATGCGCGGGGAGGCCGACTTCACCTCCGTCCCGCTGGGCCACGGAACGCCGATCGACCTGCGCGCGGCCAACAAGGTGTTCCGGGAGTCCGGTGCGGCCGGGCGCATGGTCAAGCTCGCCGTCCCGAAGCTGCACGACCTGGTCATGGGCGCGCTCGCCAAGGCGGGCATCGGGCCCTCCGACATCAGCGCCGTCGCGCTGCCGCGGCTGACCAGGAACATGCGCGAGGGCATGTTCAAGCCCGCGATCAAGGAGTTCATCGGCGGCGACCCGCGCTACCTGGAGTGCACCACCGGCTGCCTCGGCGCCGGTGACTTCCTGGCGAACCTGGTGGACATCGAGGCCGACCTCAACCCGGGCGAGTACGGCATGCTCATCCAGGGGACCGGCGGATACACCTTCACCTGCGCCGTGGTCCAGGCACCCGTCAAGTAACGTCAGGCACCGCCGACCCCGGAAGAGACGGCCATGACGACGCCGAGCACATGGGACCACGACGACTACCCCCTCTGGCACGGGACGGTCCCCACGTCCACGATCCTGGAGCGGAACACCCCGCAGGACCTGTGGGTCAAGGGGGAGGGCAGCTGGCTGATCGACGCGGCCGGCAACCGCGCCCTCGACGCCCGCGCGGGGGTGGGCAACATGATGCTCGGCTACGGCCGGGCGGACGTGGTGGACGCGATGTGCCGGCAGGCGCGCGAGCTGCCGTACGTCTGCATGGTGCGGTGGGAGCTGCCGGCGCCGGTGGTCGTCGACCTGGCCCGGGAGCTCACCCGTATCGCCCCCGCAGGGCTGGACCGGGTGCGCTTCTGCCACACCGGTGGCGCGGCCGTCGAGAGCGCGATCCTGATGGCCCGCTCCTACCAGCGCAACACCGGCCACCGGGACCGCCGGCTGATCGTCGGCCTGCGCGACAGCTACCACGGCAGCCCGACCGCGGCCATGGCGGCGAGCGGGCAGCGCATCATGCACTGGACGTTCGGCCCGATGCCGGAGGGCTTCCGGCACATCCCCGAGCCGGCCGCCGACGACGACGGCACCGCGCTGGCCGGGCAGCTCGACGCGCTGGGCGCGGAGAACATCGCCGCGTTCGTCGTCGAGCCGGTGAAGGGGCGCAACGGGCAGCCGCTGCCCAGCGCCTACCTGCGCGCCGCGCGCGACTACTGCACGAAGCACGGCATCCTGCTCGTCTTCGACGAGGCCTTCACCGGCTTCGGACGGATGGGCGAGATGTTCGCGGCCGGCATCTCCGGGGTGGCGCCGGACGTCATGTGCCTGGCCAAGGGCATCACCGCCGGGTACGCGGCGCTGGGCGCGGTGCTCACGACCCGCGCGGTCCACGCGGCGTTCGACACCGGCAGCACGGTCTTCGCGCACGCGTCGACCACCGACGGCCACCCGGTCGCGTGCGCCGCCGCCCTCGCGGCGATCCGCGCGTACACCGCCGAGGACCTGGTGGCACGCGGCCGGGCGCTGGGCACGTACCTCGGCGACCGGCTCGGCGAACTGCTCGCCGGGGCGCCCGCCGTGAACGGCATCCGGACCGTCGGCGCCTACGTGGGCCTGGACCTGGTGGACGACAACGGCAGCCCGCTGTCGATGCCGGACCGGCGCGACCTGGAGCGGGCGTGCCGGGAACAGGGCCTGCTCGTCCACTACACGCCCGACACCGTCGTACTCATGCCGCCGCTGACGATGGCCATGGAGGAGGCGGAGTTCGCGGCCGAGCGGTTCGCCGGCATCGTCTCCGCCCTCCGTCCGGCGGCCGTCTGACCGTCCGCGGTTACCATGACGGCTCTCCCCGGCGCCGGTGGCCAGGGCGGACCGGAGGTCGACGATGGCCAGCATCAGAGACGTCGCGCGGCGCGCGGGTGTCGCTCCCAGCACCGTGTCCTACGTGCTGAACGGCGACCGCAGCACCACCGAGGAGACCCGGCAGCGGGTGCGCGAGGCCGTCGAGGCGCTCGACTACCACCCGCGGGCCGGCGCGCGCATGCTGCGCAGCGGGCGCACCCAGGTGGTGGCGCTGGCCCTGCCCCGCGGTGAAGGGGTGGGCGGTCCGGGCGGCGGACGGCACGCCGTGGACGGCCGGTTCGCGATCGAGACCGCCGACGCCGCCCACCGCCTGGGCTACGACCTGCTGCTGGCCACCTCGGGCGACAAGGCCTCGGGCCTGCGCCGGGTCGCGGTCAGCGGCCTCGCGGACGCCGCCGTGATCATGGCCGTCGACCTGGAGGACCCGCGTATCGAGGTGGTCAGGGAGCTGGACTTCCCGGCCGCGCTGATCGGGCGCCCGGCGGACGAGGCGGCCTTGCCGTGGATCGACCTCGACTGGGAGCAGGCCGCCGTGCTCGCCGTCCGCGAACTCGCGGTCGCCGGCCACCGCGAGGTCGTCTACCTCGGCTCCGCCGAGGAGGAGGTACGTGCCCGGCGCAGCGCCGCGCTCTACGGGATCGCGGGCGCCCGGCGCGGCGGCCGGGAGACCGGCGCCGCGGTCCGCGTCGCGCACACGGCCGACGGCCCCGCCGAGGCGGCCGGCCTGCTGCGCGTGCTGCTGGCCGGGCCCGCCGGGCCGCCGTCCGCCCTGGTCGTCCAGCATCCGACCGCCTGGAGCCACGTCCTGGCGGCGGCGGGCGCGCTCGGCCACCGGGTGCCGGAGGACCTGGCCGTCGTCGTCATCGGCTCGCTGCCGGGCGACTCCTCGTGCGCGCGGCTGCCGCGGATCGAGCTGCCCGTGCCCGCGATGGGCTCCACCGCCGTGGAGCTGGCCGTCGAGGACGCCGACGCGCGCCGCCCCGCCAGGGGCCGCGGGCGCGCCCGCGAGCAGGCCGCGCCCGGCGGATCCGCCCCCCGGCAGGTGCTCCTCGCCCCGGAGTTGCTCGGCGGCGGCGCGCTGCGCCCGCCGCCCGCCTGACCCGGCCGCGCCCCGCCGCCGCGCGCCGGGCGGCAGGTCCCGCCCGGAACACCCTTGCCGCCCCGCCCGGCAGTGCCTAACCTTGCCGGGACGGTCAGGAAATCGATTCGACACATGACCGGCGAGCGACCGGGCGACAGAGCAGGAGACCTCCATGAAGTTCACCGACGGCTACTGGCTGCTGCGGCCGGGCGTCACCGCCCGCTTCGCGGCCGAGGTCGCCGACGCGAGCGTCACCGAGGACCGCGTCACCCTGTCCGCGGCCGTCCGCGAGGTCGGCCACCGCGGCGACACCCTCAACAGCCCGCTGCTGACGGTGGAGTGCTGGTCCCCCGCCGAGGGCGTGATCGGTGTGCGGTCCACCCACCACGCCGGCGCCGTGCGCGGGCTCCCGGAATTCGCGCTGCCCGGCGAGGGGCGGTACGGGAGCGCGGTCCGCGAGGGCTCCGTGGTCGAGCTGACCTCGGGCGGGCTGAGCCTGCGCATCGACACCGAGCAGCCCTGGCACCTCGGTTTCAGCGCCGGCGGCACCCCGCTCACCTCCTTCGGCGAGAAGAGCCTCGGCTTCGTGACCGACGCCGAGGGCCGCCACCACATGGTCGCCCGCGCGGCCCTGGGCGTCGGCGAGTACGTCTACGGCCTCGGCGAGCGCTTCACCGCGTTCACCAGGAACGGCCAGAGCGTCGACGTCTGGCAGGAGGACGGCGGTACGAGCAGCGAGCAGGCGTACAAGAACGTCCCCTTCCACCTCACCAACCGCGGCTACGGCGTCTTCGTCAACCACCCCGGCAGGGTGTCGTACGAGATCGGCTCGGAGCTCGTCGGCAAGGCGCAGTTCAGCGTCGAGGACCAGTCCGTGGAGTTCTACGTCGTCCACGGCCCCGGCCCGAAGGAGATCCTCGCCCGCTACACCGCCCTGACCGGCCGCCCCGCGCTGCCGCCCGCCTGGTCCTTCGGCCTGTGGCTGTCCACGTCCTTCACCACGGACTACGACGAGGACACCGTCACCGGCTTCGTCCAGGGCATGGCCGACGCCGGAATCCCGCTGAGCGTCTTCCACTTCGACTGCTTCTGGATGCGCCCCTACCAATGGTGCGACTTCACCTGGGACCCCGCGGTCTTCCCCGACCCGGAGGGCATGCTGGCCCGGCTGAAGGAGCGGGGCCTGCGGATCTGCGTGTGGATCAACCCCTACATCGCGCAGAAGTCCCCGCTGTTCGCCGAGGGCGCCGCGCACGGCTACCTGGTCCGGCGGCCGGACGGCAGCGTGTGGCAGTGGGACCAGTGGCAGGCCGGGATGGGCCTGGTGGACTTCACCGACCCCGACGCGCGCGCCTGGTACGCGTCCAAGCTGCGCGTCCTGCTGGACCAGGGCGTGGACTGCTTCAAGACCGACTTCGGCGAGCGGATCCCGGTCGACGTCGCCTGGTCCGACGGCTCCGACCCGCGGCGGATGCACAACTACTACACCCAGCTCTACAACGAGACGGTCTTCGACCTGCTGCGCGAGGTGCGGGGCGAGGACGAGGCGGTGCTCTTCGCCCGCTCGGCGACCGCCGGCGGGCAGCAGATGCCCGTGCACTGGGGCGGCGACTGCGAGTCGACCTTCGAGGCGATGGCCGAGTCGCTGCGCGGCGGGCTGTCGCTGGGCCTGGGCGGCTTCGGCTTCTGGAGCCACGACATCGGCGGCTTCGAGGGCACCCCGACGCCCGAACTCTTCGCCCGCTGGGTGCAGTTCGGCCTGCTGTCCTCGCACAGCAGGCTGCACGGCAGCCGGTCCTACCGGGTGCCGTGGGAGTACGGCGAGCAGGCCGTCCCGGTCACCGCCGCCTTCACGCGCCTCAAGCACCGGCTGATGCCCTACCTTTACCGCGCCGCCGGGCAGGCCCGGGACACGGGCACGCCGGTGATGCGGGCCATGCTGCTGGAATTCCCCGACGACCCGGCCTGCGCCACCCTGGACCGGCAGTACATGCTGGGCGGCGACCTGCTGGTCGCCCCGGTCTTCAGCGCGGACGGCACGGTCGACTTCTACGTCCCCGCGGGCACCTGGACCAGCGTGCTGACCGGTGAGCGGGTCGAGGGCCCGGGCTGGCGGCGCGAGACGCACCCGCTCGACACCCTGCCGCTGCTCGCCCGGCCCGGCGCGGTGATCCCCTTCGGGGCCTCCTCGGACGGGCCGGTGTCCGACTGGGCGGACGGCGTGACCCTGCGGGTGTACGCGCCGGCCGACGGCGCCACCACCGTGACGCCGGTGCCCGCGCCGGACGGCTCGGGCACGCCGGTCACCTTCACCGTCACCCGCGCCGGTGACGAGATCACTGTCGAGACCGACAGCGCGCTGCCGTGGAACGTACTGCTGGCAGGCGTCGAGACCCCCGGGCACGGCGAGCCGCACCCGCTCGGCACGCTGCACCGGTGCGCGGCCGGGGTGACGCGGCTGGCGGCACGCCGGGCCTGACACGCGGCCGGTCCGGCCCGGCGCCCGGCGTTGCCGCGCGGCAACGCCGGGCGCCGGGCGCGGGTCAGGCGTCCAGCTCGGCGCGGACCGTGCGGGCCGCGGCCACCAGGTTCTCCAGCGACGCCCGGGTCTCGGGCCAGCCGCGGGTCTTCAGACCGCAGTCGGGGTTGACCCACAGCCTCTCCGCGGGGATGGCCTTCAGCCCGGTGCGCAGCATCCGGGCCGCCTCGTCGGCGCCGGGGACGCGGGGCGAGTGGATGTCGTAGACGCCCGGACCGGCCTCGCGCGGGTAGCCGTGCGCGGCCAGCTCGCGGGCCACCTGCATGTGCGAGCGGGCCGCCTCCAGGCTGATGACGTCCGCGTCGAGGTCGTCGATGGCCTGCACGATGTCGCCGAACTCCGCGTAGCACATGTGCGTGTGGACCTGGGTGTCCGCGCGCACCCCGGCGGTGGTGATCCGGAAGGCCTCGGTGGCCCACGCCAGGTACGCCGGCCGGTCGGCGGCACGCAGCGGCAGAGTCTCGCGCAGCGCGGGCTCGTCCACCTGGATCACGGCGGTGCCCGCGGCCTCCAGGTCGGCGACCTCGTCGCGCAGCGCCAGGGCGACCTGCCGGGCGGTGTCGCCGAGCGGCTGGTCGTCGCGGACGAAGGACCAGGCGAGCATCGTGACCGGTCCGGTGAGCATGCCCTTGACCGGCCGGTCGGTGAGCGACTGGGCGTAGGACGTCCAGCGCACGGTCATGGGCCCGGGGCGGGAGATGTCACCCGCCAGGATCGGCGGGCGCACGTACCGGGTGCCGTAGGACTGGACCCAGCCGTGCCGGGTGGCCAGGTAGCCGGTGAGCTGCTCGGCGAAGTACTGGACCATGTCGTTGCGCTCGGGCTCGCCGTGCACGAGGACGTCCAGGCCGGTCTTCTCCTGGAAGGCGATGACCTCGCGGACGGCGTCGCGCATCCGCTCCTCGTAGCCGGCGGTGTCGATGCGTCCGGCCCGCAGGTCGGCGCGGGCGGTGCGCAGCTCGCCGGTCTGCGGGAAGGAGCCGATCGTCGTGGTCGGCAGCAGCGGCAGCCGCAACCGGGCCCGCTGGGCGGTGGTGCGCTCGTCGTACGGCTGCGCGCGGCGGGCGTCGGCGGCGGTGACGGCCGCGGCCCGCTCGCGGACGGCCGGGTCGCGGGTGAGCGGGGAGGCCGCGCGCGAGTCGAGCGCGGCGCGGTTGGCGGCCAGCTCGTCGGCGACGGCCTCCGTGCCGCGGGACAGGCCCGCGGCGAGGGTGGCGATCTCGGCGGTCTTCTGCCGGGCGAAGGCGAGCCAGGGCAGCACCTGCGGGTCGAGGCCGGTCTCGGCGGCGGCGTCGAGCGGCACGTGCAGCAGCGAGCAGGACGCGGCGACGTCGACCTGACCGGCCAGCCCCAGCAGGGTGCCGAGGGTGGCGAGCGCCTTGCGCAGGTCGGCGGTCCAGATGTTGCGGCCGTCGACGACACCCGCGACCAGGCGCCTGCCGGGCAGTCCGCCGGCCGCCGCGAGGCCGTCGAGATTGCCGGCGGCCGGGCCGGTGAAGTCCAGGGCCAGGCCCTCGACCGGGGCTTCGGCCAGCACCGGCAGGGCCTCGCCGAGCCGGTCGAAGTAGGAGGCGACCAGCAGCTTCGGGCGGTCCGTCAGGGAGCCCAGCGCGCGGTAGGCGCGGGCGGCGGCGTCGAGTTCGGCGGCGTCCCGGTCCTGGACGAGCGCGGGCTCGTCGAGCTGCACCCACTCGGCGCCCGCCGCGCGCAGCCCGGCCAGCACCGCGGCGTAGACGGGCAGCAGCCGGTCCAGCAGGCTCAGCGGCTCGAAGTCCGCGGGCGCGCCGGGCGCGGGCTTGGCCAGCAGCAGGTACGTGACGGGTCCGACGAGCACCGGCCGCGGGGTCAGCCCCTGCGCCAGGGCCTCGGCCAGCTCGACGAGCTGCTTGGCGGGGTCGGGGGCGAAGACGGTGTCGGGCCCCAGCTCGGGCACCAGGTAGTGGTAGTTCGTGTCGAACCACTTCGTCATCTCCAGCGGCGCGACGTCCTGCGTGCCGCGGGCCATCGCGAAGTAGCCGTCGAGCGGGTCGGCCTCGACCGCGGCGCGGTGCCGCGCGGGGATCGCGCCGACCATGACGCTGGTGTCGAGGACGTGGTCGTAGAGCGAGAAGTCGCCGGTGGGCACCTCGTCGATGCCGGCCTCGGACAGCTGCCGCCAGTTGGCCCGGCGCAGCTCGGCCGCGGTCCTACGCAGCTCGGCCGCGGTGACGCGGCCCTTCCAGTAGCCTTCGACGGCCTTCTTCAGTTCCCGGTCGGCACCCTGGCGGGGGTAGCCGTACACGGTGGCCCGTGCTGCCGCGGCTGCGGGCTTGGTTGTCACGGAGATCTCCTTCACGAGACGGATCCCTGAGATCCCGGCGACGGGACGGGGGCGTGAAGGGTGACGCAGCCGGACGGGTCGGGACTGTTCCCCCCGAAAGGGGTACGTCCACCCGCCGGTTGTCGCCGACCCGCCCTCGAGGTCACCGGGATGTCCGTGCGCGGAACGGTCCGCGTACGGGCAACGGGCAGGTCTTCGGACTCGCGGGCGCTCTGCCGGAAGGCAGTTTTCCTACTGGCCGTCGCTTCCCAGGTCCGCGGCCCGGACCCAGTGCGTATGACGGCGGTCGTTCCCACTCACCGCTGCGGGGCAGTCCCGGATTCCCACCGGGTTCCCTCTTACGACGCGCCTGCCTGGCGGGCAGGGCGAACCAGTTGCACCACCCAGCGTAGAACGCCGCGGGACTTCCGGCTGCCGTTGTCCACATCCCGGCTCGGTGTCATATTAAGGTTAGGCTTACCTAAGTCCCGAGGAGGACGTGTGACCAGGACCGCCGATCCGCGCGAGCCCAGCGCCGCCGAGCAAGTCCGCAGCATCCTGTCGACCGCGGGCTCCGCCGGGGTGACGGCCAACGGTGCGCACGAGGACTTCCTGACCGGCGTGGCCGCCGACTTCGACGGCCGCGTCCTGCGGCTGCGCGTCCCCGTCGACAGCCGCACCGCCGCGGAGGCGTCCTGCGGCCCGGCGGTCGGCATCCCCGCGGTGCTGGAGTGGACGGACCTCGCGCCCGTACCCGTACGCGACCGGGTCCGCGCCCGGGTGCGGATCACCGCCCGGCTGCAGGCGCCCGAACCGGGGCCTGCCGGGGCGGTGCGGCTGCGGGCCGACGTCCGCGCCGTCGCGTTCGACGCGCGCGGGGCCCGCCACCTGGTCGCACCCGGCGAGCTGGCCGCCGCCCGGCCCGACCCGGTCGCCTCCGCCGAGGCGCGGCTGCTGCTGCACCTGGCCGAGGACCACCAGGAGCACCTGGACGAGCTGGCCCGGCTGCTGACGGACCGGCAGCTCGTCGATGTCACCCGCGTCGTCCCGCTCGCCCTCGACCGGCACGGCATCGTGCTGCGCCTGGAGCGCCCGTACGGCCACCTCGACGCCCGGCTGCCCTTCCCGCACCCGCTGACGGGGCCCGACGAGCTCGGCCACCACATCCACGCCCTGCTCACCCGCGCCTTCCACGAGCGGCACCACACCCGGTACGGCCGCCGACGCCGGTGACCGGACGCCGCTACCCGCCGGTCGCGCGGTCGGCGAGGATCTCGCGGGCGGCGCGTGCGCCGGAGGCGAGGGCGCCCTGCACGGAGCCGGTCGCGCGGTGGTCGCCGCAGACGTGGACACCGGGGGAGTGGCGGGTGGTACGGGAGAGCGGCCAGGGCGGTGGCATGGCCGGAAGCGCCTCCGGCACCGGGTAGACGGCCACCGGCTCCCAGCCGCGGGTGTCCGTCCCGTACAGCTCGGCCAGCACGTCGCGCACCCGCGCCTCCCGCCGCGCGGGGTCGTCCGCGCCCAGGACCGAGGTGGCCACCAGCGCCCGCCCGCGCGGCGCGTACGACGGCGCGACCTCGCTGAGCACCACCGTGTTGAGCACCCGCCGCGCGCTGTCCACGACCAGCGTCGGCTCGGCCAGCGGCGACCGCGGGGCGGCGTGGTAGTACGTGGTGACCGCGCGGACCGGCGGCACGGCGAGTCCCGGCAGCAGCTCCGCGGCGGCCGCCGGGCCGGTCGCGACGACCACCGCGCGGGCCGGCTGCTCCTCCCCGTACGCCGTCAGCACCCCTTCCCCGGTGAGACGTTCGACCGGGGTGCCGAGCACCACCGTGCCGTCCGGCAGGGCGGCGGCGAGCTGCTCGGGGACCGCGGCGACACCGCGGGCGGGCAGGCACAGCCTGCCGCGCATCATCGAGCGCCACACCAGGTGGAAGTAGCGGCTGGAGGTCTCCAGCTCGTCCTCCAGGAACACCCCCGACAGGAAGGGCCGCAGCAGCCGCTCCACCAGATCCTCGCCGATCGCGGCATCCGCCAGCGCCGTCCTGGTCGTCCGGTCCGGCGCCCGCTTGAGCGCCCGCGGCGGCGTGAGCAGATCCCGCCCGCACAGCATGACCAGCGCGGACACGTCCCGCAGCGAGCCGAGCCGGCCGGGCAGCAGATCGGCGGCCTGCCGCGGGGCCCGCGTCGGATCGGCGAAGCGCAGCATGCCCCGCGGGGTGCGCACCAGGACGCCGGGGCCGAACGGCCGCGCGTCCAGCTCGTCCACCCGCAGCCGGCGGCGCAGTTGCGGGTAGGACGGGTTGACGACCTGGAAGCCGCGGTCGAAGCGGAAGCCGTCCCGCACATCGGTGCGCATCCGCCCGCCGACCCCGTCGGACGCCTCCAGCACCCGGACCCGCAGCCCCGCGGCCACCAGGTCCTGCGCGCACGCGAGCCCCGCGAGCCCGGCGCCGACCACCACCACGTCCACCGCTGCCTTCGTCGCCACCGCGCTCTCCGTCCGCCGGGCCCGGCCGTCCCCCGGCGGCGCGGGCGGGCCGCGGCGCCGGGGGACGGGAGGGGAGTCACTTCGCCAGGAATTCCAGCAGGTCCTTGGTGAACTTCTCCTTGTCGCCGGGCACCAGCGCGATGCCGTGCGAGCCGCCCTCGTAGACCTTCAGCTCGGCGTCCTCGACCAGCTTCGCCGTCTTGGCGCCGGTCGCCGCGAAGGGCACGATCTGGTCGTCGTCGCCGTGCACGACCAGCGTCGGGACGTCGAACTTCGCGAGGTCCGCGTGGAAGTCGGTCGCCGCGAAGGCGTCCACGCAGGCCACGGCGCCCTCGATCGTCTCGTCCATCGCCATCAGCCAGAAGGCGTCCCGGTTGCCCTGGGTGGCCCGGCTGCCCTCGCGGTTCGCCCCGAAGAACGCCTCCGAGGTGTCCTTCCAGAACTGCGAGCGCTCGGCGAGGATGCCGGCCTTGATCTCGTCGAAGGCCTTCTGCGGCACCCCCTCCGGGTTGTCCGGCCCCTGGAGCATGATCGGCGGGATCGCCGAGAGCAGCACCGCCGAGCGGACCCTCTCCGTGCCGTGCCGGCCGATGTAGCGGGCCAGTTCGCCGCCGCCCATGGAGTGGGCGACGAGGGTGACGTCGCGCAGGTCCAGGCCGGTGATCAGGTCGTCGAGGTCGTCGGCGAAGGTGTCGAAGTCGTAGCCGTCGAAGACCGGAGTCGAGCGCCCGTGGCCGCGCCGGTCGTGCGCGATGCCGCGGAAGCCCGCGTCGGCCACCGCCTTGAGCTGGTCCTGCCACGCGTCGCCGCTGAGCGGCCAGCCGTGGATGAAGACCACCGGACGGCCATGGCCCCAGTCCTTGTAGAAGATCTCGACCCCGTCCCGCGTCGTCACGAAGGGCATGAAGATTTCCTCTCGCTCGCTCGGTCGCCTTCCCCCCGCGCGCCGCGTGCGTCACGGACGCCCCGCGGGCCCGGTGCGTCCCGCCCCTCGTTCCCGCCGCCGGATGCCGCTCCTCCCATGCTGCGCCTGTCCGCCGCTCCCGCAAGGCGAGCGGCGGCGCGGGCCTGCGGCTACCGCCGTGGCCTGCGGCCCCAGGCGGTGAGCAGGCCCGCCGAGAGCGCGGCGCACCGCGGGGAGTCGAGGTAGCGCAGGGCCGCGTCCAGGCCCGCGTCGTCGATCAGGCCGGTGGCGAGCATGGCCGGGCGGCTGCGCTGCCAGGTGTCGGCCCAGAAGCGGCTGATCGCGCTGCCCGGCAGCAGCGGCGGCACATGGATCCCGGCGCCCACGGATTCCAGCCCGGCCGCCCGCAGCAGCGCGGGGTAGGACGGCACCCAGGACGCGTCCGTCCCGATTGCGGCTTCCAGGCCCTGCCACATCGCGCGCATCGCCGCCGTGTACGGGGACGCGGGCGCCCGGTCGCCGGTGAGGTCGACCGCGTCGCCGAGGACCAGGAAGCCGCCCGGCTCGACCAGCTCCGCCAGCCGCCGGACCATGCGCTCGGGCTCGGGCAGGTGCATCAGCAGGAACCGGGCGTGCACCAGCCGGAAGGAGCCGGGAACCGCGTCCGGGGCCGCGGTGACATCGGCTTCCAGCACGTCGAGGCCGGGCACCGGGCGGGCGGCGAGGAAGCGCACGTCGCGGTCCACGGCGAGCACGCCGTCCACCCCGGCGTCGGCCAGCAGCCGGCGCGCGACCGTACCCGTACCGGCGCCGGCGTCGAGGCACCGCCAGCCGGGGCCCGCACCGAGGGCGCGCAGGTGGGCGAGCGTGACGTCGTCGTACGCGAGGGCGCCGTAGTCGATGCGCTCGCCCTCGCCCTCCCGGCCGGGCGGGAAGGCGTCCTCGCCGTAGCGGCCGGAGGAGGAAGCGGGCACGGCGGGACCTCTTCACGGAAGCGGGCGGCGGGGCCGGCGGGCGGGGCGCCCTCCATCCTGCGCGGGGCGCCGCCCGCACCGCCGGGGGCGCGCCGGGCCGGGCGGCCCGACGGCCCGCACGGCTCAGCGCGTCCCGTCGTCGGGTATCCCCGGCCCTCGCACCCCGTTCTCACGTACTCCGTTCTCGCGTACCCCGGGCCAGTCCAGCCGCAGCTGCTCGCGGCGCGGAAGCCTGGAGACGATCAGGTCGTAGGAGTCCTCGACCATCTCGCGCACCTGGTCGTCGGGCAGCGCCCCGTCCAGGCGCACCGTGTTCCAGTGACGCTTGTTCAGATGCCAGCCGCCGGTGATCTCCGGGTGGGCCGTACGCAGTTGCAGCGCCACCTCCGGGTCGCACTTCAGGCTCACGCTCAGCGGCTCGGCGTCCAGCGCGGTGATCGCGAAGATCTTTCCGCCGACCTTGAAGACGGACGTCTCCGCGGTGAACGGGAAGGTCTCCTCGGCCCCGTTCATTCCCAGGCAGATGGCTTTGAGCGCGTCCGGTGTCATGAGGGCCAGTGTGCCGTGCGGCACCGACAGCGGCCGGGCCGGCCCGCGGCCCGTCAGCCCAGCGCCGCCAGCAGCTCGCGCTCCCGTCCGGCGCTGAGGCCCGCCCTGCGCTCCCGGTCGAGCCCCTCAGCGCGCTCCCAGCGCAGCGTGTCGGCGAGCATCTCCGCGCGCGGGCGGTGCCGCAGCCCCGCGGCGCGCGCGGCGGCCCCGGTGCGGGCCGACCAGCCCTCCCAGCCCGGCTCGGCCACCCACATCGGCAGCGACTCGGGCCCCATGTACTCGGCCACGCCGTTCGCGAGCAGCCACGCGGAACCGGCCGCGACCACCGGGCCGGTGTGCCCGCCGAGGGTGCGGGACAGCTCCAGCCACTCGCCGAACGGGACGACCGGCCCGACCGCGTCGAAGGTGCCGGTGGTCCGGCTCTCCGCGGCGTCGAGCAGCCACCCGGCGAGATCCCGCACGTCGACCGCCTGGGTGGGCCGGTCCGGCGTGTCGGGCACGAGCATCGGGCCCCGCGGGTCGCGCGCGGCGCGGGCCACCCAGTAGCCCGAGCGGCCGCTCCGGTCGCCCGGCCCGCCGATGAGCCCGGCGCGGGCGACGAGCAGCCGGTCGCCCACCGCGGCCGCCGAATCCCGCTCGCAGGCGGCCTTCGCCTCGCCGTAGAGGGCGCTGTCCACCTCGTCCAGCGCGGTCGGGGCCAGCAGCGGCGTCGACTCGTCCGCGCCCGGCACGGCGTGCGAGGCGTAGGCGCTGACGGAGGAGACGTACGTCCAGTGCCGCGCCCGGCCGCCGAGCGCTTCGAGCGCCCCGCGCACGAAACCGGGCTGCCAGGACACCTCGACGACCGCGTCCCACTCCCGGTCGGCCAGCGGCCCGTACGCCGCGGTGTCCCGCCGGTCGGCCGCCACCAGGGCGGCCCCCTCCGCGACGTCCCCGCTCTCCCCGCGGGCCAGGCACGTCACCGCGTGCCCCTGCCCGACCGCCTGCCGCGACAGCTCGCGCCCGAGCCACGCCGTTCCGCCCAGCACCAAGATCTCCATCCCCCCACCCAAGCACCGCGCCCGCCGCGCGCCCAGGCCGGTTCGCGGACGGCGGATTCGCGGACGGCGGATTCGCCGCCGTCCCGCGGCCGTCGTGCCGGCGGGCGGGCCGCCCGGGGGCCCGTACCCTGGTGACGTGCCGTCCTCGCGCCTCCGCCGTATCGCCGTGCTGGTCCTGGAGGGGGCGAAGCCGCTCGACGTCGGCATCCCCGCGCAGGTGTTCACGACCCGCGAGAGCATGCCGTACGAGGTACGGGTGTGCGGCGCGGCGCCGGGGCTGGTGACCGGCGGCGACGGGCTGGCCTACCACGTCGCGCACGGCCTCGGGGCACTCGCGTGGGCCGACACGGTCTTCGTGCCCGGCTACCGCTTCCCGGACCGCGAGGACCCGCCCCGGGAGGTCGTCGAGGCGCTGGTCGCCGCTCACACCCGGGGCGCGCGGCTGGCCGCCATCTCGACGGGGGCGTTCGCGCTCGCCGCGACGGGGCTGCTGGACGGGCGGCGGGCCACGACGCACTGGCACTACACGCGCGCCCTGGCGCACAAGCACCCGCTCGTCCGGGTCGACGAGAACGTGCTGTTCGTCGACGAGGGCAGCGTGCTCACCTCGGCCGGCGCCGCCTCCGGTATCGACCTGTGCCTGCACGTCCTGCGCGGCGACCTCGGCATCGCCGCGTCCAACCACGCGGCCCGGCGGCTGGTCGCGGCCCCCTACCGCAGCGGCGGCCAGGCGCAGTACGTGCCGCGCAGCGTGCCCGAGCCGCTCGGCGAGCGCTTCGCCGCGACCCGCGAATGGGCCCTGCACCGGCTCGGCGAGCCGCTCACCCTGGAGGCCCTGGCCCGGCACGCGGCGGTCTCCCCGCGCACGTTCTCCCGGCGCTTCGCCGAGGACACCGGCTACACGCCGATGCAGTGGGTGATGCGGGCCCGCGTCGACCTGGCCCGCGAGCTGCTGGAACGCTCCAAGCGCGGGGTCGAGCAGATCGCCAACGACGTCGGGCTCGGCACGGGCGCCAACCTGCGGCTGCACTTCCAGCGCATCCTCGGCACCACCCCGACCGAATACCGGCGGACCTTCGCACGGGGCGAATAGCGGGCTCCGCGCGCCGCGATCCGCCCTGGCGCGATCCTTGCGAACCATGGCGCTCGGGCCACGGCCACGCCCGGACCTGCCACGCGAGTCTGGTGGTGCACCGAAGGGACGAAGGGACACACCACTCATGACTCGCATCGCCATCAACGGATTCGGCCGGATCGGCCGCAACGTGCTGCGCGCCCTGCTGGAGCGCGGCAGCGACCTGGAGGTCGTCGCCGTCAACGACCTCACCGAGCCGGTCGCCCTCGCCCGACTGCTCGCCTACGACTCCACGGCGGGCCGCCTCGGCCGCCCGGTCACCACGGACGGCGACACCCTCGTCGTCGACGGCCGCCGCATCCGGGTGCTCGCCGAGCGGGACCCGGCGCAGCTGCCGTGGGCGGAGCTGGCCGTCGACGTCGTGCTGGAGTCGACCGGCCGCTTCACCTCGGCGGCGGCCGCCCGCGCCCACCTGGCCGCCGGCGCCGGCAAGGTCCTCGTCAGCGCGCCCTCGGACGGCGCCGACGCCACGGTCGCGTACGGCGTCAACACCGAGGTCTACGACCCGGCCGCGCACACCGTGGTGTCGAACGCCTCCTGCACGACCAACGCGCTGGCGCCGCTCGCCGCCGTGCTCGACGAACTCGCGGGCATCGAGCACGGCTTCATGACGACCGTGCACGCCTACACCCAGGAGCAGAACCTCCAGGACGGCCCGCACCGCGACGCCCGCCGCGCCCGCGCCGCCGCCGTCAACATCGTGCCCACCACCACGGGCGCGGCCAAGGCGATCGGCCTGGTGCTGCCCCGGCTGGAGGGCAAGCTCTCGGGCGACTCGATCCGGGTGCCCGTGCCGGTCGGCTCGATCGTCGAGCTGAACACGACGGTGGCGCGCGACGTGACGCGCGACGAGGTCCTGGCCGCCTACCGGGCCGCCGCGGACGGCCCGCTCGCCGGGATCCTCGAATACTCCGACGACCCGCTGGTGTCGTCCGACATCGTCGGCAACCCGGCCTCGTCGATCTTCGACTCGGCCCTCACCCGCGTCGACGGACGGCACGTCAAGGTCGTCGCCTGGTACGACAACGAGTGGGGCTTCTCGAACCGCGTCGTCGACACGCTGGAACTCCTCGCCGCCGGCTGATCCCGGCGCCGCCGCGGGTCCGGGCCCCTTGTCCGGACCCGCTCGCCGGGGCCGCCCGGCGGGTCGTACGATCATCGGCAATGCCCGTCCGTAGCGCAGAGGCAGGCGCAGCCCCTTGCTCAGGGGAGGACGCCGGTTCGAATCCGGCCGGCCGGGCAGGCACGGCACGCGGGACCCCGTAGCGCAGAGGCAGGCGCGCCGTCTTTGCAGGACGGATACGCCGGTTCGAATCCGGTCGGGGTCACGGTCTTGGACGAGGGGAGCGGGGCGTGACGGGGGAGGGGCACGTCCCCGACGACGAGCTGGCGGCCTTCCACCGCACGGTCGGCCGGCTGCGCGCGCTGCCCGCCGACGATTCCGTACGGCTGCGGGCCGAGCAGGTCGCCGCGTCCTTCGTGCGCGACGGGCGCCGGCAGCGCAAGCGGGAACGCGTGCAGGAGCGGGCGGCCGCCGAGGCCGCCGTCGCGGGGGCCACCGCGACCGGGGCCAGGGAGCGGCGCGAGGACGCGCCGCTCGCGCTGCCCGCCCCCGGCGCGGGCGGGCCCGGCGACTACCCGCGGCCGAAGCGCTGCTACATCTGCAAGTCGCCCTACCGGCAGGCCGATTCCTTCTACCACGCGCTGTGCCCGGACTGCGCGGCCGACAACACCGCGCGCCGCTCGCTCGCGACGGACCTGCGCGGCAGACGG
This sequence comes from Streptomyces sp. NPDC021020, assembly GCF_044333285.1. NCBI lineage: Bacteria > Bacillati > Actinomycetota > Actinomycetes > Kitasatosporales > Streptomycetaceae > Streptomyces > Streptomyces sp. NPDC021020. Next base: position 916,335 of record NZ_JBIRQQ010000002.1, read on the forward strand.
GTGCTGCTCACCGGCGGGCGGGTGAAGATCGGCTTCCAGCTCGCGCTGATGATGCTCAGGGACGGCGCCCACGTCCTCGTCACCAGCCGCTTCCCGCACGACACGGTGCGCCGTTTCCGGGCCGCCGAGGGAAGCGGCGGCTGGCTCGACCGGCTCACCGTCGTCGCCGTCGACCTGCGCGACCCGCGCCAGGTCCTCGGGCTGTGCGCGGAGCTGACGGCGGCGGGCGAGCCGCTGGACATCCTGGTCAACAACGCCGCCCAGACGGTGCGCCGCCCGCCGCAGTCGTACGCCGCCCTGGCCGCGGGCGAGGCGGGGCCGCTGCCCGCCGGGGTGCTGCGCGCTCCCGGCTACCGCCCGACGTCCGCGCTGCCGGGCGCGCCTGCCGAAGCGGAGGGCACGGCGGGCGTCCGCGCGGTGCTCGGCCTCGCCCCGGTCGGCGGCCCCCTGCTGCCGGGCTCCGGGCACGCCGCGGTGACGGACGAGGCGGGGCTGCTGCCCGACCTCGCGCCGGCCAACTCCTGGTCGGCCAGGATCGGCGATCTCGACCCGGCGGAGCTGCTGGAGACGCAGCTGGTGAACGCCCTCGCTCCCGCCCTGCTCGCCGACCGGCTGCTGCCGCTGCTGCTGGCCTCGCCCCGCCCGCGGCGCTACATCGTCAACGTCACCGCCGTCGAGGGGCGCTTCGCGGTACGCAACAAGACCTCGGGACACCCGCACACCAACATGGCCAAGGCGGCCCTCAACATGCTCACCCGCACCAGTGGGCCCGAACTCGCCGCCCGGGGCGTCCACATGTGCAGCGTCGACACCGGGTGGATCACCGACGAGAACCCGGCGCCGAAGAAGGCGCGGATCGCCGCCCACGGCTTCCGCACCCCGCTGGACGTCGTGGACGGCGCGGCCCGCGTCTACGACCCGATCGTGCGCGGGGAGGCGGGGGAGCCTGTCTCGGGGGTGTTCCTCAAGGACTACCGGGAGGCGGAGTGGTGACGCCGGGCCGGGAGAGCGGGGCGGCGGGCGCGGGCGACCCTGCCGCGGGGCCGGGGTCGCCGGGGGAGCCCGCGATGGGCGGTCCGGGGTCGCCGGGGGAGCCCGCCGTGGGCGGTCCGCCCGGGGCGTCGGGGGGCCGGGGAACACCGACCGGTACGGGGTCCGGCGCCGGGGCGTACGCCGGTGTGCCGCCCGTGGTCCCGCGCTCCGTACGGGACCTCGCGCCGCTGCTGGCCTGGCTGCGGACCGGCGGCCCGGTGGCGGGGCGGCTGGACTTCCCGGCCGGGACCGCGCTGCCGGACGGGCGGCTCGACCTGTGCAAGCAGGCCCTCGGGCCCGACGGCGCCCGGCTCCTCGGGGAGGCGCTGCGGTCCGCGGACGGCGGGGCCGAGTCGGCCGCGGGCGGCGTGCGGCACCTGCTGCTCGGCACCGACGGACTCGGCGACGAGGGGGCCGCGGACATCGCCGACCGCACCGCGGGCAGCTCCGTGGAGACGCTCTACCTCGGCTGCAACGGCATCACCGCGGCCGGGGCCTGCCGGATCGCCGACAGCGTCCGCGCCTCCCAGCACGTCGTGACCGGTGTATGGCTCAAGCGCAACCCGCTGGGCACGGGTGGCGGGCAGGCGGCCGCCGAACTCGTCGCCGCCGCGGCCTCGCTGCGCACCCTCGACCTCGTCCAGACAGGGCTGGACGCCGCGGGCGCCGCGGTGCTCGCGGAGACGCTGCTCGCCGCGGCCGCGGCCGGCCGCCGCATCGAGCGGCTCTACGTCGGCGGCAACCCGCTGGGCGCCCCCGGGGCGGCGCCGCTGGCCGCCCTGCTCGCGGCCGGCGCGCTCGACGAGCTCTACGCGTCCGCGTGCGGGCTGGGCGACGACGGCGCCCTGCTGCTGGCGTCGGCACTCGAACGCGCCCCCCACGGGCGGCTCGCCCGGCTGTCGGTCGCGAGCAACGGCATCGGTCCGCGCGCCACCGCCCGCCTGACCGGGGCCGCGGCGGCGGCCGGTGTGGAGCTGCTCGACCTCGGCCGGGTCAGGGCCGCGGGCACCCTCGGCGCCCCCGACAACCGCGTCGACACCGAGGCCGCCACCGCCATCGGCCTGGCCCTGGCCGCCGCCCCGCACCGGCTGGCCCACCTCGTGCTCTCCCACACCGGCATGCGCAGCCGCGAGGCCCACCGGCTGCTCGACGCGGCCCCCGCGGCGGCGACCGCGACCCGCTTCGTCCTGGGCAAGGGCGTCGCCACCAGCGTCCGCCGCCGCCTCGACGCGCTCAGCGCCCATCTGCCGATGCCCGCCACCCCGCCCGACGTCGCCGCTGTCCGCAGCGTCCACCGCACCGCGCCCCCGGCGCCCTGACCCCGCGGGGGATCAGCGCGGCAGCGCGGCGAACACCTCTGTCCAGAAGCGCTGGTGCGCGTCCGACGCGCCGACCAGGTACGTCGCCCGGAGCTTGGGCGGCAGCAGCGCCACCAGCCGCGCGACCGCCTTGCGGTGCCGCCGCAGCTGCGACAGCTCGGCGTTGGCGATGACCTGGTGCACCACGTCGCTGTCCGCGCCGCCCTCGCTGGAGCCGTCGGCCGCCCGCCGCAGCCGCTCCTCCCAGCGCCCGACGTCCGCGGCCAGCTCCCGAAGCCCCGTCACCGGCCGGTTGGCGAGCCGCTCGACGAGCGCCGTCAGCGGGACGGGCGCGTACTCGCCGTCGCCGAGGTAGACCGTGCCCATCTCCAGCGGCAGCCCCCGCTGGTGCAGCTTGACCAGCCGCTCCATCGTGCGCTTGGTGATCCAGGCGCGCCCCTCCTCGTCGATGTCGTGCTTCCACCACTCCAGCACCGTCTCGGCGACGGCGCCGTACTTCGCGATCAGCCACTCGTTCGCCGGGATGTCCTGCGGCTCCACCGTCAGCGAGACCGTGAAGCGGGTGGCCTGGGCGATGTTGTTGCGCGCCACCTGGAGCTTGCGGCCCAGGTGGTACGGCGGGTTCTGCAGGGCTATCTGCGCCCGCAGGCCGGGTATCGGACGGCCCGCGAGCGACCACTCCTGGGTGATCTCCATGAGCTTGGCGAACGCCGCCTTGTCCTTGGGGCGGTTGTACTCGTCCCAGACGATCACCTTCGGCTCCGGGCCGGTGAAGCCCTTCGCCAGCAGGTTGTCCAGCGACCCGTCGGCGGTCGGCACCGGGGCGCACAGGTCCTCGACGTTGGTGACCGGCAGCGAGAAGTACAGCGCCTCCCGGCCGCCCAGCCCGTCGCGCACGGTCTGCCGCACCAGCTCCGTCTTCCCGCAGCCCGGCGGACCCTGGAGCAGCACCGCCCAGCGGTTGCGCAGCGCCGCGCGCAGCACCTTGCGCACCGGGTCGGCGACGGCCGCCGGGTTCGGTACGCCGAGCGCGCCCGCGAGCCGGTCGAGCACCTCGGCCGTGCGGTCCGGGCCCGGCCTGCCGTCGGGCAGCTGCTCGGTGAGCCGCAGCCGCTCGCCGTTGACCAGCGGCAGGCCCCAGCGCAGCGGGAAGCCCTCGCACGCGTTGGCGAGGATGTGGTCCAGGGTGCGCGGCGACAGCGCCTCGCGCAGCGCCGGGGACAGCGACGCCCACACGGTGAACACCCCGCCCAGATCCCGGTCCCGGTACTTCTGGGCCAGCTTGACGCGCCACGCCGTGTCGTTCGCGGAGATCCGCACGGTCACCATGCGGTCCAGGATCGCGAGGTCGCTGCGCCGCGCCGCCGTCTCGGCCAGCGACTCGTTGTCGGTGAGGAAGACGCCGATGCAGCCCAGCGCGCGCAGGTCGTACTCGCCCAGCGTCCAGTTGCAGGCGACCTGCATCAATTGGCTCTGGATCGTCTCGCCCGCCTGGAGCGAGTCGTCGATGAGCAGCACGAAGGGCCGGCCGGGCTTCAGCTGGCTCATCACCAGTTGGCGCAGCACCAGTTCGCCGGTCGCCGGATCCCGCACGGGCGCGTTGACGAGCAGGTCGTCGGGGGTCAGGTTGGCGGCTGGCACGAAGACCAGCGCGGCCTGCGGGTAGGCCTCGGCGACATGGGAGAAGAAGGTCGCGGTCTTGCCGATGCCGTGCTCGCCGAAGACCTGCCCGGTCTGGCCCATGTCGATCATCGCGTCGATGAACGACTCCAGCCGGGACACGGCCGCCCCGCCCTCCGGCGGCCGCGGGTAGGTGGCGTTCGGCCGCCAGCCGCGCGGTACCGGGACCGTGCCCGGAACGGACGGCGGGGGCGGGGTGACGGCGGTGCTCATGTCGATCCTGTCGTGACGCGATGGCAGGCCATCGGCGGGTGGTGGGCGTCGGGCCAGTCGTCGCCGCCCTCGGTGATGAGCCAGATCCACTTGTCCGGCTCCGCGGGGGTGATGTGCGGCGCGTAGCCGTCGGTGAGGACCACCACCGCGTCCGGCCGCTCCTCGAAGAGCCGCCCGTCGAGGGCGGTACGGCCCTCCACGTAGTCGGCGACGACGGCGAAGCTCGTACCGCCACCGCCGTAGACGCGCTCGCCGGGCCGGAAGGGCATCACCGCGCCGTCGAAGGACAGCCAGTGCGCCTGCACCCCGTCGATCGCCCCGACCAGCCGCGTCAGCCAGTGCACCACGTGGCCGGGCATCGAACCGGACGTGTCGTAGGCGATGACCAGCACCTTGTCCCGGACCGGGCCGCGGCGCGACAGCATCGGGTCGGCGCCGAGCGCGGCCAGCAGCGCCCCGCGCTTCTTGGGGTAGACCAGCCGCTCGCCCTCCCGCAGCTTGGAGGCGAGGACGTCCACCAGCCAGCGCTGCCACCAGTCCACCCGGCCGGTCGCGGTGGTCGTGCCGCGCAGCGCGCCCGTGCCGAGCCGCCCCCACAGCCGGGACACCCGCTCGCCGGCCCCCTCCGTACGGTCCATCAGGTCCAGCAGCTCGCCCTCCGCCCCGGTGTGCCCGCGGCGGGCGGCGAGCAGCGTGTTGAGCAGCACCGAACCGGCCGTCCGGTCCACGGTCTCCTGGTCGGCCGGCACCGCGCCCTCCGTCAGGTGCAGGCAGCGCGGCTCGGTCACCGGCGGATGCCGCATCCGCTTCAGCTCGCGGTGCACGGACATGTCGGTGGCGGTGAACGCCGCGTAGTCCACGGGATCCCGGCCGTGCGCCAGCAGATCCTCGGTGTAGGCGCGGTGGACCGCGGCCGGGTCGATGCCCGTGGGTTCGCCGTCCACCAGGGGCAGTGTGTCCCGGCCGAGCCGCACCAGGGCGACATGGTTGATGGACACCTCGGCGGCGAGGGTGAAGACCGGGTCGGCGCGCAGCTCCGGCTCGGCGAACAGATGGCGGTGCACCAGATGCCGCGCCTCGTGGAAGAGCACGAACTTCACGCCGTCCAGGCCCAGCGCCACGAAGAACTCCGGGTTGTACAGCAGCAGGCAGCTGCCGTCGCCACTCGCGACCACCGCGGCGGTGCCGACCGCCGTGGTCGCGATCTGGTGCCGGCACTTCGCGTACAGCCAGGACGCCACCGCCGACTCGCTCAGCCCGAAGTCCAGCAGCGCCGCTTCCTTGAGCCGCCGCGCCTCGGCCGTGACCTCCGCGTCGGCCGGCCGCCACCGCTCCAGGGCCCGGCGGTCCGCCAGATCGACGACATGGCGGTGCCCTCCCCGCTCCCCGTACCCCATGTGCCCCGCCCCCCGCGTTCTTCCCCTGCTCCGCACCTGACGCATCCATTGGTACCAGCCGGCGGCGACAACGCCGCCAGGTTTTCCACAGGGGCGTCGCGCCCTAGGATCACCCCGCGGGGTCGTAGCGCAGAGGCAGACGCTCGGTCTCCAAAACCGGATCACGCTGGTTCGAATCCAGCCGCCCCGCACCCTCCGGCAACCGGTCCGTACGTGCACGCGCAGGGCAACGCCCCGCGCCCGTACGGTGGTTCAGGCGACGGCGCCCGCCGTCACGACGAGCTCCGGGACCGTACCGGCGAACGTCGGCAGCAGCTGGGCGGCGACGGCCCACGCCTCCGTGTTCCCGCCGAGCCGGTCGCCGACCAGCGGTCGCAGCTCTGCCCGGGCCTCCCGCAGCCGGGCCGGGAAGGCCCACCGCCCGGCGGCGAGCACGTCCAGCACGTCGCGCGCCGGGCCCCACTCGCGGACGTAACCCCCCGGGCGGGCGATGATCCCGGCCTGCCGCATCCGGTACGCGAACGACGGGTGCCCGGCGCCGAGCCGCTCGCGCAGCGGCTCCGGGCAGTCGATCCGGATCGCCAGCGCCCAGCGCGCGTAACCGGGCAGAGGGTGCGCGCGGTCCTCCGCGTCCACGGTGTCCCAGTGCTCCCGCCGGACAAGGGCGGCGGCCGTCCGGCCCGCCTTCATCGACCGCACCGCGCGCAGCGCGGCGACCGCGCCGTCCGCGTCGGCCTCCGCGAAGTCGACACGCGCCGTGCGGACCTGCCGGGAGACCGGGAGAACCCCGGCCGTGCGGTCGCCGAACGGCAGGCCCAGCCGAATGTCCCGGCGGACGGCCGGGCTCACCCGCGCGCCCATGAAGACGATCTCGTTGATCTCCGGCCGGTCGCACTCCAGCATCCACAGCGCGACCGCCGCGGGCACCCTGGCCGACGAGACCCACCGCACGGCGCTCCACAGCCCGGGCGGTTCGGCACCGGATTCCGGCTCCCGCGCGGGCAGGCCGAGGCGTTCCCTTATCCGCTGCTCGTCGCCGGGCTCGGCCGCCGACAGCAGCACGTCCAGTCGCGCGTCCGTCACCCGCACAGCCTACGGCCCGCCGCCGACAGCCCGGCGGCGCGGCCTTCCGCCGTGGCAGCGGCGGGAGTTCGGGGGCGCGGGACCGGTGTCACTGCCCCACCCGGCCGTCGACGCACTCGCGCAGCAGGTCGGCGTGGCCGCTGTGCCGGGCGTACTCCTCGACCCGGTGCACCAGCAGCTCCCGGATCGCGAACCCGTCCTTGCTGATCCCGATCCGCTCGCCGAGGTCCGGGTGGGCGGCCAGCGCCGCGTCGGTCGCGGCCTGCTCGCGCTCCAGGTCGGCCCAGGCGGCGTCGACCACCGCCGGGTCGGCGACGGCGCCGAGGAAATCCGCGTCCTTCGGACCGTAGATCCTGGGCTCCGGCTCGCCCTCGCCGAGCCAGTTGCGCCAGTCCCGCTCCACCTCGGCGAGGTGCCGGAGCAGGCCCAGCAGCGACATCGTCGAGGGCGGCACGGAGCGCCGGGCGAGCTGCCCGGCGTCCAGGCCCTCGCACTTCATCCGCACGGTGATCCGGTAGTTCGTCAGATAGTCGTGCAGCGTGGCGGCCTCGCCCTCCGGGCCGGCGCCGTTGTCGCGGGGGTCGTCGTCGGGGTCGGTCCACATGTCGGGGTAAACGGTGGCCTGGGTCCATCGCTCGGGCTGATCGCTCATGCCCTGCATGCTCGACCGCCACCGCGCCGTCGCGCCAGCGGGTTTCCGCCGGGTTCTTGCCGGGCCCGCCCCCGGCAGGCGGACGGCCCGGGGCACGGGGGGAGCCGCACCCCCGTGCCCCGGGCCGTCCCGATCGGGGACCCGAGGGTCAGCTCAGGGCGAACTGCTGGGCGGCGGAGGCGTTGCAGTCCCAGATCTGGAGCCGGGTGCCGTTGGCGGTGGCGCCGCTCGGGGAGTCGAGGCAGCGGCCGGACTGCGGGTTGAACAGCGTCCCGTCCGAACGCTGGTTCCAGACCTGGCCGCCGGCGCCGTTGCAGTCCCACAGCTCGACCTGGGTGCCGTTGGCGGTGCCGTTGCCGTTGATGTCCAGGCAGCGGCCGAGCGTACCGAGCGAGCCGTTGGCGTTGTGGAACCAGTGCTGGTCGACCGCCCAGGACTGGCAGTCCCACAGCTGCACCGCCGAGCCGTTGGTGCCGGTGTCGTCGGAGGCGACGTCCACGCACTTGCCGCCGGGACCCGCGACCGGGGCGCCGCCGTTGACGGTGAAGCGCTGGGCGGCGGAGCCGTTGCAGTCCCAGATGCGCAGCCGGGTGCCGTTGCCGGTGGCGCCGTCGGGGGAGTCGAGGCAGCGGCCGGACTGCGGGTTGAACAGCGAGCCGTCCGCGCGCTGGACGAACTTCTGCCCGCCGGCGCCGTTGCAGTCCCACAGCTCGACCTGGGTGCCGTTGGCGGTGCCGTTGCCGTTGATGTCCAGGCAGCGGCCGATCGTGCTCAGCGACCCGTTGGCGTTGTGCGACCAGTGCTGGTCCTCGGCGTAGGTCTGGCAGTCCCACAGTTGCACGCCGGTGCCGTTGACACCGGTGTCGTCGGCGGCGACGTCCACGCACTTGCCGCCGGGGCCGGTGACCGTCCCCTGCGGGCCGTTGGGCACGTTGGTCTGCCCGCTGTAGCCGGCCGCGACGACGTTCGCCTGCACCGCGCTCTCGGCCGCGTCGGTGGGGTAGCCGGCGACCATGGCGCCCTCGAAGAAGGTGCCCATGTTGCGGTTGCTGTTGTCACCGCCCGTGCCGAGGATGATGCCGCCCTCCTGGTGCATGGGCCGGTATCCGCTGCGGGTCGGCAGCCCGCCGCTCCACCAGGTCGACAGCCCGCCGCTCTGCGAGTTGCCGCCCTTGATCGCGTACGTCGTCTGCCCGTCGTTCTTCAGCACGGCCGTGACGTAGGGGCTGCTGTTGCCGAGGTTGGCGGTGTTGGAGCCGTTGTCGCCCTGGAACATGCCGTTCTCCATGTCCGCCTCGACCCATGGGCCCGAGCCGGTACAGGGGGAGAAGTAGCAGGTGGTGGCGATGCTGACGGCGTCCATGTGACCGTTGCCGGTGTCGTACGGGGTGCTCTCGGCGTTGCCGTAGTCGAAGCAGCAGTCCGAGCCGACGTGCGTGCCGCTGGCGACCATGTAGACGCCCTCGGCGTGGCCGTTGACCGGGACGCCCGGGGCGGCACCGGTGTAGCGGTAGCCGACACCCGGCGAGACCCAGATGCCGTAGACCTTGTGGCCGCCCGCGTGGACGGCGATCTCGCTCGCGTCCGCGCCGCGGTCCACGCCGCCCGCGCCGCCGGCCGGGCCGGGTAGCAGGTCGCTGTGCCGGCTCGTCTGGTCGTAGACCTTGCTGATGCGGCAGGTGGTGCCGCCGCAGAAGGTGTCCTGGTGCTCGGCGTCGGCGTAACCGCCCTGGGCCAGCAGCCCGATGTCGGCGGTCGCGCCGTCCGAGGCGCGGGTGACCTGGTAGAGCGGGCCGTTGTAGCCGGAGAAGAGGGCCCGCACCGTGCTGTGCGCGGCCACGCAGGGCGTGCCCGCCGCGGCGTAGATGTCGCACGGCAGCGAGCCGGCCGCCTGGGAGGCGGTCGGCAGCGCGAGGAGGGTGCCCAGCACCAGCGCGAGGACGGCGACGGCCGATCCCAGGGCGCGGGCCGGCCAGCGGCGCGCGGCCGCGAGGAGAGCCGCCGCACGGGACGGCGTGGTGGGGGGTGTTTCCCTGCCGGGTGGTGCGGGTGTTTCCTGTGGTGTCTGTCGCATGACGCGCTCCTGTGGAGTGGGGGAAGGGAGCTGCCGCCCGGCCACCGAAACAGCGGGCGGCGGTTGCCGACCCGCTGGGCGCCGTGCAGGTGGCGGCGGCGGAGGCACCACCACCGCCGCCACCCGTCAGAGGGTCGTGCACTGCGCTCGTTCGATCATGCCGTTCAACGATGTAAAGCGTGGGGCAGCACGATGACAGCACGGAGCGCGCGGCCTGTCCAGACCTTGCGCAGCGGCAATTCCAGTCGGTGCCACGACCGGCGGTCGGTGCCTGCCGGCTTTGCAACACAGCTTGCTGACCTGGTCATTTGACGTCACGTGGGCAGACAACGGCTGCTCGGAGCGGGTGCCAGGACGCGTGGAAGGGCCCTCGGGAGGGCGCCGGGAGAGCGTCCTCGGGGCACTTCCGGGAACGCTTTTCGTACCGCGTCTTGACACGTCCCTGTCCGATACTCGATGGTCCCTCTACATCGTTGTACTACCTCGCTCCAGCCCGGTCGGCCCACCCCCGCGCGACCGCCCCGCTCGCGTCTCCGCCCTTCCCCGGTCCTCGGCTCCGTCCGTTCCCGACCGCATGTCACGACCACCTCGATGAGGATGTGATCCGTCGTATGACCACCCGTCCGCCGGCCCGGTCCGTCGCCGCCGCCGTGCTCGCCGCCGGCCTGTGCCTGGCCGCCAGCGCCTGCACCAACTCGGGCAACGACGACAAGGCTTCGGGCCCGTCGTCCTCGGCCGCCGACAACACGGCCGCCTCCCAGCAGGTCGTCACCCCCACCGACTCCGCCGCCGGGGCCGGCTGCACCTCCCAGCAGTACGGCGGCGGCGTCCCCAAGCTCGACATCACGGACGGCAGCACGGTGGTCGGCTTCTCGCAGTCGGAGTCCACCAGCAACCCCTTCCGCGCGACCGAGACCAAGAGCATCGAGAACGAGGCGAAGCGGCTCGGCGTGAAGCTCATCGAGCGCAACGCCAATGCCGACGTCAACACCCAGAACTCGCAGATCGAGGACATGATCGCGCAGGGCGCCAAGGTCCTGATCGTGGCGCCGGAGAACTCCGACGGCCTCGGCCCCGCGCTCGCCCAGGCCAAGGCCAAGAAGATCCCGGTCCTCACGATCGACCGGACCGTCACCGGCGCCGCCTGCACCGACTTCATCGCCTTCATCGGCTCGAACTTCTACGGCCAGGCGCAGATCGCCGCCGACGACCTCGCCCAGGCCACCGGCGGCAAGGCCCATGTCGCGATCCTGACCGGCACCCCGGGCAACAACGTCACCACCGACCGCACCAAGGGCTTCCAGGACCAGGTCAAGGCGAAGTACCCGAACATCCAGGTCGTCGCCTCGCAGACCGGCAACTTCGCCCAGACCGACGGCCAGAAGGTCATGGAGCAGCTGCTCCAGGCGCACTCCGACATCAACGCCGTCTACGCCGAGAACGACGAGATGGCGCTCGGCGCCGTCCAGGCCATCCGCGCCGCGGGCAAGACGCCCGGCAAGGACGTCAAGATCGTCTCCATCGACGGCATCCAGCAGGCCGTCCAGGACGTCGCCGCGGGCCAGCTGGCCGCCGACATCGAGACCAACCCGCGCTTCGGACCGCTCGCCTTCCAGTCCCTCCAGGACTTCTACGGGACCAAGGGCGTGCCGGACAAGGTGATCATCAAGGACGGCCACTTCACCTCCGCCAACGCCAAGCAGGCCCTCGACCAGGGTCTCGTGTACTGACCGACCGCGGTCCGCCCGTCAGCCCGTAGCCCTACCAGGAGGAAGAGTTGGTCCAGCAGCAGAAGGCGGCCGGCGCGGGCCCCGTACTGGAAGTGGCGGGGGTGGACAAGGCATTCGCCGGGGTGCACGCGCTGCGGGACGTGGGCTTCGCACTGCGTCCCGCGGAGGTGCACGCCCTCATCGGCGAGAACGGCGCGGGCAAGTCCACCCTCATCAAGGTGATGACGGGCGTCCACCGCCCCGACCGCGGCACGGTACGGCTGGACGGGCGGGACCGCGACTTCCGCAACCCCCTGGAGGCGCAGGCCGCGGGCATCTCCACGATCTACCAGGAGGTCAACCTCATCCCGCTGATGTCGGTGGCCCGCAACCTCTTCCTCGGCCGCGAGCCGCGCCGCTTCGGCCTGGTCGACGTCGCCGCGATGAACCGGCGGGCCGCCGACGTCCTCGGCCGCTACGGGGTGGACGTCGACGTCACCCGTCCCTTGCGCTCCCTGGGCCTCGGGGCGCAGCAGATGGTCGCGCTGGCCCGCGCGGTAGGGATCGAGGCCCGCGTCGTCATCATGGACGAGCCGACCTCCTCGCTCGAACCCCGCGAGGTCGAGACGCTCTTCTCCGTCATCCGCGACCTCAAGCGGCAGGGCATCGCGGTGGTCTACGTCAGCCACCGGCTCGACGAGCTGTACGCCGTGTGCGACCGGGTGACGGTGATGCGCGACGGCGCCGTCGTCCACACCGGCGACATGGCGGGCCTGGACCGGCTCCGGCTCATCTCCCTCATGCTCGGCCGGGAGATGGGCGCCGTCCGCGAGAAGGGCACCACCGCCTTCGACGCCGCCCGCCGCGACGGCGCCGACGCCGAACCCGTCCTGCGGGCCCGCGACCTGACCGTGCGCCACCGGGTGCACGGCGTCTCGGTGGACGTCCGGCCCGGCGAGGTCGTCGGGCTCGGCGGCCTGCTGGGCGCGGGCCGCAGCGAGACGGCCAGGGCGATCGTCGGGGCGCTGGCCACCGAGAGCGGCACGGTCGAGGTCGAGGGGCGGGAACTGCGCCACCGCAGCCCCGCCGCCGCGATCCGGGCCGGGGTCGTCATGCTGCCCGAGGACCGCAAGGCCGAGGGCGTCATCCCCAGCCTGTCGGTGCGGGAGAACATCTCGCTGGCCGCGCTGCCGCGGCTGTCCCGGGCGGGCCTGGTCTCCCGGGAGCGGCAGGACGAGGTCGTCGACTTCTTCATGAAGCGGCTGCGTATCAAGGCCTCCAGCCCCGACCAGCGGGTCGGCGACCTGTCCGGCGGCAACCAGCAGAAGGTGCTGCTCGCCCGCTGGCTGTGCCTGAACCCCAAGGCGCTGCTGCTCGACGAGCCGACCCGCGGCATCGACGTCGGCGCCAAGGCCGAGGTCCAGGCCCTTATCGACGAACTGGCGGGCGACGGGCTGGGCGTGCTCCTCATCTCCTCCGACCTGGAGGAGCTGATCGAGGGCTCGGACCGCGTCGTCGTCCTCAAGGACGGCCATGTCGTCGGCCATCTGGCGGGCGACGACGTCACCGAGGAGAGGCTGCTCGCCGCCCTGGCCGCCGCCCCCGCGCTGTCCCCCGACGACCCGGACCCGGACGGTTCGGATCCCGACGGCCCGGATCCCGAGGATCCGGATCCCGACGACCCCGGCCCGGGCCCCGCCGCCCCGGCGGCCGGGTCCGCACCCGCACCCGCCAAGGAGAACCGGCGATGACCTCCCTCACCTGGGGCGGCCGGGCGGTCCCGGACCGCGCCCGGCTGCTGCGCCTGATGCAGGACTACGGCGTCTACGCCGCCCTCGCCGTGCTCTTCCTGGTGGCCGTGGGGCTCGACACCTCGTTCGTCGAGATGAGCAACATCCGCGTCCAGCTCTTCCAGGTCGCCCCCACCCTGCTCGTCGCGCTCGGCATGGCGCTGGTGATCGGCACCGAGGGCATCGACCTGTCGGTCGGCGCCGTGATCGCGCTCGCCGCCTCCGCCGTCCCGCTCTACGCCGGTTACGGCCTGCCCGGCGTGCTGGCCGTCGCGCTGCTGATGGGCGCCGCGTCCGGCGCGGTCGGCGGCGCCATGGTCGCCTTCGCCCGCGTCCAGCCCATCGTGGCGACGCTCTCGCTGATGATCGGCGTACGGGGCCTGGCCGAGATCGTCAACGGCGCCTCCGCCAAGCCCGTCACCGACGGCGCCCTGCTGGACCTGGGCACGAGCAGCGTCGCCGGCATCCCCGAGATGGCCTGGATCGCCGCGGGCTGCGCGCTGCTCACCGGACTGCTGGTGCGGCGTACCACCTTCGGCCGGCAGCTCGTCGCGATCGGCGACAACCGCCCGGCCGCCCGGCTCGCGGGCCTTCCGGTCCGGCGGGTGCTCGTCACCGTCTACGTGATCTCCGGTGTGCTCGCCGCGCTCGCCGGGGTGCTCATCGTCGGGCACGGCGCCGAGGCCGACCCGTCCAACCAGGGCCTCAACATGGAGCTGAGCGCCATCACCGCCGTCGTCGTCGGCGGCACGCCGCTCAGCGGCGGCCGGGTGCGCGTCCTCGGCACGGTGGCGGGCGCGCTGTTCATGCAGCTCATCTCCGCCGTGCTGACCCAGCACAACGTCCACACCTCCTACACCCAGATGGTGGAGGCCGCGATCATCGCCCTCGCCGTGTACGCCTCGCAGGAACGGGGTAGCCGATGACCTCCACCGCAGCGCCGCCCGCGACCGCGGCGGCCGCCACCGCCCCGCGCACCACCTCCGGCGAGCGGATCGCCGCCCGGGTGCAGAAGCTCGGCGCGCTCGCCGTCCTCGCCCTCGTCGTGGCCGTCGCCTCGGCGACCTCGTCCACCTTCCCGACCTGGTCCAACATCAGCGGCATCCTCGGCAACAACGCCTTCGTGTGGCTGCTCGCGCTCGGCATGACCTTCGTCATCATGACCGGCGGCATCGACCTGTCGGTGGGGTCGATGTACGCGCTCGGTGGGGTCCTCGGCGCGTACGGCTCCCGGCACGGCAGCGCCCTGGCGATCGTGCTGCCGCTCGCCGTCGGCGCGGCCTGGGGCTCGCTCCAGGGACTGCTGATCGCCCGCGGCCGCATGGCACCCTTCATCGTCACCCTCGCCGGACTGCTGGGCCTGCGCGGGCTGATGCAGGCCGTCACCGACGAGGGCTCCACCACCTACCTCGTCCCGCAGCACTCCGCCTTCCGCTCGCTGGGCGAGGGGGTGTGGACACCGGTGCTGATCGTCGCGGGCCTCTTCCTGCTCGGGGCGCTGCTGCTCACCCGCACCCGCTTCGGCGCCACCCTCACCGCGATCGGCGGCAACGAGAACGCGGCAGGACTGCTCGGCCTGCCGGTCGTGCGCGCCAAGACGCTCGTCTACGCGCTGTCCGGCACCCTGGCCGCCGCGGCCGGGGCGCTGGGCGGCGCCCGGCTCGGCTCCGGCGTCACCACGATCGGCGTCGGCTACGAACTCACCGCCATCGCCGCCGTCGTCATCGGCGGCACCCTGCTGACCGGCGGCAGCGGCTCGGTCGGCGGCACGGCGTGCGGCGTGCTGCTGCTGGCCGTCATCCACAATCTGATCGACCACTACTTCTCGCAGTACGGCTCGGCGTTCACCGACGCCGTCAACGGCGGTTTCCTCGCTGTGGTAGTGCTGCTGCAGACCCTGCTCAGCCGCACCCAGCAACTGGAGTGACCGCTCCGGACGCCCGTGCCCGGCGTGCCGGGCCCGGCCGTACCCCACGGCCGGGCCCGTCCCGCCACCCAGAGCCCGCAAGAAAGGAAAGCCGTGGGCGTCAGCCTCAAAGATGTCGCACTGCGCGCCGGCGTGTCGGTGAAGACCGTCTCCAACGTCGTCAACGACTACCCGCACGTCACACCCACCACCCGGGCGCGGGTCCAGCGCGCGATCGACGACCTCGGCTACCGCCCCAACCTGACCGCCCGCCACCTGCGCAAGGGCCGCACCGGCATCATCGCGCTGGCCATACCGGAGCTCGGCAACCCGTACTTCGCGGAGGTCGCCGGCGCCGTCATCGACGCCGCCGCCCGGCACAGCCTGACCGTGCTGCTCGACCACACCGCGGGCTCCCGCGAGAAGGAGATGCTGGTCACCCAGGGCTTCGGCGCCCACGTCATCGACGGGCTGATCCTCAGCCCGATCCGGCTGGAGAACGAGGACCTCGCCGCCCGCGGCGACGGCCCGCCGATGGTGCTCCTGGGCGAGCGCGAGTACGACGCGCCCTACGACCACATCATGGTCGACAACGTCGGGGCGGCCCGCGCCGCCGTACGCCACCTGCTCGACATCGGCCGCCGCCGGATCGCCTACCTCGGCGCCCGCCGGGAGAGCACCCGGCAGCCCGCCCATCTGCGGCTGCGCGGCTGGCGCCAGGCCATCCTGGCGGCCGGTCTGGAACCCGACGAGTCGATGGTCGTGGCCACCGAGGGCTACGACCGGCGGGACGGCGCGGCGGCGATGGCCGCGCTGCTCGACCGCGAGGAGCGCCCCGACGCGGTCTTCGCGTACAACGACCTCATGGCCATCGGCGCGATGCGCACCCTCGTCGAACGCGGCCTGCGGGTGCCCGACGACGTCGCCGTCGTCGGCTTCGACGACATAGAGGAGGGCCGCTACGGGAGCGTGTCGCTCAGCACCGTCTCCCCGGACAAAGCGGCACTCGCCCGGCTCGCGGTGGACTGCCTCGTCGAGCGCATCGACCGGCGGGACGCCGCCGAACCTCCCGCGCCGCGCCGTATCGAGCCCGGCTACCGGCTCATCGCCCGCGAATCCACGGCCGTGCGCAGAAGCTGAGACCTGCCCGGAACCGGGAACCCGCTGCTCAGCCGCCTGCCCGGCCCTGACATGCTGGCCCCATCCCCTGTCGACCGCGGCCGGTACCGGCCGCCCGTACCCGAGGACGACCATGCCCCGTGCCTCCCTGGTCAGCGCGCCCTTCGGCACCGCGCCCGGCGGCGAGACCGTGCACCGCTGGACGCTCCGCTCCCCGAGCGGGGTCAGCGCGGAGGTGCTCACCTACGGCGCCACCCTGCACAGCCTGCGGGTGCCGGACGCGCAGGGGCGGCCCGCCGACATCGTCCTCGGCCTGCCGGGGATGGAGCAGTACGCCGCCGAGCAGCCCTTCCTGGGCGCGGTCGTCGGCCGCTACGCCAACCGCATCGCGCGCGGCCGCTTCACGCTGGACGGCGCGGTGCACCACGTCCCCGCCAACGACCGCGGCCATGCCCTGCACGGCGGCCCGGACGGCTTCCACCGCCGGCTGTGGCAGGCCCGCCCCGGCCCGCGCCCCGACGACGGCACCGTCTCCGTCGTCCTCGACCTGCACAGCCCGGACGGCGACATGGGCTTCCCCGGCGCCCTGGACGTCAGCGTCACCTACACGCTGGACGCCGACGGCACCCTCGCCCTGGACTACCGGGCCGGCACCGACCGGCCCACCGTCGTCAACCTCACCCACCACGCCTACTTCAACCTCGCCGGAGCCGGCGCCGGGGACGTCCTCGGCCACGTCCTCGCGCTGGACGCCGCCTCCTACCTGCCCGTCGACCCGGAGGCCATCCCGCTCGGCCCCGAGGAGCCCGCGGCCGGCACCCCCTTCGACTTCACCGACCCGCGGCCGATCGGGGCCCGCATCGCCGAGGACCACCCGCAGCTCACCGCGGCAGGCGGCTACGACCACTGCTACGTCCTCGACCCCGCGCCCGCCCCCGGCGCCCTGCGCCGCGCCGCCCGCGTCGACCACCCGGGAAGCGGCCGCCGGATGACGGTCTGGACCACCGAACCCGGCCTCCAGCTCTACACCGGCAACAACCTCGACGGCACCCACCGCGGCCCGCAGGGCACCCCCTACACCCGCCACACCGGCGTCTGCTTCGAGACCCAGCACTTCCCCGACTCCCCGAACCGCCCCGGCTACCCCTCCACGGTCCTGCGCCCCGCGACCGCCCACCACACCCGCACCGAATTCCGCTTCCCGCACCTGGCCGCGCCGGTCGCGGGGGCATGACCCGTCATATGCCCGGCGGGAATGGGGGATTCCCGCCGGGCATACGAGGGAAAGCGCTTGCGCGAATCGACCCCGAATCGATCCCGAACCAACCGCGGAACGGTGGCGGATCGAGGCCGCGGGTCAGCCGCGGGTCGGGCGCAGCTCAGGCGTAGGTCTCGAACTCGGCGACCTGCGGAGTGCCCGACGCGCCGGTGATCTGGAAGGTGATCTTCTTCAGCGAGGTCTTCGGGAAGCTGATGGTGCCCGCCCCGCTGCCGGACTTCAGGACCGCGCCGGTGTCGGCGTCCACCAGGCTCCAGGCGCCGATGCGGCCGGTCGCCCCCGCGGACTCGCGGATGACGGCCGAGGAAACCGCCGTGGCGGAGCCCCACTTGACCGAGACGGAGCCCGTCGTGCCGCTCGGTGACCAGTAGGTGCCCAGGTCGCCGTCGCGGACGTTGCCGTAGCTGGTGCCCGAGGCCTTGCTGGAACCGTCCGCGCCGGCCCCGGAGGCCAGGCTGAGGTTGGTGCCGGCGGGCTGGGTCGGCGGGGTGGTGGGGGAGGACGTCGTGGACGTGCTCGGGGTGGGGGTGGTGGGCGGCGCCGTCGGCGACTGCGTCGAGCAGTTGCCGTCCGACACCAGCAGCCCCTTGCCCGCGCCCGCCGTCCGGGTCACGACCGACGGCACGCAGCTCGCGGCGTCCATGGTGTAGGAGTACGGGATGCTCACCGTCGTGTTGGACTGCGGGTCCGGCCCGGCGGGGTGGTTCTCGGAGCCGTCGGCGGTCCATGTGACGTTGTCGTAGATGTTGCCGCTGACCTGCCAGTAGCCCATCAGGTCGGTGTAGAAGGTGCCGATGACGTCCTTGGAGTCCTTGAAGTAGTTGTTCTCGATCTTCGCGTGGGCGCCCGCCCGGGGGTTGATGCCGGACTTGTTGAGGCTCACGTAGTAGTTGTCGTAGCTGTGCGCGGTGCCGCCGCGCAGCAGCGGGGCGCGGGAGTCGATGTTCTCGTACAGGTCGTGGTGGTAGGTGATGAAGCTGCTGGCCAGGTCGCTGTCGCTGCTGCCGACGAGGCCGCCGCGGCCGGAGTTGCGCAGCGTGCTGTAGGACAGCGTCACGTACTGGGTGTTGTGCTTGAGGTCGAAGAGGCTGTCGTACCCCTCGTCCTCACCGCCGGACGCCAGCAGGCTCACATGGTCGACCCAGACGTTGTGGACGTCGGTCTCCATGCCGATGGCGTCGCCGCCGTTGGAGGTCGGCGAGCCGGACTTCTTGACGTTCTGGACGGTCACGTTCTGGATGATGATGTTGCTGGACTCCCGCACGTGGATGCCCAGTTGGTCGAAGACCGCGCCGCTGCCGACGCCCTCGATCGTGACGTTGCTGATCTGCTTGAGGTCGATGACGTCGTCGGCGGTGCTGCAACTGCCGGACGCCTTGGCGGTGTTGCCGTGGTTGATGGTGCCCTCGACCTGGATGGTGATCGGGGTGCTGGTGCTCGCCCGGTTGCACAGGGCCGCGTTGATCTCCGCGCCCGTGGTGGCCTTCACGGTCTGGCCGCCCGCGCCGCCGGTGGTGCCGCCGTTCTGGCTCGCGTAGCCGCTCGCGCCGCTCGCTGTCGCCGCCGCCGAGGCCTGCTCGCCTAACAGGACCGCGCCGGTCGCGACCGCGAGGGCCAGTGTGGCGCTGACCGCGCCGATCTGCAGGGCTGCTGCTCGTCTCATCGTGGTGTTTCCCCTTCCGAATAAGCCCCCGTTTTAGAAAGCGCTTTCTGTTTCCCGCGAGGATAGGGCGGCTTCTGACGGGCTGGCAAGGGTTCTGCCTGAACCGGAAAAGCGAAACGGGGAAGGGGAATTACGGCCGGGTGGTCGCGCCCGGGAGATTCCGCCTCGCCAGGGGCGGACGCCTGGCGAGGCGGCAACTCCCGTGCGGCGTGCTAGCGTTCTGTTAACAGAACGGTGGTGGCACGGAGTGGACGAGACGCTGGGCGCCCGGCTGCGGCGGCTGCGGAGCGAGCGCGGATGCTCGCTGTCCGAGCTGGCGCGGCGCAGCGGGATCGGCAAGGGCACGATCTCGGAGCTGGAGAACGACCGGCGCGGAGCCAGGCTCGACACCCTCTTCGCGCTCACCACCGCGCTGGAGGCCCCGCTCGGCGCACTGCTGCCGGACGCGCCGCCCGACATCGGCGCCGCGGGTACGGGAGCCGTGCGCGGCGAGTCCGTCGCCGCGGTGCTGCTGGGCCGGTGGCCGGTCGGCCCGCAGCTCGTCGAGGTCTACCGGGCCGTGCTGGACGAGACGCGGCAGGACTCGGCGCCGCACGCCGCGGGCGTCGAGGAGACCGTGACGGTGGTACGCGGCCGGGTACGCGTCGGGCCCGCGGACGCCGAACGGGAGCTGGGTCCGGGGGAGAGCGCGCGTTACCCGGGCGACCGGCCGCACCGCTTCCGCGCGCTCGGCGGCCCCGCCGAGGTCGTCCTCCTCATGCACTACCCGGGCGGCGGGGCGGAGAGTCCCGGCGTGTGAGCGCCCGGTCCTGCTCCCGAACCGTCTGCCCGGCCTTCTCGTGGACCCTCTCCCGGGTCCGACCGCACCGCCATCCGCACCGAATCGGTGCGGGCCGCCCGAACGGCCCGCACGGAAGGGACGCTCCACCATGACCGACGACCAGCACCTGCCCGCCCGCAGCCGCATCGTCCAGCAGCAGCTCGTGGCCGCGGGCCTCACCGTCCGGGTGCGCGAGCTGCCGGACTCCACCCGTACGGCCGCGCAGGCGGCGGACGCGCTCGGCTGCGCGGTCGGGGCCATCGCCAGCAGCCTGCTCTTCCTCGCCGACGGCGAGCCGCTGCTCGTCATGACGAGCGGGCGGCACCGCGTCGACACCGAACTGCTCGCGGCGAACGCCGGGGCGCTGGACATCGCGATGGCCTCGGCGAACGAGGTCCGGCGGGTCACCGGCCAGGCGATCGGCGGGGTGGCCCCGATCGGCCACCCCGCGCCCGTGCGCACGGTGGTCGACGAGGCGCTGCGCGAGCACCCGGTGGTCTGGGCCGCGGCCGGCACACCGCACACCGTGATGCCGCTGACCTTCGACGAGCTGCTGTCCCTGACCGGCGGTCAGCCCGTCAAGGTCGCTTCCGACTGACCGCTCGGACCCCGCGGGACCGCCCCCGCGCTCACCCCGCCGGTTCGCCCGCGGTCCGTCCGGCGCCGGCCACCGCCGGGCCGTTCGCCGGGGCGCGCGCGAGCGGCGGGCGCGGGGTGAGGAGTTGGGCGGCGGCCAGGGCGAGGGCCAGGGCCGCCATCGCGGACCACAGCGGGCCCGGCCCCGTACGGGCGAGCACCTGCGTGCCCAGCAGCGGGGCCGCCACTCCGGCGAAGCCCCAGCAGGTGCCGAAGACGGCGAGGTAGCGGCCGGTCGCGGCGGGCGGGGCGAGGTCGGCCACGAGTGCGTACGCCCGGCCCATGACCAGCAGTTCGCCCAGCCCGCAGGGTACGGTGGCGGCGGCCGCGGCGGGCAGGCCGTGGGCGGCCGCGTATCCGAGCAGCCCGGCCGCGAGCAGCAGGTGGCCCGCGAGGAGCGCGGTGTGCGCGGGCAGTTCGGCCACCCGGCGCAGCCGCAGCAGCGGCTGGGCGCAGATCACCGTGACGGCGGAGACGGTGAAGATCAGCCCGGCGTCGGCGGTGTGCAGGCCGCGGGCGGCCAGGGAGAGCGGCAGCATGGTGAGGGTCTGCATGCAGAGCAGGGCGTAGCCGGTGCCGAGGGCCAGCATGACCAGCAGCCGGCGGTCCCGCCACGGCGACGCGGCGGCTGCCGGCGGCCCGTCCGGGTGATCCGCCCTGCGGTCCGCCGGGACGGCGAACCGTACCAGGGCCGCGCACAGCAGGCAGCTCACCGCGTCGGCGACGAACAGCCAGCGCAGGTCCCAGCGGCCGAGCAGCGCCGCGAGCAGTCCGGCCCCGATGCCGCCGAGCGCGAGGGCGGCGTTGAAGAGGCTGAAGGCCCGGACCTTTCCCGCCGGTCCCGCGAGGTCGGCCAGCAGCGCCTGGCTGGGCGGCTCGTACAGTTCGAAGGCCAGCCCGAGGACGACGGCCGCGAGCGCGGCCGCGGGCAGGGAACGGGCGGCGGCCAGGCCCAGCTGGGCGAGGGAGCAGCCGGTGAGGCCGAGCACGACGGTGCGGCGGGCGCCGAGCGAGTCGGCGAGCCGCCCGCCGATCAGCCGGGAGGGGATCGACGCCAGGCCGAAGGCCGCGGTGACCAGCCCGGCGGAGGCCAGCCCGGTGTGGAAGTCGGTGGTGAGCAGGGCGGCAAGGAAGGGGACGGAGAAGGCACCGAGCCGGTTCACGACACGGGCCAGGAGCAGGACGCGGACAGCGCGCGGCAGACCCACCGGCGTACCTCCGTGACTGGCGAAACGGGTATCGTCAGTGATGACGTTATGTGCGAGAGGAGTAACTGGTCAAGTGCTGTTCGACAGTCACATGCAGCGGCTGCTGGAGGCGTCCGTGGCGCTGGTGAACGACCTCACGGACGGCCTGGCGCGCGGCCGCGACTACACCGCGCCGCGCGGCCCGGAGCGCTGCCGGGCCGTACAGGCGGCGCTGTCCGTACCGAAGCGGTATCCCGTCACGCAGGCCGAGGCCGACGAGCTGGCCGGCACGGCGGGGCGGTTGCGCGAGGTGTTCGAGGCCGCGGGCGGCGGGCGGCTGGACGACGCGGCGGAGACCCTCAACGCGCTGCTGCTGGCCCGCGGCGCCCGGCCGCAGCTCGACCGGGACCCCGACCGCGGCTGGCAGCTGCACTTCCACGGCCGCGACGACTCCCTCGCGGTCGGCTGGGGCGCGGGCTGCGCCACCGGGCTGGCCGTCCTCCTCGGCGGCGGCCTCGCCGGGCGCCTCGGGGTGTGCGCGGCCACCGCCTGCGACCGCGTCTACGTCGACACCTCCCGCAACTCGGCCCGCCACTTCTGCTCCACCGCCTGCCAGAACCGCACGAAGGCGGCCGCCTTCCGCGCCCGCCGGAGCGGCTGACCGCGCGGGACGTCGCCTGTCCGGGCGCGCAGACCCGGCGGGCTCGCCGCGGGCGGCCCAGGATGGACAGTGCCCGGGGGCTGCCCGGTGCGCCCGCGGCGGCGCGCCCGTACGCCCCGCCGTCCCGCGTGCGAGGGAGAGGCATGACCGACAACGACACCGAGGCCACCGCGACGATCGGGCCGGAGCAGGAGGTGGCGGGGCGGGCCCGGCGGGCGGGGGAGCGGGAGCCGGGCCGCGCCGCACCGCCCGACCTGCGGCGGGTCGGTCTGAGCCCCGACCACTGGTATCCCGTCGCGCTCTCCCGCGAGGTGCGCCGCGGCAAGGCCGTCGCGACCGCCTTCGCCGGGGAGCGCATCGCCCTCTACCGCGGCCGCAGCGGCGCCGTGCACGCGCTGGAGGACCGCTGCGCCCACCGCCAGGTGCCGCTGAGCATGGGCGTGGTGGACGGCGACACGCTGCGCTGCTGCTACCACGCCTGGGCCTACCGCGGGGACGGGCGGATCTCGCAGATCCCCTACCTGTCCAAGGGCGACGCCCGGCCGCCGCGCGGGGTGCGCGGCTACCCCGTCCGCGAGGCCTACGGCATGGTGTTCGTCTTCCCCGGCGACCCGGCCATGGCGCAGACCGCCACCCTGCCGGAGCTGCCCGCGTACGGCCCGGCCGGCTACCGGACCATGACCTACTCGCGGACCGTGCGCTGCCACTACTCCTTCATGCACGAGAACCTGCTCGACATGAACCACCAGTTCCTGCACCGCGGTGTCGTCGGCAAGCTCCGCCCGCGGCTGCTGGACGCGCGCACCGGCCCGCGGTCGGTCGAGGCCCGCTACCTCTTCCGGCACGACGGCGGCAAGCGCAACCGCGGCGCCAACCTGCTGGCCCGGGAGGGCCTCGGCGGCTCCGACTCCAGCGACGTGATGACCATCCGCACCGAATACCCCTACCAGACCCTCGACCTGGTGCCGGAGGGCGCCGCGCGCCCGGCCTTCCGGCTGTGGGCGGCGTACGTGCCGGAGGACGCCGAACAGCGCACCTGCCACGTCTACGGGCTGCTCATGATCGAGAAGCCGCGCGTCCCCGGCGTGCTCCAGCTGGCCTGGCCGCTCATCCGGCGCTTCACCGAACGCGTCTTCGCCGAGGACCGGATGGCCGTCGAAGCCGAGCAGCGGGCCTGGGACGAGCAGGGCGAGGACCGCAACCACGAGGTCTTCCCGCTGATCCTGGACGTCCGCGAGGTGCTGCGCCGCAACGGCGTCCCGCTCGGACCGCGCCCCGCGGGCGGCCCGGCCTGCGCGCCCTGCGCTCCCTGAACGGGCCGCGCACATACCCCCCCTACACGCCAAGGAGCACGACGCATGCGTATCGGAATCATCGGGGCCGGCCACATCGGCTCCACGCTCGCCCGCCACTTCGCCGCGGCCGGCCACCAGGTCGCGATCGCCAACTCCCGCGGCCCGGAGACCCTCGCGGGCCTGACCGCCGACATCGGCGGCGGGCTGCGGGCCGTCACCGCCGCCGAGGCCGCGGGCTTCGGCGAGGTGGCCGTGGTGAGCATCCCCTACGGCCGGATCGACGAGCTGCCCCGCAACGAGCTGAGCGGCAAGATCGTCGTCGACACCTGCAACTACTACCCGCAGCGCGACGGCCACGAGGCCGACCTCGACGACGGCTCCACCACGTCGAGCGAGAAGGTCCGCGCGGTGACCGGCGGCGACGTGGTGAAGGCCTTCAACGCCATCTTCTGGGAGAACCTGCGCGACCGCGGCCGCCCCGAGGGCGACCCCGAGCGGCTGGCCATCCCCGTCTCCGGCGACGACGCCAAGGCCAAGAAGGTCGTGTCCGGTCTCATCCGCGAGATCGGCTTCGACCCCGTCGACGCCGGTCCGCTCGCGGCCGGCGGCCGCAAGCACCAGCCCGGCACCGACGTCTACACCGCGGAACTGCCCGCCGCGGACATGGCGGCGGTCCTGCACACGGCCTGACGCCCCGGCGGCCTACGACGACGCCGCGGCCGACGCGTACACGGCGACGACCACACCGCTCGGCGTCGGTGTCACCTCGACGGCCTCGAAGGCCGCGGGCGCGAAGCCCTCCGCGAACAGCCGGCGGCCCGCGCCCAGCACGATCGGGTGCACGCACAGCACGTACGTGTCGACGAGGCCGTGCGCCGCGAGCGAGGCGACCAGCTCCGCGCTGCCCATGATGTGCAGGTCCCCGCCGGGGGCCTGCCGTAGCCCGGCCACCGCGGCGGGCACGTCACCGCCGAGCAGCGCCGAATTCGGCCACGGCAGCGGCTCGGCCAGGCTGCGGGAGGCGACGTACTTCGGGGCCGCGTTGAGCGCGTCGCGGAAGGGACCGCCCTCGGCGTTCCAGTGCCCGAGCACGTCGTCGTAGGTGCGGCGGCCGAGGAGGAAGCCGCTGCCCGCGGACAGCCGCTCGCCCCAGATCCGGGCGACCGTCCCGTCCCCGGCGCGCTCGGCGGCCCAGCCCCCGGCGGTGAAACCGCCGCGCGTGTCCTCGTCGGGGCGGCCGGGCGCCTGCACGACGCCGTCCAGGGTCATGTGCTCGATCGCGACGATCCTCATGGCACTCCGTTCTCCTTGCCTGCCCGGGGAGACCGCCTCCCACGGCCGCGCGGTCCTGACACCCGCACACCCCTCGGACCGGCGCGGGCCCGGAAACTCATCGGCCTCCGGCGGATCAGGCCGCCTCCGCGCCCTCCGGCGCGCGCGGCACCTGCTGCGGCGCCGCCCCGGCCCGCGCGTCGTACGCCATGAGCGCGGGCAGCGACGCCGCCAGCAGGCCGACCGCGGCGACCCCGGCGAGGCCGCCGGACCACACGGACGTACGGGCCGAGGTCATCGCGGCGACCGTGCCCGAGCGGACCTGGCCGAGCTGCGGGCCGACCGAGTACGACAGCAGCTCGATCCCGGCGAGGCGGCCGCGCAGCGCGTCCGGGATCGTCTGGTTCCACATCGTGCTGCGGCCGATCCCGCTGATCATGTCCATCCCCCCGGCGAGCGCCAGGAAGAGCAGCACGAGCCAGATCTCCCGCACCCAGCCCGCCCCCGCCATCGCCGCGCCCCACCCCGCCGCCGCGAGGACCACCATCCGGCCGTGCCGGTGCACCCGGGTCGCCCAGCCGCTCGTCAGGCTCACCAGCAGCGAGCCCACCGAACCGGCCGCGTACATCAGGCCCAGCGACCAGCGGGCGTGCAGGTCGTCGGCGAGGAAGGGGTAGATCGCCGCCGGGTAGGCGAAGAACATCGCGGCCAGATCGATCGCGTACGTGCCCAGCAGCTCCTTGCGGCCCCACGCGTAGCGCGCGCCCTCCGCGATCCCGCGCAGCGACGGCCGGGCGGCGTCGTGCGCGGCGGGGGAGCGGCGCAGGCCCAGCCCGAGGCACACCGAGACCGCGAAGGTCACCGTGTCGGCGGCGTAGGCCCACCCCAGACCGGCCCAGGCGATCACCAGACCGGCCAGCGACGGCCCGGCGATCGCGCCGACCTGGTAGCGCAGGGCGTTGAGCGAGGCCGCCGCCGCGAGCTGGTCGCGCGGCACGATCCGCTGCACGATCGCGTCCAGCGCCGGGCGCTGCAACCCCGTCAGCGCGCTGGACAGCGCCGCGACCACGTACAGCGGCCACACCCCCGGGTGCGGCAGCAGCGTGTTGACCAGCAGCGCCGCCGACAGCAGGCCCTGCGCCGCCTCGCTGGCGTTGATGAGCAGCTTGCGGTCCATCGCGTCGGCGAGCGCCCCGCCGTACAGCCCGAAGACGATCAGCGGCACCAGCTCCACCGCGCCGATCGCGCCGACCGCGGCCGCCGACCCCGTCAGATCCTTGACCTGGACCGGCAGCGCGACCAGGGTCAGGAAGCTGCCGAAGGTGGTGATCACTCCCGCGAGCCACATCAGCCGGAAGTCGCGCGAGGTGCGCCAGGGCGTCGTGTCCGGCAGCAGCGCGCGCAGGCGGCCGGGGCGGGGAGGGGTGTCGTCTTTTTCCACAGCCGTGCATCGTCCCTGGTCACGGGGATCGGACGCAAAGGCTTTTCCGGCGTGGCGGCCCGCCCGCGTGTCAGCGCCCGGCGGGGACGCGCTCCAGGACGCCGCCCGCGAAGACGTCGTAGAGCGGCAGCGACTCCAGGTGGACGTAGCCGATGTGGCAGTCGCACACCGCGAGCGGGCAGGGGCGCGGGGCGAGGGCGGCGCGGAAGGAGCCGTCGTAGAGGTTGCCGAGGGTGTCGCGGACGAAGTGGCAGCGGCGCACCGTCCCGTCGCCGTCGACCGAGACCACCGACTCGCCCGTGCGGCAGGGCAGTCCCGCCGAGCGGTGCGGGTGCCGGCTGAAGGGGAAGAGCGGGTCGAGGGCCGTCCACCGGTCGGCCTCGGCGTCGGTGTACGTGTGCCCCTCGGCCGCGTTGACCCACAGGTAGTGCCGCTCCGGCAGGTCGGCCCGCAGCCGCCGGGCCGCCTCCAGGTGCTCGGGCAGCCCGACGACGCCGACGCTGAAGCGCACGCCCAGTTCGGCCAGTTCGCGGGTGCGGGCCAGGAAGCGGTCGTACGGCGTCTGGTCCGGGTGGTACGTGCACCACAGCGCCGCCTTGGCGCGGTCGGCGGCGGCGAGCCACGCGGTGCGGCCGCTCAGGTTGGTCTGGATCGCCACCCGGCGCACGTGCGGCAGGTGCGACAGCCGCACGATCGCCTCCCGGTACCAGGACCGGGTCAGCCCCTCGCCCCACGGGGTGAAGAGCACCGCGAGGGTGTCGTCCTGCGCGGCCGCCCAGTCCGTGAAGCGCTCCAGCGCCGCCCGGTCGGCCCGCAGCCGGTCGGGCGGGTCGTGGCGCTTGGCGAACGGGCAGTAGGGGCAGTCGTAGTCGCAGGAGGCGAGCGGGCCGCGGTAGAGCAGCGTGAGGTCCACCGGCCCTCACCTGACCTGGTAGGCGGCCATGGCGGCGCGCACGGCGGGCGAGAAGAGGGCGGGGCCGACCGCGTCGGAGTGCGCGAGACCCTCGGGGCTCAGCCGCAGCAGGGCGGGCGCGGCGCCCTCGTCGAGCCAGCCGCGGGCGGCGAAGGCGGCGACCTCGGCGGGGAAGTCCTGCTGCGGGGTGCTGCCGAAGCGGGCGCGGTAGCCGGCCACCTCCAGGCCCCCGGCCTGGAGCAGGGACTGGAGCAGATGGCGGCGGCGCGCCTCGTCCGCGTCGACCGCGCGGCCGTGCACGGCGTGGCCGAAATCCGTGGTCGCGGTGTATTCGTCGATGATGGTGCGGATCCGCGGCATGCCCACCGCGTAGTCGAACGCGTAGTGCAGGCCCGCGGTGTAGGAGCGGGCGCCGCAGCCGAGGCCCACCATGCCGTCGGTCTGGCACGCGTGGTCGACGGGCCCCTGCGGCACGGGCGCGTCGGCGCGCCGGAACATCCGCATCGACTCCTGCCGGTAGCCGTGCTCCAGCAGGTGGTCGCGGCCGCGCCGGTAGAGATCCAGGCGCTGGGCGTCCCATGCCGGATCGGCCACGTCCGTACGCCCGTCCAGGCCGGTGCGGGGCCGTACGTACAGCGGGTAGAGATACAGCTCCTCCGGGCGCCAGGCGAGCGCGGCGTCCAGGGAGGAGCGCCAGCTCGACGGGGTCTGGCCGTCGATGCCGTAGATGAGGTCGATGTTGAGCACCGGCACCCCGCTGTCGCGTATCCGGCCGAGCGCCGCCTCGACGTCGGCCCGGCGCTGCGGGCGGACGGCGGCGCGGGCCTCGTCGTCGGCGAAGCTCTGCACGCCGAGGCTGATCCGGGTCGCGCCGCGGGCGGCCAGCACGGCGAGCCGGTCGGCGGTCGCGGTGGCGGGCGACGCCTCCACGGAGAGCGGCACCCCGCCGAGCGGGGCGCCCATGCGGTGCTCGGCGATGTCGCACAGTCGCTCCAGTTCGGCGGCCTCCAGGAAGGTCGGGGTGCCGCCGCCGAAGGCCGCCGCGGCGAAGCGCACCGCACCGGCGGCGCCCCCGTCGTCGAGCGCGGCGCGGACCGCGACCGCCTGCCGCTCCAGGGCGTCGAGATAGCGAGTGGTGAGGTCGCCGGGGGCGCCCACCCGGGTGAAGAGGTTGCAGAATCCGCACCGCACCTCGCAGAAGGGGATGTGCAGGTAGAGCGCGAGGGCGTCCTTGGGCTCGTTCCGCCACAGGTCGCGCAGCGCGGGGGGTTCGTCCAGCGGGCCGTACGCGGTCTTGTGCGGGTAGGCGTAGACGTAGTCCTGGTACGGGCGTACCGCGGCGGGCGCCACGGGGGCCGGAGTACGGGGCGGGGCGGTGGTCATGCTGCGGGCTCCCGGTGCTCCAGGAAGAAATGGGCGTAGGGGACGGTCCACACCGACTCGTGGCCGATGCGGTGGCCGGTCCAGCCGTCGTCGCCGTAGGCGGTGCCGTGGTCGGAGCAGACGACGGCGAAGCAGCGGCGGCGGGAGCGGGCGGCGGCGAAGAGCCGTCCGATGTGCCGGTCGACGTATTCGAGCGCGGCCCGGTGCGTCGCGCGCGTGTCGCCGGCGTCCTTCGTCGCGCCGGGCAGGTGGAACCAGTTGGGCTGGTGCAGAGCCGAGACGTTGACGAAGAGGAAGAGCCGGCGCCCGGCGGGCAGCGCGGCCACCACCTCCTCGGCCCGCCGCACCTGCGCCTCGAACGAGGTGGGGGAGGCGACGCCGAACTCCGGCTCCCAGTGGCTCTCCGCGAAGAGCCCCGGCAGGACGCCGCCGAGCGCGCCGCGCCCGTTGAAGAAGCCGACACCGCCGATGCACACCGTGTGGTAGCCGGCCGCGGCGAGCCCGCCGACCAGGTCGGGGGTGTCGAAGACCCAGGTGCCCTCCGCGGTGGACTCGCTGCCCTCGAAGCGGGCGGCGAACAGCCGCGGGTGCGGCCCGGGCGCCGCGGGGGTGGGCAGGAAGCCGGCGAACATCGCCTGGTGGGAGGCGTAGGTGAAGCTCCCGGGCGCGTGCCGCCGCTCCCAGGAGCCGCCGGGCAGGTGCGGCGCGAGGTTCGGCAGCCGCCCCTCCGCGGCGAGTTCGGCGGCGACGTCGTGGCGCAGCGTGTCGAGGGTGACCAGCAGCAGGTCGTCCCGGCCGACGACCTCGTTCATGTCGGGGTTCGCGTACGGGGCCGCACCCGGGCCGGGCGCCGGGGCGTGCGGCGGCCCGCTCACGGCGTCCGGGTCAGGTCGATGCACTGTGCTGCTCCCTCGCGGGTGTTGCGGGTGTTGCGGGTCGGGCGGAGGCTGCGGGTCCGGCGGTCGCCGCGGGCGCTGCGCGTCCTGCCGGTGTCGCCGGGCCCGGGTACGGCACGGGTGTCGCGGGTCCGGCGCCAGCGGCCGGTCCCCCCGCCGCCGCCGGACCCGCGGGGCCGCCCGTCCGGGCCGCCACGTGGGCGGGCAGCGCGGCGAGTTGGGCCCCGTACGTGTCCAGGCCCTCGGCGGCCGTGCCCGGCAGGCCCGTCAGCCGCGGCAGCAGGTCGCCGAAGGCGTTCACCTCGGCGACGGCGAAGTGCCGCCAGCCGGCGGTGGGCAGCAGGTCGACACCGACGGCGAGCGTGCCCGGGAAGCAGGCCGCCGCCCGCTCGCAGACGCGCAGGCCCTCCTCCCAGGCCGGACCGGCCGCGGCCACGGCCGCCGCGAGGTCGCCGCGGGCGCCGCCGAGGTGCAGGTTGGTCATCGGCCAGCGGCTGGTGCGCAGCACGGCATGGGTGGCCCTGCCCGCCACGACCAGCACCCGCACGTCGGCCGCGCGGCCGTCCACGGTCGCCTTGGGCAGCCAGCGTTCGACGTGCAGCCCGTCCGGTGCCAGGGCGTCGACCAGCGCGGCGGCCTCGCGTTCGGCGGTGACGCGGCGCACCCGCAGCGAGTTGAACAGCCGTCCGTCGACCGATTCCACGGAGGTCGTCGCCCGCACCCGGCCGCCGGACGCGGTCTCCAGCGCGACCACGCCCGAGGCCGAGGAGCCGTGCGCCGGTTTGACGAAGACCCGCGGCATGCGGTGCGCGCGCATGAGCGCCCGCAGGTCGTCCCAGCCGCGTACGGGCGCGGCGCCGCCGCTGGTGGGGGATTCCGGCACGGGCACCCCGGCCCGCGCCAGAAGGCGGTGGCAGGCCCGCTTGTCGAAGAGGACGGCCAGTTCGTCCGGGTCGTCGAGCCGCACCCCGCCGCGCAGCGACCGTACGGCCGCGGTGAAGGCGGCGTACCAGCGCGCGCCGCCCTCCACCCGGGTCGGGTCGTCCACGCCGCGCAGCAGCCGGTCGACCTCGGGGTGCTCGCCCGGCGAGTCCAGCCGTACGACCTCCTCCGGTGCGAAGCCGGCCCCGCCGTCGCGCAGCACGTCGAGCCACGCCACGACCCGGGGCGCGGCGAACCCGGCGGCCGCCGCGGCCTCGGTGAACAGCCGCACCCGGCGGTTCCCCGGATTGCCGACCACCGCCAGCCGCAGGCCCCGCCCGCCGCCCGGCACCGCGTCCTTCCCGGTCACCTCCTGCCCCCTGTCCCTTCCGCCGGCCCGCGCGCCGCTACTCGCCGACGGCGACGTAGCGCCAGACGGTGCCCGTGTCGCCCTCGGTGTACGACTCCGCGTTCGCGCTGCCGAGGTCGATTCGGACGCCCGCGGGCTCCAGCGCCTCCCGCAGCTGCCGGGCGAGGTCCTCGCCGATGTAGTTGTGGTGCAGGTCGAGCGACTTCAGGTGGGTCAGCGGCTGCCCGGCGAGCAGCGCTGCCGCGCCCTTGTCCGTCAGCACGCCCATGGACAGGTCGACCTCGTCGAGGCGCGCCACGACCGGGGCGGTGGCGAAGGCGGCGGCCACCGCGTCCTGCATGTCGCTGTTGCGCAGCGCCAGCCGCCGCAGCGCGGGCAGCCGGGTGCCGGTCAGGAAGGGGTCGAGGTCGGCCACCGTGGCGTCGCCGCCGTACTC
The DNA here is from genome assembly GCF_044333285.1 of Streptomyces sp. NPDC021020. NCBI lineage: Bacteria > Bacillati > Actinomycetota > Actinomycetes > Kitasatosporales > Streptomycetaceae > Streptomyces > Streptomyces sp. NPDC021020. Next base: position 947,482 of record NZ_JBIRQQ010000002.1, read on the forward strand.
CGAGGTGCCGAGCCACAGGTCGAGGTCGGTGAGCGCCGGGAAGTCGCTCGCGGCGATCCCGCGCACCACGTCCGCACCCAGGCCGCCGCTCTGCACGACGAGTTCGCGCAGCTTCTCGTGGCGTACGGCGGGGAATTCCAGGCTGTTGCCGCCCCGGACGCCGAACTGCTCCAGCTCGGGGAAGCCGGTGAGCAGCGGGGTGAGGTCGCCCTGGACGATCCAGGAGATCTCGCACTCCTCGAAGGTCATGTCCCCGATGAAGAGGGCGCGCAGCGCGGGCAGTTGCTCGCGCGCGGCGAGCAGCGCCCCGACGACGGGACCCGGCCCCTCCTCGTACGCCTCCGGCCACGCCCCCACGACCAGGGCCCTGACCTGCGTGAGGTCGACAGCCGCGGTGAAGCGTGCGAAGGCCTCGGGCCAGGTCTCCTCGCTGTCGTAGGTGTCCGCGGCGATCCGCCACGCGGCCTCGCCCGCGGCGGCGGCCGGGCGGCGCTTCTCCGCCGGTGACGGCCAGTCGACGACCGGCAGCCCGGCGTACTCCTTCAGGTGGTCGTGCACCAACCCGCTCATGTCCCTGTCCCGTTCACGCCGTGTCGAGGTGTCCCCGGACGGCGGGCGCGTTCCCCCGGCCGGCCGGAGCCGATGTGTGATCACGTTCTACCAAGGGGGTCTGACAACGCCCCGCGCGGGCCCGTCCGCCCCGTGCCGCGCCGGCTTCCTGCCGGGCTTTTGCCCGGCTTCTTGCTCGGGCGAGCAAACGCGCGTACCGTCTTGCTCATGCAAGCAAAAGACAGCTCGGGCAAGCAAGGAGTTGGTCAGGGGGCGGGGCGGAAGGGCAGGCCGTCCTTCACCGAGACCGGCCGCCGCGCCCAGATCGTCGCCGCCGCCATCGACGTCATCGCCGAATCGGGCTACCACCGGGCCTCGTTCGCGAAGATCGCCGAGCGCGCCGGGCTGAGCAGCACGGGGATGATCAGCTACCACTTCGACGGGCGCGACGACCTGATGCGCGAGGTCGTCGCCGAGGTCATGCGCCTGGCCGACAGCTACGTCCGCCCCCGCGTCATCGCCCACGGGGGCTACGCGGCCCGGCTGCGCGCCTACGTCGAGAGCAACCTCGACCTCGTCGCCGACCACCCCCGCCACATGGCCGCGATCACCGGCGTCCTCACCAACCTGCGTGGCGACGAGCCCGGCGCGGCCGCCTTCCTCGGCGCCGCCGAGGCCGGTCTCGCGGCCCAGGTGGAGCAGCTCCGCCGCGGCCAGCAGGCCGGGGAGTTCTGCGACTTCGACCCATGGGTGATGGTGCGGGCGATCCGCGCCGCCATCGACGACGTCGTGCGGCGCGCCGCCCACGACCGCGACCTCGACGCGCGCGCCGCGGGCCGCAAACTCGCCGACCTCTTCGACCGCGCCACCAGGAGGACGTCATGACAGCAGCAGACACGGGGGCTCAGATGGGCATCGCACACCGCACACCGCCGCGCGGCCCGGAAGGCGCCGCCGCAGAGCCCGCACCGCCCGCACCGTCCGCAGCGAACAGGACCGCGGCCCTGCGCCGCCGGCTCGCCGCGCAGCTCCTCTTCGAACTCGTCCTGCCGCTCGGCGCGTACTACGGGCTGCGCGGCGCGGGCGCCGGGCAGTACCTCGCAATGGTTGTCGGCGGCCTGCTGGTGCTGCCGTGGATCGGCTACGGCGTCGTACGGCAGCGGCGCGTCGAGGTCGTGGCGGTGTTCACCCTCACCCTGGTCGTGGCCGGCACGCTGCTGACCCTGGTGACCGGCAGCCCGCGGGTGCTGATGGTCCGGGACAGCTGGGTCACCGCCACCCTCGGCCTCTGGGTGCTCGCCACGCTCCTCTTCCGGCGGCCGTTCATGATGACGGCCTCCCGCGGCATCGTCATCGCCAAGGTCGGCGAGTCCGGCCTCGCCGCCTGGGAGGAGCGGTGGGACGCCGAGCCGCTCTTCCGCCACCAACTGCGGCTGCTCACCGCGGTGTGGGGCGGCGGCTTCCTGCTCGACTCGGCCCTGCGTGTCGTCCTGGCGTACACGATCCCGGTGGACGCCTTCCCGCTGGTCAGCACCGTGCTGTGGCTCGCGCTGCTCGGCGCGCTGATCGGCTTCCACAACTGGTACATCACCCGCAACGGGCTGAAGCTCTGACCGCCCCGGCCGTCAGGGGTGCATACGGGCGCCCTTGAGGATCTTGTCCACCGCGTTGCGCGGGCCGTGCACCGCCAGCCCGACCAGGTCGAGCTGCTCGCGGTGCACGGCCCGCACCGCCGCCCGGTTGTCGCGGTCGTTGCCCGTCGCGAACAGCTCCGAGGTGAAGACGGACACCGGCAGCGCGCGGGACAGCGCCCGGCCGTGCGCGGCGGTCAGCGTCTCCTTGCCGCCTTCGAGGACCAGCACCGGCTGGCGGAACATCGGCAGGTAGGCGGTGCCGTCGGCGTCCTCGTACCGCTCCCCGACCAGCTCCGGAAGGACGCTGCCGAGGCCGCTCACCAGGAAGGCCGTCACGTTCAGCCGCTGCCAGGTCCGCAGGTCGTCGCGCAGCAGGACGGCGATCTTGGTGTCGAAGCGTACGGGCGCGAAGTCGGCCCCGGTCCTGTCCACGGTTTCGTTCAGGATGTCCATGCCCCCAGCCTCGCGGCCGCGGGCGGCGCCGGTCTTGTACGTTCTTTGCATGGCACCGGCGCACGAGACCTCCGCGTGGCGCCCGCCGGTGGCGGGAGTCGTGGAGGTCCTCCACGCCCGCTTCACCGCGCACACCTACCCGATGCACGTGCACGACGCCTGGACGCTGCTGATCGTCGACGACGGCGCCGTCCGCTACGACCTGGACCGCAGCGAGCACGGCACCCCCGTCGGCACGGTGAGCCTGCTGCCCCCGCAGGTCCCGCACAACGGCTCGCCCGCCACGCCGCACGGATTCCGCAAGCGCGTCCTCTACCTCGACATGACGCAGCTCGACGAGCGCTTCATCGGCCCGGCCGTCGACACCCCGGATCTCGCCGACCCGCTGCTGCGCACCCGCATCGGGCAACTGCACCAGGCCCTCGCCCGCCCCGGCGACGAACTGGAGGCCGAGAGCCGCCTCGCCCTCGTCGGCGAGCGGCTGCGCACACACCTGCGCCCCCGGCTCGTCCCCGCCCTTCCCGGGCGGGACACCGGCGTCGCGCGCCGGCTGCGGGACCTCCTCGACGCGCACCTGCGCGAAGGCGTCACCCTGGACGAGGCCGCCCGCCGGCTGCACGCCCACCCCACGCACCTGGTGCGCGCGTTCAGCGCCGCCTTCGGCATCGCCCCGCACCAGTACGTGATGTCCCGCCGTGTCGACCTGTCCCGCCGGATGCTGCTGGACGGCCTGCCGGCCGCCGAGGTGGCGACCGCCGTCGGCTTCTACGACCAGTCCCACTTCAGCCGCCACTTCAAGCGCGTGCTGGGCACCGCCCCCGGCCGCTACGCCCAACGCGCGCGGGCCGCCGGCGGGGATCCCCGCCGGCGGCCCGCCGCACCCGTCCGTTCTCAGACGATGGCCACCGGGCCGTCCCAGTAGTCGCGGTCCACGGTGAGCGTGTAACCCTTGCGGGTCTCCTTGCTGTTGACCTGGTACTGGTGCCCCCGGCTGTGGCTGGTGTAGAGCTTCGTGCTCCAGGGCCAGTCCGTCGTGGTGGTGGCCTTGCCGTCCCACAGCGCGTACCAGAGGTTGCCGGGCAGGTCCGTCCGGTTCGCCGCCGTGGCCACGGCCTTGGCGCTGGACGTCGAGAACCCGTAGTAACCAGCGCGGTAGACCTTGTCGCGCAGCGTCTTGCTGAACGCACGCACGTACGCCAGCACGGCGTTGTTGCACGACGTGTTGGTGACGTCGTACGACTCCATGTCCAGGTAGATCGCCGAACCGGCCTTCATCCCCAGCGCCGCCGCCTTGGCGACCGCGTCCTTGCCGTCACTCGCCCCGAGCGACGTGGCCGTGGCCGCGGTGAGCTTCTCCGACTTCGTCCCCGTCTGGCACGGCGGCTGCGCGCCGACGTAGATCGGGACGAGCTTCCAGCCCGCCGCGTTGGCTGCCTTCACCCAGGAGGCGGTCAGGTTGGGCTGCGCGCAGCCCCGGTTGCGCCCGCCCACGTAGACGGCCGCGCCGCCGTAGTAGCCGTCCGCCTTCCACGCCTTCATCGCCGCCTGCGACGGCGCGGTGCAGGTGTCGAACGCCCGCCCGGTGAAGGTCTTCTGCGCGGGCCACGTGGTCGCCGCCATCGACGACTGCGCCATCACGACACCCCCCGCGGCGACGACGGCCGCAGCCGTCCCCCACGCGATGTACCGCCCCTTTTTCGACAACCGGTGCCTGGACAATCCCCACCCTCGTTCTCCGGCGACCCTCCCGGACCGCCCCCACATCCACCGCCCGGCCGCGCCGGACGAGCTTGATCGTAGAGCCTCCCCGCCCCCCTCCCTCACAAGGGTGCGACCCACGCGCACCCCACACCCCGGGGGCGATGTCCCACGGGACAGCCACCACCGCCGGGCAGGAACCGGGTGTCGGAGGCGTGCGCTTGGATGTGCGCGTGACCGTTCATGACATTGCCCGATGTCTGCCTGAGGCAGCCGTCCTCCGTGATCACTGCCGTGCCATGGCCATGCTGGAGGCGGTCCTCAGCCCCGAGTGGGAGGACCGCTACTGCTCCTTCGACGCCCACTGGTCCGAGGCGGAGGCCATGGCCTCGATGCGCAACGGGTCGGGTGACGAGTACTCGATCGTGTTCTCGGCCGCCGGCGCCTATGTGCGTGGCTTCGCGCACGAGTCACCCATGAGCCCCTACGGCGAGGACGGGCCGTGGCCCGGCGTGCTCGACGACGTGCCCGACGTCTTCCGCTCGTGTGTCGAGGAACCTGCCTTCTCCGACGAAAACGGGACGCCTGTCGTCACTGCCTGCATGTGGCGAGAGGCGGGGGACGACCACTGGAGGACCGGAACGATCGACTTCCCCGAAGCAGCGACGGGGGATCCGGACGGCGCTGCGTTCTTGTTCGGCCTGCTGGCGGATCGCTCAGCGGAAGCATTTCAGCAATGGGCCGAGGACTACTACGAGATACCGGTCGACGTGGAGGCAGTCCGGCACGTCCTTTCCTCGCGTCCGCTGACCGAAGAAGTGGTCCACGCGTTGAATCCGGAGATCACACTGGCCGACCTGGCAGGAGACATCACGGAGATCGGCTATCCGCTGGAGTGAGACACTGAGGTCTTCTCGGTGAAGATCGAACGTCCGGGACCAGCGGACGAAGATGCCGGTGTGCGGGCGACCGAGAGGGGCCTCGTGGATTGAGCGCTCCTTGGCACAGGCGGGGCGGGACGTCTCCTCGGCAGAGGTCGCGCGGATCAGCGCGGCCTTGGGCGCAGCAGGCAGGCGCCACGATGTCGCAGAGGGCTGGGCAGGCGCGGATCTGTCCGCTGCGGCCCACCGCGAGAGCTACCTGCGCTGGGTGACGGCCGCCGGTGTGGACTGCGTCCTGGCCGAGGTGATGTACGACGCCCTGTGCGACGCCGCCGACAACGTGTTCGCCGTCGACGTCGAACCCACGCTGGGGGCGCTCAAGGCAGCCGGGGTGAAGGTGGCGATCGTGAGCGACATCCATGTCGACATCCGCCCGAGCTTCGTGAAGGCCGGCCTGGACACGCACGTCGACGACTTCGTCCTGTCCTTCGAGCGTGGTGCGTGCAAACCCGACCCGGCCATCTTTCGCATCGCCCTGGATCGGCTCGGCGTGCAGCCCCACGAGACACTGATGGTCGACGACCGCTCCGGCCACGACGGCGCGGCCGTCGAAGCCGGGATCACGACGTTGCTCGTTCCACCGTTGACACACGCCGCGCACAAGCGGCTGCACCTGGTCCTCGGCGCCTGCGGCGTCGCCGGCGTCTCCCAGGCAACCGGCCACCGCTCGCCGGCAAGCGCCTGAGTGTCGTTCCCGGTCGCTAGGGTGCGGCGCATGCAATCGCTGATCACCGCCATCTCCGAGCACGATGATGCTGCCCGCTTCCTGGCCTGGCCGGGCGACTTCGCACTCGACCGGGGGTACCACGGCGAGGACGTTCGCCTTGCGTCGGGCGCGACTCTGGAGGGCTTCGCGGGCGATGGAGCCGGGGGCACGTACTTCTTCTGCGGCGAGGGCGGGGAGGAACGTCCGGTTCTCTACGCGGATTCCGAAGGCGGCGCGGCTCTGGTGCAATCGGCCTGCCGGAACTCCTCCGGCTCCTCCTGGTCGCGCCCTGGTGGCGCGACTGCCGAGCGTTCACCGCGGAGGAGAGCGGTGACCTGGCCGCCGAGTATCTGGAGGACATGCCCGACCTGGCACTTCGGCGGGACCGCGCGGCCGCTGCTCTCGGCCTTGAGCTTCCCGCCGAGGCCGATGTCCTGGCCCGCCTGCGTGAGGTCGCGACCGGGGCGGGCGAGGACTTCGTCCTGATCTCCACGCCAGAGGACGAGCCCTACGACCGGCTGATCAAGGGCTGAGCGGCATGCTGCCTTCGACCGGTCCGGCACTACCGGTCGTAGGCGACAATTCGCACCAGGTCAGGACACGAGCGGCTGGGCCTCCAGTTCGGTGAGGGTCACCGTGCACAGGCCGCCGCGTTCGGACCGGACGCCCGTCACCTTCAGCTGGGTGCCCGGAAGCAGGATGAACTCCTCCTCCCCGGTGAAGGCCGAGAAGTTCTGGATGCCCGTCGCGCGCAGCGGCTCGACGGTGAAGAGGGTGCGCTTGCCGCGGCTGCCGAGGAAGGCGCGGGCGACGCCGATGTTCGGCGTGCAGGACGACACGCCCCACCAGGTGACGGTCCGGCCGAGCGGATACTGCGCCCGCAGGTCGAGCGGCACGCCGCGCCACAGCGGTTCGGTCCTGGCCGGGAGTCCGGAGACCGCCGCGAACAGCAGCCGCAGATAGGGCAGGTACGGGACGACCCTGGTGCGGTCGGGCGAGCGAAGTACGGCGTTGATCTCCCGGTAGAAGGCGGACTCGCACGTGTAGAGGTAGAGCGCGGCGATGGCCTCCGGGGACAGGACGCCCGACAGCTCGTCCGCCCGGCGCTTGCCGAACTCGTGCGAGCGGCGGACGTGCCCGTCCAGCGCGGGCAGCAGCTCGACGACCGGGCCGACCGCGTCCCGGAAGTCCATGAGCGGCGTGTCGAGGACGCCGGTGACGGCGGGGAGGACGAGGCCCTCGTCCTTCACGCCCGCGAGGCGCTCCAGATAGAGCTGGTGCAGCTCCATCGTGGACGTGATGAACGCGCCCATCCGGCTCGCCACGTCGCCGTCCGCGCCGCCCGCCTGCGCCGCCGCCGCGTTCCACCCCGTGCTGGGCAGCCAGTCGACGGGATCGGCGCCGAGCGAGGCGAGCGCGTCGTTGACGACCGAGAAGTGCTCGCCGTCGCAGAAGATGTCGCCCTGCGCCGCCGGGTTGCAGTGGTCGATGTGCCGCACCTCGACACCGGGGTATTTCTTCTGCAGCCGTACGACGACCTGCTTGAGGCTGCGGGCGTGCGCGCCCCACCACGCGAAGACCACCCCGCGGTCCTCCTCCGGGGCGTCCTGCTTGGCCTTGAGGATCTCCTCGACGATCCGCTCGGCGACCGGCCGCCAGAAGGCGGTGTGCCGGTCGGGCCCCGAGGAGCCGTCGCTGTGCGCGGTCAGCGCCGCGTTCAGCAGCAGCACGCCCTGGGTGAGCATCGCCTGGAACCACTCGGGCGGCTGGACGGTCTCCCGCTCCTTCAGCAGCGCGCGCACATCCGCGATCGGGGTCTTCTTCGGTATCCCGTACTTCCACATCGCCGCCGCCTTGATGATGCAGCGGATGCTGACGACCCGTCCGAACTGGCTGTCCTTCCAGTTGTGGAAGGTGTTGTCGAACATCGCGATGCCGGTCGCGCTCTCCGGCCGCGGGTACGGATTCTGGCCGAAGACCACGACCTTCCACTTGTGCGGCGCGTGCGGCTTGAGCGCCTGGAAGGTCAGCTCGCGGACCGGGACGACCTCCGGGCGGCGCTGCGGGCCGATGAGATCGGCCGCGCCGGGCTGCGCCTCGATGACCGGCTTGAGGAGCGGCAGCCACGGCTCGCCGCCGCCCGCGAAGAGCTCCGCGAGAGCCAGCGGGTCGTCGGGGCCGGGTGCGGCGGAGGTGGTGGGGGCGTCGCTCATGGCGGAATCTCCGGTGTGTCGAAAGTGGCCGACCGCGGCCGTACGGTGTCCGGCCCGCGCGGCCCTCGTACGGCCGGCTGCGGCACCTCTACTCATACCGGAAGGGTCTGACATCTGCTCACACGCACGAGCGCGGACCGCGGATGACGGGCCGTCAGCGCCTCGGAGGGGTGTTGTCAGTGGGGGGCGGTAGCGTCGTGATCGACAAGGGGAAAGATCTCGACCGTAGGGGGACCCATGAGCGTGGACCGGGTGCAGCAGCCGCTCCGGGTGGTGCTGGCCGACGTGAACGCGACGGTGGTGGAGTCGTGGCGGGCGGCCTTCGCCGACACGCCCGGAATCGAGATCCGCAAGGCCTCGATCCTCGACCAGGACGTGGACGCGTGGGTCAGCCCCACCAACTCCCGGGGCCGGATGGACGGCGGGGTGGACGCGGTCGTCAAGCGCCACCTGGGAGCGGGCATCCAGCTGCGCGTGCAGCGCGCGATCCGTGACGAGGCGGGCGGCCGGCTGCCGGTGGGCAGCGCGGTGTGCGTGCCGTCCGGGGCGGTCCGCCCGAAGTACCTGATCTCGGCGCCGACGATGGAGGAGTCCGGGCAGAACGTGAGCGAGACGCTCAACGTCGCGCTCGCCTGCGCCGCCGCCTTCCAGGCCGTCCACCGGCAGAACGGGCAGGTGCCCGGCAGTATCGGGTCCGTCGCGCTGGTCGGGATGGGCGCCCGGACGGGACGGGTGCCGGCCCGGGTGTGCGCCAACCTGATGTGGACGGCCTACACCCTCTTCCAGGACCACACGTTCGAGGACTACGACGACCTGCGCCGCACCGTCGTCGCGCAGCTCGACGACATCGAGAACGTGCCGGAGACCCGCCGGGTGCGGATATCCCCGCCGCAGGCACGGTCCGCCCGCCGCTGACGGCCGCGTTCCCGGACGCGCCGCGGGCCGCCGTCCCGCCACCTCGGGGGTGACGGGACGGCGGCCCGCAGCGGGACGTGGGCGGATCAGTCGGCGCAGGTGAGCTGGGCCGTGCCCCAGTCCGCGTGGTCGAAGGAGGTGCCGTCGCCGCCGTCCCCGGCCGTGAGGGTCAGGGTGTGGACCCCCGTCGTGTCGGCGGTCAGGTCCACCGCGCCCTGGCCGCCGCGCAGGACGTCGGTGGTGGCCAGCTGCCTGCCGTCACCGAGGACGGTGAAGGTCACGCTGCCCTTGCCGCCGGTCTCGTCGTCCACGCCGACATGCGCCTCGAAACGCGTGCAGCGGCCCTGGATGTCGATGGCGACCTGGGACGGGGCGTTCACGCCCAGGCCCTTGGCGTAGACGGTGCCGCCGATGGTGATCGGCTTGCCGTCACCGGACCCGGTCTCGCCGTTGGACTGGTCGCGCTCGACCGGCCCCCACCCGTTGGTCGCGGAGACGAACGGCTGGTCACTGGCGTACGCCGTTCCGTGCAGCGGGATGCTGACGTGCACGATCTGCTCGACGTGCACCGGTGGCGCCTTCCCGCCGGCCGGGTTCGCGTACTCGACCCACACGGGGACGTCCACCGAGCCGCCCGGCTGGTCCTTGCCGACCGTCACCCGCCACTGGCCGCCGAGCTCCTGGCCCGCACGCAGGCTGCCCTTCGTGACGTCACGGCCCGACACCGTCCAGCCCTGGGGGAGCCGGGAGCGGTCCAGCGTCATCCGCACCTGGTGCAGCCCCGCCTGCGGCGAGGTGAAGCCCGCGTCGATCCGCACGCCGCCCCCGGGCTCGGCGGTCGCCGCCGAAGGGTCGAGGGTCAGCGTGGTGGCCGGGGCGGTGACGACCGGCTGCTCGCAGTCGGTACGGCCCCGGGTCGCCGGGCACGCGAGGGCGGCGAAACCGCCGTCGGTGGCGGCGTCCACCGTGAGGGTGTCGCGGGCGGTCACCGTCCGCACGGTGCGCTGCAGCTTCCCGTCGCTGTCGCCGACCGTCTCCAGCAGCCAGCTGCCCTTGCCGAGGAAGCCGAGCGGGGCCTTCATCGTGTCGGCCTGGCCGGCCAGGATGCCGCCGACGAACCAGCGGTCGCCGCTGCGCCGGGCGATGACGACCTGCCGGTCGCCGGCTGCCTGCACGTCGGGCGAGCCGGAGACCAGCCGGGTCTCGTCCCACGCGGTGGGCAGCTGTTCGAGGTACTTCTCGGCCACCGGCTGGGCGGCGAAGCCTTCCGGCTTGTCGCCCAGGCTCGTCCAGCCCGACTCGAAGACCACCGGCAGCGCCAGCTCGCGCGCCAGGGTGTCCTTGCGGCCGGGACGGGAGAACCAGGTCGGGGTGTAGTCCATCGAACCCACGACGTTGCGGGTGAAGGCCAGGAAGATGTCGCGCGTGGTGTTCTGCCCGTTCTCCTCGCCGCGGACCGCCTCGACGCTCATCACCTGCGGCCAGGTGCGCTGCAGGCCGCGCGGGATCGTCGCCCCGTGGAAGTCGATCATGAGCTTCAGCCGGGCGGTGTCGTGCAGGATGTCGTCGTACCACTGGAAGGTCGACTGCGCGTCGGAGTACATGTAGTCGACCTTGACGCCCGCGACGCCCCAGGCCTTCACCTTGGGCAGCCAGGCGTCGCGCTGCGCCTGCGTGCGCAGCGCGTTCCAGTCGAACCACAGGAGCACGTCCACGCCCTTGGCCCGCGCGTAGCGGACCAGTTCGGGGACCCAGCTCTCCTGCCAGCCGGCGTCCACGAGGGTGTACTCCAGGCCGTGCGCGGCGGCGTAGTCGACGAAGTCCTTCTGCCGCTGGAAGTTCGCGGGGCTGGAGCCGTCGCTCAGCCAGGACCAGTCGTCCACGCCCGGACGGATCCAGGAGGTGTCGGTGATCTTCGACGGCGGCGCGAGGTCGTCGACCAGGGTGGAGCCGACGATCGTGTCCAGGTTGCCGACGATCGCGGTGCGCCACGGCGTGGCGAGCGGCCCGGCCGCGGTGACGGGCTGGTCGTCGGCCAGCGCGACCCGGTAGGCACCGCTGCCGGCCTGGTGGTCGAGGTGGCTGCCCGAATACCGGCCGTCCACGTCGGCCTCGGTGAGCAGCACATAGCTGCCGCCCGACTCGAAGAGCGTGGGGTAGCCGAAGGAGCAGGTGTCGCCGTCGCAGGTCTTCGGCTGCGCGTCGTTGGCGGCGCCCGCGGTGGTCTGGGTGCGCTCGGTCTCGTAGCTGGGGTTGTACGGCTGGACCCACGCCTTGGCGTCCACCGGGAGCTGGAACGTCGAGGCCTCCTGGGTGACCGTCACCTGCCCCTTCCCGCCGACCAGGTAGCGGTAGGCGACACCGTCGTCCGAGACCCGGACCACGACGCCCAGCGTCGCGCCGCCGGCGCCCCGGAAGGTGAGGGTCGACTCGCGCATCGTCGCCGAGCGCACCGCCTGCTTGCCGGCGGTCATGCGGTAGGACTCGTGGACGGTGCGGTCGTGCCGGTCCACCAGGCGCAGCCCGGTGGTCAGGTCGTCGGTTCCGGTGCGGATCCCGAGCCGGCCCGGGAGCAGGACCGGCCGGCCGTTCCGCTCGACGGCGAGGGAGGGCTCGCCCGCGCCGTCGACGGTCACCTGGGCGGTCAGGCCGGAGTGGGCGGGGCCCGCGATCGTGGTGGTGCCGGAATGCTGCGGCCGGGCGCTCGACGGCGCCGCGGCCGCCACCACCAGCCCGCTGCCGGTGAGGGCCGCGAGGGCGAGGCCTGCGACCGCCTTGCCGGCCGGGCCGGTTCTGCTCGTTCTTCCGGTTCTGCTGTGCCTGAAGTGCATCAGTGTCCTATCGAACGTCGATTACGCGTCAGTTGCAGGTGAGCGTGGGCATGGCCCAGTCGCCGTGGTCGTAGGCGTTGCCGTCGCCGGCGTCGCCGACGACGAGGTCGAGCATCTGCACGCCGGTGAGATCGGCCGTGATCTTCTGGGCCGGGTCGTTCCCCCGGACGGTCTTGGTGGCCGCCAGCGTCTTGCCGTCGCCGAGGACGCTGAAGGTCATGGAGCCGCCGCCGCCCGCGTCGGCGTCGTTGCCGACGCTGGACTCGAACGCCGTGCAGTTGCCGCCGAGGTAGATCGAGACGTCGCTGACCGAGTTGGTGCCGAGCCCCTTGGGGTAGACGGTGCCGGCGATGGTCAGCGGGCCGCCGTCACCGGAGTTGGTGCCGCCCACGGACAGGTCGCGCTCGACGGGGCCCCAGCCGTTGGTGGCGGAGACGAAGTCGAGGTCGCTGACAGCGTTCACCCCGGAGGGCGGCGGCGGGTTGACGACGCTCACCCCGGTGTCCTGGCGCAGCCACTGGGCGACGCCCGACTGCGCGAAGGTCGCGGTGGCCGAAAGGGTGGCTGCGGACGCCTTGTCGGTCGGGGCGGTCAGCTCCCAGACCGCCGAGAGGCTCTGGCCCGGCCGGACCTCGCCGAAGACCTGCGGCTGCGCGTCGTAGCTGAAACCGGGCGCGGCGAGGGTGAGGTTGACGCCCTCGGCGGGCTTGCCGTGCTTGGGCACGGAGACGGTGGTGGTGACGGTCAGGGTCTTGCCGCGCTGCACGGACGCGCTCGACGGGGTGACCGTCAGCGAGGCCGCGGGAGTCTGCGCGCGGGTGCTGCGGAAGGACAGGTTGTCGAACTGGTCGGTGACGTACGAGGTGAGGCCGAGACCGCCCTGCCCGGCGGCGTAGGTGCTGTCGCGGACGGTGCCGACATCGTTGCCATCGACGGAGGCGGTGATGGTCGAGCCGCTGAAGGACAGCCCCAGCCGGTGCCATTTCCCGGTGCCGAGCGCGGCCGTCGCCGAGCGGCTGAGCACGGTGCGGTGGCCGTCGGCGTCGCTGCGGAACAGCGTCCACGCGCCGGTGTCGCTGATCTGGAAGTAGTAGCCCTGCTGGTGCGACTGCGGCCGGTTCTGGGTGCCCGCGCGCCCGATCAGCTCGACCGTGCCGGGCTTCGCAAGCTCCACGTCGGACTCGAACGAGTAGTCCGTCCAGGTCGGGTCGCCGACCAGGGTGAAGGCGTCGGAGTCGTCCTGCCACTCGATCGGCTTGGTGTCCGCCATCTGCTGCAGGCACATGCCGTGCCGCCCGGCGGCGCACTTCTGCACCTCGAAGGAGCCCTGCATGTCCGAGACGTAGCGTGCCTCGGTGCCGGCCTTGTCGCGGTCGAAGGTGTCGGAGTACGGGAGGGCCAGCGCGTGCGCGGCGGGCGACTTCGCGGTGCCCTTGCCCTGGCCGGTGGTCGTGGTGACGGTGTAGATCCAGCCCGGCTTCGCCGTGAGGGAGTAGCTGCCGTCCGCGGGTGCGATGTCCTGGAGGTGGACGAAGTCGGTCGCGGGGTTGGGGTTGTTGACGTCGGTGGCCCAGACGTGGGCGGTGCCGGTGGACAGGCCGCCCTTGACGGTGAAGTTCACCGTCTGGTCCTCGGTGGCGGTGGTGGTCTCCAGGACGGTGGAGTAGTCCTTGCCGTTGGGGGACTTGAGGGTGATGTAGCTGCCGTTGGTCTCGGCGCCGCCGAGGTAGCCGGAGGCGGAGTCGACGAACTGCCAGCCGGGCTGGGCGAATTGGGTGACCTGGGCGGTGGCCCAGGTGTTCTCGCCGATCGAGTAGTTGCCCGACCAGGGGGAGTTCGCGGTCGCGAGGCCCACGGTGTTGTAGGGCAGGTTCTGGTAGACGGAGGCGATGAGCGGCCAGTTGAAGAAGTTGACCATCTTCGCGTCGGTGTAGCCGCGGGTGATGGCCCGGATCAGCGCGGGCGCGCCGGTGTTCATGTCCTGCGAGCCGTTCTCGCTGTCCCACAGCGGCTTGCCGCTGTCCCGGGCCGCGCTGGTGCTGGAGCAGGTGTGGGCGTTGCCGCCGTCACCGCCCTCGCAGGAGTAGTGGGTGCCGATGATCGACACGGCGTCGTCGAACGCCTTGTCCTTGGCCATGTCGTCGGCCACGCCCCAGCCGCTGTCGTCGGCGACGAGCTGGATGTCGGAGTAGCCGGCCTTGTCGAGTGCGGTGCGTAGGTGGACGTACCAGTCGGCGTCGTGGCCGCGTTCGTTCCAGCCGCCGAGGTAGCTGATGGGCAGTCCGTGCTGCTTGGCGCAGCCGAGCCAGGTGATGAGGTAGTTGATGG
>NZ_JBIRQQ010000003.1:0-495490 GCF_044333285.1 Streptomyces sp. NPDC021020
GCCCAAACCCACAACCCCCCCGGGCGGGGGCTTGCCCGCCGCCGCGGGGGGGGGGGGGGGGGGCCGGGCCCGGGTGCCGGGGCGGCCCCGCCCCCGCGGGGGCGGCCCCCCCCCGGTCGGCCCCCCCGCGGCGGTGCCCCAGGGCTCGCCCTGGGGCACCGCCGCGCCAGGACGTGAAATGCTGGACCGGCAGTGGGGCAACTGTGGTCTGACGGGGAGGATTTGATGCCGGAATTCGCGCACCGGGCTGCCGGTGGTGGCGACTCCGATCCCGACGCGGACGGCCCGGCGCCCGCCGAGCCGATCCGGGTCCTGGTGGTCGACGACCACGCGCTCTTCCGGCGGGGGCTGGAGATCGTGCTCGCGCAGGAGGAGGACATCCAGGTCGTCGGCGAGGCCGGGGACGGCGCCGAGGCGGTGGAGAAGGCCGCCGACCTGCTGCCCGACATCGTGCTGATGGACGTGCGCATGCCGCGCCGCGGCGGCATCGAGGCGTGCACCTCCATCAAGGAGGTGGCCCCCAGCGCCAAGATCATCATGCTGACGATAAGCGACGAGGAAGCCGACCTCTACGAGGCGATCAAGGCCGGGGCGACCGGCTATCTCCTCAAGGAGATCTCCACCGACGAGGTGGCCACCGCGATCCGCGCGGTGGCGGACGGGCAGTCGCAGATCAGCCCGTCGATGGCGTCCAAGCTGCTGACCGAGTTCAAGTCGATGATCCAGCGCACCGACGAGCGGCGGCTGCTGCCGGCGCCCCGGCTGACCGACCGGGAGCTGGAGGTGCTCAAGCTGGTGGCGACCGGGCTGAACAACCGCGACATCGCCAAGGAGCTGTACATCAGCGAGAACACCGTGAAGAACCACGTCCGCAACATCCTGGAGAAGCTCCAGCTGCACTCCAGGATGGAGGCCGTGGTCTACGCGATGCGGGAGAAGATCCTGGAGATCCGCTGACGGGCGGCCCCGCCCGCGGGGCGGCGGTCCGCCCCGCGCCGGGTCGGCTCAGCGGCGGTCGTGGGTGAGCCGCACGGCGGCGGCCAGCGGCTCGCGCAGTGTCTCCGGCAGCACCCGCTCCACCCGGGCCTCCACGCAGCCCACCCATCCCGCCGCCTCGGCGATGGCGTCCGCCGCGGGCTGCACCGCCTTCGGGCCGTCCAGCGTCACCTGCCGGGCGACCAGGGTGCTCCCCTCCCGCGCCGGGTCGACCCGGCCCACCAGCCGCCCGCCCGCCAGCAGCGGCATCGCGAAGTAGCCGTGCACCCGCTTCGGCTTGGGGGTGTAGGCCTCCAGGCGGTGGGTGAAGCCGAAGATCCGCTCCGTCCGCGGCCGGTCCCAGACCAGCGAGTCGAACGGCGACAGCAGCGTCGTACGGTGCCGGCCGCGCGGTTCGGCCGCGAGCGCCGCCGGATCCGCCCACGCGGGCTTGCCCCAGCCCTCGACCTCGACCGGCACCAGGTCCGTACCGTCGATGACCGCGGCGACCTGCTCGCCCTTGAGGCGGTGGTAGTCGGCGAGGTCGGCGCGGGTCGCCACGCCCATGGCGGCGCCGGCCTGCGCTACCAGCCGCCGCATGCACTCGGTGTCGTCCAGCTCGTCGTGCAGCAGCTCGGCGGGGACGGCGCGCTCCGCCAGGTCGTAGACCCGCTTCCAGCCGCGGCGCCGGGTGCAGACCACCTCGCCGGTGTCCAGCAGCCACTCGACGGCGATCTTCGTCTCCGACCAGTCCCACCACGGGCCGCCGTTCTTGGCGCCGCCCAGCTCCGTCGACGTCAGCGGGCCGTCGGCCTTGAGGCGGTCCAGGACGGCGGCGCAGGAGCGCTCGGCGTCGGCCAGTACGTGCCAGCGGTGGCCGCGCGCCCGGCGCGCCCGGCGGCGGAAGGCGAAGTGCGGCCACTCCTCGACGGGCAGGATGCACGCGGCGTGCGACCAGTACTCGAAGGCGTGGTCGTCCGACCAGTAGGCCTCCTCCACCGCCTGCCGGCCGACCGCGCCCAGCCGCGCGTAGGGGACCAGTTCGTGCGAGCGGGCCAGCACCGAGATGGTGTCCAGCTGCACGGCCCCGAGCGCGCGCAGCACGCCGCGGGTGCCGGCCCGCCGGTCGGGGGCGCCGAGGAATCCCTGGGCGCGCAGGGCGATCCGGCGGGCCTCGTCGGCGGACAGGGAGAGCTGGGGAGGCGGCAGCGCTGTCATGGGGGCCAGGCTAGGGGGAGCCACTGACAATCGCCCCTGACCTGCGCCGACGCCTTCCCTGGTCGGGATTCGGGCCTGCCGGGCAGGCCTTGCCGGGTCAGTCCGCGGGCCGCGCCGGGTCGTACGGCAGGTACGGGGTCGCCGTCGCGAGGCCCAGGTCCGAGGGGAGCAGCGCGCCGATCCAGGTGTCCCGGCGGGTGCCGCGCTGGGAGATCTTGGCCCGCTGCG
Source organism: Streptomyces sp. NPDC021020 (assembly GCF_044333285.1). NCBI lineage: Bacteria > Bacillati > Actinomycetota > Actinomycetes > Kitasatosporales > Streptomycetaceae > Streptomyces > Streptomyces sp. NPDC021020. The sequence continues at coordinate 2,422 of NZ_JBIRQQ010000003.1, forward strand.
TGCCCTCCATGACGAAGCCGAGCCGCAGCGCGACCGCCCGCGAGCCCTCGTTGCCGGCCTCGGCGTACCACTCCAGCCGCTCCACGCCCAGGCCCTCGAAGGCCCACCGGCACACCGCGCGCGCCGCCTCGACGGTGTAGCCCTTGCCGCGCTGCTCCTTCACCGTCCAGTAGCCGAGCTCCGCCTGGTGCACGGGGGCGCCCAGTTGCGCGAGCCTGACCAGGCCCATGGAGCTGACCAGGGCGCCGCTCTCGCGGGTGAAGACACCGAAGTTGTACATGGTGCCGTCCCGCCAGCCCTGCGGGCTGATCCGCTCGACGAACTCCGCGGCGTGTTCGCGGGTGTACGGCGACGGCACGCTCGTCCAGCGGGGGATCTCGGGGTCCTGGCACGCGGCGAACACCGCGTCGGTGTCGGCGGGCTCCAGTTCGCGCAGGTACAGGCGGTCGGTGGTCAGCGTGACGGACTGCATGCCGGATACGCACCTCTCTGTCGGGGGCAGGGCCGCGAACGGGCGGGGGTTTCGCGGAAAGGACCCGGGAAACGGGCCGTACAGGCGGCTCCCCGGCCGAGTATTGCTGGCGCCGGGGCGGCGGAAAACCGTTTTGCCGCCGCCGGGCCTCCCGGCCCGATGCTCTCCTCGCTTACGATGGCCGTTGCAGCGGGGCCTCGGCAGACAAAACCCCTGCTGTGCCCAGCGCGGCAACCGCGCCAGGCCCGACCGGCAAGGAGCCAGCCTACGTGTCCGTCATCACCAAGATCATGCGTGCAGGCGAAGGCAAGATCCTGCGCAAACTGCACCGCATCGCGGACCAGGTCAATTCCATCGAAGAGGACTTCGAGAGCCTTTCCGATGCCGAGCTGCGGGCCCTCACCGACGAGTACAAGGAGCGGTACGAGGGCGGCGAGAGCCTCGACGACCTGATGCCCGAGGCGTTCGCCACGGTGCGGGAGGCCTCGCGGCGCGTGCTGGGCCAGCGGCACTACGACGTGCAGTTGATGGGCGGCGCGGCCCTGCACATGGGCTTTGTCGCCGAGATGCGCACCGGCGAGGGCAAGACGCTCGTCGGCACCCTGCCCGCGTACCTCAACGCGCTGTCCGGCAAGGGCGTGCACCTGATCACCGTCAACGACTACCTCGCCGAGCGCGACTCGGAGTGGATGGGCCGGGTGCACAAGTTCCTCGGCCTCACGGTGGGCTGCATCCTCGCCAACCAGTCGCCGGCCGAGCGCCGCGAGATGTACGCGTGCGACATCACGTACGGCACGAACAACGAGTTCGGCTTCGACTACCTGCGCGACAACATGGCCTGGTCGAAGGACGAACTCGTCCAGCGCGGCCACAACTTCGCGATCGTCGACGAGGTCGACTCGATCCTCGTCGACGAGGCCCGCACACCGCTGATCATCTCCGGCCCCGCCGACCAGGCCACCAAGTGGTACAGCGACTTCGCGCGCCTGGTGCGCCGGCTGAACCGCGGCGAGGCCGGCGGTATCGGCAAGGAGGAGACCGGCGACTACGACGTCGACGAGAAGAAGCGCACGGTCGCCATCCACGAGTCCGGCGTCTCCAAGGTCGAGGACTGGCTGGGCATCGACAACCTCTACGAGTCGGTCAACACCCCGCTCGTCGGCTACCTGAACAACGCCATCAAGGCCAAGGAGCTCTACAAGAACGACAAGGACTACGTCGTCATGGACGGCGAAGTCATGATCGTCGACGAGCACACCGGCCGTATCCTCGCCGGCCGCCGCTACAACGAGGGCATGCACCAGGCGATCGAGGCGAAGGAGGGGGTGGACATCAAGGACGAGAACCAGACGCTCGCCACGATCACCCTGCAGAACTTCTTCCGCCTCTACAGCACGCTGTCGGGCATGACCGGTACGGCCATGACCGAGGCCGCCGAATTCCACCAGATCTACAAGCTGGGCGTGGTGCCGATCCCGACGCACCGCCCGGTGGCGCGCGTCGACCGCCCGGACCTGATCTACCGCACGGAGGAGGCGAAGTTCGCGGCCGTGGTCGAGGACATCGTCGAGAAGCACGAGAAGGGCCAGCCGGTGCTGGTCGGCACCGTGTCCGTCGAGAAGTCCGAGTACCTGTCGGCGCAGCTGTCCAAGCGCGGGGTGCCGCACGAGGTGCTGAACGCCAAGCAGCACGACCGTGAGGCGTCGATCGTCGCGCAGGCCGGCCGCAAGGGCGCGGTCACCGTCGCCACCAACATGGCCGGCCGCGGTACCGACATCAAGCTCGGCGGCAACCCCGACGACCTGGCCGAGGCCGAGCTGCGGCAGCGCGGCCTGGACCCGATCGAGCACGTCGAGGAGTGGGCCGCGGCCCTTCCGGCGGCGCTGGAGCGCGCGGAGGAGGCCGTCAAGGCCGAGCACGAGGAGGTCGTCGACCTCGGCGGGCTGTACGTGCTGGGCACCGAGCGGCACGAGTCGCGGCGTATCGACAACCAGCTGCGTGGCCGCTCCGGCCGCCAGGGCGACCCGGGCGAGTCCCGCTTCTACCTCTCGCTGGGCGACGACCTGATGCGGCTGTTCAAGGCGCAGATGGTCGAGCGCGTGATGTCGATGGCGAACGTGCCCGACGACGTGCCGATCGAGAACAAGATGGTCACCCGCGCCATCGCCTCGGCCCAGTCGCAGGTCGAGCAGCAGAACTTCGAGATCCGCAAGAACGTCCTGAAGTACGACGAGGTGCTCAACCGGCAGCGCGAGGTCATCTACGGCGAGCGGCGCCGCGTCCTGGAGGGCGAGGACCTGCAGGAGCAGGTGCAGCACTTCATGGACGACACGATCGACGCGTACATCGACGCGGAGACCAGCGAGGGCTTCGCCGAGGACTGGGACCTCGACCGGCTGTGGGGCGCCTTCAAGCAGCTCTACCCGGCCAAGGTGACCATCGACGAGCTGGAGGAGGAGGCCGGCGACCGCGCCGGGATCACCGCCGAGTTCATCGCCGAGGCCGTCAAGGACGACATCCACGCGCAGTACGGCGAGCGGGAGAAGTCGCTCACCGAGGAGATCATGCGCGAGCTGGAGCGCCGCGTGGTGCTGTCGGTGCTGGACCGCAAGTGGCGCGAGCACCTCTACGAGATGGACTACCTCCAGGAGGGCATCGGGCTGCGCGCCATGGCGCAGCGCGACCCGCTGGTGGAGTACCAGCGCGAGGGCTTCGACATGTTCACGGCCATGATGGACGGCATCAAGGAGGAGTCCGTCGGCTACCTGTTCAACCTGGAGGTCCAGGTCGAGCAGCAGGTCGAGGAGGTGCCGGTGCCGGCCGACGCGGAGGCCGACGTCCAGGACGAGGCGCCGTCGCTGACCAAGGAGCGCCCGGAGATCCGCGCCAAGGGCCTGGAGACGCCCAAGCGCGCCGACCGGCTGCACTTCTCCGCGCCGTCCGTGGACGGCGAGGGCGGTGTCGTGGAGGGCGAGTTCGCCGGTGCCCCCGCGGACGCCGCGCCGGCCGCCGAGGACGGCACGACGCGCGCCGAGCGCCGCAAGGCCGCCAAGGGCGGGCGGCGCCGCAAGAAGTAGCCGCGAGGCTGCCACGACCGCCGGCCGGGGGCCGGGTCCCGCGAGGGGCCCGGCCCCCGGCCGCGTCATGCCGCCTCCACGGCGGTGCAGCGCCAGCGCTCGGGCCCGTAGCCGGTGGCGGCGTCCGGGCCGCCGGCCTCCAGCCGGAAGGCCAGCGCGCGGAAGACGTCCTGGTCCAGGCACACCACCGCGCAGACCTCCAGTGCCCCGCCGGGGGTGCGGAAGGGGTAGCAGCGGTACACGAAAGGGGTACGGCCGCGGGCGCCGCGCGGGCGCCAGTCCGCCCGCCGGGCGTGCAGCTCCCACAGCCGCTGGTACGCCTCGTCGCGGACCTTGCCGGCCAGCATCGTCAGCGGCTGCCGCCCGGTCAGGACGTCCAGCAGGCGGCCGGCGAACCAGTCGTGCGGCGACTGCGGGCGCAGCACCCCGCCCGGCCCCCGGCCCGCGGGCGGCCGTCCGGCGGGGCGGCGCGGGTCCCGGCGGCCGGGCGGTGCCGCGCCCGCGCCCCGGGGCCTGCGGGGCGGTGCTCCGGCGGCAGGGCGCGGGGTGGGGGCGGCGGGCTGGTGCGGTGGCTGCGTCACGGTGGCTCCCCAAGATCGTTACCGGCTGGTAGTCCGGTTCTAGGGGGCGTTCCGGCGGCCGGGCAAGCGCGTCGGGCGCTGTGCGAAGCCGCCGCGGAATTCACCTATCAGGCTGGTTGCGCACGTATGCTTCACGCCATGCGCGTCTATATTCCGACGACCATTGCGGGACTCGCCGAGGCGTACAAGGCGGGTGAGGTGGGGCCCGCGCCCATCGACGCCTTCGCGGTGACGCCGAGCCTGCGCGAGTGGTACGTCTCCGACGACATAGAGGAACTGGAGTACGCGGCGCTGACCAGGGCCGCCCAGGCGTCGCTGCGGCTGCTGGCCGTCCACCCCGATCTGCCGCGCCGCCGCACCGTCGTCGCCGTGGACGTGCCCGACGCCGCGGTGCGCTTCGACCCCGACCGCGGGCTGGACCCGGCCGCGCTGGGCGAGGTGCGGCTGGGCCGCCCGGTGCCGCTGTCCGACGCGGCGGCCGTCCATCTGGACTCGGACGAGGCCGAGGGCGACGTGTCCGCCGCCGCGGCCGCGCTGGGCGCCGCGGACGCCGGGGACGACGACGCGCAGTTCACGGTGGACGGCGCCGAGGACCACGAGCTGCTCTGGTACGCGACGCAGGAGATCCCCAACCTGATCGGGTGAACGGCCGGTCCGCCCCGCGGCCGATCACCCGTATGTGCGTACCGTGCGACCGTCGGGTCGGCGGGTGGTCGTACTGTCGGGAAGTCCGGACGTCGGGAGGTCCGACCGTCCCGCTGGCCGGTGTTCGGAACGTCGCACCGCGGGCGGAGTTATCCACAGGCCGTGAGACGGGGCGGGGGCTCACGCGAGTACGGTTCCTTCCATGAGCACGCATCTCGTATGGGACTGGAACGGAACCCTCCTCCACGACATCGACGCGGTGATCGAGGCCACCAACGCCTCCTTCGCCGAGATCGGCCTGTCCCCGATCACCCTCGACCGCTACCGCGAGCTGTACTGCGTGCCCGTGCCCCGGTTCTACGAGCGGCTGATCGGCCGGCTGCCGTCGGACGCCGAGTGGGAGGTCATGGACAGCGCCTTCCACCGGCACTACTGGCGGCTCGCGGAGTCCTGCAGCCTCGCCGAGGGCGCCGCGGAACTGCTCGCCGCACGGCAGGCGGCGGGGCTGACGCAGTCGCTGTGCTCGCGGGCGCCGCACGCCGAGCTGGTGCCGTTCGTCGCCTCGTACGGCATCACCGAGCGCTTCCTGCGGGTCGACGGCCGCACCGACTCCTCGACGGCCGGCAAGTCCGAGCAGATGGTCCGCCACCTCCGCTCGCTCGGCGACGTCGACCCGCGCCGGGTCGTGGTGATCGGCGACGCCCTGGACGACGCGGCCGCCGCCGCGCATGCCGGCGCGCACGCGGTGCTCTACACCGGCGGCTCGCACAGCAGAGCGGCCCTGGAGGCCTCCGGGGTGCCGGTGGCGGACACCCTGGCCGAGGCGGTCGAGCTCGCCGAGCGAATAGCCTCCTGACGGATCGCCGCAGGTCGGGGCCCGATCACGGCGCCATTCTGTCCATCAGGGCCAAAGGTGGCCGGTGCATTTGTACGAAGACGTCGCCTGACAGCCCTCCCGGGCGGAGCGATAGCCTGGACGCCGTGATCACTGGTGATCCGTTCTCCAGGGGCGGGTTCGTGCCGACGCGCACGACCGACCCCTTTCCCGGCACAGCGCCGTCCCGCAGCGGAAACCCCGCGTACCGGTACGTCGTGCCATCAACCGACGTCACGCAATGGCGCGCGACAGGAGTCAGAAGAGATGCAGAGCAAGCTGGACGAAACCAAGGCCGAGCGGCTGGCGCAGGCGGCGCAGGTCGGTGAGCACAGCCAGCAGGGGAGGCTGCCGGGCCAGGGACTCGACGCGGAGGCCCTGAGCGCGTTCCTCCAGCGGTACTACCTGCACAGCGCACCGGAAGACCTGGTCGACCGCGATCCGGACGACATCTTCGGGGCGGCGCTGTCGCACTACCGGCTCGCCGAGGTACGCCCGCAGGGCACCGCGAACGTCCGGGTGCACACCCCGACGGTGGAGGAGAACGGGTGGCAGTGCAGCCACACCGTCGTGGAGGTCGTCACCGACGACATGCCCTTCCTCGTGGACTCGGTGACCAACGCGCTGACGCAGGCCAACCGCGCGATCCATGTGGTGGTCCACCCGCAGTTCACCGTCCGCCGGGATCTGACGGGCAAGCTGCTGGAGATCCTCCCCGCCGGGGTGGAGCCGGACGCGGGGGCGCTGCCGCACGACGTGCTCGTCGAGTCCTGGATCCATGTGGAGATCGACCGCGAGACCGACCGGGCCGACCTCCAGGAGATCACCGCCGACCTGCGCCGGGTGCTGTCCGACGTGCGGGAGTCCGTCGAGGACTGGGCCAAGATGCGGCAGGCCGCGCAGTCCATCGCCGACGAGCTGGCAGCGAGCCCGCCGCCGCTGCCGAAGCAGGAGATCGACGACGCGCTGGAGCTGCTGCGCTGGCTCGACGGCGACCACTTCACCTACCTCGGCTACCGCGAGTACGAGCTGATCACCGAATCCGCCGAGGACGGCGGCGGCGAGGACGTGCTGGTCGCCGTGCCGGGGACGGGCCTGGGCATCCTGCGCTCCGACCCGCAGCACCCGCAGGCCGACAGCACCCACCCCGGCCACCCGGGGCACCCCAACTCCCCGTCGTTCAGCCGGCTGCCCGCCGACGCCCGGGCCAAGGCCAGGGAGCACAAGCTGCTCATCCTGACCAAGGCCAACAGCCGCTCCACGGTGCACCGCCCGTCGTACCTGGACTACGTCGGGGTGAAGACGTTCGACGCCGAGGGCAATGTCACCGGCGAGCGGCGCTTCCTGGGGCTGTTCTCGTCGGCCGCCTACACCGAGTCGGTACGGCGGGTGCCGGTGGTCCGCCGCAAGGTCGAGGAGGTGCTGGCGGGCGCCGGCTTCTCCGCCGACAGCCACGACGGCCGCGACCTGCTCCAGATCCTGGAGACCTACCCGCGCGACGAGCTGTTCCAGACCCCGGCCGGGACGCTGCAAGCCATCGCCACCAGCGTGCTCTACCTCCAGGAGCGCCGCAAACTGCGGCTGTTCCTGCGGCAGGACGAGTACGGCCGCTACTTCTCCGCGCTGGTCTACCTGCCGCGGGACCGCTACACCACCGCGGTGCGGCTGCGGCTGACGAACATCCTCCAGGAGGAACTGGGCGGCCGCAGCGTCGACTTCACCGCCTGGAACACCGAATCGGTTCTGTCCCGGCTGCACTTCGTGATCCGCATCGACCCCGGCGGCTCGCTGCGCGAGCTGACCGACTCCGACGTCGAGCACATCGAGAACCGGCTGTCGGAGGCCACCAGGTCCTGGTCCGACGGCTTCGCCGAGGCGCTGACCGCCGAGTGCGGCGAGGAGCGGGCCGCCGAGCTGCTGCGCCGCTACGGGCAGGCCTTCCCCGACGGCTACCGCGCCGACTTCCCGCCCCGGGTGGCGGTCGCCGACCTCCAGCACTTCGAGCACCTCGGCGAGGACGACTTCACCCTCAGCCTCTACGAGCCGGTGGGGGCCGCGCCCGAGGAGCGACGCTTCAAGATCTACCGCACCGGGGCGCCGGTGTCGCTGTCCGCGGTGCTGCCGGTGCTCCAGCGGCTCGGCGTCGAGGTGGTCGACGAGCGCCCCTACGCGCTGCGCCGCTCCGACGGGTCGCGGGTGTGGGTCTACGACTTCGGGCTGCGGCTCGACCCCGCGCTCGGCGACCTCGGGGAGGACGCCCGCGAGCGCTTCCAGGAGGCCTTCTCCGCGGCCTGGACCGACCGCGCGGAGAACGACGGCTTCAACTCGCTGGTGCTGCGCGCGGGCCTGGACTGGCGGCAGGCGATGGTGCTGCGCGCCTACGCCAAGTACCTGCGGCAGGCCGGGTCCACCTTCAGCCAGGACTACATGGAGGACACCCTCCGCACCAACGTCCACACCACCCGGCTGCTGGTCAACCTCTTCCAGGCGCGGCTGTCCCCCGACCACCAGCGGGCCGGCAGCGAGCTCACCGACGGCATCCTGGAGGAGCTGGACGGCGCGCTCGACCAGGTCGCGAGCCTCGACGAGGACCGCATCCTGCGCTCCTTCCTCAGCCTGATCAAGGCGACGCTGCGCACCAACTACTTCCAGCGCGGCGACGACGGGCAGCCGCACCGCTACCTGTCGATGAAGTTCGACCCGCAGGCCATCCCCGAACTGCCCGCACCCCGGCCCGCGTACGAGATCTGGGTGTACTCGCCGCGGGTCGAGGGCGTGCACCTGCGCTTCGGCAAGGTCGCGCGCGGGGGCTTGCGCTGGTCCGACCGCCGGGAGGACTTCCGCACCGAGGTGCTGGGCCTGGTCAAGGCGCAGATGGTGAAGAACACCGTGATCGTGCCGGTCGGCGCCAAGGGCGGCTTCGTCGGCAAGCGGCTGCCCGACCCGGCCGCCGACCGCGACGCGTGGCTCGCCGAGGGCATCGACTGCTACCGGACCTTCATCTCCGGCCTGCTCGACATCACGGACAACCTGGTGGCCGGCGAGGTCGTCCCGCCGCAGAACGTGGTGCGGCACGACGGCGACGACACCTACCTGGTGGTCGCCGCCGACAAGGGCACCGCGTCCTTCTCCGACATCGCCAACGAGGTCGCCGTCTCCTACGGCTTCTGGCTCGGCGACGCCTTCGCCTCCGGCGGCTCGGTCGGCTACGACCACAAGAAGATGGCCATCACCTCCTCCGGCGCCTGGGAGTCGGTCAAGCGGCACTTCCGGGAGATGGGCCTCAACACCCAGGAGGAGGACTTCACGGTCGTCGGCATCGGCGACATGTCCGGTGACGTGTTCGGCAACGGCATGCTGCTGTCCGAGCACATCCGGCTGGTCGCCGCCTTCGACCACCGGCACATCTTCCTGGACCCCACCCCGGACGCCGCCACCTCCTACGCCGAGCGGCGCCGGCTGTTCGACCTGCCCCGCTCCAGCTGGGCCGACTACGACACCTCGGTCATCTCCACCGGCGGCGGCGTCTACCCGCGCACGGCCAAGTCCATCCCGGTCAGCGCCGCGGTGCGGGCGGCGCTCGGGATCGAGAAGGGCCCGGGGGCGCCCAAGCTCACCCCGGCCGAGCTGATGAAGGCGATCCTCCAGGCCCCCGTCGACCTGCTGTGGAACGGCGGCATCGGCACGTACGTCAAGGCCTCCACCGAGAGTCAGCTCGACGTCGGCGACAAGGCCAACGACGCGATCCGCATCGACGGCGCGGACCTGCGGGTCAAGGTGGTCGGCGAGGGCGGCAACCTGGGCTTCACCCAGCTGGGCCGGATCGAGTTCGCCCGCTCCGGCGGCCCCGAGGGCACCGGCGGCCGGATCGACACCGACGCGATCGACAACAGCGCCGGGGTGGACGCCTCCGACCACGAGGTCAACATCAAGATCCTGCTCAACGGTCTGGTGACCGACGGCGACCTGACCGTCAAGCAGCGCAACACGCTGCTCGCGGAGATGACGCACGAGGTCGGCAACCTGGTGCTGCGCAACAACTACGCGCAGAACGTCGCGCTCGGCAACAGCATGGCGCAGGCGGGCAGCCTGCTCCAGGCGCACCAGCGGTTCATCCGGCGGCTGGTGCGCGACGGCCATCTGGACCGGGCGCTGGAATTCCTGCCCACCGACCGGCAGATCCGGGAGCGGGCGGGCGCCGGGCAGGGCCTCAGCGAGCCGGAGATGGCGGTGGTCCTCGCCTACGCCAAGATCACCACGGCCGACGAGCTGATCGGTACCGGCCTGCCCGACGACCCCTACCTGCGCGGGCTGCTGCACGCGTACTTCCCCGTGCCGCTGCGCGAGCGCTTCGCCGCGCAGATCGACGCGCACGCGCTGCACCGCGAGATCATCACCACGCTGCTGGTCAACGACACGATCAACACCGCCGGCACGACCTTCCTGCACCGCTTCCGGGAGGAGATCGGCGCGACCACCGAGGAGATCGTGCGGGCCCACACCGCGGCCCGGACGATCTTCGGGCTCGGCGGGATCTGGGACGACGTCGAGGCGCTGGACAACCGGGTGACCGCCGAGGTCCAGACCCGCATCCGGCTGCACTCGCGGCGGCTGGTCGAGCGCGCCACCCGCTGGCTGCTCAACAACCGGCTGCAGCCGCTGCAGATCGCCGAGACCATCGACCACTTCGAGGACGGGGTGGCCGCGGTCTGGTCGCAGCTGCCGAAGCTGCTGCGCGGCGCCGACCTGGAGTGGTTCGACACCGTGCACGGCGAGATGACCGGCAGCGGGGTGCCCGAGGAGCTGGCCACCCGGGTCGCCGGGCTGTCCTCGGCCTTCCCGGCGCTGGACATCGTGGAGGTCGCGCACCGCAGCGGCAAGGAGCCGCTGGACGTGGCGGAGGTCTACTTCGACCTCGCCGACCGGCTGCAGATCACCCAGCTGCTCGACCGGATCATCCTGCTGCCGCGCTCGGACCGCTGGCAGTCGATGGCCCGCGCCGCCATCCGCGAGGACCTCTTCGCGGCGCACGCGGCGCTGACCGCCGACGTGCTGTCCGCCGGGAACGGCGTGGAGACCCCCGAGCAGCGCTACCAGGCCTGGGAGGACCAGAATTCGGGCCTGATCGGCCGGGCGCGGACGACGCTGGAGGAGATCCAGGGCGCCGAGGAGTTCGACCTGGCGAGCCTGTCGGTGGCGATGCGCACCTTCCGGACGCTGCTGCGCACGCACCGCTGAGCCCGGCCCCGGGGGCGCCGGCGCGGTCCGGCGCCCCCGGGCGACGGGGGTCCTACGGTGCGATGCGGAAGAGGCGCTCGCCGGTGCGCGGGGAGGCCGCGACCAGGGTGACGCCGCGCGGGGCGGGGCGGCCGGCGGGGAGCAGCAGCCACCGCGCGCCGTAGCGGCGGGCGATCGCCGAGCGGCGGGCGGGGGAGGTGCCGCGGGCGAAGTACGTGCCGACGTCGGCCCAGCGGCGGTCCCGCTCGGCGGCCGGGGTGGACGGGTCGGGCCAGGTCGGGGCGGCCAGGAAGAGGCCGTAGGCGGGCAGCACGTGCAGCGGCACGGTGTCGTCCGTCAGGACGGTGTCGCCGACCGGCACCCGGTCCGCGACCCAGCGGTAGTCCGGCCAGCGTGCCGGATGCGGGGTCGCGACGGGCAGCCAGCTCTGCGGCACCACCGCACCGGCCTGCGCGAAGAGCGCGAAGCCCAGGGCCGCCGCGGCCAGTGGGGCGAGCACCGCCCGCAGCCGGGTCCACGGCGGCGCGGCCGCGACTTCCACCGCGAGCGCGAACTGCGGGGGGACGAGCAGCAGCCCGATGACCCGCCCGTAGGTGTAGTGGCCGCTCACCCAGCCGTATCCGGCGAGGAGGGCGTCGGCGGCGAACATCAGGGCCAACGGGTCGCGCAGCCGCCGCCGCGCCCGCAGGGCCAGCGCCGGCAGGCCCGCCAGGGCGAGGCCGTACCACTGCCAGGGGTGGGTGTAGAGGCGCCGGTGCACCGCGTCCACGGTGGTGTCGCCGGCCAGCGCGAAGACGTCGAAGTACGGCCACGCCGCCGCGGCCGCGACCCCCGCCGCCGCGGTGAGCCCCCAGCGCAGCCACACCGCGCGGGAACGGCCGCGCTGCCGCCCCGCCACGGTCGCCGCGATGCCGACGGCCGCGCCCAGCGCCGTGATCGGGTGGATCAGCAGCAGCGCCCCGCCCGCCGCCCCGAGCCCCGCGTGCTGCCACCACGAGCCGCCGCGCCGGGCCAGCCGGTCGCTCCAGGCCCACAGCAGAAAGGTCGCCCCGACGGCGAAGGTGCTCGGGTACGAGGCCCCGCGGGTCAGCGACCACACCCCGCAGAAGCCGCTCCACTCCTTGCTCTGCACCCCCCACAGCAGGGTGAAGGCCAGCAGCGCGTACACCGGCGCGAGGCGGCGCGTGCTCAGCGTCCGGGCGTAGGCGCCGACGCCCGTGACGAGCACCGCCAGATTCAGCGGCCCGGCCCAGCGCACCGCCTCCCACCCGGCGGCCCCGGTCAGGCGGGCGGCCAGCCCCAGCGCGACGATGTAGGGCGAGTAGTACGGGCTCCCGGCGCCGGATTCGTCCAGCAGCGGGTTCGCCGGATGCCACGGGTCGTCCCGGACGCGCTGGACGGCGGAGGCGTGCTGCCCGAAGTCCGACATCACCGGCGTGTGCCAGGCCACCACCGCGACCAGCAGCCAGAACGCGCCGCCGGCCAGCGCGTACGGCGACGGCCGCCACGCCAGCACCCGCGGCGCGACCGCGGCCCGCGCCTCACCCGTCACCACCCACCCCCGCCCCGGGCCCCGCCCGTCCGTACCCGTAACCGCCCCGCCGTCCCCGGCACCCCGCGCCACCCCCACCGCACCCTCACGCCGCCGGCTCCTCCTCCGGGCGCGGGGGAGCCGACCGGCCGCGGAAGACCCGGCGCCGGGGCGGGACGGGCTCCGGGGGCGGCCGGTCGGCGGGGTGCGCCGCCGCCAGCAGCGGCACCGACAGGAAGCCCAGCACCACCGGCGCCGCCATGTAGCGGAAGAGCCCCGCGGGCGTCGCGACCAGCACCGCGACCTGGAGCCCCACCGTGGTCGCGGCCAGCGCGAGGGCGGCCCGCAGCGGCCGCCGCCGCATCACCCGGGCCACGATCAGATACGTCGCCCAGCACCACAGCGAGCCCGTCCACAGCAGCCACGTCAGTTCCGGCGCGCGGGCGGCGGTGTAGGCCCACACGCCCGCGCGGTGCAGCGTCACGGACGGCACGTCGGTGCGCAGCGCGGGCAGCCAGCGGCTGCCCGCCATGGGGTGGCCGGGGAGCGCGTAGCCGAAGCGGTCGGCGGGGATCACCGGCGGCTGGACGTAGATGTCGGTGTCGTTGTGCGGCAGCGCCCAGGCGATCCGGCCCCGGCACAGATGCGCGGAGATCACCAGGTCGGGCCGCGCCTTGAGGACATGGCCCCAGACGTCCAGCAGCCGGCTGTTGAGCCGCTCGGCGGCGGGCCGGTCGAAGGGCGGGGCCATGAGCGGGTCGACCCAGGCGCAGTTGGCGCCGCCGCCCGACCAGTGCGACAGCGGCGCGACCTGCCGCATCACCGCGAGGTCCGAGCCGCGGAAGGAGTCCGGCGCGCGGTGGTAGGCGACGGCGATGTCGGCGTAGTTGAAGGCGTAGTACGAGCTGGTGCGCGGCGACTGGATGCCGACCGCCGGGTAGACGGCGAAGTTCAGGCCGAGCGCGGCCGCGGTCGGGATCAGCGTGACGGCCGCGATCCGCCGCCACCAGCGCGGGATCGCGGCGAGCAGCACCAGGCCCGCGACGACCACCGCGGGGTAGGCGTTGTTGCGGAAGACCGACAGGCCCGCCATGGCCGCGGCCAGCAGCCACCAGTGCGTCACGGGCCGCTGCCGCACCGCGAGGTGCGCGCACGCGCCGAAGGCCAGCACGGCGGCGATCGCGTAGGCGCTGTCCTTCCACACGAAGATGCCGAAGGTGCCGGTGGAGGGGATCACCACGACGGCCAGCGGGGCGAGGGCCGCCCACCGGCCGCGCACGCCGAGGGCGCGCAGCCCGTGGCAGGCGTAGCCGAGGCAGGCGGCCAGCACCACCGTCTGGAGGAAGGTCAGCGCGCCGAGCCCGCCGGTGATCTGCAGCGACAGCCACACCAGCACGTCGTAGGCGACGGAGTGGTCGCTGCGCCAGTGACCGGTCGTCACCTGCCAGACGTACGTGACCGTGTCGAAGCTCATCAGGCCCGGGTAGAAGGCCAGCCACCACAGCAGCAGCACGAACTCGCAGCCCGCGGCGACGGCGACGGGCAGCCGGGCGTGCGGCGGGACGCGGTCGGCGGCCCGCCGCAGCGCGGCCGGCGGCGGCAGGCGGCGGGCGCCGTCCTGCGGACCTGCGTCGATGCTCACCTGGCGGCCCGGCGGTCCGCCGAGGGGGCCGCGGGCACCGCGCAGACCATCACGAACTCGTTGTACTTGAAGACCCGTCCGGCCCGGCGCGGCAGCGGGAAGGAGTACATCCGGCGCACCGTGAGCCCGGCGGTCGCGGCCTCCTTCGCCAGCTCCTCGAAGCCGACGTAGCGCACGTGCGTGGCGTCGCTCGCGAAGCCCGCCTCCTGCGGGGTGATCAGCACGGCGCGCCCGCCGGGCCGGACGTACGGCAGGTAGGCGGCCAGCAGCGCGGTGGCCGTGTCGGCGTCGAGGTGCTCCAGGACGTGCGCGCACAGCAGGGCGTCGAAGGAGCCGGGCGCGAAGCCGGCGGCGGTGAAGTCGTCGGGCGTGTACGCGGTCAGGCCGCGCTCCCGGGCCGCGGCCACGGAGTACGCGTTGTGGTCGACGCCGACGCTGCCGGGCGGGCAGTGCTGGAGGTTGCGGCCCACCCCGCAGCCGATGTCCAGCACTCTGCCGAGGCGCAGCCGGCGCAGATTCCAGCGGTAGGGCGCCTGGGTGGGCAGCAGCCGCCGCGCCAGCAGGCGGGCGGTGTAGTCGGGGGTGGTGGTGTCGGACATTGCTGGGCTTTCACGCCTTTCACGTCACAGCTGGTACGGCCGGGGTGGCTGATACGGCTCCGGCGGCTCAGGGGGCATCCCGCCCGGAGGGCTCCGCCGCGGGTCCCGTCACGGGTTCCGGCGAGGGCGTGCCGGACTCCCGCGGTCCGGCCGCCGGGTCCGGCTCGTCCGCCCGGGGCGGCGGGGCCGCCGGGAGCGGGGCCCGGCGCGGGGCGAAGGCATGCCGGAGCAGCGCTTCCGCCGCCGGGCGGGAGGACGCGGCGGCGGGCAGCAGCGTCAGGGCGTGCAGCCGGGAGGACCAGTGGTGGCGCGCGGCGCGGGCGGCACGCGGCCAGCCGTGCGCGAGCAGCCGCGCGGAGGCGTCCAGGAAGAAGCCGCGGGCCTCGTCGAAGCGGGCGCCGGTCGCGGCCTGCGCGGCGGACGCGCTCTCCGCGTGCCGCCGGTAGCGGAAGCAGACCTCGGGGTCGGTGGCCAGCCGCCCGCCGTCCAGCAGCAGTTCGACGACGACGGCCAGGTCCTGGATCACGCCCAGGTCGGCGCGGAAGGGGTGGGCGCGCAGCGCGTCGGTGCGCCAGCACACGGACGGGAAGTACAGCCAGTTGCCGCGCAGCAGCGAGACCGCCAGGTCCTCGCCGCCGAGCAGCGCGGCAGCCCGGCGCACCCGGCCGGGCGCGTACAGCCGCTTCTTCGCGGTGTCGGTGAGCGTGCGGCACGGCCGCCCGTCGCCGTCCACGACCTGCACGCCCGGCTGCACCATGGCGGCGCCGGGGGAGCGGCGCAGCGCGCGCCGCACGGTCCGCAGATAGCCCGGGAGCATCAGGTCGTCGCAGCCCATGAGCACGACGTGCGGCGCGCGGGCCAGCTCCACGCAGCGGTTGAAATTGCCCGTCACCCCGAGGTTCTCGGGATTGCGCAGGTAGTGGACGCGCGGGTCGCCGAGCCCGGCGAACCACTCCGGCACACCCGGCTCGCGGCCGTCGTCCACGACGGTGAGCCGCCAGTCGTCCCCGTCCTGCGCCTGCACGCTGCGCACCGCCGCCCGGAGCAGGGCGACGTCGCCGTAGTACGGGATCGTCACGTCGAAGCGCACGCCGTCGCCGCTCATCGGTGGGCTCCTGGGGTGCGCGGCATACGGGGCAGGTCCGCGCGGGTCGGGGCGGGCACCCGGCGGGTCAGCGCGAGCAGCAGCACCAGGCCGGTGCGGGCCAGGTAGACCAGGGCGCGGCCCGCGGACTGGCTGGGCGCGCCCGCCGCGCGCGGCCGCATCGCGACCGGCACCTGGCACACGTGGTAGCCGCGGCGCAGCGCCCCCACCATGCTCTCGACGGTGTCGCCCAGGTATTCGGCCGGGTACCAGCGGGCGAAGAAGGCGATGAGGTCGCCGTTGCAGGCCCGGAAGCCGGAGGTGGAGTCGGTCAGCCGGGTGCCGGCGAGCGCGGACAGCACGAGGGACAGCAGCCGCATCGTCCAGCGCCGCGGGCCGCGCACCCGGTAGTCGCCGACGCCCGCGAAGCGCGCGCCGACCGCGAGGTCCGCGGTGTCCAGGGCGGCCAGCAGCGCGGGCACGTAGGCGGGGTCGTGCTGGCCGTCGGCGTCGACCTGCACGGCGGCGTCGTAGCCGTGGTCCAGGGCGTAGCGGTAGCCGGTGCGCATCGCGCCGCCGACGCCCAGGTTGTACGGCAGCCGCGCCACCATGGCGCCCGCGGTGCGGGCGGTCGCGGCGGTGAGGTCGGTCGAGCCGTCGTCGACGACCAGGATGTCCGCCCACGGCACCGCGGTCCGCAGCTCCTTGAGGACGGCGGCGAGCCCGGCCGCCTCGTTCCAGGCGGGCACGATGACCAGCACCCGGCGCGCCCCGCCCGGAGCCGCCGGGGCGGTGCCGGTCGTGGCGGACGTACCCGCGCCCGCGCCCGTACCCGCTGCCGTGTCCGTACGGGCGCCGCCGCCCGCTCCCGTGCCGAGGCCGGCGCCCGCGTCGAATCCCGCGCCCGACCTCATCCGGAGCGCTCCGGGCGCCGCGCGACGGGACCGGGGCCGGAGCCGGGACGCGGCCCGGACCCGGAGGCAGGTGCGGGGGAGGGGGCCGGGCCCGGGTCCGGGGCGTCGATCTCCGTCCTGAGCAGGGCGATCTCCTCGGCCAGCGTCCTGGTCTTCTCCTCCAGGCGGCTGGACTCCCAGCTCAGGTGCAGGCACACCAGGAGCAGCAGCACGATGCCCGCGAAGAGCACCAGGCTGACGCCCGACTTGATCCCGACGCTGCCCGCGACCGAGTCCAGCATCCACGGGAAGAGCCCCAGCGGGACGACCGCGGAGCCGACCGCGAGCCACAGGGCCGCGTACTTCTCCTTGAGCTGGTGGCGGCGCAGCAGCTCCAGGATGCAGGCCAGCAGGGCCAGTCCGGTGAGCGAGGTGATCACGGACAGCTGCACGGTGACGGCCTCCAGGAGGGGCTGTTGTGCCGGGGCGCGAAGGGCATGAGAGACCAAGGGGTGGGAGGGGGGCGGGGTTTTCGCGGGACACGGGGCGGGGGCGCGGCGCCCCCGCCTCATCAGATCCGCGGCCCGCGCAGAATCAGATCCGCCACGCGGGCGGCGGCATTGCCGTCGTCCAGATGGCAGAAGGCGGCGCGGAAGGCGTCGTACGCGTCCCCGTACGGCCCGACCGCGGCGGCGGGGTCGCGCAGTGCGGCGATCAGCTCCGCGGTGTCCGCGAGCAGCGGGCCGGGGGCCTGCGCCTCGAAGTCGAAGGTGAAGCCGCGCAGCGTGTCCCGCACGTGCGCGAGGTCCGGGGCGAGCAGCAGGACCGGGCGCCCGGTCACCGCGAAGTCGGCGAGCAGCGAGGCGTAGTCGGTGACCAGCACGTCGGCGGCGAGCAGCAGCTCGGCCAGGTCCTGGTGGCCGGACACGTCCCGCACGAAGCCCCTGCCGTCCGGCGCAGTGGGCACGGTGTCGGCGACGCGCGGGTGGGCGCGCACCAGCAGCACGTGCGTGTCGCCGAGTTCCGCCTCCAGCGCCGCGAGGTCGGCGGCGAGGTGCAGCCGCTGGTGCCCGGCGTCGTAGGCCTCGTCGTCGCGGACGGTCGGCGCGTACAGCACCACCGTGCGGCCCGGCGGGAGGGCGAGCCGGGCGCGCACCTCCTCGGCGACCTTCTCCCGGTCCTCGCCGCTGAGCAGGTCGGTGCGGGGCAGCCCGGTCTCGGCGGTCTCGCCGTGGAAGTCCAGCGCGCGGCGCAGCACGGGAGTGCTCTGCGCGTTCGGCGAGAGCAGCAGGCTCCACTGGTCGCCGCGGCGCGGCTGCGGCCACATGTGGGTGAGGTCCGCGCACAGGGTGCCGGCCAGGTCCTGGCCGAAGCGTTTGACGGGGCTGCCGTGCCAGGTCTGCACGACGTGCTGGCCGTCGCGGCGGCGGAAGAACGCGGGCAGGTGGGTGTTGGTGACGACGCAGCGGCTGCGCGCCAGCGCCTCGTACCAGGCGTGGCTGCCGATCACGACCGCGCGGGCGGCGGCCGGTACGGGCACGTTGCGGTCGGCGACCGCCCACACGTGCTCCATCGCCACGCCGCGGCGCACCAGCTCGCCGTGCACGGCGCGCGGCGAGTCGTCGCAGCGGCGGCCGTCGAAGCTGCTGTAGAGCACGGTCTCGGTCAGCTCGCGCCGCACCAGCACCGGGTAGCGGCGCTCGCGCAGCAGCCGCTGCCGGTACGGGCTGCGGTCCCCGGCCGGCACGGGGTCGCCTGCGGCGACGAAGAGGTGGTCGTGGAAGCGCCGGTCGACGGTGACCGGGCGGGCGCCCTCCGCCTCCGGGAGCGCCATCGGCAGCGCGGGCATCGCGGCCTGCGCGATCCGTACGGGCGTGTCCCGGCCGTCCGCCCGCAGGTGCAGATACCAGCGCCCGGCGTACGGGAGGTGCCCGACGTCCACGGACGCGGAAAACCGGGCGCCGCCGCCCGGCTCCTCCGCGACGCCGACGCTGACTCCGACGCCGGTCTCGGCGCTGTACGTGCCGTGCCGCAGCATGAGCCGCACGCCCGCGGCGCCGGGTGCGGCGGCTGCCGCCGCTGGGGCTTCGCCGTCAGGGCCCGGTTCGGCGCTGACCGCGTCCGCGGTTTCGCTGGTACGGCCCGGCTCGGCGGTTCCGCTTGCTGCGGCGGCTTCGTCGGTACGGTTCGGGAGGTCGGCGGCCCCCGCCTCGGTGTCGGGTGCGGCGGCTGCCGTGGCTGTGGCTTCGCCGTCGCGGCCCGGTTCGGCGCCGGCCGCGTCCGCGGTTTCGCTGGTACGGCCCGGTCCGGCGGCCCCGGTTGTGGCCGTGGTTTCGTCGGTACGGTCGGGCCGGTTGGCGGCTGCCGTCTCGGTGCCGGGCTCGGCTGCCGCCGTCGCGGCCTCGCCGTCAGGGCCCTGCTCGGGGCTGACCGCGCGTGGAGCCTCGCCGGTACGGTCCGGGCCGGCGGGTCCGTCCGGTGCCGCGGCCTCGTCCGGCGCCGCGGGCGCGACCGCATCGCCGGGCCCCGTGGCCTCCGCGCCGCCCTGCCCGGCAGCGGCCCCCGCGTTCTCCGTGGGCGGCTTCGCCGCGGGGCGTGGCGGGAGGGTGCCCTCGATCAGGAGGAGGCCCTGCGGGGTCAGGGTCAGGTGGTCGGCGAGGGCGTGGGGGATGCGGTCGCGGAGGACGAGGTTGCCGGCTGCCGTGTTCTCGACGGAGAGTTCGCGGGGCACGGGGCCGCTCGTGCCGCGTTCGTCGGCGGGGAGGGGGTAGCGGCCCGGGGGGAGGGCGCGGTCGAGGGCGACGCGGGCGGTGTTGCCGCCCGGGAAGACGAGGTCGGCGGTCCAGGTCGTCGTCGTCTCGGGGGCGACCTCCTTCGGCAGCCCGGTGAGGTCGGGCCGCGCGCGGCCCAGCCGGGCCAGCGGCACCTCGGCGGTCAGCGGCGTCCAGCCGCCCGACGGCTCGCCCGGCTCCAGCGGCACGTCGAGCACGGAGCCGCCCGTCTGCTGGGTGAGCCGCAGCGAGACCGGCAGGCGGGTGTCGCGGACGTCGAGCGCGAGCCGCAGCGTCGTGCCGTCGGCCCCGGCGCGGTGGCCGGTGAGGCGGCGGGTGACGGGCTCGACGGACAGGTGCAGCCGCCCGTCCTTGTACCAGGGCACGAGGCGGATGTCGTCGGTGAGCGGGAAGGGCACGGGGGAGGAGCCCGCGCCGGTCTCGGCGGCGCGCAGCGCGGCCGGGCGCAGGCCCGCGGCGCCCGCGACCACCACGCCGATCCGCCACTGCCCGGGCTTCCACTGCCCCTGCTCGCGCAGCCGCGCGGGGTCGACGGTGATCTCGAAGCCGGACCAGTCGTAGCAGTGGCGCTCCTGCCGCTGCTCGTCGGTGACGTCCGGCACCCGCACCGTACGCACGGGCAGCAGCAGCCGCCTGCGCCCGCAGGTGGCCACCGCGGTGGTGAACTGGGCGTGGCGGCCGCGGGCGTCGGCGTTGCGGACGTACGCATAGCCGCTGAGCACCAGCTTGCCCTCGCGCAGGCGCAGGTCGCGCAGCCGGGCGACGACGGGCAGGTCGGAGCGGCCCACCGCGGTCGCGGCGCGGGAGAGCGGCACGGGCGTGCCGTCCGGGCGGGGCAGGGCGGCGCGCTTGCGCAGCGGCGGGCCCGCGAGGTCGAAGACGGTACGCCCGCCGTGCTGTTCGTGGGCGAGGACGTCGAGCAGGTCGTCGAGTCGGCCCTCGCGGATCAGCTCCCAGCGCATCCGCAGCTCGACGGGCAGCCCGGGGAAGAGGTCCGGGTCGACGCGGGTGAGGTAGTCGGCGGTGCGCTCCATGAAGACCCGCCGGTAGTCGGGGCCCGCCATCGGCAGCGCCTCGATGAAGTAGAGCAGGTCGTCGGTGAGGACGGAGCGGTCGTAGTCCCGCTTGTGCCTGCTCCAGCGGGTGTTGGCGGGATCGGCGAGGAAGCGGGAGACGCCGTCGACGGCGGCGATGCGGTCGGTGACGCCCTTGACGTCGGTGCGCCGCCGGGTGATCGAGCCCTCCCGGATGCGCCAGTAGTACACGTGCTCGTGGGAGACGTCCACGGCCTCGGCGAGGAAGTGCGCGGGGATCGTCACCGGCGTGTCCTCGTAGAGGACGCCCTCGGGGAAGGCGAGCGCGTGCCGGTTCCAGAAGTCGCGGCGGAAGACCTTGTTCCAGGCCACCCGGTCCGACAGCAGGCCCAGGTCGCGGGTGACGTGGGTGCGGCTGACGGTCTTCGACATGCCGCGGTACTGCCAGGCCTGGCTGCGGCCGGCGGCGGTGAGCCGGTAGACGTTGCCGGTCGCGAAGTCCGATCCCGAGCGGTCCAGCAGCGCGGTGAGCCGGCCGTACGCGTGCGGCGGGAGGACGTCGTCGCTGTCGGCGAAGGTCAGGTACTCGGTCTCCGGGTCGGCGTGCCGGGCACCGGTGTTGCGGGCGTGGCCGAGCCCGCCGTTCTCCTGGGAGACCAGCCGGAAGCGGGAGTCGCCCGCGGCGAACGCGCGGGCGATGTCCGCACTGGCGTCCGTAGACCCGTCGTCGACCATCACCACGTCGAGGTCGGCCAGTGACTGCGCGGCGATCGACCGCAGGCACTCCTCCAGGTACTGCTCGACGTTGTACACGGGCACGACGACGGTCAAGCGGGGCGTCATGGGACGGCAACGCTCCTTTCAGTGGCGGCGGCAGACCATGCCGTGTGGTTCAACTCGCCGCGCCCTGAGCGGTCACCGAAGGTAGGCCGAACGAGCGACACGGCCCCGCAGATCGACACACGGTGCCCATGTGATTACCCTCGGAAGCTACCCCGCGCCGGAAACCACCGATCTGTCCAGGATGGTCATGCCCCGCTTCAGCGTCGTCGTCCCCGCCCACCGAGCGCAGGGCTTCCTGCGCGTCTGCGCCGAGTCCGTCCTCGGCCAGTCCTACGGCGACCTCGAACTGGTCGCCGTCGACGACGCCTCGCCCGACGCGTCCGGCGCGGTCGCCGCCGACCTCGCCGCCACCGACCCCCGGGTCCGCACGGTCCGGCTCGACGTCCACCGCGGCACCGGGCTCGCCCGGGACGCCGGCGCCGCCCACGCCACCGGCGACTACCTGCTCTTCCTCGACGCCGACGACGTCATGACACCCGGCACGCTGGCCGCCCTCGACGCCCGCCTCACCGCCACCGGCGACCCCGACGTGCTGCTCTTCGACCACGAGCGCTTCACCGTGTGGGAGAACGTCCAGGAGAGCGGCGACGCCGACTTCCTGGCCGCCGCGGGCGACCGCGTCTTCACCGCCGCCGAACGCCCCGGCTGCCTCGCCCTCCACCCCGCCGCCTGGAACCGCGCGGTGCGCCGCGACCACTGGACGGGGCACGGCTTCGCGTTCGGCGACGCCCCCTACGCCGACATCGCCGTCGCCGCCCGCGTGCTGACCGCCGCCGAGCGCATCGCCTGCCTGGATCGGGTGTGCGTACGGTGGCGCAAGCGCCGCTCCGGCAGCCTCACGACCACCCGCGGCCGCCACCACCTGGCCGTGCTCGACCGCTACGACGAGCTCTTCGCCGAGATCACCGACGGGCCGCAGCGCGCCGCGCTCTACGGGCAGATGACCGCGCAGCTCATGGCCGTCGGCGAGGACCGGCTCACGCCCGACGCCACGCCCGACTTCGTCCGCCGCGCCGGGCGGCTGCTCACCGACCACCGCCCCGCCGGCTGGACCGCCCCCGAGCCCGCCGAGGCCCGCTGGGTACGGGCCGCCGGCAGCGGCTCCTACCCGCGCTACCGCGCCGCCCTGGCCCTGCGTGCCCTCGCCGGCGGCGCCGCCCGGCGGCTGCGGGCCCACCGGCACGGGCTGGCCCGCGCGGCCTACCAGCGCTACTACCGGATGCGGCTGCGCCGCCCGATCGACCCGAATCTGGTCGTCTACGCCGCCTACTGGAACCGCGGTGTCGCCTGCAACCCCGCCGCGATCGCGCGCAAGGCCGAGGAGATCGCCCCGCACCTACGCGCCGTGTGGGTCGTCACCAAGCGCGACCGGGACGCGCTGCCGCCCGGCACCGACCACGTCGTGGTCAACACCCGCCGCTACTGGGACGTCCTCGCCCGCGCCCGCTACCTCGTCAACAACGCGAGTTTCACCGGGACGGTCGTCAAGCGCCCCGGGCAGACGTACGTCCAGACCCACCACGGCACGCCGCTCAAGCACATGGGCATGGACCTGCGGGCCCGGCCCGCCGCCGGCAAGGGCATGAGCTTCGGGCGGCTGCTCGACCACGCCGACCAGTGGGACTACTCGCTCGTCGCCAACCAGCACTCCGCGGAGGTCTTCGACCGCGTCTACCCCAGCGGCTACACCACGCTGCCCAGCGGGTACCCGCGCAACGACGTCTTCCACACCGCGGGCGCGGAGGAGGTACGGGCCGCGCGGCAGGCGCTCGGCCTCGCGGACGGCACGGTCGCGATCCTCTACGCGCCCACCCACCGCGACTACCAGCGCGACTTCGTGCTGCCGCTCGACCTCGGGCGGCTCGCCCGCGAGCTCGGGCCCGGGCACACGCTGCTGGTGCGCGCGCACTACTTCTACGGGGAGAGCCCCGAGCTGGAGGCGCTGCACGCGGCGGGGGCGATCGTGGACGTCTCCGCGCACCCGAGCGTGGAGGAGCTGTGCCTCGCGTCCGACGCGCTCGTCACCGACTTCTCGTCGCTGATGTTCGACTACGCGAACCTGGACCGGCCGATCGTGATCCACTCCGCGGACTGGGCGGCGTACCGCGCCGCGCGGGGCGTCTACTTCGACCTGCTGTCCGGCCGCCCCGGCGAGACGCCGGGCGCTGTCGCGCGGGACGAGGCGGCGCTCGCGGAAGCGTTCCGCTCCGGGGCGTACCGCGGCGAGGCCGCGGCTGCTCTGCGGGCGGCTTTCCGTACGCGCTTCTGCGCGTACGACGACGGGCTCGCGGCGGAGCGCGTCGTCCGCCGCGTGTTCCTCTCCGAGGAGGGGCTGCTTCCCTACCGGCCGCTGGAGGAGCGGCGTCCTGCGCCTGCGCCCGCGCTCGCGCCCGCTCCCGCGGAGACCTCGGCCCCTGCGGTGCCGGCGCCCTGACGCTCCGGGCTGCCACGTGCGGTGGCCCGCGCGACCTTCCCCCGGTGGTGGGCTGAGCGCGCAGTTCCCCGCGCCCCTGAGGGCTTGCCCCTCCGCGCAGGGTGAGCGTTTTTGGGGGCGCGGGGAACTGCGCGGCTGGCCCACCACCCACCGCAAGGTCCGGAGCGGAGCTCAGGGGGCAGGGCGGACGGTCCCGCGGGTGGGCGCCGGGGGCAGACCCGGGACGGGAGTGCGGTCGGGGAGGGGGACCACCGCGGGGAGGCCGCCCTCCTCGGAGAGGAAGACGCGGCGGACGACCCGCTCGGCCGCGTGGCCGTCGTCGTAGGGGCAGAAGCGGGCCCGGAAAGCCGCCCGCAGGGCGGCCGCGCGGGTGCCGGACCAGGAGCCGGTCGCGAGGATGTCGGTGAGTTCGTCCTGCGTGCGGGCGACAGGGCCGGGCGGGGTGGCGGTGACGTCGAAGTACACCCCGCGGGTGGCCCGGTAGGTCTCCCAGTCGGGGACGTGCAGGACGATCGGCCGGTCGAGCCCGGCGTAGTCGAACATCAGGGACGAGTAGTCGGTGATGAGCCCGTCGGAGGCGAGGCACACCTCCTCCGCGGACGGGTGCGCGCTGACGTCGATGACCCGCGGGTGGGCCGCGGGCGCGGCCGCGTCCGGCGTGTGGAAGTAGTGCGCGCGCATCAGCAGGACGACGGAGGGGCCGAGTTCCTCGGCGAGCCGGGGCAGGTCGAGGAGCGGCCGGAAGCCGCGCTCGTAGTCGCGGTGGGTGGGGGCGTAGAGGAGGGCCGTCGCGGTGCGCGGGATGCCGAAGCGGTCGCGCAGCGCGAGGACGTCCTCGGGGGTGGCCCGGTGGAAGACGTCGGTGCGCGGCTGCCCGTATTCGAGGCAGGTGAAGGCGGCGGGGTAGGCGCGCTCCCAGACCAGGCTGGAGTGGCGGCTCGCGGAGACGCTGTAGTCCCAGCGGTCGACGTGCCGCAGCATCCGCTCGAAGTCCGTGCCGCGGGCGGCGGCGGGATGGGCCATCAGGTCGATGCCCATGTGCTTGAGCGGGGTGCCGTGGTGGGTCTGCACGTTGACCTGCCCGGGGCGCTTGGCGTAGCGGCGGTGCAGGTTGACGTTGCTGACCAGGTAGGACGCGCGGGCCAGCGCCTTCCAGTAGGCGGCCGAGCCGGGTTCGAGGCGCCGCACCCCCGCGGGGAGGGTGTGCGCGTAGGCCTCGGTGGTGACCCAGGCCGTCCGCATGTGCGGGGCGAGGGCGCGGACGGCGGCCTCGATCGCGGCGGGGTTGCAGGCGTAACCGCGGTCCCAGTAGGCGGAGAAGACGGCGAGGCCCGGGTCGAGCGGGCGGCGCCGCTGGAGGCGGTAGTACGCGTGCAGGGCCGCCGCGCGGGCCCGCCGCCGCAGGGCCGCCGCCTTGCGGGCGGTGCGCAGCCGCAGCCGGTGCAGCCCGCCGAGGGCGGTGAAGGTGCGGCGGGCGCCGAGCGCGATGAGCAGGTAGCGCACCCCGCTGCGGCTGCCGGGGGCGAGGCGGAAGCCGTCGGGCCGCAGCTTGCGGTACTGGGCGCGGCAGCGGCGGAAGAACTCCGGGCGGGAGGAGCGCGGCAGCCGGTCGGGCAGCGAGAAGACCGTCGAGAGGTGGTCCAGCATCCGCCGGAAGAGCACCCCGCGCCACCGCTCCAGCGCGGGATCCGCGTCGACGAGGGCGAAGAGCAGGTCGTACTGCCGGAAGATCTCGAAGTGCCGGCGGCTGGTGGTGCGCAGGATGCCGCGCCGGCGGCGCTGCCGGTAGTGGACGCACACCTGGTCGAGCAGCGCGATGCTCCGCGCGGTCATCAGCGCCGGGTACGTCCAGGGGGTGTCCTCGTAGTAGCCGGTGGGGAAGAGCAGGCCGGTGCGGGTGAGGAAGTCGCGGCGGTAGGCCTTGTTCCAGGCGACCATGATGAGCCGCAGCAGCTCGGGGCGCTCGGCGAGCGTGAAGACCTGCGGGCCGTCCTGCGCGAGCAGCGCCGCGAACTGGTTGCGCTCGGCCCGGCCGTTCCAGTACGTGCGCACGTAGTCGAAGACCAGCAGGTCGGGGTGGCCGGTGGCGTCGATGCGGGCGGCGACGGCGGCGAGCGCGCCGGGCGCGTAGGTGTCGTCGCTGTCGAGGAAGAGGACGTACTCGCCGGTGGCGCGGGCGAGCCCGGCGTTGCGGGCGGGGCCGAGGCCGACGTTCTCCGGCAGGTGCAGCACGGTGACGCGCGGGTCGTGCGCGGCGTAGGCGTCGGCGATCTCCCCGCTGCCGTCCGGCGAGCAGTCGTCCACCACGATGACCTCGATGTCGCCGAAGGACTGGCCGAGCACGGAGTCCAGGCAGGCGTGCAGATAGGCCTGCACGTGGAAGACGGGCACGATGACGCTGAAGCGGGGCACAGCAGCACATCCAGGTTCGACACGGGGGCAGGGACGTTACGACCGCATGCGCGAGAAATGCGGCGTGTGACGCTATATATCCTGCGAACGCGCGGCTGCCCCGCTGGTTACGCCTGGTGGCGCAGTGCCGCCCGAAGCCTTACGAAGCCTTGGGCCATGAACGGCGGCAGCACCGCGAGCGCGAACCGCCGCAGCGGCGACCGCCGCCGTACGGCCGGCCGCGCGGCCTGCTGCTGGGGCACCTCCGGGGCCGCCTCCACGGGCGGCTCGACGGGCGGCTCGGCGGGCCGGTGCCGGGAGACCGGGTGCGCGGGCGGCACGACGGTCTTCGCGGCCTTGACCCGCACCAGCGTGCCGCCGCCCACCGCCTCGGTGCCGTGCCACAGGTCGTCGCGGCCGGCCAGGAAGCCCAGCAGCGCCTCGCGCACCGGCGCCGGATCGCCCCATGTGCCGTAGAGCTTGGTGCCGGTCACGCACACCGGGCTGAGGCCGCCGGTGGCGACGGCCTCCCACACCGCGGCGGCCACGCCGGGGCAGTGCTCGGAGCGGTAGTCGTCGAGGGCGACGATGCCGTGCGGGTGCAGCAGGGCGCGGGCGCTGTCGATGTCGCCGCGCACATGCTCGTACAGGTGCGAGCCGTCGATGTGCGCGAAGCGGCAGCTGGCCGCGGGCACCCGCTCCGGCACGACCGACGACAGGTCCTGGAGCACGGCCGGGAGGGCGTCGTGGAAGGACAGGTAATTTGCCTCGAACGAGCGACGGGTGAGCGTCGAATAGGAGTAGCGCATCTCCGCGGAGTTGGCGTCGTCCTGCGCCGGGGAATCGAACAGGTCGCAGACGGTGAAGGTCTCGCCGTCGCGCAGGTAGCCGCCCAGGAAGATCGCGCTCTTGCCCATGTAGGCGCCGATCTCCAGCAGGTCGCCGGGCTCGGTCAGCTCCTGCTGCCGGGTCAGGAACCAGTCGAAGAGCACCTGGTCGGCGGGGAAGAACCAGCCCTTGACCTCGTCCAGCGAGGCGGGCGCGGGAAGCTGCTCGCCGGCCGGGCCGGCGTCGGCGGGGGAGAGCGTCATGGCGATCCGTTCGAACGGGCGGCGGCCCCGGGCGGGGGCCGCCCCGGGCTGCGGGGGGCGTCAGTGTAGACGTCCCCCGCTACCCGGAATGCCCGGTCGTGCACGCTCGGCTACTTCACGGCGCCGGCCATGACCCCGTTGACGAACTGCCGCTGGAAGGCGAAGAAGACCGCCAGCGGGATGACCATCGACACGAAGGCGCCGGGCGCCAGGATGTCGATGTTGTTGCCGAACTGCCGCACCTGCTGCTGCAGCGCCACCGTGATGGGCTGCGAGTCGCTGTCCGCGAAGATCAGCGCGACCAGCATGTCGTTCCACACCCACAGGAACTGGAAGATGCCCAGCGAGGCGATCGCCGGGCCGCCCAGCGGCAGCACCACCCGCAGGAACAGCCGCAGTTCACCCGCGCCGTCCAGCCGCGCCGCCTCCAGCAGCTCGCGCGGGATCTCCGCGAAGAAGTTCCGCAGCAGGAAGATCGCGAACGGCAGCCCGAAGGCGGTGTGGAAGAGCACCACCCCGGAGATGTCGCCGAAGATCCCGATGTCGCCGAAGAGCTTCGCCACCGGGATGAGCGCCACCTGCACCGGCACCACCAGCATCGCCACGACCGCGATGAACCACCAGTCGCGGCCGGGGAAGTCCATCCAGGCGAAGGCGTAGCCGGCGAGCGAGCCGATCACCACGACCAGCAGCGTGGCCGGGACGGTGATCAGCGCGGTGTTCACCAGCGAGTCGGTGACGGCGTGGTTGTCCAGCAGCGTGCGGTAGTTGGTCACCGTCAGCTGCGAGGGCGAGGTGAAGACCTTCCACCAGCCGCTCGCCGCGATGTCGGTCGGGGTGCGCAGGCTGGACAGCAGCAGGCCCACTGTCGGCAGCAGCCAGAACAGGCCCACCACCAGCAGCACGATCCGCACCAGCCCGCCACTCGCCAGCTCCGCCACCCGCGCCCCGAGCCCCCGGCGCGGCTTCTCGGCGGGCCGCGCCGCACGTGCCGGCTCCACCGCGGGTGCCGCGGCCTGGTCCGCGCTCATCGGCGCCCCTCCTTCCGCAGCCGCCGGATGTTGAAGATCATCACCGGCAGCACCAGCAGCAGCAGGATCACGCCGATCGCGCTGCCCACGCCCTGGTTGTTGCCGCCGCCGAAGGACGACAGGTACAGCTGCAGCGCCAGCACGTTGGCGTCCTGCTGGCTGTCGCCCGGCGCGATGATGTAGACGAGGTCGAAGATCTTCAGGACGTTGATCATCAGCGTGACGGTGACCACCACCAGCACGGGCGCCAGCAGCGGCACCGTGATCCGGCGGAAGACCTGCCACTCGTTGGCGCCGTCCACCCGGGCCTGCTCCAGCAGCTCGCGCGGCATGCCGGCCAGGCCCGCCGCGATGAGCACCATCGCGAAACCGGCCCACATCCAGATGTACGACGCGATGATCGACGGCGTCACCAGGCTCGGGCCGAGCCAGTTGATGCCCTCGTACTTGCCGGAGAAGTTCGACGCGGGCAGCCGCAGCTGCGCGCCGACGGCGTCCGCGGGCAGCTCGTACGTGCCGTCCTTGCCGGTCTTCGCCGACGCGACGACCTTGCCGTCCCTGACCGCCTGCACCTTCACGCCCGACAGCGCCTTCTCGCCCGGGTCGATCTTCCCCGGCGTGCCCGTACCGCCCGGCCGGAAGTCCAGCCACACCGTGCCCGTCACCGCGCCCTGCTTCGGCGCGGCGGGCTTGGCGTCCTGCGCGCCCGAGGGCACCTTGTTCTGCGGGATGCCGACGAGCGGCAGATCCGCCGGGGCGCCCGCGGCCGCCTTCGCCTGCGACGTGAACGAACCGCCCGCGGACGGCTTCAGGTCGCTGTTCGGCCGCGGTCTCGCGCCCGGATAGGCGGCCGAGTCGCTGAAGGTGTCATGGACGGCGACCACCACCGCGTTGGCCACGCCCTGGTGCGGGTCCTGCTCGTACACCAGCCGGAAGATGATCCCCGCGGCCAGCATCGAGATCGCCATCGGCATGAAGACGACGAGCTTGAACGCCGTGCCCCAGCTCACCTTCTCCGTCAGCACCGCGAAGACCAGGCCGAGCGCGGTCGCCACCGTCGGCGCGACCAGCACCCACACGACGTTGTTGCGCACCGCCGTGAGGATGCCGTGGTCGCTGAAGACCGTGCCGAAGTTCTTCAGCCCCACGAAGGCGCTGTCGTCCGCGTCGTACAGGCTGCGCTTGACGGTGTAGACGATCGGGTACGCCACCAGCGCGCCCAGCAGAATCAGCGCGGGCAGCAGGAAGAGCGCCGCCACCCACGGCCGGGTCGTCATCACACTGCGCCGGGGCCCCTTGGCGGGCCCCGGCGGGGGCGGGACAGCGGCGGCACCGCCGCCCGCCCCCGCGGTGGCGTCCGCCACCGATGCCGGGGCCACCCTCAGCCCCCGTACGCCTTGGCGGCGTCCGCCTCCAGCTTGGCCTGCGCGCCCGCGATGTCAGCGGGGTTGGCGAGGAAGTCCTGGAGGTCCTTCCACTCGCCCTGGCCCTTCGTACCGCCGAAGGCCGCCGGCGCCTGGTCCGACATGTCGAAGCGGAAGTCGTCGCCCGCGCCGATCAGCGAGGTGGCGATGCTGCGCTGCACGTCGTCCGGGTACGCCGCCATGTCCAGGTTCTTGTTCGGCGACAGGTAACCGCCGCCCTGCGCCCAGATCTTGGCCGCGTCCGGCGACGCGATGAAGGTCAGCAGCGCCTGCGCCGCCGGGGTGTCCTTCAGCGCCACCGCCACGTCACCGCCGCTGACGACCGGCGCCTTGCCACTGCCGACCGCCGGGAAGGCGAACTCCTTGGCGTCCGTGCCGACCTTCGCCTTGGTGTTGCCCGCGATGAACGCCGAGACGAAGTCCGCCTCGTAGACCATCGCGGCGGCCGGCGGGTTGCCGGTGAAGGTCTGCGTCACCGACTTCGGGAAGTCGGTCGCCAGCGCGCCCTTCGTGCCGCCCGCGATCAGGTCCTTCTTGCCGAACAGCTGGGCCAGCGTGGTCAGCGCGTCCTTGACGGACGGGTCCGTCCACTTGATCTTGTGCGCGGCCAGCTGGTCGTACTTGTCCGGGCCGGCCTGCGACAGGTAGACGTTCTCGAACCAGTCGGTGAGCGTCCAGCCGTCCGCGCCGCCGATCGACACCGGCGGGGTGCCCGAGTCGAAGACCGTCTCCGCCGTCTTCAGGAAGTCGGCCCAGGTCTTCGGCTCCGTCGCGCCCGCGTTGCTGAAGGCGGAGGTGTTGTACCAGATCATCGACTTGTTGGACACCTTGGCGTAAATGCCGTACTGCTGGCCCTTCCAGGCGCCGAGATCCTGCCAGCCCTGGGAGAAGTTCTTCTGCAGCTCGGCCTTGGCCTGCGCGCCCAGCGGCTTGAGCCAGCCCTTGTCGGCGAACTGGTGCAGGACGCCGTTCTGCGCGAGGAACGCGACGTCCGGCGGGGCGCCGCCCTGGATCTTCGCACCCAGGAAGGTCGACTGGCTGTCGCCCGTCGGCACGAACGTGCTCTTCGCGCCGGTGCGCTTGTCGAACTCGTCCAGCACCTTCTGGAAGTTCTTCTGCTCAGGGCCCGTCCAGACCGCGGCCACTTCCAGCTTCTGCCCGTGCAGGTCGGGCAGTTGCAGCGCGCCGCCTGCGGCGCTGCTCGAACTCGCGCTGGAGCTGGGCGAGTTCTTCTTGTCCCCGTCGTCCTTCTTGTCGCCGCCGCAGGCCGCGGCGGTCAGCGCGAGGGCGGACGCCGCCGCGGTCGCCACCGCTATGCGCGTAGCGCGGCGGAGGCTTTTGCCTGCGGCTTTGCTCGTGGTGGCTGTACGCGGCTTGCGCTTTAACGTGTGCATCTCGCATCCCCTCAGTCCCGTGGCGTCCTGTCCTACGCCCGGTGAACTTCCCCCGGCAAGGCCGGGAACGCCGGGGTAGGGGTGCTGTGACCACTCCGTGATCTTGGCGCAAACGTGTTAGGGGGGTGGGGGGTTGACGCTCCGGGGCGGTGGGTTGCGGTTCGTTGCGCGACCTTGCTGTGGGTGGGGGGTTGCTCGCGCAGTTCCTCGCGCCCCTTCGCGGCGGCCCGGCGGTGGGGTCGGGTGCCACTCCGGGGGTACCTCCTCGGAATGCGCGTCCGACCTCTTCCCGAGCGTGACGGGGCCTGCGTGCGCATTCCTCCGGGGGCACCCCCGGATCGTCCCCCTTCTGCTGTACGGCGGGCTCGCCGCCGACGGTGGTTTCGCCCCACGGGAAGGCGTGCACACGCCCTTCATCTGCACGGGTGGTGCGGGTGGGAAACACCCCGCGCCGCCAGGCGCGGGAAACCCCCGCGGCGGGAAAGCCGCCGACGTACCCCCCGGGCGCGGGGACGGCGCGAGGTCAGGAGGAGAGCGGCGCGGCCTCCGAGGCGCGCTGGAGCGCGCTGGCGAGGAGCGCGAGGTCCGTGGGCCCGTTCCCGAGCTCACGGACCTGCCGCCGCGCCGGCGGATCCCCCAACCGCTCCCATTCGAGCGCCACGACAGTGGGCCGCAGCGTCGCCGTACGGGGAATGCGCCCACTGACCCGCCCGGCCTGGAAGGCCGTCACCGCCCCGCCCGGCCGGCGGAGATAGCCCCGTCCGGGCACCGCCTCGTCGAAGCCCGCCGGATCCTCGACACCGACCAGAAGCGCCGCGGACTCCGGATCCGCGCTGCGCAGAGCGATCCGCAGCGGCGCCCGCTCGTCCGCGTCCGTCCCCGCGGTCCGCTCGGGCCGCCCGGTCGCGGCGACGAGGTGGACGCCGAGCCGCTCACCCTCCCGGGCGACCGCCTCGACCGCGCGGACGACGCTGCCCGCCCCGGGCCGCCCGGGGCTGCCGAGCGCGGGCGCGACGAGCGCGTCCAGGTCGTCGACGAGCAGCACGAGCCGCGGCATCGCGGGCGTCTCCGCCGCGTCCGCGTCCGCGGGCCGCCGCCCGCCCTGGTGCGGTACGCCCGCGGCCACGACCCGTTCGGCGTGCCACGCCGCGAACGTCCGCTCCCCGAGCACGGCCGCCCGCCGCTTCAGCTCCGCGCCCAGCGCCTGCGCGAACTCCCGCATCCGCACCGGGTCGTTCGCGGCCAGGTGCTCCGTGACGTGCGGCAGGTCCGCGCATACGGCGAGCCCCTCGCCGCGCTCCTGGCCGCCGCCGTCGAGCAGGACGAGCGAGAGCCGGTCGGGCCGCTCACCCGCGGCGAGCGCGGCCGCGAACGACCGCAGCAGCTCCGTCTTGCCCGCGCCCGGCGCGCCCCCGACCAGCAGGTGCGGACCCTCCGCGACGAGGTCGACGGCGACCCGTTCGCCGCCCGCCCCGGCGCCGAGGACCGCCCCGGCGGCCGGCACCGCGGGGTGCGCGGCGGCCCAGCGCGCGGCGATCTTCGTGGGAGTGGCGAGCGCCAGGTCCAGCTCGTCGAGCAGCCGTACGGCCGCGGGCAGCGCATGCCGCGACCCGGCGCCGTACGACTCCGCGTCGGCCTCCCGCAGCGGGGCCAGCGCCCGGGCGAAGTGCTCCGCCCAGGCGGCGGACACCGCGTCCAGCACGATCTCGTCGTCCTCATCCGTGCCACTCGCGTCCGCGGGCTCGACCCGCAGCGTCGTCGCGACGTCCCCGGACAGCCGGGCGACCACGCCGGTGTCGACCGCGGGCCGCTCGCCCGGCTCGGCCAGGCACAGCACGTGCACGCCGGCCGCGGGCCCGGTGGCCGCGATCCGGGCGACGGTCTCGCGCAGCGCGGCCGAGCCCGGGTCGCCGTCGACGACCAGCACGACGTACGTCCCACCCGCGGCACCCGCGCCCCGCGCGGCGGAGGCGGGGCCCGTAGCGCCTGCCGAACTTGCGGCTCCCGCCGCCCGCGCCCCGCCGACGGTCCCTGCGGCTCCCGGGCGGCCCGCCGCGCCCGCTGTCCCGGCGGTCCGGGCGGGGGCTGTGGCGGTCGGGTCGCCGGGTGCGCCGGGTGCGCCGGGTGCTTGTGCGTCGCTTGCCGTCCGGGCGCGGCCCGTGGCGTCGGCTGTTCCGGGGGTCCGGGCGGGGGCTGTGGCGGTTGCGTCGCCGGGAGCTTGTGCGTCGCTTGCCGTCCGGGCGCGGCCCGTGGCGTCGGCTGATCCGGAGGTCCACGCGGGGTCTCCGGTGGCTTGTGCGCTGCCTGCTGCCCAGGCTTGACCAACGGCGCCGGTCGATCCGGAGGTCCGGGCGGGGTCTGCTGCGTTTGCGTTGCTGGGCGCTTGCGCGCCGCCTGCGGCCCGAGCACGGCTCGCGGTGGGCGCCGGTGCGCCGGGCGGCCCCCAGGCGTGCGCCGCGTCCTCCTCGATCCGGCGGACCAGCTCCGCCGTCCGTGCCTGGGCCTGCTCGCGGTCGAAGGCCAGCAGCAGGCGGCAGTCCTGGCCGTGGGCCGGGCGCAGATGCGGAAGCCAGTTCAGCCACGCCCACTCCTCGGCCCGCTGGTCGGCGGGGCGGGTGCGGTCGGCGCTGAGCAGGACGACCTCCAGGGTGCCTGGGGAGTGCAGGGCGCACAGCTGGGCCAGCACCGCGCGGGCCAGTCCGGCGAGGCGGGGGCGCGGACCGGTGAGGGTCAGCGCCGCGGAGTGCGGGTCGCGCAGGGCGACGGCGAAGGGCACCCCCGCGGGCTGCCGCGGGCCGTAGCCGGTGGTGCCGAGCCGTACGGTCAGCGCGTCCGGGTGGCCGGGGCCGCGCTCCCACAGGCGGCGGCCCGGCCCGAGGGCGGTGAGCAGTACCGCCGCCGGATCCGGCCAGCGTTCCCGCAGCGCCGCGGCCTCCGCCCCGGCGTACGCCTCCGCGCTCTCCGCGCGCCCCGCGCCCTGGAGTCTGCGCCGGGCCCACGCCCCTATCGAGCCGACGACCCCGCCGCGCCCGCCGCCCGCTCCGGGCCGCCGCGCCTGGCCGGTGTCCCGCCTGCCGCCGGTGGTCTCCCCGTACCCCGCCGGGTCTTCAACGGGGGACCTCGGCGTCGCGGCGGGCTGGAAGGTGCCGTGGCCGTACGCGGTGGGCCCGGTGGCAGCCGCGGGCGCCTGCGCGTACGTACGCGGCCCGGCCTGGGCCGCGGTGTGCACCTCCGCCGGTTCCCCTCCGGAGTCGCGCAGGCTCACCCGGAGGTGGCCCTCGGCGTCCGGGGCGGCCGGCAGGGGGTGCGGGGCCGGGGTGCCCGGCGGGTCGAGGCGCAGCGTGGACTCGCCGAGCTGCAGCAGCGCGCCCGGCGGCAGCGGTACGGGCTGCCGGTCGACGGCGCGGCCGTCCAGCGCCGTGCCGTTCGTGGAACCGAGGTCGGCGACGGTCGGCGTGCCGTCCGGGCCGAAGGCGACCTCGCAGTGCAGCCGCGAGACGTCCGGGTCGTCCAGCGGCACATCCGCGTCCGCGGACCGGCCGATCGTCGCCCGCCCGCCGGGCAGCAGATGCACGCCGCCCGCGTCCGGCCCGCCGACCACCAGCAGCCGCGCCGCACCCGCGGCGGGGCTGCCGTACTCCCCGAAGCTGCCGTACGGGCCCGGGTCGTGCGGGCCCGCGGGGGCGTGCAGCGCGAGCACCGCGCCGTCCACGAGCGGCGGTACGCCCAGCACCGCGGTCGGCGGTACGCGCTCCTGCCCGGCGAAGAGGGCCACCGAGGACCCGGCGGAGCGGCCCGGCTGCCCGGACCCCGCCGCGGAGGCGAGCGCGCCGGCGACCGAGCCCAGCACGGTGCCCGCGGGCGCCGTCACGAGTACGTCGCTGCCGCGGGCTGCCCGGCCGCTGCGCGGCCCGAGGACGGTCAGCCGGATCTGCATCTCGTCCGCGGTCCCTTCTGCCCGGGCGTACGGCGGGGCGGGCGTCCCTACCCCGACCCCGGCCGCGCGCACGAGCGCGTTGGCATTGCACTGGCACATACCCGGCTGGGGCCGCTCCCGCCCGCCCCCACCGGACCGTACGGGTGCATCCTCCCACCCGGCGCCGACAGCCTGCCGCCGGTATCGGCTCCCGTGATCTTGCCCGTGGCTGCGCCGCCCCATACGTCCGGGTGTGAGCACCTGCGCTGCGCTGCGGGGTGGGGGGTTGCGGTGTGTTGCGCGACCTTGCGCCGGTGGTGGGTTGCTCGCGCAGTTCCCCGCGCCCCTGCGCGGCGGCCCGGCGGTGGGGTCGGGTGCCACTCCGGGGGTACCTCCTCGGAATGCGCGTCTGACCTCACCCGCATCGGCAAGGACCTGCGTGCGCATTCCTCCGGGGGCACCCCCGGATCGTCCCCCTCCGGGTTGTACGGCGGGCTCGCCGCCGACGGTGGTGTGGTCCCACTGGTGGACGGATAGCCGACGTCTTACCCGCACGGGTGGTGCGGGTGGGAAACACCCGCGCCGCAGGCGCGGGAAACCCCCGCGGCGGGAAAGCCGCACGCCCACCGCAAGGCGCGGGGCCTCGCAACCGAGCGGAGCTCGTGCGCGTCCTACCCGGGAATTCGGCCTCGCCGCCCGACCCACCTCGCGCCGCACGGCACTACGCTTGGCCGGAACCGGGCATCGGGCACCGGGAGGAAGCGCCCGGTCACTACGGAGCAGGGAGCGCATGACGTGCGGCCGGTAGGCAGCAAATACCTCCTGGAGGAGCCGCTCGGGCGAGGCGCCACGGGCACCGTCTGGCGTGCCCGGGTCCGCGGCGCGGAGGGGGGTCCGGACGCCCCGCCGGCGGCGGAGGGCCTCGCGCCCGGCGCGACCGTGGCCGTCAAGGTGCTGAAGGAGGAGCTCGCGGGCGACCCCGACGTGGTGATGCGCTTCTTGCGGGAGCGCTCCGTGCTGCTGCGGCTGCGCCACCCGCACATCGTGCGGGTCCGCGACCTGGTCGTCGAGGGTGATCTGCTCGCGCTCGTGATGGACCTGGTCGACGGTCCCGACCTGCACCGCTATCTGCGCGAGAACGGACCCTTCAGCCCCGTCGCCGCCGCGCTGCTCACCGCGGCCGTCGCGGACGCGCTCGCCGCCAGCCACGCCGACGGCGTCGTCCACCGCGACCTCAAGCCCGCGAACGTGCTGCTCGCCACCCTCGTCGACGAGGACGGCAACGAGCGCATGCACCCGATGCTCACCGACTTCGGCATCGCGCGGCTCGCCGACTCCCCGGGCGTGACCCGGACCCACGAGTTCGTCGGCACGCCCGCGTATGTCGCGCCCGAATCCGCGCAGGGGCGCCCGCAGACGTCCGCGGTGGACGTCTACGGCGCCGGCATCCTGCTCTACGAGCTGGTCACGGGCCGGGCGCCCTTCCAGGGCGAGAGCGCGATCGAGGTGCTCCAGGCGCATCTGCGGCAGGAGCCGGCGAGGCCCGGCAACATCCCCGAGCCGCTCTGGACGGTCATCGAGCGCTGCATGCGCAAGGAGCCCGCGCAGCGGCCCAGTGCCGAGACGCTGGCCCGCGCGCTGCGGGTCGTCGCGGCCGGGGTCGGGGTGCACGCCACGCCCGCCGCCGCCGAGGCCGCGCTCGGCGTGGGCGCGCTGCTCGTACCGGACGAGGACCCGACGCTGCCGCGGGGCGCCAACCTCGCCGCCGCGGCGGGTGCGGCCGGTCCGGACGCCGACCCCACGCAGGTGCTGCCGTCGGGATCCGGCGGCGGGCAGCAGTACGACCCGTCCGCCGCCACCAGCGTCCTCCCGCCGGCGGGCGGGGACGGCACGCGGGTGCTGCCCCCCGTACCGGACTCCGGCCCGCCGCAGCCGCAGGGCCCGCACCCGTGGGAGTCGCAGCTCAACGCGGCCCGGCAGCGCAACGACCAGACCGAGGCGCACTACCTGCCCCCCGAGATGGACCCCCTCTTCCGCCGCCCGCGCCGCCAGCCCGCCCGCCCCGCACAAGGGCAGGGGCAGGGGCAGGGCCAGGGATACGGATATCCGCAGCAGCAGGGGCAGCAGGGCCAGGGCTACGGCTACCCGCAGCAGCAACCCCAGCAGCCGCGCTACCAGCAGCCCCCGCAGCCGCAGGCGTACGAACCGCGGCGCTACGAGCAGCAGCCGCAGCGGTACGAGCCGCCGCAGCAGCAGCGCCCGCAGGCGCCCGAGCGCGAGCAGCGGCGCCGCGGCAGCGCCAATCCCGTCAAGATCCCGGGCCTGGGGTGCCTCAAGGGCTGCCTCGTGGTGATCCTGGTGCTCGTCGCCCTCTTCGTCCTGGTCTGGTACACGACACCGCTGCCCGACTGGTTCAACACGACGCGCAACCTGTGGGACGCCTCCTCGGACTGGCTCAAGTCCGCGTGGCACACGGTCTCGTCCATCACCGGCGACTCCAACGGCGGCACGGGTACGCCCACGCCGGGCCTCGACGGCAAAAACCTCCCCCCGGGCCTCACCGGCAACCACCTCGGCTGACGCCCCGCCCCCGGCTTCCCACCCCCAGCCACCCGTGCGAGTACGACGTCGGCTTTCGGCCCACCAGTGGGGCGCATTCGCCATCGGGGGCGAACCGCAGTCCCTTGAAACATTCACCCCCACCGGCGGGACAGCCGCCCACGAGACCTCGGGAGGGGGACGATCCGG
Organism: Streptomyces sp. NPDC021020; assembly: GCF_044333285.1. Classification (NCBI taxonomy): domain Bacteria; kingdom Bacillati; phylum Actinomycetota; class Actinomycetes; order Kitasatosporales; family Streptomycetaceae; genus Streptomyces; species Streptomyces sp. NPDC021020. The sequence continues at coordinate 40,156 of NZ_JBIRQQ010000003.1, forward strand.
GGGTGCCCCCGCAGGAATGCGCACTTCGAGGCTTACCGACCCGGGGAGAGGTCAGACGCGCATTCCGAGGAGGTACCCCCGGAGTGGCACCCGACCCCACCCCGCACGGAACGCGCGATGCCCCGCCGGGCACACCAGGGGGCGCGGGGAACTGCGCGCGCAACCACCCACCAAGAGAAGGTCGCGCGGGCCACCGCAATACGCCCCCCGCAGCGCAAAGCCCACGCCAGTGAGGGGATTTGTCGACTTCTGGAGGGTGATTTCTCGTGCGGAAAGCCTCCTCACCGACCTCTCGTATCCCGAACCGCCCCTCATCCGCGTAGCTTTGTCGGCAACGCGACGGACCGTCGGAGGAGTCGGAGCAAGCCTTGGCCAGGAAGATCGGCAGCCGCTACACCGCCCACCAGGTGCTCGGGCGGGGATCCGCGGGCACGGTGTGGCTCGGTGACGGCCCCGAGGGACCGGTCGCCATCAAACTGCTGCGCGAGGACCTCGCGTCCGACCAGGATCTCGTCGGGCGCTTCGTGCAAGAGCGGACCGCCCTGCTGTCGCTCGACCACCCGCACATCGTCGGCATCCGCGACCTCGTCGTGGACGGCAGCGACCTGGCCCTGGTCATGGACCTGGTGCGGGGCACCGACCTGCGCTCACGGCTGGAACGGGAGCGGCGGCTCGCGCCCGAGGCGGCGGTCGCGATCGCCGCGGACGTGGCCGACGGGCTCGCCGCCGCGCACGCCGCGGGCGTCGTGCACCGGGACGTCAAGCCGGAGAACGTGCTGCTGGACTCCGCCGCGCCGACCGGCCCCGGCGGCGCGCCGCCCGCGCTGCTCACCGACTTCGGCATCGCGCGGCTCGTCGACACCCCGCGCCGCACCCGCGCGACCCGCATCATCGGCACCCCCGACTACCTCGCCCCGGAGATCATCGAGGGCCTGCCGCCGCGCGCCTCCGTCGACATCTACGCGCTGGCCACCGTGCTGTACGAACTGCTCGGCGGATTCACGCCGTTCGGCGGCGGGCACCCCGGCGCGGTGCTGCGGCGGCACGTCACCGAGGCCGTCCAGCCGCTGCCCGGCCTGCCACCGGAGCTGGACCGCGTCCTGACCGCGTGCCTGGCCAAGGCGCCCGCCTCCCGGCTGACGGCCGCCGAGCTGGGCGCGAAGCTGCGCGACCTGCTGCCGCGGCTGGCCGGCCTGCCCGCCCTCGACGTCGCCGTGCCCGGCGACCAGGGCGAGCCCGGCGACGCGGGGTACGACACCGAGGACGGCGCCCACCCGGGCGTCCCGCTGCCGCCCCCGCCCCCCGCCGGCGCGGACGGCGGCGACCGGCGGCGCGGCGCCGTACCGCTGGTGCGCGGCTCGGCCCCGGACTCCAGCCGGGACACCCACACCAGCATCAAGCTGCCCACCCCCGAGGAGCTGGCCGGCTACGGCGCCGCCTCCCGCGCGAGCGCCAAGGCACGCGCCTCGGCCCCCGGGCGTCCCGCGAGCCCGCGGCACCGCTCCGTCTCGGACGCCATACGGCAGCGCCGCATCCGTTTCGCCGCCGCGGCGGCCGCGGCCCTCGCCGTCGCCGGGATCGGCGGCTGGGGCATCGCGGCGGCCGGCTCCTCCGGCTCGTCCGGCTCCGGCGACTCGCGCGGCGACACCCCGCCCAGCGACCCGCCCGCGACGCAGGCGAAGCACGCCACCACCCCGGCCGCCCCGACCGCCGCCGCCGACGCCCCGCAGAGCCGTACCGGGCAGCCGATCGCGCTGCCGCGCTGGTCCGGCTTCCAGGGCGTCCCCGCCGCCGGGGTCCCGCTGACCGGCGGCCCGCGCGCGCTCGCCGTGCACGGCGCCACGTACGTCTTCGCCCGGGGCAAGGACAAGAACGTCTGGTACGTCGTCCGCGACAGCCACGGCGGCTACGGGCGCTGGCACAAGCTCACCGGCATAAACGTCGACGACGACCCCGCGGTGGTCTCCGCCCGCGACGGCCGGATCGACCTCTTCGCGCTCGGCACCGACGGCCTGCTCTACCGCCGCACCATGACCGGCGCGACGGGGGCCACCTCGGGCGGCGACTGGAACGCCTGGTCGCAGGTCGACGAGCGCACCCACTTCGACGCCGCACCCGCCGCCGCGTCCTCCGAACCCGGCCGGGTCGACCTCGTCGGGCGGGTCGGCGGCGACCTGGTGACCGCCTCGCTCGTCGGCGACCGCTGGAACGCCTGGGCCGTCGTGCCCACCGCCGGCCGTATCACCGCGGCCCCCGCGCTGGTCTCGCAGGCACGCGGCACCCTTGACGCCTTCGTGGTCCGCAAGGCCGACGGGGCGGTGCTCCAGCTCCCCTACTCCGGCGGCGCGTGGCGCCCCTCCGCCGTCGTCCAGGGCCTGGACGCGACCGCCCGGCCCGACGCGGTGGCCGCGGGCGGCCGCCTCTACGCCTTCGCCGCCGGCAGCCAGGCCGCCGCCGCCCGTGACGCCGACTGGTCCGCCGCCCCGCTGCCCGGTACGGACGCGGACCGGGCGGTCGGCACGGTCGCCGCCTCCCCGCACACCCTGGAGCTGTTCACCCGTACCGCGGGCGGCACCCTCACCCGTGCGACGGCCGCCGTATGAGCCGCGGCGCGGGGCCCCGGCCCCGCGGCGGGGCGGCGGGCGCACGGCGTCGGCTTGTTTCGGCCAGCCGGTAGGCTGGACCCGTGGCAATCGTCGATGTATCCGAAGAACTGAAATCCCTGTCCTCGACCATGGGGTCGATCGAGGCCGTCCTCGACCTCGACCGGATGCGGGACGACATCGCCGCGCTGGAGGAGCAGGCGGCGGTGCCGACCCTCTGGGACGACCCGGACAACGCGCAGAAGATCACCAGCCGGCTCTCCCACCTCCAGGCGGAGCTGCGCAAGGTCGAGGCGCTGCGCGGCCGGATCGACGACCTCGGGGTCCTCTTCGAGCTGGCCGAGGCCGAGGACGACGCCGACACCCGCACCGAGGCCGAGGCCGAGCTGGGCGACGTCCGCAAGGCCCTCGACGAGATGGAGGTCAGGACGCTGCTGTCGGGCGAGTACGACGCCCGCGAGGCCCTGGTCAACATCCGCGCCGAGGCCGGCGGTGTCGACGCCGCCGACTTCGCCGAGCAGCTCCAGCGCATGTACCTGCGCTGGGCCGAGCGCCACGGCTACCCGACGGAGGTCTACGAGACCTCCTTCGCCGAGGAGGCCGGCATCAAGTCGACCACCTTCGTCGTCAAGGCCCCCTACGCCTACGGCACCCTCTCCGTCGAGCAGGGCACCCACCGCATGGTGCGTATCTCGCCCTTCGACAACCAGGGCCGCCGCCAGACGTCCTTCGCGGGCGTCGAGGTGCTGCCGGTCGTGGAGCAGAGCGACCACGTCGAGATCGACGAGTCCGAGCTGCGCGTGGACGTCTACCGCGCCTCCGGCCCCGGCGGCCAGGGCGTCAACACCACCGACTCCGCCGTCCGCATCACCCACCTGCCGACCGGCATCGTCGTCTCCTGCCAGAACGAGCGCTCCCAGATCCAGAACAAGGCGAGCGCCATGAACGTCCTCCAGGCCAAGCTGCTCGAACGCCGCCGCCAGGAGGAGCAGGCCCTGATGGACTCCCTCGGCAAGAGCGACGGCGGCAACTCCTGGGGCAACCAGATGCGTTCGTACGTCCTGCACCCCTACCAGATGGTCAAGGACCTGCGCACCGAGCACGAGGTCGGCAACCCGCAGGGCGTCCTCGACGGCGACATCGACGGCTTCATCGAGGCGGGCATCCGCTGGCGCAAGTCCCGCGAGAAGACCGCCGCCTGAGTCCCCAACAGCCCCGCGATGTCACAGACGTGTACGGAAGTGCCGCGCACGTCAGGGCAATTGGTGCATTGTGTGCTTAATGCCCTTGACGGTCCGCCGGAAAGCCGCAAGGGTAATGCGCGGCATGCGCATGCGCGGAGGAGTCAGCGCACGGGGGAGAGCGTCGAAGCCCTCCAGTGACAACACCACCACGATGCTGCGCAGCCCGAAGCAGACATCTACTGGGGGTAATTGACTCATGAGCAAGCGCAACACGCGAGTGCGTGTCGCTCGCATAGCCGCGGCGGTCGTCGTCGCCGGCGGTGCGTCGCTGACAGCGGTGGGCGCGGCGCAGGCCGTGTCGCCCAACCACGCGTCGGTCAACGTCCGGCTCGCCGACGACGACGACCCGCCGGTCCTGACCGCCGGTACGACCTCGGGCACGTCCGACGGTACGACGGACGGGACGACCGACGGTACGACGGACGGTACGACCGACGGGACCACCGACGGCACGACGGACGGGACCACGGACGGTACGACCGACGGGACCACCGACGGCACGACGGACGGGACCACGGACGGTACGACCGACGGTACGACGGACGGCACCACGGACGGCACGACCGATGGGACCACCGACGGTACGACCGACGGGACCACGGACGGTACGACCGACGGTACGTCCACCGGGACCTCGACGGGTACGTCCACCGGCACTTCGACCGGTACGTCCACCGGTACGTCCACCGGGACCTCGACGGGTACGTCCACCGGGACCTCGACGGGCACGTCCGCCGGCGCGTCCCAGGGCAACCAGAACGGCGGGAACCAGAACGGTGGCAACGCCAACGGCGGGAACACCGGCACCACCGGTGGCCACACCGGCACCGACGGCAACAACAACACCTGCACGCTGACCGGCGAGAGCGTCGACTGCGGCAACAACAACACCAGCACCGACAACACGGCGCCGGTCCCGCAGGGCACCACCACGAGCCAGCTCGCCGAGACCGGCTCCAGCGGCACCACGTTCATGCTGCTCGGCGCGGCGACCCTGATCGCCGGCGGCGTCGGCTTCACGCTGACCCCGCGCCTGGCCGGCCGCCGCGGCGGCGGTACCGCGGCCTGACGGCTGCCACGCACAGCACCGGGGCCCGGAACGCAGCCAGCGTTCCGGGCCCCGTATCGTCACGGAGTGTGACGGAAAGCTATGCTGTCGCGTGCTCCACGACCAGGACGACCGCGAGGAGGGCCACCAGGAGGGCGACGAGGGTCGCCGGGGATATCGAGGACCAGCCGGGCTCCTGCTGCATGCGCGCGCGGTTGGCGCGGCACACGGAACAGCGGCCCTCGGCCACCGGGCCGGAACAGTTCGCGCACACCAGCCGGTCGACTGTCATGGTGATCTCCTCACTCCGTCCGGTGAACGCTACCGGTGGGTGAATCGTTCCCGAGCGGCCCTGGCTCTAGTCCTGCGCCGCCGTGCGTTCACCGCGCTCTCGAAGGGGACACGCTCTCTCCACTGTGCCAGGTTCCCGGGCGGGGCGCGCAAGGGGGCGCGGGAACGAGCCGGAGCCCGCGGGCGGCCGCCGGACAGGAATGCCAGAGCTTGCCCGGTTATGCCCTGTGGGACCGCGCACGAACCCGCCACGGCGACTGCGCACCGCTTGTGCTCTCGCGTAGTGTCGCCCTCATCCCCAGTCCGCTCACCCCGCAAACCATTGGTGCGAACGTGATCCGATTCGACAACGTCTCCAAGACCTACCCGAAGCAGAACCGTCCCGCCCTGCGCGATGTATCACTGGAGATCGAGAAGGGTGAGTTCGTCTTCCTGGTCGGCTCGTCGGGTTCGGGCAAGTCGACCTTCCTGCGGCTGATCCTGCGCGAGGAGCGGACCGACACCGGCATGGTGCACGTCCTCGGCAAGGACCTCAACCGGCTGTCGAACTGGAAGGTCCCGCACATGCGGCGCCAGCTCGGCACCGTGTTCCAGGACTTCCGCCTGCTGCCGAACAAGACCGTCGGCGAGAACGTCGCCTTCGCCCTCGAAGTCATCGGCAAGCCGCGCGGCACGATCCGCAAGACCGTGCCCGAGGTGCTGGACCTGGTGGGTCTGTCCGGCAAGGAGGACCGCATGCCCGGTGAGCTGTCCGGTGGTGAGCAGCAGCGTGTGGCCATCGCCCGCGCGTTCGTGAACCGGCCGATGCTGCTGATCGCGGACGAGCCGACCGGAAACCTGGACCCGCAGACGTCCGTCGGCATCATGCGGCTGCTGGACCGCATCAACCGGACCGGCACCACCGTGGTCATGGCCACGCACGACCAGAACATCGTCGACCAGATGCGCAAGCGCGTCATCGAGCTGGAGAAGGGGCGGCTGGTGCGCGACCAGTCGCGCGGTGTCTACGGCTACCAGCACTAGCGCCCGCGGCGGCGCCCCCGCTGGCCCCCGCCGGAAGCCTCGCAGGCCCCTACGGGCCGCGGCCCGGCGGAGCGGCCGTACGACAGCAGCCCCCTTCCGAAAGGACCCCGACCCCCCATGCGCCTCCAGTTCTTCCTGTCGGAGATCGGCGTCGGCCTCCGGCGCAACCTCACGATGACCTTCGCCGTGATCATCTCCGTGGCGCTCTCGCTCGCCCTCGCCGGTGCCGCCCTGCTCGCCAACAAGCAGGTCGACTCGATGAAGGGCTACTGGTACGACAAGGTCCAGGTCACCGTCTACCTCTGCAACAAGGCCGACGCCACGACCACGACGAGCTGCGCCAAGGGTGCGGTCACCGACGACCAGAAGAGCCAGATCCTCAAGGACATCAAGGCCCTCCCGGTGGTGGAGAAGGTCTACTACGAGAGTTCCGAGAGCGCCTACAAGAACTACGAGAAGCAGTTCAAGAACTCCCCGATGGCCAGCTCCATCACGCCCGACCAGATGCCGGAGAACTACCGGGTCAAGCTCAAGGACCCGAAGAAGTTCGCCGTCGTCGCGAGCGCCTTCAACGGGCGGCCCGGCGTGCAGTCGGTCGAGGACCAGCGCGACACCCTCAGGAACCTCTTCGCGCTGCTCGGCGGTATGACCAAGGCCGCTTACGTGGCGCTGGCGTTCATGCTCACCGTCGCGATGCTGCTGATCATCAACACCGTGCGCGTGTCGGCCTTCAGCCGCCGCCGTGAGACCGGCATCATGCGGCTGGTCGGCGCGTCCAGCTTCTACATCCAGATGCCGTTCATCATGGAGGCCGCCTTCGCCGGGCTCGTCGGCGCGGGCGTGGCGTGCGTGATGCTGCTCGGCGGGCGGTACTTCATGATCGACGCGGGCCTGAAGCTCCAGGAGAAGATCCCGCTGGTGTCCTTCCTGGGCTGGGACTCCGTCGTCAAGGTGCTGCCGCTGGTGCTGCTGATCGGCGTGCTGATGCCGGCGCTCGCCGCGTTCATCGCGCTGCGCCGCTATCTGAAGGTATGACGGGCAGCGGAGAGGGGCGCGCGGGCGGTGTCCACAGCACCTACCGGCGGACGTCGTATCTTTCCGTACGACGCCCGTTTCTCGCCTAGACTTCCGGCCATGTCCGGCCTGTTGCTCCTCGGGACGCCCCGCCGCATCCGCCGCGGGGCCGCCCTGACGTTGGTCTTCGGCACGATGCTCGCCTCCGGCGCCGCCGCGGGCAGCTTCGCCGAACCGCAGGCCCGGGACAGGACCCGGGTGGCCGCGGCCACTTCGCCCTCGCCCGACGCCACCGGCCGCGCCAACTCCGCCCGGGCGGACGGCGCGGCGGGCGGCGGCGCCGACAGCGGCAAGGACCGCGCGGCGTCCGGCAGCCGCGAGGACCGGGCGAGCACCGACACCTCGGGCCTGGCGCGGCAGATCGAGCAGGGCAAGGTCGGCCCGCAGGCCGCCCGCAAGCTCGTCAGCCGCAGCGGCGACCGCTGGTCGTCGTACTACACCGCGCAGGAGTACGCGGGCCTCCAGGAGGCGCTGGACGGCCGCTACGTGGGCGTGGGCCTGTGGGTGCGGCAGGTCGACGGCGGCCGGGTCGAGATCGCCCGTGTGCAGTCCGGCAGCCCCGCCGCCTCCGCCGGCATCCGCGTCGGCGACGTCCTGGTGTCGATCGACGCCACGGCGTGCACGGGCCTGGCGGTCACCGAGGTCGTCGCGGACCTGCGCGGCGACAACGTCCCCGGCAGCTCCGTGACGCTGGTGCTGCTGCGCGGCGACAGCCGGCTGTCCGCCACCGTGCAGCGGGCCACGCTGCCCACCGAGGCGGTCACCGTCAGTCACCCCGACGGCCCGCAGGGCCCGACCCTCGTCGCCGTCGACGCCTTCTCGCTCGGCACCGGCAAGCAGGTGCGCGCCGCCGTGCAGGCGGCCCGGCACGGCGTGCTGCTGGACCTGCGGGGCAATTCCGGCGGCCTGGTCGAGGAGGCCGTCGCGACCGCCTCCGCCCTCCTGGACGGCGGCCTGGTCGCCACCTACGACGTCCACGGCGAGCAGCGGGCCCTCTACGCCGACCCCGGCGGCGACACCGCGGTGCCGCTGGTGGTGCTGGTCGACGGCGGCACGATGAGCGCCGCCGAGATGCTGGCCGGCGCGCTCCAGGACCGCGGGCGGGCGGTCGTCGTGGGCTCGCGCACCTTCGGCAAGGGCTCGGTGCAGATGCCCAGCACCCTGCCGGACGGCTCCGTCGCCGAGCTGACCGTCGGCCACTACCGGCTGCCGGACGGCCGCAGCGTGGACGGCCAGGGCATCGAGCCGGACGTCCAGGTGGCCGGCGGCGACGACGCCCTCGCCGAAGCCCGCTCGGTAATGGCTGGCCTCGGCACCCCCTCGTAGTGCGAGAATGGGCCCGCTATGGCAAAAGAGACCGGTCGCAAACTGATCGCGCAGAACAAGAAGGCGCGGCACGATTACCTCATCCTGGACACGTTCGAGGCGGGCCTGGTGCTCACGGGCACCGAGGTGAAGTCGCTGCGCCAGGGCCGCGCGTCCCTCGTCGACGGCTTCGGCCAGCTCGACGGCGGCGAGGCGTGGCTGCACAACGTGCACATCCCGGAATACACCCAGGGCACGTGGACCAACCACACCGCCCGCCGCAAACGCAAGATGCTGCTGCACCGCGCGGAGATCGACAAGCTCCAGCAGAAGTACGACGAGACCGGCTACACGATCGTGCCGCTCGCCCTGTACTTCAAGGACGGGCGCGCCAAGGTCGAGATCGCGGTCGCGAAGGGCAAGAAGGAGTACGACAAGCGGCAGACCCTGCGCGAGAAGCAGGACCGCCGCGAGACGGACCGCGCGGTCTCCGCCGCCCGCCGCCGCCAGCGCTGACCCCTCCGGGGGCCGTACGGGGGCCGTGCGGGGGAATACGCTGGCCGTGCCGCGCGCTGATCACGTACGATGGATGCAGCGCCACCGGGCCATGGTGAGTCCGGTGTGCACCTTGAAAACACCACATGGGGATGATCGGTTTCGACTGGGGATGTCGAAGCAGGGGAAGCGAGCCGAGGAAGCGGCAATGATCTCGTTAACCATATGTCGCAACCAATAATCGCCAACACCAAGCGCGATTCCTTCGCCCTCGCTGCCTAAGTAGCGACTTGCGAAGTGTCAGCCCGGGGGTGATCCCGACCCGGATCCTGGCATCATCAAGGGATCTAAACTTCTAGGACCGGTCACGGGTCCTTGAAGGAAATCAAACAGTGACTGGGCCTGTCGGCGGCTTGTCCGCGTGACCGCCGGGGCCGAGAAAAGCACAGCGGACTGCGCTCGGAGAAGCCCTGTTTCCGCACCACAGGACGCGGGTTCGATTCCCGCCATCTCCACTCATCCCATGCGCCGAACGGCGCCTCCCGCACGCGGGGGGCGCCGTTCGGCGTTTCCGGGGGCTCACAGGGGGTCCGTGGGGGGAATGAGAGCACGGTTGCGTCGGTGTGACGTTTGGCCATCGGCAGGTAACCCGGTGTGCCTATCGTCGGGGGCGACATCGGGTGGAGCGAACAGGGAGGCGCCATGAGTCGGTGGGCGGGCCGGTGGATCGAGACGTGGGATCCCGAGGACGAGGGGTTCTGGAACGAAGGCGGGGGGCGGCGGATCGCGCTGCGGAACCTGGTCTTCTCGGTGCTCTCCGAGCACATCGGCTTCTCCGTGTGGAGCCTGTGGTCGGTGATGGTGCTCTTCATGGGGCCCGAGTACGGCGTCGACCCGGCGGGGAAGTTCTTCCTGGTCGCCATGCCCACCCTGGTCGGCGGGGTGCTGCGGGTGCCGTACACCTTCGCGGTCGCGGTGTTCGGCGGGCGGAACTGGACGATCGTGAGCGCGGCCATGCTGCTCGTGCCGACCGTCGCCGCGGCCTTCGTCATGCACCCCGGGGTGTCGTACGGGACGCTCATGCTGGTCGCCGCGCTCACCGGCGTCGGCGGCGGCAACTTCGCCTCGTCCATGACCAACATCAACGCCTTCTACCCGCTGCGCGAGAAGGGCTGGGCGCTCGGCCTCAACGCGGGCGGCGGCAACCTCGGGGTCGCCGCCATCCAGCTCGTCACGCTGCTGGTCATCGCGACCGCGGGCGCCGGGCACCCGCGGATCGTGCTCGCCGTCTACATCCCGCTCATCGTGGTGGCCGCGCTGCTGTCCGCGCTCTTCATGGACAACCTCGCACCGGTGAAGAACGACACCGGCGCCGCGGCCGACGCCGCGAAGGACCCGCACACCTGGATCATGTCGCTCCTCTACATCGGCACCTTCGGCTCCTTCATCGGCTACAGCTTCGCCTTCGGCCTCGTGCTGCAGAACCAGTTCGGCCGCACCCCGCTGCACGCCGCCTACCTCACCTTCATCGGGCCGCTGCTCGGCTCGCTCATCAGGCCGCTGGGCGGGCGCCTCGCCGACCGCTTCGGCGGCGGGCGCATCACCCTGTGGAACTTCCTGGCCATGGCCGCCGCGACCGGCGTCGTCATCGCCGCCTCCGCACGCGAGTCGCTCGGGCTCTTCCTGCCCGGCTTCATCGCTCTCTTCGTGCTCAGCGGGCTCGGCAACGGCTCGGTCTACAAGATGATCCCCGGCATCTTCCAGAAGAAGGCCGAGGCCTCCGGGCTCGCCGGGGAGGCCGCCGCCGCGCACGCCCGGCGGCTGTCCGGCGCCGCCATGGGCCTCATCGGAGCGGTCGGCGCCCTCGGCGGTGTCGGCATCAACCTCGCCTTCCGCGAGTCCTTCCTGAACACCGCGGACGGCACCCCGGCGTTCGTGTCCTTCCTGGCCTACTACGCGGTCTGTTTCGCCGTCACCTGGGCCGTATACCTGCGCCGCCCGGCCCGTACCGGCAGCGGCAGCGAAGCGAGCACGCCGGAGGCGGTCGCCGCGTACGCCGAGGTGTGAGCGGCGCGCACCACGTAACACCCGGGAAATCCCGGCGAACCGAACCTGTCACCCCGCCTTGGGACGATGCCAGTCCCCGGGCGGGGCGGCGGGGTGCGACAGGAAACCGAGCGGCAAGGTGGACGAGACGATGGAGCCGACTTTTCCCACGGCGGTGCCCCCCCTCGCGGGCTTCACCGTCGGTGTGACCGCGGCCCGCCGCGCCGACGAGCTCGCCGCGCTGCTGGAGCGCCGCGGCGCCGCCGTGCTGCGCGCTCCCGTGCTGCGGATCGTGCCGCTCTCCGACGACGCGGAGCTGCTCGACACGACCAAGCAACTGCTCGACGACGCGCCCGACATCGTCATCGCCACCACCGCGATCGGCTTCCGCGGCTGGATCGAGGCGGCTGACGGGTGGGGCCTCGGTGAGGCGCTGCTGCGGCGGCTCGGCGAGGTCGAACTCCTCGCCCGCGGGCCGAAGGTCCGCGGCGCCGTCCGCGCCGCGGGCCTCACCGAGGCGTGGTCGCCCGCGTCCGAATCCATGGCCGAGGTGCTCGAACGGCTCCTGGACGAGGGCGTCGACGGCCGCTGCGTGGCCGTCCAGCTGCACGGTGAGCCGCTGCCCGGCTTCAACGAGTCCCTGCGGGCCGCCGGGGCCCGCGTCGTGGCCGTCCCCGTCTACCGCTGGATGCCGCCCGAGGACCTGGGGCCCGTCGACCGCCTCCTCGACGCGGTGACCTCGCGTGCCCTCGACGCCGTGAGCTTCACGAGCGCGCCCGCCGCCGCCTCGCTCCTCGGCCGGGCGGCGCAGCGCGGGCGCCTGGACGCCTTCCTCGACGCCCTGCGCACGGACGTCCTCGCGGGCTGCGTCGGGCCCGTCACCGCGCTGCCCCTCCAGGCGCACGACGTCCCCACCTTCCAGCCCGAGCGCTTCCGCCTCGGTCCCCTCGTCCAGCTCATCGCCCGCGAGCTGCCGGGGCGGGTCCGGCCGCTCCCCGTCGCCGGGCACGAGGTCCAGATCCGCGGCCAGGCCGCGATCGTCGACGGTGCGCTGCGGCCTGTGCCGCCTGCCGGTATGGCCCTGCTGCGGGCGCTGGCCCGGCGGCCCGGCTGGGTCGTCTCCCGGGCGGATCTGCTGCGGGTCCTGCCCGGCGCCGGGCGGGACGAGCACGCCGTCGAGACGGCGATGGCTCGGCTGCGGGCCGCGCTCGGCGCTCCGCGCCTGATCCAGACGGTGGTCAAGCGGGGGTATCGCCTGTCGCTCGACCCGCACGCCGACAAGTACGCAGCCCCTTCGGGGTGAGGGGTACGTCCGCGGCTTCCCGCCGCGGGGGTTTCCCGCGCCTGGCGGCGCGGGGTTTGCCCGCCCGCACCACCCGTGCAGGTAGGAGCGAAAAGTGCCGGTCTTCTTGTGGGGCTCAACCACCGTCGGCGGCGAGCCCGCCGTACAACCCGGAGGGGGACGATCCGGGGGTGCCCCCGGAGGAATGCGCATGCAAGACCCGTCACCTGGCTCATGAGGTCGGACGCGCATTCCGAGGAGGTACCCCCGGAGTGGCACCCGACCCACCCGCCGGGCTGCCGCGAAGGGGCGCGAGGAACTGCGCGAGCAACCACCCACCACCGCAAGGTCGCGCGTCACACCGCAACAGGCAACCCGGCGCGTCACGGATCTAGCCCCCCCGGCTAGGGCGGGGCACTCTGGGGGGCGACGGTGTGGGAGGGAGGGGACGGTGGGGGAGTTGAGGTTCGACGGGGGGCGGGTCTGCCTGGACCTCGTCGCGACGCGCGTGGCCCGCCCGGTCGGCGAGCGCCTGGACCGCGCCGACCGCGTCACCGAGTGGCTGTACGGGACGGGCCTGGTCCCGCCGGGGACCCCGCTGCCCGCGGACGCGGACTGGGCCGCCTGGGCCCGCGGCCTGCGCGAACTGCGCGCCCTCCTGGAGGAGCTGGTCGAGGCCCAGCTCACCCCCGCCCCGCCCCCGCCGGAGGCGATCGCGCGGCTGAACGCCCTCGCCCGCCCCGCCCCACCCGCTCCCCGCGCGGCCCTCGCCCCCGACGGCGAGCTGACCCGCACCCTCGCCGCGCCCCCGGACGCGGCCTCGCTGCTCGCGGCGGTGGCGCGGGACGCGGTGGACCTCTTCACCGACCCCGTCGCCCGCTCCCAGCTGCGCCGCTGCGAGGGCGAGAACTGCTCGCTGGTCTACCTCGACACCTCCCGCGGAAGGCGCCGCCGCTGGTGCAGCAGCGAGGTGTGCGGCAACCGCGAGCGCGTCGCCCGGCACCGCCGCCGTACCGGCCCGGCGTTGCGGAACGCCTGAGCGGGGCCGCCCCGGGCCCACCGGGGCGAATCCGACAGGTCGGGCCGGTACCGCCGGGTGGGCAGAAGCGCGCAGGTCGCGTACGGTTGCAGGCTGTCGTTCGCGCGGAACGGGGCACGGAACCGGAACACCGCGGGCGCGAGCATGACGTACGGACGAAGGACGAAGGGGGCCCTGCGTGGCCGCGCAGACCGCAGTTCAGGACCGGCAGGGGGGCGGCGGCACCAGGGAGCGGGAGATCGCCGTCGAGCAGGACCACCTCGACCGGGTCTACCGCCGCCTCGAGGAGAAGATCCACGAGGTGGAGTTCCTGATGAGCGACGCCGCCAAGGCGGGCCACGTCGGTACGCCGGGTGCGCTGGCCGAGCGCGACGCGCAGGTCTACCGCGCGGGGGTGCACCTCAACCGCCTCAACAGCGAGTTCGAGGACTTCCTCTTCGGCCGGATCGACCTGCTGCGCGGCAAGGACGGCCAGAAGGGCGCGGACGGCGCGTACACCTCCGTCGAGCCCGCCGACGACGCGATCCGTCCCGACCGGACCGCGGACATCGCCGAGACCCTGCACATCGGCCGGATCGGTGTGCTGGACGCCGACTACTCCCCGCTCGTCATCGACTGGCGGGCGCCCGCGGCCGCGCCCTTCTACCGGTCGACGCCCGTCGCACCCGGGCGTGTCGTGCGTCGCCGGGTCATCCGCTCCAAGGGCCGCCGGGTCCTGGGCGTCGAGGACGACCTGCTGCGCCCGGACCTGACGACGGGCCTGCCGGTGGTCGGCGACGGCGCGCTCATGGCCGCGCTCGGCCAGGCCAGGACGCACACCATGCGGGACATCGTCGCGAGCATCCAGGCCGAGCAGGACATGGTCATCCGGGCGCCCGCGGCCTCCGTCACCGAGGTCACCGGCGGCCCCGGCACCGGCAAGACCGCGGTCGCGCTGCACCGCGCGGCGTACCTGCTCTACCAGGACCGGCGGCGCTACGCGGGCGGCATCCTGTGCGTGAGCCCCACGCCGCTGCTGGTCGCGTACACCGAGGGCGTGCTGCCCTCGCTCGGCGAGGAGGGGCAGGTCGCGATCCGCGCGCTCGGCTCGCTCGTCGACGGCGTGACCGCCGACCTGTACGACGAGCCCGCCGTCGCCCGCGTCAAGGGCTCGCTGCGGATGCTCAAGGTGCTGCGCAACGCCGCCCGCGGCTGCCTGGACGCCGTGCCCGGCGCCCCCGAGACGCTGCGGGTCGTGGCCTTCGGGCGGCGGATCGAGCTGAACTCCGGCGAGCTGGCCGCCGTACGCCGCACCGTGCTGGGCGGCACCGCGCCCGTCAACTTGCTCCGGCCGCGCGCCCGCCGGCTCCTGCTGGACGCGCTGTGGCGCAAGACCGGGCGGACCTTCGACGACGCCGAACTCGCCGCCGAGGAGCGCCAGGGCTTCGACGAGGACATCAGCACCGAGCAGGACTTCACCGGCTTCCTCGACGCGTGGTGGCCGCTGCTGGAGCCGCGCACCGTGCTCGCCGCGCTCGCCGACGAGCGGCGGCTCGGCCGGTGGGCGCGCCGCGTCCTCACCCCGCCGGACGTCCGGCGCGTCGCCCGCTCGCTGCGCCGCACGGGCGTCAGCACGCACGACGTCGCGCTGCTGGACGAGCTGGCCGCTTTCCTCGGGCCGCTGCCCCGGCCCGTACGGCGCGAGGCGGACCCGCTCGACGAGCTGACCGGCCTGGAGGAGGTCACCACGTACGCCGACCGGACGGCCGGCGGGCGGCGCGGGCGCGCGGAGCGGCTGGAGGAGGAGCGGACGGAGTACGCGCACGTCATCGTGGACGAGGCGCAGGACCTCACGCCCATGCAGTGGCGCATGGTCGGGCGCCGGGGCCGCGCCGCGACCTGGACGGTCGTCGGCGACCCCGCGCAGAGTTCGTGGTCCGACGTGGACGAGGCCGGGCAGGCGCGCGACGAGGCGCTCGGCTCGCGGCCGCGGCGGCGCTTCACGCTCACCGTCAACTACCGCAACCCGGCGGAGATCGCCGAGGTCGCCTCGACGGTGCTGGCCCTCGCGATGCCGGGGACGCAGCCGCCGCGCGCGGTCCGCTCCACGGGGCTCGCGCCCCGTTTCTGCGTCGCGGGCGACGACCTCGGCGCCGATGTCCGCGCGCAGACCGCGCGGCTGCTCGGCGAGGTGGAGGGCACGGTGGGCGTCGTGGTCGCCATGCACCGGCGGGCGCAGGCGCGGGAGTGGCTGGAGGGGCTCGGCGACCGCGCGGTGGCGCTCGGCAGCCTTGAGGCCAAGGGTCTGGAGTACGACGCGACGCTCGTCGTGAGCCCGGCGGAAATCGCGGAGGAATCCCCTGCGGGGTTGCGCGTCTTGTACGTCGCCCTCACGCGGGCGACGCAGCGGCTCGCGGTCCTGGCGACCCCCCTCGACTCCCCGAACCCGGCGGGCGTCCCGGACCTCCTCCTCCCCTGAGCGCGGGGGGCTCCGCCCCGGGCTGCCCCGTGAGGTGCCCTTACGCGCCCCTGAGGTGATTGCCACTTGGCGTGGCATGTCGCCTTTCCCCCTGTGGGGGCTGAGCGCGCAGTTCCCCGCGCCCCTGAAAAACGCTCGCCCTCGCGCGCAAGACCGCCCCCCCGCAGGGGAAGCGCCCGCCAGGGGCTCGCGCATGCCGCGCAGGGCAACAAACCAGGGGCGCGGGGAACTGCGCGACAAGCCACAGCGAAAGGGAAGGTCCCGCGACGGCGGGAGGGAGCACCCTGTGGGGCAAAGGGGCCCGAGCCCCGCGCGACGGCGGGAAAGGGGCAGCCCGTGGGGCAAAGGGGCCCGCGCCCCGGAAGAGCAGGGGCCCGACCGGGGCACCCGGCGTAGGTTGGTGACACCGACCCGCCATGCTCGCCTCGCGGCAAGTGGGCGCTCGAAGCGCCTAAGGTTGGGCCCGGGGGCTTGGATCGGGCCGGTGCCGTACCCAGGCTAACAAACGATTCCGGGAAGCTCTTCCCCGCCGCGAGGGTGAACCCGGGCGTTGCCGTCGATTCACATCGTGGAAGTAATGTTCCACGGGTACCGGGGGTACCACGACGTACCCCCTCACCCTCAGCACACCGCAGTAACCGGAAGAAGGTCGTCATGGCAACGGCGCCAAGCGTCTCGTACTCGATCACCGTGCGTCTGGAGGTCCCGGCCGGCGGGACCGCGGTCAGCGCGCTGACCACCGCGGTGGAGTCCTCCGGCGGATCGGTCACGGGTCTGGACGTCACCGCGTCGGGGCACGAGCGGCTGCGGATCGACGTCACGATCGCGGCCAGCTCGACGGACCACGCCGCGGAGATCGTCCGGAAGCTGCGCGGCATCGAGGGCGTCGCGATCGGCAAGGTGTCGGACCGTACGTTCCTGATGCACCTCGGCGGCAAGATCGAGATGCAGTCCAAGCACCCGATCCGCAACCGCGACGACCTGTCGATGGTCTACACGCCGGGCGTGGCGCGGGTGTGCATGGCGATCGCGGAGAATCCGGAGGACGCCCGGCGGCTGACGATCAAGCGCAACAGCGTCGCCGTGGTCACGGACGGCTCCGCGGTGCTGGGGCTCGGCAACATCGGGCCGAAGGCCGCGCTGCCGGTGATGGAGGGCAAGGCGGCGCTGTTCAAGCGGTTCGCGGGGATCGACGCGTGGCCGCTGTGCCTGGACACCCAGGACACCGACGAGATCGTGGCGATCGTCAAGGCCATCGCGCCGGGCTTCGCGGGCATCAACCTGGAGGACATCTCCGCGCCGCGCTGCTTCGAGATCGAGGCGCGGCTGCGCGAGGCGCTGGACATCCCGGTCTTCCACGACGACCAGCACGGCACCGCGATCGTGGTGCTCGCGGCGCTGACGAACGCGCTGCGGGTGGTCGGCAAGCAGATCGGCGACCTGCGGGTCGTCATGTCGGGCGCGGGCGCGGCCGGTACGGCGATCCTGAAGCTGCTGATCGCGGCGGGTGTGAAGCACGCGGTGGTGGCCGACATCCACGGCGTGGTGCACGCGGGCCGCGAGGACCTGGTGGACGCCCCCGAGGGCTCGGCGCTGCGCTGGATCGCCGACAACACCAACCCGGAGGGCGTGACGGGCACCCTCAAGCAGGCCGTGGTGGGCTCGGACGTCTTCATCGGGGTGTCCGCGCCCAACGTGCTGGACGGCGCGGACGTCGCCGCGATGGCGGACGGCGCGATCGTCTTCGCGCTGGCCAACCCGGATCCGGAGGTGGACCCGGCGGAGGCCCGCCGGACGGCCGCCGTGGTGGCCACCGGGCGCAGCGACTTCCCCAACCAGATCAACAACGTGCTGGTCTTCCCCGGCGTCTTCCGCGGCCTGCTGGATGCCCAGTCCCGTACGGTCAACACCGAGATGATGCTGGCCGCGGCCCGCGCGCTGGCCGATGTGGTGGGCGACGGCGAGCTGAACGCCAACTACATCGTCCCCAGCGTCTTCAACGACCGCGTCGCGGGCGCGGTCGCCAACGCGGTACGGGCGGCGGCGCGCGCGCAGGGGCCCGCGGTCTCCGCGGCCGTCACGACGGAGCCGGCCGCGGGGCTGTAAGGGAAAGCGCCGGAATCGTATTCCGAGCGTCGAACACCGGACGACAATCCGTCATCCCGGCCGTCCCGCACCGCTTTTTCCGCGACTCGCGCGGGCAGGCGATTGGCTTTCGGCCCATATATGGGGGCAGGATGCACACCTGGGCAGTGAGGCACACAGCAACAGCTTCGAGCTCGCGCCCCCATGGCAGAAAGAACACGGGAGTACACAGATATGAACCGCAGTGAGCTGGTGGCCGCGCTGGCCGACCGTGCCGGGGTGACTCGCAAGGACGCCGACGCCGTTCTCGGCGCTCTCGCCGACACCGTCGGCGAGATTGTGGCCAAGGGCGACGAGAAGGTCACCATCCCCGGCTTCCTGACCTTCGAGCGCACTCACCGTGCCGCCCGGACCGCCCGCAACCCGCAGACCGGTGAGCCGATCAGCATTCCGGCCGGTTACAGCGTGAAGGTCTCCGCCGGCTCGAAGCTCAAGGAAGCCGCCAAGGGCAACTGAGCTGCGCGCCCGGCCTCATGGGCCCAGGCAACGCCGTAAACCGTGAGGGCGGCCTCCCCGGCACCGGGGAGGCCGCCCTCACGCACGACCGGACGCCCGGTCAGGCGACCGCGACCGCCGGGGGTTCGCCGGAGGCCGGCGCGGGCACGCCGGGCACCTCGATGTGCGCGCCCAGGCCCTCCAGCTTGGCCAGGAAGTTCTCGTAGCCGCGGTTGATCAGGCCGATGCCGTGCACCCGCGAGGTGCCCTGCGCCGCCAGCGCCGCGATGAGGTACGAGAAGCCGCCGCGCAGGTCGGGGATGACCAGGTCGGCGCCCTGCAGCTTGGTCGGCCCGGACACCACCGCGGAGTGCAGGAAGTTGCGCTGCCCGAAACGGCACGCGCTGCCGCCCAGGCACTCGCGGTAGAGCTGGATGTGCGCGCCCATCTGGTTGAGCGCCTCGGTGAAGCCGAGCCGCGACTCGTACACCGTCTCGTGCACGATCGACAGCCCCGACGCCTGCGTCAGCGCGACCACCAGCGGCTGCTGCCAGTCGGTCTGGAAGCCGGGGTGGACGTCGGTCTCCAGCGCGATGGCGTCCAGCGGGCCGCCCGGGTGCCAGAACCTGATGCCCTCGTCGTCGATCGCGAAGGCCCCGCCGACCCGGCGGAAGGTGTTCAGGAAGGTCATCATCGAGCGCTGCTGCGCGCCGCGCACGTAGATGTTGCCCTCGGTGGCGAGCGCCGCGCTCGCCCAGGACGCCGCCTCCAGCCGGTCGGGGATCGCCCGGTGGGTGTAGCCGCCCAGCGTGTCCACACCTGTGATGCGGATGGTGCGGTCGGTGTCGACGGAAATGATCGCGCCCATTTTCTGCAGGACGCAGATCAGGTCCTCGATCTCCGGTTCGACCGCGGCGTTCGACAGCTCGGTCACGCCCTCGGCGAGCACCGCCGTCAGCAGCACCTGCTCGGTCGAGCCCACCGACGGGTACGGCAGCCGGATCTTGCAGCCGCGCAGCCGCTGCGGGGCCTCCAGGTACTGCCCGTCGGCCCGCTTCTCGATGCGCGCGCCGAACTGCCGCAGCACGTCGAAGTGGAAGTCGATCGGCCGGCCGCCGATGTCGCAGCCGCCCAGGCCCGGGATGAACGCGTGGCCGAGGCGGTGCAGCAGCGGACCGCAGAAGAGGATCGGGATGCGCGAGGAGCCCGCGTGCGCGTCGATGTCCGCGACGTTGGCGCTCTCCACCCGGGTCGGGTCGAGCACCAGCTCGCCCGGCTCGTCACCGGCCTCGACCGTCACGCCGTGCAGCTGGAGCAGCCCGCGCACCACCTTGACGTCGCGGATCTCCGGCACGTTGCGCAGCCGGCTGGGTTCACTGCCGAGGAGGGCGGCGACCATGGCCTTCGGCACGAGGTTCTTCGCGCCTCTGACCCGGATCTCGCCTTCGAGAGGGGTTCCGCCATGGACAAGCAGTACATCGGCGATGTCGGTCATGGTCTCGCGATCGTCGGAAACGGTTCGGAACGGGTGGAGCCGTGGAGCCGTGGAACAGCAGAACAAGAGGAACAGGGGAAATGGTAATGCGCCCCGCGCGCCCCTTCTGTTGCCCTGCCGAGGGGTACCGCCCGCGGCCTACCGGCGGGGCCGGCGGCGCACCCGCCGCCGCACGCCCGCGCGTACCACCGGCGGGCGCGCCCGGGCGCTGCCCACCGGTCCCTGCGACGACTCCCCAGCGCGGCCCGCATGCGGGATCATGTGGACCATGACCGAGGTGTCCTCGCTCACCGGACGGCTGCTCGTCGCCACCCCGAAGCTGGCCGACCCCAACTTCGACCGGGCGGTCGTGCTGCTCCTCGACCACGACGCCGAGGGGTCCCTCGGCGTGGTCCTGAACCGCCCCACCCCGGTCGGCGTCGGCGACGTCCTCCAGCCGTGGGCGGCCCTCGCGGTGCTCCCGCAGGTCGTCTTCCAGGGCGGACCGGTCTCGCTGGACTCCGCCCTGGGCCTGGCCGTCGTGCCCGGCGAGCCGCGCCCCGGCGAGGCGGTCGAGCTGCTCGGCTGGCGGCGCGTGCACGGGGCGATCGGCCTGGTCGACCTGGAGGCCCCGCCCGAGCTGCTCGCCGCGGAGCTGGGCTCCCTGCGCATCTTCGCCGGCTACTCCGGCTGGGGCCCCGGCCAGCTGGAACGCGAGCTGACCGACGGCGCATGGTACGTCGTCGAGTCCGAGCCGGGTGACGTGTCCGCGCCGAACCCGGAGCGGCTGTGGCGCTCCGTGCTGCGCCGGCAGCGGAGCGAGCTGGCCATGGTGGCCACGTATCCCGACGATCCCTCCCTCAACTAGTCTTGTCTCTTATGAGCACTCTTGAGCCCGAGCGCGGGGCGGGCACCGGCACCCTGGTCGAGCCGACTCCGCAGCTCTCCCACGGTGACGGCGACCACGAGCGCTATGCGCACTACGTCCAGAAGGACAAGATCATGGCGAGCGCGCTGGAAGGCACGCCCGTCGTCGCCCTGTGCGGCAAGGTCTGGGTCCCCGGACGCGACCCGAAGAAATACCCCGTCTGCCCGATGTGCAAGGAGATCTACGAGGGCATGCCGCTCGGCGGCGGGGGCAAGGACAAGTCCGGCAAGGGCAGCGGCGGCAACGCCTGACGCCCTTCCGGCGGACAGGGGAGGCCCGTGGAAGACGAGGGTGACGGAGGCGTGTTCGGTACGCCGGACGCGCCCGACGACGACTCCACCAGCGGCGAGCGCGTCCACGCGCTCGTCGCGCAGGGGCGCTTCGCGGAGGCGCACGCCGTGGTCGGCGACGCCTTCGTGGAGCGCAACGGCAGCGCCGGCTACCTGCTGCGCGCCTGGGTCCTCGCCCAGGAGCGGCGCCCGGCCGAGGCCCGCGAGGCCGTCGACTGGGCGCTCGCCCTGGCCGGGCCCGCGGAGGCGGCCGACGTCTTCGTCCTGGCCGGTGTGGTCCTTCTCTCACTCGACGAGGTCCACGACGCGCTGATCGTCGCGCTGCGCGCGGGCGGGGCGGATCCGGACGGCTGGGAGCCGGCCGTGCTGCTCTCCGACGTCTACCGGCGGCTCGGCCGCGTCCCCGACGCGGTCGCCGCCGCCCGCAGGGCCGTCGAGCTGGCCCCGCGCGAGGCCGAGGCGCAGGTCGCGCTCGCCCGCTCGCTCAGCGCGGGACGCGGCGTGCTGGGCCGCATGCCGCGGCGGCTGCGGGCCGAGCACCGGGCCGCGGTCGAGCGCTCGCTGCTGCTCGGGGCCGACCCCGGGCAGCTCCAGGCGCCGCGCGCCGGGCTCCTCACCGGCGGGGTCGCCGTCGCCGTGCTCTGGGCGATCCAGCTCTACCGCATCGAGACCGGCGACGACTGGCAGTTCGTCGCGGCCGGCGCCGTACTCCTCGTGACCGCGCTGCTGCTCGTCGTGCTCGTACGGATGCACAGCCGGCGGACCGGCACCGGGGCGGTGGCGCGGATGCGGGGCATCCGCGCGACGGTGCGCACCGAACTGGCCGCGGACCTCGCCGCCGGCGACCGGCTGTGGCGGCTGCGCGCCGCGCACGTCGGGGCCGTCATCCCCGTCGCGCCGCTCCTGACCACCGGGCTCGTCGCCGACCGCGCGTGGCGGCGCGAGCTGTGGCCGCTGTGGGCGGCCGTGCCCGTCACCGTCGCCGGCGCCGCGGGGGTCGCGGTCGCCGTCGCCGGGGTCCACTGGTGGTACGGGCCCGAGTTCGCCCGGCGGGCGTTCCTCTTCTCCTGGTTCGGCCGGCTCCAGATCGTCGTCCCGGCGCTCCTGCTGGGCGCGAGCCTCGCGGGGGCGGTGGCCGCTTCCGCGTCGCGGGCCACGTGGCGTGACCTCGCGATCGCCCATGCGGGCTGGCTCGCGGCGACGTGGGCGGTGGCGGGGGCGGCGTCGTTGCAGGCCCGCCGCGCGATCTGACCCTGGCGGGGGCTTAGGGGGTTCGCCCCGGGGCGGTGGGTTGCGGTGTGTTGCGCGACCTTGCGCCGGTGGGTGGTTGCTCGCGCCGTTCCCCGCGCCCCTTCGCGGCGGCCCGGCGGGTGGGTCGGGTGCCGGCACGGGGCACCTCCTCGGAATGCGCGTTTGCCCTCTTTCGGTGTTGGTGAGGTACGGGGAAGCGCATTCCTGCGGGGGCACCCCGCACCGTCCCCCTCCGGGTTGTACGGCGGGTTCGCCGCCGATGGTGGTTGAGCCCCACAGGAGAACCGTCAGAGGACGTCTTACCTGCACGGGTGGTGCGGGTGGGAGAACCCCGCGCCGCCAGGCGCGGGCACCCACCGCGGTGGGAAGCCGCTGACGTACCCGCCCCGCCCGCGGGGCACCGCACGGGGCAAGATGGGCGGCGTGGACTTGATTCCGGCGCCGCAGGTCGTGCGGGCAGACGTGAGGGAAGAGCGCTTCGCGCTGGGGGACGCCGTACGGCTGGACGTGGGGGCCGGGGCGGAGCGCGCCGCGCGGTGGGTGCGGGGCGTGCTGGGCGCGGCCACCGGCGTGGAGTTCGGGGCGGCGGGGGACGCCGTGGTGAGCCTCGGGGTCGACGGGGAGCTGGGCCCCGAGGCGTACCGGCTGAAGGTGACGCCGGAGCGGGTGGAGCTCACGGGCGGGGACGGGGCGGGGGTGTTCTGGGGGGCGCAGACGGTGCGGCAGCTGCTGGGGCCGGCGGCCTTCCGGCGCGCCCCGCTGCCGGGGGGCGGCGGGTGGAGCCTGCCGGTGTGCGAGATCGAGGACCGGCCGCGCTTCGGGTGGCGCGGCTTCCTGCTGGACGTGGCCCGGCACTTCATGCCGAAGGACGGGGTGCTGCGGCAGCTGGACCTGATGGCGGCACACAAGCTGAACGTCCTGCATCTGCACCTCACGGACGACCAGGGGTGGCGGATGGAGGTCACGCGCTATCCGCGGCTGACCGAGGTCGGGGCGTGGCGGGAGCGCACCCGGGTGGGGCTCGCGCCGTCGAAGGTGTGGGACGAGCGGCCGCACGGCGGTTACTACACGCAGGACGACCTGCGGGAGATCGTCGCGTACGCGGCGGAGCGGTACATCACGGTGGTGCCGGAGATCGACGTGCCGGGCCACTCGCAGGCGGCCATCGCCGCGTACCCGGAGCTGGGGAACACCGACGTGGTGGACACCGCGGCGCTGGGGGTGCTGGACCGCTGGGGGGTCAACCCCAACGTGCTGGCGCCGACGGAGGGCGTGCTGCGGTTCTACGAGGACGTCTTCGGCGAGCTGCTGGACATCTTCCCGAGCACGTTCGTGCACGTCGGCGGTGACGAGTGCCCGAAGGAGCAGTGGCGGGAGTCGGCGACGGCGCAGGCGCGGATCGCGGAGCTGGGCGTCGGGGACGAGGACGGGCTGCAGAGCGCGTTCATCCGGCACTTCGACCGGTGGCTGGCGGAGCGCGGGCGGCGGCTCATCGGGTGGGACGAGATCCTGGAGGGCGGGCTCGCGGAGGGCGCGGCCGTGTCGTCGTGGCAGGGCTACGCGGGCGGGATCGCGGCGGCGCGGGCCGGGCACGACGTGGTCATGTGCCCGCAGACGCAGGTCTACCTGGACTGGCGGCAGGCGGACGGGCCGGACGAGCCGGTGCCGATCGCGCACGTGCGGACGCTGGAGGACGTCTACCGCTTTGAACCCGTCCCGCCGGAGCTGACCGCGGCGCAGGCCGCGCACGTCATCGGCACGCAGGCCAATGTCTGGACGGAGGTGCTGGACTCGGCGCGCGCGGTGGACTACGCCGTCTACCCGCGGCTGTCGGCCTTCGCCGAGGTCGCCTGGTCCGATCTGCCCGCGCCCGCGGAGCGCGACTGGGCCGGTTTCGCGGCGCGGATGCGTACGCACTACGCGCGGCTGGACGCCCTGGGCGTCGAGTACCGCCCGGCGTCCGGCCCGCGTCCCTGGCAGCGGCGTCCCGGGGTCGTCGGGCGCCCGAAGGAGGGGCCGCCCCCGATCGTGTGACCCGGGGGTGCGGCGGCCGGTGGGAAATCTGTGAACTTCCGTGTCCCGTACGGCGGGACCTGGCACGGTGGACGCGTAATCCGGCGCAACACCGCGAAGGACGCCAAACATGGCACTGTGCCGATTTCCCCGGGAGACGTACGATCACCGGCGTGGCGGACGGATCGGTACGTCGTGGACCTGCGCGACGGCCCCTGGGGAAGATGTGCCAGAGTTGCCACGTCCGGGCTGTCAGCACGTACGGTACGGCTACCGCGTGACCGAGGAAGGCCGGGAAGGGGCAGCTGCGTGAGCGCGTATGCACAGCAGACGGCGGAGATCGTCTCGCTGCCGTCCTCACTCGACGAGGCGGTGGCGGCGCTCGCCGCCATGCCCACCGCCGTGCCGGTCGCGGGCGGCACCGACCTGATGGCGGCGGTGAATTCCGGGCTGCTGCGCCCGGCGGCACTCGTGGGCCTGGGCCGGATCGCCGAGATCCGCGGCTGGCAGTACGCCGACGGGGCCGCGCTCCTGGGCGCGGGCCTGACCCACGCGCGCATGGGCCGCCCCGACTTCGCCGCGCTCATCCCCGCGCTCGCCGCCGCCGCGCGCTCCGCGGGACCGCCGCAGATCCGCAACGCGGGCACGCTCGGCGGCAACATCGTCTCGGCCGCGCCGACCGGCGACGCGCTGCCGGTGCTGGCGGCGCTGGAGGCGAGCGTCGTCCTGGCCGGGCCGGAGTCGGACCGGGAGATCCCGGTCAGCCACCTGCTGACCGGCATGGACCCGCTGCGCCCCGGCGAGTTGGTCGCCTTCGTGCGCATCCCGCTGCTGCACGCCCCGCAGACCTTCCTGAAGGCCACAGGCCGCACCGGCCCCGGCCGGGCCGTCGCGTCGGTGGCGCTCGTCGTCGACCCGGCCAGACGCCAGGTGCGCTGCGCGGTCGGCGCCGTCGCGCAGGTGCCGCTGCGCCCGCTGGAGGCCGAGCAGTGGGTCGCCGGGCTCATCGACTGGGACGGTGAGCGCAGCCTCGCGCCCGAGGCCTGCACCGCCTTCGGGGAGTACGTGGCCGCCGCGTGCATCCCCGACCAGCCGGACGTGGACCTGCCGCCGGCGGCCGTCCAGCTGCGCCGTACCGTGGCCGCACTGTCCCGCCGAGCGCTCGGGAGGGCCCTGGCATGACCGACCAGCCGCAGACGCCGGGCGGCGCCGGCAACTCCGGGGCCTGGCAGCCCGTTCCGGGCGGCGGGGACTACGACCCCGACCAGACCATGCACGTCTCCTTCGCCGCGCAACTGCCGCCCCAGCCGCGCCCGGGCGAGGACCCGCTGAGCGCGCACGGCCCCGTGGGCGAGCAGGACCCGGCCACCAGCTGGACGATCCCGGTGATACGGGACGAGCCCGAGGGCGACTCCGGCGAATACTCCGTGGGCGCCTTCGCCTCGCCCTGGGACCAGGCGCCCTCGCCCGCCGCGCCCACCACGCAGTCCTTCCCCGCCGGGATGTTCGGGCAGGGCGCCGCCGCCGCGCAGGCCGCGCAGGCGCAGGCCCGCGCGGAGGCCGAGGCCGCCGCCGGGGAGACCGCCGGCTGGGCCGCGCCGCCGGCCGAGCAGGGCGGGGCCGCGGACACCGGGTGGTCCGCCTTCGGCGCGCCGGGCTCCGCGCCCTGGCAGCCGCCCGCCGAATCCGCGTGGCCCCCGGCGCCCGACGAGGCGCAGGACGCGCCGACCGGGGCCGAGGCCGCCGCGGAGCCGGGCTACCCGGCGGATTACGCCGCACCGTACGCGCCGGAGGAGCCGGACCAGGGGCACACGCCGGAGGACGGCGCCGGGTACGGGGCGGAAGAGGCTGCCGGGTACGGGGCGGAGGAGCCCGCCGGTTTTCCGCCCGGGGGCCCCGCCGGCTACGCGCGGGACGAGGACACCGGCGCCGTGCCGCGGGGGCTTGCCGGCTACCCGGCGCAGGAGCCGCCGACCGCGCCGGAGGGGCTTGCCGGTTACCCGGCGCAGGAGCCCGCAGGTGCCGCGCCGGAGAGCGGTGTCGGCTACCCCGCGCAGGAGCCGCCGACCGCGCCGGAGGACGCGTCCGGATACCCGCGGGGGGAGTCCGCGTCCTACGCGCCGGAGGACGGCGACGGCGGAGCCGAGGGCGGGGAGGCGGGCGGGCGCGAGTACGTCGCCGGGGCCGCGCCGCAGCCGCTGCCGGAGGCCGAGGCCGTGTCGGAGCAGGAGGACGGCGAGCCCGGGCCCGTACCGCTGCCCGCCGACGACACGGCGGACGACACGGCGGACGAGCCCGACGCCGCGCCGGAGCCCGCGGAGGAGGCCCCCGAGCCGACCCGCAGCGAGCACCCGGTCGCCTCCTACGTGCTGCGGGTCAACGGCGCCGAGCGCCCCGTCACCGACGCGTGGCTCGGCGAGTCGCTGCTGTACGTGCTGCGCGAGCGGCTGGGCCTGGCGGGCGCCAAGGACGGCTGCGAGCAGGGCGAGTGCGGTGCCTGCTCGGTGAAGGTCGACGGGCGGCTCGTGGCGTCCTGCCTGGTGCCCGCCGCGACCGCCGCGGGCTCCGAAGTACGCACCGTGGAGGGCCTGTCCACCGACGGCCGCCCCTGCGACATCCAGCAGGCCCTCGCCGACTGCGGCGCCGTCCAGTGCGGCTTCTGCATCCCCGGCATGGCCATGACGATGCACGACCTGCTGGAGGGCAACCACCGCCCCAACGACCTGGAGACCCGGCACGCCCTCTCCGGCAACCTGTGCCGGTGCTCCGGCTACCGCGGCGTGGTGGACGCCGTACGCCAGGTCGTCGCCACCCGCGACGGCCGGGACGCGCGTGCCGCCCAGGAGACCGACGAATCCCCGCCCACAGCCCGTATCCCCGCCCAGTCCGGACCCGCATCCCCGGAGACCGCCGTATGACCGCGCGCCGCCTCCCCGCCGCGAACGCCGAGCCCTCACCCGTACGGCCGCGTACGGCACCGCACACGACGGGAGGCGCGCGATGAGCGTCATCGACGGGTCGGGCCCGGCCGCGGAGGCGGTGGTGGCGCCCGCGGGCGGCAGCCCGCACGGCATCGGCACCTCGCTGCCCTCCACCGACGCGGCGGCCAAGACGCAGGGCACCTACCCCTACGCCGCCGACCTGTGGGCCGAGGGGCTGCTGTGGGCCGCGGTGCTGCGCTCGCCGCACCCGCACGCGCGGATCGTGCGCATCGACACCGCCGAGGCCGCCGCGATGCCCGGCGTGCGCGCCGTCCTCACGCACGAGGACGTGCCCGGCGACGCGATGCACGGCCGCCGGGTCGCCGACCGGCCCGTCTTCGCCACCGACATGGTCCGGCACCACGGCGAGCCGATCGCCGCCGTCGCCGCCGACCACCCCGACACCGCGCGGCTCGCCGCCGCCGCGATCCTCGTCGAGTACGAGGTGCTGGAGCCGGTCACCGACCCGGAGAAGGCCTTCGCCGCCGAACCGCTGCACCCCGACGGCAACCTGATCCGGCACATCCCGCTGCGCTTCGGCGACCCGGAGGCCGTCGGCGAGGTCATCGTCGAGGGCCTCTACCGGGTCGGCCGCCAGGACCCCGCGCCGATCGGCGCCGAGGCGGGCCTCGCCGTGCCGCGCCCGGACGGCGGCGTGGAGCTGTACGTCGCCTCCACCGACCCGCACGCCGACCGCGACATCGCCGCCGCCTGCTTCGGCCTGGAGGCCGACCACGTCAAGGTCGTCGTCACCGGTGTGCCCGGCGCGATGGGCGACCGCGAGGATTCGGGCGTCCAACTGCCGCTGGGCCTGCTGGCGCTGAGGACCGGCTGCCCGGTCAAATTCGTCGCGACCCGCGAGGAGTCCTTCCTCGGCCACGCCCACCGGCACCCCACGCTGCTGCGCTACCGCCACCACGCCGACTCCGAGGGCCGCCTGGTCAAGGTCGAGGCGCAGATCCTGCTGGACGCAGGGGCCTACGCCGACGCGTCCTCGGACGCGCTCGCCGCCGCCGTCGCCTTCGCCGCCGGGCCCTACGTCGTCCCGCACGTCTTCGTCGAGGGCTGGGCGGTGCGCACCAACAACCCGCCCTCCGGGCACGTCCGGGGCGAGGGCGCGCTCCAGGTCTGCACGGCCTACGAGGGCCAGATGGACAAGCTCGCCGCGAAACTCGGCCTGGAGCCCGCCGAGATCCGCATGCGCAACGTCCTGGCCACCGGCGACCTGCTGCCCACCGGCCAGACCGTCACCTTCCCCGCACCCGTCGGCGACCTGCTCAAGGCCGTCCGCGACGCCGACCTGCCGCCGCTGCCCGACGGCGACGACGAGTCGCAGTGGCTGCTGCCCGGCGGCACCGCGGGCGCGGGCGAACCCGGCGCGGTGCGCCGCGGTGTCGGCTACGCGCTCGGCATGGTCCACGTCCTCGGCGCCGAGGGCACCGACGAGGTGTCCACCGCGACCGTGCGCGTGCACGACGGCCGCGCCACCGTCATCTGCGCCGCCGTCGACACCGGGCAGGGCTTCGCCACGCTCGCCCGGCAGATCGTGCAGGAGGTGCTCGGCGTCGACGACGTGCGCGTGCTGCCCGCCGACACCGACCAGCCGCCCGCCGGGCCCGCCGCCCGCGGCCGCCACACCTGGGTCTCCGGCGGGGCCGTGGAGCGCGCCGCGAAGATGGTCCGCACCCAGCTCCTCCAGCCGCTCGCCGCGAAGTTCGGCATGTCGGTGGAGCTGCTCACCATCGCCGACGGCAAGATCACCTCGTACGACGGCGTGCTCTCCACGACCGTCGCCGAGACGCTCGACGGCAAGGAGCTGTGGGCCACCGCGCAGTGCCGCCCGCACCCCACCGACCGGCTCGACGACAACGGCCAGGGCGACGCCTTCGTCGGCCTCACCTTCTGCGCGATCCGCGCGGTCGTCGACGTCGACATCGAGCTGGGCGCGGTGCGCGTCGTGGAGTTCGCCGTCGCCCAGGACGTCGGCCGGATCCTCAACCCGCGCCAGCTCGCCGCCCGTATCGAGGCGGGCGTCACGCAGGGCATGGGCCTGGCCCTCATGGAGGATCTGCGCGCGCCCCGTGGGGTCGTCAAGCGCCCCTCGCTCACCGGCTACGCCCTGCCGACCGCCCTCGACGCCCCCGACGTGCGCATCGTCAAGCTCGTGGAGGAGCGGGACGTCGTCGCGCCCTTCGGCGCGAAGGCGGTCAGCGCGGTGCCCGTCGTGACCGCGCCCGCCGCGGTCGCCGCCGCCGTCCGTGCGGCGACGGGCCGCCCCGTCTCCCGCCTGCCGATCCGCCCGCAGGCGGCCATCGTCAAGCCCCCGACCACGGCGTAAACACATCCGCCACCCGTGTTTCATGGACGTGGCACCTGACGGCCCGATAGCGTAAGGCCCAGGGGGATGCAGGTGTGGCTGCCGGTGACCGGCGGTGCCGCACGGGGGCTGCGGAGACCGTGGTGCCCTTGATGCTGCCGTGGTGACGGCCGAGCCCGATTCTCCCGCCGACCCGAGCACACGCAGTCCACCCGGGAGACAGGGCAACACGATGCGACGCCGAACGTCCCTCACCACCGCGACCTGCGCCCTGGCCGCGGCCACCCTCCTGCTCACCGCCTGCGGCGGGGGCGGCGACGACAAGAAGATCGGCGCGGAGGACTCCGGCACGTCGGCCCCGGCGCCGAGCGCGTCCACGACGACGGCCGCGCCGACGACCTCCGCGCCGGCCGGGCCCACGTTCGACTTCCCGCCGGACGTCAAGGTCGTCGTGGACGCGGACACGACGGGGGACGCGGTCAAGGACGCGGTCCTGCGGGACCAGGGGTACGGGCTGAACTCCGTGTACGTCGCCCTCGGCAAGGACGACCCCGACGAGCCGCTGCTCCAGAAGTACCTGACCGGAACCGCGCTGGAGATCTGGAGCGAGAGCATCTCGGCGGGGAAGAAGCAGCACCTCACGGCGACCGGCGACCTGCACTTCTACAACCGCAAGGTGACCAGCGTCGACGCGAAGACCGCGGGGGTGACGTTCTGCGAGGACCAGCGGTACTCCTACAACAAGCACACGGACACCGGGCGCATCGACAAGACCACGCCGAGTCTGAACAGCTTCGTGTCGCACACGGCCTTCATGCGCAAGGCGGCCGACGGCACCTGGCAGATGGCCGACTACAAGTCGCAGCGGGGGGCCGCCTCGTGCCGGGTCTCCTGAGGTCCGCGCGCCGCCTTCCGCCCGTACTGGCGGCCGCGGTCGCCCTCAGCTGGGGCCTTGCCGCGCCCAGCCAGGCCGACAACGTCTTCCCCGAGCCGGTCACCCCGCCCGCCGACTCCCCTCCGTCGAACGTGATCGAGTCCGAGGTCCACTACACGCACAGCTACGGAGGCTCGGGCGCGCACATGGCACCGCCGAAGGGCGCCACATGGCGGCCCCCGGCGTGCTGGTACGAACCTGCCTACTCGCCCGAGGAGTTCGAGAACTACCTCAACAGCCACTACGTGTCGTCGGAGAACGCCTACGCGGGCATGGCCAGGGACTACGGGGCGGACGACTTCCACAAGGGCGACAAGGGCGCCTGGTGGGAGCTGAAGATCCCCGACCTCAGCCAGGCCGACAAGTGCGCCAGCCTGGACCCCTACGCCTGGTTCACGCCCGACAAGCCGCCGCCGCCCGAGGTGTCGCCCGTCGATCCCCAGACGCTCGCGGGGCTGGCGTACGCGAACACCGTGCTGCCGCCCCCGGCGGTGACGGTGCGGCCCACGGCGAAGAACCAGCTGGTCAATTTGCCCACGGAGGTGGCGTTCACGGAGCCGCTGGACCGGGTGACGGTGACGGCGAGCCTCGACAACGCGGCGCTCGGCATCCATGTCGCCTCGACGGTCGTCGCCGTGCCGTCCGAGCTGCGGGTGGAGACGACCGGGGACGCGGAACCGGCCGGCTGCACGTACAAGCTGGCCCCCGCGGGCGGCGGGTACAAGCTCGACAGCCACGACGCGGCGTGCAACATCACCTACCGCAAGGCCTCCCCGGGCAGCGGCTACACCCTGACCACGTCCGTGGTGTGGAAGGTGCACTGGACGCCGTCCGCGAACGCGGACGGGCCCGCGGCGAATCCGCCGCTGCCCGACGGGGAGTCGCAGGCGCCGACGACCGTGGTGGTGCGGGAGAGCCAGGCCGTCGTGCACTGACGGCCCGCTCCCCGGGGCGGCGGTCAGCCCACCAGGCCCGCGGCCATCTCCCGTACCGCCTCCAGCGCCTGGGCCTGGAGACCGCCGCCGAAGGTCACCCGGGAGGCGCCCAGCGCGCCCAGCTCCCGGGGGGAGGGGGTGCCCGGCTTGCACAGCGCGTTGACGGGGACGCCCACCGCCTCGGCGATCGGCCCGAGGTGGGTGGCGGGGGCCATGATCGGGTAGACGCAGTCGGCGCCCGCGGCGGCGTACCGCCGGGCGCGCTCGATCGCGGCCTGCGGGGTGCGCTCGCCGCGCAGGTACGTGTCGACGCGCGCGTTGACGACGAGCGCGCCGCCCGCCGCCGCGACCACCGCGGCGAGGCGCTCGGCCTGCTCCCCGGCGTCCACCAGCGTGCCCGTCGCCGGGTCGCTGTCCTCCAGGTTGCACCCGGCGGCGCCCGCCTCCAGCAGCCGTTCCACCAGCTCCTCGGGCCCGAGCCCGTACCCCGCCTCGATGTCGGCGCTCACCGGCACGTCCACCGCCCGGGTGATCCGCCGGACCGCCGCGAACATCTCCGCCGCCGGGGTGCCCTGCCCGTCCGGGTACCCCAGCGACGCCGCGATCCCGGCGCTCGGCGTGGCCAGCGCCGGAAAGCCCGCGTCGGCGAAGACCCGGGCGGAGGCCGCGTCCCACGGCCCGGGCAGGACCAGCGGATCCCCCTGCGCCCGCCCGTGGTGCAGCCCCCGCAGCACGGCGGCGGGCCCGGTGGCGTCGGCGGTCTGCGCGGCGTTCGTCTGGTGCGTCGTCATACGCCCGACGTTACGGCCTGCGCGGCCCGCGGCACTGGACCACTCGGCCCCGGAAATCGTGGGCCAATCCGGCCGGGGGTCAGACGGCGAGTTCGAGGAAGTAGTGCTGGTATCCGCCCATGACCAGCTTGCCGTTGCGGTAGGCGATCGTCTCCGGCAGGGCGCAGGGGATCTCGCGGGCCTGCATGGGCTGGTGTGCGGTGCAGTCCGTGTGGAAGCGCTTGCCGTCAGTGACGCGGTGGTGGGCGAGGACGGTGACGCTGCCCCGGCTGATGCGGAGCAGGTACTCGTCCTTCCTTTCGGCGGTGGTGTTGACGTAGACGCTCTCGCCGTCGCCGCCGGCCATCGAGACGACCGTGAGATCGCTGTTCGCGTACGGGATGCCGGGGATCTTGGCGGGGAGGGCGAGGGGTGCGGAGGTGGCGTCGGGACGCACGATGCGTATGCGGTCGAGATCTCTGCCGTGTCCGTCACCGTCGTTGTTGTTCGGGCCGACGTAGGCGTTCCCGGCGCCGTCCAGGGCATTCGAGGTGATCACGTACTCGGTGGGACCGTCGTCGCCCTCGTGGCCGCCGTTGTCGGGGTAGAGGTAGAGGCGGGTCAGCGTGCCGTCCTTGAGGGCCCATACGGCTTCCTCGTCGGAGACGAGGAGGGTGCCGTCGGGGCGTCTGCCGAAGGGGGTGGCGACGCCGTAGAAGTGGTAAGTGGCCGCGTCGGCGGTCTGCGGTACGGGGCGGTGCCTGGTGCCTCCGGGTTTCACCACTCCGGCGAGGAGCGTCATCCGCCCCTTGGCATCGCGGAGGTAGACGCAGCCCCAGGCGCCGACGGCGAAGGTGTGGTCGGGCAGCGCTACGAGTCCTCCGCCGCCGTACTTCGCGAGGTCGATTTTCCACAGCGTGGCGGCTTTGCGGTCGGGCGAGAAGGTGTAGACGTAGGCGCCGTCGTACACCGCCAGGGTGCCGTCTGCGGCGATCGAGAACGCGTTCAGCGGACCCCCGATGCGTTTGGCGTCCAGCCCGTTCCCGGCGTCGCGGAAGAGCACGGACGCCTGCCCCTTCGCGGGCGGCTTCCACCCGTCTCCTCCGCCGCACGCGGTGAGGGCGACCAAGGCGAGGCCTGCGGCGAGGGCTGCCACCTGTCGGAAGGCGGGTGTGCGGCTCATTTGTTGCCCCCTCAGGTTCCGGTGCGCTTGCTGTCCTTCGCGTCCTGGTCCTGCCGGGCCTTCTCGATGAGCCGGTCCTGTTCGGGCTGGTAGGTGGTGAAGAGGCGCAGGAGTTGGGCCGTGCGGCCGCGGTAGTCGGTCTCCCAGTCCTGGGCGGGGGTACCGGACCAGGTGTCCGGTCCCATGAGGGGGATCACGTCGCCGATGGCTCCCTGGATCTTGCCGACGGAGGTCGTGATGAGCTGCATGTCGTGGCGGCAGGCGGTGTCGAGCCGGTCCGCGTCGGGGGCGCCCATGGGATGTCCTTTCCGGTGGCCGTGCAGTCAGACGGCGAGTTCGAGGAAGTAGTGCACGTGCCCGCCCATGACGAGCCTGCCATTGCGGTAGGTGATCGTTTCGGGGAGGGCGCAGGGGATTTCCCTGGCCTGCATGGGCTGGTGGTTCTTGCAGTCGATCTCGCTGTCGTCGGCGACGAGGTGGTGGGCGAGCACCGTGACGCCGCCGCCGCTGATGCGGAGCAGGTACTGGTCGTTGTCATGCCTGGTGTTGACGTAGACGCTCTCGCCGTCGCCGCCGGCCATGGACAGGGCCTTGAGGCCGCTGAGCGGCGGCGCGATGCCGGGAGCCCGGGCGGGGACGGCGAGGGGGGCGGAGGTGCCGTCCGGGTGCACGACTCGTATCTCGTCGAGCGTGGGGCCGCCGACGCCGCCGTCGTCGTTGCCGGTGCCGACGTATGCGTTCCCAGCGCCGTCCACGGTGTTGGACGTGATGGCGTAGTCGGCGGGGAGGCGGCCCGGCTTGTCCGTGCCGTCGTGGGGGTAGACGTACAGCCGGGTGAGGGTGCCGTCCTTGAGGGCCCATACGGCTTCGGCGTCGGAGATGAGAAGGGTGCCGTCGGGGCGTCTGCCGAAGGGGGCGGCGACGCCGTAGAAGTGGTAAGTGGCCGCGTCGGCGCTCGCCGGTACGGGCTGGTGGCGGGTCGCGCCTTTGCGTACCACCCCGGCCAGCAGCGTCGTCCGGCCCTTGGCGTCCCGGCGGTACACGCGGCCGTAGGCGCCTACGGCGACGCTGTGGTCCGGCAGCGCGACCAGCCCGCCGGCACCGTCCCGCGCGACGTCCGGTTGCCACCACTTGGTGACCTCGCGCCCGGGTGAGACGGTGTAGATGAAGCCGTCGTAGACGGCCAGGGTGCCGTCGTCGGCGAGATACAGCGCGCCGAGCGGGCTGATGTCGTGGCTGGGGTCCAGGCCGTTGCCCGCGTTGCGGAAGAGCACGGTCGCCTGCCCCTTGGCGGGCGGCTTCCACCCGTCCCCGCCCCCGCACGCGGCGCCGCCGGCCAGGACGGCAAGGACCAGCAGCGCCGTCGCGGAACGTCTCTGGCTCATTCGGTACCGCATGTCCCGCCTTTTCTTCCACGCCGTGCGTCGCCGACGAGTTGGTGAATGGGTTACGGTGATGTACCTCTCAGGAAGGGGGACTTGACCCTTCCGCTGCCCTCGTTGAAATACTCCATCATTCCGGCGTCCGCCTTGTCGAGAACGGGAACGCGGTCCTTGTGGTTCCCTGCGGTGAGTGCGGCCCACCAGTCGTTGAACACCTTTGCGTCGTCCTTGGTCTTGATGACGATGTCGCCGTTGCCCCACTCCGGGCGGCCCGCAGGTGGCTGGATCTTTCCCGAGCGCAGCATTCCCTGCATGACTGGTATACGCATCGCGTCCTTCTGCTCGTACAGCCCTTTCTCGTACTCGCTCTCCGCCTGAGCGGCGTTGCCGGTGGAGAACAGCGTGTCCGCGTAGGGCAGGCCCGCCCAGATCGCGGCCTGTCCCCAGGCCGGACCGCCGGGATAAGCGGCGACGCCGCTGGAGAAGATGTTGAACCACATTTCTCGGCTGGAATTCTCGGAGTCCAGGAGTTCGGCGTCGTGGATCGCGTTGCCGCTGTTCGTGCCGAAGATCTCGCCCCGCAGCGCGGCGTAGTGGTTGAGGTCCTGCAAGGTGTCCGTGTCCAGGCCGCCCATGGTGGCGAGGGTGATTTGCGAGTCCACGGACTGGAGCAGGTTCGCCGATTCCTTCGGGTTCTGCATGATCATGCTGAGGAACAGCCGGGTCTGGGCGTCGCCGACGGCCAGTGAACCGTCCTGTGTGTTCGGACCGGCCTTCCGGGCGTCCGTTCTCCAGGATTCGGCGAAATCCGGCACGTACGCCTGGAAGACGCTGGAGAGCGTGTGCGTGATCTCCGCGTTTCCCGACGGGTAGTTCTTCCGGTCCTCCGGCTTGCGGTTCTGCTCCAGCGTGTACTCGTTCCCGGCGGCGTTGATGATGTTGCCCGCCGCCTCGACCGAGTCCTGCGGGTGGTGTGTGCGGTCGAGGGTGGCGGCGCGGATGACGGCGGCGGGGAATTTGGCGTCGTTGAGCTGGTCGAGGCCCGGGGTGTGCCATTTGTTGCTGACCAGGACCTTGGCGTGGTCGGGGCCCTTGGGGCCGGTCAGCAGGTCGCGGGAGGCGTCGGCGTTCTCGCTGACGCGCTGCATCAGGGCGATCGACGGGTCGTTCGCGGAGATGCTCATCCGCTTCTGCTCGGAGTTCTTGCCGCCGTCGTAGTTGAGGCCGAGGGAGACGTACCAGGCGTTCTGGTCGGGGTCGATGTAGCCGCCCGACCACATCGAGGTCGGCTCCGCGTAATGGGGGCGCATGTCCCGCGAGCTGCGCCAGTCGAGCATCGCGCCGCCGACGTCGGAGAGGACCTTGGCGTCCCACTTGTCGCCGGGCGGGCCGTACTTGAAGAGCATGCCGACCGACCACATGTCGCCGTCGGCGGGCTGGGTGAGCGACTTCTCCCAGTCCGGCGGTACGGTGATCCGGCCCTGCTGGGCCATGGTGGTCGCGCCCTGGACGCCCTGCCCGAACTGGGCGAGTATCGCCTCGGACTGCTTGCTGAGCACCTGTTCGTCCGCAGTGGTGCCGTCCTGCCCGTGCAGGACACGGGCGGCGCGCGCCGCCTGGTCCAGGCCGCCGTTCGCCATGAACGCCTGCATGTAGGCGGGGTCGTCCTTGTGGTCGGCCATCGACTGCGCGACCTCGGCGATGGTCTTCCGCGACTCCGGGTCGTCGGGGTCGTCCATCGCTTCCTTCAGGAGCTGGGCCTCCTGCTGGGCCTCGCGCGTGACGTCGATCTCGTTGACGTCCCAGGGGACGTCGACGAAACCGTACGTCGGGCTGTGCGGGTCGCCGATGTGGGTGCCGTGCGCGAGTTCCAGTGCCAGGTCGGCCCGCTTGGCCATGTCGCCGGCGTCCTTGCGTATCTGCGTGACCTGCTGGAAGAGCAGGGACTGGCTGATCGTGCCGTGCCAGTCGTCGAAATGCTTGCGGATGGCGGGCGCCTCGCGCTCCAGGGTGTCCGCCAGCGCCTTCAGCCGGTCCGCGAGTAAGCGCACCCGGTCGGGGTCCACCCCTGAGAAGTCGTTCACCTGTCACTCCCCCCAAGGCCCGCGCCGATCGCAGGGGCCGGAAGCGACGTTAGGCGAGACGGGAGGGATGGGTGGGGTGATTCCGCTTAAACATCCACAGTGCGCCGCGCGGAGGCGCGTCGGCGCAGGAGAGGCCGTGACCGGATTCGAACCGGTGTCACTCGATTTGCAATCGAGTCCCTGAACCACTCGGGCACACGGCCGTGCGTTGCTTCGTGCTGCGGTGTTCTTCCTGCGCTACGAGCATCGCCGCCGGCGGGGGAGGGGGTCAACGGAAACGGGGGGAGTGCCATGCGACCGCAATGACGCGTTCACAGGGGTTCACGGTCGGGGCGGCGGTAGGGCGCGGGACGTAGGGCGGAAGGGGGAGCGGAGTACG
The DNA here is from genome assembly GCF_044333285.1 of Streptomyces sp. NPDC021020. Lineage (NCBI taxonomy): Bacteria > Bacillati > Actinomycetota > Actinomycetes > Kitasatosporales > Streptomycetaceae > Streptomyces > Streptomyces sp. NPDC021020. The sequence goes on from NZ_JBIRQQ010000003.1 coordinate 77,565, forward strand.
GTCGCATGGCAGGGGTGAAACGGGGGGACGCCCCTTACGCTGGGGCGATGAGCGTTGCAGGGGACAGCAAGGCCGCACCGGGTGTCGTACCTGGTGAGGGGGCCGGGGAGGCCGGCGCGGGCGGCGGCGGGATACTCGGGCGCGACTACCGCGCCCTCACCTTCGGGGTCGTGTCCGTCGTGCTGCTCGTGGCCTTCGAGGCCACCGCCGTCGGCACGGCCATGCCCGTCGCCGCCCGCGACCTGCACGGGCTCGGCCTCTACGCCTTCGGCTTCTCCGGCTACTTCACGACGTCGCTGTTCGCGATGGTCGTGAGCGGCCAGTGGTGCGACCGCGGGGGCCCGCTCGCCCCGCTGGCGACCGGGATCGCCGCCTTCGGGGCGGGGCTGGTGATCAGCGGGACAGCGAGCGCGATGGGCGTGTTCGTGCTCGGGCGGGCGGTGCAGGGGCTCGGCGGCGGGCTGGTGATCGTCGCGCTGTACGTGGTGGTGGGCCTGGCCTATCCGGAGCGGCTGCGGCCCGCGGTGATGGCGTCCTTCTCGGCGTCCTGGGTCGTGCCGTCGATCGTGGGGCCGCTGGTGTCCGGGACGGTGACCGAGCAGCTGGGCTGGCGCTGGGTCTTCCTGGCCATCCCGGCGCTGGTGGTGCTGCCGCTGGCCGTGATGCTCCCGGCGCTGCGGCGTACGGCCGCGCACGCGGGCCCGCGCGACACCGTGCGGCCGCGGATGGACGGGCGGCGGATCGGGCTCGCCGCGCTGCTCGCGTGCGGCGCGGTGCTGCTCCAGTACGCGGGCCAGGACCTGCGGCTGCTGTCGGTGCTGCCCGCGCTCGCCGGGGCGGCCCTGATGGTGCCCGCGGCCCTGCGGCTGCTGCCGCGCGGCACCTTCCGGGCGGCCCGCGGGCTGCCCACGGTCGTCCTCATGCGCGGGCTCGCGTCCGGCACCTTCGCGGCGGCGGAGACGTTCATCCCGCTCATGCTCGTGACGCAGCGCGGCCTGTCCCCGACGCTCGCCGGCCTCTCCCTCGCCGGCGGCGGCCTGACGTGGGCGCTCGGCTCGTACCTCCAGGCCCGGCCGCGCTTCGAGCCGGTGCGCGAGCGGCTCGTGCAGGTGGGCATGCTGCTCACCGCGGGCGCCATCGCGGTGGTGCCGCTCGCGCTGGACCACGCGGTGCCGGCGGCGGTGGTGGCGGTGGCGTGGTGCGCGGGCGGCATGGGCATGGGGATGACGATCTCGACGCTCACGGTGCTGATGCTCCGGGTGTCGCGCCCGGCGGACACCGGCACGAACTCCGCGGCGCTCCAGGTCGGCGACGCCCTCGCGAACGTGGTCTTCGTCGGCGCCGCGGGCTCCGTCTTCGCGGCCCTCGGCGGCGGCTCGGTGGCCCCCGCGGCCCATGCCGCCGCCACCCGCGCGGCCTCGCACCCCGCGGCGTTCGCCGCCGTCTTCCTGCCCGCCGCGGCCCTGGCGCTCGCGGCCGCCGCGATCTCCCGCCGGCTGCGGCCGCGAGCGTCATAGACCGGTGGGCCCCACCGGTCCTGCGGCTCAGAGGTTGCCGCGGCGCTCCTGCTCGCGCTCGATCGCCTCGAAGAGGGCCTTGAAGTTGCCCTTGCCGAAGCCCATCGAGCCGTGCCGCTCGATCATCTCGAAGAAGACGGTCGGGCGGTCCTGGACGGGCTTGGTGAAGATCTGCAGCAGGTAGCCGTCCTCGTCGCGGTCGGCGAGGATCTTCAGCTCGCGCAGCTCGTGGAGGGGGACGCGGGTGTCGCCGACCCATTCGCCGAGGGTGTCGTAGTAGGAGTCGGGGGTGTCGAGGAATTCGACGCCCGCGGCGCGCATGGCGCGGACCGACGCGACGATGTCGTTGGTGGCCAGCGCGATGTGCTGGACGCCGGGGCCGCCGTAGAATTCGAGGTATTCGTCGATCTGGGACTTCTTCTTGCCCGCCGCGGGCTCGTTGAGCGGGAATTTCACCTTGAGCGTGCCGTCGGCGACGACCTTCGACATGAGGGCAGAGTATTCGGTGGCGATGTCGTCGCCGACGAATTCCTTCATGTTGGTGAAGCCCATGACGCGGTTGTAGAACTGCACCCACTCGTTCATGCGGCCGAGTTCGACGTTGCCGACGCAGTGGTCGACGGCCTGGAAGTACCGCCGGGCGGGCGGCTCGACGAGCGGGGCGGCGGCGTCGTAGCCGGGCAGGTAGGGGCCGTCGTAGCCGGTACGCTCGACGAGGGTGTGCCGGGTCTGTCCGTACGTGGCGATCTCGGCGAGCACCACGGTGCCGTTGTCGTCCTTGAGCTCGTACGGCTCCGCGAGGCCGGTGGCGCCGTGCCCGACGGCGTACGCGTAGGCGGCGCGCGCGTCGGGGACCTCGATCGCGAGGTCGATCACGCCGTCGCCGTGGGCGGCGACGTGCTCGGCGAGGAAGCGGCCGCGCTCGGTCGCGGGCTTGATGACGGAGGTGAGGACGAAGCGCGCGCCGCCCGACTCCAGGACGTACGAGGCGGTCTCGCGGCTGCCGTTCTCGGGCCCGGAGTACGCCACCCGGCGCATTCCGAAGGCGGTGGAGTAGTAGTGCGCGGCCTGCTTCGCGTTGCCCACCGCGAAGACGACCGCGTCCATGCCCTTGACGGGGAAGACGTCCGTGGTCTCGTCCTTGGTCTCAGTCATGCCCACAGCGTCTCCCCGGCCTTCAGGGTGCGCAACAGTTCCGGTTTTCGATGGACAAGCTGCCCAGCGGAAGCGACGATCGACGGGTCAATCTGTGCAGGATGACCACGCGGAAGGCCGGTGGGCGGGGATGGGGATCGACGCGCTGGACGGGCGGCTGATCGTGCTGCTGGACCAGGAGCCGCGGATAGGCGTCCTGGAGGCCTCCCGCCGCCTCGGCGTGGCCCGCGGCACCGTCCAGGCCCGCCTGGACCGCCTCCGCTCCCACGGCGTGGTCCGTGGCTTCGGCCCCCAGGTCGACCCGGCGGCGCTGGGCTACCCGGTCACGGCCTTCGCGACCCTGGAGATCCGCCAGGGCCTCGGCCCCGCCGTCCGCGCCCACCTCGCCTCCGTCCCCGAGGTCCTGGAGCTCCACACCACCACCGGCGAGGGCGACATGCTCTGCCGCCTGGTCGCCCGCTCGAACGCCGACCTCCAGCGCGTGATCGACCGCGTCGTCGGCTTCGACGGCATCGTCCGCGCCTCGACGGCGATCGCCCTGGAGAACCCGGTGCCGCTGCGGATCATCCCCCTGGTGGAGCAGGCGGCGCGGGAGGCGTAGCCGCGGTAGACCGCGGGGAGCCGCTCCCGGACGGCGACGGCCTTGTCGGCAGCCCCGGACGGGTCGCCGTCGGCGTTGAGCACATGGCGGCGTCCATCTCCAGCAGGGCCCGGTCGTCACCGAGGGGGAGCGGGTCAGGGCGAGCGCGGCCTCCTGCCCGGCGGCGGACGCGGGCACGCGCGAGCCGTGCTGCGAGTTCGCCGACCATCCCGGAGCCCACAGCTTCCAGCTCGCCGAGGCGCCGCCGGAGCACGGCGAAGGGTGACCGCCGCGCCCCCGGTGTCCGGCACCAGCAGCTGTGCAAAGGTTTCTTTGCAAAATCCGTTGCAAAGGAATCTTTGCATCTCTACCGTGGCCCCTGTGACCGAGAATCCCGTGGCCGACGCGCCGCCGACCGACGACATACGCCCGCTCGACCCGCGGTCGCTGCGCGGGCTCGCGCATCCGTTGCGGGTGCGGCTGCTGGGGGCGCTGCGGGAGTTCGGGCCCGCCACCGCGTCCGCGCTCGCCGGGCGGCTCGGGGAGTCGAGCGGGGCGACCAGCTACCACCTGCGGCAGCTCGCCGCGTACGGGTTCGTCGTCGACGACCCCGGGCGGGGGACGGGGCGGGAGCGGTGGTGGCGGGCGGTGCACCGGGGGAGCCGGGTGGACAGCGTCACGGAGTTCATGCGGCACCCGGATCCGGAGGTGCGCGGGGCGATCAACACGCTGCTGTACGCCCAGGCCGCCGCGCATTCCGAGGAGCTGGGCACCTGGCTCGGCACCATGGGGGAGTGGCCCGAGCGGTGGCAGGAGGCCTTCGACGTCAGCGACTTCACCCTGCGGCTCACCCCGGAGCTCGCCCGCGAGCTGGACGACCGGCTGCACGAACTCATCGACTCCTACCGCGGCAGGGTCGCGGAGGACGCCGAGGGCTCCGCCCGGATCCGTGTCCACCTGCACGCCTTCCCGCGCCACACGGACTAGCCCGCACCCGGCCGCCCCGCGCCCACCACCGCGCCGGCCGGCCCCGCACCGCAACCGCGGTCCGCGCCGCCCACCCGGCGGGCGGACCGGCCCGCCGACGCACCACGTCCCAGGGGGGAACCGTGCCCATCGAACCCGCCGACCGGCGGCCGCTGGTCCTGCTCGTCGTCGCCAACGTCATATCCGTCTGCGGCAACATGCTGACGATCGTCGCCGTCCCGTGGTTCGTGCTCCAGACCACCGGCAGTCCGGCCCGCGCCGGGCTTGTCGCCTTCGCCTCGACGCTGCCGGTGGCCGTCGCGGCGCTGCTCGGCGGGCCGCTCATCGACCGGCTCGGGCAGACCGTCAGCAGCGTGGTGTCCGACGCGGTGTGCGCGGTCGCGGTCGGGGCGATCCCGGTGCTGCACATGGCGGGCGCGCTGTCGTACGGGACGCTGCTCGCGCTCGTCGCCGTCGCCGGGCTCTTTCACGCGCCGGGCGAGACCGCCCGGGAGGTGCTGGTGCCACGGCTCGCGGAGGTGGCCGGCACGACCGTGGCGCGGGCGACGAGCGCGTACGAGGGGGCCTTCCGCGGGGCGCGGATGATCGGGGCGCCGCTCGCCGGGCTGCTCATCGCGGTGATCGGCGCGGCGGACGTGCTGCTGGTGGACGCCGTGAGCTTCGCGGCGTCCGCGCTGCTGGTCGGCTTCGGCGCCCGCGCGCACGGCAGACCGCGCGGCAAGGGCGCGGAGCCCGAGGAGCTGGGCTACGGGGCGCAGTTGCGCGAGGGGTACGCGTATCTGGTGCGCGCCCGGCTGCTGTTCGCGATCGTGGTGATGGCGATGGTCACCAACGCGCTGGACCAGGCGTGGTCGGCGGTGCTGCTGCCGGTCGACGCGCGCGAGCACCTGGGCGGCGCGTACGCGATCGGGCTGGTGTCCGGGGCGGCGGGCGCCGCGGCGCTCGTCGGATCGCTGCTCTACGGCGCCTACGGGCACCGGCTGCCGCGGCGCGGGCTGTTCATCGGGGCCTTCCTGATCGCGGGCTTCCCGCGCACCGCGGTCGCCGCGTTCGTGCCGGGTCTCTCCCCGCTGGTGGCCGTCACGGCGGCGTGCGGGATCGCGGCGGGCGTGCTCAACCCGATCATCGGTACGGAGATGGTGCGGCTCGTCCCGGAGCGGCTGCGCAGCCGGGTGTTCGGCGCGGTTGCCTCGGGGACCTTGATGGCCATGCCGCTCGGCGGGCTCGCCGCCGGGTATCTGGTGCAGTACGCGGGGCTGCGCGGCACGCTCGCCGCCGTCAGCGCCGCCTACCTGCTCACGACGCTGAGCCCGCTGGTGCTGCCCGCCTTCCGCCGCTGGGACGCCCCGCACCCGGAGGCGGCGCCGGTCGCGGTGTCCGCGGAGCCCGTCTGACCGGGCGCCTCAGCAGGTGGGCGTCTTCTTCCCCGCCGCGAGCGCGTCCAGCGCGGACAGCGTGCCGTCCAGCGTCTCCACGGGGATGAGCCGCATCCCCTTGGGCAGCCGGGCCTTGGCGTCCGAGCACTCCGCGCGCGGGACGAGGAAGACGGTGGCGCCGTCGCGCCGGGCGGCCTGCTCCTTGAGGGGCACGCCGCCGACCGCGCCGACCTTGCCGTGCGCGTCGATCGTGCCGGTGCCGGCGATGACGCGGCCGCCGGTGAGGTCGCCGCCGCGGCCGTTGCCGGCGATCTTGTCGATGATGCCGAGGGAGAACAGCAGCCCGGCGCTGGGGCCGCCGACGTCCGCGAGCCGCAGGTTGACCTTCACCGCGGAGGGCGACAGGTGCAGATGGTCCAGGGCCGCGGCGGTCGCGTCCTGCTGCGACTCGGTCATCTCCTTGAGATTGGCCTTGTCGATCTCCTCGGTGCTGTTGCCGCTGGGGTAGACCGCCTCGCGCGGCATCGCCGCCTGGTCGTCGGCGAACCACGCCTTGGCGACGTCCACGAAGTGCACCGAGGCGGACGGCCCGGTCGCCTGGATCGTGACCATCCGCAGCTGCCCGCTGGTCTGCCGCACCGGGGCCCCGCTGACCGTGATGACCGGGGTGCCCGCGTTGCTGCCGAGCACGTCGGCGGTGAGCCCGGGCTCGGCGATGACCACCGGCAGCGGGGCGAGGGCGGCCACGGCCAGCAGGGCGGCCACGACCGCCGAGCACGCGGCGAGGATCACGGTCCGGCGGGAAAGCGTAGGCATGCGCCCGACCCTATTTCACCCGGGCGCCCGCCCCGAATCCGCGGCCCCCGCCGAACCCCCGCCGCTCCTGCGGCAGACCTCAGCGCAGCGCCTCGGAGACCTCCGTCGCGGCCTCCACCACGCGCGGCCCCACCCGCTCGGGCACCGCCTCGGCGAGCATCACGACGCCGACGCTGCCCTCCACGCCCGGCACCCCCAGCAGCGGGGCCGCCGCGCCGCACGCGCCCGCCTCCAGCTCGCCGTGGGTGAGGACGTAGCGGACCCGGTCGGTCGCCAGGCCCGTGCCGACGGTGGCGGTGCCGGTACGGACCAGGGTGCCGCGCTCGTCACCGGTGGCGCCGGAGCCCTCCACGTCGGCGGTGCCGCCCTCGCCCTCGGCCTCGACGCTGTCGGCGAAGCGCTCCCAGCGGCTGCCGTCCGCGGTGGGCTGCATGCCGCGCCCGGCGAGGATGGCCCGGCCGGCCGCGCCGCGGTCCAGCGGGTGCCGGAAGCCGGTGCGGTAGGCGACGTGGTAGTCGGTCCACGTGGGTTCGACCACGGCGACGGCGAGCGCCTCGCTGCCGTCGACGAGGGTGAGATGGGCGGTCGCGCCGATGTCCTCGGCCAGCGAGCGCAGCGCGGGCAGCGCCGCCTCGCGCAGCAGCGGGTGCACCTGGTGGGCGAGACCGAGCACGCCGAGGCCCACCCGGGCCCGGCCGCCGAGGTCGCGGCGCACCAGCGAATGCTGTTCCAGGGTGGCCAGCAGCCGGTAGACGACCGTCCGGTTGACGCCGAGTTTGGACGCCAGTTCGGTGACGGTCAGTCCGTGGTCGGTGTCGGCGAGCAGTTTCAGGACCCTAAGGCCCCGGTCCAGTGTCTGAGACGTCTCGGCGGTCACGACGCCCCTCCCTCATAGAATCGGCGGCGCCTGTCGGGGGGATGCACCGCCGGTCCCGCGGCGGTGCGCGGAGAGGCCGCCGGATGTCGGCTTACCGGCTGCGCTCCGCGGCGGCTCTGCCACGGCGCGTGCGTGATCGGCACGGTAGCGGGCGTGTACCGCTCAGCGGAAGAGGTCGTCCACAATCCGGGCGGTGTGGTGACGCCTCGTCGCTTTTCATATCCCTGTAACACGGGAGAAATCATCGCATTCGGGTGGCCCACTCCTGCACCTTCTTGATCCGTTCGCCGAGCTGACCCGCGGTCGCCTCGGCACTCGGCGGACCGCCGCACGCCCGGCGCAGCTCCGTGTGGATCACGCCGTGCGGCTTGCCGCTCTGATGGTTGTACGCGGCGACAAGGGTGTTCAACTGCTTTCGCAGCTCCAGCAGCTGCCGGTGCGAGACGACCGGGCGCTGCTCGGCGGGCAGCTCCAGCAGATCCGCCTCCTCGTCCGGCTTGCGCCGGCTGTGCGCGATCTGCCGGGCCTGCCGCCGCTGCAGGAGTATCTGCACCTGGTCCGGCTCCAGCAGCCCCGGGATGCCCAGGTAGTCCTGCTCCTCCTCGCTGCCCGGATGCGCCTGCATGCCGAACTCGGCGCCGTCGTAGAGCACCCGGTCGAAGACCGCGTCGGACTCCAGCGCCTCGAAGGGCAGTTGGTCCTCGTCGGTGGCCTCGTCCTGCTCCCGCTCGGCCTCCGCGAGCAGCTGGTCCTCCTCGGCGTACGGGTCGTCCTCGCCCGCCTTCTTCGGCTTGTCGAGCACATGGTCGCGCTCGACCTCCATCTCCGCGGCGAACTCCAGCAGCGTCGGGATCGTCGGGACGAAGACGGACGCCGTCTCGCCGCGCCGCCGCGACCGTACGAAACGGCCCACGGCCTGCGCGAAGAACAGCGGCGTGGAGATCGTCGTGGCGTAGACGCCGACCGCCAGCCGCGGCACGTCCACGCCCTCGGACACCATCCGCACCGCGACCATCCAGCGGTCCTCCGACGCGCTGAAGTCCTCGATGCGCTTGGACGCGCCCGTGTCGTCGGACAGCACCACCGTCGGCTTGCTGCCGGTCAGCTCGCGCAGCAGCTTGGCGTACGCCCGCGCCGAGTCCTGGTCCGTGGCGATCACCAGGCCGCCCGCGTCCGGGATGCCCTTGCGCACCTCGGTCAGCCGCTGGTCGGCGGCCCGCAGCACGTTGGGCATCCACTCGCCGGTCGGCGCCAGCGCCGTACGCCACGCCTGCCCGGTCGCGTCCTTCGTCATCGGCTCGCCCAGCCGGGCCGCGATCTCGTCGCCCGCCTTGGTGCGCCAGCGCATGTTGCCGCTGTAGGACATGAAGATGACCGGCCGCACGACGTGGTCGGCGAGCGCGTTGCCGTAGCCGTACGTGTAGTCCGCGGAGCTGCGGCGGATGCCGTCGTTGCCCTCCTCGTAGGCCACGAACGGGATCGGGTTGGTGTCCGAGCGGAAGGGCGTGCCGGTCAGCGCCAGCCGCCGGGTCGCCGGCTCGAAGGCCTCCAGGCAGGCCTCGCCCCACGACTTGCTGTCGCCCGCGTGGTGGATCTCGTCCAGGATCACCAGCGTCTTGCGCGACTCGCACCGGTTGCGGTGCAGCATCGGCCGCACGCCGACGCCCGCGTACGTCACGGCCACGCCGTGGTACTCCCGCCCCACCGGACCCGCGCTGTACTGCGGGTCCAGCCGGATGCCTATCCGCGCCGCCGCGTCCGCCCACTGCGTCTTGAGGTGCTCGGTCGGCGCCACGACGGTGATCTGCTGCACCAGGTGGTTGTGCAGCAGGTACGACGCGAGCGACAGCGCGAAGGTGGTCTTTCCGGCGCCCGGGGTCGCCACCGCCAGGAAGTCCCGCGGCTGGCGCGCCACGTACGCGTCGATGGCGCCCTGCTGCCAGGCCCGCAGCTTGTTCGCCGTTCCCCAGGGCGCGCGGCCGGGGAAGGCGGGGGACAGGTGGTGGGGGTGCGAGGTAGTCACGGTCTCCGGCGGGGGGTGGAAGGCGGTGGCCGGCCCAGCCGGCCCGTGGGACGCCCCAGCGTATAGGCCTCCGGCCCGGGCCTCGGCTCTGACGCTCGGCCCCCCACGTCTGTGCGACCGACGTCACACCGCGGTGCCTGCCCTCTGCGCAGGGCGGCGCTTTTCAGGGGCGCGGGGAACTGCGCGCTCAGCCAAGACGTACCGTCACGTCGTCACCGACCGAAAGGGGCAGTTCGGTCCGTACCGGACCACCGGCCGGTGGTGGGTTGCTCGCGCAGTTCCCCGCGCCCCTGGTGGCTCGGGCTCCTCGCAGAGGAGAGGCCTAGTGCGACAGGTGTCGCGGATGCGAAGGTAAGGGGATGGGTGAGGTCATCGAGGAGTTGGCGGCCGGGCTGCCCGGCGGGGCAGTGATCACGGACGCGGCGGTCGCGGAGGCGTACTCCGCGGACATGGCAGGGTTCTCCGCGGCGGGCACGCCGCTCGCCGTCGTGCTGGCGCGCACCGCCGAAGAGGTGCAGCACGTGCTGCGGACCGCGTCCGCCCACGATGTGCCGGTCGTGCCGCAGGGCGCCCGCACGGGGCTGTCGGGCGGCGCCAACGCCGTGGACGGCTGCATCGTGCTGTCGCTCGCGAAGATGGACCGGATCCTGGAGATCGACCCGGTGGAGCGGATCGCGGTCGTCGAGCCCGGCGTCGTCAACGCCGTGCTGTCGCGCGCGGTCGCCGAGCAGGGGCTGTACTACCCGCCGGACCCGTCGAGCTGGGAGCAGTGCACGATCGGCGGCAACATCGGGACGGGCGCGGGCGGCCTGTGCTGCGTCAAGTACGGCGTCACCGCCGAGTACGTGCTCGGCCTGGACGTCGTCCTGGCCGACGGGCGGCTGCTGACGACCGGGCGGCGTACGGCCAAGGGCGTCGCGGGACTGGACCTGACGCGGCTGTTCGTGGGCTCCGAGGGCACCCTCGGGGTCGTGGTGAAGGCGGTGCTGGCGCTCCGGCCCGCGCCGCCGCAGCAGCTCGCGATGGTCGCCGAATTCCCGTCGGCGGCCGCGGCGGGCGCGGCGGTGTGCGCGATCATGGAGCGCGGGCACGTGCCGTCGCTGCTGGAGCTGATGGACGGCACGACCGTGCGGGCGGTCAACGCGATGGCGAAGATGGGGCTGCCGGAGTCCACCGAGGCGCTGCTGCTCGCCGCGTTCGACACCCCGGACGCGGCGGCCGACCTCGCGGCCGTCGGCGAGCTGTGCACGGCCGCGGGCGCGACCGAGGTCGTCCCGGCGGAGGACGCGGCGGAGTCGGAGATGCTGCTCCAGGCGCGGCGGCTGTCGCTCACGGCGCTGGAGAAGGTGTCGACGGCGATGATGATCGACGACGTGTGCGTGCCGCGCGGGCGGCTCGCCGCGATGCTGGAGGGCGTCGCCGCGATCGCCGCCAAGCACGACCTGACGATAGGGGTGTGCGCGCACGCGGGCGACGGCAACACCCACCCCGTGGTGTGCTTCGACCGGCACGACGACGACGAGACCCGGCGGGCCCGGGAGTCCTTCGACGAGATCATGGCGCTCGGCCTGGAACTCGGCGGCACGATCACCGGCGAGCACGGGGTGGGGCTGCTCAAACGCGAGTGGCTGGCCCGGGAGGTCGGCCCGGTCGGCATGGATCTCCAGCGCGGCATCAAGGCCGTGTTCGACCCGAAGGGGCTGCTCAACCCCGGCAAGGTCTTCTGAGGCCCCCTCCGCCTGGCGGTCTCCCGGCGCGCTCGCGTCACGCACCCGTGTCGGGGGTGTCGTCCGAGTCCTTCCACGGGTCGCGCAGCCACAGGTCGTCGCCGGCGGCGGGCGCGAGCAGCCGCTCCAGGCCGTCGTCCATGCCCAGTTGCTCGTGCTCCGTGCCCGGCGGCACCGCCCGCAGGGTGCGCTCCAGCCACGCCGCGACGGGCGACGACGGCGCCTCCAGCAGCGCCTCGCCGTCCGGTGAGCTGAGCGCCATGCACAGCACGCTGCGGCCGCCCACCTTCGTCGGCCAGATCCGCACGTCACCGTGCCCGCAGGGGCGGAAGACGCCCTCCACGATCAACTCGCGGGCGAAGGTCCAGTTGACGGGCAGGTCGGAGCCCACATGGAAGGTGACGTGCACGGCGAACGGGTCGTTCGTGCGGTAGACCAGTCGGGCCGGTACCGGGATGCTGCGCTCGGGCGACAGCACCAACTGCATTTCAAGTTCGCGTTCCACCACGGTCTGCATCGAGTCGACGTCCTTTCCTTGGCGCGGTGGCCCCAGTTGGCGGGTGTCGCGATCGGGGCCAGCACCTGGAGAGAGCGCGTGCCTCCCTCACCATTACGCGACTTCTCGGGTTTCGGTTCAAAATTCCGGAAGAGGGGGCGCGCGGCGGCGCGGACGGGTATTGACGTGTCAGACGGGGTGGCGCGCGGTGGCGCGGGTCCAACGGCCCCCCGGGTCTGGTATGTCTGGACGCTGTATCCCCTGGCCGAGCAGATACGGAAGCTGTGACCCATGAGCGCTCCCCCTTCTGGTCCTTCCGGTCCTTCCGGCGCGGCCGGGGCCGGTGGCTCGCCGTCGCCGGCGCCGGGCTACTACCCGGACCCGTCGATTCCGAACTACATCCGGTACTGGAACGGCACGGCATGGGTGCCGGGTACGAGCCGCCCCGCGCCCGGGGGCACCCCGCCGGCCGCGTCCGCACCGCCGGCGCCCGCGGCACCGGCGGTGGACGAGTCCGGTCCCGTCTTCCTGGACGCCGACCCGACCGCGCCCGCCGCCGTCCAGGGCGAGCCGGAGGCGGCGCCTTCCGCCCGCCCGGCCTTCCCCGCTCCCTCCGCCGGGGGCACGGTCTGGCCCGACCCTACGGCCTCCCGGCCCCCGGCGGCCGCGGCCGCCCAGGGTCCGGCGGCCGGCGCGCCGGTGTGGCCGGTGCCGGCCGCGAATCCGCCCGGCGGTGACCTGCCGCCGATCTCCTGGGGCGCGCCGGACGGGCGGGGCGGGGCGCGGCCGATGGTGCCGCAGCCGCAGGCGCCCGCGCAGCCCTCGTGGACGACGCCCTCGCCCGTGGGGCCCCCGGCCGCCCAGGGCCCGGCGGCCGCCGCCGCGCCGCCCGCGGTGCCGCAGCAGGGCCCGGCGCCCTGGGCGGAGCAGGTCCAGGAACTCGCCCGGGAGGGCGCCGCGGTGCCGTGGCGGCCGGTCGCCGCCGACCCCTTCGCCTCCGCCCGCGGCCACGACCGCCCCGGCGGCCTGTGGCGCCGCTTCGCCGCGCGGCTGGTCGACACCGTGCTCTTCGCCGCCGTGACCGGGGCGGCGGCGCTGCCGCTGGGCTCGGCGGCCTACCACCACGCCAAGGACAAGGTGGACGCGGCCAAGCTCACCGGGGAGACGGTCAAGGTGTCGCTCCTGGACACCACGACCGGTGCGGAGGCGGGGGCGATCCTGCTGGTCGCGCTGCTCGCGGGGCTGCTTCTCGAAGTGCTGCCCACCGCGCGGTGGGGCCGCACGCTGGGCAAGAAGCTGATGGGTCTGAAGGTCCTCGACATCGAGGGCCAGCTCCCCCCGAGCTTCGGGGTCAGCCTGCGCCGCTGGGCGCTGCGCTCGGTCCTCAACGCCCTCGCCGTCGGCGTGGTCGGCGTGGCCTGGGCGCTCTTCGACCGCCCCTGGCGCCAGGGCTGGCACGACAAGGCCGCCCGCACCTTCGTCGCCGGGGCCTGACCCCCGCGGGGGCAGGGTCCCCCGGATGGATCTTGGCGGCGGGCGCACCGTCAGCCCGCGGGTTTGACTCGGGTCATGAGCAGTGATCAGCCGCCGCCCACCCAGCCGCCGCCCGGCAATCCGTACGGGAACCCGCCGCCGGGTGGGGGCACCCCGTACGGGAACCCGCCCCCCGGCGGAGGCAACCCGTTCGGGAACCCGCCGCCCGGCGGGGGCAATCCGTACGACAACCCGCCGCCCGGGTACGGCGGCGGGGGCGGCGGGGGGCCCGAGCCGCTGCCGGGGATGCCGCCGCTCGCCGACTCGGGCAAGCGCGTCATCGCCCGGATCATCGACATCGTCATCGTGCTGATTCCCGCGGGCCTGCTGGACTGGGCGGCCGGCGGCGTCAACGGCAACGACTTCAGCTACGGCCGCTCCGCGATCGGCGGTGTCTTCACGGCCGGGCTCGGCTTCCTCTACGAGTGGTACATGACGAAGTCCACCGGCCAGACGGTGGGCAAGAAGCTGATGGGCCTGCGGGCCGCGATGCTCTCCGACGGCGGTGTGCCGACCACGAACGCGGCCGCGGTGCGCGCCGCGGTGCTGTGGCTGCCGGCCTTCTGCTGCAGCTGCTTCTGGTTCCTGCTGATCGGGATCACCGTGGCGTTCGACAAGCCGTACAAGCAGGGGCTGCACGAGAAGGCGGCCAGGACCGTGGTCGTGACCGCCGTCTGATGGGGCGCCGCACGCAGGGGACGGCGGCGCCGCACGAGGTCTCAGCGCCGCAGGCTGTGCTCCCCGACGCGCTGCGGCTCCGCGCCGCCGGCCACCCGGGAGCGGGGCACGGAGACGGCGGTGGGCAGCGTGGCGGTGGCACGGCGGCGGGCCACGGCGGGCATGGTCACGGCGGCGGCGACGAACAGGCCGAGCAGCAGCCCGGCGGCGGCAACGGCGACGACGGCGGCGCCGGAGCGTACGTCGGACAGCAGCAGCGCCGCGAAGGTGGACAGGACGACGGTGAGGGAACCGTAGGCGAGTTGCGCGGTCGTCGGACGTGGCATCGGAAGGACCGTCCTCGGGTACGTCGAAGAGGGGGCACGCTGACGGGTGGCTCGTGTTCGGCATGCCCGGGGGCGCCACCCGGTAAGCACAACCTAACCCCCGGCGCGGTGCACGAGGGGGCGCACGGGGTCGCACGCGCGTCCGACGCCGTGCGAGGTGTGCGGCGCACGGGGAGCGCGGCCGGAGGGAGCGTCACCGTCCGGGCCGTGTACGGGAGTCGGGGAGTCCTGACGTCCGCTCAGCGGAGCCGTGAAACCGGTAAACGTACTGTCCTGCCATGCTCAAGTCAAGGTCTGTTTTTTCCTCCGGCACTCCGATGCAATGGCCTTTCCCAAGGGGAGGTCAATTAATCTTGAAGATTCAGCGGAGGATCACCCACACCGCCGCGTTGTCCCTGGCCATCGCCGTTCTGGGGGTGCTGCCCACCGCCACCGCGGCGGGCGCCGCCGGGGCGGACCGGGGGAGCGCGCCCGCGGGCGTGCCGGCGGCTTCGTCCCACGACCCGGCGGGCAACCAGTCCCACGACCTGCCGGGCCCCTTCAGCGCGCAGCAGGACGCCGAGCGGTCCGCCGCGCTCCAGCAGGTCGTCGCGGGGCAGGCCACCGTGCAGACCATCGGCGGCTCGAAGGTCGTCGACCTCGGCCGCGGCAAGGGCGCGAAGGGCGGCAAGGGCAAGAGCAAGTACGTCGAGCTGGGCCGGGAGAAGACCGACAAGATCTTCACCATCCTGGCGGAGTTCGGCGACCAGGTGGACGACACGACCACCTACGACCCGGACGGACCCGACGGCCCCGAGCCGCCCGTCACCCAGTACGGCGGCGACCCGGGCCCCGCGCACAACGAGATCGCCAAGCCCGACCGCTCCAAGGACACCAGCACCGCCTGGCAGGCCGACTACAACCAGCAGCACTTCCAGGACCTGTACTTCAGCCACGCCGCCGGCAAGGACTCGCTCGCCACCTACTACGAGCGCCAGTCCTCGGGCCGCTACTCCGTGGACGGCGAGGTCTCCGCCTGGGTCAAGGTGCCCTGGAACGAGGCCCGTTACGGCTCCAACTACTGCGGCAGCACCATCTGCTCCAGCGCCTGGGACCTGATCCGCGACGCGACGACCGCGTACGTCGCCGACCAGAAGGCCCAGGGCCGCACCGACGCGCAGATCAAGGCGGACCTGGCGCAGTACGACCAGTGGGACCGCTACGACTACGACGGCGACGGCAACTTCAACGAGCCCGACGGCTACATCGACCACTTCCAGATCGTGCACGCGGGCGTCGACGAGTCCGGCGGCGGCGGCGCGCAGGCCACCGACGCGCTGTGGGCGCACCGCTGGTACGCGTACGGCACCGACGTCGGCCGCACCGGCCCGGCGGACAACCGCGCGGGCGGCACCCAGATCGGCGACACCGGCATCTGGGTCGGCGACTACACCCTCCAGCCGGAGAACGGCGGCCTCGGCGTCTTCGCCCACGAGTACGGCCACGACCTGGGCCTGCCCGACGAGTACGACACCACGTACATCGGCGAGAACAACACCGCCTTCTGGACGCTCATGTCCTCCGGCTCCTGGCTCGGCACGGGCGGCGACTCGATCGGCGACCGCCCCGACGACATGAACGCCTGGGACAAGCTCCAGCTCGGCTGGCTCAACTACGGCACGGCCAAGGCCGCGACGCGCTCCACCACCAAGCTGGGCGTCGCCGAGTACAACACCAAGGACAAGCAGGCGCTGATCGTCAGCCTCCCGGACAAGACGGTGACCACGACCGTCACCCAGCCGGCCGAGGGCGACAAGCAGTGGTGGTCGGGCAGCGGTGACAACCTGGCCAACACCCTGACCCGCTCGGTGGACCTCACGGGCAGGACCTCCGCGTCCCTCACTCTCAAGGGCTGGTGGGACATCGAGGAGAACTACGACTACCTCTACACCGAGGTCTCCACCGACGGCGGCGCCAACTGGACCCCGGTCGACGGCACCGCGAACGGCAAGACGCTGCCCCGCGACGGCGGCGGCTACCCGGCGCTGACCGGCACCAGCGGCGCCTACGAGGACCTGTCCTTCCCGCTCGACGCCTACGCCGGGCAGCAGATCCAGCTGCGCTTCCGCTACCTGACCGACGGCGGCGTCGCCCAGCAGGGCTTCACCGCCGACGCGATCAGCGTCACCGCGGACGGCGCGCCGGTCTTCAGCGACGGCGCCGAGGGCGACGACAACGGCTGGACGGCGAAGGGCTTCACCCGCATCGGCGCGTCCTTCACCGACGACTACCCCGAGTTCTACATCGCGGAGAACCGGCAGTACGTCTCCTTCGACCAGACCCTGAAGACCGGCCCGTACAACTTCGGCTGGCTGAACACCGCCCCGCAGAAGGCCGAGCACTTCCCGTACCAGAACGGGCTGCTCGTCTGGCTGTGGGACACCTCGCAGGCCAACAACGACGTCGGCCTGCACCCCGGTCAGGGCGAGATACTCCCGGTCGACGCGCACGCCAAGGCCGAGAAGTGGTCGGACGGCTCGATCATGCGCAACCGCATCCAGGCGTACGACTCGACCTTCAGCTGGTACCCGACCAAGGGCCTGACCCTGCACAACAACGGGGTCGCGACCAAGATCAGGCCCAAGCTCGGGGCGCCGGTCTTCGACGACCACTACGGCAGCTACTACGACCCGAGCAACCCGTACGGCAGCGTGCAGGTGCCCGACACCAACACGCGCCTGACGATCCTGTCCCAGCCGCTGGACGGCAGCACCCTCACGGTGCAGGTCGGCCCGGCACACCGCTGACCCCGACACGGGGTGTTTGACCTGCGGTAACGATGCGTTCGGCCGCCGTCTGCTGGTGGACGGCGGCCGAACGGCGCACGATGTGACCATGGCGGTCGGAGGCTTCAGCAAGCTGCCGAGCGGCACGGTGATCGTGGCGCTCGCGCTGCCGCACCCTGCCGACCCGGCGCACCGGATACGCGTGGTCGTGCACGCGCTCAACCGGCAGCGCGCCCTGACCCGGCTCAGCAACCTCGGCTTCCGCGGCGCCCGCATCTCCGGCAACGCCGAACCGCCCACGCCGGACGAGATCAGCGCCGTCCTGCACCACCCGGACGGGCTGATCTGGCGCGACTACCGCGCCAGGACGTCCGACCCCTGGCACCCGATATCCGCGCTCAACCGCGTGTGAGGCTCAGGCCTCGACCAGCTCGACGCCCGCGCCGCGCAGCTCGCCGAGCGCCGCCTCGACGGTCTCCGGCGCCACCCCCGCGGTCAGCCGCAGCAGCACCCGGGTCCCGAACCCGGCGCGCGCCGCGTCCAGCGCGGTGGCCCGCACGCAGTGGTCGGTCGCGATCCCCACGACGTCCACCTCGGCGACCTCCCGCGAGGTCAGCCAGTCCGCGAGGCTCGTCCCGTTCTCGTCCTGCCCCTCGAAACCGCTGTACGCGGCGGCGTACGCGCCCTTGTCGAAGACCGCGTCCACCGCGCCCGAGGCCACCGCGGGCGCGAAGTTCGGATGGAAGCCGACGCCCTCCGTCCCCGCCACGCAGTGCACCGGCCAGGACGTCACGAAGTCCGGCTGCTCCGAGAAGTGGTCTCCCGGGTCGATGTGCCGGTCCCGGGTCGCCACGACATGCCGGTAGCTCCCGGCGGACTCCCCGATCAGGTCCGTGACCCCGGCGGCCACGTCCGCCCCACCGGCAACCGCGAGGCTGCCTCCCTCGCAGAAGTCGTTCTGCACGTCGACGACGATGAGTGCGCGGTGCATAGTGCCCTTCCGGCGGATGCGATGTGAGGACCCGAGCCCTGGGATTGTCCCGCACCCCTCCGCGGGCTGCACCCCGGGGCCCACCTTCTGCGAAGGGGCTGCGCCCCGCCAGGGGCGCGTGGGGGCACCTCCCGGGCGGAGCCTGGGGGAGAACTGCGCGAGCAACCACCCACCGGCCGGTGGTCCGGGACGGACCGGGCTGCCCCTTTCGGTCGGTGGCGACGCGCAGGCGCGCTGTGGCTGGTCGCGCAGTTCCTCGCGCCCCTAAAAACGCTCGCCCTGCGCGGCAGAAGAACCGTCCTCCGCAGCCGGGGCCCGGGGCGGAGCCCCGGTTTCGGGAAGGGGCGGGTCAGGGGAGAAAACGCCCCCGCAGGGTCAGAGGACCTCCGTGGGGAGGACGGGCTCGCCCCGCGAGAGTTGGGTCGCCGACAGGGGCAGCGAGGCGCGAGCTTCGATGTGGCGCAGCCGCGCTGTCTCCAGGGGCTCGCGGCCGATGATGTCCCCGCCCCGGACGAGGGGCACGAGCAGCTGCCGGTCGGCAAGCTCCGCGGGGATCGGGCCGCTGCCGACGACCTCCGCGGCGGCGACACCGTCCTCGTCGACCCGCCGCGCGGCCCACTTGCGGCCGCCGACGCTGGTCTTGCCGCCCATGGACTTCTTCGCGACGGGTACGAGCGGGCCCCCGTCGGCGCCCGCGCGGGCGACGAGCTTGTAGACCATGGAGCACGTCGGGTGCCCGCTGCCGGTGACGAGCGTCGTGCCGACCCCGTAGGAGTCGACGGGCGCGGCGGCGAGCGACGCGATGGCGTACTCGTCGAGGTCGGAGGTCACGACGATCTTCGTGTTCTTCGCCCCGAGGTCGTCGAGCTGCTGGCGCACCCGGTGGGCGAGCAGCAGCAGGTCG
This sequence comes from Streptomyces sp. NPDC021020, assembly GCF_044333285.1. Classification (NCBI taxonomy): domain Bacteria; kingdom Bacillati; phylum Actinomycetota; class Actinomycetes; order Kitasatosporales; family Streptomycetaceae; genus Streptomyces; species Streptomyces sp. NPDC021020. The sequence goes on from NZ_JBIRQQ010000003.1 coordinate 96,316, forward strand.
CCGGAGTCGATGCGGACCGCGCCCAGTTCGGGCCCGGCGATCTCGACGGCGGCGCGGACCGCGGTGGCGACGTCGTAGGTGTCGACGAGCAGCGTGGTGCCGCGGCCGAGGGAGTCGACCTGGGCGGTGAAGGCGTCGCGTTCGGTGTCGTGCAGCAGCGTGAAGGCGTGCGCGCTGGTGCCGACGGTGGGGATGCCGTAGCGGAAGCCCGCCGCGAGGTTGGAGCTGGTGCGGAAGCCGCCGACGTACGCGGCGCGCGAGGCGGCGACGGCGGCCAGCTCGTGGGTGCGGCGGGCGCCCATCTCCAGCAGCGGGCGGCCGCCGGCGGCGACGGCCATCCGGGAGGCGGCCGCGGCGATGGCGGAGTCGTGGTTGAGGATCGACAGGACGACCGTCTCCAGGACGACGGCCTCGGCGAAGGTGCCCTCGACGCGCAGGATCGGCGAGCCGGGGAAGTAGACCTCGCCCTCGGGGTAGCCCCAGATGTCGCCGGTGAAGCGGTAGCCGGCCAGCCATTCGAGGGTGTCGTCGTCGACGACCTGCTCGCGGCGCAGGAAGTCCAGGACGGGCGCGTCGAAGCGGAAGTTCTCGACGGCGTCGAGCACCCGGCCGGTGCCCGCGACGACGCCGTAGCGGCGGCCTTCCGGCAGCCGCCGGGTGAAGGCCTCGAAGACCGAGCGGCGGTGCGCGGCGCCGCTGCGCAGGGCTGCCTGCAGCATGGTCAGCTCGTAGCGGTCGGTGAAAAGCGCGGTGGACGGCACGTCCACCGGCAGTCCCAGCTCTGCTGTGCTCATGGCGCCGATGCTACCCCCGATTTCGTCAAACTGACGAGATCTCCGCCGTGTGCGCCCCCTCACACGGCGCGCGGCGGCGCGGTCGGGGGAACCGCGCGCCCCGGCGCACCCCCTCCGGCACGCCCATTTGTGCGAGAGCCCCCACCGGCGGCAGCATGGAACCTGTGAGTGTCGCGCCTGTCGAGCCTGTCGAGACCCGCCCCGCGTCGAGCGAAGCGCCGTTCGAGGTGCCGGAGCCGGACGTTCCCTGGGTCACACTCGTGCACAACGACCCCGTCAACCTGATGAGCTACGTGACGTACGTCTTTCAGACGTACTTCGGCTACTCCAAGGACAAGGCCACCAAGCTCATGGAGGACGTCCACCACAAGGGGAGAGCCGTGGTCTCCAGCGGCACCCGCGAAGAGATGGAGCGCGACGTGCAGGCGATGCACGGCTACGGCCTGTGGGCGACCCTGTCGCAGGACCGCTGATGGGCCGCCGCCGCGCCCGGCGGGGCGTGTTCACGGGCGTCGACGGCGGAGGCGCCGTGATCCTGCTGGACGAGGACGAGATCTCCATCCTGCGCACGCTCGCCGTGCAGCTGCTGGAGCTCATCGGCCCGGGCCCGGGCGCCGCCGACCCCGACGCGGAGGCCGACCCGCTGGCCGAGCTGTTCGCAGAAGGGCCCAGCAAGCCGCCCGAGGACCCGGCGCTGGCCAGGCTCTTCCCGAACGCGTACGAGGACGACGGCGACGCGTCGGAATTCCGCCGCTTCACCGAGAACGACCTGCGCTCCCGCAAGCGCGAGGACGCCCTCGCGATGGTCCGCAGCCTCGACCGCAACGGCTCCGAGCTGCGGCTGGCCGCCCCCGAGGCGCGCCAGTGGCTCGGCGCGCTCAACGACCTGCGGCTGACCATCGGCACCTACCTCGATGTCAGCGAGGACGACCAGAACGGCCTCTACCAGCTGCCCGACAGCGACGAGCGCAAGCCCATGGTGATGGCCTACCTCTGGCTCGGCAGCCTCCAGGAGTCCCTCGTCGAGGCCATGACCGGCTGAGCCCTTCCGCGCCCGGCGGCCCCCCGGGTGGCGGAGCGCGGATTCCGGCGTACCGCCCGCGTGGTACGGATCCGGGCATGACGGACGTGAAGGACGTACCGCCCGACGCCCCCGCCCCGGGCGGCGGCACGGGCGCGGGCGGGGACGCGGACGCGGACTACGAGCGCGGGCTCGGCAGCCGGCAGATCCAGATGATCGCGATCGGCGGCGCCATCGGCACCGGGCTCTTCCTCGGCGCCGGCCGCGCCATCCACCAGGCGGGCCCGAGCCTGATCCTGATGTACGCGGTCGCCGGCGCCGCGGTCTTCGCGATCATGCGCGCGCTCGGCGAGCTGCTCACCTACCGCCCGGTGTCCGGCTCCTTCGCCGACTACGGCCGGGAGTTCCTGGGGCCCTTCGCGGGCTACGTCACCGGCTGGACGTACTGGCTGATGTGGGTGGTGACCGGGATGGCCGAGGTCACCGCCGCGGCCACGTACGTGCAGTTCTGGTGGCCCGGCGTGCCGCAGTGGACGGCGGCCGGCGGCTTCCTGCTGGTGCTCTTCGCGGCCAACCTGATCTCGGTCAAGCTCTTCGGAGAGGTCGAGTTCTGGCTGTCGATGATCAAGGTGACGGCGATCGTCGGAATGATCCTGATCGGCGTCGCCGTGCTGACCCTCGGCGTCTCGGCGGCCGGTGACACCGCGTCGGTCGGCCACCTGTGGCACGACGGCGGCTTCTTCCCCAACGGGGTGGGCCGCTCGCTGCTGACCCTGCAGATCGTCATGTTCGCCTACATCGCCGTCGAACTGGTCGGGGTGACCGCGGGCGAGGCGCAGAACCCCCGCGAGACGCTGCCGAAGGCCATCAACACCCTGCCGTGGCGCATCGTGCTCTTCTACGTCGGCGCGCTCACCGTCATCCTGTGCGTGGTGCCCTGGACGCACTTCCAGCCGGGCGTGAGCCCCTTCGTGGCCGCCTTCGCCGTCATCGGCATCCCCTTCGGCGCCGGCATCGTCAACTTCGTGGTGCTGTCGGCCGCCCTGTCGTCCTGCAACTCCGGCATGTACTCCACCGGCCGCATGCTGCGCGACCTCGCCGTCAACGGCCAGGGCCCGGCCTTCTTCTCCCGCCTCACCGGCCGCCGCACCCCCGCGGCCGGCACCGCCGCGTCGGTGGCCCTGATGGGCGTCGGGGTGTGGATCAACTACGTCGACCCCGACGGCGCGTTCACGTACATCACCGCCTTCGCGACGGTGGCCGGGGTGTGGACGTGGGGCGTGATCCTCTGCTCGCACATCCGCTACCGCGCCGCCGTACGGGCCGGGCGGGCCGCCACCGCGTGGTTCCGCGCGCCCGGCGGGGCCGCCGCCAGCTGGGCCGCGCTCGGCTTCCTCGCCGCCGTGCTGGTGATGACCGGCGCCGACAGCCAGGCCCGGGTCTCGCTCTACGGGGTGCCCGTGTGGCTCGCGCTGCTCGCGGCCGGCTACCGGGTGCTGCGGCGGCGCAACCCCGCCGCCTTCGCCCGCCGCCCGCACCTGCCCCCGCCGCCCGCGGACGCGCTCGCGCCGGGCGCCCCGGAGGGCCCGGCCGCCCCGGACGCGGCGGCGCTGTGACCCCGATGCCCCCGGCGCTGTGAGACCGGCCACCGGCAGGGGGCGTGAGACAAGCGCGCTGTACTTTTCTTGCATGCTGACCATCACCCAGGAGCTGCACGACGCGATCGTGGCCCACGCCCGCGCCGACCACCCCGACGAGGCCTGCGGCATCGTGGCCGGCCCCGAGGGCAGCGGCCGCCCCGAGCGCTTCGTCCCCATGCTGAACGCCGCCCGCTCCCCGACTTTCTACGAGTTCGACTCCACCGACCTGCTCAAGCTCTACCGGGACATGGACGACCGGGACGAGGAGCCGGTGATCGTCTACCACTCGCACACCGCGACCGAGGCCTACCCCTCGCGCACCGACATCTCGTACGCCAACGAGCCCGGCGCGCACTACGTCCTGGTGTCCACCGCGGAGGAGTTTTCTGAGCCCCAGTTCCGCTCGTTCCGCATCGTGGACGGCACCGTGACCGAAGAGCCGGTCAAAGTAGTGGCTTCGTACGCCTGACGTCCCGGATACCGAGACGAGGCCCTGGGGCCGGTGGCGGGAATCGATACGATGAGCCCATGGTTTTCTCCGACGTGAGCGACAAGGCGCCGGGCTCGCTGCTCGTGGCGCGGCTGCACGTCGACCTGTGCCGCCGCACCAACGCGGCGTGTCCGTCCGCCCCCGGCGACTGACGGCGCGCCCCGCCCCGCCGCACGCGCCCCGGGGCCCGCAAGGCCCCGAGGCCCGCACGACCGCACGAACCCCGTACGGCCCGCACAGCACCGCAGCCAGCCCGCGTCGCCACCGCGACACGAACCCCCGCATGCCCCACGCACTCACTGGAGCGAACGAATGGCCATCGAGGTCCGCATCCCCACCATCCTCCGCACCTACACCGACGGCGAGAAGTCCGTGGAAGGCGCCGGCAGCACGCTCGACGAGCTGCTCACCGACCTCGACACCCGGCACGCCGGCCTGCGGGCCCGGGTCGTGGAGGAGGGCGAGCTGCGCCGCTTCGTCAACGTCTACCTCAACGACGAGGACGTCCGCTTCCTCAAGGGCATCGCGACCGACGTCAAGGACGGCGACAGCGTGACGATCCTGCCCGCCGTCGCCGGGGGCATGGCCTGATGCGCTACGACAGTCCGCTGGCGGCGGTCGGCAACACCCCGCTGGTCCGCCTGCCGCGCCTGTCCCCGTCCGGCGAGGTGAGCGTCTGGGCGAAGCTGGAGGACCGCAATCCCACCGGCTCCGTCAAGGACCGCCCGGCCCTGTACATGATCGAGCAGGCCGAGGCGGACGGGCGGCTCACCCCCGGCTGCACCATCCTGGAGCCGACCTCCGGCAACACCGGCATCTCGCTCGCGATGGCCGCCCGCCTCAAGGGCTACCGCATCGTGTGCGTGATGCCGGAGAACACCTCCTCCGAGCGCCGCGAGCTGCTCGCCATGTGGGGCGCCGAGATCATCTCCTCGCCCGCCGCCGGCGGCTCCAACACCGCCGTACGCGTCGCCAAGGAGCTGGCCGCCGAGCACCCGGACTGGGTCATGCTCTACCAGTACGGCAACCCGGCCAACCCCGGCGCGCACTACGCCACCACCGGCCCGGAGATCCTCGCCGACCTGCCGACCATCACCCACTTCGTCGCAGGCCTCGGCACCACCGGCACCCTCATGGGCGTCGGCCGCTACCTGCGCGAGAAGGTGCCCGGTGTCACGATCGTCGCCGCCGAGCCGCGCTACGACGACCTGGTCTACGGCCTGCGCAACCTCGACGAGGGCTTCGTGCCGGAGCTCTACGACGAGTCCGTGCTGACCACCCGCTTCTCGGTCGGCTCGACCGACGCCGTCCGCCGCACCCGCGAACTCCTCGCCCAGGAGGGCATCTTCGCCGGTGTCTCCACCGGCGCCGCGCTGCACGCCGCGCTCGGCGTCGCCGCCAAGGCGCAGCGCGCGGGCGAGCGCGCCGACGTCGTCTTCGTCGTCGCCGACGGCGGCTGGAAGTACCTGTCCACGGGCATCTACACCGCCCCCAGCGACGAGGCCGCCGTCGCCGCCCTGCACGGCCAGCTCTGGGCCTGAAGCCCCCGCGCGTCCCGGGGCGCCGCCCCGGGACGCGCACCCTTCTGCGGCCGGCGCGGCAGGTCCCGCGGGGCCGCGGCGGCGCACCGCCACCGAAGCCGGCACCCGGGTGCCGACCCGGGCAACCCCGGACAACCGGACGCCCCCCCCGCGGCCCGCCGAGGCCCCGCCAAGACACCCGGACTGGTGATTCCGCCCACACACGGGTACCACGGTGGCCCCGTGCGGCGCAGCGCGCCTTACCCTCGCAAGACATGGCGGACCGCTTCCGCCAATACCCCCACGCCCTCAGGAATGGGGTGGATGCGGCGCGCCCACGGAGGTGTTTCCCGGAATGAAGCTCACCGTCGTCGGCTGCTCGGGGTCTTTCCCGTCCGCGGACTCGGCCTGTTCGAGCTATCTCGTCGAGGCGGACGGCTACCGGCTGCTGATCGACATGGGAAACGGCGCCCTCGGCGAACTCCAGCGCCACGTAGGCCTGTACGACCTGGACGCCGTCGTGCTCAGCCATCTGCACGCCGACCACTGCATCGACATGTGCGGCTACTTCGTCGCCCGCTACTACCGGCACGACGGCGGCCCCGCCCCCGTCATCCCGGTCTACGGCCCGGCCGGCACCGAGCGGCGGCTCAACATCGCGTACGGCGACGTGCCCGACGAGAAGTGCATGAGCGAGGTCTTCGACTTCCGCACCCTCACCCCCGGCCGCTTCGCCCTCGGCCCCTTCGACATCACCACCGACCTGGTCAGCCACCCCGTCGAGGCCTACGGCTTCCGGCTCGGCTACCAGGGCCGCACCCTCGCGTACTCCGGCGACACCGGCCCCTGCGCCGCGCTCGACACCCTCGCCGAGGGCGCCGACCTCTTCCTGTGCGAGGCGTCCTTCGTGCACGGCAAGGAGGACATCCCCGACCTCCACCTCAACGGCCTGGAGGCCGGCCGGATCGCCGCCCGCGCGGGCGTCTCCCGCCTGGTGCTCACCCACATCCCGCCGTGGACCAGCCCCGCGCTCAACCTGCGCGACGCCCGTACCGCCTACGAAGGCCCCGTGGAACTGGCGAAGGCGGGCGCGGTCTACCAGCTGTAAGCCCAGCACCAGCTGTAGGCCCAGCCGCAGACCGCACCCGCCTCACACCCGCCCGCCCCCGGCACCCGGCAGGTGCGCAGCAGGTCCCCGTATCGGTACGGGGCCCGGCCGGACGCCGGGGCGGGTGGTTCTCGGAGTGTGCCGAGGTGGTCGCCCGCTCAGCGGGTGACGTCCTCGACCTCCTCCTCCGGCTCGCGGCCGGGGGTCTTGAGGTCGAACTTCGTGATCGCGAAGCGGAAGACCACGTAGTAGACCGCGGCGAACACCAGCCCGATCGGGATGATCAGGTACGGCTTGCTCGCCAGGTTCCAGTTCAGCGCGTAGTCGATGAAGCCCGCGGAGAACGTGAAGCCCGCGTGCACACCGAGGGCCCAGGTGACCGCCATCGACACGGCCGTCAGCACCGCGTGGATCGCGTACAGCAGCGGCGCGATGAACATGAAGGAGAACTCGATCGGCTCGGTCACACCGGTGACGAACGAGGTCAGCGCGAGCGAGACCATCATGCCGAGCACGGCCTTGCGGCGCTCGGGCCGCGCGGAGTGCGCGATGGCCAGCGCGGCGGCCGGCAGGCCGAACATCATGATCGGGAAGAAGCCGGACATGAACTGGCCCGCGCTCGGGTCGTGCGCGAAGAAGCGGGTCAGGTCGCCGTGCACCACGGTGTGGGTGGCCGCGTCGTTGTAGTCGCCGATCTGGAACCAGGCGACGGAGTTGACGAACTGGTGCATGCCGATCGGGATCAGACCGCGGTTGATCAGGCCGAAGAGCGCCGCGCCGAACCAGCCGAGGCCGGTCATCCACTTGCCGAAGTGGGTGATCTGGTCACCGATCGGCTGCCAGCCCGCGACCACCAGCACGCCGAGGGCGGTGCCGGTGAAGGCCATGAGGATCGGCACCAGGCGGCGGCCGTTGAAGAAGCCCAGCCAGTCCACCAGCTTGGTGCGGTGGAAGCGCTGCCAGAGCACGGCGGTCAGCAGGCCGAGGATGATCCCGCCCAGTACGCCGGGGTTCTGGAAACTGGCCCCGACGACGGTCTCGCCCTTCGCCCAGTAGCCGCCCCCGAGCCCGCTGCCCGTGTACTTCATGCCGGGCGTGCCCGGGTCGATCGGGAACTGGTGGATCACTGCGAAGTACGCCAGGAAGCCGACGACCGCGGCGAGCGCCGTCGAGCCGTCCGACTTCTTGGCGAAGCCGATCGCCACACCTATGCAGAACAGCAGCGGCAGGCCGAAGGAGGAGTCCAGCAGGGCGCCGCCGGCACCGGCGAAGACCCTCGTGACGTCCGTCGGGAAGTGCCACTTTTCGTGGACGTCCGACTGGCCCAGCCGGAGCAGGATGCCCGCGGCGGGCAGGACGGCGATCGGCAGCTGAAGGCTGCGGCCGACCTTTTGCAGCCCCTGGAAGAGGCCGGAGCCCCGCTTCTTCGCGGGGGCCGCCGGAGTGCCGGCGGTGGCCGTGGCCGTTGTCATCAGATTCCTCCGTGGTCTATACCACTCAGTGGTGTAGACCAGTTTTACACGACCCCTACGGGTAAAGGAATCCGCGCTTCCGGGTGCGCTGCGTCACACCGCTCACGCACAGCGAAGACCCCCCGGCCTGCTGACCAGGGGGTCTTACGTACGGTCCGGGCCGCCGTCACGCGGCGTGGCGGCTACTTGACGTTGTCGCGCTCCAGCTCCTCGCCCAGCTCCTCCGGCTCGCGGCCCGGCGTTTTCAGATCGAAATGCAGGATCACCCAGCGGAAGAGGAGGTAGTACACGACCGCGAAGCCCGCGCCCACCACCAGGATCAGCCACGGCTTGGTCGCCAGGTTCCAGTTGATGACGTAGTCGATCAGGCCCGCGGAGAAGCTGAAGCCGTCCTTGATGCCCAGGCCCCAGCACAGCGCCATCGACACACCCGTCAGCACCGCGTGGAAGGCGTACAGCAGCGGCGCGATGAAGAGGAACGAGTATTCGATCGGCTCGGTGATGCCCGTCACGAAGGACGTCAGCGCGACCGACAGCATCAGGCCGCCGACCTCCTTGCGGCGGTGCGGCTTGGCGGTGTGCGTCATCGCCAGCGCGGCCGCGGGCAGCGCGAACATCATGATCGGGAAGAAGCCGGTCTGGAACTGGCCGGCCGTCGGGTCGCCCGCCAGGAAGCGCGGGATGTCGCCGTGCACGACCGTGCCGTCCGGCTTGGTGAAGTCGCCGAACTGGAACCACACGAAGGTGTTCAGGAACTGGTGCAGGCCCACCGTGAGCAGCGCGCGGTTGGCGACACCGAAGATGCCCGCGCCCCACGAGCCGAGGTCCACGAGCTTCTTGCTGAAGCTCGTCAGGCCGTCGCCGATCGGCGGCCAGATGAACAGGCAGACCACGGCGAAGACGATCGCCACCCCCGACATGATGATCGGGACGAGGCGGCGGCCGTTGAAGAAGCCCAGCCAGTCGGGCAGCCTCGTGCGGTGGAAGCGCTGCCAGAAGAAGGCGGTGAGCAGGCCCATCACGATGCCGCCGAAGACGCCCGGCGTCTGGAACTCCGCGAGCGTCGTCGTCCCGTCCTTGAGCGTGCACGCGCCCGCGAGCTGGCCTAGCTGGGTGTACGTCGACCCCTGCGGGCAGTCCTTCGGGAAGCGGGTGAGGATGCCGAAGAAGACCAGGTAGCCGGCGACCGCGGCGAGCGCCGTCGAGCCGTCCGAGCGCTTGGCCATGCCGATGGCCACGCCCACGCAGAAGAGCAGGGGCAGGCCGAAGTTGCCGTCCAGCAGCGCGCCGCCCGCGCCCACGAAGACCTTCGCGACGCGGTCCCAGCCCAGACCGTCGGGGCCGAAGACGTCGTCCTGGCCGAGCCGGTTGATGATGCCCGCCGCCGGGAGGACGGCGATCGGCAGCTGGAGGCTGCGGCCCATCTTCTGCAGGCCCTGGAAGAACCTGCTGCCCCGGCCGCGGCGTACGGGTCCGCTCGCGGCGGCGTCCGCCGCCGGGTCCGCGGCGCTCACCGGGTGGCTCCGCGGACCTGCTGCTCGCGTACAGTGGTGTAGACCACTGGGGAGTGCGGGTGACCGGCGTCCATGATCGACATGGTGGTCCATGGGGCGGCCTACCGCCCGTGAAGTTGGGCCAACCGTGCGTTACCGTGACATTACGGACCCGCGGTGGGTCAGGGAAGCAGGGAGACACCAATGGCCACCAAGGCAGAGAAGATCGTCGCCGGGCTCGGCGGAATCGACAACATCGAAGAGGTCGAGGGCTGCATCACCCGGCTCCGCACCGAGGTCCGCGACCCCGCGCTCGTCGACGAGGCCGCACTCAAGGCCGCGGGCGCGCACGGCGTCGTGAAGATGGGCTCCGCCATCCAGGTCGTCATCGGCACCGACGCCGACCCGATCGCCGCGGACATCGAAGACATGATGTAGCCCCACCGGGGGTTGCGCGGGCGCCGCACCCGAGCGGCCGCTGGTTGTGAGGCCGCCGTACCCTCGCCCGGGGTTGTGCGGGTGCCGCAGCCGAGCGGCCGCGGGCTGTGCGGGCGCCGCGCTCTCGCCCCCGGGGGCATTGACGATGCTCTCCGCGCCCCGCCGGGGAGGTGGCAGGGGCAGGCGCGCGGAGCTGCGCCGGGTCGCCCGGCGCGGCCCCGCGCGCCGCCTCACGAGAACCCCCCGCGGGGCGCGGAGAAGCCCTCCGCCCGGCAGGGCAACGGGGGGCCGGGCCCAGCCCGGCAGGGGCCCCGGGCGCACCCGGATAGGGTGCGGGGATGTCACGAATCGACGGCCGCAGGCCGGATGAGCTTCGAACCGTCACCATCGAACGGAGCTGGAGCAAGCACGCCGAAGGCTCCGTCCTCGTCGCCTTCGGCGACACCCGCGTCCTGTGCACGGCAAGCGCCACCCAGGGCGTCCCCCGCTGGCGCAAGGGCAGCGGCGAAGGCTGGGTCACCGCCGAATACGCGATGCTGCCCCGCGCCACCAACACCCGCGGCGACCGCGAGTCCGTCCGCGGCAAGATCGGCGGCCGCACCCACGAGATCTCCCGCCTCATCGGCCGCTCCCTGCGCGCGGTCATCGACTACAAAGCCCTCGGCGAGAACACCGTCGTCCTGGACTGCGACGTCCTCCAGGCCGACGGCGGCACCCGCACCGCCGCGATCACCGGCGCCTACGTCGCCCTCGCCGACGCCGTCACCTGGATGCAGCAGAACCACTTCATCAAGGCCAAGTCCCGCCCGCTGACCGGCACGGTCGCCGCCGTCAGCGTCGGCATCGTCGACAGCGTCCCGCTGCTCGACCTCGCCTACACCGAGGACGTCCGCGCCGAAACCGACATGAACGTCGTCTGCACCGGCGACGGCCGCTTCGTCGAGGTCCAGGGCACCGCCGAGGGCCAGCCCTTCGACCGCGCCGAACTCGACGCGCTGCTCGCCCTCGCCGTCGGCGGCTGCGCCGAGCTGACCGCCGCCCAGAAGGCGGCGCTCGAAGCCGTCACCGAGGCCTGACCCGACCCGGGCGCGTCCCGCGTACGCCCCCCGTACGCGGGACGCACCCGGCACACCCGGGATAATCGGACCCATGACGCGCCGCCTCGTACTCGCCACCCGCAACGCCCACAAGGTCACCGAACTGCGGGCGATCCTCACCGGCACCGGACTCGACGTCGACCTCGTCGGCGCCGACGCCTACCCCGAGATCCCCGACGTCAAGGAGACCGGCGTCACCTTCACCGAGAACGCGCTCCTCAAGGCGCACGCCCTCGCCCAGGCCACCGGCCTGCCCGCCGTCGCCGACGACTCGGGCCTGTGCGTGGACGTCCTCGGCGGCGCCCCCGGCATCTTCTCCGCCCGCTGGGCCGGCCGGCACGGCGACGACACCGCCAACCTCGACCTGCTCCTCGCCCAGCTCTCCGACATCGCCGAGGAGCACCGCGCCGCCCACTTCGCCTGCGCCGCCGCCCTCGCCCTCCCCGACGGCACCACCCGCGTCGCCGAGGGCCGCCTCACCGGCACCCTCCGCCACGCCCCCGCCGGCACCGGCGGCTTCGGCTACGACCCCGTCCTCCAGCCCGACGGCGAGACCCGCACCTGCGCGGAGCTGACCCCCGACGAGAAGAACGCGATCAGCCACCGCGGCAAGGCGTTCCGGGCGCTGGCGCCGATGATGGCGGAGCTGCTGGGCTGAGCGCGGGCACGGAAAAGGGCGCGCCACTCGTGGAGTGCCGCGCCCTGAGCGGTAGGCCCGGTGGGACTCGAACCCACGACACGCCGACCCTAAATCGGTGCCCTCTTAACCAGCTGGGGTACGGGCCCCCGGGGGCTACTGTACTGGGTTCCGGAGCGTCGCAGGGCGGCGCGACGGGTTCGCGAACGTCCGGGTCTGGCTGTGGCAGGAAGGGCACAAGTACCGCAGGTTCTCCCGGCGGTTGTCGAGCCGGTCGCCGTTGACGTGGTCGATCTCCAGCACCAGCCGCCTGCCCTGCCACATGTCGCCGAGCCCGCACCCGACGCACACGTGCGGCACCTCCAGATCGTCGAGCGCCCGCCGCAACTGCGCGGTCTTCGTCCGGCGCTCGCCGACGTCCTTCCGCCGGAGGATCCGGTCCGCGGACAGCCGATGCGGTGACGGGACCCCGCGCGCGTACCCCTGGCCGGTGAAGTGGCCGGTGTCGATCCCGTACGCCGCCAGGCTCCGGCGCAGCCGCGTCCGGGTGGTGGTGCTCTCGGGGATGCCCAGCCGCCGCAGCACCCCGGCGAGACTGACCGACTCGGCGGCGGCGCGCGCCAGCAGGTCGCGTGCATACGTCGGGCGCTTCACTGCCGCCTCTTCCGCCCGCGGTAGGTGTCGGTGACCGTGTGGCAGTTGGGGCACAGCAGCCGCAGGTTCTCCGGCCGGTTGTCCCACCACGTCCCGTCGACGTGGTCGACCTCCAGGACCAGGGGCCTGCCGTTCCACTCGGGTCCGGTGCCGCACATCGCGCAGCGCTCGGGCACGCCGGCCGCCAGCAGCGCCTGCCGCAGTCGCGTACCCGGGGTCCGCCCCTCCCCGGGAGTGCGCAGCCGCAGCGGGCCGGGGCCGTCGGGGTCGGGGCGGCGGCCGGGTGTTCGCCGGAAGTGGCCGGTGTCGATTCCGTACGCGGCTATCCGGCGGCTGATGTGCGCGTGGTTGCCGCCCACCGGGTTGATCCCCAGCCGCCGGACGACGTCCTTGACGCTGGTCGCCGCGGCCACCGCCTCCCGGAGCCGGCTCTCGGTGTGCCGTGCCCGCTCCGGGGCGAGGTGTGAGGCGTCGATGCCCGCCTCGGCGAACTTCCTGCGCAGGTAGCGCCTGCTGCTGGGCGTCGGGCTGCCGCCGCAGCGGCGGACGGCGTCGTCCATGTCCCGCGCGGTGCGCGCCGCCTCCGCCAGCGCCTCCCGGGTGTATCTGGCCGCCATCGCCACCCCCGTACCAGGACGTGTGTTCGTCCCTCGTACGGATCAACGACCCGCCCCGCCCCCGGTTACGGCTGCTCAGACGTCCAGGTCGCGGAGGAGTTTGGCCACGTGGCCCGTTGCGCGGACGTTGTAGAAGGCGTGGGCGATCGTGCCGGACTCGTCGACGACGAAGGTGGAGCGGATGACGCCCATGGTCTTCTTGCCGTAGTTCATTTTCTCGCCGTACGCCGCGTAGGCGGTGAGGGTGGCGCGGTCGGGGTCGGAGAGGAGGGTGACGCGCAGGGATTCCTTGGTGCGGAATTTCGCGAGCTTCTCGGGGGTGTCGGGGGAGATGCCGAGGACGTCGTAGCCGGCGGCGGCGAGCTGGTCGAGGTTGTCGGTGAAGTCGCAGGCCTGCTTGGTGCAGCCGGGGGTCATGGCGGCGGGGTAGAAGTAGACGATGACCTTGCGGCCGCGGTGGTCGGCGAGCGAGACGGGCTTGCCGTCGGCGTCCTGGAGGGTGAAGTCGGGGGCGGGGTCGCCAGGGGACAGGCGCTCGGCCATGGGGAAGCTCCTCAAACGGGGGTGCCGACGAGGCGCGGGCCGCGTCGAACTGACAGACTGTCCGAACGGTACCTAATCAGCCGATGGAGGATACGCGGTGTCGGACGACGTCAGGACGCCCGCTCAGATCGAGGCGGACATCGCCCGCAGGCGGCAGGACCTCGCGGAGACGCTGGACGAGCTCGCGGTGCGGGTGCATCCGGCGACGATCGCGGCGGACACGAAGGCCAAGGCCATGTCGGCGGTGGACCGCACGGCGGGGCGGGCGTACACGAGGATCAACGAGGTGGTGGGGCGGGCCACCGCGCCCTTCGTGGGGGCGGACGGCGCGCCGCGGCTGGAGCGGATCGTTCCGGCGGCGGTGGCGGGTGTGGCGCTGATCGCGGTGGTGGGCGGTCTCTCGTCGTGGCGGCGCCGCCGGTAACGTCGTGCGGGTGAGTTCGAACAGTGAGCACGACAAGCTGCCCATCCGGATGCTGCACGACCGCGTCCTGGTGCGGCACGAGGCCGGCGAGGGCGAGCGCCGCAGCGGCGGCGGCATCCTGATTCCGGCGACGGCGGCGGTGGGCCGGCGGCTGGCGTGGGCCGAGGTCGTCGCGGTGGGGCAGAACGTACGGACGGTGGAGGTCGGCGACCGGGTGCTGTACGACCCGGAGGACCGGGCCGAGGTGGAGGTCCGGAGCGTGGCGTACGTCCTGATGCGCGAGCGCGATCTGCACGCGGTGGCCGCCGAACGCCTGAAGGGCACCGACGACTCCACGGGGCTGTACCTGTGACCTGCTGACCGGGCTGACCTGCCGACCGACCGCTTCCCGGCGCCCCGGGCCGCACCGCGCGGCCCGGGGCGCCGCTTTACGCCGTCAAGCGCTCAGCCGAGTTCCAGCGTCGTCGTCGCGTACGTCGCCTCGTGGCGGGAGTACGGCGCCGGGCCGGTGTACATGCGGGTGAAGCGGGCGGTGGGGGCGAGGCCCCGGGATGTCACCAGATCGAGTGCCGCCGTGTTGTGGTCGGGTACGTCCACGCACACCTCGGCGTCCTCGGGCAGGGCGCCGGTGAGCGCGTCCAGCAGCGCGGCGGCGCCTTCCGGGGTGTCGGCGAAGAGCGGGCCGACGCGGTGGCCCTCGTGCGCGGCGCGGACGACGCCGTAGCCGGTGACGTGGCCGTTCTCGTCGAGCAGTACCCGGGCGGTGTGCCCGGTGGCGGTGAGCCAGCGGCTGAGGAAGGCGTGCCGTTCGGCGGGGAAGCACCCGCTGTCGTAGGCGCTGATGGCGTCGAGGTGGTAGGGCGTGACGGCCCGTACGGCGGCGGAGGGGGTCCCGCGGTGGGGGCGGCCGGTGTGCCGGATCTGGTCGTGGGCGGCGGTGAAGCCGGACCGCTCGTAGGTGGCGCGCTGCTCGGGCACCGCGTCGAGGCCGACGAGGCGGCCCTCGGCGTGCGGCATCGCGGCCTTCCAGGTGGCGATGCCGAGGCCGGTGCCGCGGTGGTCGGGGTGGACGAGGTAGAAGCCGAGGAAGGCGAAGTCGGGCGAGTACGTGACGACGGAGACGGCGGAGACGACGCGGCCGCCGAGCCGCCCGACCAGGAAGCCGGCCGGGTCGGTGGGGCGGAAGCAGGCCGCGTCGCCGAGGCCGGGGTTCCAGCCCTCGGCCGCGCACCATCCGATGATCTCGTCCCAGTCGGCGGCCGTCGCCTCGGCGACGGTGAAGTCCTCCCGCACATGAACTCCCTTGTTCTGTGGTCCCGGCCCGCACGGACGGTTCCGGGGATGTTACGCCGCCCCGTACATCCGGGCGATGACATCTTCGATCGCGGGTTCGCGGACGGACAGGTCGACGAGCGGGTGGTCGGCGGCGAGTGCGGCGACGAGCGGGGCGGCGCTCTGCCCGGCGGGGAAGGCGAGCCACTGGCGCGGGCCCTCGCTGCGGATCCAGCGGGCGCCGGGGATGTCGACGGCGGGCAGTTCGCGGGCGAAGTCGACGACCAGGGTGCGTTCGGACTCGCCGGCGGCGTGCAGGCCGTCGAGGTCGCCGTCGTACATGAGCCGTCCGTGGTCGATGACCATGACGCGGCTGCACAGCGTCTCGATGTCGGTGAGGTCGTGGGTGGTGAGCAGCACGGTGGTGCCGCGGTCGGCGTTGACGGCGGCGAGGAATTCGCGGACCTTGGCCTTGCTGACGACGTCGAGGCCGATGGTGGGTTCGTCGAGGTAGAGCACGTCGGGGTCGTGCAGCAGCGCGGCCGCGATGTCGCCGCGCATCCGCTGGCCGAGGGAGAGCTGGCGTACGGGGACGTCGAGGAGCGGGCCGAGGTCGAGGAGGTCGACGCAGGTGTCGAGGTTGCGGGTGTAGCGGGGCTGCTCGATGCGGTACATGCGGCGGACCAGCTCGTAGGAGTCGCGCAGCGGCAGGTCCCACCACAGGGTGGTGCGCTGGCCGAAGACGACGCCGATGCGGCGGGCGAGCCGGGTGCGGTCGCGGGAGGGGTCGATGCCGGCGACGCGGACGGTGCCGCCGCTGGGGGTGAGGATGCCGGTGAGCATCTTGATGGTGGTGGATTTCCCGGCGCCGTTGGGGCCGATGTAGCCGACCATCTCGCCGCGCGGCACGGTGAAGGCCAGGCCGTCGACGGCCCTGACCTGGTGGCGTTCGCGGCGCAGGGCGCGGCCGGGGATCTTGCGGGTGACGTCGAAGACCTTCTCCAGGTTCTCGACGGCGATCATGGGTGCGGCGCCGGAGGCGGGGGTGTGGGTCATCGGTTCTCAGCTCCCGGTACTGCGGTAGGAACGGACGCCGGCGCGCCAGGCGAGCCCGGCGAGCGCGCAGCACAGCACGGCGACGGGTGCGCCGAGGTAGTCGGCCCAGCCGGGCAGGCCGAGGGGGTCGGGCCGGCCGAGGATGTGCAGCACGGGCATCCAGTTGACGAAGGCGAGGGGGACGACGAAGGTCACCCCGCGTACCAGCTCCCGGCCGAAGATCCCGGGCGGGTACTGGAGCAGGGTGTTGCCGCCGTAGGTGACGGAGTTCTGGACCTCGGAGGCGTCGCCGGCCCAGAACTGGAAGGCGGCTCCGGCGACGAAGACGGCGCAGAAGATGGCGGTTCCGGCGAGCAGGGTGACGGCCAGGAGCGCGGCCCTGGCCGGCGTCCAGTCGACGTCCACCCGTAGTACGCCCCAGCCGAGGACGGCGAGTCCCTGGGTGACGCGGCCGAGGCGGCGCAGGGCGAAGCGGTCGGCGGCGACCTGGGCGACGAGCGGGGCGGGGCGCAGCAGCAGGACGTCGAAGGTGCCGTCGCGGACCCGGTCGCCGAGCGATCCGGCGTTGCCGGCGAGCAGGTCGGACAGGCCGAAGGAGACGCTGGTGGTGCCGTAGAGCAGGGCGATCTCGGGCAGGCCGAAGCCGCCGAGGGTGTCGATGCGGGAGAACATCAGCACGATGGTGACGAAGTCGAGCGCGGTCGCGGCGAGGTTGCCGAGGGTCGTGAGGGCGAAGGACGTGCGGTAGGCCATGGTGGAGCGCATCCACATCCGCACGATCAGCCGGTAGGCGCGCAGGCCCTCGCGTACGGCGGTGTGCGGGCGTGCGGCGGCGGGGGAGGCTTCGGGGGACGGGGCCGGCGCGGTGTCGGTGGTGTCTGTGGTGCCCGTGGTGTCAGCCACCCTGGACCACCACCCGGCGGGTCGCGGCGCCTTGCAGGAGGCGCCCGGCGGCCAGCAGTGCGACGGCCCAGCCGGCCTGCACGGCGAGTGCCTGCGCCGCGCCGGCGCCGTGCCGGCGGCCGAGCAGCACGTCGGCGGGGGTCTGGAGCATCGCCGCCCAGGGCAGTGCCTGCGCGAGGCCGGCCAGGGCGCCGGGGAAGGCGTTGAGCGGCAGCAGCATGCCGGAGAAGAACAGCGCGACGATGCCGGCGATCTGCATGACCCCGGCCCCGTCGAGCAGCCAGAAGGCGCTGAGCGCGATGAGGTAGCGGATCGCGAAACTCACCAGCAGGCCGAGGGCGACGGCGGCCGCGAACAGCAGCCAGGGCAGGAGCGAGCCGGGCATGGCCAGGTCGAAGACGAGGGCGCCGGCGACGCCGGGCAGCACCCCGCGGCCGAGCAGCTGGAAGCAGGCCCGGCCGAGGTCGGAGGCGAGCCACCAGCCTTGCAGGTCGGCGGGCCGGTAGAGGTCGATCGCGATGGCGCCCGAGCTGATCCGGCCGATCATCTCGCGTTCGAAGCCGCCGCCCATCTGGGCCATGGGCGCGAGCAGGCCCTGTCCGATCCACACGTACGTCAGCGCCTGCGCCTCGCTGTAGCCGCCGAGGTGCGGGCGCTGGCTCCACAGGGCGATGTAGCTGTAGGAGATGATCAGTCCGAAGACCGTGTTGGTGACGACTCCGGCCGCCGTCGCGATGCGGTAGGTCGCATAGCGCCGGAAGCCGCGGACCATGACGGCAGCGTAGAAGCCGCCCATACCTTCCGCCTTTCTCCCTGTCCCCGCTTCTTCGGTTTCACCGGTGCCCCCCCGGGGTGTCCCCGTGAGATGCGGCACATCCCGCGGGACACACAAGCGCAGAAGCCTAGTGCGCGTCGGGGGGCGCCTTCCACTGCTTTTCGCCGGGGTTTCCCGGGTGTTCTCCGCCGTTCCCCGGGCGGTTTCCCGCCGGGTGGCGCCCGCCGGGGTTTGACCGTCCTGTCACAGGCCTGTCACGGATGGGCGCCCGGATGCCCGGACGGACGGGGGATGCGCCAGTGTGGGAGGAGTGTGCGCCCTGGGGCGTACGTACGATTACGTGTGTGTCCGTGCCGGTTCGGGACGGATTTCTCGGTGTTTTCTCGGTTTTCCGCCGCGGACAACCCCGGCGGCGGATGAGGAGTCCCTACTGATATGAGCGACGCGCACTTCGGGGCGGCGGGTGGCGCCGCGGGCGGTTCCGGCCGTACGGGTTGGCGGCGGCTGGTGCCGACGTGGCGGGTGGTCCTGGGCACCTTCCTCGGTGTCCTGGTGCTGCTGCTGGGCGGCTTCTTCGTGGGCTACGCGCTGGTGTCCATCCCGGACCCGAACGCCGCGGCGGTCGCCCAGAGCAACGTCTACTACTACTCCGACGGCAAGACCGAGCTGTCCCGCGACGGCGCGGTCAACCGGCAGAACGTGTCGCTGGCCGAGGTCTCCAAGACCGCGCAGCACGCGGTGCTCTCCGCGGAGGACCGCAGTTTCTACCACGAGTCGGCGGTCAGCCCGAAGGCGATGGTGCGGGCGGCGTGGAACACCGCGACCGGCAAGGGCCGGCAGTCGGGTTCGACGATCACCCAGCAGTACGTGAAGAACTACTACCTGAACCAGAACCAGACGGCGTCGCGGAAGGTCAAGGAATTCTTCATCGCGATCAAACTCGATCGCAACGTCACCAAGGACGAGATCCTCGAGGGCTACCTCAACACCAGCTACTACGGGCGGAACGCGTACGGGATCCAGGCCGCCTCGCAGGCCTATTTCCACAAGAACGCATCGGACCTGACGGTGGCGGAAGGCGCGTACATCGCGACGCTGCTCAACGCCCCCAGCGAATTCGACCTCGCGGCCCACCCGGAGAACGCGACCGCGGCCAAGGCGCGCTGGAACTACGTCCTGGACGGCATGGTCAAGGAGCACTGGCTCAGCGCCGCCGACCGGGCGGCGACGAAATTCCCCACCATCGGCGCGCCCACCCCGGTCGCGAGCAAGGCGGGCCAGCGCGGCTACATCATCGAGGCCGTCAACGACTACCTCGACGCGAACCACATCGTCGACGCCGACTCGCTGCGCCGCGGCGGCTACCGCATCGTCACCAGCATCCAGAAGGGCAAGGAGGACGACTTCGTCAAGGCGGCCCAGGCCCAGGTCTACGACAAGCTCGGCAAGAACAAGGCCGACGCGTACGTACGGGCCGGCGGGGTGTCCATCGACCCCGCGACCGGCGAGGTCGTCGCCCTCTACGGCGGCGTCGACTACACCAAGCAGTACGTGAGCAGCGCCACCAACGCCACGTACACCCCCGGCTCGACCTTCAAGCCCGTCATCCTGGCCGCCGCGCTCCAGCACGACTCCAGGACGCAGGGCGGCAAGCGGATCACGCCGAAAACGGTCTACGAGGGCGACAACAAGCGGCCCGTCGTCGGTCCGGACGGCCCCGTCGGCTACGCCCCGGAGAACGAGGACGGGCACAGCTACCCGCACATCGACGTCACCCGCGCGATGGACAAGTCCGTCAACTCCGTCTACGCCCAGATGGCGCAGGACGTCGGCACGGACAAGGTCATCGACACCGCGCACGACCTCGGGATGCCGGAGTCCGTGAAGATCCCGACGACGCCCGCGATGGCGCTGGGGTCGTTCGGCGCCAGCCCGCTGGACATGGCGCAGGTGTACGCGACGCTGGCCAACCACGGCAAGGAGATCCCCTACACGCTGGTGAAGAAGGTCAGCAAGGACGGCAGCGACCTGCCGCTGCCCGACCGGCAGGCGCACCAGAACGTGCCGCGGGACGTCGCCGACACCGTGACGCAGGTGCTGCGCAGCGTCGTGGAGAGCTCCGGCGGCACCGCGACCGTCGCGCAGGACTCCGGGTGGCCCTCGGCGGCCAAGACCGGCACCGCGGAGAACGACACGGCCGCGTGGTTCGCCGGCTACACCCCGAAGCTCGCCACCGTCGTGGCCCTGCTCGGCATGGACCCCGCCAACGGCAAGCAGAAGGCGATGTACGGCGCGATGCACACCGACCGCATCAACGGCGGCGGCCCGCCCGGCGCGGTCTGGGCCGCGTACACCGGGGCCGCGCTCGACGGGGTGCCCGTCCGCGACTTCGACCTCGACACGAACGGGGACGTGCCGACGCTGCCGCCGGTCACGGACGAGCCGTCCGACGAGCCGACGCAGTCGCCGGGCGAGACGTCCGCGCCGCCCTCCCACAGCGCCCCGCCGCACTCCTCCGCGCCGCCGTCCACCGACCCGGGCGGGCCCACGGACGAGCCGACGTCGCAGGCGCCCCCCACGTCGGAGCCGCCCCCGACGCAGCCGACGTTCGACCCCCTCGGCGGCCTCACCGGCGGCGGCCCCGGCGACCCGGGCGGCACGGCGCGCCCCGGCGGCGGCTCGGACGAGGGCTGACCTCCCGGGCTCCGGGCGCGCGGCTCACCGCAGGGACGTGAGCGCCTTCGCCACCTCGGGGGCCACCCACGGCGGGGTGGAGGCGTGCGGAGAAAGGCGCAGGGAGTCGGGGCGGACCGTGGGCGTCAGGCCTTCCGCGTGGAGGGCGGCGGCCACGTCCGCCGCGGCCACGCCCGGGAGGCGGAAGGAGACGATGCCGGCGCGCCGGGGGCGTGCCGTCTCGGAAAGGACCTCCGCGCCGGCCGAGCGCACCGCGTCGAGCAGTTCGTCGACCCGCGCGGCGACCGCGGACTCGATCGCCGCGACCCCCGCCGACTCCACGACCTGGAGCGCCGCGGCGAACGCGGCGGCCGCGACCGGGCTGAGGTTGGTGAGGCTGAGGCGTCCCGCCCCCGCGGCCGGCGGGTGCTCGGCGCCGTCGAAGCGGGCGACGTCCTCCACCCCCGTCCACCCGGTGAGCGTCGGCGCCAGCCGTTCGAGCGCGCGGTCGGACAGCGCCGCGAAGCCCGTCGACCAGCCCGCCCGCAGCCACTTCTGGCCGCCCGTGACGACGACGTCCGCCGCCTGCCAGGGCATCTCGACGACCCCGAAGCCCTGGATCGCGTCGACGACGAGCAGCCGGTCGGGGCCGATGACGTCGCGGATCGCGGCGAGGTCCGCGCGGTAGCCGGTGCGGAAGTCGACGGCGCTGAGGGAGACGGCGACGACGTCGGCGGTGAGCGCGTCCCGTACCGCCTCCGGGGTGGGCCGGCCGTGCGCGTCGCCGCGCAGCCAGCGCGGCTCGGCCAGGCCCGCGGCGGCGGTGCGGCGCCACGGGTAGTGGTTGGCGGGGAAGTCGCCCTCGGGCACGAGCACCGTGCCCGACGGGATGCCGAAAGCGGCCTGGAAGAGCCCGGTGGTCGTGTTGGGCAGCAGCACGGTGTGCTCGGCGTCCGTCCCCGCGAGCCGCGCGGCGGACTCGCGGGCCAGCAGGTCGGCCCGCATCAGCTCGTTGACGGTGGTGTGGTCGGCGCGCGCGGAGCGGCCCAGCGCCTCGGCGGTCGCGTCGAGCACGGGGCGCGAGGGCGGCCCGTAGCGGGCGAAGTCCAGATAGCCCGCGGGGGCGTCGAAGAGCCCGGCGTAACCGGCGGGCGCGCGGCCGGTGTCCGTCGTGTCCCCGGCGGGTGCGTGGCCGGTGGGCGCGCCGCCGGTGTCCGTCGCGTCGTCCATCAGGGTCGCTCTCCCGTCCGCGGGGCGGCGCGGGAGGCGCCGGGAACCCGCCGTTCGTTCCACTTCCGTCAGCGCTGGCGACAATACGCAGGTGGATATGCGGGCGAAGCAGGTGGACCAGGTGTCGGGGAGTGTCGTTCCGGCTGGTGCGGGGGGTGCGGCCGACCCGGACGCGGAACGGCGCCGCGGGGTACGCCGGATGAAGCTCATCGCGACCGGCTTCCTCGCGGTCGCGACCGCCGTCTACGCCCTCGCCAAATGGGCGGACGCGAGCGGCTCGGGCGCCTGGGCCGGCTACGTCGCGGCCGCGGCCGAGGCGGGCATGGTCGGCGCGATGGCCGACTGGTTCGCCGTCACCGCCCTCTTCCGCCACCCGCTGGGCCTGCCCATCCCGCACACCGCGATCATCCCCACCAAGAAGGACGCGCTCGGCGCGAGCCTCGGCGATTTCGTCGGGGAGAACTTCCTGTCGGCCGAGGTCGTACGGACCCGGCTGCGGGCCGTCGGCGTCGGCTCCCGGCTCGCCGCCTGGGTGTCCGAGCCGGCCAACGCCGACCGCGTCACCGAGCAGGCCGCCGCGGCCCTGCGCGGCCTGTTGACCGTGCTGCGCGACTCCGACGTCCAGGCCGTCGTGAGCGACGCGATCACCCGGCGGGCCGCCGCCCAGGAGGTCGGCCCGGGGCTCGGCAAGCTCCTGGAGCGCACGGTCGCCGACGGCGGCCACCGCCGCCTGGTCGACCTGGTGTGCGTGCGCGCCCGCGACTGGCTGGTCCAGCACTCCGACTCCGTCATGACCGCCGTCCAGGGCGGCGCGCCCGGCTGGACCCCGCGCTTCGTGGACCGCAAGGTCGGCGAGCGCGTCTACAAGGAACTGCTGCGCTTCGTCACCGAGATGAACGAATCGCCCGAGCACCCCGCGCGCGGCGCCGTCGACCGCTTCCTGCGCGACTTCGCCGCGGAGTTGCAGACCGACCCCGACACCCGCGAGCGCGTCGAACGCCTCAAGAACGACCTGCTCGGCCGCCCCGAGGTGCAGGAGCTGATCGCCTCGGTGTGGGGGTCGGTGCGCGCCATGACCGTCGCCGCCGCCGAGGACGAGCACAGCCAGCTGCGCACCCGCACCCGCGCCTCGCTGCTCACCCTGGGCCGCCGGATGTCCGCGGACCCGCGGCTGCGGGAGAAGGTCGACGGCTGGCTGGAGGACGCGGCGGTCTACCTCGTCACCACCTACCGCGACCAGATCACCGCGCTCATCAGCGAGACCGTCGCCGGCTGGGACGCGGAGCAGACCTCCCGCAAGATCGAGGCGCACGTCGGGCGCGACCTGCAGTTCATCCGTATCAACGGCACGGTCGTCGGGGCGCTCGTCGGCCTGCTCATCTACACGGTGTCGCGTCTGGTGGGCGGGTGAGGGGGCGCGCGGGCGCGCGGCCGGGTGGGTGAGCGGGCGCGCGGGCGCGCCGCCGTCGGGCCGTCCGACGTCTGGGCAGGCCGCGATGGCGGTACGCCGCTGCGTCCAGCTCGTGAACAGGGCTTGCGTGGATCCGCTGCCGGTCGGAGGATCGGACAGACATCCGATGACATCTGCGCCCTGTCGGAGGGCGTGCGCCGTCCGCGCCGTTCTCCGCCGCGGACACCCTAGGCACAACGGAGTACCCCTGTGAAGCTGCTGCGAGTCGGACCCGCCGGGGCGGAGCGCCCTGCCCTGCTCGACCAGGACGGAGTCGTGCGCGACCTCTCCGGCCTCGTCCCCGACATCGACGGCGCGCTGCTCGCCGACGCCGACGCCCTCGCCCGTGTCGCGGCCGCCGACACCGCGGCCCTGCCCGCGCTCGACGCGTCCCTGCGCGTCGGGCCGCCGCTCGCCCGCATCGGCAAGATCGTCTGCATCGGCCTCAACTACCACGACCACGCCGCCGAGACGGGCGCGCAGGTGCCCGCCGAGCCGATCGTCTTCATGAAGGCGCCCGACACCGTCGTCGGCCCCGACGACACGGTCCTCGTGCCGCGCGGCAGCACCAAGACCGACTGGGAGGTCGAACTCGCCGTCGTCATCGGCCGCGAGCTGCGGTACGCGGCGAGCCACGAGGAGGCGCTCGCCGCCGTCGCCGGTTACGCCGTCGCGCACGACGTCTCCGAACGCGAGTTCCAGATCGAGCGCGGCGGCCAGTGGGACAAGGGCAAGAACTGCGAGACCTTCAACCCGCTCGGCCCCTGGCTCGTCACCGCGGACGAGGTCCCCGACCCGCAGGACCTCCCGCTGCGGCTGTGGGTGAACGGGACGCTGCGGCAGGACGGTTCGACGCGCGACCAGATCTTCCCCGTCGCGGAGATCGTCCGCTACCTCAGCCACTTCATGACGCTGTACCCGGGTGACGTCATCAACACGGGGACGCCGGCCGGCGTCGCCCTGGGCCAGCCCGAGCCCCGCCCGTACCTGCGGGTGGGCGACACGGTGGAGCTCACGATTGACGGGCTGGGCCGTCAGCGTCAGGTGCTTGCCTCCGCGTAGGGGCTGCCGCCCCGGGGCGGGGGGTTGCGGTTCGTTGCGCGACCTTCCCTTGGCGGGGGCTGGTCGCGCAGTTCCCCGCGCCCCCGGTGTCACCCGGCGGGGCATCGCGCGCCCCGTGCGGGGTGGGGTCGGGTGCCACTCCGGGGGTACCTCCTCGGAATGCGCGTCCGACCTCATGAGCCAGGTGGCGGGTCTTGCGTGCGCATTCCTCCGGGGGCACCCCCGGATCGTCCCCCTCCGGGTTGTACGGCGGGCTCGCCGCCGACGGTGGTTGAGCCCCACAGGAAGACCGTCAGACGACATCTCACCCGCACGGGTGGTGCGGGTGGGAAACACCCCCCGCCGGAGGCGTCAGCCCAGGAAGCGGGTGAGGGCCTCCACGATGAGGGCGTGGTCCTCGACCTGGGGGAGGCCGGAGACGGCGACGACGCCGATGATGCCGACGCCCGCCACCCGGAGGGGGAACGCCCCGCCGTGCGCGGCGTAGAGCGCGAGGTCGAGGTGGGAGGACGCCTCGAACGTCGTCCCCTTCGCACGGAAGCGCTCGCCCACCGCGAGGGACGACGTGCCGTACCGCAGCGCGGTACGCGATTTGCGGTCGAGCCATGCGTCGTTGTCGGGGGCCGTGCCCTCCAGGGCGCAGTGGAAGAGCCGCTGGTCGCCGCGGCGGATGCCGATGACGACGGGGGCGTCCTGCGCGCGGGCGAGGTCGACGAGGAGGCAGCCGAGCCGCCATGCGTCGTCGTGGGTGAAGTGGGGCAGGACCAGGGTCCGTTCCTGCTCGGTGAGTACCGCGGGGTCGACGAGGTGCGGGGAGGTCACAGCGTCACCGCCTGGCCGGTGAGGGCGGATTCGCGGGCCGCCTCGATGACTTCGATGGCCGCGGCGGCCTCCCAGGCGGTGACCGGCGGGGGAGTGCCCTCGCGGAGGGCGGTTTCGACGGCGGCGTAGAAGGCCGGGTAGTCGCCGGGCTCGGAGGGTACGGCCCAGGCCGTCTCGTCGGTGCCGGCGGTGCCCCACGCGTCCTCGGGCTCGGAGCCCCATCCGGCGCCCTCGCCGGGGCGCAGGCCCTCGCGGAGGGCGGCCTCCTGCGGGTCGAGGCCGTAGGTGACGTAGCCGCCGATGCTGCCGAGGACGCGGAAGCGGGGGCCGAGGCGGGAGGCGGTGGCGCTCATCCACAGGTGCGAGCGGACGCCGCCGGTGTGGGTGAGGGCGATGAAGTCGTCGTCGTCCGCGGCGGCGCCGGGCCGCCGTACGTCCGACTCGGCGTAGACCGTGCGGACCGGGCCGAAGAGGGTGAGGGCCTGGTCGACGAGGTGGCTGCCGAGGTCGTAGAGGAGGCCGCCGATCTCCGCGGGGTCGCCGGATTCGCGCCAGCCGCCCTTGGGCTGCGGGCGCCACCGCTCGAAGCGGGATTCGAAGCGGTGGACCTCGCCGAGCTCGCGGTGCGCGAGGAGGCCGCGCAGGGTGAGGAAGTCGCTGTCCCAGCGGCGGTTCTGGAAGACGGTCAGCAGCAGGCCGCGGTCCTCGGCGAGGGCGGCGAGCGCGCGGGCCTCGGCGGCGGTCGCGGCGAGCGGCTTGTCGACGACGACGGACAGGCCCGCTTCGAGGGCCGCGGTGGCGAGCGGCACATGGGTGCGGTTGGGGGAGGCGAGGACGACGAGGTCCAGCTCGGCGGCGCGCGGCCACAGCTCGTCGGCGGTGCCGGCGAAGACGACCCCCGGATGCTCGGCGCGCGCCTGCGCGCGCCGCTCCCGGTTGCCGGTGACGATGGTGTCGAGGTGCAGCCCGGGTGCGGCGGCGATCAGCGGGGCGTGGAAGAACGAGCCGGCCGGGCCGTAGCCGACCAGGGCGACGCGGAGGGGTGCGGCGGTGGTCATGCACCTCACTTTGGCAACAGTGTTGCCAAAGTGCAAGCGCGCGCGACAATGAAGGCGTGACGACACCTCCGCCCCCGGACGACGCCTCCCTGCCGCGTGTGGACGCCCCGGCCCAGGGCGGGCTCAACCTGCCCGGGATGCGCAGCCACAACGCCGCCGTCGTCCTCGGGCTGCTGCGGGACGCGGCGGGCGGGCTCAGCCGGCTGGAGCTGGCCGAGCGGACGGGGCTCACCCCGCAGGCGGTCAGCAAGATCACCGGTCGGCTGCGGGCGGACGGGCTCGTCGAGGAGGCCGGGCGGCTCGCGTCCACCGGGGGCAAGCCGCGGACCGAGCTGCGGCTCGCGGCGGGGGCCGCCTTCGCGGTCGGGGCGCATCTGGACGGGGAGGCGCTCACCGCCGTCGTCGCCGATCTCGCCGGGCGTACGGTCGCCGAGCACGCCGCGCCGCTCGACCTCGGGCGGCCCGTGCCGGAGGGCCTCGCGGCGATGGAGCGCGAGCTGCGCGCCGCCGCGGCGCTCGCGCCCGGCCGGGTGCTGGGCGTCGGCGTCGGCATCCGCGGCCCGCTCGACCACCGCACCGGCACGCTGCACGGCGTCACCGGCTTCCCGCACTGGTCGGGCTGCGCGCTGCGGGAGGAGCTGGCGCGGCGGCTCGGCCTGCCCGTCGCCGTCGACAAGAACACGAACGCCGCCGCGCTGTCCGTCCTGGCCGAACCCGGGCCGGGCGGCGGCTCGTTCGCGTACCTCCACCTCGGGACGGGGCTCGGGGCCGCGCTCGTCCTCGGCGGCGTCCTCTACCGCGGCGGGGCCGCGGGGGCGGGGGAGTTCGGGCACCAGGTGGTGCAGCTGGACGGGCCGCCGTGCAAGTGCGGGCGGCGCGGCTGCCTGGAGGCGCTGTGCCTCGCCGCGGTGTCCCGCGGTGACGTGGCCGGGGCCGCGCGCCTGCTCGGCGTGGGGGCGGCGAACCTGGTGGCGCTGCTGGACGTCGACCGCGTCGTCCTGGGCGGCGTCACGGTCCTGGCGGCGCCGGACGCCTTCCGCGCCGGGGTGTCCGCCGCGGTCGCCCCCGTCCCCGTCACCCTCCCCGCGGCCGGCCCCCGCGCCACCCCCGAGGGCGCCGCCCTCCTCGCGCTGGCCCCCTTCTTCGCCGCGGCCGCGCTGTCCTGACCCCCGTTGCCGCGGCGGGGTGCCCGCGTCGGCATCCGTGCCCGGCGGGGGCGGCGCGCGGGTCTGGAAGGATCGGGGCGTGAGTGACGCCGCCGATCCGCACGCCCCGATCAGGGCCGGCATCCCGGAGCACGGCCGGGTGCCGAAGTATTTCGCCGTCAAGACGCGTCTTGAGGCGATGCTCGACGAGCTGGGCGAGGGCGGTCTGCTGCCGACCGAGCGCGAGCTGGCGGCGCGCTTCGCGGTGGCCCGCGAGACCGTGCGGCAGGCGCTGCGGGAGCTGCTGATCCAGGGCCGGGTGCGGCGCAAGGGCCGCGGCACCGTGGTGGCGGGCCCGAAGCTCGTGCAGCCGCTGTCGACCGCGAGCTACACCGAGGGCGTACGCCGCCAGGGCCGCACCCCGGGGCGGCGGCTGATCGACCTGGAGCAGCTCGACGCCGACCCGGTGCTCGCCCGCGAGCTGCGGATCGAACCAGGCGCCCCGGTCTGGCACATGGAGCGCGTGCTGCTCGCCGACGAGGAGCGGGTGGGCCTGGAGAGCACCTACCTCGCGGTGGCCCGCATCCCGTACCTGGCACGGGACTTCGCGCCGGACACGTCCTTCTACGCCTATCTGCGCGAGCGTCTCGGCGTCGAACCGGCGTCGGTGGACGAGCGGATCGAGACGGTACTGGCGACCCCGCGCGAGGCGCTGCTGATCGGTACGCCGCCCGCGCTGCCGATGCTGCTGCTGCACCGCTCCAGCCGGGATTCGGCGGGGGAGCCGCTGGAGCGGGTGCGGTCGCTCTACCGCGGGGACCGCTTCAGCTTCACCGTCCACCTGGACAAGAAGGCCTGAGGGCTTGCCCGTTGGTAAGTGAGATCACGAAAAGATAACGGGTCTAGTCCAAGCTTGTGGGCCTGTTCACCCGCCCGCCGCCGTACCGTCGCGCACGCGACACCCTGCCCGCCGAATCTCGACCGCGTGAGAGTCACTGTCGTAGGAGCCGGGGTGCTCGGCACCATGCACGCATGGCACGCCGTCGAGCGCGGCCATGAAGTCGTCCATCTGGAGCGCGAGCGCGAGGCCCGCGGCGCGTCCGTCCGCAACTTCGGCCTCGTGTGGGTCGGCGGCCGCGCCGCCGGGCCCGAGCTGGCCACCGCGCTGCGCGCCCGCGAGCTGTGGGAGAAGATCGGCGCCGAGGTCCCCGGTGTCGGCTTCCGCGCCAACGGCTCGCTGACGCTGGTACGGGACGAGGCCGAGCAGGCCGTCGCCGACGAGGTGCTGGCCCGCCCCGACGCCGCCGAGCGCGGCTTCGGCTGGCTCACCCCGGAGCAGGTCCGCGAGCGCAACCCCGCGCTGCGCGGCGAGATCCGCGGGGCGCTGCTGTGCGCGAAGGACGCCGCGGTCGAATCCCGCGTCGCCCTCCCCGCGCTGCGCGCCCGCCTCGCCGCGAGCGGCCGCTACACCTTCCTTCCCGGGCGCGAGGTCCGCGAGGTCACCGACGGCGCCGTCCGCGACGACCACGGCGACACCCACCGCGCCGACCGCACCGTGCTCGCCACCGGCGCCTGGCTCTCCGGCCTGGCCCGCGAGCTGGCCCCCGACCTGCCCGTGCGCCGCGTCCGGCTGCAGATGGCGCAGACCGACCCGCTCGGTGAGGCGCTGACCACGTCGGTCGCCGACGCCGACAGCTTCCGCTACTACCCGGCCTACGAGGGCGGCGCCCTCGACGCGCTGCGCTCCGGTTCCCCGCAGCCGCCGGTCGCGGCCGCGCACCGCATGCAGCTGCTGCTGGTCCAGCGCCTCGACGGCTCGCTGACCATCGGCGACACCCACGAATACGACGAGCCGTTCGGCTTCGACGTCACCGAGGACCCGTACGACCACCTGCGGGAACGCGCCGCCGCCCTCCTCGGCCGCCCCCTGCCGCGCATCCGCCGCCGCTGGGCCGGGGTGTACGCGCAGTGCGTCGACACCACCCGGGTGGTCCACCGCGAGCAGGTCCGCGACGCCGTCTGGCTCGTGACCGGTCCCGGCGGCCGCGGCATGACCTGCTCGCCGGCGATCGCCGAGGCGAGCGCCGACGAGATGGGCTGGTGAGCGCCATGACTACTCGCGAGACCCCCGCCACGCCCGCCGGCCCGGACACCCCGCACCGGGCGGCGCCGGACGGCCCGCAGGGCAGCGCCGCTTTCGCGGCCGGTGAGTCACCGGCCGCGGCTGCCTCCGCGGCCGGTGCGTCGCGGAGCGGCTTCGCGTCCGCCGACGCGACCGGCCGGATTCCCTACGGGGAGGCCGCCGGGCCCGTGCCCGGCGCCGTGCCGACCGCCCCGCAGGCCGCGGACGGCGGTGACGACGCCGACCTCGCGCGCCCGCCCGTCACGCTCGTCGTCCTCGACATGGCCGGGACCACCGTCGCTGACGGCGGGCTCGTCGAGGAGGCCTTCTCGCGGGCCGTCCGGCGGCTGGGTGTCGAGCCCGGCAGCGAGGTGTACGAGCGGCAGCTCGACTACGTGCGGGCCACGATGGGCGAGTCGAAGATCACCGTCTTCCGCGCGCTCTTCGGCGCGGAGGACCGCGCCCGCGCGGCCAACTCCGCCTTCGAGGAGGCCTACGCCGAACTCGTCGACAGCGGGCTGTGCGCGCCGCTGCCCGGCGCGGAGGAGGCCGTCCGCGAGCTGCGGGCCGACGGCCGCAAGGTCGTCCTGACCACCGGCTTCGCCCGCACCACGCAGGACGCGATCCTCGCCGCCCTCGGCTGGCAGGACCTCGCCGACCTCACCCTCTGCCCCGCCGACGCCGGGCGCGGCCGCCCGCACCCCGACATGGTGCTGACCGCGCTGCTGCGCACCGGCACCGGCGCCGTACGGCAGGTCGCGACGGCGGGCGACACCGCCTCCGACGTCCGCAGCGGCCTGCGCGCGGGCGCGGCGGTGGCCGCGGGCGTCACGACCGGCGCGCACACCGCCGAGCAACTGCACGCGGCAGGCGCGACCCACGTCCTCGGCTCCGTCGCCGAACTCCCCGCGCTGCTGCGGGAGCGCTGACATGCCCGCGAACAGCAGCACCCCTGACGGCACGACGCCCGGCCTCGCGGCCGGGGCCCCCGCGCCCACCGGGGCCGGGAAGCCCGCCGCCGGCGAGGCGCCGCCGGACCTCGCGGCCGAGGCCGCCGAGCCCGGCGCGTCCGGGACGCCGGCCCCTGCGGCCCCGGCGTCCGGCGCGGCTGGATCCGGCCTCGCGGCCGGGACGCCCGCCGCCTCCGGCGAGGCAACGGCCGTCGGCACCGCCCCCGGTGCTCCCGCGCCCGCCGCCTCCGGCGAGGCGCCGCCGGACCTCGCGGCCGAGGCCGCCGAGTCCGGCGCTGCCGGGAAGCCCGCCTCCGCCCCCGCGTCCGGCGCGGCCGGGAAGTCGGCCCCCGCACCCGTCACCGCCCCCGGCAAGGGCACCGCCGCGTCCGGGATCCGGTTCGAGCGGGTCAGTGTCGCGTACGGCGGGAGCACCGTGCTGGACGGGCTGGACCTGGTGGTCGAGCCGGGCGAGGTGATGGCGCTGCTCGGGCCCTCCGGGTCGGGGAAGACCACCGCGCTGCGGGCCGTCGCCGGGTTTGTGACGCCCAGTGCGGGGCGGGTGCTGATCGGGGGGCGGGACGTCACCGGGCTGCCGCCGCACCGGCGGGGGATCGGGATGGTCGTGCAGAGCTACGCGCTCTTCCCGCACCTGCGGGTCGACCAGAACGTCGCCTTCGGGCTGCGGGCCCGCCGCACCTCGCGGGCCGAGACCGCCGCGCGGGTCGCGGAGGCGCTGGAGATGACGGGGATGCGCGGCTACGCCCGCCGCTACCCGCGTGAGCTGTCGGGCGGCCAGCAGCAGCGCGTCGCGCTGGCCCGCGCGCTCGCCATCCGGCCCGGCGTGCTGCTGCTCGACGAGCCGCTGTCCGCGCTGGACGCCGCCCTGCGCTCCGGGATGCTCGCCGAACTCGCCCGGCTGCACCGCGAGTTGCCGGACCTCTCGATGCTCTACGTCACGCACGACCAGATCGAGGCGCTCACCCTCGCCGACCGCATCGCCGTCCTGGACCGCGCCCGGCTCCAGGACTGCGGCACCCCCGACGCCCTCTACCGCACCCCCCGCACCGCCTTCACCGCGACCTTCGTCGGCAACGCCAACCTGCTGCCCGTCACGGCGGCGGCCGACGGCACCTACCGGCTGGGCCCGGCCGTCCTGCGCCTCGACCCCGCCCCCGCGGCCGGCATCGCGCCCGGCGCGGAGGCGACCGTGTGCGTACGGCCGCACGCGCTGCGGCTCGCGGAGGACGGCCCGAACCAGCTGCGCGGCACCGTCACCGCCGTCCAGTGGCGCGGCCACACCCACCGGCTGCTCGTCGAGGCGTACGGCACCGCGCTGCACGCCGACGTCGGCGACCTGCGCGAGCCCCCGCGGCCCGGCGCCGAGGTCACCCTCGCGTTCGACCCGCAGGACGCGGTGCTGCTGCCCGCGGGCATCACCGGGGAAGGCGCCGACCATGGCTAGCGCCCGGGAGACGGCGGCCCCGGTGAGGAGCAACCGCGGCGCCGCCCTCAGGCCGTGGGCCTGGGCCCTGCCCCCGCTCGCCGCGCTCGCGCTCTTCTTCGGCTATCCGCTCTACCTCGTCGCCAAGCAGTCCTTCGCGCCCGACACCGGCGGCCACTCCACCGCCGTCTACCGGCACCTCTTCGCACAGGAGTCCTTCCGCAAGGCGCTGTGGAACACCGTGTGGATCGCCTGCGCCTCCACCGCCGGGTGCCTGCTGCTGGGCTTCTTCCTCGCGCTGGTCATCGCCTTCGTGCCCTTCCCCGGCAGCCGCGCGCTGGGCCGCTTCGTCGACGTCTTCCTCGCCTTCCCGTCCTTCCTGATCACCCTCGCGCTGCTGTTCGTCTACGGCACCGTCGGCATGGCCAACGGCCTGTGGACGGACGTCACCGGCGCCGCCACGGGGCCGGTGGACTTCCTGCGCACCCCGTGGGGCGTGCTGCTGGCCGAGATCACGTACTTCACACCGTTCGTGATGCGCCCGCTGCTCGCGGCCTTCACCCGGCTGGACACCGCCCAGATCGAGGCGGCCTCGTCGCTGGGCGCGCGGGCGCCGCGGATCGTCCGGCAGGTGGTGCTGCCGGAGGCGGTGCCCGCGCTCGCGGCCGGCGGCAGCCTCGTCCTGGTGCTGTGCCTCAACGAGTTCGGCATCGTGCTCTTCACCGGCGCCAAGGGCGTCACGACGCTGCCGCTGATGGTCTACAGCAAGGCCATCCTCGACGGCGACTACCCGGGCGCGTGCGCGGTCGCGATGGTGTGCGTCGTCCTGTCGGTCACCCTCTACGCCCTCTACCGGGCCGCCCTCGCCCGCGCCACCGGAGGAGCCCGCCGTGCTGGTGCATAGCCGCGCCGGGCGCACCGCCGCCCGCGTCCTCTTCTTCGTCCTCTTCCTGCCGCTGTTCGCGCTGCCCTTCGCCGTCGTCCTGGCCGCGTCCTTCGCCGGGAACTGGAGCGGCGCCCTGCCCTCGCACCCCACGCTGGACCACTACCGCGACCTCACCGGCGGCGACTCGCTGGACGCCCTCACCACGAGCCTGTGGACGGCGCTGGCCGCGAGCGCGCTCGCGCTGCTGACCGGCGGCTGGGCGGCGCTGGCCGCCGAACGGCTGCGCGGCAGGGCCCGGCGGGTGCTGGACGCGCTGTTCATGCTGCCCGTCGCGGTGCCGTCGGTCGTCGTCGGACTCGCGCTGCTGGTCGCCTTCTCGCAGCCGCCGCTGCTGCTCAACGGCACCCGGCGGATCGTGATCCTGGCGCACGCCGTGCTCGTCACCGCCTTCGCCTACCAGTCGGTGACCGCCGCGCTGGCCCGCCTCGACCCCGCCTACGAGCAGGCCGCCGCGGGGCTCGGCGCCCGCCCGCTGCGGGTGCTGCTCACGGTGAAGCTGCCGCTGCTGCTGCCCTCGCTGAGCGCCGCCGCCGCCCTGTGCTTCGCGCTGTCGATGGGCGAGCTGAGCGCGACGATGATGCTCTACCCGCCGGACTGGACGACGCTCCCGGTCCGGATCTACGCGGCCACCAACCGCGGCTCCCTGTTCACCGGTGCCGCCCTGGCCGTCGCCCTGATGCTCACCACCCTCGTCGTGCTGCTCGCCCTGGGCAGGGTGCGCTCGCGCGCCGACCACCGCTGACACCTTCCTCCTCCCCTTACTCTCCACGTTCCCGCAAGGAGTTCGACCTGCCATGCGCGCTCACCCCCGTACCCTCACCCCGCTCACCGCCGTCGCCGGTGCGCTCGCCCTCGGACTGACGCTGGCCGCCTGCGGGGGCTCGTCCTCCGCCTCCGGCAAGGGCGGCAAGGACGGCGGCAAGGCCTCCACCGAGATCACCGTCTACAGCGCCGACGGCCTGCACAGCGACGCGGGCGACGGCTTCTACGACAAGGTCTTCAAGGACTTCACCGCCGCCACCGGCATCAAGGTCAACTACGTCGAGGGCGGCTCCGGCGAGATGGTGCAGCGCCTGGTGCGGGAGAAGTCCAACACCAAGGCCGACCTGATCGTCACCCTGCCGCCGTTCATCCAGCAGGCCGACACCAAGGGCCTGCTCGACACGTACACCCCGAAGGGCGCCGACCAGGTCGCCGCGGCCGACAAGGGCGCCGACAACCGCTGGGTGTCGATCGTCAACAACTACCTGTGCTTCATCTACAACACCAAGGAGCTGCCGCAGCCGCCGAAGACCTGGGACGACCTGCTGGACGCGAAGTTCAAGAACAAGCTCCAGTACTCGACGCCCGGCGTCGCGGGCGACGGCACCGCGGTCGTCATCAAGGCCGTGCACGACTTCGGCGGGCAGCAGCCCGCGATGGACTACCTGAAGAAGCTCCAGGCCAACAACGTCGGCCCCTCCGC
The DNA here is from genome assembly GCF_044333285.1 of Streptomyces sp. NPDC021020. NCBI lineage: Bacteria > Bacillati > Actinomycetota > Actinomycetes > Kitasatosporales > Streptomycetaceae > Streptomyces > Streptomyces sp. NPDC021020. Next base: position 130,637 of record NZ_JBIRQQ010000003.1, read on the forward strand.
GTCCACCGGCCAGCTCGCGGCCAAGGTCGACAAGGGCGAGCTGCTCGTCGCCAACGGCGACGTCCAGATGAACTACGCCGACATGGCCTCCATGCCGAACCAGGGCATCTTCTTCCCCGCCGCCACGGCCACGGGGAAGCCCACCACCTTCGCGCTGCCGTACGCGGCCGGCGTCGTGAAGAACGCGCCGCACGCGGACGCGGCGAAGAAGCTCCTGGACTACTTCCTGACCCCCGAGGTCCAGCAGGAGGTCTCCTCCGTCGGCGGCGGCTTCGCCTCCCGCGGCGACATCCACCCGACCGACAAGAACGCCACCGAGCTGCAGAAGATCATGTCCGGTGTCGACGTCTTCACCCCCGACTGGAACGACATCGACAGCAACCTGACCACGTACGTCGACGCCTGGCAGTCGGCGACCGGCAGCTGACACCGCACCAGGTCGCCCAGCAGCCGAGACGCCCGGGGCGGGGCACACCCGCCCCGGTTACGCTGGGGCGCCACGCAGGCCATGACGACAGGAGACCGACCGGTGTCGACCCGCAAGCCCATCGACTCGTGGCTCACCGACATGGACGGCGTGCTCATCCACGAGGGCACCCCGATCCCCGGCGCCGACGCCTTCCTCAAGGGGCTCAAGGAATCCGGCAAGCCCTTCCTGGTGCTCACCAACAACTCCATCTACACCCCGCGCGACCTGCACGCCCGGCTCTCCCGGATGGGCCTGGACGTGCCCGTGGCCAACATCTGGACGTCCGCGCTCGCCACCGCGAAGTTCCTGGACGACCAGCGCCCCGGCGGCACCGCGTACGTCATCGGCGAGGCGGGTCTGACGACCGCGCTGCACGACGTCGGCTACATCCTCACCGACCACGACCCCGACTACGTGGTGCTCGGCGAGACCCGCACGTACAGCTTCGAGGCGCTCACCAAGGCGATCCGGCTGATCCGCGGCGGCGCCCGCTTCATCGCCACCAACCCCGACGAGACCGGCCCCTCGCCCGAGGGCGTGCTGCCCGCGACCGGTTCGGTGGCCGCGCTCATCACCAAGGCCACCGGCCGGGACCCGTACTTCGTCGGCAAGCCCAACCCGCTGATGATGCGCGCCGGGCTCAACGCGATCGGCGCGCACTCCGAGGCCAGCGCGATGATCGGCGACCGCATGGACACCGACGTGCTGGCCGGGCTGGAGTCCGGCATGACGACCTACCTGGTGCTCACCGGGCTCACGGCGGTGCCGGACATCGAGCGCTACCCGTTCAAGCCGTCCTACGTCGTGAACTCCATCGCCGACCTGGTCGCCGAGATCTGATCACGCTGCGTATCGACCGTGTCACCCTGATGGACCCCCGAGCGTGCGAAGCCGGGGGCCCGCGGGGATCTTCGTAAGCACCGGGCGCGACTCCCCGCCCCGGCCGAGCGGAGGTCCCCATGTTTGGTCTGAAAATGCCCGTCATCGCCGCCGCCGGTGCTCTCGGCGTGCTCGCCCTGGGCGGGGTGACCGGGCTGCCGAAGCAGGCGCTCGCGGACGAGGGGGGAGGTGGGTCCTCGTCCGCGTCGTCGTCCTCTTCTTCGTCCTCTTCGTCCTCTTCGTCCTCGGCGTCGTCGGCGTCCGGGATGGACGTCTCGCCCACGACGGTCGCGCCCGGCGGGGTCGTCAACCTGCACCTCAGGGCCTCCTGCAAGTCCGGTGCGAAGGCGCAGGCCAGCGCCGAGGTGTTCGTGGACGCGGTCACGCTCGCGCCCGCCGGTGACGGCTGGGACGGTACGGCCTTCATCAAGTCCGACGCGACGGAGGGCTCCTACGCCGTGTCCGTCGAGTGCAACGGCTCCGCCAGCTCCGCGTCCGCGACCGTGACGGTCACGAGCGGCGGTGGCGGTGGCGGCGGGGGCCACAACCCGCTGACGCCCGTCAACCCCGTCCCGGCGGGCGGCGGCGGCACGGCGAAGGTCGTCACCCACGGCGCCCCGGCGCAGCTCGCCGCGGGCCCGGCGGCGGCCGGCACCAGCACCGGCCCGCTGCTCGTCACCGGCGCGGTGGCGGCGGCCGGGTTCGCCGGGCTGGTCCTCCACCGGCGCCGTACCGCCGACCGCGGCTGAGCGGCGCTGAACGGCATGGCGGAGGGGGCGGAAGGGACGGAAGGACGCGGCAGGACCTGGGCCGCGGCGGTGGTCGGCCTGGTCCTGCTGGCGGCGTGGCTGCTCGGCCACGGCGGCCACCTCCCCGGCGCCACCGCGCCGCCCACCGGCGGCAACCTCGCCGCCGCGGCCGCCGACCGCCCCCCGCAGGTCTACGCCCCGCACCTGCCGCTGCCCGCCGCCGTCCCCACCCGGATCGACGTCCCGTCCGTCGGCATCCACGCGAAGCTCGTCCCCCGCGGCCTCAAGGACGGCGCCGTCGACCCGCCCCCGTACTCCACCCCCGACGTCGCCGGCTGGTACCGCGACGGCCCGGCCCCCGGCGCGTCCGGCGCGGCCCTCGTCGTCGGCCACGTCGACACCGAGACCCAGCCCGCGGTCTTCTACGCCCTCTCCACGATCATCCGCGGCGCCCTCGTCTCCGTCACCCGCGACGACGGCACGGTCGCCGAATTCGCCGTCGAGGCCGTCGAGATCGAGCAGAAGTCCCACTTCGACGCCACCCGCGTCTACGGCTCCGCGGGCCGCCCGGAACTCCGCCTCATCACCTGCGGCGGCGCCTTCGACGAGACCACCCAGGCGTACTCGGCGAACGTCGTCGTCTACGCGGCCCTGACCGGCTCCCACAAGGCGTGAGCCCGCGGGCGCCGGTGGAGAACCGCGCACGCGCCTACGAAGGGCCCGGTACGGTCGCCGTGCCCGCGAGGAGGGCGAGGGCGAGGTCGGTCACCTTCAGGCGGCGGGCGCGGGCGTGGGTGCGCAGGAGGTCGAAGGCGACGTCCACGGGGACGTGGAAGCGCTCGGCCAGCAGGCCCTTCGCCTGCTCGACCGGGACGCGGGTGTCCAGCGCGGTCTGGAGCTGGGCGGCGAGGCGGGCGTGGTGGCGGCGGGTCCTGCGCTGGAGGACGCCGAGGGCGGCGGCTCCGGCGAGGGTGCGGGCGAGGTCCGCGCGGGCCGGGTCCAGCGGTCCGGGCGCCGCACGGAAGAGGACGAGCGCGCCCACCGTCTCCTTGCCGTGCCGCAGCGGCAGGGCGAGGACCGCGCGGTAACCGGCGCGGAGCGCCCGCCGGGCGTAGTCGGGCGGGAGGGCGCCGGGGTCGCGCTCCAGGTCGGGCGCCCCGCCTTCCGCGCCCTCGTGGTAGCTGTCGGGCCCGGGCCCCTGCCCGGTCAGGAGCCGCGCGGGCTCGCAGGACGCGCCCGCCACCCGCAGCTCCCCGTCCTGCGCGGCCAGCAGCACCCCCGCCGCGGCGACCCGGAGCAGCCGCGGCAGCCGGGCGGCCAGCTCCCGCAGCGGCGCGTCGTCCTCGGCCTCGTCGTCGAGCGGGTCCCCGAGCCCGAGCAGCGTGTCGGCCAGCAGCCGCTCCACGTCCCCGGACGGTTCCCGCCCCGCGGGTGAGGCCCACCCGTCCGGCAGATGTGCGTGCACGCCGTTCCCCTTCCCCCGTCGGACCGGCTCCGGCCCCGAGTATTGCCGCTGACCGGCGCTTCCGCCTCCGTCGCAGGACGGAGACCGGCGGGCGGAGCCCGCGCGACCCGCACCACCCGGGCATATCCTCACCGAGCGGTAGGAAAGGAATGTTTCTCCGCCTGGTCCGGCCCCCCGGGGCCGCCCGCCGAGGAGGTCCCCATGCCCGTGCGTGAACCGAAGGGCGGCGCCGCGCTGCGGCCGTCCCCCGCGGGGGAGGCCGCGCCGGACCGGGTGGTGGAGACCCTCGCGGGCGGCACGCCCGCCGAGCTGCGGACCGGGCTCGTCCGGCTGCTGGGCGAGGACCGGGTCCTGAGCGGCCTCACCGACCTCGTGGCGTACGCGTCCGACGCGAGCCCTTACCGCTTCGTGCCGCAGGCCGTCGTGGTGCCCAAAAGTGTGCAGGACGTCGTCCGGCTGCTGGGCTTCGCCCGGTCCGAGCGCCGCCATCTGGTCTTCCGGGCCGCGGGCACGAGCCTGAACGGGCAGGCGCAGGGCGAGGACATCCTCGTCGACGTCCGCCGCCACTTCACCGGCGTGGAGGTGGCGGCGGACGGCGCCAGCGCCCGCATCCTGCCCGGCACCGTGCTGGCCCGCGCGAACGCCGCGCTCGCCCGGCACGGGCGGGTGCTGGGGCCGGACCCGGCGAGCGCGAGCGCCGCGACCGTCGGCGGCGTGCTGGCCAACAACGCCTCCGGCATGACCGCGGGCACCACCCGCGACTCCTACCGCACGGTCGCCTCGCTGACGGTCGTGCTGCCGAGCGGCACGGTCGTCGACACCGCCGACCCGGAGGCCGACACGGCCCTCGCCGCCGCCGAGCCGGACATCTACCAGGGCCTGCTGGACCTGCGCGACGAGATCGAGGCCGACGCGGAGCTGACCGCCCGCATCCGGGCGAAACTCGCGGTCAAGAACACCAACGGCTACCGGCTGGACGCCTTCCTCGACGCCGACAGCCCCGCCCAGATCCTGCGCGGCCTGATGATCGGCTCGGAGGGCACGCTCGGCTTCGTCGCCGAGGCGGTCTACCGGACGCTGCCGCTGCGCCCCGCCGCGACCGCGGGCCTGCTGTTCTTCCCGTCGCTGCCCGCCGCGGCCGCCGCCGTGCCGCACTTCGCGCAGGCCGGGGCGGAGGCGGTGGAGCTGATGGACGGCAACGTGCTGCGGGCGGTGACCGCGGTGCCGGGCGTACCGAAGGAGTGGGCGCGGCTGCCGGAGAGCTGCGCGGCGCTGCTGGTCGAATTCCGCGCCGCGGACGACACGCAGCTCGCCGCGTACGAGCGGGCCGCCGGGCACGTCTGCGCCGACCTCGGCCTCGTCGCGCCCGTCCCCGCCGGGGAGGGCTACGGCGGCTTCACGCGCGACCGGGAGCGGATCGCCGCGCTGTGGCGGGCGCGCACCGCGTTCGTCACGGCGGTCGGCGGGGCGCGCCCGTCCGGCACCACCCTGATCACCGAGGATTTCGCCGTGCCGCCGGGGCGGCTCGCCGAGGCGTGCGAGGAGCTGCTCGACCTCCAGCGGCGGCACGGCTTCCAGGCCGCCGTCGCGGGCCACGCCGCGCACGGCAACCTGCACTTCCTGCTCACCTTCGACGCCGCCCGGCCGGAGGACGTCGAGCGCTACGGCGCCTTCATGGCCGACTTCTGCCGCACCGTCACCGAGCGCTTCGACGGCTCCCTGAAGGCCGAGCACGGCACCGGCCGCAACATCGCGCCCTTCCTGGAGCAGGAGTGGGGCCCGGCGGCGACCGCGCTCATGTGGCGGGTCAAGGCGCTGCTCGACCCCGGGGGCGTGCTCGCCCCGCACGTGATCCTGGACCGCGACCCGCGCGCCCACCTGCGCGGCCTCAAGACGATCCCGGCGATCGAGGCGGTCGCCGACCCGTGCATCGAATGCGGCTTCTGCGAACCCGTCTGCCCCAGCCGCGACCTGACCACCACCCCGCGCCAGCGCATCGTGCTGCGCCGCGAGATGCTGCGCCAGGGCGCCGACTCCGCCGTCCTCGGCGCGCTGCTGGACGCGTACGGCTACGCCGCCGTCGACACCTGCGCCGGGGATTCGAGCTGCAAGCTCGCCTGCCCGGTCGGCATCGACACCGGCGCGATGATGAAGGCCTTCCGGCACGCCCGGCACAGCCGTGTGCAGGAGCGCGCCGCCGCGTCCGCCGCGCGGCACTGGGGCGCGGGGGAGCGCGCCGCCCGCGGCGCGGTCGCCGCCGCCGACGCGGTGCGCGGCCGGGTCGGCGACCGCCCGCTGACCGCCGCCACCTCGCTGGCGCGGCGGGCGGCGGGCCGCGAGCTGATACCCGAGTGGCTGCCGGAGATCCCCGGCGCGGCGCCCGGCGCCCTGCCCCGTACGGCGCGGGACGGCGCGCGGGCCGTCTACTACCCGGCGTGCGTCAACCGCGTCTTCGGCCCCGCGGACGAGGGGGCGGGCTGGCTGCCGCGCGCCCTGGTCACCGTCTCGGCCCGCGCGGGCCTGCCGGTGTGGATACCCCCCGACGTCACCGGCACCTGCTGCGCCACCATCTGGCACTCCAAGGGCTACGCGGCCGGCAACGCGCTCATGGCCAACCGCGTCGTCGAGCAGGCCTGGGCGTGGACCGGCGGCGGCCGGCTCCCCCTCGTCGTGGACGCGACGTCCTGCACGCTCGGCCTCGCCCGCGAGGTCGTCCCCTACCTCACCGACGCCAACCGCGAGCTGCACGGCGAGCTGACCGTCCTGGACTCCACCGTGTGGGCCGCCGAGCACGTCCTGCCCCGCCTCACCGTGACCGCCCCGCTGGACTCCGCGGTCCTCCACCCCACGTGCTCCGCCCACCACCTGGGCGCCCCCGTCCCGGCGCTGGCCACCGTCGCCGCCGCCCTCGCCCGCGAGGTCGTCACCCCCGACGACGCGGGCTGCTGCGGCTTCGCGGGCGACCGCGGCATGCTCCACGAGGAGCTGACCGCGTCCGCGACCCGCCCCGAGGCCGACGAGGTCGCCGCCCGCCCCTACGGCGCCTACCTGTGCGCCAACCGCATGTGCGAGGTCGGCATGTCCCGCGCCACGGGCGAGCCGTACGAGTCGGTGATCCTCGCCCTGGAGCGGGCGACGCGCTGATCAGCGGGCGGCCGGCACCCGCACGGGCTCGGGGGAGCCCACCTTGGCGGTGTAGGCGGTGAGGCCGTCCTCCGTCGGGCCCGCCCAGCCCACGTAGCCGTCGGGGCGGACGAGGAAGACGCCGGGGCCGTACGGGGGTGGGGCGTCCTCGCCGGTGGTCAGGAGGGTCCAGTGGGGGCCGCGGAAGGCGTCCAGCAGGCGGGTGCCGGAGACGAGGGCGTCGGGGGCACGGTCGCCCGCGCGCAGGGGGCCGGGGGTGGGGCGGGTCTCGGTGGTGAGGGAGGAGACGGGGTAGCCCAGGCCGAGCTGGCGGGTGGCGGCGCCGCGGCGGGCCTCGCCGCGGTGGATGCGCGTGGAGAGGCCGAGCATGTCGGCGGCGACCGGGCGGCGCTCCTCCTCGTAGGTGTCGAGCAGCGCTTTGGGCGCGCCGCCGCGCAGCACCGCGCCGAGCTTCCAGCCGAGGTTGTACGCGTCCTGCACGCTGGTGTTGAGGCCCTGGCCCCCGGCGGGGGAGTGGACGTGGGCGGCGTCGCCGACGAGGAAGACCCGGCCGTCGCGGAAGCGGTCGGCGAGTGCGGCGCGCGGGCGGAAGTCGGAGGCCCAGGACAGCGCGGTGACGTCGCCCGCGGCCAGGTGCGAGCGGGCCGCGACGAGCGTGCGGACGCCGTCGAGCGAGAGGTCCACCTCCGTGCCCTCGGCGAACTGGGCGACGAGCTGGAAGTCGTCCGTCCCGGCGAGCGGGCAGGCGACCATGAAGCCGGTGTCGCCCGCGGGCGGGAAGATGTGCCAGTGCTCGCGGTCCAGGCCGCTGATCCGGACGTCGGCGACGAGCAGGGGCTGCGGGTCGACCGTCTCCCCGGCCATGCCGACGCCGAGCGCCCCGCGCACCGCGGAGCGGCCGCCGTCCGCGCCCACGGCGTAGCGGGCGCGCAGCTCGCCGCCGTCCGCGAGGCGTACGGTCACCGCGTCCGCGTCCTGGGCGAGGCCGGTGACCTCGCGGCCGAAGGAGACGCGGCCGCCCAGCTCCTCCAGCCGGGCCAGCAGGATCTGCTGGGTGCGCCACTGCGGCACCATCCACGGGTCGGCGTAGGGCGACGACTCGTCCTCCTCGGACGGGTCGAACATCGGGCGCCGGGTGACGATCGCGCCGTCCTGCCAGACGGCCCCGAGCGGGTAGGCGCCGCCCGCCGCGCGGATCGCGTCCATGACGCCGAGGTCGTCGAAGACCTCCATCGTGCGCGGCTGGATGCCCTTGCCGCGCGAGCCGGGGGCGAGGCCCGCCCCGCGCTCGGCGACCAGCACGTCCACCCCGCGCCGGGCGAGGTCGACGCCGAGCGCGAGCCCGCTCGGGCCCGCGCCCACCACCAGCACGTCCGCGTCCACGTACGTCCGGTCCCCCATGCCACCCATCTCCTTAACGCCGTTAAATTGCGATGCCCCCAGGCTGCCCTTAACGGCGTTAAACTGTCAAGCGTGAACGCCGCCCCCCGACTCCCCCTCGACCGCACCCGGGTCGCCGACGCCGCGCTCGACCTGCTCAACCGGGTCGGGCTCGACGGCCTGACGGTGAGCGCCATCGGCCGCGAACTGGGCGTCAAGGCGCCCGCGCTGTACTGGCACTTCAAGGACAAGCAGGCGCTGCTCGACGAGATGGCCACGCAGATGTACCGGCGGATGGTCGCCGGGTCGGCCCTCGACCCCGCCGACACCTGGCAGGAGCGGCTGCGCAAGGCCAACCACGGCCTGCGCGACGCGCTGCGCGGCTACCGCGACGGCGCCCGCGTCTTCAGCGGCTCGCGCTTCACCGGAAACGAGCACGTCAAGGAGATGGAGGCCACCCTGCGCCTGTTCACCGCGGCGGGCTTCACCCTCACCCAGGCCGTCCGCGCCACCTCCACCAGCTACCTCTACACGCTCGGCTTCGTCATCGAGGAGCAGGGCGTGCAGCCCATGCCGGACGAGCGCCGCGAGGGCTTCGACGTCGACGAGCGCGCCCGCGCCATGGCGGACTTCCCGCTGTCCGCGGCGGCCGGGGCGGACATCTTCGCCGACTACGACGCCCACTTCACCGACGGCCTCGAACTCGTCATCGCGGGCATCGCGGCCCGCTACGGCGTCGCCTGACCCCGCGCCGGGCCCTACCCCGGCTACCCCGGCTACCCCGGCAGCGGCGGGTCCGGCGGGTGGACGGGGAGGGCGCGGGGCTGGGGGGCCAGCAGCAGGAGGACGACGTCGTCGGAGAGGGAGCCGCCCGCGTGCCGGAGGAGGTCGGCGAAGACGCGCTCCACCGCGGCGTCGAGATCGTGGTCGGCGCCGACGACGATGGGCCCCACCCGCTCCGCCAGCGGGTAGAACGTGCCGTCGATCGGGCTGCGCGCCTCGATCACGCCGTCCGTGCAGAGCACCAGGACATCCCCCAGGACGAGCGGCACCCGCCACGCGACGGGCCCGTCGTCGCCCGGGACGAGATCGGCGAGGCCGAGCGGGGCCCACGGCTCGGGCGGGTCGAGCGTCTCGACCACCCCGTCGCGCGCGACCCGCAGCGGCGCCACATGGCCGTAGTGCAGCAGCTCGACGGAGCCCGGCGTGTCGAACTGGGCGAAGAGCGCGGTGATGAAATCCCCGGTGGTGACGTGCCGCCCCACGCTGGTGTCGACCCGCCGGGCGACCGTGTCGAGCCCGCCCTCGTCGAACGCGGCCTCACGGAAGGCGCCCAGCACGACCGCCGAGGTCTGCACCGCGGCGAGGCCCTTGCCGCGCACGTCGCCGATGAGGGCCCGCACCCCGTGCGGGGTCTCCAGTACCGCGTAGAGGTCGCCGCCGATCTGCGCGGCGTCCGCGGCGGACACGTACCGCACCGCGAGCCGGACCGGGCCGACCCGCGGGGCGGGCGGGCGCATCAGCGCGTGCTGCGCGGCCTCGGCGACGGACGCGATCGCGGTGAAGGCCTTCGCCCCCGTCTCCCGCCGCCACGCGATGTAGACGCTGAAGAGGCTGACGAGCGCGTACGCGAAGGCCTGGCCGAAGAAGACGTCGTGGTCGGGGATGTCGGTGATGCCGTCGTACGGGGCGAGCGCGGCCTGCACGAAAAGGCCCAGCACGCCGATGAAGGCCGTCTTGCGCCAGCTGACGGTGATCGCGGCGAGCGGCGGGGCGACCACGATGCCCGGGGTGAGGAAGTGGTCGCGCCCGGCGATCAGGTCCGCGACGACGACGAGCCCGATGGTCGCCAGCGGCAGCGAAAGGCCCAGGCGGGCCAGATACTCGCCCTCCACCCGCAGGAGGGCCTTCCTCAACCAGACAATCTTCACATGGTGAACCTATCCGCCCGTACCCGTGGCGGCAGCGCTCCGCCCGGGTGATCGACACCGCTCCACCCCGGAACGGCCCGGACGGCGGTGAGGTTCCCGCGCCGCGCGGGTGACGGCACGTCATCTGACGGTGAGGGGGCGTCATGTGTTGCGCCGGGTGAAGTTTCTGCGACAGATGGGGGCGATGGGGTGGCAGGGGAGCGGGTCCGCTCCCTACGGTCGACGTGTCCCTGTCAGTCCATCACGTCCCGCACGGGAGGACACTCGGTGCGAAAGAGCCTGCTCGCGACCGCCACCGCCGCCGTACTCGGCTACCTGCTGGTGATCCCCGCGTCCGCCGCGTCCGCCGGACCCGGCGCCCCCGGCATCGGCGATCCGTACTACCCCACGTACGGAAATGGCGGCTACGACGTCTCCCACTACGACCTCGACCTGCGCTACCAGCCCGCGACCGACACCCTCTCCGGCACCGCCACGATCCGGGCCACCGCCACCCAGGGCCTGACCTCCTTCGACCTGGACTTCGCCCTCACGGTCGGCAAGGTCACCGTCGACGGCCGCCCCGCGCGCTTCGCGACCAGCGGTGAGCAGGAACTCGTCGTCACCCCCGCCCGCACCCTCCCGCGCGGCAGGCCCTTCACCGTCACGGTCACCTACTCCGGTGTGCCCTCCGGTGTGCAGCGCTACGGCTTCACGTCCTGGCAGCGCACCGCGGACGGCGGGGTCGCCGCGAACGAGCCCGAGTCGGCCTGGTGGTGGTTCCCCAGCAACGACCACCCGCTGGACAAGGCCACCTACGACGTGACCGTCCGCGTCCCCGAGGGCGAGCAGGCCATCAGCAACGGCCTGCTCGTGTCGCAGCACACCGCGGGCGGCTGGACCGGCTACCACTGGCGGCAGGACGCCCCGCAGGCCACCTACCTCGCCACGCTCGCCCTCGGCCACTTCGACATCACCCGCAGCCGCACGCGCGCCGGAGTGCCGGTCATCAACGCGTACAGCACCGCGCTGCCCGCCACCACCGCGGCGAACGCCCGCAAGGGCGTCGAGCAGACCGCGGACATCATCGACTTCCTCAGCACCTGGTTCGGCCCCTACCCCTTCGACGCGGCGGGCGGCTACGTCCCCGACGTCCCCTCGCACTTCTCCCTCGAAGCGCAGACCCGGGTCTTCTACAGCCCCGCGGTCTTCGCGACCGCCGACGGCAACGGCACGGTCGCGCACGAGCTGTCGCACCAGTGGTGGGGCGACGACGTCTCGCTGGAGCGGTGGTCCGACATCTGGCTCAACGAGGGCTTCGCCACGTACGGCAGCTGGCTGTGGGCCGAGCACCAGGGCGGCCCCACGACCCAGCAGGCCGCCCGGGAGACGTACGACTCCTACCCGGCGGACGATCCCTTCTGGACGGTGGAGCCCGGCGACCCGGGCCCGGACAAGCAGTTCGACGACGCGGTGTACGACCGCGGCGCCGTCGCCATCCAGGCCCTCCGCACGACGATCGGCGAGCACGCCTTCCGCGAGCTCCTGCGCGCGTGGCCCGCGCAGCACCGCTACGGCAACGGCACGATCGCCGAATTCCGCGCCCTCGCGGAGCGGTTGTCCGGCCGCGACCTCGGCGCCTTCTTCACGACGTGGCTCTACACGCCGGCCAAGCCCGCCACGCTCCCGGGCACGTAGCCGCCCCGAGCTGCCCCTCGCGGTGGGACGCGCGACCTTCCCCCGGCGGTGGGCTGGCCGCGCAGTTCCCCGCGCCCCTGGTGTGTTGCCCCGCGCCGCAAGCGCTTCCCCCTGCGGGGGCGGCCCCTTGCGCGTGAGGGCGAGCGTTTTCAGGGGCGCGGGGAACTGCGCGCTCAGCCCCCACCGGCCGGGACGGCGCATGCCACGCCAAGTGGCAATCACCCAGGGGCGCGGGGAACTGCGCGACCAGCCCACCACCGGCCGTAAGGTCCCGCGGCAAGGGACGGGGCAGCCCGGAGGGCGGGGGTGCGGCACCATAGGGGCCGGGGTCGACGGAAGGGGCCGGGGACGGTGGACGCGCTGCAAGCGGATTGCGCGAAGTGCTTCGGGCTGTGCTGCGTCGCCCTCGCGTTCACACGCTCCGCGGACTTCCCGCGGGACAAGGCACCCGGCGAGGCGTGCGAACACCTCGACGGCACGCACAGGTGCGGGATCCACGACCGGCTGCGGGACCGCGGCTACGCGGGCTGCACCGCGTACGACTGCTTCGGGGCCGGGCAGAAGATCTCCCTGCACACCTTCGGCGGGCGCGGCTGGCGCGACGCCGAGGACGGCGGGCGGGCCATGTTCGCCGTGCTCCCGGTCGTGCGGCAGCTGCACGAGCTGCTCCGCTACCTCGCCGACGTACGCGCCCTGCCCGCCGCCGAGCGGCTGCACCCGGCCGCCGCGGCGGCGGCCGGGCGGGTCGAGGCGCTGAGCCTCGGCGGCGCGGACGAGCTGCTCGCGCTGGACGTCGCGGCCGAGCGCGCCCGGGTCGTCCCGGTCCTGCGCGAGGCCTCGGCGCTCGCCCGCGCCCGCTTCCCGCGCGCCCGCGCGCTCGGCGGCGCCGACCTCATGGGGGCGAAGCTGCGCGGCGCGGACCTGCGGGGCGCGGAATTGCGCGGGGCCCTCCTGGTCGGTGCCGACCTGCGGGGCGCGGACCTGAGGTCCGCCGACCTGATCGGCGCCGACGTCCGCGGCGCGGACCTGCGCGGCGCCGACCTGCGCGGTGCGCTCTTCGTCACCGCCACCCAGCTCGGCGGCGCCGCCGGCGACGGCGCGACCCGCCTCCCGCACGGTCTCGCCCGCCCCGGCCACTGGGCCTGAGCAGGCGGGAACGCACGCAGAAGAGGCCCGTACGCGGAAACGTACGGGCCTCGGTGGTGCGCCGCCAGGGACTCGAACCCCGGACCCGCTGATTAAGAGTCAGCTGCTCTAACCAACTGAGCTAGCGGCGCAACGAGGTCAACTATACGGCCTTCCGAGGGGTGCCGATGACCACCCTCCCGGCGGATTGCGCGCCGCGGCTCAGATGCTCATCGAGAGCAGCACGGGCGCGGCCCGCTCGTTGAGCGTGTCGACGGCGGGGCGCAGCCGGTGGGCCTTGGCGAGCGGCATCGACAGGGCCAGGCACGCCACCGTCTTGCCTATCGTGACGGGGATCGCCGCGCACACCGTGCCGACCGCGTACTCCTGGAGGTCGAGCGTGGGGACGCTCGCGGGCTGCCGCTCCAGCTTGGTGAGCAGGGCCCGGTCGTCGATCTCGGTGCGCGAGGTGAGGCGGGCGGGGCGGTGCCGGGAGAGGTGTTCGAGCCGCCCGTTGTGGTCGAGCTGCGCGAGCAGGCACTTGCCGACGGCGCTGGCGTGGGCGGCCGAGCGGAAGTCGACCCACTCGTTGACCTTGGGAGCGCCGGGGCCCGCCGCGAAGTCGATGATGTTGACCTCGCCGTCGTCGTAACGGCTGAAATAGACGGCGGCGCCGACCTCGTCGCGCAGCTCGACGAGAATGGCCTGGAGTTTTTCGGCGAGCGCGTCGTCGTGCTGGGCGGCGCCGAGCAGCACGAGGGACTCGCCGACGACGTAGCCGCCGCCCGGCAGGAATCCGAGATAACGCTCGCGTCGCAGCATGGCGAGGAGTTGGTTGAGATACCCGGTGGGCACCCCGATCTCCCTGGCAAGCTGGTCGGCGGTGACGCCGTGCCGGTGCGCGTCGACGGCCTCCAGTACGCGCAGGGCGTGCTGGACCGCGTAGACCGGCGCGGTCTGTCGGTGCTCCTCAAGCGCCACGGTAGCCCCCTGCAGGTGTGACCGTTTGCGTCCCGGTCGTCGCTGCTGGTCACGGCTCGTGCCCGGAAGCGGGTGGAGCCGGCAGGTCGACCGGATTCCACGATAGCCCCAAAGCCGTTATGGGAAGAGGAGGTTGACGGCTTCTTCCCGGGCCCGCAGGCGTATATGCAGGAAGGGGCCTGTCTGGCATATGCCAGCGGCATTGCCCGATTTCCGGGTGCATCGATTTCCGGCCGGGAACAACCCCGCGGGCACTCCGGTTGTGCTTTCCCGGGGTATTCCGCGCGCCCGGCGCGCGGCCGAACGGCAGGCAAGAGCGACGAGGAGGCACCGGCTGTGGGTGACGAGCAGGCCCGGGCGGACGGCGGCACGAGCGGCGGGACGGACGGCCGTACGGGCGGCGGCCCGGACGGCGGCGGGCAGCGGGAGCGCCGCCCCGCCGGACACGGGATCCGCGGGGTGGCCCGCGGCAGCGCGCCCGTACCGCTGTCGGTGTTGGACCTCGTGGGTGTCGGGGCCGGGGTCACGGCGGGCGACGCGCTGCGCACCAGCGTGGAGATCGCCAGGACCGCCGAGACGCGCGGCTACCACCGGATGTGGGTGGCCGAGCACCACTCGATGCCCGGCGTGGCCAGCTCCTCGCCCGCGGTCATCCTGGCCCATCTCGCGGCCCACACCCGCACGCTGCGGCTGGGCTCCGGCGGGGTGATGCTGCCCAACCACGCGCCGCTGGTGATCGCCGAGCAGTTCGGCACCCTGGAGGCGCTCGCGCCGGGGCGGATCGACCTGGGTCTGGGCCGCGCGCCCGGCACCGACGGGGCGACGGCGGCGGCGCTGCGCCGTACCGAGGGCCTGCACGAGGGCGCCGACGACTTCCCGCAGCAGCTCGCCGAGCTGACCCGCTTCCTGGACGACGACTTCCCGCCCGGCCACCGCTTCGCCCGTATCCATGCGGTGCCGGGCCCGGTGCAGGGCAGTGCGGACGGCGGGGTGCAGTCCCCGGACCGGCCGAGCATCTGGCTGCTGGGCTCGTCCGGCTTCAGCGCCCAGCTGGCCGGTGCGCTGGGGCTGCCGTTCTCCTTCGCGCACCACTTCTCCGCGCAGAACACGATCCCGGCGCTCGCGCTCTACCGCGAGTCCTTCCGGCCCTCGGAGGTGTTGGACCGCCCGTACGCGTCGATCGGGGTGTCGGCGCTGGCGACCGAGGACCCGGAGCAGGCCCGCCGCCAGGTGCTGGCCGGCGCGCTGGGGATGCTGCGGCTGCGGATGGGCCGGCCGGGGCTGATCCCGACGCCGGAGGAGGCGGCGGCGTATCCGTTCAGCCCCATGGAGGAGGAGTTCCTGGGGACGTGGACCGCCAACGTGATCCACGGCGACCCGCAGACGGTGCGGACCGGACTCGACGAGCTGGTCGCCCGGACCGGCGCGGACGAGCTGGTGATCACCGCGAACGCGCACACACCGGACGTCCGGCTGCGCTCCTACGACCTGATCGCGGACGCGTACGGCCTCCCCAAGGACGCCGCCGCGAGTTAATTACCGGTTACTCGCGCCCCGGTGGTCCAACGCCGAACTGACCGCAGGGCTGAGCATCACACAGGGTCAAAGCCGCTCGTCACCCGGCTGACGAGCGGCTTTGCTCATGTCGTGAACTGTCAACGGGCCGCGCCGGGCCCGAAATTGGTCTAGTCCTGGCTTTGGTTCAGACCATTGACGTGCACTTGATCAGGGGACTATCCATACCCCGCAGCCCCCTGTTGTTCCTCCCTCTCCCCCCGGAGGTTCTTGTGCAGTCCAGGAAGAGAGCGTTCGTGGCCGCGGCCACGAGCGCCGCGCTCGCCCTCGGCGCGCTCACCGCGCTCGTCGGCGGACTCGGCACCGCGCAGGCGGAGTCGTCGTCGACGGCGGCCCAGCCCGCCGCGGCCGCGGCAGCGTCGAGTGGCGGTGTCAACATCGCCTACTACGACCAGTGGAGCATCTACGGCAACGCCTTCTACCCCAAGAACCTCGACACCGAGGGCATCGCCGGCAAGCTCGACATCCTCAACTACTCGTTCGAGAACATCGACCCGACGAACCTCACGTGTTTCGAGGCCACGAAGGCGTCCGACTCCACGAACGAGAGCAACCCCAACGCCGGTGACGGCGCGGGCGACGCCTTCGCCGACTACCAGAAGTCGTTCGGCTCGGACATCAGCGTCGACGGTGTCGCCGACACCTGGGACCAGCCGCTGGTCGGCAACTTCAACCAGCTGAAGAAGCTCAAGGCGAAGTACCCGAAGCTGAAGATCGTCGTCTCGCTCGGCGGCTGGACCTACTCGAAGTACTTCTCGGACGCCGCCGCGACCGACGCCAGCCGCAAGAAGCTGGTCAGCTCCTGCATCGACATGTTCATCAAGGGCAACCTCCCCGTGCAGGGCGGCTACGGCGGCACCGGCGCGGCCGCGAACATCTTCGACGGCTTCGACCTCGACTGGGAGTACCCGGGCTCGCCGAACGGCCACGTCGGCAACCACTACAGCCCGAACGACAAGGCCAACTTCACCAAGCTGGCCCAGGAGTTCCGCACCGAGCTGGACGCGTACGGCGCGGCCAACGGCGGTAAGAAGATGCTGCTCACCGCGGCGATGCCGTCCGGCCAGGACAAGATCGCGAACATCGAGACCGACAAGATCGGGCAGTACCTCGACTACGCGAACATCATGACGTACGACATGCACGGCGCCTGGGACGCCACCGGGCCCACCAACTTCCAGGACCCGCTGTACCAGTCGCCGAGCGACCCCTCCACCCCGGTCGCCCCGGGCACCGAGAAGTACAGCGTCGACCACGCCATCACGGCCTGGACGTCCGGCAACTCGGCGTACGGCATCCCCGGCGGCTTCCCCGCGAGCAAGATCACCATGGGCTACCCGACGTACTACCGCGGGTGGACCGGCGTGACCGCGGGCAGCAACCACGGCCTCTACTCGTCGGCCTCCGGGCCGTCGCAGGCGCGCGGCATCAGCCAGGTCGCGGGCACCGCGTACTACAAGGAGCTGACCGGCGTCGTCGACAACCCCGCCGACACCTTCTACGACGCGGCCACGCAGTCCAACTGGTTCTACAACGGCAACGAGTTCTGGACCGGCCTCGGCGCCCAGTCCATCCAGGCCAAGGCGGATTACGCGCACTGCCACGGGCTCGCCGGCTCGATGATGTACTCGCTGCTCGACCTGGACCCGGCGGCCACCCTCTTCAACAAGATCGTGACGGCCACGAAGAGCTCGGCCTCGGGCTGCTCGTCCCCGACGAACCCGCCCACCACCCCGCCGACCACTCCGCCCACGACGCCGCCGACGACCCCGCCGACGACGCCCCCCACCACTCCTCCGACCACGCCCCCGACCACTCCGCCGGGCGGCACCTGCACCCTGCCCTCCTGGTCGGCCTCGGCCGTCTACGTCGGCGGCAACCAGGTCTCGTGGAAGAGCCACAACTGGCAGGCCAAGTGGTGGACCACCAACGAGGAGCCCGGCACGACCGGTGAATGGGGAGTCTGGCAGGACCTCGGTTCCTGCTGATCCCTGCGGGGGCCGGCTGATGAGTGGTCGGCCCCCGTCCCCGGGGCTCGCGTCCTCCCTCCCCCCGAGGACGCGGGCCCCTTCGGGGTGCCCGGCGGCGCCCGGGGTGCCACTTGCGGTGGCATGCGCGATCTTCCCGCCGTCGTGGCTGGTCGCGCAGTTCCCCGCGCCCCTGGTGGTTACCGCCCTGCGCAGCCGTAGCCGTCGCTAGCGAATGAGCTGAGCAATCGCCTCCGGCGCGACGGGCCGGGAGTAGTGCCACCCCTGCCCGGTGTCGCACCCGATACGTCGCAGGCGTTCCGCCTGCTCCGCGTTCTCGACGCATTCCGCCGTCACCGTCAGGCCCAGGCGGTGGGCGAGCTGGACGAGGGCCTCGACGATTGTCTCGTCCGCGGGGTTGGGGTGCTCGGCGGAGCGGAAGCCCTGGACGAAGGAGCCGTCGAGCTTGAGGGCGGAGACGGGCAGCCGGCTCAGGTAGGCCAGGTTGGAGTAGCCCGTGCCGAAGTCGTCGATGGCGATGCGCACGCCCATCTCGTGCAGCGCGTGCAGCGCCTGGAGCGGGCGCCCCGCGGAGCCCATGAGCGCGGATTCGGTGAGCTCCAGTTGGAGCAGCCGCGGCGGCAGGCCGGTCTCGTCGAGGATCGCGGCGACATCGGCGACCAGGTCGGAATCCCACATCTGGCGCACCGCCACGTTGACGCTGACCGCGGGCGGCGCGTCCGGGTACGCCAGCTGCCACGCGCGCGCCTGCCGGCAGCCCTCGGCGAGCACCCAGCGGCCGAGCTGGACGATCGAGCCGTCCTCCTCGGCGAGCCCGATGAAGCGGTTCGGCGACAGCCGCCCGAAGTGCGGGTGCTCCCAGCGCACGAGCGCCTCGACCCCGCGCAGCTCGCCGGTGTCCAGGGCCACCAGCGGCTGGTAGTCGAGCACGAACTCGCCGCGCTCGACGGCCTGCCGCAGGGTGCGGCTGAGCGCCTGGCGGGTCATGCGGTGCTCGTTGCGCTCGGGGTCGAAGAGCGTCCAGCGGGCCTTGCCGTCGGCCTTGGCCCAGTACAGCGTGGTGTCGGCGGCCTGCATGAGCCCGGTGGCGGAGTCGCCGGGCGCCTCGCGCTCGACGACGCCGATGCTCGCGGACACCGCGAGCCGCTGCCCGGCGATGTCGAAGGGCTGCTGGAGGGCCGTCAGTACGGATTCGGCCAGCGCGGTGGCCTGCCCGGTGCCGGTGGAGTCGCGCACCAGCAGCGCGAACTCGTCGCCGCCGAGCCGCGCGACGAGGTGCCCGCCGGGCTCGGCGCAGGCCTGGAGCCGGCGGGCGACGGCGGCGAGCAGTTCGTCGCCGACCCGGTGGCCGAGGGTGTCGTTGACGGCCTTGAAGCCGTCGAGGTCCAGGTAGCACAGGCCGATACGCCCCGCGCCGCGGCCCGCCGCGCTGTCGCACGCGTCGGTGAGGCGTTCGAAGAACAGCGCCCGGTTGGGCAGCTTGGTGACCGGGTCGTGCATCCGCAGATGCCGCAACTGCTCGCGCAGCGCGTCCCGTTCGCTGACGTCCTCGACGGTCAGCAGCAGCGGGCGGGCGCCGGTGCGCGACAGGGTGATCTCGGCGAGGAGGGCGCCGCCGTCGTCCTGCCGGGTGATCCGGCGGGTGCAGCGCAGCTTGTCGCGGCGGCCGGTCAGCACGTCGTGGAAGGCGGCGCGGGCGTGCGGGTCGCCCGCGAGGCCGAGCAGCGGGCCCGCGCCGACGGCGGCCAGCCGCTCGGGCGCGGCGCCCAGCAGGGTGGCGAGCGCCGGGTTGGCGGCGAGCACGTCGCCCTCGGGGGAGAGCAGCGCCATCGCGGCCCTCGCCACGGCGAAGGCGGCCCGGTAGTCGCGCAGCTCGGCCTCGTCGCGACCTGCGGTGCCGCGCGGGTGTGGGGCAGACGTGTGACTCTGTGTGATGACCTGTGCTGTGCTGTCGGGGTCGACGCCGGGGCCGCCCGCGGGTCCGCCCATGGCCTGCTCCCCGTGTCGCGCTCGTCTCGCACGCGATCATATGGGCTGGCGGAGCGGGCGATCCAGCGTCGCCGTGGTGATTCTCCGCACGCGCTCCGGCGCACCGACCGTTTCTGTGCGAATCGGTGACGGTCCTGATCGAATCCCCCTGACCGTTACGGAACGTAATGCCGTCCGCCGTGCGGGTGTTCGGCTCCGCGGGCCTGTGCGGCGCCCCGTGTGCCACCCGGCCGGAGCAGCCGAACTCCGCATATCACCGCAAGACCCCGCAGAGTGGGTGAGGTGTCCCGAACGGGCTCACGAACCCTCCCCGGAGGTCCATGTGCGGCGGTCAGGCATTCCGGCAGGCGACACGCCGGGCGGCGGCGTCGTCCGCTCCGCGCGTGCCGCGGCGGACGCGCCGGGGCGCCCGCGCGGGGCGCGTGCGCTGGCCGCCGGGTCGTGCGTGCTGGGCGCGCTCGTCGCCTGGACGCTCGGCACCGGCCCCGCCGCGCACGCCGCGCCCGTCGCCGCGTGCCTGCTGCCGCGCACCGCGGCGCACCACTCCGAGGGCCTGGTCGACCCCGGCGGCGTCGAGCAGGCCGGCAGCGCCCCGGCGGGCTACCCGCGGGCGCAGGGCGACGTGGACGCGCTCATGGTCTTCCTGTCCTTCCCCGACTCCCCGCCCGCGCTGACCCCGCGGGAGGTCGCCGCCGACCACTACCCGGCGACCGCGCGGTTCTGGGACGCCGCGTCCGCCGGGCACTTCCGGCTGCACCTGCACACCGTGGACCGCTGGCTGACGATGCCGCGCTCGGCCACGGCGTACCGCATCAACCGCGACTGGCGCGCCGCCGACCGTACGGCCTACCTGCGGGACGCGCTGACCACCGCCGACCCGGCGGTCGACTTCCGCGGCTACGACGTCGTCTACCTCGTCGCCGACCCGGACGCGCCCGGCGTGGACTCCGACGCCACCAAGGTCGTCAACCTCGCCCGGCCCGTCACCCTCGACGGCAACCCGCTCTCCCGGCTCGTGACCGTCTTCGAGCGCCACCCGCCCGACCGCAACGTGCTCGCCCACGAGACCGGCCATGTCTTCGACCTGCCCGACCTCTACGACCGCCCGCCGCCCGGCAGTGCCGCCGACTGGGACACCCGGGTCGGCGACTGGGACCTGATGGGCAGCCAGTTCGGCCTGGCCCCCGAGCCCTTCGCCTGGCACAAGTGGAAGCTCGGCTGGCTGCGCCCGGAGCAGGTCGGCTGCGTCACCGGCCCCGGCACGTCCTACTACGACCTCGCCCCCGACGAGTCCACCGGCGGCGGCACCAAGCTGCTGGTGCTGCGGACGGGCCCGGACAGCGTGCTCGCGGTCGAGGCCCGGACGCGTACCGGCAACGACGCGGAGGCCTGCCGTACCGGTGTGCTGCTCTACCGGGTGCGCTCGGACCGCGAGTCCGGCGACGGGCCCGTCACCGTGGTCGACGGCCACCCGGGCAGCTCGGCGTGCGCGGCCACCTCCGTCTACCCGCCGCTGGCCGACGCGCCGCTCGGGCCGGGGGAGTCCTACACCCTGCCCGACGGCACCGCCCGCGTCACCGTCACCGGCCGCGAGCCGGACGGCGACTGGGCGGTCAAGGTCACCCAGCGCACGACCGGCGCCGCGGACGCCGGCCGCGATGTCTGACGGGCCCGCCCCGGGCCTCCCGGGCCTCCCCGGCGGCGGGCGGCGGGCCGCCGTGCGGGGGTTGCGGCGCGGGGTGCGGCTCGCGGCGCTGGGGGCCGCGGGGATGCTCGCCGTCGGGAGTTCGGTGTCGGCGGGCGGCGGCCCGCCCGCGCTGCCCGCCTCGCCGCCCGCGGCCCGGCCGTGCGCGCTGCGGGCCGTGCCCGGCGTGGCGATGTCCGAGGGCTTCCCGGACTCCACGGCCCGCGGCCCGGACGCGGAGTTCGCCCCGTCCACCGGCACCGTGCGCGCGCTGACGCTGCTGATCGACTTCCCCGACGCGCGCGCCCCGTACAGCGCCGCCGAGCGCTACGCCGAGTTCTTCCCGGCGGTCAAGCAGTGGTACGCCACCGCCTCGTACGGCCGGCTCGACTACGAGTCCACGCCGGTGCTGCGCTGGATACGCATGCCGCGGCCCTTCAGCGCGTACGGGATAGGCCGCGGCTACGGCTGGGACGCACACACCGCGATGATGCGCGACCTGCTCAAGGCCGCCGACAAGAGCATAGATTTCCGCGGCTACGACCTGGTCAACGTCCTGGTCACGCCCAACGCGGGCCCGCCCGCCGACGAGGCGGTGCTGTCGGTCACCTGGACCGGCGCCTCGGCGGCGACCACCGACGACGGGGCCCGGCTGAACAAGGTGTCGCTGATATACGGCCACGACCAGTCCGGCTCGCGCGTCCTCAGCCACGAGAACGGCCACGCCTTCGGACTGCCCGACCTCTACTCCGCCGACGACTTCCCGCGCACCGACAGGCTCGCCGGGCAGTGGGACACCATGTCGCTCGACTGGGGCCTGCAGGGCGACCTCTTCGCCTGGCACAAGTGGCGGCTCGGCTGGCTGACCGACCGGCAGATCTCCTGCGTCACCGCGCGCGGCGCGGCCACCTACACCCTCAGCCCGGTCGAGGTGCCCGGCGGACGCAAGGCCGTCATCGTCCCCTACGGCCCGACCAAGGTCTTCGTGCTGGAGGCGCGGGCCGCGGTCGGCGACGACAACGACGCCTGCCGGCAGGGGATACTCGCCTACCGCGTGCGCACCGACGTCGACTCGGGCAAGGGCCCGGTCACCCTCGTCGACGGCCATCCCGGCACCTCCGCCTGCGACTTCAGCAGCGGCGCCTTCAACTCCCTCAACGACGCACCCTTCACCGCGGGCCAGACCTGGACCGACAAGGCGTCCGGTGTGACCTTCCGGGTGCAGCGCCGCGACGCGGCGGGCGACTGGACGATACGGGTCACCCGCCGCTGACACGGCCTCGGCTCAGCTGAGCAGTTCGGCCTCGAGGGTGATGTTCACACCCGCGAGCGCCTTGCTGACCGGGCAGTTCTCCTTGGCGTTCTGCGCGGCGGCCGCGAAGTCCTCGGCGGACAGGCCGGGCACGCGGGCCTGCACCCGCAGCACGATGCCGGTGATGCCCTCACCGGGCTGGAAGGTGACGTTCGCCTGCGTCTCCACGCTCTCCGGCGGGGTGCCGGCGCCGGCCAGGCCGTGCGAGAGCGCCATCGAGTAGCAGGAGGAGTGGGCCGCGGCGATCAGCTCCTCGGGGCTGGTCTTGCCGTTGGCCGCCTCGGCGCGCGACGGCCACGAGACGTCGTACTTGCCGACGCCCGACGAGTCGAGCGAGACGGTGCCTGCGCCGCCCATCAGCGGGCCCTGCCACTGGGTGGTAGCGGTGCGGGTGGTTGCCATGATCAAGCCTCCATCGGATACGGACGTCGGTCGCGGCTGCGCCGCCCGGTGAACGCTACCCGGTCCCGCCGGTGTTCCCCCGGCAGCCCGTCCCGGGAGTCAGGACGGCCGGTGCGTCAGCCCAAGTGGCCGGTGTCGTTCCAGCGTTCGACGGCGGGCTGCCCGTAGGCCCAGCCCAGCACCGACAGCGACGCGGGCTCCAGCCGCAGGGACGCCCCGAAGGACGGCGGCAGCCCGAGCCAGCGCGCGCCCAGCATGCGCAGCACATGGCCGTGCGCGAAGAGCAGCACGTCGTGGTGGCCCGAGCGGACGCGGGCGATCACCTCGTCCACGCGCGCGGCCACCTCGTCGGGCGACTCGCCGCCCGGCACCCCGTCGCGCCAGATGAGCCAGCCGGGGCGCAGCGCCTGGATCTCGGCGGGTTTGAGGCCCTCGTAGTCGCCGTAGTGCCACTCCAGGAGCGCGTCCCACTCCTTGGCCCCGTCCCCGAAGCCCGCCAGCTCGCACGTCTCGGACGCCCGCACCAGCGGGCTGGTGCGCACCTCGGTGCCGGGCAGGCCGTGCCAGGGCGCGCCCGCGAGCCGCTCGCCGAGCAGTCGCGCGGTGCGGCGCCCCTCGTCGGTCAGCGGGATGTCGGTACGCCCGGTGTGGCGGCCGGACAGGGACCATTCCGTCTGGCCGTGCCGGACCAGAAGGATGCGCGCAGCCATGCGGTGCGGCCTCTCGTGTCGTGCGAAGAGCGGAAAATCCCATCATCGCTCAGACGCGTGCGGACCGCCCGCCGGGGGCCGGGGGCGCGCTCAGGCCCGCGGGGCGCGCGGCAGCAGGCCGCACAGCAGGCCGTCGAGGCCGTACTCGAACTGCCCCGTGCCCTCGTTGCGGTCGCACAGCAGCTCGGGCCCGAGGGCCACCAGCGCGGGGTAGGCGTCCGCGTCCAGCGCCGCGATCTTGGCCAGCACCCGGTCGCGCGCGCCCTCCTTGCCGAGTACGCGCGAGCGCCGGGTGTTCCACAGCGCGGAGCCGACCGTGTACTGCATGAGCGCCACGTGCGCGTGGGCCGCGTCCTCCCGGCTCAGCCCGGCCTGCTGGAGCAGCGCGAGCATCCGGTCGATGAGCCCGATCGCGTCGTCGCCGCGCAGCGGCCGCCCGGCCAGCAGCTCCAGCGCGGACGGATGGTCGGTGAACAGCCGATATACCCCGAGGCACACCTCGCGCAATTCACCGCGCGGATCCCCGGAACGCCCCCGCGGAAGCTCTATGGTGTCCAGCAGCCGCTGGGCGACGGCGTCGCTGATCTCGTCCTTGCCCCGGAAGTGCGAGTAGACGGCCATCGTGCCGACCCCGAGCTGCTGGGCGAGGCCGCGCATGGTGAAGGCCTCGGCGCCGTCGCGGTCGAGCAGGGCGAGTGCGGCGTCGAGGATACGGTCGGGGTTGAGCGAGTTGCGCGGTGCGCGGCGCCGAGGCGGGCTGGCCGGCTGGGTGGCGGACATCGGCTTGTTCTTTTCACGTCCTTTGCGATCACACGGGGCGAGGAGGGCAACCCGGAGCGTCTTCACCGCGTCCTCCGCGGTGCATGCATACCCCCCGCCGTGGGTGGTTGAACACCGTACGAGCGCTGAACGCCGCATAAACTCGGGGTTTCGCCGCTTCTGCCGGGGCGGTGTGCGTACGGTTTACCGTACGTCGTACGGTAGAGGGTACGCCACAAGTCCATGACCGCCGCCCGCGGCGTTCGGAGAACCTGGAGAGACGCCCGCAATGACGATCACAGCCGCCGCGCCGCGAGCTGCCGCCTACCGCGGCAGGCTGCGCTGGTGGACCGAGCTGCCGTTGATTGCCGTGGTCTACGCGCTGTACTCCGGCGCGCGTCTGCTGGTGCGCGGTGACGTGGACGACGCTGTCGAGCACGGTGCGGACATCCTGCACTTCGAGCAGCTGACCCACCTCGACCCGGAGCAGTGGTTCAACCGGCTCTTCACGCACCACGCCTTCCTCGGCGTCCCCGCGGACTTCATGTACGCGTCGATGCACTACATCGTCACGCCGACGATCCTGGTCTGGCTCTGGCTGCGCCGCCCCACGCACTACCGGCAGGCCCGCACCTGGCTGATGATCTCCACGCTCATCGGCCTGGTCGGCTTCACGACCGTGCCCACCGCGCCGCCCCGGCTGCTGCCCGGGGCGCACGGCTTCATGGACACCATGGCCCAGTACGGCAGCTACGGCTGGTGGGGCACCGACGCGAGCGCGCCGCGCGGCCTCGGCCACCTCACCAACGAGTACGCCGCCATGCCGAGCCTGCACGTCGGCTGGTCGCTGTGGTGCGGCATCATGCTCTTCCGCTACGGCCGCAACACCTTCGTCCGCGTCCTCGGCGTGCTCTACCCGCTGACCACCGCGATGGTCGTCATGGGCACCGCCAACCACTACCTGATGGACGCGGCGGCGGGCGTCGCCACGATGGGCGTCGGCTTCCTGCTCGCCAAGCCCGCGCTGCGGCTGCTGGACCACTACCACGCCAAGGTCCGCCCGGCCGCGGCTGCTCCCGCGGGCGCCCCGGAGCCCGCCGCCGAGCCGGCCGTGAAGGTCCCGGCCCCGCGCCCGGCCGCGTCCGCGGACGCCCCGCAGGCCCCCGACGCGAAGGAGCCCCCGGACACCCCGGCGCAGGCCCCCGCGGCCGATCCGGACGGCACGGAGGCGCAGGGGCGCAACGAGCCCAGCAGAGCGTAGGAGGAGCGTGCCGCAGGGCCCGCAGGACGCATCCCGTCCGGCGGGCCCTGCGGCTTTTCCGGGCCCGCGTCCGGGGCCCGCGACCCGCGCGGGCGGCGCGGGGGACGGTTGTCGTAGCCGGGTGCCACACTTGCGCGGGTGAGCACTACGCACCACACACTGCGCGAGCGGCTGGCCGTGCTGCGCGGCCCCGACACCCCCGCCCGGCCACTCGACGCGCGGGCGCTCGCCGCCCTCGCCGCCAACCCCGGCTGCCGGCGCCGCTCCCTGCTGGACGCCGCGGGCGTGGACAAGGGAGCCGTCGCCGAAGCGCTGGGCGCGCCCGCGCGGTTCGGCCAGTCGCGCTTCGCCTTCTCCCGCGGCCACGCCTTCGAGGCCCGCGTCAAGGCGGACGGCTGCGCCGAACTGCTGCGGCTGCTGGGCGCCGACGGGGAGCGCGCGGAGGTCCCCGACCTCGGCGCGGCGGGCCCCGAGGGCCGCACCGCCCGCACCCGGATCGCCCTCGCCGAGGCCCCGCGCGGCCGCTGGACACTGCTGGACCACCCGCTGCTCGCCCTCGACGTCGCCGGCTCCACCGTCTTCCTGGAGCCCGACGCGGTGGCCGTCGCCCCCGACGGCGCCTGG
Source organism: Streptomyces sp. NPDC021020 (assembly GCF_044333285.1). Taxonomy (NCBI): domain Bacteria; kingdom Bacillati; phylum Actinomycetota; class Actinomycetes; order Kitasatosporales; family Streptomycetaceae; genus Streptomyces; species Streptomyces sp. NPDC021020. The sequence continues at coordinate 156,741 of NZ_JBIRQQ010000003.1, forward strand.
ACCGTCGTCGAGATCAAGTCCTTCCCGATCCTGGACGGCGCCGCCGACGCGATGAAGGTCGGCGCGGCGGCGCGGCAGGCCGCGGTGTACGTCCTCGCGCTCGACGCGGTCGAGCCCGGCCGCACCCGCAGCGACATCCTGCTGGTCTGCCCCAAGGACTTCTCCAACCTCCCCACCGCGGACAGCGTCGACGTCCGCAAGCAACTCGCCGTCACCCGGCGCCAGCTGACCCGCCTCACCCGGATCGAGGAGATCGCGGCGCTGCTCCCCGAGGGCACGACCTTCGACCCCGCCGCCCCCCGCCCCGACCTCGCCGCCTCCGTCGAGGCCGTCCCCGCCGCGTACGCCCCCGAGTGCCTGGCCAGCTGCGAACTCGCCTTCCACTGCCGTGAACGCGCCCGCGCGGCGGATTCCGTCGAGGCGCTGGGCCGCGCCCTGCGTGCCGACCTCGGCGCGCTCACCACCCTCGACGCCGTCCGCGCGGCCGCGCACCCCGCGCCGGGCGCGGACACCGACGACCCCGCCATCCGCGCCCTCCGCCGCGCGGCCGCCCTCCGCGCGGAGGCCCTCGCCGAGGCGGAGGCGGCGTCATGAGCGGGCGCGACCGCATGACGCGGCTGCTCCGCGGGGAGGCCGCGTGAGCCTCATGAACGTGCTGGCCCGGGCCGAAGCCGCGGGGAGCGGCCGGGCGGTTCCCGCCGCGACGGTGCTGCACCGGCACCTGGCGCAGCGCCCGCTCGTCCTCGTGCCGCTCACGACCGCGGGCGAGGCGGGTGCGCCGCTGGGCGCGATGGTGGGCACCGACCGGGAGGGGCCGACGCTCCTCGTCGTACCCCAGCCGCTCGACCGCGAACAGCGGTTCGCCTTCTTCGCCGGGCTCGCCGGTGTCGTCCTGCCGGTGATGGACGCGTACGCCGACGACGTCGAGACGGAGCCCGCGACGCGGAACCGCGAAGAGACCGAGGTGTGCGCGGACGCCCCGCAGCTGATCGTGCCCAACGGCGCGGCCCTGGAGTACGTACGGCTGCTGGGCCGGTCCACGCGCTACCTGCGCACCGTCGAGGACACCGACGCCCCGCACCCGGTGCCGGTCCCGGTGCCGCTGCTGGGGCGGTGGCTCACGCATTACGCCGAGCGGGCCCGTACGCCCGGCGGCGCGCTGCTCGTCGCGATGACCGACCTGCTCACCCGGCACTGGGCGACGGGCCAGAGCGCGATGGAGGACCAGCACCTGGGCGCGCTGCTCGGCTGGATCGACCCGCCCGCGGGGCTCGACGGCCCGGCGGCCGCGGCCCGCGCGCAGACCGGGCGCGGCGCGGACGGCCTGCTGCTCAGCCCGCCCGCGGGCCCGGCGACCGACCCGGTGTTCGACAACCGGGTGCTCGCCCCGGCGCTGGAGCGCTACGACGCGGCGCGCGCCGCGGGCGCGACCGGCCCGATGCGGGTCGCGGAGGCGGACGTACGGCGGCTGGTCGCGTCGCAGCTGCGGCCGACGTGGGAGGACGTGTGGCGCGGCGTGGACCTGCTGCGGGCGCTTCCCGAGGGCGCGCACGTCGCGGAGCGGTGGAAGCGGGACCGCTGGTCCTTCACCGGCCACCGCGACAGGCTCCGGGCGGGGGAGCCGCCGCAGCCCCGGCGGGACGACGCGGTCACGGCGGCGCAGAAGCTGGCCGGGCGGGAGACGGCCCAGGCCCGCCTGTACGCCCAGGAGGCGCTGGACGACCCGCTGGTGATGGCGGCCCGGCGGCTGTCCGGCGAGGCCTTCACCGGCACGGTGCGGGAGGTGGAGATGGCGTACTCCGAGGGGCGCCGCCCCATGCCCCGCCCCCTGGTGACGCTCACGACCCCCGACTTCCCCCAGGCAGAGCCCGGCACGCGCGCCTTCCGCGCCCTCCCGGACGCGAAGTCCGCCCAGACCGCGGACCTGGTGGCCGTCACCCCGGCCCACCCGGTGCCGCAGCCCCGCCCGGCGGACACGGCGGAGGAGCCCGCCCCCGCCGAGTGGCTGGTCACCGTGCGGCTCACCGGCGGCATGGGCGCGGGGAAGACGCCCCGCGAGGGCTCCGTGCCCGCCCCCGGCGACCGGGTGACCTTCACGCTCTTCGCGCACGACCCGCGCGGCGGGCCCGCGCTGCCCGAGGCGGAGGCGACGCCCTGGACGCACGGGGGGCCGCCCGGGCAGGGAGCGGCGCAGCAGCCACTGCCGGCGGAGCCGCCGGACACCGTGACCGCGGAGGACTTCCTGTGACGCAGGGCACCGGTGGCGCCGCCACCGCCGACCGCTTCGACCCCGGGGCGGAGGCCGCGGCGGCGACCGCGGCGATCCTGGCCGACACCAAGGGCCACAGCGCCCGCGGTGTGGTCGTCGACTCCCCGCCGGGCGCGGGCAAATCCACCCTCGTGGTGCGCGCGGCCCGCGAACTGGCCGCGTCCGGCGAGCAGCTGATGATCGTCGCGCAGACGAACGCGCAGGTCGACGATCTCGCCGACCGGCTCGCGACCGCCGACCCCGAACTCGCCGTGGGCCGCCTGCACGGCACGGACTCAGCCCCGGACCCGTCGCTCGACCGGCATCCGGGGATCGCGAAATCCTCCTCCGTCGCCGAACTGCGCGACCGCGCCGTGGTGATCGCGACGGCCGCGAAGTGGGCGTACGTCAAGGACGTCGAGCCCTGGCGGCACGCCATCGTCGACGAGGCCTACCAGATGCGGTCGGACGCGCTGCTCCAGGTCGCGGGCCTGTTCGAGCGTGCCCTCTTCGTCGGCGACCCGGGCCAGCTGGACCCCTTCAGCGTGGTGGGCGCCGAGCAGTGGGCGGGCCTGAGCTGGGATCCGTCGGCGAGCGCGGTCGTGACGCTGCTGGCCCACAACCCGGGCCTGCCGCAGCACCGGCTGCCGGTGTCCTGGCGGCTGCCCGCGTCGGCGGCCCCGCTGGTCTCCCGCGCGTTCTACCCGTACACCCCCTTCCGCAGCGGCACGGGCCACGGCGACCGGCGGCTCGTCTTCGGGGTGCCGGGGGAGGGCAGCGGGCCCGACCGGGTGCTGGACGAAGCCGCGGAGTCCGGCTGGGGCCTGCTGGAGCTGCCCGCCCGGCACACCCCGCGCACCGACCCGGAGGCGGTACGGGCGGTCGCCGCGGTCGTCCGCAGGCTGCTGGACCGCGGCGGCCTGACGTACTCCGAGCGCGGCCCCGACCCCGCGCCCCTGACCGCCGACCGGATCGCGGTCGGCACCGCGCACCGCGACCAGGCCGCCGCCGTCCGCTCGGCGCTCGCCGCGGTGGGCGTCCCGGCGGGGCCGTCCGGCGTGGCGGTGGACACCGCGAACCGCCTCCAGGGCCGGGAGTTCGACGTCACCGTCGTCCTCCACCCGCTGTCCGGCCGCCCCGACGCCACCGCCTTCCACCTGGAGACCGGCCGCCTGTGCGTGCTGGCCTCCCGCCACCGCCACGCCTGCATCGTCGTCTGCCGCGCGGGCGTCGCCGACCTCCTCGACGAACACCCCTCCTCCGACCCGGTCCGCCTCGGCGTGACGGTGAAATTCCCGGATGGCTGGGAGGCCAACCACGCGGTGCTGGCCCACCTGTCGGAGCACCGGGTGGCGTGGCGGGCGTGAGGGCGTGACGCACCGGGTGGCGGGCGTGAGGGCGTACGGGGGCGGGGCCGTGGGTAGGGCGCACGCGGGACAATGGGGGGTCGGCAGGCGGAACGGGTCAGCGGAGGTCAGCGTATGTCCGAGGAGCAGCAGCGGAGTTCGGGCCGGGAGGGCGACGGCGGGCGGGACGGGCGGCCGGAGCGGCCCCGGCGCCCCGCACGGCTGCTCTTCGAGCCGGGGGCGCCCGGCGGCGACGAGGGCGGCGACCGCTTCTTCGAGCTGGAGTCGATGGACGACCCGCGGGAGCTGCTGGCCCGGGCGAGCGAGCTGGAGCAGGCCTTCCGCAGCGCGGCCGACCGGGCGGCGGAATTCCAGGCCATCGCGGCCGCGCAGCTCACCGATCCGCGCCGGTTCGACCGGCTCGGCGCCGACGAGGTCGCCCGGCAGGCGGGCTGGTCGGAGGACTACGCCCGGCGGATGGCCGAGTGGGGCGCGGCCCTGATCGCCGACGGTGGTGCCACCCCGTAACGGGTCAGTCGCGCGGTGTGAGGACGGAAGGGTACGCCGTCCCGCCGCTCCTGTCCCGTGTTCGGGCGATTCGCCGGGCCGGGGCCTGCCGGACGCGTACCTGTAGATGACATGGATGAATGGCAGCGGAACACCCCAGCGGGAAGTGTCGTCGGCATAGTCACCGAGGCCCAGCGGCGCCGGCACACCGCCTGTGTCACCCCGGAGGGCGCCGCCTGGCTGGCCTCCGCGAGCGCCTTCCCGCGCAGTGTCGAGGCCCTGTGGTCCGCCCGGCCGGGCGCGCCGAGCGTCCTGCCGTGCGGCAGGGCCTTCGACGTGGTCAACCTCACCCCGCTGTTCGGCCGTCGGGTGCTGGAGCAGCTGTGGGCGGCGGGTCCGGGCAGCGGCCCGGTCGCCGTGCACCGCGGCCGGGTGCTGCTGCTCGTCGCGCCGGGCACCGCCCAGCGGCTGCCGGCCCTGCTCGGCTGGGAGGAGTGGGCGGGCGCGGTGCCGCCGATGCTCTGCCACGGCGCCGGGGACGCGGTGACGGTGCCGCCGCTCCACGGCTTACCCGAGGACGTCGACCCGGCGGCGGCCGAGGGTCCGGAAGCCGGCCCCGGAATGTCACGCTGGGTCGTCGCACCCGACACCCGCCACCCCTGGCTGCCGGGCCCGGACGTGCTGCTGTGGGCGTGTCTGCGGGCGGTCCGGGAGGCCCGCCGGGCGGCCCCGCCGGTGCTCGCCGGAGTGCCCGGGAACGCGTGAGCCTTATCGATTTCCCAGGTCGCCGCGGGGGGTGCTAATGTCTTCCTCGTCAGCAGGCGCCGCTAGCTCAGTTGGTTAGAGCAGCTGACTCTTAATCAGCGGGTCCGGGGTTCGAGTCCCTGGCGGCGCACCTGATCCGAAGGCCCTCCGTGTTCGCGGAGGGCCTTCGGCGTTGCAAGGCATCCACGACCGGCGTGCCCGCTTGGCCGGGTGTGCCCCGGAACGCACCCTGGGACGATGGGCCACTGGTCGCTGTCGGACGCCGTCCGCGTACACATCTCCGGCACCGGCGGCCGCACCCCGCTCTTCCTGCTCCTCGCGGGCCTGCTGGGCTCCTTCCTCTTCATCCGTTTCAGCGTCCGGATGATCCGCCGGGGCGTGTCCTGGTGGCCGGGCAACGTCCAGCCCGGCGGCCTGCACATCCACCACGTCGTCTTCGGCCAGATCATGATGATCGTCGGCGGCGTCGGCTCCTTCGCCGTGCACGGCGGCCCGCTCGCGCACGACATCCTGGCCTTCGTCTTCGGCGCGGGCTGCGGCCTGGTCCTCGACGAGTTCGCGCTCGTGCTGCACCTGGAGGACGTGTACTGGCGCGAGGAGGGCCGCAGGTCCGTCGACGCGGTGATCCTCGCGGTGTGCGTCATCGGCCTGCTGCTCATCGGCCAGGCCCCCCTCGGCGGCTACGTCGGCGGCACCTCCTGGACCCCCTACCTGGTCGCCGCCGTGCTGCTCGGCTTCGTCGTGCTGTGCCTGGCCAAGGGCAAGGTGTGGACCGGGCTGCTCGGCGTGATGCTGCCCTTCCTCGCCGTCGTCGGCGCCCTGCGGCTGGCCCGCCCCGGCAGCCCCTGGGCGCGCTGGCGCTACGGCAGCAGGCCGCGCCGGATGGCCCGCTCCGAGCGCCGCGAGGAGCGCATCCACCGCCGGCTCGTCGGGTGGAAGACCCGCGTGATGGACGCGGTCGCGGGCGCGCCGAACCCGGTGTCGCTCACCAAGGCGGAGCCGCACCGGCCCACCATCGTCGACATCCCGCCCTCCCGCCTGGAGGTGCTGCTCGCCCGGGTGCTGCGCCCGCTGCGCGCGCCCGGCGCGACCGGCGCCGTCTGGTACCTGCGGCTGGCGACCGCCGTCAACGTCGTCACCGGCCTCGTCGCCCCCTTCCGCCAGCGGGTGCGGGCGGCCACCGACGGCGAGTACGTCACGGCCTTCCTGGTCAGCCCCGGCTTCACCGGCGCGGTGCTCGCGCTGCTGCTCTCGGTCAGCCTGCGCCGCCGCAAGCGCGCCGCGTGGATCCTCACCACCGTGCTCGCCGCGGGCTACACGCTGATCCTGATCGGCACGCTCGGCGCCGTGTCCACCTCCCGCGGCCACGCCGTCAACTGGCTCGCGCTCGCCGTCACCGTCCTCTTCCTGCTCGCGCTGCTGGTCTCCCGCCCCGTCTTCAACGTGCGCGGCGAGCGCGGCAACGTCGCCCTCGGCCTGACCAGCCTGGTGATCGGCGCGGTCGTCGCCGTCGGCGTCGGCACCCTGCTGGTGCACGCCACCGACCGCACCCCGCCGCGCGAGTGGGCCGCGAGCCTGCGCTACGCCTCCGTGCGCGTCCTGACCGTCTCCGGCCTGTTCGACCTGCCCGGCATCACCGTGCCCGGCTGGACCGACCTGGCCATCAACGTCCTCAGCGTCGCCCTCCTGCTCGTCGTCCTGCTCGCCTTCTTCCGCGCCCCCCGCGGCCGCGCCCGCCTCCAGCCCGCCGACGAGCGCCGGCTGCGCGAGCTGCTGCGCGCGTACGGGCGGCGCGACTCCTTCGGCTACTTCGCGCTGCGCCGCGACAAGTCCGTGTGCTGGGCCCCCGGCCGCGACGCGGCCATCCTCTACCGCGTCGTCAACGGCGTCGCCCTCGCCTCCGGCGACCCCCTCGGCCCGCCCGCCGCCTGGCCCGCGGCCGTCACCGCCTGGCTCGACCTCGCCGGCGCCCACGCCTGGGTCCCCGCCGTCACCAACGCCGGCACCGAAGCGGCCGCCGCCTACCAGGCGGAGGGCTTCCACGCGTACGCCTCCGGCGGGGAGGCCGTCGTCTCCCCCCGCACCTTCGCCGCGGGCGAGGCCCCCGCCCTCCGCAACGCCCACGACCTGCTCTCCGGCGCGGGCTACACCGTACGGATCCGCGCCCAGCGCGACGTCCCGCCCGACGACTGGCGCCGCCTGCGCCAGCTCGCCGACGCCTGGCGCCGCCACCCCGCGGAACGCGGCTTCGCCGTCGCCCTCGGCCGCCTCGGCGACGAAGCGGACGGCGACTGCCTGCTCGCCGAATGCCTCGACCCCAACGGGCGCACCTGCGCCCTCCTCGGCTTCGTCCCCTGGGGCCCGGACGGCCTCACGCTCGACCTCGTCCGCTACGACCGCGACTCCGGCCGCGCCCCCGCGGACCACCTCCTCACCGACCTCCTCCTCACCGCGGCGCATGCCACCCCCGGCCCCCTCGCCGCGATCACCCGCGTCTCCCTCAACACCACGGCGTTCCGCTCCGCGGCCACCTCACGCGGCCCCCTCCGCCTGCTGGCCCGCCACTGGAACATCGCGGAACGCTCCCGCACGTACTCCGCGTACGCGCCCACCTGGCACCCCCGCCACCTCCTCTGCGAACGCCGCCTCGACCTCCCCCGCGTCGCCGCCGCCACCGCCGTGGCCGAGGGCTTCCTCATCCCCCGCCGCATCCTCGGCCTCCCGGCCGCGGAGGTTTCCCGCGCCTGACGGCGCGGGGTTTTCCCACCCGCACCACCCGTGCAGGTAAGAGCGAAAAGTGCCGGTCTTCCTGTGGGCCGCAACCACCGTCGGCGGCGAACCGTAACCCCCACCGGCAGGCAGCCGCCAACCATGCCCGGGAGGGGGACGATCCGGGGGTGCCCCCGGAGGAATGCGCACGCAAGACCCGCCACCTAGCTCATGAGGTCGGACGCGCATTCCGAGGAGGTACCCCCGGAGTGGCACCCGACCCCACCCCCGCACGGGGCGCGCGATGCCCCGCCGGGTGACACCGGGGGCGCGAGGAACTGCGCGCCCAGCCCCCGCCAAGGGAAGGTCGCGCACCAAACCGCAACCCACCGCCCCGGAGCGTTCAGCACACCGCCCCGGACGGGGGAAGCGTCCCGTCCACCAGATACGCCTCCACCGAGGCGCGTACGCACCGGCTGTGCGCGAAGTACGCCCCGTGCCCGTCACCCCGGTACGTGAGCACGCGGCTCCCGTTGCCGAGCGCCGCGGCCATGTGCGCCGCCCCGGGGTACGGCGTCGCCGGATCCGCGGTCGTGCCGACCAGCAGCGCCTGGGGGGCCGTCCGCGCGGAGACCTCGCGGGAGGCGTGGTCGCCGGGCGGCCACCCCGTGCAGGCGAGGAGCGTCGCCTCGATCGACGGCCCGAAGACCGCGGACGCCGCGGAGAAGCGCCCGTCCAGGCGGTGCACGCCCGCGACCGTGCGCCGCTCCGGCGTGTCCTGGCAGTCGATCGCGAGCTTGGCCATCTCGTAGTTGTCGGGCACCGCCCAGTCCGGCCCGGTCCCGGCGCCGGAGCGGCCGGGCCGCAGCGGCGGGAGCCCGGCGCGCCCGAGCATCCCGGCGCCGCTGAGCTGGCCCATCTGCCCGGGGTAGGCGAGCTGCATCATCGGCTCGCCGTCACCCGTGCGCAGGGCGCGCAGCGCGTCCCGCAGGTCGGACCAGTCGTCCTTGGAGTAGAGCGCGTTCTGCACGCCCTGCACGAAGCCCTCGTGGTCGAGCTGCCCGGTCACGGTGGCGATCCCGCCGCCGTCCAGGGCGTGCCCCTGCTCCGCGATGCCCGCCACGACCTCCTTCGCGGTGTGCCCCGCGATCGGGCAGGAGCGCGCCGCGCAGTCCGCGGCGAAGTCGTCCAGCGCGTGCTGGAAGGCGGCGCTCTGCGCGAGGGCCGTCCCGACGTCGTCGAGCGTCGGGTCCGGCACCCCGTCCAGCACCATCCGCCCGGTGCGCTGCGGGAATTCGTGCGCGTAGACGGAGCCGAGCCGGCCGCCGTACGAGAACCCGAGGTAGGTCAGCCGGTCGTCGCCGACGGCCGAACGGATGACGTCCAGGTCGTGCGCGGCGTTGTGCGTGCCGACGTACGGGAGCAGGCCGCCGGAGTGCGCGCGGCAGGCCCGGGCCACCTGGCGCGCCTGGGCGGCGGCGTCGGTGGCCGTCACGCCGGAGAGGTCGCCGCAGTCCACGGGGGTGCTGCGGCCGACCCCGCGGGGGTCGAAGCCGACGAGGTCGTAGCGCTCGTTGAGCCGGGCGAGGTCGCCGTTCGCGGCCACCGCGGCGAGTTCCGGGATGCCGGGGAGGCCGGGCCCGCCGAAGTTCACCAGGAGCGAGCCGAGGCGCGGGCCGGGGCCCGTCGCCGGGATGCGGCTGATCGCGAGGTCCAGCTCACCCGCGCCGGGGTGGGCGTAGTCCCGCGGAACGCTGAGGGTGGCGCACTCCATGTGCTGCGGGCTCGCGCCCGGCCGGGGCGTGGGCACGTTGGGGCAGCCGGCCCAGGTGGGGCTCTGGTCGTACGGGGTGCGGGTGGCGGAGCCGTCCGCCGGGTGCGGGGTGGCGAGGAGGGCCGCCGTCAGGGCCGCGGCGAGGGTGGCGACGATACGCAGACGGGCCATGTTTTCACGCTAGGGCGGGTTCGGTCTTCCTGCCTGCCCGCCCACCCGTGCGGGTGCTCGGCCGTCTGCCGGTGCCACCCGTGGGCGGGTCGGGAGCGCGCGTCAGCCCCCGCCGGAGGCGCCGCACGCCGGGCGCGGGGGCGTCGGGGCTCGGCCCTGTACCTCCCACCCCCCCCCGCGGGCAGCGAGTCGTACAAAACGGATATCCCGCGCGCTATTCGCCAGGCAACGCCACCCCTGGCGCAGCGAATCCGCGCCCGGGTCGCGCGTTGTACGGGTGTGGGACATCCCGTCGTGAGAGGAGTGTTGGCCGTGGCGGACACGAGCGGTACGCACAGGTCGGGCCCCAGCCCGGAGGGCAGCGAGCTGCCGGCGCCGTGCGAGCTGGTGACGGTGCCGGCCCGGCAGGGCCTGGAGGCGGTCGACCTGCTGCGCTACGGCAGCGGCGTCGGCCCGGTGCTGCACGACGGCGACGGGGCCAGCCTCGGCTTCCTCGTGCCGCCCGGGACGGCCGACGGGTGGGACGTGCCGGGCAGCTCGTGTACGAGCGCGGTCGCGCCCGGCGCGGACGGCGGGTGGCTGGTGCCGCCGCGCGCGGAGACCGCGGTGACGGACCCCGCGGTGCTGCGCGACGCGCTCGGCCAGGCGGCCCGCACGATCGAGCTGGCCGACGGTTACCTGGGGTTGCGCGCGAGGTAGCCGCCGGGCCCGGATAATCGGCGCATGGCAGGCAGAAGAGAGCGCGGCGGCCGCGGGCGCACCCCCGAGGCGGTGACCGCGCAGGTCGGCGGCGGCGCCGCGGCCCTCGTACCGGACCGGGAGCGCCCGCAGGCGTGGGCGCTGGTCGTGGAGGGGGCGCCGCAGTCGCATGTCGACCTGGCCGCGCCGGACCATCTGGGCTTCTCCTACCAGCGCAGGCTGGGCCACGTCATCGACCTGGCCGCGCCGCCGGGCGCCCCGCTGCGGGTCGTCCACCTCGGCGGCGGGGCGCTGACGCTCGCGCGGTACACCGCGTACACCCGGCCGCGGTCCACGCAGCAGGTCATCGAGCTGGACACCGCGCTGGTGGAGCTGGTGCGGGCGCATCTGCCGTGGGAGCGCGGCTGGCGGATCAAGGTGCGCGGCGGCGACGCCCGCGCGGGCCTGGCGAAGGTGCCGGACGGGTGGGCGGATCTGGTCATCGCCGACGTCTTCGGCGGCGCCCGCACCCCCGCGCACCTGACGAGCGCGGAATTCCTGGCGGACGTCCGCCGGGTGCTGCGGCCCGACGGCTCGTACGCCGCGAACCTCACGGACGGCGGCGCGCTGGCCTTCCTGCGCGGCCAGATCGCCACGGCGAGCGCCGCCTTCGCAGAGGTCTGCCTCGCCGCCGACCCCGCCGTCCTGCGGGGGAAGCGTTTCGGCAACGCCGTCCTGTGGGCCGCCGACCACCCCCTCCCGGTCCCCGACCTGACCCGCCGCGTCGCCACCGACCCCCACCCCGGCCGCGTCGAGTCCGGCCCCTCCCTGACCGCCTTCACGGCCGGCGCCCCGGTGGTGACCGACGCGACCGCCGTCCCGTCCCCCGCACCTCCGCCGGACGCCTTCGGCTGATCGAGGACGCGCTTACCTCGCCGGGCAACCACCAGGGGCGCGTGGGGGCACCTCCCGGGCGGAGCCTGGGGGAGAACTGCGCGCCCAGCCAGGCACCCACGGAAGATCGCGCGGCCACCGCAAGTGGCACCCCGCGGCGTCACAACAGCAACCCCGGCGGAGCCGGACGCGCTAAGTTGCCGGGATGGCCAGTGTGCTGGTCGTCGAAGACGACACCTTCCTGCGCTCCACGGTGATCCGCCATCTGGCGGACGCCTCGTACAGCGTGCGCAGTGCCGGGACCGCCCTGGAGGCGTTACGGGAAGTGGGGCGCGGGCGGTTCGACGCGGTCGTGCTGGATCTGGGGCTGCCGGATCTGGACGGCGCGGAGGCGCTGCGGATGATGCGCGGGTTCAGCGATGTGCCGGTGGTGGTGACGGCGACGGGGCGGGAGGAGCCGCGGGCGGTGCGGCTGCTGCACGCGGGGGCGGACGACTACGTCGTCAAGCCGTACGCGGTGGAGCTGCTGGTCGCACGGCTGGCGGCGGTGTTACGGAGGGCGCGGGGGCGCGCGGTGCCGGCCGCGGAGGCGGTGCTCCGGGTCGGGGGGCTGACGATCGACGCCCGCCGCAGGCTCGCCGTGCTGGACGGGGTGGCGCTGGCGCTGAGCCGGCGGGAGTTCGACCTGCTGAGCTTCCTGGCGGCGCGGCCGGGCGTGGTGGTGGCGCGCCGGGAGCTGCTCGCGGAGGTGTGGCGGCAGTCGTACGGGGACGACCGGACGGTCGACGTGCACCTGTCGTGGCTGCGCCGCAAGCTCGGCGAGTCGGCGGCGCGGCCGCGCTATCTGCACACGCTGCGCGGGGTGGGCGTCAAGCTGGAGCCGCCTCCGTAGGGCGAATCCGCGGAAGGCAGGAAAGACGAAAGGAGCGGTACGGCAGCACCCTCGAACTGCCGTACCGCTCCTTTTTCCCGTCCCCTCAGGACTTCCCGTCCTCCTCCGGGAGGTCCGGAAGGACGTTTGACCGCGCCACCTGGGAGTACCAGTGGGCGCTCTGCTTCGGGATCCGGCGCTGGGTGCCGAAGTCGACGTAGACCGCGCCGAAGCGCTTGCTGTAGCCGTAGGCCCACTCGAAGTTGTCCATGAGGGACCACAGGAAGTAGCCGCGGACGTCCGCGCCGGCGGCGATGGTCTCGTGGACGGCGGCGAGGTGGCCGTGCACGTACGCGATCCGCTCGGGGTCGTTGACCTGGCCCTCGGGCGAGACGTAGTCGTCGTACGCGGCGCCGTTCTCGGTGATCATCATCGGCAGGCCCGGGTGTTCGCGGGCGATGCGGTTGATGAGGTCGCGCAGGCCGGTCGCGTCGATGGACCAGCGCATCGCGGTGGTCTCGCCGGGCGAGAGGTGGAAGGCGACGTGCTCGGAGCCGGGCCACGGGGAGTGGTCGCTGTCGCCGTGGCCGTCGTTGCGCGGCAGCTGCGCGCCCTCGGTGTGCGCGCGGCCGTCGGAGACCAGCGTCGGGGTGTAGTAGTTGATGCCGAGCAGGTCGATCGGGCGGCCGATCTCGGCGAGGTCGCCGTCCTTGACCAGGGTCTCCCAGTCGACGATGTGGGCGGTGTCGTCGAGCAGGTCGGCGGGGTAGCCGTCGCCGAGGATCGGGCCGAGGAAGACCCGGTTGCCGACCGCGTCGATACGGCGGGCGGCGTCGAGGTCGGCGGCGGAGTCGGTGAGCGGGCGGACCTGGTGCAGGTTGAGGGTGATCGAGGTCTGCGCTGTAGCGGGGAGAACGGAACGCAGAACCCCGATCGCCCGGCCATGGGCGAGGTTGAGGTGGTGGGCGGCCTTGAGGGCGGACTCCGGCTCGGTGCGCCCGGGGGCGTGCACGCCGGAGCCGTAGCCCAGGTAGGCCGAGCACCACGGCTCGTTGAGCGTCGTCCAGTACGGCACCCGGTCGCCGAGCGCGCTGCCGACGATCTCGGCGTATTCGGCGAAGCGCTCGGTGGTGTCGCGGACGGTCCAGCCGCCGACGTCCTCCAGGTCCTGGGGCAGGTCCCAGTGGTAGAGGGTGGCGACCGGGGTGATGCCCTTGTCGAGCAGCTCGTCGGTCAGCCGGCGGTAGAAGTCCAGCCCGCGCTGGACGGCGGGGCCGCGCCCGGTGGGCTGGACCCGCGACCAGGACACGGAGAAGCGGTACGCGCCCAGGCCCAGGTCGGACATCAGGGCGACGTCGTCGCGGTAGCGGTGGTAGTGGTCGGCGGCGATGTCACCGGTGTCCCCGTTGCGGACCCGGCCAGGCGTGTGGCTGAACGTGTCCCAGATCGAAGGCGTCCGGCCGTCCTCGGCTGCGGCGCCCTCGACCTGGTAGGCGGCCGTCGCCGACCCCCAGACGAAGCCGGGGGGGAAGCGGAGCGAGGCAGAGCCGGCGGAAAGCTCGGTGCCCTCTGAATGGACAGCTGTCATGACGGGGGACTCCAGGGGAATCAGGGGGTAGTCGGGGGGAGGGGGCTCTCACGGGCCCGTACGGCGCGGGGGGTGGTCGCCGTACGGGCACACGAGGTCAGCTCTTGACGGCGCCCGCGGTGATACCGCCGACGATCTGCTTGCCCAGCACGGCGAAGACGAGCAGCAGCGGCAGCGTCGCGACCAGGGCGGCGGTGACGACCACGGCGTGGTCCACGCTGTGGTTGCCGGAGCCGACACCGGCCAGTGCGACCTGCACTGTCGGGTTCTGCTCGCTCAGGGCGATGAGGGGCCAGAAGAAGTCGTTCCAGGCCTGGACGAAGACGAGCATGCCCAGGACGGCCATCGCGGGGCGGGCGATGGGGAAGACGACGTGCCACAGGATGCGCAGGCTGTGCGCTCCGTCGACGCGGGCGGCCTCGATCAGCTCGATCGGCAGCGCCTCGGAGAGGTACTGCCGCATGAAGAACACGCCGAACGCGGCGACCAGCGAGGGCAGGATGACCGACTGCAGATGGTTGACCCAGCCCACGTTGGTGATGATCTGGTAGAGCGGGATGACGCTGAGCTGCGGCGGGATCGTCATGGTGGCGACGACGATGGTCAGCAGCGCGTTGCGCCCGCGGAACTGCAGCTTGGCGAAGGCGAAGCCGGCCAGCGTCGCGAACAGCACGGTGCTGAGGGCCACCAGGCCCGCCACGATCGTCGAGTTGATGAGGGCCTTGGTCATGTCGACCTGGTCCCAGACGATCTTCAGATTGGCGATCATGTGGCTGCTCGGCAGCAGCAGCGACGGACGGGCGTCGATGATGTCCTGGTCCGTGTGGGACGCCGCGCTGATCGTCCAGTACAGCGGGAAGAGCGACACCAGCGCGGCGAAGATGATCAGCACGTACGCGATCGGTCCGGCGTTCTGCTGCTTGCCCGGCGCTCCGGCCCGGCCGCGGCGGCGGCGCGGGACGGCGGCGGTGGAGTGGCGCGGACCCGCGGTCCGCGCGTTCTCGGCGATCTGAGCCATGGGTCAGCCCCCCAGCTTCTTGCGGTTGGAGCGCGCGATCAGCAGGTTGGCGGCACCGATGAGCAGCAGGATCAGCAGCATGACCCAGGCCACCGCGGAGGCCCGGCCGAGCTCGCCGACGTTCCAGCCCTGGTCGTACATGTAGAGGCTGAGCGTCTGGTACTGGTGGTCGGTGCCGCCGGTGATGCCGACGCCACCGCCGTACATCAGCGGCTCACCGAACAGCTGGGTCGCGCCGATGGTGGAGACGATGATCGTGAAGAGGATCGTCGGGCGGATCGAGGGGATCGTGACGTTGACGAACTGCCGCCAGCGCGAGGCACCGTCGAGCGCCGCCGCCTCGTACAGGTCGGCGGGGACGGCCTGCATCGCGGCCAGGTAGATCAGCGCGTTGTAGCCGGTCCAGCGCCACGTCACGATCGACGAGATGGCGATCTGCGCGGGCCACTTGGACGACTCCCAGTCGATGTGCGGGAAGCCGACCTTGCCCAGCACCTCGTTCACGATGCCGTAGTCGGGGTTGTACATCTGGACGAAGACCAGGGTGGCCGCGGCGACCGAGGTCGCGTACGGGGCCAGGACCGCGACCCGGAAGAAGGAGCGGCCGCGCATCTTGTAGTTGAGCAGGTGCGCGATGCCGAGCGCCATCAGCAGCTGCGGCACCGTGGAGATCACCGCGAGCGTGAAGGTGTTGCGCAGCGCCTTCCAGAAGAACGGGCTGTCCCACAGCGCGGTGTAGTTGTCGAAACCGACCCACGACCCGTGCGTCCCCAGCTCGACCTGGTGCAGCGAGAGCCAGCCGGTGTAGATCAGCGGGAACAGGCCGAAGGCGGCGAAGACGACGAAGAACGGGGCGACGTAGGCGTACGGCGACGCCTTGGTGTCGAAGCGGTAGAGCCGGGCGCGCCAGCCGGGAGGTCGGCTGCCGTCCTGGGGTGTGGAGCGCGGGGCGGGCCTGGAAGACGGCGGGCTGCCGTCGGACGTCGCCCTGACGGAGGTGGCCACGAGTGGCGTCCTTCCCGTAGGGGTGCGGGCGGTGAACCGGGGGAGGGGGGAGGGTTGTTCAGAACTTGTAGAGGCCTCGGCCGGATGGCTTCACTTCTCGCAGCCGGCCGTATGACGGGCCGCCCGGCAGGTGGGAGACACTGCCGGGCGGCCCCGCCGGGGGTTACTGAACGACCTTGTCCTTGATCTGGGAGACCACGTTCTGCCACGCCTTGTCCTTCGACGTGCCGCGCTTCTCCATGTCCATGATGCCGTTCTTGGTGATGATGTCCTTCACGTTGCCGTCCCACGGACCGATCGGGGCCGGGGTGATGGTCTTGGCCGCGCCCGCGAAGATCTTGCCGATCGGGGTGCCCGGGAAGTACGGGTTCGTGAGGCTCTGGACCGCCGGGTCGTCAAGGGCCGCGACGTTCGACGGGATGTTGCCGAACTTCTGGAAGACCTTGACCTCCTGCTCCTTCGAGGTCAGCCACTGGGCCAGCTCGGTGGCCTCCTTGACGTGCTTGCCGGACTTCGGCACCGCCAGGAAGGAACCGCCCCAGTTGCCGACCTGCGGCGGCGTGGCGACGTCCCACTTGCCCTTGCCCGCGTCACCGGAGTTGGTCTGCACGAGGCCGACCATCCAGCTCGGGCAGGTCACGGTCGCGAACTTGCCGGTCTTGAAGGCCGCCGACCACGCGTTCTGCGGGTCCAGCTGCTGGTAGCCGGCGGTGATGCCGGCCTCCACGGCCTCCGTCGCCAGGTCCCAGGCGGTCTTGACGCCCGGGCTGCTGTCGTAGATCAGCTTGCCGTTGGCGTCCGAGTACTGGTCCTTCTGGCTGGCCAGGATCGCGTTGAACAGACCGCTGCCGGAGTCGGAGAACTTCATGCCCTTGGGGGCCTTCTTCTGGAACTGCTTGCCCAGGTCGATGAACTTCTGCCAGTCACCGTTCCAGGCCGCCGCGAGCTGGTCGCGGTCGGTGGGCAGGCCCGCCTTGGCGAAGGCGTCCTTGTTGTAGCAGATCGCCGTCGGGCCGGCGTCCGTGCCCAGGCCGATGACCTTGCCGTCGCCGGTGGTGGCCTGCGTCTCCTTGTAGGGGAGCCACGCGCCTGCGTCGAAGCCCTGGACCGTCTTGAAGTCCACGAACTTGTTCGCCAGGTTCGGCTGGATCGCCAGACCGATGTAGCCGACCTCGATCGCCTGGATGTCGGACAGGCCGCTGTTCTGGGTCAGGTGCAGCTTGAGCTTGTCCCAGTACTGCTGGCCGTCGGAGACGTTGTCCTCGACGATCGTGATGTTCGGGTGCAGCTTGTGGTACTCGGCGTAGAGAGCGGCGCCGTTCTTGTCGTCGTAGCCGAACGAGCCGAAGTCGCCGACGTGCAGGGTGATCTTCTCGTTGGACGAGCCGCCCTTCGAGCTGTCGCCCTTGCTGTCGTCCTTGCTGTCGCTGCTGCAGCCGGTGATCAGGGTCGCGCAGGCTGCGAGACCCGCGACCGCGATGACGGCGGCCTTGCGGGTTCTGCCGGAAGTGCGCATTCCACTCTCCTTGTCAGGGTGGGTCAGCGTGCTGGTGGTGCGTGGTCCCCGGGGTGTTACGAAAGTTGGCGCTGTGGGAGCGCTCCCACGTAGGCTTTCCGGAACATTCACGCCTCGGAGGGGTCAGTGTCAAGATGTGAAGTCCATTTCGTTGCCGGAACGTGTCCGGAGCTGACTCGCGATTACTTCTTGAACGGAAGCCCCTGCCTGGGGCTTGTAGTGTGGGAGCGCTCTCAGGTACCGCTCCTGCGGGGAAGGACCGGACGCTAAGGTGGCGCGAAATGAGTACAGGAGGCGGCAGTGGCCATGAACGGACGGCACAGCGGGCGTCCCACCCTTGAGGAGGTGGCGCTGCGCGCCGGAGTCGGGCGAGGCACGGTCTCCCGGGTGATCAACGGGTCACCCCGGGTCAGCGACCGCGCCAAGGCCGCCGTCGAGGCCGCTATCGCCGAGCTGGGGTACGTGCCCAACCGCGCGGCCCGCGCGCTGGCCGGCAACCGCACCGACGCGATCGCCCTGGTCATCCCGGAACCGGAGACCCGGCTGTTCGCCGAGCCCTACTTCTCCGACATCATCCGCGGCATCGGCGCCGAGCTGGCCGACACCGACATGCAGCTGCTGCTCACCCTGATCCGCACGCCCAAGGAGCGCGCCAGGTTCGCGCAGTACCTGGCCGCCCACCGGGTCGACGGCGTGCTGCTGGTGTCCGTGCACGAGGACGACCCGCTGCCGGACCTGCTGGAGCAGCTGGAGATGCCGGCGGTCCTCAACGGCCGCCGCAGCGACCTGGAGTCGGTCTCCTACGTCGACGCCGACAACGTCGGCGGCGCGCGCGCCGCGGTCGCCCACCTCATCGCCCGCGGCCGCCGCCAGGTCGCCACCATCACCGGCCCGCCGGACATGTACGTGGCCCGCAGCCGCCTCGACGGCTACCGGCAGGCGGTCGAGGCCGCCTCCGGCGGCGCCGGCGGCTTCGACACCGCCCTCGTCGCGCGCGGCGACTTCACCGAGGAGGGCGGCCGCCGCGCGATGCGCGAGCTGCTGGTGCGCCGCCCGGAGATCGACGGGGTGTTCGCCGCCTCCGATGTGATGGCGGCAGGCGCCCGTGCGGTGCTGCGCGAGGCGGGCCGCCGGGTGCCCGAGGACGTGGCGCTCGTCGGCTTCGAGGACTCCGCGATCGCGCGCCACATGGACCCGGCGCTCACCAGCGTCCGCCAGCCCACCGAGGAGATGGGCCGCACCATGGCCCGGGTGCTGCTGGAGGAGATCGCCGAGCGCAAGTCGGTACGCCGCCACGTCGTGCTGTCGACGGAGCTGGTGCAGCGGGAGTCCGTATGACCCCCGTGGACGCGGCAGCGGCCGCCGGACGCCGTGGGGGGCGTCCGGCGGCCGCGGGGCCGCGAGGGGCCTCGTAGGGCCCCCGCGAGGGCGGACCGCCGGGGGCGGGGACGGTGCACATGGCGTGTGCACCGGGCCCGCCCCCGGCTTTGTGGGGGGATGTGGGGGGAACCGGGGAACTCCTGGGGGGCTGCGAAGTACGGGGCCGGCTAGAAGCCGACCGCGACCTCCATCCACTGCGGGTTCTGCTGCGAGGCGTACGCGGCCTGGCCGGCCACGTCGTCGTACGGGAAGCCGTACGCGAGGTGGTTGATGCCGTGGTCGTGCCAGTACTTGGCGTACCAGTTGGCCGGGTCGCCGCTGTAGAACTTGGTCGGGTCCTGCTGCTGGTCGGCGGGCAGCGTCGCGGTGTGCCGGTTGAGCGCGGCGCACTTGGCGGCGTCGGCGCCCATGGAGCCGGCGCAGCCAAAGATGTTCGAGGTGGGCTCGTTGACGCCGACCGACTGGGCGTACGCGGTGAAGTAGTTCGCGTTCACCCCGCCCTCACGGAAGCTCGGGTCGCTGCCCGGGGCGATGATCCGGTAGGGCGCCTGGGTCTGCGCGAGCACCTTGAACTGCTGCGGCACCGCGTTCTGGAAGGACTGGAAGACCTGGTCGCGGCTCATGGTGAACAGGTCCTGGCTGTCGCCGAGCTGGATGTCCTGGCCGTCGTGCGAGTGCAGCCGGATGGCCAGCGGCAGCGCCCAGGCGTCGACCCGGGTGGTGTTGCCGTTGAAGACGTTCGCGCCGATCGTGAACTCGATGAAGTCGTTGTACTGGCTGTTCGGCGAGCCGACGTAGAAGTACATCCGGCCCGAGGAGTTCGCCGGCATGTCGAAGTACGGCTGCTCGGCGATCGAGTGGACCTGGCCGTTGAAGCTCCAGTAGACCTGGCTGTCCGGGTAGGCGCCGTTGGTCCGGTTGAGGATCTTCAGCTCCATGACGTTGTGCGCGGCCGGGATGTCGTCGGTGGTGCCCCAGAAGCTGTCGGGCGGGGTCGTGCCGCCGGTGCTGCCGCCCGTGGTGCCGCCGTTGTTCCCGCCGCCGTCGGTCGTGCCGCCGGTGGTGGTGAAGACCTGGAACTCCCACAGCGACACGCCGTACGCGGTGGCCCGCGCGGTGGTGTTGACCCGGACGAAGCGGCCGGTGCCGGTCACGTCCAGCTTCTGCACGCCGCCGGTCGAGGTGGTCGTGGAGTAGACGTTCGTCCACGGGCCGTCGGCGCTGTCGGAGACCTGGATCTGGTAGCCGGTCGCGTAGGCCGCCTCCCAGTTCAGCCCGACGCCGCAGATCTGCTGCGACGAGCCGAGGTCGACCCGCAGCCACTGCGGGTCGCTGAAGGCGCTGGACCAGCGGGTGCCGGTGTTGCCGTCGACCGCCGCGGAGGCCGGGGTGCCGGCGTTCTCGGTGGAGGACGCCACGGCCGACTTGCCCTGCGCGACGTTCGTGGTGGTGCAGGCGCCGGGCTGGGTGCCGCCTCCGCCGTAGACCTGGAACTCCCACAGCGAGTAGCCCCACTGCGTGGCCCGTACGGTGCCGTTGATCCGCACGTAGCGGCCGGAACCGTTTACGGCGAGGTTCTGCACGCCGCCGGTGCCGGTGGTGGTGGAGTAGACCGTGGTCCAGTTCGTGCCGTTGGCGGACGTCTGGATCGTGAACGCCTTGGCGTAGGCCGTCTCCCAGTTGAGCGTCACCTGGCTGATGGCCTGGCTGCTGCCGAGGTCCACCTGGAGCCACTGGGGATCGGACGCCGCGCTGGACCAGCGGGTGCCGGTGTTGCCGTCCACGGCCGCGGAGGCCGGGGTGCCGGCGTTCTCGGTCGACGACGCGGTGGCCGGCTTGCCCTGCGAGAGCAGGGTGCCCGCCGCGCGGGCCGGCGACTGCGAGCCGACGACCAGGACGAGCCCGGCCAGCAGTGCCAGCAGGGCGGTGAGGACGAGATACGGCTGGCGCCCGCGGCGGTGCCCCGCCGGCCTGCGCACCAGCAGGGATGTACTGCCTGACATGTGTTCTCCTCAACCGGGTGGGGGGTCCGTGCCGGAGGCCGGCGGAGCGGGATGAGAGCGCTCTCTCGGCGAGGTGATGTATACAAGGAGCCCATGGGCGCGTCAATAAGTTGTTCAATAATGGCCAGTTGGTGCCTGCAACGAGTACGAGTCTCGAACGGATGCGCCCGGGGCGGAAGTTGACGCTCAGGCGCAGCTCAGGCGCAGCTCAGGCACGGGTCGGGCGCCGGTCGGCCCCGGGAAAGCGGGAGGGGCGGGCCCGTGCACGCCATCCATGCACGGGACCGCCCCCGTTCTCGGGGTGCCGCCGGGTCAGCCCAGCGACGCCAGGTGGTTCTTCAGACCCAGGCCGTACGCCGTCGCGGTGCCGTCGTAGCTGGAGATCAGCGACGGGCCGGACGAGCAGTCCCAGGTGTTCCACGTCCAGCCCAGGTAGCCCAGCTGGTGGCTGTCCAGCCAGCTCATGAAGCTGTCGACGAAGGTGTGCCCGCAGGTGTTCTCGCCGATCTCACCGGCCACCAGCGGCACCTTCGCGGCGACCGGCGCCAGCTGGGAATCCCAGCAGGAGCTGTTCGCGCATGAGTTGAAGTTGTAGACGTGCACGGCCGCGGCCAGATTGCCGGTCGGGTCGGTCGGCTCGTGCGCCAGCCACCCGGTCAGGTCGTTGGAGTAGGCCAGGCCGCCCATCAGGACGACGTTCTGCGCGCCGGTGCCGCGGACGGCGTCCAGCATGTCCTGCATACCCGCCACCTCGTAATTGATGCCGGGGCAGGTGCCGCCGTCCTTCCAGCAGGCCCAGGCCTGGTCGGTGGTGGACGTCGCGCGGTCCGGGTAGGGCTCGTTGAACAGGTCGAAGACGATCGAGGTGTTCGACTTGAACGTGTTGGCCACGCTGGTCCAGAACGGGATCGCGTACTGCGCGTCCGGCATCGGCTTCTGGCAGGTGGCGTTGACGTCGGTGCAGCCC
Organism: Streptomyces sp. NPDC021020; assembly: GCF_044333285.1. Taxonomy (NCBI): domain Bacteria; kingdom Bacillati; phylum Actinomycetota; class Actinomycetes; order Kitasatosporales; family Streptomycetaceae; genus Streptomyces; species Streptomyces sp. NPDC021020. The sequence goes on from NZ_JBIRQQ010000003.1 coordinate 178,181, forward strand.
GCCGAGTTGCCCGTGTAGAGGCCGTGCGTCCAGTGCAGCTCGACGATCGGCGTGATGCCGTGCGCGACCAGCCGGTTGACCCAACCGGTGATCGCCGCGATGTAGTTGGCGCCGCCGTCCGCCGCGGGCACGTAGCTCAGGCCCTCCCAGCAGTCCTCGTTGAGCGGCACGCGGACCGCGGTGACGCCCTTCCAGCTGGTGATGGCGTTGATCGCGGCGTCGTCGACCGGGCCGTCGAAGATGCCGTTGCCCTGCGCGCAGGCGAATTCGGTGCCGGAGCGGTTCACGCCGTGCAGCACGACCTGCTTGCCGGTCGAGTCGAGCAGCTTGTTGCCGGACACGTGCAGCTTGGGCGGCGCGGTGTCACCGCCGGGCGGCGTGGTCGGAGGTGTGGTCGGCGGCGTCGTGGGGGGCGTCGTCGGGGGAGTGGTGGGCGGCGTCGTCGGCGGTGTGGTCGGGGGCGTGGTGCCGCCGCCGTCCACGTTGCAGGTGACGCCGTTGAGCGTGAAGCTCGTCGGCGCCGGGTTGCTGCCCGACCAGCTGCCGAGGAAGCCGGCGCTGACGGTGCCGCCGGTGGGGATCACGCCGTTGTACGACTCGGAGGCCGCGGTCACGGCGGTGCCCGACTGGGTCCAGGCGGCGTTCCAGCCCTGGGTGACCTTCTGGCCGCCGGAGAAGGCGAAGCCGAGCTTCCAGCTGGTGGTGGGAGCGGAGTTGTTGGTGATGACAACGTTGCCCTGGAAGCCCGCGTCCCACTGGTTCGTCACCGAGTAGGAAACGGCGCAGGCCGGTGCGGCTCCCGCCGCGGTGGCGCCGAGTGCGGGGAGCAGGGCGGCGGCTGCCGCCGCCGTACTCACGGCCGCGACGGCGAGCGCCGCGGTGCGCGTGGGTCGTCGCATGAGCGACTCCTCGTGAAGTGGGGGGATCGAGGAAGGGTGCCGTCCGCGGTGCCCGTGCCGGGCGCCGGTGGACGTCACCAAGAAGTGGACGCGCTCCCACTGGTCCGGCGCACGACCCTAGCGTCAAGTGCCGTCCAAGGGTAGGGGGGACATCCCGGCCATCTGCCGACTGTGCGCCGCACACACCGACTAGTGCACATCGCAGGCCCCCCAGCAGGGCTTTGTGCTTCACCTCTTGACAGGTATTCGGCAACGCCTTGATGGTGGGAGCGCTCCCACTGGTTCACAGCTTGAGAAGCACCACCCATCCCCCCACACCCCAGCGCGAGGAGACCTCCCGCATGGCAAGAGGAAGACCGATCCTGAGAAGGCCGGGACGGCGGGTCACGAAGCTGCTGACGGCCCTGGCCGCCGCGCTCGCCCTGCCGCTCGGCATGACGGTGGCCGCCGGCGGCTCCGCGCACGCCGCGGGACTGTCGTGCAGCGTCGACTACACCACCCAGGACTGGGGCTCCGGCTTCACCGCCAACGCCAAGATCACCAACCTGGGCAGCAGCGCGATCAGCGGCTGGACGCTGACGTACTCCTACACCGGCAACCAGACGCTGCAGAGCGGCTGGAACGGCACCTGGTCGCAGTCCGGCAAGGCCGTCACCGTCAAGTCGCTCGACTGGAACGGGACGATCGCCGCCAACGCGAACGTCACCACCAGCGCCAACTTCAACTACAGCGGCACCAACACCGCGCCGACGTCCTTCAGCGTCAACGGCACGGTGTGCGGTGGCGCGCACCAGCCGCCGCTGCCGGTGCTCACCAGCCCGTCGGCCGGTGCCACCTACAGCGCGGGCGCCACGATCCCGCTGGCCGCGACCGCGGTCGCGGCGGACAGCGCCACGATCAGCAAGGTGGAGTTCTACAACGACACCACGCTGCTGGGCACCGACACCACCTCGCCGTACACGTTCGACTGGGCGAGCGTCCCGGCCGGTGACTACTCGGTCTACGCCAAGGCCTACGACAGCCTGGGCGCGTCCGCCGAGTCGACCCCGGTGGGCGTGCACGTCGCGAGCGGCCCGGCGATCGTGGCCTCGCCCACGACGCTGTCGGTCCAGCAGGGCAAGACCGGCACCTTCGGCGTGAAGCTGTCCGGTGCCCCGGCGGCCAACGTGACGGTCGCCGTCGCGCGGACCGCGGGCAACAGCGGGCTGAGCGTCCAGTCCGGGGGAAGCCTGACCTTCACCCCGTCCAACTGGTCCACCGCGCAGAACGTGACCGTCGCCGCCAACGCCTCCGGCACCGGCGCGGCCACCTTCTCGGCCACCGCCACCGGCTACAGCACCGCGACGGTCTCGGTCAGCGAGATCGCCGCGACCGGTGACTACGCGGCGCGCTTCCTGTCGCTCTACAGCAAGATCACCGACCCGTCGAGCGGCTACTTCTCGCCCGAGGGCATCCCGTACCACTCGGTCGAGACGCTCATGGTCGAGGCCCCGGACTACGGTCACGAGACCACGTCCGAGGCGTATTCGTACATGATCTGGCTGCAGGCCATGTACGGGCAGGTCAGCGGTGACTGGAGCAAGTTCAACGCGTCCTGGGGCACCATGGAGAAGTACATGATCCCCACCCACGCGGACCAGCCGACCGGCAGCTCGTACAACCCGAGCGCGCCGGCCACCTACGCCCCCGAGCACCCGCTGCCGAGCGACTACCCGTCGCAGCTCGACGGCAACATCAAGGTCGGCGTGGACCCGATCGCGGGCGAGCTGAAGTCGGCCTACGGCTCTGACGACATCTACGGCATGCACTGGCTGGAGGACGTGGACAACGTCTACGGCTACGGTGACACGCCCGGTGGCGGCTGCGAGCTGGGCCCGAACGCGGACGGCCCGTCGTACATCAACACCTTCCAGCGCGGTGCGCAGGAGTCGGTGTGGGAGACCGTGCCGCAGCCGACCTGCGACGCGTTCAAGTACGGCGGCAAGAACGGTTACCTGGACCTCTTCACGGGTGACTCGAACTACGCGCAGCAGTGGAAGTACACCGACGCCCCCGACGCCGACGCACGCGCGATCCAGGCCGCGTACTGGGCCGACCAGTGGGCCACCGCGCAGGGCAAGAAGGCGGACGTCGCGGCGACCGTCGCCAAGGCCGGCAAGATGGGCGACTACCTGCGGTACTCGTTCTTCGACAAGTACTTCAAGAAGATCGGCAACTGCACCAACCCGAGCACCTGCGCGGCCGGCACCGGCAAGGACAGCGAGCACTACCTGCTGTCCTGGTACTACGCCTGGGGCGGCTCGTCCGGCACCGGCGGCGGCTGGTCCTGGCGCATCGGTGACGGCGCCTCGCACTTCGGCTACCAGAACCCGCTGGCGGCCTACGCGCTGACCACCGACACGGCCATGGCCCCGAAGTCCGCGACCGGCAAGGCCGACTGGACCACGAGCCTCAGCCGGCAGCTGGAGTTCTACCAGTGGCTGCAGTCCTCCGAGGGCGCCATCGCCGGCGGCGCCACCAACAGCTGGGACGGCGCCTACGGCCAGCCCCCGGCCGGCACGCCCACCTTCTACGGGATGGCGTACGACTGGGAGCCCGTCTACCACGACCCGCCGTCGAACCAGTGGTTCGGCATGCAGGCCTGGTCGATGGAGCGGGTCGCGGAGTACTACCAGCAGACCGGTGACGCCAAGGCCAAGAAGATCCTCGACAAGTGGGTCACCTGGGCCATGTCCGAGACCACCGTCAACGCGGACGGCACCTTCAAGATCCCGTCCGACCTCCAGTGGACCGGCCAGCCGGACACCTGGAACGCGTCCAGCCCGGGCACCAACGCCGGTCTGCACGTGACGGTCTCGGCCTACGGCAACGACCTGGGCGTCACGGCGGCCTACGCCAAGACGCTGTCCTACTACGCCGCCAAGTCCGGCAGCACGGCCGCCAAGACCATGGCCAAGCAGCTGCTCGACGGCATGTGGACCAACTACCAGGACCCGCTGGGCATCGCGACCCCGGAGACCCGGACCGACTACAACCGGTTCGACGACCCGGTCTACGTGCCGTCCAGCTTCTCCGGCACGATGCCCAACGGCGACAAGATCGACTCCAACTCGACCTTCATCGAGCTGCGGTCCTTCTACAAGAACGACCCGAACTGGTCGAAGGTGCAGGCCTATCTCGACGGCGGCGCCGCGCCCAGCTTCACCTATCACCGCTTCTGGGCCCAGGCCGACATCGCCATGGCGATGGGAGCCTACGGTCTGCTCTTCGGCGCGTGATCCGTACTCCCGGCGGGAGCCGGGGCGGGAGATGACCCGGGCCTCCTGACAGCCGCCCGGCCGCCCCGCTCCCTCCGGGACCCCGGCCGCGGCCCCGCACCTCCCTGGGCACTGGGAGGGCGCGGGGCCGTGGTGTCGTCCGGCGCTTTTTGCGCGGGGCCGTGGTGTCGTCCATGCCTGTGAGCCTTACGCCGCCGGGAACGCACGGGGAGCGCTCCCGGCGGCCCGCGCGCCCCCTTACGCCGGGACGCTCGGCACCGCCGAGGACGGGTCGACGCCCGCGAAGACCAGGCCGATGACGAATCCGGCCACCTCCTCCAACTGCCGGGCCCGGCGCAGCGGCCCGACCACGGCGGGCCGCCCGCCCGCGTCCTCCACCAGCTTCGCGGCCGCCGCGAGCGCACCGGCGTCGTCCCCGGCCATCGCCACCGTGACGGGCTCGCGGCCGCCGCTCCACTGGTCGGCGGCGAAGAGGTGGAAGGCCTTGACGACGTGCGCGCCCGGCGCGAGGTCCGCGATGTGCTCGGCGGCCGAGCGACCGTCGCCGGTGAGGAGTTCACCGACGCCGTGCGCGACCGCGTTGGTGGGGTCGAGCAGCGGCGTGCCGGACAGCGTCCCGTCGGCCGCGCCCGCGAGCCCGAGGATGTCCGCGAGCCCCTCCCAGGCGACGGCGACGAGCACCGCGTCCGCCCCCTCCACCGCCTCCCGGGGCTCCACGGCGCCCGCCGCCCCGCCCATCGCCGCCGCCGCGCCCGCGGCGCGCTCCCGCGAGCGTCCCCCGACCCGTATCTCGTGCCCTGCGCGCCCCCAGGCCGCGCCCAGCGCGACCGCGAGTGTGCCTGTGCCCAGAATGCCGATCCGCATCGTCCTGCTCCCCTGTGACGTTTCCTGTCCTGCTGTCTCGGCAGGACGGTAGGCAGGCCGATACGCACCGCCCGGTAGGGAACGGCTGCGGCACGATGGGGGTATGACGCCTGCGACGAAGAGCCCGGCCGTGCCCGGGGAGGCCGCGGCCTCCTGCGCCGCGAGCAGTCCGCCGCCGCTGCCGCCCGGGCCGCCCTTCCTCGCCGACTGCGGGCTGCGGGCCGCCACCGACCTGCTGGCGCACACCTGGGACGCGGTGGTGCTGGCGGGCCTGCGTCCGGGCCCGCGCCGCCGCCGCGACCTGCTGACGTGGCTGGGCGGCGCGAGCGACAAGGCGCTGACGGAGACCCTGCGCCGCCTCCAGGCGAACGGCCTGGTGGCCCGTCAGGCGCACCCCGCGGCCCCGCCCCACGTCGACTACGCCCTCACGCCGCTCGGCGTGACCTTCGTCGACGGCCCCCTGCACGCCCTCGCCGCCTGGACGCTGGCCCACGCCGACGACCTGCTGGCCGCCCAGGAGTCCGCGGCGGAGGGGGTCAGACCAGCAGCCCGGCGTCCCTGAGGTCGTCGAAGAGCAGCTGGTCGACGGGCGGCACGAGCGGCCGGTCGGCGTAGCCGAACCAGGCGATCTCCTCGATCTCGCTGCTGGGCATCAGCTCCCCGCGGTATTCCGCGGTGTAGCAGGCCATCCGCACGAGACCGCCGTCCACGCCCGCCTCGTACGTCCCGGTGTGCGCGGCCGTCCCCGGGTCGAGCACGACGTCCAGCTCCTCCCGGATCTCCCGCACGAGCGTCTCCAGATCGCTCTCGGCTCCCTCCCGCTTGCCGCCCGGGACGTAGAAGACCCCCTTCCCCCGCGGCCGCGCGCACAGCACCCGCCCGCCCTCGGTCCGCACCCACGCCACCGTGTCGATCAGCACCGCGTGCCCTCTCCCTCGACTCCTCCGCCGCCGTACCCCCCGACCGTACGGTGCCGGGGGGTACGCGCCGTCAGGAGCAGGGCCGCTCAGACGAAGAAGCCCACGACACTGCGGATGCGGTCCCCGTCGAAGTCGACCACGTCGTAGCCGGTGGCCACGGTGCCCAACTGCCAGGTGAACAGCGCCCGGTCGTGGTGGACGCCGATCAGGCTGCCGAGGGTGAAGCGCAGGTCGCCGAGCTTGGTGTGGGCCAGGCCGATCGCCTGCGACAGCTCGGCATGCCCGTGCAGGCCCGCGTGGTCGGGGTCGGAGTAGAAGCAGTCGTCGGTGAGGACGGTCCCCATGAGGGTCTCGCGGGCGGCGGCGTCCCGCTCGTTCCAGACGGCGATGTAGGCGGCGATCAGATCGGCGGTGCCGAGTGGGCCGGGGGTGCTCGTCGGGTCGGTGGTGCTCATCGGGTTGCTCCTTCGAGGGCGGGGGAGGGGCCGGGGTTGGGCTGGGGGCTGGGGTCCTTCAGGGCCAGGGCGATCAGGCCGGCGACGACGGTGGCCGCCGCGGCGGTCCAGCCCGCGGCGTGCAGGCCGTCGAGGAGGTGCGGCGAGCCGGTGGTGATCGCGACGAAGGCGGCCAGGCCCATCGCGCCGCCGACCTCCTTGGCGGTACTGGCCAGCCCGGAGGCGACGCCCTGCTCGTGGGGCGCGACACCGGATCCGGCGGAGGCGAAGAGGGTGACGAAGGCGACGCCGCCGAACAGGCCCCACACGACGCTGCCGGGCAGCAGCGTCCAGAACCCGCCGCCGGACGTGGTGCCCGCGACCATCACGGCGATGCCTGCGCCCGTTCCGACCGTGGAGGCGGCGAGCGTGGTGCGGACCCCGAAGCGGCCGAGCAGGACCGGGGCGGCCTTGAGGGCCGCGGCCATGCAGACCAGTGTCAGCGGCAGGAACGTCAGCCCGGTCTGCAACGCGCTGTAGCCGCGGACCGGTTGGAGGTAGGACGTCAGGATGTAGAAGCCGCCGCCGAGGGTGCCCTGGAAGAGGGCGATCACGATCATCGTGGTGGACAGGTTGCGGCCGCGCGCCAGCTTCAGCGGGATCAGCGGGTCGCGGGTGCGCGCCTCCACGTACAGCAGGACGCCGATCAGCACCGCCCCGGCCCCCAGCGCCCCGGCGCCGCGCAGCGACAGCCAGCCGGCCTGCGGGCCGCTCGCCAGTCCGAGGACCAGCAGCACCGACCCGGCGGTGGCCAGCGCGGCGCCCGGGAGGTCGAAGGCGCCCCGGGTGCGGGGCGGATCGGCGGGCAGCAGCCGGGGCGCGGCCAGCGCGCATCCCAGCGCGAGGGGCACGTTGACGAAGAACACCCACTCCCAGCCGAGGTATTCGGTCAGCACCCCGCCCAGCAGCGAGCCGGTCGCCAGGCCCGCGCTGCCCGCCATGCCCCAGGCGCCCAGCGCCCGGTTGCGGGCCGGTCCCTCGGCGAAGCCGCGGTAGACGAGCGTGAGCGTCGCGGGGGTCAGCAGCGCCCCACCCACGCCCTGCACCGCGCGGGCGGCGATGAGCACCCCGGCGCTCGGCGCGAGGCCGCCGGCCAGGGAGGCGACGCCGTACAGCGCCAGCCCGGTCATGAACATCCGGCGGGCGCCGAGCCGGTCCACGGCCCGCCCGCCGAACAGGAGCAGCCCGCCGAGCCCGACGGCGTAGGCGCTGACCACCCACTGCACGGACTGCGGGCCGAAGCCGAGCGCGTCCCCGATGTCGGGGAGCGCCACGTACACGATGTTGTAGTCGAGAGCGACGATGAGCTGCGTCAAGGCCAGCAGCCCAAGGCGTTGCCGGTCCCGGTCCATGTGACTCCTAGAGCCGTAAAATTACTACACGCCGTTCAATAAACGGCACGCCGTACAGTAGTCCAACCCTGTAAAGTGTCAACCGTGGCCGAGACAGGGACAGCGGGTGCTGGGACGGGGACGGCAGGGGCCGGGAAGCCGGTGAGCCGCCGGGAGCGGATGCGCGCCCAGACGACCGCGGAGATCAAGGCGGTCGCGCTCGGGCTCATGGCCGACGGCGGCCCCGACGCCCTCTCGCTGCGGGCCATCGCGCGCGACATGGGGATGACGGCCGGCGCGATCTACAGCTACTTCCGCACCCGCGACGACCTGGTCACCACGTTGATCGGCGACGTCTACACCGCGGCGGTGGAGGCCGCGGAATCCGCCCGCGACGCCGTCCCCGAGGACCGGCCGGGCGCCCGGATCCTGGCGTGGGCGCAGGCGATGCGCACATGGGCGCTGGCCGACCCGGCGGGCTTCAAGCTGATCTACGGCGACCCGGTGTCCGGCTACCGCCCGCCCGACGACGGCCCCGGCAGATCCGCCGAACTACGCGCCTGCACCGGCCTCATCGGCCTCGTCGCCGCCGCCTGGCCCGCGGCCGGTCCGCTCCAGCCGGACGGCCGCGCCTACACCTGGGAGGACTTCGACGCGGGCCTGGCCGCCCACGCCCGCGAGGACTTCCCCGACCTCCCCCCGGCCGGCCTCGCCCTGACCCTGCGGATGTGGGGCCGTATGCACGGCCTCATGGCCCTGGAGATCTACGGCCACCTGGGCGCCCTCGTGCACGACCCGGCGGCCGTCTACGCCGACGAGATGCGCGACCTCGTCGCCTCCCTCGGCCTCACGCCCTGAGCCCCGCGCCTTTACCGCCCCCGGCGCCACCCCGCCACTCACGGGAGCGTTTTCCGGTCCTTCTCGACCGGCCCGCAGTCCACCCGCCCTGCGAGCGCGAAAGAGCCGCTGCGTACAACGGCGAGGCCCCGGCCCGCTTGCGCGGACCGGGGCCTCGGTGGGGTGAGTGACGGGACTCGAACCCGCGGCATCCTGGACCACAACCAGGTGCTCTACCAGCTGAGCTACACCCACCATCGGCGGCACGTCGCCCCGGTGATCTTCCGGGGTGGCGTCGCCTCGAAAAGTGTACAGGGTGGCGAGGGGTGGTCGCGCCCTGCTTTTGTACGGGTCCCGCGGGGGCTCCGTGCGGGTCCCGCGGCGGCCGGGTCAGTGCGCGGCCGGGCCTTCCGACGGGAGGACGTGGCGGGCGGCGATCGCGCGGGCGGTGTCCGTGTCGGGGCCGGGCTGCGGGACGAAGACGGCCTCGCGGTAGTAGCGCAGCTCGGCGATCGACTCGCGGATGTCGGCGAGGGCGCGGTGGTTGCCGTTCTTCTCGGGGCTGTTGAAGTAGGCCCGCGGATACCAGCGGCGGGCCAGCTCCTTGACCGAGGAGACGTCCACGATCCGGTAGTGCAGGTGCTGCTCCAGCGTGGGCATGTCCCGCGCGAGGAAGCCGCGGTCGGTGGACACCGAATTCCCGCACAGCGGAGCCTTGCGCGGCTCGGCGACGTGCGAGCGCACATAGTCGAGCACGATCCGCTCGGCCTCGGCCAGCGCCATCCCGCCGGCCAGCTCGTCGAGCAGGCCGGAGGCGGTGTGCATGGCCCGGACCACGTCCGGCATGGTGTCGAGCGCCTCGGCGGGGGGGCGGATCACGACGTCCACCCCCTCCCCGAGCACGTTCAGCTCCGAGTCGGTGACGAGGGCGGCCACCTCGATCAGCGCGTCCTGCGCCAGTGACAGCCCCGTCATCTCACAGTCGATCCACACCATCCGGTCGTTCATGCGTCTCACCCTACGGGGCGGTCACGCGGTCCCGGCAGTGCGGCGCCCAGACCGCGTGCGCCGCGCAGCCGGGAGCGGGCGGGCCCGTCCTGCGGCTCACCCCGCCCCGGCTGGTCGGGCACGCGCGCGGCATAGGCGTCGCTCTCCGGTTTGCCCGGCGGCGCGAGCAGCTGCGAGACCGGCGTATGGTGCCCCGCCAGCGCCGCCGCACCGGTCGGCGCGGGGCCCCGGCGCAGCGCGGACAGGTCGGCGGGCGGCTGGTGCCGCTCCGGCTCGTCCTGCGGCCTGCGGGCCCGGTAGGCGGCCCGGTAGGACGCGGGGGAGGAGCCGAGCTGCCGCCGGAAGTGGCCGCGCAGCGCCACCGGGGAGCGGAAGCCGCAGCGGCCCGCGACCTCGTCCACCGAGTAGTCCGACGTCTCCAGCAGCCGCTGCGCCTGGAGCACCCGCTGGGTGATCAGCCACTGGAGCGGCGCGCTGCCGGTGAGCGAGCGGAAGCGCCGGTCGAAGGTCCGCCGGCTCATGTACGCGCGCGCGGCCAGCGCCTCCACGTCGAACTGCTCGTGGAGGTGCTCCAGCGCCCAGGCGACGACCTCGGCGAGCGGGTCGGCGCCGATCTCCTCCGGTAAAGAGCGGTCCAGGTGCCGCTGGCCCGTTTGCCAGTCGGACCGGCGCGGCGGCACGACCAGCCGGCGGGCGAGCGCCGCGGCCGCCTCGCCGCCGTGGTCGGTGCGCACCACGTGCAGGCACAGGTCGATACCGGCGGCGGTGCCGGCCGACGTCAGCACGTCGCCGTCGTCGACGAACAGCTCGCGCGGGTCGACGTGCACGGACGGGTAGCGCTTGGCGAGCGTGGGCGCGTACATCCAGTGCGTGGTGGCGGGCCTGCCGTCCAGCAGCCCGGCCGCGGCCAGCACGAAGGCGCCGGTGCACAGGCCGATGATGCGGGCGCCCTCCTCGTGGGCGCGGCGGATCGACTCCAGCGCCTCGGGCGGCGGGGCCTGGGAGATCGACCGCCAGGTCGGCACGACGACCGTGCCGGCCCGGGAGAGCGCCTCCAGGCCGTAGGGCGCGGTCAGTTCGAGACCGCCGGTAGTGCGCAGCGGCCCGTCCTCGCCGGCGCAGACCAGGAGCCGGTAGCGCGGCACCCCGGCGTCCTGCCGGTCTATCCCGAAGACGGACAGCGGTATGGAACTCTCGAAGATCGGGCCACCGCTGAACAGCAGCACCGCCACGACCTCGGGTCGCCGGCGCGCGGAGAGCTTACGGATGGCGCGAGGCGATGCCGATGGTGCCTGCGACAGGCTCTCCGTCGCCGTAACGGAACCGGACTCCTGGCTCATGGAGCTCAAGCCCCCCTCGAATCGACGCGTCGTCACCTCGGTCCTGCACGTACCCCCCGCGCGGCCACCCAAGATCAAATCTACTGTGTCAGGTGGGGCGTCAGTGACGTCATTGTCACCTGACGGCAAATCGACAAGACAACGTGGCGTAAAGCATTCGATCACGAAGCGTTTCACTCGTTGCGCGCTGAGGGAAGTACGCCTCCCGTCACTTCGGCCACGCAGTGCGTCACCCGCGACACGCCGCATCGTAGAACCGCAGGTGACAGAGGTGTTAGCGGGCGTCCAACCGAACGCCGGTGCATGGCCCGGAAGTTGGCCGAAAATCGACCTTCAGGAGCGCGGGGCGCGTACAAGGCGGCCGGGCGCGCGCGGGGCGGCTCCCTGGCGCGCCGCCAACTGCCGCACGGAACGGGTGAATCCGGTGGATATCCCGTGGCAGCAGCGGGTATGACCGTCTCACGGCGCGCGGCCGCCCGCGGGTGATCCGATGCGCCCCCGGGATGCTCCGGTGCGCCGCGCCGTGCCGCGGGTTGGCGGGATGGCGTTGCGCTCGCGGCGCCGCTCCGGCATTCTCCTGGGAACTCCGGGTACGCGACCGGTGGAGACGCTGCCGAACCTGTGCAGGCGGTCCTTACAGCCGTACTCTGGAGAGAGCGGGACGGGAAGTGGCGAACTGGCCCAAACCGGCCGGTCCGGCGGACCGACCCGCACGACCCGTCCTGTCCGTTGCTCGGCGCGTCAGCGCCGCCCTCGCCGAGAATCCGCATCATGGCCGGTCATGACTTCCCCGAGCCCGCCGATCGCAGGCCGCTAGCCGAATCGGCCGCGGCGCTGCCCGAACAGGCGCCCGCCCGGCACCCTTGCGATCCGGCCTTCCGGCACGGTGTCGTCGTCGGGTTCGACGGGTCCGTCTCCAGCGAGCGCGCGCTCGCGTACGCCGTGGGCATGGCCCGCAGGACGGCGTCCGCCCTGATCATCGTGCATGTGGCCAACCGGCTGCCGGCCACGGTGTGGGCGGGCTGCGAGCCACCGGTCTTCGTCGACGTCCCCGACCACCGCACCGAGGTGCTCGGCCTGGAGCTGGCCTGCTCGGACCACCTCGCCGAGATCTCCTGGGTGCTGGTGGAGCGCGGCGGCGACATCTGCCACGAGTTGGAGGAGGTCGGCCGGGAGTACGAGGCCGACGCCATCGTGGTCGGCGGCACCCACGGGCTGGCCGGGCGGATCTTCGGCTCGGTCGCCGGCCGCCTCGCCCGCCGGGCGCAGCGCCCGGTCGTCGTCATCCCGTAGGGCGTGCGCGTACGCGCTCGGGCGCGGGGGCGTACGCGCACGTACGCTCCCGCGCCCGGTGCGGCTACTCCACGGTGACGGACTTCGCCAGGTTGCGCGGCTTGTCGATGTCGCGGCCCAGCGCGAGCGCGGTGTGGTAGGCGAAGAGCTGGAGCGGGATGCCCATGAGGATCGGGTCCAGCTCGTCCTCGTTCTTGGGCACCACGATCGTGTGGTCCGCCTTCTCCTGCACCTGGTGCGCGACCGCCAGGATCCGGCCGTTCCTGGCCTTGATCTCCTCCATCGCCGCGCGGTTCTTCTCCAGCAGGTCGTCGTCGGGCACGATCGCGACGGTCGGCATCGACGGGTCGATCAGCGCCAGCGGCCCGTGCTTGAGCTCGGAGGCGGGGTAGGCCTCGGCGTGGATGTAGCTGACCTCCTTGAGCTTCAGCGACGCCTCGCGTGCGACCGGGTAGCCGCGGACCCGGCCGATGAAGAGCATCGAGTGCGCGTCGGCGTACGACTTGGCCAGCTGCTTGATGTCCTGCTCGGTCTTGAGGATCTCCTCGATCTGCGCCGGCAGCCGGCGCAGCCCCTCGATGATCCGCCGCCCGTCGGTGACCGACAGATCGCGCACCCGGCCGAGATGCAGGGCCAGCAGCGCGAAGGAGACAACGGTGTTGGTGAAGCACTTGGTGGACACCACGCACACCTCGGGCCCGGCGTGCACGTACGTGCCGCCGTCCGCCTCGCGGGCGATCGCCGAGCCCACGACGTTGACCACGCCCAGCACCCGGGCGCCCTTGCGCTTGAGCTCCTGGACGGCCGCCAGCACGTCGTACGTCTCGCCGGACTGCGACACCGCGACGTAGAGGGTGTCGGGGTCGACCACCGGGTTGCGGTAGCGGAATTCCGAGGCGGGCTCGGCGTCCGCGGGGATGCGCGCCAGCTCCTCGATCAGGCCCGCGCCGATCTGCCCGGCGTGGTAGCTGGTGCCGCAGCCGAGGATCTTGATGCGGCGCACGCTGCGCGCGTCGCGCGCGTCCATGTTGAGACCGCCCAGGTGGACGGTCGCAAAGCGGTCGTCGATCCGGCCGCGCAGCACCCGGTCGACGGCCTCGGCCTGCTCGAAGATCTCCTTGTGCATGTAGGTGTCGTGGCCGCCCATGTCGTACGACTCGGCCTCCCACTCCACCGTGGTCGGCGTCGCCGTCGTCTGCGAGCCCTCGGTGGTGTAGGTGCGGAAGTCGTCGGCCTTGAGGGTGGCCATCTCGCCGTCGCCGAGGGTCACGACCTGCCGGGTGTGGGCGACGAGCGCGGCCACGTCGGAGGCGACGAACATCTCCTTCTCGCCGATCCCCAGCACCACGGGCGAGCCGTTGCGGGCCACGACGATCCGGCCCGGGAAGTCCTGGTGCAGCACCGCGATGCCGTACGTGCCCTCGACCGAGCGCAGCGCCTCGCTGACCTTCTTCTCCAGCGTCTCGGCGGCGGACCGGGCGATGAGATGGGCCAGCACCTCGGTGTCGGTCTCGGAGGCGAAGACGACACCCTCGGCCGTGAGCCGGATGCGCAGCTCGGAGGCGTTGTCGATGATGCCGTTGTGGACGACGGCGACCTTCTCCCCGGCGTCCAGGTGCGGGTGCGCGTTGACGTCGCTGGGCGCGCCGTGGGTGGCCCAGCGGGTGTGGGCGATGCCGGTGGTACCGGCGAAGCGCTTGGGGATGCGCGACTCCAGCTCCCGCACCCGGCCCTTGGCCTTGACCGTCCGCAGCTCGCCCGACTTGCCGGTGATGACGATGCCGGCCGAGTCGTAACCGCGGTACTCCAGCCGCTGCAAGCCCTCCAGCAGCAGTGGGGCCACATCACGCTTGCCGATGTACCCGACGATTCCGCACATGAGCCGTCCGTCCCTCTCCGTCGTCCTGCGCTTGTCCCTGAAGCCCTGATGCCCTGACGCCTTGCTTGCCCTGGTGCCCGGGGTCTTCTCAGCCGTAGACGATGCGGCGGAGCTGGCGCTGGGAGAGCCCGGCGGGCGCGACCGCGCGGTGCGGCAGCTCCTCGCCGATCCGCGCGAAGATCTCCGCGTTGACCAGGCCTTTCGCCTGGAGCTCGCGGTGTCTGCGGCGGACGAACTCCTCCGTCGTCTCGTCGAAGTACGCCAGGACGTCCAGGACGACCCGGGACGCCTCGCCGCGGTGCAGCGGCGTGGTGCGCACCAGGTGGTCGATCAGGTCGTCGTACGGGGTCCGGCGTTCGAGCACCCGTTGATACTGGTGTGATGATCTTCGCTTTGCAAGAATCCTGCCCGATTCCGGGCAGGATGGCAGCTCAGGAACGGCCAAAGGAGTGACGGCGGGCGCAGAAATGCCCTGTATCGGGTCGGATCGGGACAGCGCCCGGTCGGATCCGGACGGCGCCCGGCCGGCTCCGGGGCCTCCGTCGGATCCGGGGGGCTCAGCCGGTCAGTCCCAGCTCCCGGGCGATCAGCATCCGCTGGACCTCGCTCGTCCCCTCGCCGATCTCCAGGATCTTGGAGTCGCGCCACATCCGCGCCACCGGGTAGTCGTTCATGAAGCCGTAGCCGCCGTGGATCTGCGTAGCTTCGCGGGCGTTGGTCACGGCCACCTCGCAGGAGTAGAGCTTGGCGAGGGCGGCCTCCTTCTTGAACGGCTCCCGGTGCACCAGCCGGGACGCCGCGTCCCGCCACGCCAGCCGCGCGGTGTGCGCGCGCATCTCCATGTCGGCGAGCTTGAACTGGATGGCCTGGTTGGCGCCGATCGGCCGGCCGAAGGCCTCCCGGGTCCGCGCGTACCGCACCGACTCGTCCACGCAGCCCTGTGCCAGCCCCGTGGCCAGCGCGGAGATCGCGATCCGTCCCTCGTCGAGGATGCGCAGGAACTGCGCATAGCCGCGGCCCTGCTCGCCGAGCAGATTTCCCGCCGGGACCCGGCAGTCGGAGAAGGACAGCTCCCGGGTGTCCGACGCGTTCCACCCGACCTTGCTGTACTTCTTCGACACCGTGAAGCCCGGTGTGCCGGACGGCACGATGATCGACGAGATCAGCGGCCGCCCGTCGTCCTTCCGCCCCGTCACCGCGGTCACCGTCACCAGCCCGGTGATGTCCGTGCCGGAGTTGGTGATGAAGCTCTTGGTGCCGTTGATCACCCACTGGCCGGTGCTCTCGTCGAGCCGGGCGGTGGTGCGCGTGCCGCCCGCGTCCGACCCGCAGTCCGGCTCCGTCAAACCGAAGGCCCCGAGCATCTCGCCCGAGCACAGCTTGGGCAGCCACTCCTGCTTCTGCTCCTCCGTGCCGAACCGGAAGACCGGCATCGCCCCCAGCGACACCCCGGCCTCCAGCGTGATCGCGACCGAGGAGTCCACCCGGGCGATCTCCTCCAGCGCCAGGCACAGCGCGAAGTAATCCCCGCCCATCCCGCCGTACTCCTCGGGGAAGGGCAGCCCGAACAGCCCCATCCGCCCCATCTCCCGCACGATCTCGTACGGGAACTCCTCCTTCTCGTAGAAGTCCCCGATCGCCGGGGCGATCACCTCGCGGGCGAACTCCGCGACGGTGACGCGCAGCTCCTCGTACTCCTCGGACAGCCGGTGGTCGATGGTCATGGCTACTGCTCCCGGTGGGTGAGGGCGCGGACGGTACGGGACGGGCTCGGCCGTCCCAACTGCTCCGCCATCCAGACGCTTGTGGCGCTGAGGCGGTCGAGGTCGACCCCGGTGTCGATGCCGAGTCCGTCCAGCATCCAGACCAGGTCCTCCGTGGCGAGGTTTCCGGTGGCGCTCTTCGCGTACGGGCAGCCGCCGAGCCCGCCGGCCGAGGCGTCCACCACGGTCACGCCCCGTTGGAGGGCGGCCAGCGTGTTCGCCAGCGCCTGCCCGTAGGTGTCGTGGAAGTGGACGGCCAGCCGTTCCACCGGGATCGGCCCGTCCGATCCCGTCAGTTCGTCCAGCAGCGCCGCCACCTGCCCGGGTGTCGCCACCCCGATCGTGTCGCCGAGGCTCAGCTCCGTGCAGCCCATCGCGTACAGGCGCCGGGCCACCGCGGCGACCTGCGCCGGCGGCACCGGACCCTCCCACGGGTCGCCGAAGCACATCGACAGGTAGCCGCGCACCGCCAGCCCCTCCTGCCCGGCCCGCGCCACGACCGGCTCGAACATCTCCAGCGACTGCGCCACCGTCCGGTTCAGATTCGCCCGCGCGAAGGACTCCGTGGCGCTCCCGAAGACCGCGATCTCCCGCACCCCCAGATCGAGCGCCCGCTCCAGGCCGCGCTCGTTGGGCACCAGCACCGGCAGCCGCACCGCGGGATCCCGCCCCGCCAGGTCGGCGAGCAGCGGCATCAGCTCGGCGGCGTCGGCCAGTTGGGGCACCCAGCTCGGCCGTACGAAACTCGTCGCCTCGACCGTCCCCAGCCCCGCGTCCGCCAGCCGGTGCACGAACTCCGCCTTCACCGCGGTCGGCACCACCGCCTTCTCGTTCTGCAGCCCGTCGCGCGCCCCCACCTCGTGAATGCGCACCCTGCGCGGCAACCCGTCCGCCCGCACCGGCGCCGGCAGCCCCAGCTCCAGCACCCCGGGCTCCGCCGCACCGCCGCCGTCGCCGGCCACCTCGTCCGCCGCCCTCATGACGCACCCCCGGCCACCGCACCCCGGCCCGCTTCCGCCCCCGGACCACCCTGCGCCGCGCCGTCCGGGCCGCCCTGCCCCTGCCCCGCCGGGGCCACCACGGCGAGCACCTGGTCCATCGCCACCGCCGCGCCCACGGCGACATCGATCTCGGTCACCGTCCCGTCGTGCGGCGCGGTGATCACGTGCTCCATCTTCATCGCCTCCACCACCAGCAGGCTCTGGCCCGCCACCACCTCGTCGCCCTTGGCCACCTTCACCACCGTGACCGTCCCCGGCATCGGCGCCGACAGCGCTCCGCCGCCCGCACCCAGCGCCGCACCCCGCAGCGCCTCGGCCACCGGGTCGTACGGCCGCACCCGCCAGCTGTCGCCCTCCCGCCCGAGCCATTCGCCCGCGTGCGAGAAGGCCAGCATCCGGTCCGCCAGCTCCAGCCGCACCCGCGGGCCGTCGACCGTGATCCGGGCGGGCACCGCGGGCCCGTCACCGACCCGCACCTCGCCCGGCCGTACCCGCACCTCCACCGGATCCCGCCCCGGCACCCGCAGGTGATGCACCGTCCAGGCCGGTTCCCCGCCGAGCCGCCAGCCGCTGGGCACCGAGAAGGGGTCCGTCCAGCCCTCCGGGCCGGGCCGCGGCGCCAGGGCCTCGTGGCGCAGCAACGCCGCCGCCGTGTACACCTCCTGCGGCACCTCGGACGGCACCAGCCGGGCCGCCTCCCGGTCGATCAGCCCGGTGTCCAGATCCCCTGCCACCACCGCCGGATGGCCGAGCAGCCGCCGCAGGAAACCGGTGTTGGTGTCGAGGCCCAGCACCTCCGTCTCCGCCAGCGCCGCCCGCAGCCGCCGCAGCGCCGTCTCCCGGTCGGGACCGTGCGCGACGACCTTGGCCAGCATCGGGTCGTAGGCGGTGCCCACGTCCGTGCCCTCCGCGAGCCCGGAGTCCACCCGCACCCCGGGCCGCCCCACCGGCTCGCGCAGCGCCAGCGCCCGGCCCGCCGAGGGCAGGAAGTCGACCCGCCCGTCCGCCGGCCGCGCCGTCTCCGCGCACACCCGCGCCTCCACCGCGTGTCCGCTGAGCGTGACGTCCTCCTGCGCGAAGTCCAGCCGCTCACCCGCCGCCACCCGCAACTGCCAGGCGACCAGATCCAGCCCCGTCACCAGCTCGGTGACCGGATGCTCGACCTGGAGCCGGGTGTTCATCTCCATGAAGTAGTACGCCGAAGGATCGGCGCCCGGCACGATGAACTCCACCGTCCCCGCACCCGTGTACCCGCAGGACCGGGCCGCCTGCACCGCGGCCTCGCCCATCGCCGCCCTGGTGGCCGCGTCCAGCAGCACCGAGGGCGCCTCCTCGACGACCTTCTGGTGCCGCCGCTGGAGGGAGCACTCGCGCTCGCCCAGATGCACCACCCCGCCGTGCCCGTCGGCCAGCACCTGGATCTCGATGTGCCGCGGCCGGTCGATCCAGCGCTCCACGAGCAGCGTGTCGTCACCGAACGACCCCAGGGCCTCCCGCCGGGCCGCGGCGATCTCCTCGGCCAGCAGCGCGGTGTCCCGTACCAGCCGCATGCCCTTGCCGCCGCCGCCCGCCGACGGCTTCAGCAGCACCGGCACGCCGATCTCCCGCGCGGCCTCGGCCAGCTGGGCGTCGGTCAGCCCGCTGCCCTGGCTTCCGGGCACCACCGGCACCCCGGCCGCCCGTACCGTCTCCTTGGCCCGGATCTTGTCGCCCATCAGCTCGATCGCGGCCGCGGGCGGTCCCACGAAGACCAGGCCCGCCTCGGCGCACGCCCGGGCGAAGGCGGCGTTCTCCGCGAGGAAGCCGTAGCCGGGGTGCACGGCCTCGGCCCCGGCGGCGAGCGCCGCCCGCACCAGGTCGGAGGCGGACAGATAGCTCTCCACCCGCACCGCGGTGTCGGCCTCCCGGACGTGCCGCGCCTCGGCGTCCGCCGCGGTGAAGGCGGCGGCCGACCGCATCCCCAGCTCGCGCAGCGTGCGGATGATCCGTACGGCGATCTCGCCCCGGTTGGCGACCAGCACGGTGCCGAAGGCGGCGGTCCCGGCGTGCTCCGCGCGGCCCTGGCCGGCGGCGGTGGAATCGGTGGAATCGACTGTGCTCATCTCGGCCTCACATCCGGAAGACGCCGTAGCCGGGCGCGGCGGGATCGGCGGCGGGCAGCGGGGCGTTCGCACAGGCGGTGAGCGCCAGCCCGAGCACCGTGCGGGTCTCCAGCGGGTCGATCACCCCGTCGTCCCAGAGCCTGGCGGTGGCGTAGTAGGCGTTGCCCTGCGCCTCGTACTGCTCGCGGACGGGCTTCTTGAAGGCTTCCTCGTCCTCCTCGCTCCACTTCTCGCCGGCCGCGGCGAGCTGGTCGCGCTTGACCGTCGCGAGCACCGAGGCGGCCTGCTCGCCGCCCATCACGGAGATCTTGGCGTTGGGCCACATCCACAGGAAGCGCGGGCTGTAGGCCCGGCCGCACATCGAGTAGTTGCCCGCCCCGTAGGATCCGCCGATCACGACCGTGAGCTTGGGAACCCGCGCGCAGGCCACGGCCGTGACCATCTTGGCGCCGTGCTTGGCGATGCCGCCCGCCTCGTACTGCCGGCCGACCATGAAGCCCGAGATGTTCTGCAGGAAGAGCAGCGGGATGCCGCGCTGGTCGCACAGCTGGATGAAGTGGGCGCCCTTGAGGGCCGATTCGCCGAACAGGATGCCGTTGTTCGCCACGATCCCCACCGGATGGCCCGCCAGCTGGGCGAAACCGGTGACCAGGGTCGTCCCGTACTCCGCCTTGAACTCGGCGAACCGGCTGCCGTCGACCAGCCGGGCGATCACCTCGCGTACGTCGTAGGGGGTCCGGGAGTCGACCGGCACCACCCCGTAGAGGCCGGCGGGATCCACGGCCGGCGGCTCGGTCGGCCGCAGTGTCCAGGGCGGGGCGGGGCGCCCGGGCAGGGTGGCGACGATGTTCCGCACGATGCTCAGGGCGTGCGCGTCGTCCTCGGCGAGGTGGTCGGTGACCCCCGAGATCCGGGAGTGCACCTCGCCGCCGCCCAGCTCCTCGGCCGTGACGACCTCGCCGGTGGCAGCCTTCACCAGCGGCGGTCCGCCCAGGAAGATCGTGCCCTGCCCGCGGACGATCACCGCCTCGTCGCTCATCGCCGGGACGTAGGCGCCGCCGGCGGTGCACGACCCCAGCACGGCCGCGATCTGCGGGATCCCGCGGGCGGACATGGTGGCCTGGTTGTAGAAGATCCGGCCGAAGTGGTCGCGGTCGGGGAAGACCTCGTCCTGCCGGGGGAGGAAGGCGCCGCCGGAGTCGACCAGGTAGACGCACGGCAGCCGGTTGTCGAGGGCGACCTCCTGGGCACGCAGGTGCTTCTTGACCGTCATGGGGTAGTAGGTGCCCCCCTTGACCGTCGCGTCGTTGGCGACCACCACGACCTCGCGCCCGGCCACCCGGCCGATCCCCGCGATCACCCCGGCGGCCGGTGCCTGCCCGTCGTACATCCCCTCGGCGGCCAGCGGTGCCAGTTCGAGGAAGGGCGAGCCGGGGTCGAGCACCCCGTCCACCCGGTCTCTGGGCAAGAGCTTCCCCCGCGCCGTATGTCGGGATCTGGCCCTCTCCCCACCACCCAGGCGCGCGGCCGCGAGCGTGTCGCGCAGGTGCGCGGAGAGCGCGGTGTGCGCGGCCGTGTTGGTGCGAAACGCCTCGGATGCCGGATCCGCGGTAGTGGTGAGGACGGGTGCTGCCATGGTTCTGCCCCCCGGGCTTCGCGAGCGAGGATGTTAGCGGTCGTTAACTTGATTACCCCACGTTAACGCTCGCTAACCGGATTGTCTAGACTCGACCTCATGAACTCGACGAATTCGGCGCTCAGCCGGCGCGACCAGATCCTCAGGGAGGCCGCACGGCTCTTCGCCGAGCGCGGCTTCCACGGCGTGGGCGTGGACGAGATAGGTGCCGCGGTCGGCATCAGCGGCCCCGGGCTCTACCGGCACTTCGCGGGCAAGGACGCGATGCTCGCCGAGCTGCTGGTGGGGATCAGCGGCCGGCTGCTGACCGCGGGCCGGCGCCGGGTCGCGGAGGCGGCCGGTCCCGAGCAGGCGCTGAACGCGCTGATCCGCGGCCACATCGACTTCGCGATCGACGACCGGCCGCTGATCACCCTGCACGACCGCGAGCTGGACCGGCTGCGCGAGTCCGACCGCAAGCTCGTCCGCCAGCTCCAGCGCCAGTACGTGGAGGTGTGGGTGGGGGTGGTCGGCGCGGTCCATCCGGGCGCCACGGAGCGTGAGGTACGGACGGCCGTCCACGCCGTCTTCGGCCTGCTGAACTCGACGCCGCACCTCGGCGCACAGGCCGTCCTCGCCAGCCGCGCCGGGATGTCCGAACTGCTGCGCAAGCTGGCTCTCGGCGCCCTGGGCGCCCTGGACAGCGCGCAGGACTGGCGGGTAACTTACTGAGCGCTTGCTTATCCCGCCCGCCGTGCCGCGCTGCCGGTCGGCGGCGGGGACGGCGGGCCGGTCAGTCCAGTTCATTCGTCACCACTCGCCGACGGGAGGCGCGCTGTGCGTCGTACGGTGTTCAACGAGGACCACGAAGCATTCCGCGAGACGATACGCGCCTTCATCGAGGCCGAGGTCGTCCCGGTCTACGACGAGTGGCTCGCCGCGGGCCAGGCGCCGCGCGACTTCTACCGCAAGCTCGGTGAGCTGGGCGTCTTCGGTATCGAGGTGCCCGAGGAGTTCGGCGGCGCGGGCGAGGAGAGCTTCAAGTTCCAGGCCGTCCTCACCGAGGAGTGCGCCCGCGCCGGGGTCAGCTTCGGCGGCAGCAGCGTGCACACCGGCCTGTGCCTGCCGTACGTGATGGCGTACGCCGACGAGGAGCAGAAGAAGCGCTGGCTGCCGGGCTTCGCGAGCGGTGACACCATGTTCGCCATCGCGATGACCGAACCGGGCACCGGCTCCGACCTCGCCGGGATGAAGACCACCGCCAAGCTGTCCGCCGACGGCAGCCACTACGTGCTCAACGGCGCCAAGACCTTCATCACCGGCGGCGTCCACGCCGACCGTGTCATCGTCTGCGCGCGCACCGCGCCCGCGACGAAGGAGGACCGCCGGGCGGGCATCTCGCTCTTCGTCGTCGACACCGCGTCGGAGGGCTACGCGGTGGGCCGCAAGCTGGACAAGCTCGGCCTGAAGGCCTCCGACACCGCTGAGCTGTCCTTCACCGACGTCAGGATCCCGCTGGAGGACCTGCTCGGCGAGGAGGGCAAGGGCTTCTCCTACCTCGGCCAGAACCTGCCCCAGGAGCGGCTGGCCATCGCGGTCGGCGCCTACGCCCAGGCCGCGGCCGCGATCCGCTTCGCCAAGGCCTACGTCAAGGACCGCACGGTCTTCGGCCAGTCCGTCGCGTCGTTCCAGAACACCAAGTTCGAGCTGGCCGCCTGCCAGGCCGAGGTGGACGCCGCCCAGGCCGTCGTCGACCGCGCCCTAGACGCCCACGACGTGCGCGAGCTGACCGCCGCCGACGCCGCGTCCGCGAAGCTGTTCTGCACCGAGGTCGCCGCCCGGGTGATCGACCGCTGCCTGCAGCTCCACGGCGGATACGGTTACATGAACGAGTACCCGATCGCGCGCCTGTACGCCGACAACCGCGTCAACCGCATCTACGGCGGCACCAGCGAGGTCATGAAGTCGATCATCGCCAAGTCGATGGGCCTGTGAGCGAACTGAACGAGCCCCTGGAAGCACTGCTCGCCCTGCTCGATCTCGAACCGATCGAGCAGGACATCTTCCGCGGTGTCAGCCGCCCGGCGGTCGTGCCGCGGGTCTTCGGCGGCCAGGTCGCCGCGCAGGCCCTGGTCGCCGCGGGGCGCACCGTCCCCGCGGACCGCGGGGCGCACTCCCTGCACGCGTACTTCCTGCGGCCCGGCGACCCCGGCGCGCCGATCGTCTACCAGGTCGACCGGATCCGCGACGGCCGCTCCTTCACCACCCGGCGGGTCGTCGCGATCCAGCACGGCCAGCCCATCTTCCACCTGTCGGCCTCCTTCCAGGCCGCGGAGGAGGGGCTGGAGCACCAGGAGCCGATGCCCGACGCGCCCGCCCCGGAAAGCCTGCCGGACGCCGCGGAGCTGCTGCCCGCCCACGCCGACAAGTTCCCCGACCCCGGCGTCATCGACCGGCTGCTGGAAGCACGCGCGGCCGTCGACCTGCGCTACGTCGAGGACCCGCCGTTCCTGACCGCCGGCACCGCGCGCGAGCCGCGCTCCCAGGTCTGGTTCCGCACCCGCGGCAAGCTTGCCGACGACCCGCTGCTGCACGTGTGCCTCGCGACCTACGTGTCCGACATGACGCTGCTGGACTCCGTCCTGCTCGCGCACGGCCGCGGCGGGTGGGCGGTCGGCGACGTCGTCGGCGCGAGCCTGGACCACGCCATGTGGTTCCACCGGCCCTTCCGCGCCGACGAGTGGCTGCTCTACGACCAGCACAGCCCTTCCGCCTCCGGCGGCCGCGGCCTGGCCTCGGCCCGTATCTGGACGCAGGACGGCCGGCTCGCCGTCTCGGTCATCCAGGAAGGCCTCGTCCGCATCCCCCGGACCTGACCCCGGCGGCCGCTCCGCTGCTCACCCTGCCCGGCCGTCCGGGAGCAGCGGCAGCCTGGCCCGCACGACGAAACCGCCCGACGGCCCGGGCAGCGCGGCGAATTCCCCGCCGAGCTGGGCGGCGCGCTCGCGCAGTCCGGCCAGGCCGTGGCCGCCGGACGGGAGCGCGGCCGGCGACGGCTGGGTGCCCGGGCCGTTGCGCACCTCCACCAGCAACTCGGCGCCGCTGCGCTGCACGCGCACCCGGGTGCGGGCGCCGGGCGCGTGCTTGCGCACATTGGTCAGCGCCTCCTGCACGATGCGGTAGGCGGCCTGCTGCACCTCGGCCGGCGGCTCGCCGTCCGCCCCTTCCGCCACCACGGCCAGGTCCCCGTGCGTCTGCGGCCCCGCCGCCGCGATGAGCGCCGGGATACCGGCCAGGCCCGGGCCCGCGGCCAGCTCCTGCGCCGTCGCGGCGGGCAGCCGCAGCAGGCCGACCATCCGGCGCAGCTCGTCCAGGGCGTCCCGGCTCAGCTCGCGTACGGCGCTCGCCGCGGCCCGCGCCTGCGGCCCCTTCGCCGTCGCCTCCAGCGCGCCGGACTGCACGGCGATCAGGCTGATGTGGTGGGCGACGGTGTCGTGCATCTCGCGGGCCAGCCGTGCCCGCTCGCGCACCACCGCCTGCTCCGCGGCCAGCGCGTGCTCGCGCTCCCTGCTGGCCGCCAGCTCCGCCAGCCGCCCGGTCAGCTCGCGGCGGGACGAGGCCAGCAGGCCCAGTGCGGTGGGCGCCACGGCCAGCAGCGCGGACAGCATGACCGCGAGGATCGTGTCCGACAGCGACCAGGTGACGGGGTCGCGGAAGGGCCAGGGTACGAGGTTGACCACCGCGGCCAGCAGCGCGCAGCCGCCGATCAGCAGCGCCCGGCCGGACACCCACCCGGACATTGCCGGGCGGAGCGTACGGCGCGGCAATGTGCCGCGTTCCCGCGCGGCCCCGCCCGCCGAGATCTCGTAGAGGGTGCCCATCGGCGAGAACCAGATGTAGCCGAGGGCGAGGGCGGGCAGCGTCGTGGCGTACGCCGTCAGGGGGAAACGGCGGCGCAAGGGCAGAGCCGCCGTGCCGAGGCAGGCGAAGGCCAGCGAGACGGGCCCGCCGAAGGACCGGGTGGCCCATACCTCGGTCGCGGACAGGGCCAGCAGCGCCGTGTCGGGGGCCGCGGCGCGGAATCTCACCCGCGCTCCGGATGCCGGGCCAGCCCCGCCTGGTGCGCGATGACCGCGGCGGCCACCCGGTTGGGGGCGCCCAGCTTCCGCAGCACCGCGCGGACGTGGTCCTTCACCGTGCCCACGGAGATGCGCAGCTCCGCGGCGATCCGCGCGTTCGGCTCGCCCGCGGCGAGCAGCGCCAGCACGTCCCGCTCCCGCCCGGTGAGCGCGCCCACGGCGGCGTCCGGCGCCTCCCGTACATCGCCGGAGTCCGTCGTCGGTACGGGATCCGGGGCATGGGGCGGGGCGCCGAGGAAACCGTCGACCACGGCCCGGCCCACGGTCGGGGTGAAGACCGTGCCGCCGGAGGCGAGGATGCGCACGGCGTCGATCAGGGTGCCGACCGCGGTGTCCTTGAGCAGGAAGCCGCAGGCCCCCGCCGCCATCGCGGCCCGCAGGTGCGCGCTGGTGTCGAAGGCGGTCAGCATGGCCACCGCGGGCGGCTCCGGCAGGGCCCGCAGCGCGCGCAGGACGCTCAGACCGTCGTCGGGCTCGGGCATGACCGCGTCGAGCAGCACCAGGTCGGGACGGGAGGCGGCGACCGCGGCCAGCGCCTGGTGGCCGTCACAGTCGGCGACCACCCGGATGTCGCCCGAGGATTCGAGGATGCTCCGCAGGGCCGCCCTGACCAGCGCTTCGTCATCGACGATCGCTACCTGGACCACGCTGCCGCCCGCCTTCCTCACCCGCCTTCACTGATCGTAACGAGGGATCGGGGACGCGTCAGGTCCGCGCGGACGGCCGCGGGGCCTCAGCCGGGCTGCGGAAGCCCGGCCTGCGCCAGCAGGTACGCCGTCATCGGCGCGTACAGGTGCGGCGGCACGTTGTCGTCCAGCGGCACCGTCACCAGCACCTTCCCCTCGGCCTCGCCGACGAAGAGGGCCGGGTCGTTGCTGTCGGCGAAGCCGACCGTGTCGATGCCGCGGGAGCCCGCGCAGCCGGCCCAGCCGTGGTCGGCGACCACCAGATCGGGCGGCGCCTCGCCCTGGCGCTCCAGCCCGGTCAGGACCTCCCGCATGGGGTCCGGCGAATGGGTGTGCACCAGGCCGCCGGCCCGGTGCAGCATGGCGACCGACCCGACGTGCCGGATCTCGCCCCCGTCGGCGTAGAGCCGGTCGGCGGGCAGGACCAGGGTGCAGCCCGCCGCCCGCAGCGCGCGGCCCAGCATGTGGTGCACCTCGTACAGTCCCGCGGGGTGACCGGTGGCCAGCAGCACCCGGGAGCGGTTCTCCGCCGCCTTGTGGAGCGCGACCGCCATCCGGTCCAGGCCGTCGACCGTCAGCTCCGGGTCGATCGTGTCCTGCCCGACGACATGCCCGCTGTCCGCCACCACGCCGCAGCGCTCGGCCATCAGCCCGAGGACGTCGGAGCGGTCCGTCCAGCGGTCACCGAGGTCCAGGCCGAACCAGTAGTAGCGGTTGCCCTCCGCCAGTTCGCGGTAGTGGTCGAGGTTGTTCTCCCGGCTCGTGGCCACGTCCCCGGCTATCCGGGTGCGTATCAGGTGGGAGACGAGGGCGCGGCGGGTGGGCGCGGCGGCGCCGGGATGCTTGGGCATGGGGACATTGTCCCGCCCGGCGGCCGACGTGTGCGATGTCCTGTGGATCGACGCCGAGGCGTAATAGACGGCCCGGTTGCGCGGGAACGTACAACTCGGGGACTTCCTGCGGCGGCATACGGTCGCCGGGACCCGCACCGCGTGCGTCCCGCACGCAGAAAGGCAGTCAGCATGAGCAGCGCACAGCCGCGCGGCCCCGTCGACTCCTCGCGCACCCCGCGCTTCGCAGGCCCGGCCACCTTCGCCCGGCTGCCCCGGCTGGACGAGGTGGGCAGCACCGACATCGCCGTCGTGGGCGTCCCGTTCGACAGCGGGGTGTCCTACCGCCCGGGGGCGCGCTTCGGCGGCAACGCGATCCGCGAGGCGTCCCGCCTGCTGCGGCCCTACAACCCCGCGCAGGACGCGTCGCCCTTCGCGCTCGCCCAGGTCGCCGACGCCGGCGACATCGCCGTCAACCCCTTCGACATCGCCGAGGCGGTGGACGGTGTGCAGGCGGGGGCGGACGACCTGCTGGGCACGGGCGCCCGGCTGATGACGCTCGGCGGCGACCACACCATCGCGCTGCCGCTGCTGCGGGCCGTGGCCGACCGCCACGGCCCCGTCGCGCTGCTGCACTTCGACGCGCACCTGGACACCTGGGACACCTACTTCGGCGCCCCCTACACCCATGGGACGCCCTTCCGCCGCGCGGTCGAGGAGGGCCTGCTCGACACCTCGGCGCTCTGCCACGTCGGCACCCGCGGCCCGCTGTACGGGCGCCGCGACCTGGACGACGACGAGCGGATGGGCTTCGGCATCGTGACGTCGGCCGACGTCATGCGGCGCGGCGTCGACGAGGTGGCGCAGCAGCTCAGGGAACGGATCGGCGACCGTCCGCTGTACATCTCGGTCGACATCGACGTCCTCGACCCGGCCCACGCGCCCGGCACCGGCACCCCCGAGGCAGGCGGCCTGACCTCGCGCGAGCTGCTGGAGATCCTGCGCGGGCTCGCCGACTGCACGCTGGTCTCCGCGGACGTCGTCGAGGTCGCCCCTGCCTACGACCACGCCGAGATCACCTCGGTCGCCGCCTCCCACACCGCCTACGAACTCACGACGATCATGGCCCGGCAGATCGCCGCCGGCCGGGACGCCTCCTAGCGCTGCTCCACCGCCGCCGGCTCACCCGGCCGGAATCACTCGAAGGGATTACGACCAAGGTCGCACTCTTGTGCGACCTTGGTCGTTGGTTTTGTTGCGGGAGGATGAAATGCGCAGCAGGACGTGTTGGAGTCGCGGGGTGGACGACAGACGAATCGGTGGGAGGACGGCGTGACGACGGCGAAGCCGGAGACAGCGGCGAAGGACGGCCCGGAGCAGGGATGGCTCCGCCGGCTGTCCTCGTACTGCTGGCGTTACAGGCGCAGCGTCCTGCTGTCGCTCGGGGCCTCGCTGCTCGGGATGGCCGTCGCGGCACTGGTGCCGCTCGTCCCGCGGCTGATCATCGACGACGTGATCGTCAAGCACGACAAGCCGCTCGCCCCCTGGGCGTTCGCCCTGGTCGCGGCCGCGTTGGTGGTCTACGGGCTGACGTACATGCGCCGCTACTACGGCGGCCGGCTCGCGCTGGACGTGCAGCACGACCTGCGGACCGAGATGTTCGGCACGATCATGAAGCTGGACGGCCGCCGGCAGGACGAGCTGAGCACCGGCCAGGTCGTCGGCCGCGCCACCAGCGACCTCCAACTCATCCAGGGCCTGCTCTTCATGCTGCCCATGGTCATCGGCAACCTGCTGCTCTTCCTGCTCTCGCTGGTCGTCATGCTGGTGCTCTCACCGCTGCTGACCCTGGTCGCGCTGGCCGTCGCCCCGGCGCTGTGGATCATCGCCAACCGCTCCCGTCACCGCCTCTTCCCCGCCACCTGGTACGCCCAGGGGCAGGCGGCGGCCGTCGCAGGGATCGTCGACGGCTCCGTGACCGGTGTGCGGGTGGTCAAGGGATTCGGCCAGGAGCAGCAGGAGATGGGCAAGCTGACCGAGGTCAGCCGCAGGCTCTTCGCCGGCCGGCTGCGTACGGTCCGGCTCAGCGCCCGCTACACCCCGGCCCTGCAGGCGGTGCCGTCGCTCGGGCAGATCGGCATGCTCGCGCTCGGCGGCTGGATGGCCGCGCGGGGCCAGATCACCCTGGGCACGTTCGTCGCCTTCTCCACCTACCTGGCGCAGCTCACCGGCCCGGTCCGGATGCTCACCATGGTGCTGACCGTCGGCCAGCAGGCCAGGGCGGGTGTCGAGCGCGTCTTCGAGCTGATCGACACCGAGCCCACCCTGGAGGAGGGCGCCGCGGAGCTGCCCGCGGACGCCCCCGCGACCGTCGACTTCGACCACGTCAGCTTCGGCTACAGCGCGGACCGCCCGGTCCTGGACGGCTTCGACCTCTCCATCGCGCCCGGCGAGACGGTCGCGGTCGTCGGCGCCTCGGGCTCGGGCAAGTCCACCGTCTCGCTGCTGCTGCCCCGCTTCTACGACGTCACCGGCGGCGCGGTGCGCGTCGGCGGCGTCGACGTGCGGGACCTGACCTTCGAGTCGCTGCGGTCGCGTATCGGCATGGTCCCCGAGGACAGCTTCCTGTTCTCCGACACCGTGCGCGCCAACATCGCCTACGGCCACCCCGACGCCACCGAGGAGCAGATCCTCGCCGCGACCCGGGCCGCCCAGGCGCACGGCTTCATCAGCGCGCTGCCGGACGGCTACGACACCGTGGTCGGGGAGCAGGGCCTCACCCTCTCCGGCGGCCAGCGCCAGCGCGTGGCCCTGGCCAGGGCCATCCTCACCGACCCGCGGCTGCTGCTGCTCGACGACGCGACCTCTGCCGTCGACGCCCGGGTGGAGGCCGAGATATTCGACGCGCTGCGCGAGGTCATGCGCGGCCGTACGACCCTGCTCATCGCCCACCGCCGCTCCACGCTGGCCCTCGCCGACCGCATCGCCGTCCTCGACGCCGGGCGGCTGTCCGACATCGGCACGCACGACGAGCTCCAGGAACGCAGCGCCCTCTACCGGGCGCTGCTGACCGACCCGGACGCCCTCGGCGCCGACGTGATCGAGATCGACCCCGTCGCCGTCCTCGGCCGCGAGGACGGGGGCGCGCAGAACAGCGGCGCTCCGGCCGGTCCGGGCCCGTCCGGGTCGGTCACGCCCGAACTGTGGCCCGCCGACCGGCGTCGGCCACCGGGGGAGGACGGCGCCGCCGGTGCGCCGCGCGCCGGTGCGGCCCCGGCCCGGCCCGGTGGCGGCCCCGGCGCGATGGCCGGAGCGCTCGCGGGTATGCCGGCCACGCCGGAGCTGCTGGCGAAGGTGGCCGCGCTGCCGCTGGCCGTGGACACCCCGGAGGTCGACGAGGAGCAGGCGCGTACCGCCGACCAGTCCTTCGGCCTGCGCGCCCTGCTGCGCGGCTTCCGCTCACCGCTGCTGGTGAGCCTGCTGCTGGTGGCGGTCGACGCGCTCGCCGGGCTGCTGCTGCCGGTGCTGATCCGGCACGGCATCGACGCGGGTGTGCGCCGCCAGGCGCTGGGCGCGGTGTGGGCGGCGTCGCTGCTCGGCCTCGGGCTGGTGCTGGCGCAGTGGGCCGCCGAATGGGGTTCCGCGCTGCTGACCGGCCGTACGGGCGAGCGGGTGCTCTACACGCTGCGGGTCAAGATCTTCGCGCATCTGCACCGGCTGGGCCTGGATTACTACGAGCGCGAGCTGACGGGCCGGATCATGACGCGGATGACCACGGACGTCGACGCGCTGTCCACGTTCCTGCAGACGGGCCTGGTGACGGCGCTGGTCAGCGTGCTCACCTTCGCCGGGATCCTGGTGGCGCTGCTGCTCATCGATGTCGAGCTGGCCCTGCTGGTCTTCGCCACGCTGCCGATCCTGATCGTCGGGACGTGGGCCTTCCGCCGTAAGTCGGTCCGCGCCTACGAGCTGGCCCGTGAGCGCGTCGCGGTGGTCAACGCCGACCTGCAGGAGCACGTCGCCGGGCTGCGCGTGGTGCAGGCCTTCCGCGGCGAGCGGAGCGGAGCCGCGCGTTTCGCGCGGCGCAGCGCCGAATACCGCCGGGCGCGGGTGCACGGCCAGTTCCTGATCTCCGTCTACTTCCCCTTCGTGCAGCTGCTGTCCAGCGTGGCCGCCGCGCTGGTGCTGATCGTCGGCGCCCACCGGGTCGGCGCGGGGACGCTGTCCGCGGGCGCACTGGTGGCGTACCTGCTCTACATCGACCTGTTCTTCTCCCCGGTGCAGCAGCTCTCGCAGGTCTTCGACGGCTACCAGCAGGCGTCGGTGTCGCTCGGCCGGATCGGCGAGCTGCTCCGCGAACCCACCACCACCCCGGCCGCCGCCGCACCGCGGCAGGCCGGCCCGCTGCGCGGCGAGATCGTCTTCCGCGACCTGCACTTCCGCTACGGCGGGCCCCAGGCCGAGGGGAGCGAGGCCCTCTCCGGCATCGACCTGCGTATCCCGGCCGGCCAGACCGTCGCCTTCGTGGGCGAGACCGGCGCGGGCAAGTCGACCCTGGTCAAGATGGTGGCCAGGTTCTACGACCCGACCGACGGAGCGGTCCTGGTGGACGGCCACGACGTGCGCGAGCTCGACCTCACCGGCTACCGGCAGCAGCTCGGCGTCGTCCCCCAGGAGCCGTACCTCTTCCCCGGAACGGTGCGCGACGCCATCGCCTACGGCCGGATGGACGCCACCGACGCCGAGGTCGAGGCCGCGGCCCGCGCGGTGGGCGCGGACACGATGATCGCCACGCTGAACGGCGGCTATCTGCACCGGGTCGCCGAGCGCGGGCGGAACCTGTCCGCGGGCCAGCGGCAGCTGATCGCGCTGGCCCGCGCCGAGCTGGTCGACCCGGCGATCCTGCTGCTGGACGAGGCCACCGCGGCGCTCGACCTCGCGACCGAGGCCCTGGTCAACCAGGCCGCCGACCGGCTGGCGACGCGCCGGACGACGCTGGTCGTCGCCCACCGGCTGAGCACGGCGGCGCGCGCCGACCGGGTCGTGGTGCTCGACCACGGACGGGTCGTCGAGGACGGTACGCACGAGGCGCTGCTGGCCCGCGACGGGCGCTACGCCGAGCTGTGGCGGACCTTCACCGGCGAGGTGCGGGCGGCGGCCTGACCGCCCGCACCCGCGGGGAAGGTCCCCTGGCGGCGGCTCAGTAGTCCAGGCCGTAGCCGATCGGGAAGAGCGCGGTGGCCGGGTCGTCCGCGCGCGGCACGGCGACCGGCAGCCGGCCGGCCGGCGACGCCTTGCCGGCGATGACCCGGGCCACCGCGCGCATCGACACGTCCGTCCAGCCGTAGGTGGCGAGCGACGCCGCCACCGGCGGCAGGTACGCGATGTCGTAGGGGTTGCGGACGGCGACCTGCACGACCGGCACCGACGTGGCGGCCAGGGCCGCGACGAGCGCGATCTGCGCGGGCGCCACGTCCGTGACGTTGTAGGTGCACACCACCACCGCGTCCTTGCCGGCGGCCGCGGCGACGGCCTGCTCGATCAGGGCCTGCCCGGGCGCGGTGCCGGTGGACAGCGCCTGCGCGGGGTGGCCGAGGTCGGTCAGGGCCCGTGCCAGGACGGCGGTGGGCGGGCCGCCGGTCCCCGACGGGGCCGCCGGGTCGGCTCCGACCACCAGCAGGTCGCGGTGCGAGCGGCGGGGCAGCGGAAGTACACCCGTGTCGTTGCCGAGCAGGGTGATGCCGCGGTCGGTGATCCGGTCGGCGGTCGCGAGATGGGCCCGGGTGCCGACCGCCCGGTCGACCCCGGCGCGGCTGACGTACGGGTCACGGAAGAGGCCCAGACGGAGCTTGAGGGCCAGGATGCGTTCCAGGGAGACCGCCAGCCGCTCCTCGGTCAGCTCACCCGAGGCCACGGCGTCGAGGACACCGCGGTAGGCGACGTCCAGCAGCGGCGGGTTGAGCAGCTGGTCCACGCCCGCCTTGAGCGCGAGCACCGGCACCCGGTCGTCACCGTACTTCTCCCGGACGCCCGCCATGTCGAGCGCGTCGGTGACCACTACCCCGTCGTAGCCGAGCTGCTCGCGCAGGACACCGGTGAGGATGGGGTGGGAGAGCGTCGCCGGGTCACCGGAGTCGTCCAGGGCGGGCACCAGGATGTGTGCGGTCATGATCGAGTCGATGCCCGCCGCGATGGCCGCGCGGAAGGGCGGGGCGTCGGTGGTCTGCCACTGCTCCAGGGTGTGGGTGATGACCGGCAGCGAGAAGTGGCTGTCCGTGCCGGTGTCGCCGTGGCCCGGGAAGTGCTTGGCGGTCGAGGCGATGCCGGCGCTCTGGTAGCCCCGCACCTGGGCGGCGGCGAGCGCGGAGACCGCGGCCGGGTCGGCGCCGAAGGAGCGCACGCCGATCACCGGGTTCGCCGGGTTGATGTTCACGTCCGAGACGGGGGAGTAGTTCTGGTTGACGCCCATCGCGGCGAGTTCGGTGCCGATCACCCTCGCCGCGGTCCGGGCGTCCGCGGGGCTGCCGTCGGCGCCCAGCGCCATGCCGCCGCCGAAGAGCGTGCCCGGCGCTCCGATACGGGCCACCGCGCCCTGCTCCTGGTCGGTGGAGATCAGCAGCGGCACGGGGGCGCCCTGCGCGAGGGCCGCACGCTGGAGGCCGTTGGACAGGTCGGCGATCTGGTGCGGATTCTGCGTGTTGTGGGCCCAGGCGAAGTAGATGATGCCGCCGACGTGGTATTTCGCCAGCAGCTCCGCGCCGGTGGAGACGCCGATCTCGCTCTGGTTGGCGGCCGCGTCCGCGGGGTCGGGGTCGGTGGCCGACGCCCCGTAGACCCGCATCACGAACAACTGACCGACCTTCTCCTCCAGGCTCATGCGCCGGATGAGGGAGCGGATCGTACGGCGCTGCGTGCTGCTGAGCGCGGAGCGGCCGCCGGCCGCGGCGGCGGGCGCGGCGCTCGCGGCGACGACGGAGCCGGCCGCGGCGGCGGTGAGCAGGGAGCGGCGGGACGGGTGATGGTGCACGACGAACTCCTTCTGACGGAGGAGGAAGGCACGCTGAAGGAAATTTCCAGAGGTACACGGATAGCGTGGAAGTTTTCGCCGGTCAATGGTCTGGTCGAACTCCCGCGCGAAGTCCTCCGTACGGCCGACCCCGCCCGTCGTGCCTGATCCCGCGTCAGGCGAACTCCGGGCGCGTCGGCATGCGCTCGCGCGGCACCTGGAAGACCACCGAGACCCGGAAGGCCGCCACGCACTCCGGCAGCGGCTCGGGCTGGCTGACGTGCAGTTCCAGCTGGTTGCCCGACATGTGCAGGGCGGCCGCGGTGGCCGTGCTGCACCCGGTCGGCCGTGTCCAGCCGACCAGCACCTGCCGGGTGAAGTCGGTGCCGCGCGCCACGGCGGTGAGCCGCGTCCGGGCCTGCCCGTCGGTGAAAGCCGCGGCAAAGCGCTCGGCGTCGGCCCGGCTGCCGAGCACCTCGTGGCCGTCCCGTGGGCCGCGGGGCGCCGAGGTGAAGAAGACCACCTGCCCCACGGGCGTCCCGTCACCCGCCGTCGTCGGGGAGGCGCTCGCCGCCCCGGGCGTGCCCTGCTGCCCGCCCGAGCCCTCCTGCGTCCCGCACCCGCCGCCCACCACGGCGAGCGCCGCCGCCAGCACCGCGGCCGCGGCCGCCCTGCGCGAAGTCGTCGTCAGCGTCATGCCGGTGGGACGGGCCGCCCGCCCCGCCGGTTCCGCACCCCTGGCGGGCCGTCAGGCCGCCGCGGGCCAGTGGGCGCGCAGCGTGGCCACCGCCACCTCGATCGACGGGCGGCGGGCGGCGCCCTGCCGCCACAGGGCGTAGAGCCGCCGCACGGGCGCGGGTTCCAGCGGGAGCACCCGCACCCCCTCGGGTATCGGCCCGCGCCCGAGCCTGGGCACCAGCGCGATACCGAGCCCCGCCGCCACGAGCGCCACCTGTGTGCCGTACTCGCCGACCTGGAAGGCCATGTCCGGCTCCCGGCCGGCTTCCCGCAGCGTCCGCACCAGCCAGTCGTGGCAGACCGAACCCGGCGGCTGGCAGATCCACCGTTCGGCCGCCACGTCGGAGCGCACCAACCGCTCCCGACCCGCCAGCCGGTGGCCCGCGGGCACCAGCACGTCGCACGCGTCGTTCCCGATGACGCAGCGCTCCACACCCTCGGGAGCAGGAAGCGGCGCGATGTCCCAGTCGTGCGCCACCGCCAGGTCCACCACGCCCCGCGCCACCAGATCCACCGACAGATGGGCGTCCACCTCCAGGAGCCGCAGCTCCAGCGCCGGACAGCTCGCCGTCAGCTCCGCCAGGACCGCGGGCAGCAGCCCGCTCGCCGCGGTGGGGAACGCCGCCAGCGTCAGCCGCCCCGACGGCTTGCCCCGCTGCTCCTCCAGCGCCACCTCCGCCTTTTCCACGATCGCCATCAACTGCTCAGCGGTCGCGACCAGCAGCTGCGCGGCATCGGTCAGCGTCACCCCGCGCCCCTGCCGCTCCAGCAGGACCGTCCGCGTCTCCCGCTCCAGCTTCGAGATCTGCTGCGACACCGCGGAGGGCGTGTACCCCAGCGCGGTCGCCGCGGCGCCGATGGAGCCGTGCGCGTGCACGGCGTGCAGCGCCTTCAGCCGCCCCAGATCGAGCATGCTTCCCTCCTCCGCCCCGCCCCGACCCCGACGTGACGTCGGCCGGCCGGGGCGCCGCGGCCCCGCCCTACGTCAGGCGGACTCCGTCAGCAGCCGGTCAAGGTGGTCCCGGGCGGCTCCCAGCAGCCCCGCCAGCTCCGGGACCTGCGGATACCAGCGCTTCTCGTACTCCCAGCACAGCCAGCCGTCCCACTCCGCGCGGCTGAGCACCTCGACCGTCTCCGCCAGCGGCAGCGCACCGGCACCCAGCGGCAGCGGGGTGGTGTCGGCCGCCGAGGCGATGTCCTTGACCTGGAGGTATCCCAGGTACGGCGCCAGCGCCGCGAAACTCGACGCGGGCTGCTCTCCCGCCAGCCAGGTGTGCATGACGTCCCACAGCGCACCGGCGCCCGTGTGCCCGACCCGGCCGACCACGCGCGCGACGTCGGCCCCGGCGCGGTGCGAGTCATGGGTCTCCAACAGCACCCTCACCCCCAGGTCGGCCGCCGCCGGAGCCGCCGCCGCGAGCCGCCGGGCGGCCAGCGCGTCCGCCTCCTCGGCCGGCAGGTCCTTGCCGCCGGGGAAGACCCGCAGGAACGACGCCCCGAGGTCGTGGGCCAGGGCCACACCCGCGGCGATCTCGTCCAGCACCGGTTGGTCGTCCCCGGCGGCGGCCACCTTTGCGTATCCGGCGACCGTCAGGACCTCGATCCCGGCCTTGCCGAACTCCGCTGCCACATCGGCTCTCTGATCCGCCGAAAGGCCGGTGTGCACCGGGCCCTCGGGGCTCGCGCGGAGTTCGACGCCGTGGAAGCCGTTGTCCGCGGCAAGCCGGGCCACCTGGTCGACGGGCAGTTCGGGAACACCGAGAGTGGAGAACGCGAATCTCATTCGCCGGACACTAGGCACCCGATCCGGCCTGGTCAACCGTGATCCGCCGGCGTCGTACGGACGCCGTACCGTCCGCGGCCGTGCACCGGGCAACCACGGCACTACAGGGTGAGATGCCAGTCCTGGCCCACGAGATCCTTGCCGAAACTGTGGTGCGGCTGCTCGCCGACCAGCCGGAAGCCGGCCCGCTGGTAGATCGACCGCGCACGGCCGAGCACGTCGTTGGTCCACAGCACCATGTCGCGGTAGTCCGCCGAACGGGCGAAGGCCAGGCACTCCTCGACCAGCCGCCGGCCTATCCCGTGCCCGCGTGCCGACGGGTCGACCAGCAGCAGCCGCAGCCGCGCCGTGCCGGGCAACGTGTCGCGCACGCAGAAGACACAACCGGCGCGCCGCCCGTCCAGCTCGGCTATCCACAGGGCCTCACACGTCGGCTCCCGCGTCTCGGCGAAATCCGCGACGATACGCGCGACCAGCGTCTCGTACTCCTCGTTCCACCCGTACTCCTCCGCGTAGACCGCCGCGTTGCGCTCCACCACCCACCCCAGGTCGCCGGGGCGCGGCCCGCGCAGGGTCACCCGGCCCTTCGCGGGAGGTACGGCGCTGTCCCGCAGGATCTCCCGGACGGTGCGCATGGCCTCGGCCAGCCGCGGACGGTCATCCGGCGCCATCCGGTCGACCAGCGTGGCCACGGCTTCCTGCGACCGCTCCTCCAGCAGCCCGGCTGCCTCCCGGCCCTGCTCGGTCAGCTCTATCCGCTGCCGCCTGGCGTCCTCGGCGGACGGACCGCGCGTGACGAGTTGCTGCTCCTCGAAGCGGGCGAGCATCCGGCTGAGATACCCGGCGTCCAGCGACAGTTCGAGCCGCAGGTCCGCGGCGTCGGTCCGCGGGGCGTGCGCCAGTTCGTACAGCACGCGCGCCTCGGTGAGGGTGAAGGGCGTGTGCAGGTGGCGGCTGTAGTCGAGCGCGCCGATGAGGTTGGTGTAGAAGCGGTTGAACTCGCGGATCTCCTTGACGGCCATGATGCGTCCCCCGTCCTGCCGTTGAGCCGGCCGCTGTCCGACCGGTCGAACCTTGACTGAGTCAAAGGTAGGCCGACGGGCGACCCCGGCGGAAGGGGCTTTCGCCGCCTGTGGATAACTTTCAGACGCGCCCGGCGGCCGGGGGCGCGGTCGACCCGCGGACCATCAGCTCGGTTGCGATCGTGGTCACCCCGCCGGGCGGCGGCGCGAGCCGCCCCATCACCAGCCGGCCGGCCCGCGCGCCTGCCTCCTGGAGCGGAATGCGGACCGTGGTCAGCGCGGGTGAGGCGTCGGCGCTGAAGGGCAGGTCGTCGAAGCCGGCGACCGACACGTCCGTGGGGATGCGCAGCCCGCGGTCGCGCAGCGCGGCGCAGACCCCGAGCGCGACGGTGTCGTTGGCGGCGACGATGGCGGTGACGTCGGTGTCCCGGCGGAGCAGTTCGAGCGTCGCGTCGTAGCCGGCGTTCCGGTCGTAGCCGCCGTGCACGGTCAGCGGGTCGTCCGCCGCGTCCCCCGCCGTGCCGGTACCGGCCGTTCCGCGACGCGGCGCGAGGCCGTGGGCGGCGAGCGCCGCGCGGTGGCCCGCGAGCCGGTCGCCGGTGGTGCTGCGTTCCGCCGGCCCCGTCACGTAGCCGATGCGGCGGTGGCCGAGCGAGAGCAGATGCTCCGTCAGCCGCCGGGCCCCGCCGAAGTTGTCGAACGCCAGCGTGGTCAGCGGTCCCGTCTCGCCCGGGAGGGTCAGCGGCGGGCGGCCGCACAGCACGATGCGGGTGCCGGACGCGGCCAGGCGAGCGAGGCGGGCGCTGACGGAATCGGTGTGTGCGGAGCTGTCCACGGCGCCGCCGGTGAGGACCACGCCCGCGGCCCGCTGGCGCTCCAGCAGGGTGAGGTAGGTGAGTTCGGCCTCCGGCGACCCGCCGGTGTTGCAGACGACGGTCAGCTTGCCGCCCGGCTCGGCGGCGCTCACTCCGACCTCGGCCTGGAGAGCGCTGGCGATGATCCCGAAGAAGGGGTCGGCGACGTCGTTGACCAGCACGCCCACCAGGTCGGAGGTGGCGGCGGCCAGCGCGCGCGCCTGCCCGTTGACCACGTAGTCCAGCTCGGCCACCGCGCGCTGCACCCGCTCGCGAGTGCTTCCGGCCACCGGGTAGTTGCCGTTGAGCACCCGGGAGACCGTGGCGGACGACACCCCGGCGCGTGCCGCGACGTCGGCCAGAGTCACTGCCATCTCGCTGCCGTCCTCCGTCTTCTGGTCCCGCGGCGCCGACCGGACGTGTCGGTGGTGACCGGCCGTGTGCGCCGTGGGCGGGATCGCGTGGTCCCGCGGGTCATGCTCTCATCCCGGCACCCCGGGCGTCATCGGGAGTGCACATCAGACGGGCAGCAAGCGCTTTCCCTCATCGTGGCACCTCTTGCCCGGAACGGGACTCGCGGGTTAGCGTGAGACCGAAAGAAAGCGCTTGCTGTACGCCTTGCTGCGGCGCTCGCCATCAGTTGCCGCCGTGGGCTCCGCACCGGCCGGGCCCGCCGAACCACCGAGAAGAGGACCCCACGTGACACGCAGGACTGTGCGGATCGCCATGAACGGCGTCACCGGACGCATGGGATACCGGCAGCACTTGGTCCGCTCCATCCTCAGCCTGCGCGAGCAGGGGGGGCTCGACCTGGGAGACGGCACCGTGCTGTGGCCGGAACCCGTCCTGGTCGGCCGACGGGAGCACGCGCTGCGCGCCATCGCGGAGCAGCACGGCATCGAGCACTGGTCGACGGACCTGGACGCGGTACTGGCCGACCCGTCGGTCGAGATCTACTTCGACGCCCAGGTCACCTCGGCGCGTGAGGCCGCGGTCAGGCAGGCTATCGCGGCCGGCAAGCACATCTACTGCGAGAAGCCGACCGCCACGTCGCTGGAAGGGGCGCTGGAGCTGGCCAGGCTCGCGCAGGAAGCGGGCGTCAAGCACGGCGTGGTCCAGGACAAGATCTTTCTTCCCGGCCTGCTGAAGCTCAAGCGGCTCGTCGACGGCGGCTTCTTCGGCCGGATCCTGTCCATCCGCGGCGAGTTCGGCTACTGGGTCTTCGAGGGCGACTGGCAGAGCGCGCAGCGCCCGTCGTGGAATTACCGCGCGGAGGACGGCGGCGGCATCACCGCGGACATGTTCCCGCACTGGGACTACGTCCTGCACGAGATCTTCGGCCGGGTGCGCACGGTCCAGGCGCTCACCGCCACCCATGTCCCGCAGCGCTGGGACGAGCGCGGCAAGCCGTACGACGCCACCGCCGACGACGCCGCGTACGGCATCTTCGAACTCGACGGCGGCGCCGTGGCGCAGATCAACTCCTCCTGGACCGTCCGCGTCAACCGGGACGAGCTGGTGGAATTCCAGGTCGACGGCACCCACGGCTCGGCCGTCGCCGGGCTGCGCAATTGCCGCGTCCAGCACCGGTCCGCCACCCCCAAGCCGGTGTGGAATCCGGACCTGCCCGCGACCGAGGTCTTCCGCGACCAGTGGCAGGAGGTCCCCGACAACAGCGACTTCGGCAACGGCTTCAAGGCGCAGTGGGAGCTCTTCCTGCGCCATGTGGTCCTCGACGAGCCCTGGCGCTGGGACCTGCTGGCGGGTGCGCGCGGTGTCCAGCTGGCGGAGCTCGGGCTGCGGTCCTCCGCGGAGGGCCGCCGGTTCGACGTGCCGGAGCTGTCGCTGTGAGCATCGAACTGCCCGACGAGTCGGGGACGTCCCACCGGTACGTGCCGCGCACGGAAGCCGTGGCAATGGCGCCGGATCTGCCGCTCCGCAGCCGTGTCGTCTATTCGGCCGCCCATGTGGTGGCCGATCCGCTGCGCACCGCGGCGGACGCCCCCGCGGCGGTGGACTGGGACGCGACGCTCGCTTTCCGGCGCCATCTGTGGGCGCACGGCCTCGGTGTCGCCGAGGCCATGGACACCGCCCAGCGGGGTATGGGCCTGGACTGGGCGGGGGCCGCCGAGCTGATCCGCCGCTCCGCGGCCGAGGCGCGGGCGGTGGGCGGCCGGATCGCCTGCGGGGTCGGCACCGACCAGCTGACCGGTCCCGCCACCCTTGCCGAGGTGACGGCCGCGTACGAGGAGCAGCTCGCGCTCGTCGAGGCCGCCGGAGCGCAGGCCGTGCTGATGGCCTCGCGAGCGCTGGCGGCCGCCGCGAAGGGCCCGGACGACTACCTGCGGGTGTACGGGCATCTGCTGCGGCAGGCCGCCGAGCCGGTGATCCTGCACTGGCTCGGGCCGATGTTCGA
Source organism: Streptomyces sp. NPDC021020 (assembly GCF_044333285.1). NCBI lineage: Bacteria > Bacillati > Actinomycetota > Actinomycetes > Kitasatosporales > Streptomycetaceae > Streptomyces > Streptomyces sp. NPDC021020. The sequence goes on from NZ_JBIRQQ010000003.1 coordinate 218,279, forward strand.
CCCGGCACTCGACGGCTACTGGGGCAGCGCCGATCTGGACGCGGCGACCGAAACCTTCCTGGAGGTCGTCGCGGCGCACCCGGACAAGATCGACGGGGTGAAGATCTCGCTGCTGGACGCCCGGCGCGAGGTGGAGCTGCGCCGCCGGCTCCCCGGTGGGGTGCGCTGCTACACCGGCGACGACTTCAACTACCCCGAGCTGATCGCCGGGGACGAGCAGGGCTTCAGCCACGCGCTGCTCGGCATCTTCGACCCGCTGGCGCCGCTGGCCTCGGCGGCGGTCAGCGTCCTGGACACGGGTGACACGAACGGCTTCCGCCGGATCCTGGACCCGACCGTCGAACTGTCGCGCCACCTGTTCTGCGCGCCGACGCGCTTCTACAAGACGGGCGTGGTCCTGCTCGCCTGGCTGGCCGGCCACCAGCAGCACTTCACCATGGTCGGCGGGCTGCAGTCGGCGCGCTCGCTGCCGCATCTGGCACGCGCCTACGAACTCGCCGACCGGGTCGGGCTCTTCCCCGATCCCGCACTCGCCGAGGACCGGATGCGCCGGCTGCTGACCCTGCACGGAGTGGACGCATGACCGACACCGCACGGACGCAGCCGTACGATCTCGCGCGGCTGAGCATCAACCAGGAGACGGTCAAGCAGTGGTCGCTGCCGGAGCTGGCCGAGGGATGCCGGGCCGCGGGCATCGACAAGGTCGGGCTGTGGCGCGCCCCGGTGCAGGAGTACGGCGTGGAACGCGCCGCGCGCCTGATGCGGGACAGCGGGTTGACGGTGACCTCGCTGTGCCGGGGGGGCTTCTTCACCGCGACGGACGCGGAATTGCGTGCCGAGGCGCTGGACGACAACCGCGCGGCGATCGACGAGGCCGCCGCCCTGGGGACGGGCACGCTCGTGCTGGTGTCCGGGGGCCTGCCGGCCGGTGACCGGGACATCGCGGCGGCGCGCGAGCGGGTGGCGGACGCGCTCACGGAACTCGCCCCGTACGCCGGAGAACGCGGGGTGCGGCTGGCGATCGAACCGCTGCACCCGATGTACGCCTCCGACCGGTGCGTGATCTCCACCCTCGGCCAGGCACTGGAGATCGCCGAGCGCTTTCCCGCCGACCAGGTCGGCGTGGTCGTCGACACCTACCACCTGTGGTGGGACGACCAGGCCCCCGCGCACACCCGGCGCGCCGGGGAGGGCGGCAGGATCGCGGCCTTCCAGCTCGCCGACTGGGTCACCCCGCTTCCGGAGGGTGTGCTCCTGGGGCGCGGCCAGCTCGGTGACGGGTGCATCGACCTGCGCGGGTGGCGGGAGACGGTGGACGCGGCAGGCTACCGGGGCCCCGTCGAGGTGGAGATCTTCAACCCGGCGCTGTGGGCGCGGGAGGGCGCCGACGTCGTCGCGGAGATCGCCGAGAGGTACGTGGCGCACGTCAGCTGAAAAAATCTTGAGAAGTATGGCCGTCGTAGGACAACCCTGACGGCGGGTGGCATGTCGTATAGGGCGTCACGGCTTCGCGGGAGGGCCTCTGGGAAGCCGTGAGGGTAATGCGCCCGAGGGGGGCTTCGGGGGTGATGGACGGGAGCGGGGTCCGGCGGTGCCGGGCCCCGCTCCCGTCGTTCCGCGGGGCGTGCGGCCGCCGCCCCGCGGGGTTGTCCACAGGCCGCGAACGCCGTGTCCCTGCCTGCCGGTACCGTCGGATCAGATCGGCTCCGGGGAGGGAGGTCGGCATGACGGACAGGTCACTCGCGGTGCTGGAGGGTGTCCTGGAGAGGATCACCTACGCCAACGAGGACAGCGGCTACACGGTCGCCCGGGTGGACACCGGGCGCGGCTCCGGCGACCTGCTGACCGTGGTGGGCGCGCTGCTCGGCGCCCAGCCCGGCGAGTCGCTGCGCATGCACGGCCGCTGGGGCTCCCATCCGCAGTACGGCAAGCAGTTCACCGTGGAGAACTACACGACCGTGCTGCCGGCCACCGTGCAGGGCATACGCCGCTACCTCGGCTCGGGGCTGATCAAGGGGATCGGTCCGCGGATCGCCGAGCGGATCGTGGAGCACTTCGGCGTCAGCACGCTGGAGGTCATCGAGGGCGAGCCGAAGCGGCTGATCGAGGTGCCCGGTCTCGGGCCCAAACGCACCAGGAAGATCGAGGCCGCGTGGGAGGAGCAGAAGGCCATCAAGGAGGTCATGGTCTTCCTCCAGGGCGTGGGGGTGTCCACCTCCATCGCCGTCCGGATCTACAAGGAGTACGGCGACGCCTCGATCTCCGTGGTGAAGGGCCGGCCCTACCGGCTGGCGGCCGAGGTGTGGGGTATCGGCTTCCTGACCGCTGACCGGATCGCCCAGGCCGTCGGCATACCGCACGACAGCCCGGAAAGGGTGAAGGCCGGGCTGCAGTACGCGCTGTCGCAGGCCACCGACGGGGGCAACTGCTTCCTGCCGCAGGAGCGCCTGATCGCCGACGCGGTGAAGCTGCTCCAGGTCGACACCGGCCTGGTGATCGACTGCCTGGGCGAGCTGGCCGACGAGGAGGGCGTGGTCCGCGAGAGCGTCCCGGCCCCCGACGGGGACGGCGAGCCGGTCACGGCCGTCTATCTGGTGCCTTTCCACCGTGCCGAGATCGCGCTGGCCGCGCAGGTGGTCCGGCTGCTGCGCGGGCCCGAGGAGCGGCTGCCGGCGTTCCGGGACGTGGACTGGGACAAGGCGCTGTCCTGGCTGGCGGGCCACACGGGCGCGGACCTCGCCCCGGAGCAGCAGCAGGCGGTGCGGCTCGCGCTGACGGAGAAGGTCGCCGTGCTGACCGGCGGCCCGGGCTGCGGCAAGTCCTTCACGGTGCGCTCCGTGGTGGAGCTGGCACGGGCGAAGAAGGCGAAGGTGGTGCTGGCGGCCCCGACCGGGCGGGCGGCCAAGCGGCTGGCGGAGCTGACCGGGGCGGAGGCGTCCACCGTCCATCGCCTGCTGGAACTGAAGCCGGGCGGCGACGCCGCATACGACCGCGACCGCCCGCTGGACGCCGATCTCGTGGTCGTCGACGAGGCGTCCATGCTGGACCTGCTGCTGGCGAACAAGCTGGTCAAGGCGGTGCCTCCGGGAGCGCACCTGCTCTTCGTGGGGGATGTCGACCAGCTGCCCAGCGTCGGTGCCGGGGAGGTGCTGCGGGATCTGCTGGCGCCGGACAGCCCGGTACCGGCCGTGCGGCTGACCAGGATCTTCCGGCAGGCCCAGCAGTCCGGGGTGGTCACCAACGCGCACCGCATCAATTCCGGGCTGCCGCCGGTGACGCAGGGGCTCCCCGACTTCTTCCTCTTCGCGGAGGAGGACTCGGAGGAGGCGGGCCGGCTCACCGTGGACGTCGTCGCGCGCCGCATCCCGGCCCGGTTCGGCCTGGACCCGCGGCGGGACGTCCAGGTGCTCACCCCGATGCACCGCGGCCCGGCAGGGGCCGGGACGCTCAACGGGCTGCTCCAGCAGGCCGTCACCCCGGCCCGCCCCGACCTGCCGGAGCGCCGGTTCGGGGGCCGCACGTTCCGTGTGGGCGACAAGGTGACCCAGATCCGTAACAATTATGACAAAGGCGCCAATGGTGTCTTCAACGGCACGGTGGGCGTGGTCACGGCCCTGGACGCCGTGGAGCAGCGGCTCACCGTGCGCACCGACGAGGACGAGGAGGTCGGCTACGACTTCGACGAGCTGGACGAGCTGGCCCACGCCTACGCCGTGACCATCCACCGCTCCCAGGGCAGCGAATACCCGGCGGTGGTGATCCCGGTCACCACGGGCGCCTGGATGATGCTCCAGCGCAATCTGCTCTACACCGCGGTCACCAGGGCGAAACGCCTGGTCGTCCTGGTCGGCTCGCGGCGGGCGATCGGGCAGGCGGTGCGCACGGTCTCGGCAGGCCGACGCTTCACGGCTCTCGACCACCGGCTGTCCAGGGGCGCAAAATAGGCACTCCGTGCCACTTTTCGGCCCGATGGCCGACCCCGAGTGCACGCACCAGTGCCAAATGGGGGACAGTGGACGTAGTCAGGGCACCTCGAAGAAGAGGCAAAACCGTCGGTGAGGGAATGACGTGAGCGACAACTCTGTAGTACTGCGGTATGGGGACAGCGAGCACAGCTACCCGGTGGTTGAGAGCACTGTCGGTGACAAGGGCTTCGACATCGGCAAGCTGCGCGCCGACACGGGCCTGGTGACACTGGACAGCGGTTACGGCAACACCGCGGCCTACAAGTCCGCGATCACCTTTCTCGACGGCGAGGAAGGCATCCTGCGCTACCGGGGCTACCCGATCGAGCAGGTCGCCGAGCGCGGCACGTTCCTCGAAACCGCCTACCTGCTGATCAACGGCGAGCTGCCGACGGTCGACGAGCTGGCGGAGTTCAAGGGCCAGATCACCCAGCACACCCTGCTGCACGAAGACGTCAAACGGTTCTACGACGGCTTCCCGCGCGACGCCCATCCGATGGCGATGCTGTCGTCCGTGGTCAGCGCGCTGTCGACGTTCTACCAGGACAGCCACAACCCCTTCGATCCCGAACAGCGCTACCTCTCCACGATCCGGCTGCTCGCCAAGCTGCCGACGATCGCGGCGTACGCGTACAAGAAGTCCGTCGGCCAGCCGGTGGTCTACCCGCGCAACGACCTCGGCTACGTCGAGAACTTCCTCCGGATGACGTTCTCCGTCCCCGCCGAGGAGTACGAGCTCGACCCGGTCGTCGTCAGCGCGCTGGACAAGCTCTTCATCCTGCACGCCGACCACGAGCAGAACTGCTCGACGTCCACCGTCCGCCTGGTGGGCTCGTCGCAGGCGAACCTGTTCGCCTCGATCTCGGCCGGCATCAGCGCCCTGTGGGGCCCCCTGCACGGCGGTGCCAACCAGTCGGTGCTGGAGATGCTCGAAGGCATCCAGGCCACCGGCGGCGACGTGGACTCCTTCATCCGCAAGGTGAAGAACAAGGAGGACGGCGTCAAGCTCATGGGCTTCGGCCACCGCGTCTACAAGAACTTCGACCCCCGGGCGAAGATCATCAAGGCCGCGGCGCACGACGTCCTCTCGGCGCTCGGCAAGTCCGACGAGCTGCTCGACATCGCGCTCAAGCTGGAGGAGCACGCGCTCAGCGACGACTACTTCGTGTCGCGCAAGCTCTACCCGAACGTGGACTTCTACACCGGCCTGATCTACCGCGCGATGGGCTTCCCGACCAGCATGTTCACCGTGCTGTTCGCCATCGGCCGGCTGCCCGGCTGGATCGCCCAGTGGCACGAGATGATCAAGGAGCCCGGCTCCCGGATCGGCCGTCCGCGGCAGATCTACACGGGCGTCGAGATCCGCGACTACGTCTCGGTCGAGGCCCGCTGACGCTCGGCGTCACCCCGCGCGCGCCCGGACCGACGCCTCGGCGTCGTCCGGCGCGCGCGTTCCGTTCCGGACGGAACGGATGCAGTACAAGGCAGTACAAGGAAGCGCCCCGCGCAGGATCCCCCCACGGGTCCGGCACGGGGCGCTCCCGTTCCCCGGAACGGATCCCCCCACGGGTCCGACCGGGCGTCATTGTCGGCGGCTGTGCGCCGTTGCCGGGACGAAAGCGGCCCGGGAGGGCCGCTCAAGCTCCCCGGGCGTCGCCCCGGCGACGCGTTCCGGACCGTCCCCCAAGACGGTCCGACCTACAGCCCCCCGACCGGCTCCGCCGGGAGCACGGTACTCAAGACATAAGACCCGCCAACCACTGTAATGGTTACGTTCTCCGCCGTGTGATCTACGTCTCTTCGAGAAGGCTGTTTCCGCAGGCTACCCCGCTCGCGCCCACTTCGCGGGCATCCCGTACCGTGCTGTCTCTCCTGGAGGGGCGGAGTTCATGGCACAGAACGCGGCAGCGGTGCGCAACATCGTGGTGACCGGGGGCGGTACGGGCATCGGGCGGGCCGTTTCGGTGCGTTTCGCCGAAGAGGGCCACCGGGTCACGATCGTCGGTCGCCGCCGGGAGGTCCTGCACGCCGCGGTCGAGGAGATCCGGGCCGAACACGGACTGGACATCACCCCCGTGGTCTGCGACCTCGCGGACCCGGACGACGTCGAGGCGGCGCTGGCGCACCTGCCCGAGCGGGTGGACGTGCTGGTCAACAACGCCGGCAGCCGGGAGCTGGCCGTCGGCGCCGGGCCGCACGGCGTGCTGGCCCGCTGGCGCGGCGATTTCGAACGCAACGTCCTGACCGCCGTCCTGCTCACCGAGTCGCTGCGGGACCGCCTCACCACGGACAGCGGCCGGGTGGTCACGGTGACGTCGGTGGCCGCGCTGCGCGGCGGCGGCTCCTACGGGGCCTCCAAGGCCGCCCTGCACGCGTGGAACCACTCCCTCGCCGCGCAACTCGGCCCGCAGGGCGTGACCTGCAACATCGTGGCGCCCGGCACGGTCGCCGGCACCGAGTTCTTCGGCTCGCGGCTCAACGACGCCGAGCTGACGCGGCGCGCCGGCCGGACCCTGGTCGGCCGGGTCGGCCGTCCCGCGGACGTCGCCTCTGCCGTGCTCTTCCTCGCCTCACCGGAGGCCGGATTCATCACCGGCGAGATCCTCCAGGTCAACGGGGGCGAACTGCTCGGCCGCTGAACGGCCCGCCCCGCATCCGTCCCCCTCACTTCCCTTGCGGCGACGTACTACCTGAGGAGTACCGCGACTGGACCCTCAGGATGAGCTTCCCTGGGAATCGGCCGCAGCGCGGACAATGCGCTTGCCGACCCCGCCCCGCGCTGTCAGCGTTGAGTAAGGGGAAGGGGAAGAGGGGCGGTGGGATGGACGTTGCACTGAGTGTGTCGTCACTTGACTTCACCTCCGGACTCGCCGAGTTCCTGAGGGGCGGCCACGTCATCTGGGCGTACGCGATCCTGGCCGCGACAACGGCTCCACCGTTGGTGCCCAATTCCGTACTCCTCGTGACGGGCGGGGTGATGGCCGCGGAAGGCCATCTGAACCTCGCGCTCGTGCTGCTCGTGGTCGCCGCCAGCGCGGTGCTCGGTGATCTCGGCATGCACCGCACCGGGCGCGCGCTCAGCGGCCGGGTGCTGGAGCGGATGCACCGCAGACCGCGCCGCGAGGCACTGCTGAAGTGGGCCGCGCTGCGCATACAGCGGCACGGCGTCCCTTTCGTGATCGGTGTGCGCTTCCTGCCCAGCGGACGGGTGATCGGCGGCCTGGCGGCGGGGATCATGCGCTATCCGGTGCGCCGCTACGCGATCGGCGCCGGCGTGGCCGAGTCGGTCTGGGCCTCCTACTCGGTCGGGGCCGGCTACATCAGCGGCGAGGCCGCTTCCAACTCCTTCTACGCCCTCTCCCTGGGCCTGGGGATCTCCCTGCTGGTCGCCGCCCTCGGTACGGGCGCGCAGTGGCTCTCACGGGCCAGGGAGCGCCGTCAGGCGGGCGGTGCGCCTCGGCCCTCGGCCGTGATCGCGACCTCCCTGGTCCGTGAGGGCCGTACGGTGCCCTGCCCGTCGGGCCCGTCCGACCCCTCCGGCAAGGGCGCCGGAAGGGTCGGTCCGCCGGCGGGGCCACGGGACGGCCACGACGGGACGTTCAGCTGCCCTTCGGCAGGCCGGAGGAAATAGCCGCTCCCGGCGTGGCGCGGTCCTCCGTGCCGGTCCCGGACCCGGACCCCGGGCGGTACGCGATGTCCTGCGGCGGACCGTCGAACCAGAGCGCACCCCCCGCGGCCAGCGAGGTCCGCGCCGCGGCCTTCTCCTCCTCCCCGATCTCGACCGGACCGGTGCCCACGTGGGGCCCGAGGTAGCGGTAGAGCACGCTCTTCAGCTCCCTCGCGTACGCCGTGCGCGCGGCGTCGTCCTCGGTCAGCAGGATGAGTTCGAGGCCCGCCTTGAACATCGCGAAGCTCATCTGCGCGATCACCGTGCGCTCGGTCGGCGAGAGCGACGGACGGCGCAGTGCCAGTACCCAGGCCACCCGGTCGAGCAGCGTGGCGTGCAGGGTGTCGTGCTCCTCCGCGATCCGGCCCGGTGTGTCGGAGCCCTTGATGAGCGAGAAGAACGCGGGGTTGGCGCAGTTGAACTCGATGAAGGGGTCCGCCACCGCGTCCACCAGCCGGTCGAGCGGGAGACGGGCGTTCTCCGCGGTGAAGACCCGTCCGTGGGTCTCCTCCATCTCCCCGATCAGCCGGCTTCCCAGTTCGACGGCGATGGCCTCCTTGTTCGGGAAGAACTGGTAGAGCGTGCCGGGTGACACGCCCGCCTCCCGCGCGATGGCGTTGGTGCTGGACGCCGTGTAGCCGACCGTGCAGAACACGCTGGCGGCAGCCTTCAGCAGCTGCGTGACCCGGCGCTCGCCGCGGGCCTGACGCCGTCTCGGTTTCTCGTCCGCCTCGGACACGTGTACTCCCAGAGGGGGATTGACAAACACGAGCCACCGCTCGCATTCTGAAAATGCGAGCGATCACTCACGTTTGCGATTTTAGTCGTTCTAGGGGGAGAGGACACCTCTGCCATGGCTGATGTCAACCATGCGGGTGCAGTCGGGGGCTGGACGCGGGTCGTGACCGCCAGACCGCGGCTGACGCTGCTGCTCGCGCTGCTCTTCACCGCGCTCGCCGTCGTGGCGGGCAGCGGGGTCGGCGACCGGCTGTCCAGCGGCGGCTTCGAGGCCCCCGGATCCCAGTCGTCGTACGCCACGAAGGCGCTCGCCGAGCACTTCCCCGACTCCCAGCCCAACCTGGTGCTGCTGGTCGACACCCGGGGCGGCGATCCGGACGACCCGGCGGTCGCGGCCGAAGGGCGCCGGCTCGCCGCCCGGCTCGCCGCGGACCCCGACGTCTCCGGTGTCAGTTCGTACTGGGACACCCGCGCGCCGGTGCTGCGCGCCAAGGACGGCAGCTCGGCGATGATCGCCGCCCGGCTGCGGGGGGACGACGACGCCGTGGCCGCCGAGGTCGAACGCATCGCCCCCGCCTACCGCGGCGCGCACGGCCCGGTGAGCGTCACGGTCGGCGGCACCGCGGAGGTACAGCACGAGATGCAGACGACGATCCAGCAGGATCTGCTGCGCGCGGAGATGATCGCGCTGCCGATCACCCTGGTGCTGCTCGTCATGGTCTTCGGCAGCGCCGTCGCCGCGCTGCTCCCGCTGGGCATCGGCATCATCGCGATCCTGGGCACGAGCGCGGTGCTGCGCGGCATCACCGGATTCACCGACGTCTCGGTCTTCGCCGAGAACCTGACCACTGCCCTGGGCCTCGGGCTGGCGATCGACTACTCGCTGTTCATCGTCCGCCGCTTCCGCGAGGAGCTGTCCGCGGGCGCCGATCCGCGGCGCGCGGTGGCGACGACCCTGCGGACGGCCGGCCGCACGGTGCTCTTCTCGGCGCTCACGGTGGCGGCCGCACTCGCGGCGATGCTGGTCTTCCCGCAGTATTTCCTGCGCTCCTTCGCCTACGCGGGTGTGGCCGTGGTGGTGCTCGCCGCTGCGGCGGCGCTCATCGTGCTGCCCGCCGCCCTGGTGCTGCTGGGCGGGCGGGTCAACGCGCTGGACCTGAGGCGGCTGCTGCGCCGCCGGTCACGTGCGGGGGCGGCGGCGGTCGAGCCCGGCGCCCGCTATGCCGCGCTGGCCCGGCTGGTGATGCGCCGGGCGCCCGCTTTCGCGGTGGCCGCGGTGGCGGCGCTGCTGCTGCTCGGGCTGCCCTTCCTGCGCGTGCAGTTCGGATCGGCCGACGACCGGCAGCTGCCGTCGGGGGCTGAAGCGCACGTCGTGCAGCAGCACCTCCGGCAGGACTACGCCGGGAGCCCGGTGGGAGCGATCACCGTACTCGCCGAGGGCGCCGACCCCGCCGCGCTGGCGGACTACCGCGCCCGCGTCGCCGGTCTGCCGGGCGTGGTGCGGGTGGAGGATCCGGTCGCCGGCAAGGAGGCGGGCACCGCCTATCTGACGGTCGTACCCAAGGGAGCCGCGGTGGATTCCGGTCCGCAGCACCTGGTGGGGGAGATCCGCGGCGTGCGGACGGACTTCCGGGCCTCGGTCACGGGCCAGTCGGCGGTGCTCGTGGACAGCAAGCACGCCATAGCGCAGCGACTGCCCTGGGCGGCGGCCATCATCGGTGTGGTCACCCTGCTGCTGGTGTTCCTGCTGACCGGCAGCGTGATCGTGCCGGTGCAGGCGGTGCTCCTCAACGCGCTCAGTCTCACGGCGATGTTCGGCGCGGTGGTCTGGGTCTTCCAGGACGGCCATCTGTCCGGACTGCTGGGCTTCACCGCGACGGGCAGCATAGAGACCAGCCTGCCGGTGCTGATGTTCTGCGTCGCGTTCGGCCTTTCCATGGACTACGGGGTGTTCCTGCTCTCCCGGATCAAGGAGGAGTACGACCGGACCGGCGACCACCAGTCGTCCATCGTCTTCGGCCTGCGGCGGACGGGCGGGCTGATCACCGCCGCCGCCGTCATCCTGGCCGTGGTGATGGTGGGGGTCGGCATGTCCAGGGTCGCCAACACCAAGATGCTGGGCCTGGGCATCGCGCTGGCGGTGCTGATGGACGCGATGGTGATACGCACGCTGCTGGTGCCGGCGGTGATGCGGCTGACCGGGCGGGCAACCTGGTGGGCGCCGCCCGTCCTGCGCCGTTTCCACGAGCGGTTCGGCATATCGGAGGGCGGAGGAGTGGTCCACGGCGGAGGGGGCGACGAGGCCTCGCGCCCCGGCGGGCGGCGGGACCCCGAACCGGCGGCCAGAAGCTGACGGTCACCCCGGAGCCCGGCGGCCGCGGTTTCCCGGCCGCCGGGCACTCCAGGCGCGGATGGTGTCCGCGTACCAGTACGGCTTACCGCCCTCCACCCGGTCAGGATCGGGGAGGTGCCCGTGCTTGCGGTAGGAGCGCACCGTGTCGACCTGCACGCGGATGTATGTCGCGATGTCCGCGTACGACCACAGAGTCCGGTCCGGCATATCGCTACCTCCCGAGCGAGGATGACTGTCCGTCAGCACACTCGCCGGGACAACAACGCCGGTAGGGAAGCCACATGGGCCTGTTGATCACCTGTGACGTGGAATCCGCGTAACAGTGACAAATGTCGCGAACGGGTAACAGGGGCTCCGGGGCGGGAGCAGGAGGTACGGGAGTCCGCCGGTCAGCTGTCGGCCAACTCGTCCGTGGCCAGCCGCCCGGCGCGTGACGTCCGCAGGAGGAAGTCGGCGATCAGGACCAGTTCGGCCTCGTCGTAGTCGGAGCAGATTCCGTCGACCGCGCTGTTCATCGCGGCGAAGAGGCGCGCCACTTCGACCGTGCGCTCCTTGACCACCTGGACCAGTACGGACCGGCGGTCGGTGGGGTTGGGCGTGCGCACCACCCAGTTGCCCCGCTCCAGGCGGTCGAGCACGCCGGTGAGGGTCGCCGGATGCATCCCGGCGCGTTTGGCGAGGGCGGTCGGTCCGATCGGCCCGTGCCGACTGATCAGGTCCAGGCACTCCAGATCGGCGTCCCGCAGATCGAGGTGCATGCCGACCTGGTGGTTGAGCAGCGCCATCTGGATGCTGAGATCGCGCAGGCCGTCCTGGATCCGGTGGTTCAGCCGCCTCCGCCGCCGTGCCGCCGAAGCTGCCGACGTGGTTCCGGGGAGTGTGGAATCCATACGCAGACGATCCTCGTAATCGCTAGCACGCGGGGACAGGCAAAAAACTACCGCACCGCCGCGGCGCGGCTTCCGGGCGGACGTGATCCTTCCGGTTGCCGTATCTGCGGTCCGGTAGAGGCGGCTTTGGCGCACACCCTCTCACAACCCCATAAGCGGCTCATCCGACTTGCGCAAAACGTCGCCACCCCGGCTGACCAGTGGGGCAGGCGGGAATGGCGAGGTTGTTTGTCCCCCCGTGTGCCCCTTCGGAGGGGGCGGCGCCTGGGGGTGATCGCGGTGCGGAGCCACTGGGCCGGCGGAGCGGACGGAAGTGTTCCTTTACGCCGTTGCTACGCGTGCCTCGCTAGATTCGGGCCGCCCGAACCAGTGGATGCCGACGGCCGGCGCCTCCGGAGGAGGCACCGGCCGCGCGAAGGCGCCCCCGGCAGGACTCGAACCTGCGGCCAAGTGCTTAGAAGGCACCTGCTCTATCCGCTGAGCTACGGGGGCCGGACAGCGGCCGCGGCTGTCTACGCCCCTGGCTGGTTCCGTGACCTGTGCCGAGGTCAAGGATAGGGCGCCGCGTCCGTGCTGCTGTCTGCTTCACTCGCGTGGCACGTTGTGGAGGTTCGGTGAAGCGGTCCGATAATCGCAGGCAGGCGCGCGAGCCGCATCGCTTTTGACGGGTCGCAACGCTGCTGTTGTGCACTCGTTATGCCGGTGGCTCATTCTGGCTCCTGTGTCCCACTGGGCACCGCCTACCAGGGCTTCCGCACTGTTCGCCGCGCTGTCACGCGGCCATTGCCCGGCCTTTCCGGCGCCTGCCGCCCCGCGCGCCGATCGGTGCCCGCCCGGCGGGGCCTGCCGCCGCCGGTTGGGCGTTATCCCGGCTGAATGGGGCCAATTGCCCGAAATACGCTTCGTAAACGGTCCAATATCGGGCATTCTGCCGATGTGGCGATCTTGGATGTACGGCCCGAACTGCTCGACGCGTTGTCCGCGCTGCGTGATCGCGTCGGCACTGCCTGCTTCCCCTTCCCGCTCCCCGGGGCCGACCGTGCCCGCCGCACCCGCCAGGAACTGCTGGCGCAGTTGGACGACTACCTCATGCCCCGGCTCACCGCGCCCGAGGCGCCGCTGCTCGCCGTGGTCGGCGGCTCGACAGGTGCGGGCAAATCCACTCTTGTCAACTCACTTATCAGCCGTCGTGTGAGCGAATCCGGCGTTCTTCGCCCCACCACCCGTACTCCCGTACTGGTCTGCCACCCCGAGGACCGCGCATGGTTCGCCGATCCCCGGGTGCTGCCGCGGCTGTCCCGGGTCTGGGCCGTACGCCAGCGGGTCCGCGGGGACGACGACGCCCCCGACCGCAGCGATCCGGCACGGCCCGAGCTGCGGCTGGAATGCGACGACTCCCTGCCGCGCGGACTCGCCCTGCTCGACGCGCCCGACATCGACTCCCTCGTCGCCCGCAACCGCGAACTGGCCGCCGAGCTCATCTGCGCCGCCGACATCTGGATCCTGGTCACCACCGCCTCCCGCTACGCCGACGCGCTGCCCTGGCACCTGCTGCGCACCGCCAGGGAGTACGACGTCACGCTGGCCACCGTCCTGGACCGGGTACCGCACCAGATCGCCGACGACGTGAGCAGGCACTACGCGGCGCTGCTGGCCAAGGCCGGGCTCGGCGACGTACCGCGCTTCACCGTGCCCGAGCTGCCCGAATCCGCGGGTGGCGGCGGGCTGCTGCCGCTGACCGCCGTCGCCGGGCTGCGCGAATGGCTCACGCACTGCGCCCAGGACCCCGCCGCCCGGCAGCACGCCGCCCGCCGCACCGCCGAGGGCGTGCTCGACTCGCTGCGCAGCAGGCTGCCCGCGCTGGCCGCCGCCTCCGCGGCGCAGCACGCGGCGGCGCTGCGGCTGGCCCGCACCGCCGAGGAGGCGTACGCGCTGGCCGCCCGGCACGTCGACGCCGCCGTGCGCGCCGGTGTCCCGCTCTCCGGGGAGGCGCTCGCCCACTGGCGCGGGTATCCGGCCTGCGGGCCCGACGCCCTGCAGGGCGCCCTCGCCGAGGAAGTGGCCGCGCTGCTGCGCGCCGAGACCGACGCCGCCGACGAGCGCATCGCGGACGCCTGGCGCGGCGACCTGGCAGGCGCCGCGCTCCTCGACGACCCCGCCACGCGCCCCGACCGCGACCAGGTGGCCGTCGCCGCCCGGATCGACAAGGGCGTACGGCGCTGGCGCCGGGCAGTCATCGACCTCGCCTACGCCCATGTGCGGTCCGGACGCGACGGCGAGCGGCAGGCCGCCGATCCCGAGGATCTCGCCGCGCTGCTGTGCACCGCGCTGCTCGGCGGCCGGCGCGGGCGGGCGGCCGGCGAACGGCTCGCGGAAACCGTCGGGGCCCAGGCGGCGCTGCGGATGCGCGACGCGGCGCGGGACCGGCTCGCCGACGCCGTCGCCGGCCTGCTGGACGCCGAGCGCGACCGCCGGCTCGCGCCGGTCGACGGCTACGACGTCACGGCAGGGCAGCAGGCCTCGCTGATCTCCGCGCTGTCCCTACTGCAGAAGGAAAGGTGACCCTGGTGCGCCCGACCACCACCGACCAGTCGTCCGCGCTGCCGGAGCCGGAGGCGGGACGTGCGCTCCCCGGCGCCGCGGGTCCGGCCGGTCCCGGCGTCTGCGCGGCTTCCGAGGCAGGCGGCGGGGCGGCCGATCCGCTCGGCGAGCGGGTGGACGCCCTCGGGGAGCTGCTCGGGCTGTCCCGCGCGCGGATCAGCCCCGAGGCGCTCGCCGAGACCGGCGAGCTGCTGGAACGTATCGGGGAGCGGCGCAGGCTCTCGCACGACCACACCGTGGTGGCACTCGCCGGGGCGACCGGAAGCGGGAAGTCCTCGCTCTTCAACGCCCTGGCCGGGCTGCCGCTGTCCGCGACCGGACTGCGCAGGCCGACCACCGCGCGGCCCGTCTCCTGCGCCTGGCACCCCGAGCGGGCCGCGGGGCTGCTGGACCGGCTGGGCATCGCACCGCAGGACCGCTATGCCCGCCGCCCCCGCATCCCCGCCCCGGCCGGCGCCCCCGACCGTGCCGGCGATGGTGCCGGAGTGGGAGCGGGCGGCGCCGAGCCCGCGGCAGACGCGCGCGCCGAGGGCGGGGCGGGCGCCGAGGGTACGGGGCCGGCTGCCGGCACGGTCGAGGCCGGCGGCGGGGCGGGTGGAAGCCGCGGATACGGCGGGGCCGACGGTATCCCGGTCGGCGACGGCGGCTTCCCGGCCGGTTTCGGGGACGCGGCGGCCCGCGCCGATGACGGCCGGGCGGCGGGCCGGTGCGCGGAGACGGTCGAGGGCGGCACGGATCTGGACGGTCTGGTGCTGATCGACCTGCCCGACCACGACTCCGCGGCGCCCGGCCACCGCGCGCAGGTGGACCGGCTGCTGGGGCTGGTGGACGTCGTGGTGTGGGTGCTGGACCCGGAGAAATACGCCGACGCGGCGCTGCACGAACGCTACCTGCGCCCGCTTTCTGGCCATGCCGACGTGACGGTGCTGGTGCTCAACCAGGTCGACCGGTTGCCCGGTGACTCGGCCGAGCTGGTGCTCGACGACCTGCGCAGGCTGCTCGACGAGGACGGCCTCGCGGTGGGCGAGCACGGCGAGGCCGGGGCCGTGGTGCTGGCCGCGTCCGCGCTCACCGGGCAGGGCGTGGCCGACCTGCGGGGCGTGCTCGCGCAGATCGTCGCCGAGCGCGCCGCCGCAGGCCGCCGGCTGGCGGCCGACCTGGACCGGACGGCGGACCGGCTGCACCCGCTCTACGTGGCCGAAGGCGGCGCGGGGCTCACCGACCCGGCGCGGGAGGAATTCGTCGACCGGCTGGCCGACGCGGTGGGGGCCGCCGCGGCCGGTCAGGCCGCGGAACGGGACTGGGCGGCCGCCGCCCGCGCGGCGTGCGGCACGCCGTGGGGGCGGCTGAGAGGAGAACGGACGGCGGCGGACCCGGGATCCCGGGTGGCGCCGACGTCACCCGGCCGGCCGAACGGATCGGGCGGCGCGGCCGGCGCGGTGCCGCTCGTGGCCTCCCGCCCGCTGGTCGGGGAGGCGGTGCGGGGACTGGCCGCCGACGCCGCACGCGGGCTTCCCGCGCCCTGGGGGCAGGCGGTGCGCGACGCGGCCCGGCGCGGCGGTGAGGGGCTGCCCGCGGCGCTGGACACCGCGGCGGGTCGCGCCGAGCCCGGGCCGCCGGAGCACCCGGGCTGGTGGTCGGCGGCGCGTGCCGTGCAGTGGCTGCTGATGACGCTCGCGGTCGCCGGGGCCGTGTGCCTGATCACCCTGGCCGTCGGCTCGCTGGCACTGGTGTGGTGGCCGCCCGTGGTGATGATCGCGACCGGCGGGGCCGGCGGGCCGCTGGTCTCCGCGGCCTGCCGGGTCGCGGCGCGCGGCCCCGCCCGGCGGCACGGGCAGGCCGCGGAGCGGCGGCTGCGGGACGCGGCCGCCGACTGCGGACGGGCCCGGGTGCTGGAACCGGTCGCCGCCGAGCTGATGCGCTACCGCGAGGTGCGCGAGCAGTTCGCCGTCGTGGCCGCCGCCTCACCTGCTCCGCGGGCGCCGCACGCGCGCGATTCCCGCGCCGGAGTGTCCCACATCCGCTCGGCCGGATGACCTGGTCGTCCACAGGATTTGTCCATGGAAGCGAATTATCCACAGGCTTGCGACGACCTCTCCCCGACTGTCCTGGATTCAGGGCACGATGTTCTCAGCGCGTCCCACCGGGGACGCCGGGAAGAGAGAGGGATGTGCGATGAACGAGACCCTGGTGACCGTTGTCGGAAACGTGGCGACGGAGCCCGAGATGCACACGACGGCGACGGGCGTGGGCGTGACGCGCTTCCGGCTGGCCACCACCGCCCGGCGCTGGGACGCCACGCGCGGGGCGTGGGCGGACGGGCCGACGAGCTTCTACACGGTGTGCGCGTGGCGGACGCTCGCCGGGCACGTCAAGGAGTCGGTCGGGCTCGGCGAACCGCTCGTCGTCCAGGGCCGGTTGAAGATCCGTGACGACGAGCGGGACGGCCGCCGCTTCATCGACGCCGAGATCGAGGCGGTGGCCGTGGGCCACGACCTGGCACGCGGCGTCGCGCGGTTCAGCCGGACGCTGCTGCCGCCCGCGGTCCGGCCCGAGCCCGTCGCACCCCCGCCGGCCGCGGTGCCGGTGCCGGTGACCTGAGCTACGGCGCACGGAAGGGCCGCAGGCCGCGCGGGGTCCGCGCCCTCCGCGCCGCCGGAGGCCCCGGCGTGCCCGCACCCGGCGCCGGTACCCGTTCGCCCCTTGGGGTGGACGTACGGCAAGATGGGGTGTATCTGCCCTCACGCGGCGGAGCCGCACATTGGCCCTTCTCGATCTGCCGGACGGTTTCTCTTGGCTGAGTACATCTACACGATGCGCAAGGCGCGCAAGGCGCACGGCGACAAGGTCATCCTCGATGACGTGACGCTGAGCTTCCTGCCGGGCGCGAAGATCGGTGTGGTCGGCCCGAACGGCGCCGGAAAGTCCACCGTTCTCAAGATCATGGCGGGGCTGGAGCAGCCGTCGAACGGCGACGCGTTCCTGTCGCCCGGGTACAGCGTCGGCATGCTGCTCCAGGAGCCGCCGCTGGACGAGTCCAAGACCGTGCTGGAGAACGTGCAGGACGGTGTGGCCGAGGTCAAGGCCCAGCTGGACCGCTTCAACGAGATCGCGGAGCTGATGGCGACGGACTACTCCGACGCGCTGCTCGACGAGATGGGCAAGCTCCAGGAGAAGCTCGACCACGCCGACGCCTGGGATCTGGACGCGCAGCTCGAGCAGGCCATGGACGCGCTCGGCTGCCCGCCCGGGGACTGGCAGGTGACCAACCTGTCCGGTGGTGAGAAGCGCCGGGTGGCACTGTGCAAGCTGCTGCTGGAGGCCCCCGACCTGCTGCTGCTGGACGAGCCCACCAACCACCTGGACGCCGAGTCCGTGCAGTGGCTGGAGCAGCACCTGGCCAAGTACGCCGGCACGGTCGTGGCCGTCACCCACGACCGGTACTTCCTGGACAACGTGGCCCAGTGGATCCTGGAGCTGGACCGCGGCCGGGCCATCCCCTACGAGGGCAACTACTCCACCTACCTGGAGAACAAGGCGTCCCGGCTCAAGGTCGAGGGCCAGAAGGACGCCAAGCGGCAGAAGCGCCTCAAGGAAGAGCTGGAGTGGGTGCGCTCCAACGCCAAGGGGCGGCAGGCCAAGTCCAAGGCGCGCCTGGCGCGTTACGAGGAGATGGCGGCCGAGGCGGACAAGGTGCGCAAGCTGGACTTCGAGGAGATCCAGATCCCGCCGGGCCCGCGGCTGGGCGGCGTCGTGGTCGAGGTCGAGCACCTGTCGAAGGCCTTCGGGGACAAGGTGCTGATCGACGACCTGTCGTTCACGCTGCCGCGCAACGGCATCGTGGGCGTCATCGGCCCCAACGGCGCGGGCAAGACCACGCTGTTCAAGATGATCCAGGGGCTGGAGGAGGCCGACTCCGGCAGCATCAAGGTCGGCGACACGGTGCGGATCTCCTACGTCGACCAGGGGCGGTCCAACATCGACCCGAAGAAGACGCTGTGGGAGGTCGTGTCTGACGGCCTGGACTACATCAACGTCGGCCAGGTCGAGATGCCGTCGCGGGCCTACGTGTCGGCGTTCGGCTTCAAGGGGCCGGACCAGCAGAAGCCGTCCGGGGTGCTGTCCGGCGGTGAGCGCAACCGGCTGAACCTGGCGCTGACGCTCAAGCAGGGCGGCAACCTGCTGCTGCTGGACGAGCCGACCAACGACCTCGACGTCGAGACGCTGTCGTCGCTGGAGAACGCGCTGCTGGAATTCCCCGGTGCGGCCGTGGTCGTCTCCCACGACCGGTGGTTCCTGGACCGGGTGGCGACGCACATCCTGGCCTACGAGGGCAACTCGAAGTGGTTCTGGTTCGAGGGCAACTTCGAGTCGTACGAGAAGAACAAGGTGGAGCGGCTGGGGCCGGACGCCGCACGGCCGCACCGCGCCACCTACAAGAAGCTGACCCGCGGCTGATGGCACGCCACGTCTTCCGCTGCCCCCTGCGCTGGGGGGACATGGACGCCTACGGGCACGTCAACAACGTGGTCTTCCTGCGGTATCTGGAAGAGGCGCGGATCGACTTCATGTTCCGTCTGGCGCCGGGGGAGGGAAGCGCGTCCTTCACGGGAGGCTCCGTGGTGGCGCGGCACGAGATCGACTACCTGCGGCCGCTGGTGCACCGGCACGAGCCGGTCGTCGTCGAGACGTGGGTGACGGACATCACGGCGGCGTCCATGACCGTGGCGTACGAGGTCAAGGACGAGGAGACGGTCTACGCGCGGGCGACGACGGTCGTGGTGCCGTACAACCTGGCCGCGGGGCGTCCGCGGCGGATCACGCCGGAGGAGCGGGCCTTCCTGGAGAAGTACCGCGACGACGACCGTGACGACAGCCGTGACGACGACGGGGCCGTCGCCGTATGACGGCGGTCCGGCTGGTGCTCGGTCATGAGGGCGGCTCCGCCGGGGCCGCCCCCGGAGCGGGCGGGGACGGCGAGCGGGAGGCGGCGGACCTGGCCGCCTTCCTCGGGCGCCTGGTCCGCTGGGACAAGGCGGCGGTGGTCCGACTGCGGTCCGCCGCGGGCGAGCCGGCGCTGGGCGTCTTCGGGCACCCGCCGTTCGGGGGCGTGCTGGCCGTGCGCAGTGCCGCGCTGCGCGGGACCGGACCGGTGGGAGCGGCGGTCGACGCCACGGTGTCCGCCGGGCAGTTGCTGGAGGAGGTGACGGCGGCGGAGGCGGGGTTCGGCCTGCCGCCGTCCGTCACCGGGCCCGCCTGGGCGGGACTGCTGCCGCCGCGCGCCGGGTGGCAGCGGGTGGCCGAGCTGGACCCGGGGCAGGTGCGCGGGGCCGCCGCCGGAGCGGTCGCGGAATTCCGGGACCGCAGCGAGCGGCTGCCCCGGGAGGAGCGGACGCGGGCGGCGCTGGACGCGCTCGCCGAGGAGCTGTGGGCCCGCCCCTGGCAGGGCACCACGCTGCGGGTCGTGCACGCCGCCCATGCGCTGGGCTTCCTGCGCGGCGACGGCGACGGCGACGGGGAGGGCGGAGCCGGTGGGGCCACCGTGGCGCTGCTTGCGGCCGGCCCCTGGACGCGGCTGCGTACCGAGTACGGCTCGGTGGCGGTTCGCCGCGAGACCGCGGGCGCGGGGTTGAGCTTCACCCCGGCGTAAGGCTTCCGGGACCGCCCGCCACGGGCCGCGGCTGCTTCCCCGGGCGAGGGGCGGCCCGGGACCACGGCCGGCTCGCGGCCGGCGGCGTCCGGGTGCCGCTGCTTCCGGCGGAAGAGGGGCCCCTTCTGTGCGGGTGCGGCTACTCCTGGGCGGAGGGGTGGTCGTCGGGGCGGACGGTGATGTGGTCGGGCTGGAGTTCCAGCAGGACGCGGCGGCGGATGGCCAGGGCCTCGGCGTAGTCGTGGGGGAGCTGGAGGCGGCCCGCGCGGTCGACGGTGGCGTACTCGCGGGCGACGACCGACTCACGGCCGTGCTCGTCGATCTCCGTGCGGCGTACGACCTCGGAGGCGGTGCGGCCGTCGCGGATGGCGACCGTGCGGTGGACGGCGTCGGCGACGGACTGGTCGTGGGTGACGACCACGACGGTGGTGCCCAGCTGCTCGTTGGCGGTGCGGAAGGACGCGAAGACCTGCTCGGCGGTGGTGGAGTCCAGCTCGCCGGTGGGCTCGTCGGCCAGCACGACCTCCGGGTCGTTGGCGAGGGCGACGGCGATCGCCGCGCGCTGCTGCTCGCCGCCGGACATCTGTGCGGGGCGCCGGTCCTGGCAGTGCGCGACACCGAGCAGGCCGAGCAGGTCGGCGGCCCGGGTGGAGCGGCGGCGCCGCCCGCGCGGGCCGGAGCCGCCGGAGAGCTGCATGGGCAGCATGACGTTCTGCGCGGCGGTCAGGTAGGGCAGCAGGTTGCGCGAGGTCTGCTGCCAGATGAAGCCGACGACCTCCCGCCGGTAGCGCAGCCGGGATTTCGCGTCCATGGCGAGCAGGTCGTAGCCGCCGACCGAGGCCGCGCCCGCCGTGGGGACGTCGAGCCCGGCGAGGATGTTGAGCAGCGTGGACTTGCCGCTGCCCGACGCCCCGACCAGGGCCATCAGCTCGCCCTTGGCGACCAGCAGGTCCAGGCCCTGGAGGGCCTGCACCTCCACGCCGTCCGCGGTGAAGATCCGCACCAGCCGGTCGCAGCTGATCAGCGCGTCCCGGCCGTACGCGGGCCGGTCCCGGCGCTCGGCGGCCAGCCGTTCGAGCTCGGCGAGGCTCGCGGGGGCGGGCGGCGCTCCGCCGGACGGGCCCGCGGAGGCCGGTGCGGCACCGGCGTCCGGTCCGGTGGAGGCCGCGGGGGCCCGGCCGTCCGGGCGGGAGGTGCCCGCCGCGTCGGCCGTCACGTCGTCGGCGCTCATATCGTCCGGTCACCCGCTCTCAGCTCGGTGCTCTCGTGTCGTCGTGTGCCGGCCCACGCCTGGACCAGCAGGACCGCGCAGGCCAGCAGGAGCAGCCCCGCGGAGGGTACGGCCAGCGACCAGGGGTCCGCGCGCAGGGTCACCGCGAGGGCGGGCGGCGGCACCACCGCCGTGTTGCCCGTCCCGCTGCCGAAGGCCAGGGTGCCCAGGTCGATACCGGGCCGGAGCAGCGGTATCGCGGCGAGGCCCACCAGCGCACCGCCCGCGGCGGCGAGCACCACCTGCGGCAGCATCTCCAGCAGCACCAGACGCCGGGACTGCCGCCGCGTCAGCCCCATCGTGCGCAGCCGGGCCAGCAGCGCGGTACGTCCCGGCGCCGCGGACATCAGGGACAGCAGCAGCGCCAGCGCGCTGTAGCCGGCCCCCGCCGCGACGGCGGACAGGTAGAGGGTGCGGGCGCCGTGCTGCAGCGCGGTGTCGGACAGCGCGGCGCGCTGCTCGGAGCGCAGCAGCACCGTGGCGGCGTTGGGCCCGGTGTGCGCGGCGGCGTCGCGCAGCGCGGCGGTGTCGATGTGCTGCCCGGGCGCCTGGGCGGCGAGCAGCATCGTCGGCCCGCCGTACTGCGGGAGCGCGCCGAGCTGCGGGTGCTGGGCGTGCAGTTGCGTCGCGGAGATGACGACGAACTCGCCGGAGGTGGCGGCCGGGGTCGAGGAGAGGGTCGCCACCGGGCGGATGTCGCAGTCGCCGGCGTCGGTGGGGACGGGCGTGGTGCGGTCGCCCAGCAGCTCGGCGATCCGCGGCGAGACGGCGGCGGGCAGCGGCCCGTGCGCCCCTGCCGCGGAGCCCGCGCCGAAGGTGTCCGGCGGGAGGTCCGGCAGGCCCGCGGAGCGGGAGATGCGGGCGTACGCGGCCGGGTCGTCGACCACGAGCAGCTCGTAGTTCAGCGGGATGTCCTGGTTGGCGGCGTGCGGCTCGACCCGTACGGCGGCCACGTCGCCGATGCCGGGCACCTTGCGGACCTTGGCGGGCAGCGCGGCGTCCAGCGGGAAGAGCGAGTCCACCCGGGCGTCGGCCCCGACGGCGGCCGCCGCCGCGCGGTCCCGCCCGTGGGCGATCCCGGCGAGCACCGAGCCGCCGAAGGACGCCACCGTCAGCGCGACCAGCATGGCCACCAGCGGCAGCTGCCCCCCGCTGGGCGCCCGCCCGGCCCGCGCGAGCCCCAGATGCGTGACCGCCCCGCGCAGCCGGGCGGCGGGCCGGGCGAGCCGGCGCAGCGGCAGCGGGTAGACGCGCAGCAGCACCAGCGCCGCGGCCACCGCCACCAGTACCGGGGCGGCCGCCAGGTACGGGTCGGAGCCGTCCGCGGAGCCGCGCCGCCGCAGGGTCGCCACCGCTCCGGCCACCAGCAGCGCCACCGTCAGCTCCAGCACGAGCCGCCGGCGCGAGGGGCGGTGCGCCACGAGGTCCTCGCGCTCGGCCGGGCGCGGCCGGCGTACGGCCAGGGTCGCCCGCAGCGGCAGCGCGAGCACGCCGGCGGCGGTCACGAGCGCGCCCAGCGCCAGCGCGGCCCCGTACCGTCCGGTCGGCAGGAGCAGCAGGGCCAGCGCGGTGCCGAGGGCCCCGGCGGGCAGCGCGGCGGCGCACGTCTCGCCCACGAGGCGGCCGAAGATGCCGCGCAGCGAGCCGCCCCGCGAGCGCAGCAGGGCGGTCTCGCGCCGCCTGCGGTCCGCGGCGAGCCCGGCGGCCATCAGCAGCACGGCCAGCGCGGTGGTGCCCACGCCGACGGCCGCGATGAGCACCAGCGGGTGCGCGGCGGTCCGGCCGGCGTCGAAGGCGGTGAGCACCCCGCCGACCCCGGCGACCGCGTGCAGCGCCGAGGAGCCGGTGTCGGCCGCGAGCCGGGTGGAGAGCGGTCCGTTGCCGAGGGAGGCCAGTTCGTCGCGGAGCGCGGGCACGTCGTGCGCGGTGAGCCGCGCGGTGTCCAGCGGGTGGTGCCAGTAGAGGGAGGCGCCGGTGCCGAGCAGCGGGATGGACTGCGCGGCGGTGCCGTCGATGAGCACGGTGAAGTGCCAGTACGTCTTGGGCGGGTCGATCATCGCGTGCGGCGGGAAGCTGACGAGCGGCGCGAGCAGGTCGTCGTCCATCGTCCAGAAGCCGGACCGCGGGTCGCGCGGGGCGAGGATGCCGCTGATGCGTACGGACAGCGGTGTCGCGCCGAACTTCATCAGATGGATGGTCTGGCCGACCTTCAGGTGCAGCACCTGCGCGGTCTTCTCGGTGACCGCGCCCTCCAGCGAGAGCGCGGGCTTGCCGGGTGTCGGCGCGGGCAGCCGGCCGGCCACGACCCTGGAGTGCTGGGCCAGGCCGGCCTGGGCGACCAGGTCGGCGCCCGGCGCGTGCTCGGAGGTGCGCGGCAGCTCGGGGTCGGGGACCTCCGCCTCCGCGCCGGAGCGCACGCCCTGCACCACACCGCCGGGCAGCAGCCGCAGCGGCGGGTGCAGCAGCGCGCGGAAGGACTTCTCCACGGCGTCCAGGGACGCCGGGGCGAGCGGGTCGCCGGGCTGGGTGCCGGACGTGCCGTAGTCCTCGGCGAGCGAGACGCCGTGGTCGCGCGGCGCGGCGTCCGCGACGGCGTTCCGCAGCGCGGTGTCCTCGTAGCGGTCGACGGCCCGCGGCAGCGCGGCGGCCAGGAAGGAGGTGACCAGCACGAGCGCGGCCAGCGCCAGCGCCCCGCCGGGCGCGGCCCGCAGCCGCAGCACCAGCCAGGACCCGGCGAATCCGGCGAAGCCGGCGGGGTCGGCGTGGCCGGCGTGGGTGGCGGAGTCCGGGGCGCCGGACGGGCCCGGATCAGCGGGCACGCCCTGCGGCGCGGGCGGGGCGTCTGTCGCCGAAGGGCCCTGCGGTCCGGGCGCGTCCTGTGGGCAGGGCGGGTCCGGGGGCGTGCTGTCGGTCGCGGCCGGGTCTTCCGGTGCGGGCGTGCCGTCGGTCGCCGATGGGTCCTGCGGGCAGGGTGGGTCGTGCGGGTCCGGGGGCGTGCTGTCGGTCGCGGCTGGGCCTTCCGGTGCGGGCGTGCCGTCGGTCGCCGATGGGTCCTGCGGGCAGGGTGGGTCGTGCGGGTCCGGGGGCGTGCTGTCGGTCGCGGCCGGGCCTTCCGGTGCGGGCGTGCCGTCGGTCGCCGACAGGTCCCGCGTCCCGGGTGGGCCGTGCTCCGCAGGGGCGTTGCCGGTCGCGGCCGGGCCCCGCGTCCCGGGAGCATCCTGCGGGTGCGGCGGGTTCGCCGCGTCGGACGGGCCCTGCGGCTCGGAACGGCCCTGCGGACCAGGCTGGTTCTGGGGTTCCGGGGGAGGGGGCGTCGGCATGTCAGTCCTCCACCTGGTGTCGCAGTGCCGTCGCCGGGTCGCCGCGGCGTACCGCCGTGACGGCCAGGACGGCGATCGGGGCGGCCAGCAGTACGGCGAGCAGCTCGGCGAGGCGGGCCACCGGGATTTCCACGACCAGCGGCGGCACCGGCCGCGCGGCCTGGCCCGTCAGTACGATCAGCGGCGTGATCAGCCGGGTCAGGAACGCGCCCAGCGCCACGCCCACGACCAGCGACACCAGCACCAGCAGCGCCTGCTCGGCCGCCAGCATGCGGGCCAGTTGGCGGCGCGGCGCGCCCAGCGCCCGCAGCACCGCGAATTCGCCGCGCCGCTCCCGGGCCGCCCCCGCCGCGCCGACCGCGAAGCCCACCGCGGCCAGCACCGCGGCGGCGACCACCGCGGCGGGAAGCGCGGACTGCGGACCGGCGCCGAGCGGGTCGGCCCGCAGCCCGGCCGCGGATTCGGTGCGGTCCAGGACGGTGTCGACGTCGTCGCGGGCCCGCAGCGCGGCCGCGACGCCGGCGGCGGCGCCGGGGCGGGTGGCCAGCCACCACTCGGTGGGCTGGACGGGCTGCGCGTCCTGGGCGGACAGCACCTTGTTGACGCCCCGCAGGTCGAGCAGCAGCCCGCTGGTGGCGCCGGTCAGGTCGGTGCCGGGCAGCGCGCGCACGGCCGCGGTGATCTTGACGGGCGTGGTCACGTTGCCGATCTGCACCTGGATCGTGTCGCCGGCCTTCGCGCCGACCGCGGTGAGGTACGCGTCGGTGGCCACCCCCGACAGCGGCGGCGGCACGGGTGCGGGGGCCCGGACGCGGACGGTCGCGGGGGTCTGCTGGTAGGCGCTCCCGGGGAAGGACCCGGTGCCGTAGGCCAGGGTCATCAGGTCGGGGCCGCCCGTGTGCAGGGCCCCCACGGCGGGTGACTCGACGTCCGGGCTGGCCGCGAGCGAGTCGTCGTCGTAGGCGGCTCCGGCCTTCCACGGCGTGCCCGCCAGGGTGCGCAGCGGCGTCCGCGTGCCGTCGGCGAGGAGCGTGCGGGCCGAGACGAGGGTCAGGACGTGGTTCTCGGCGGAGTCCGGGACGGAGAAGGACGCGTCCAGGCGCTCCAGCCGCAGCGGGCCCGCGGGGGCGCCCTTACCGGCGGCGAGGGCCAGGTCGAGCGTGAGGGTGTGCGGGCGGCCGTCCGGCGGCAGGTCGCCGAGCGCGAAGTCGTACGGGACGCCGTCGGTGTCCACCAGCACCGCGCTGACGCTGTCCGGCCGGTCGGCGCTGCCCGCGGGTTTCCCGGCGCCGTCGGTGGCGGTGAGGGTGGCCTCGAAGTCCACCTGCCGGACGGTGGCGGGAAGGGCCAGACCCTGGGCCTCCGGGGTGGAGCGCAGCGGCGCGAGCAGCTCCGGCAGCGGGCGGCCGCCCGCCAGGTCGGAGCGCAGCCGCAGGACGTGCGCGGCCTTGCCGGTGTCCATCAGCAGCGCGCTGGTGGTCCCGCCGTCCGGCAGGATCAGGGTCTCGCGGGCGGCGGGCGCGGCGGCGGTCAGGCCGGGCACCGACGAGAAGATGCCCGCCTGGCCGAAGGGCGGCGTGGTCATGCCCGTCACCCGCAGGTCGGCGCCCACGGCGTAGTCGGCCTGGTCGCGCTGCGAGCGGTCCCAGCTCGCGCCCTGGCCGATCGCGAACATGCCCATCGCCACGGCCAGCACCAGCAGCAGTGCGACCCCGGCACCGCGCTGCGGCCGCCGCGCGAGCTGCCATCCGGCCAGTGCGAGCGACAGGCTGCGGCCGCGCGCGGCACGCCGTTCGCCGAGCCGGGCGAGCAGCGGCAGCAGCCGCAGCACCAGCACGGTGCCGGCCAGCAGGCACAGCGCGGGGGCGGCGACCAGGACGGGGTCGATGCCGAGGCCGCCGGAGCGGTCGGCGCTCAGCGCCCCGCCGCCGGAGGCGCGGCGCTGAAGCTGCCAGTAGGCGACGCCCGCGACGGCGAGCAGCGCCACGTCCGCGCCCGCCTGGAGCATCCCCGGCAGGCCCCCGCGGCGCCCGCCGCGGCCCCCCGGGGCGGTACGGAGCGCGGGCAGCACCACGGCGAAGGCGCAGGCCAGCGCGGCGGCACCGGCGACCAGCCAGGCGCCGGAGCCCGTGCCGCCGAGGGTCACCCCGGTGCGGGCCATCGCGCCCGTCCCGGCCAGCAGCCGGGTGAGGGGGCCGGCGAGCAGCGGGGCGGCGACGGCGGCGGGCACCGCGAGCAGCAGCGCCTCCCCGGCGGCGAGCCGGGCGACCCGGCCGCGCGAGCCGCCGCGGGCGCGCAGCAGCGCGGTTTCGCCGGACCGCTCCTCGGCGAGCAGCTGGGCGACCAGCAGCAGCGCGAAGGCGGCGAGGATGACGAGCTGGAGGGCGCCGATGAGCAGCGTCGAGCGGGTGACGAGCAGGCTGCGGCGCAGCCCGTCGAGCAGGCCGGGCAGCGCGCTGGTGGTCTGCGCGCCGCCGGTGGCCTTGTCGGCGCCCAGCGCGGCGGTGGTGTCCTTGACGGAGGCTTCCAGCGCGTCGATACGGCCCGCCCCGGCGCCGCCGAAGTCCGCGGTGGCCTGCCAGGACATCTCGTCGGCGGCGACCCGCCCGGAGGCGAAGGTGCCGGGGTCGGCGAGCAGCGGCCCGTAGGTGGTGAAGGCCAGGGTGTGGATACCGCGCCCGCCGAGCGGGTCGAGCTGCCAGTAGGGCGAGCCGGGGTCGGCGGGGCGGTAGACACCGGTGACGGTGACCTGCAGCGGCGGCCCGCCGAGCCGGTTGGCGAGGGTGAGCTGCCGCCCCGCGGCGAGGTGCAGGGTCCGCGCGACCGCCTCCGGCACCGCGACCTCGACACCGGGGGAGCCCTTGGCGGCAGGGCCCGGCCACTTCCCGCCGGTCAGCGCGAGCTTCGCGTGGTCGAAGGTCGCCAGCAGCGTCAGGTCCGGGTCTGCGCTCTTGGGGGTGCCGACGGGCCGCAGCGCCGTGGGCAGCGCGTACGGGCCGGAGCGGGTGCTGGTGGCGACGGTCGTGGGCAGCCCGTCGAAGGCGCCGCGCAGCCGCTCGCGCACGGCGTGGTCGAGGGCGGCCGCGTCCTTGCCGGTCAGCGAGGCCTTGGCGTTGTACGTGGAGCGGTCGGCGGCCTGGTGCTGGAGGGTGCGGCGGACCGCGGCGTCGCCTATCGCACCGGTGTACGCCGCGAGCGCGGCCAGCACGCACGTGGTCAGCAGCACGGTCAGCAGGGCGGCGGACAGCAGCAACCGGTGCGCGCGGACGCGCAGCAGCACGAAACCGGTCACGCGAGAGCCCCCCGTCCTGTTGCTGACGGGATGCTCTCAATTGATGAGGGTCCGGCGAAACATGTCGCGGATTGTCGGAATGCGATCGTGACCGTCCGCTGAACGGGCGCGAAGCCGCTGGCGCGGGCCTTGCCCGACCCGTCCGGAGCCCGGCCGTACCCAACCGGAACCTTCGGCGCGCCGCGACCGGCCGCCGCCGCGCCGCCCCGGACGGCCGGAAACCGCCCCCGCCCGGGACGGCCCGGAGCGTCGAACCGGATCCGAGCGGCGCGGTGCGCCGGACCGGAGCCGGACGGACCGGTCGCCGGAGCGCCGGAGCGCCCGGTCGCTCCGGACCACCCGCCAGCCCGGGCCGGGACCGGGCGGCCGGTCACCGGCGGCCCGGGCGCCGGAGCGTCTGAGCGGGACGGCCTGTGCGCCGAGTCGGCTGCGGGTCAGCCGGGGGTCAGCCGGTCGGTGACGGGTCGGGCGGTCGCCGTGGCGCCCGTGCCGGACGGCCTGCCGGGCCGGGCCGGAACCGGACGGCCCGTCGCGTCGGGCCGGGACCGGGCGGCTGGTCACCGGCGGACCGGTCGCCGGAGCGTCTGAGTGGGACGGTCTGTGCGCCGAGTCGGCTGCGGGTCAGTCGGGGGTCAGCCGGTCGGTGACGGGTCGGGCGGTCGCCGTGGCGCCCGTGCCGGACGGCCTGCCGGGCCGGGCTGGAACCGGACGGCCCGCCGCGTCGGGCCGGAACCGGCGGCCGGTCACCGGCGGCCCGGGCGCCGGAGTGCCCGAGCGGGAGGGCCTGTGCGCCGAGTCGGCCGCGGGTCAGCCGGGGGTCAGCCAGTCGGCGACGGGTCGGGCGGTCGCCGTGGCGCCCGTGCCGGACGGCCTGCCGTGCCGGGCCGGAACCGGACCACCCGTCGTGCCGGGCCGGAACCGGCGGCCGGTCACCGGCGGCCCGGGCGCCGGAGCGCCTGAGCCGGACACCCCGTGCGACGGGCCAGCCGGGGGCCAGCCAGTCAGCGACGAGTCAGCTGCCGGTCAGGCGTGCCCCGGGCGGGGGTCAGCCTGGGGTGTTCACCATGGAGGCCGCTGCGTACACCAGGTAGTCCCACAGTTGCTTCTCGTGCTCGGGTGGCAGCGCGAGGTCGTCGACCGCCGCGCGCATGTGCCGCAGCCACGCGTCGTGCGCGGCGCGGTCGACCTGGAAGGGGGCGTGGCGCATGCGCAGCCGCGGGTGGCCGCGTTCGTCGCTGTACGTGCGCGGGCCGCCCCAGTACTGCATCAGGAACAGCCGCAGCCGCTCCTCGGCCGGGCCCAGGTCCTCCTCCGGGTACATCGCCCGCAGCTCGGGGTCGTCCGCGACGCCCTGGTAGAAGCGGTGGACCAGGCGGCGGAAGGTGTCCTCGCCGCCGATCTGCTCGTAGAACGTCTGCTGCGCTGCGCTGCCCTGCGGGATGTCGGTCACACCACCATTTTCTCAGACCGCCCGGACCAGGACCCGGGTCGTAGGACCTCCGCCGGGGGAGCACGATGGAGGCATGGCCGGGTCGGGGCAGGACCAGCGGACGCGGGCCGCGGCGGCCGCGCTGCGGCACCGCATGGTGCGCCGCATCGTCGCCGGCGGCGGGCTCGCCGACCCCGCGTGGCGGGCCGCCTTCGACGAGGTGCCGCGCCATCTGTTCGTGCCCGAATACCACCGCGGCGCCGGTGAGGACGCGCGGTACGCCGCCGACGACCCCGACCCGCGGCGCCGGCTGCGCTGGCTGAGCGGCGCCTACGCCGACCAGCCGATCGCCACCCGTGTCGCCCGCGGCGGCGAGCTGGTCTCCTCCAGCAGCCAGCCGTCGCTGATGGCGCTGATGTGCGAGGCGCTGGACGTCCGCGAGGGCCACCGGGTGCTGGAGATCGGCGCGGGCACCGGCTACAACGCGGCGCTGATCGCGCACCGCCTCGGCGGCACGGGCGCGGTCACGACCGTGGACCTGGAGGAGGCGATCACCGCCGCGGCCCGCGCGCACCTCGCCGCGTACGGCACCCCCGAGGCGCTCGCCGTCACGGTGGTCACCGGCGACGGAACCTTCGGGCACCCGCCGGGCGCGCCGTACGACCGGGTCATGGCGACGTGCGAGCTGCCGTCCGTACCGCCCGCCTGGATCGCGCAGTGCCGCACGGGGGCGCGCATCCTCGCGCCGCTCGCGTCCGGGCTCGTGCTGCTCACCGTGCGGGGTCGGGAGCGGGCCGAGGGGCGCTTCCTGCCGACGCCGGCCTACTTCGTGCCGCTGCGCGGCGCGGGCGCGGGCGTCGCGCCGGACGCGGTGGGCGGCGAGCCGTCGCTGCCGGGCCGGAGCCCGTCCCGTACCCGCTTCGGGCTGAGCGTCGAGGGGAGCCGCCAGTGGATCTGGCGGGACGACCCGGAAGGCCCCGACACCTGGCCCGTGCCGGCGGCGTCCCCGTAACGCGACCCGTACGGGGACGGGACGTTTACGGGGACGCGACCCGTACGGGGGACGGGGTCAGATCCGCCGGACGGTGATCGTCGTCCACGCGCCGACGTGCACCCGGTCGCCCTCGGCCAGCGGGATCGGGGTGTACGCGGGGATGGGGTCCTCCGCGAGGTTGACGGTCGTGCCGTTCGTCGAGTCCTGGTCGACCACCGACCACGAGCCGTCCGGCTGCTGGACCAGCACCGCGTGCTTGTGCGAGACGCCCGGGTCCTCGGGGGAGCGCGACAGGTCGATGTCCGGCGCCTCGCCCGTGCTGTGCCGCTGCCGCCCGATCGTGACCTGGTGGCCCGTCAGCGGCAGCTGCACCTCGGGGGAGTACGCGGGGAAGTACAGGCCGCCGGCGTCCGGGCCGCTGCGGGCCATCATCGACGTGAAGTACTCCCGGTCCGCCGCGACGACCGCCACCCACGCGTTCCCCGTACCGCCCTGCGCGGGCACCGCCGTCTGCGCGGCGGCGGCCGAGGCGGACGTCACGGGCCCGGCGGGCGCCGCGGTCGGGGCGCTCGGCGGATCCAGCAGGAAGTCGCCGGAGCCGGACGTCACCGTGACGGACTCCGAAGGCAGCGGCTCGGCGGGCCGGTTGACCCGGGAGGGCTGCGACATCGGCGACTCGAAGCGCTGGTACGGCGGCCGCTCGGGCGCGGGCGGCGCCGGGTTCACCGGCGGCGGCGGGGCGAGGACCGGCCCGGCGGCCGCGCCCGGCGGCACGAAGGTCGTCGCGGAGTGCGTCAGGAAGTTGTAGCGGCACTCCTCGCAGAACGGCGCCGGCCCCTCGCGCGGCGTCCCGCACGCCGGGCAGAGCTGCCCGGACCCGCCCGCCCCGGCCCCGTCGGTGCCGCCGCCGAAGGCGGGCTGCGGCGAGACCGGCGGCGTCGACGAGGACGACGCCGACGACGACGGGGGACGCGAGCCGTACGGCGCCGGCGGCGGCGGTGCCATCCGCATGCCGCAGGAATCGCACCAGTCGCTGTCGGCGGACTCGTGGCCGTTGGGACAAAGCATGGTGCCGACTCCCCCTCCGCCTTCCGCGGCGGATCCACAGGTTGTGCGCGTCAGGTGCCCTCGGGGCGCCGGGGACCGGCGCCCCCGTGCGCTATTTCTTCACCCGAACGGTCTTCGTCGACCGTGTGTCCAGGGTCATCTCGTCGGCCTCCGCGACTCGGGCCTTCAGCCGCACAGTACCGCTCGCGGCGTCCACGACGTCGACCACCTTCGCCAGCAGCTTCGCCGTGTCCTCGTTGCCGGACGCGCTGGCCAGCTGCACCGCCCGGCCCAGCTTGGCCGTCGCGCCGTCCATGTCGCCCGCCTTGCGCGCCTCCAGGCCCTGCTGGATGACCTGCGCCAGCTCGGCCTGGCCGGTGTAGTGGGCGACCTGCGGGTTGATCCGGGTGGACATCGCCATGTCGTCCGTCCACACCGCCCGCACCAGGCCCTGCGCCAGCACCTGCGTGCCGCCGTCGGGCTGCGGCAGCACCAGGGACACCCGCGCGGCCAGCATCTCCTGGCCGAGCTGGGCGCCGGGCACCCGCACGCACACGTGGTAGTCGCGGGATTCGTCGCCCCACGAACCGGTCGGGTAGTCGCCCGCGCGCGGACCCGCCTCGGTGCGGCGCGCCGTCAGATCCTCCACGGTGGGGGCGACCTGCTTGACGAAGGCGATCTCGGAGCCCAGCGGAGTCCACAGCCGCAGCGCGACGTCCGCGATCTCCTTGCCCATCGCGTTCTCCATCATCGCCTGGAAGTCGGCGGCCAGGCCCGCCGGGTCGGCGACGATGTCGACGGAGCCGAGCAGCGCGGAGGCGATGCCGGTCAGCTCCTTGACCTCCCAGTCCGTGCCGACCCCGCGCGCGTCGCACGTGAAGCGGCCGGCGCAGGCGTCCAGCGCGGACTGCAGCTCCTCGGGCTTCTCGTGCTCGTTGCGGCCGTCGGTCAGCAGGATCCCGTGCCGTATCGCCGAGTCGCCGGTGGACAGCAGCCGGTCGGCGAGCCGCAGCCAGGTGCCGATGGCCGTGCCGCCGCCCGCGCTGAGCCGCCGCAGCGCCTGCTTGGCCTGCTCGCGGGTGGCCGGACCGGCCACCGCCAGGCCGCCGTTGGCCGGGTAGACCTCGCGCGCCACATGGGTGCCGGCGACCACGGCGAAGGCGGTGCCGTCGCGCAGGGTGTCGATCGCGACGGCGGTCGCGTCGCGCGCGTTGCGCATCTTCGTCGGCGGGTATTCCATCGAGCCCGAGCAGTCGACCATGATCACCACACCGGCGTGTCCCGCGGCCTGGCCGCCCGCCGCGGGCGCACCGGGCATCGGGTGGCCGCCGGTCGTGCCGCCGCCGGTCGAGGTGACCGTCACCACGGCGTTGACCTCGCGGCCGCCGTCCGGCAGGTACTCGTTCTGGTAGACGTCGACGGTGAATTGCGGCACGTTCGGTTTCGAAAGAATGGCCATCGTTCCTCGTAACTCCTCAAAGCCCGTTCACAGCCCCGCCCATCCCGTGGCGGGTGACTACGCGGATGGGAATCCTGCCCTCGCCGCGGCGGCCGGGAACGGCAGCACCGCGACCGTTACGTTGTCGTGGCCGCCCCCGTCCAGCGCCACGCCCACCAGGGTGCGGGCGCTGTGCAGCGGGCGGCTGCGCGCGTCGGGCGGGACGGCCTGGGCCATCTCCTCAGCCGACTCCGCGTAGTTCCACAGCCCGTCGGTGCAGACGACGACCACCCCGGGGCCCTCCGGCTGGAAGGCCGCCACGTGCGGGTCGACCTCGACGGCGTCCGCGCCGAGCCAGCCGGTGATCGCGTGCGCGCGGTGGTCGGCGTAGGCCTCGGCCTCCGACATCAGGCCCGCCGAGACCATCCGGGCCGCCCACGAGTCGTCCTCGGTGAGCCGGGCGGCCGGCAGCGTGCGGTCGTCCGGGATCCAGTACGCGCGGCTGTCGCCGATCCAGCCGACGGTGAACACCGGCCCGGTCACCACGGCGCTGACGCAGGTGCAGGCGGGCGCGTTGTGGCGGGGCGGGGCGCCCGGCGGCTCCTCCTCGTCGGCGAGCGCGGTGACCGCCTCGAAGGCCGTCATCAGCGCGGAGCGCATCGCGTCCTCGGCGGGGCTGCCCTGCTCCAGCGCGCCGAGCAGCGCGTCGCGCCCGGCGGCGGAGGCGGCGGCCGAGGCGTCGTCGGGACGGTGCGCGGTGGAGACGCCGTCGCACACCACGGCGGCCACGGCGGGGGAGCCGTCCGGCAGCGAGGTGACCGCCAGGGCGAAGGCGTCCTCGTTGCGGTGGTGCCGCAGTCCGCGGTCGCTGACCGCCGCGACGCCGTCCAACTCCTGTTCCTGGTGGTCGCGCTGGCGCGGCTGGGCGTGGCCGCAGTGCTCGCAGTAGCCGTCGTCGTCGACCCCGCCGAGCCCGCAGGCCACGCACACCGGGCCGTCGGGGGCGGGCGGTTCCTCGCGCGGGTCGGACATCCGGGCCGAGGGCAGCGGGACGCCGAGCGCAAGGGTGTCGTCGGCGTCTTCCGCCGTCGCCGCCGCGGGGGCGGCGCCCGCGGGCTTCGGCGGGGCCAGCACGAAGGAGTCGGTCGCGGGGTCGGAGGCCACCGCGGAGGGGGCGGAGGACGCGGACGCCGGGGCAGCCGACGCCACCGGCGCGGCCGCCGGGGACGCGGCCACCGGGAGGCCCGCGGGAGCGGGCGCGGGCGGGGCGGGCGCCGCGGGGGGCGGCACGGGCGCCGGGGGCGGGGGCGGCGCGCTCAGGTCGAGACCGCAGCGCCCGCAGAAGCGGTCGTCGGAGTCCAGCAGGTCCGCGCAGTTGGGGCAGACCTCCGGTGCGGGGGTCTGGGCCCGCGCCGATTCGGGGAGTGGCGGCATCTGGTTACACCCACGTCCTGGGGCGGAAACGGTTGGCCCGCTCCACCAGTTCGATCCTCGTACTGCCCTGCCGGGCGAGCCTGGCAAGGACCCGGTACGAGCGCTCAAGGCCGAACCGCAGCCCCCGCTCGGTCAGTTCGGCGCCCAGCAGCCCGGCGGAGCCGGACATCGACGACGGTACGCCCGCGGGCGCCCCCGGGTGGTCGCCGACACGGCCGGCCAGCACCCAGTCCAGCGCGCTGCCGAGCACCTCGGTGGCCAGCTGCTCGCGCCGGTCGGAGTCCAGGCCCTGCCGTTGCAGGGCGTCGACCTGCGATCCTGCCGCGTGCAGGTCCGGCAGCAGCGGTTCGCTGGGGGAACGGTCGCGCAAGCGTGCCCGTACCGCCGCGACGCGTGCCGCCGTGTAGTGGATGGACGCCTCGGGCACGGATTCGAGCGCGGCCACCGCGCCCGCCCGGTCGCCGGAGGCGAGCAGCACCCGCGCCAGGCCGAAGGCGGCGCTGACGTAGGCGTGGTCGGTCGTCCACACCAGGCGGTAGTACTCGGCGGCGTTGTCCAGCTGGCGCAGCACCTCCGCGCACACGCCGAGCGCGAGCTTGGGTGCGGACTCGCCGGGGAAGGCGTCGTAGACCGCGTCGAAGCTCAGGGCGGCCGTCTCCTGGTCGCTGGTGCACAGCGCGGTCAGGCCGCGGTGCCACACCACCCGCCAGTCCGCGTTGTCGTCCGGGTCGGCCAGGGTGCCCAGCACCTGCCGGGCGCCCCGCGCGTCGCCGAGCTCCAGCCGGGCCCGCACCTCGCGCAGCCGCCGCTCGACGGAGTCGACCGGCGCCGACTGGAGCGCGGCGACCAGTTCGGCGGGCGCTGCGGCCGAAAGGCCCGCGAGGAAGCCCGCGTTGGGGTCCGACGGGTCGACCAGCGGCACGGGCAGGGCCAGCACCGCCGCGGTGGTGTCCAGCCGGGCCACGACCGGCAGCGGCGCCGCCGTCCACGCCGGGGCCTGCGCGGCGGCCGCCACCGCCGGGTGGCCCGGCTGCGCGGGCAGGGCCGCGGCGCCGCCCCCGGCCCGCGCCGCCTTGTCCCTGCGTCTGGAGGCCTTCTCCAGCGCCCGGTCGGCGCCCAGCGCCGAGGTGTCGCCGGTCACCGCCCGCACCAGGTCGGTGTCGACGACGCGCAGCTCCGGCCCGAAGAGCGTGGAGAGCGCGGGCCGCTGCACCCCGCTCTCCAGCGCGACGATCTCCCGCAGCACGCCCAGCAGTTGCTCGGACATCTCCTCGGCGGTCGCGAAGCGCTTGTCCGGGTCGGGGTCGGTGGCCCGCACCAGCAGCCGGTAGAAGGACTCGTAGCGGGAGAAGACGTCGATGTTGGCCGGGTCGGGCAGGCTGTCGACGAAGACGTTGGTGTAGCCCTGGAAGTCGAAGGTCAGCACCGCGAGGGTGCGGGCGACCGTGTAGAGGTCCGAGGCGACCGACGGGCCGACCTCACCGACCTCGGGCGCCTGGTAGCCGACCGTGCCGTAGATGGCCGACTCGGTGTCGTCCATCCGGCGGACCGCGCCCATGTCGATGAGTTCGAGGCGGTCCTCGGTCTGGATGGCGTTGTCGACCTTGAAGTCGCAGTAGAGCAGGTTGCGGCTGTGCAGGTGGCCGAGCGCCTCCAGCGCCTCGATCGCGAACGCGACGGCCTGCGTGACCGGCAGCGGCTCGCGCCGCCCGTCGGGCGTGCGGCGCTCGTTGGCGATCTCCTTGAGCGACTTGCCGCCCACGTAGGCCATCACGATGTAGCCGTCGAGGGTGCCGGTGCGCTGGTCGAGGTGCTCGACGAAGTTGTAGATGCGGACGATGTTCGGGTGCTCGATCTCGGCCAGGAAGCGCCGCTCGGACACCGCGGCGGCCAGCGCGTCCTCGTCACCGGTGTCCAGCAGGCCCTTGAGGACGACCCAGCGGTCCGACACCGCGCGGTCCACCGCGAGGTAGATCCAGCCCAGGCCGCCGTGCGCCAGGCAGCCCACCACGTGGTACTGCCCGTGCACGATGTCGCCGGGGCGCAGCTTGGGCGTGAAGGAGTACGGGTGGCCGCACTTGGTGCAGTAGCCCTCGGTGCGGCCGGGCCGGTCGCCGCGGCTGCGGCCCACCGGCGCGCCGCAGTCGCCCTTGCTGCAGAAGCGCTTGCGCTCGGGCACCTCGGGGTTGTCCAGCACCGCCGCCGCGGGGTCCGGCCGCGGGACGGGCGGCACCGCGACCAGGCCCGCGCCGAGCTTGCCGCGGGTCGGGCCCGAGGGGCCGGAGCGGCTGCTGCGCACCGACACCGAGCGGCCCGTCGCCGCGCCGGCCAGCGTCTGCGACAGCCGGCCGGACACCGAGCGGCGGGAGGCGCGCGAGGAGGATTTCGAGGAGCGCGAGGAGGTGGACGTCGAGGTGCGCCCGGAGTCCGCGCCCGGGGCGTGCGCCGGGGGCGGAGGGAGCGCGGCACCGCCGGAGGCGGCGGGGGGCGCGGCGGGCGCGGCGACGGGCGCGAGGCCGCACGTGTCGCAGTACAGCTCGCCGCCGCCCATGTCCTCCAAGGTCCCGCCGCAGCCCGGCCGTTGGCACGTGGTCACTGTTTCCCCCTCAGCCTTTCCCCTGGTGTGCCGGCATCGCCGGAGCAAGAGCCGGAGCTGGTGCCGGAGCCCGAGCCGGATCCGGTGCTCCCGCGCCGCCGCCGGCCGCCCTGCCCGCAACGGCTACGACGGCCGTACGGTACGCCCCGGTTGCGAACCGCGCGGGAACTCCCGCCGACGTCCCGGCTCCGCGGCGCCCGGCCGCCCGCCCCGGGGTTCTCACCGGCGGTCCTGCGGCGGACCCTGCGGACGCTGGGCGCCCACCTCGGCGACGGCGTCCTGGTAGCGCCGTACCGTCCGCTCGGCGGCGCCCAGGTCGCAGGGCGCGCTCCACAGCAGCCGCCGCGCCTGGTCGTACCGCTCGATCAGCAGCGGGTCCTCGGCCAGGCCCAGCCGGGCGACCTTGGCCCGGTAGGCGTCCAGCCGGCCGCGCAGCTCGGCGCGTACGGCCAGCGGCGCGGTCACCGCGGTCAGCGACTCGCGGGCCCGCAGCAGCTCGTCGTCGGCGTGCTGCTCCAGGCTGTCCAGCAGTGGCGAGAGCCGGTGCCACTGCGCCGTCCTGGCGAAATCCCCGGCCGCCGCGAGCTGTTCGTGCAGCGCGGACGCCGGGCCGCTCACCGCCGGGACGTCGGAGGCGAGGATCTTCGACAGCACCTCGACGCGCGCGCTGCGCGCCTCGGTGAGCGTGCGGTCGGCGCGCGAGAGGACGTCGCGCAGCCGGGCGAGCCGGTGCTCGGCGTCGTCGCGGACGTGCAGCACCGCCTCGACCTCGCGGCGGATGCCGTCGAGCCGCCGCCCGGCCTCCTCGTAGCGCGCGGTGTCCGGGCGGCCGGGCGGGGGCGCCGCGGACCAGAAGGCCAGCGGGTCGGACACCGCCTGCGCGCGCAGCGCGGTGAGTTCGGCGACCAGCGCCTCCAGGTCGTCCCCGGCGGGGTGCGCGCCGGGGCGCACGCCCACCGAATGGGCCAGCGAGCGCACCCGCTGGGTCTCGGCGGCCAGTAAATCGATCCTGGCGGGCAGCGCGGACCACACCGAGTCGGCGGCGGCCACGGTCTCCATCGCCTGGTCGTACCAGGCGTTCATCCGGCCGACGATCTCCTCCAGCGTGAGCCGCTCGGTGAGCCGCGCCGGGCCGGTGAGGGAGCGCGCGTGGTCGGGCAGGTCGGCGCCGGTCACGGTCACCCCGTCGCCGCGCAGCAGGTCGGTCAGCTCGCGCAGCTCGGTCTGCGTCGGCCAGCGGCGCCGGGCGCGCAACTCGCGGGCGGCTCTGAGGGCACCGGTGTAGGCGTCGAAGTGCGCCCAGAGCGCGGTGATCGCCGTGTCCGTCGCCGCCCAGCGCTCCTTGGTGACGCCGGTCAGCTCGGCGCCCTCCAGCAGCCGGCGGCCCGAGTGGTCCTGGAGCGACAGCAGCGAGGACTCGACGGCCTCGTGCTCGGCGGCCAGCCGCGCGAGCGCGCGGTCGACGTCCTCCCGTCCCATCACCGGTCCGGAACGTCCCGCGACCGCCATCTGGCCCTTCCTCTCCGGCTGCCCGGGTCTACTTGTACAGCGGCGACGGCGGTGCCATGTTCGGCAGTTCGGACACCAGCCACTTGTGGTACGCGGCGGCCCAGCGGCCGTCCGCGATGTAGGCGGCGAGCACCTTGTTGACCCTCCGCACCAGGTCGTCGTCGCCCAGCTTCATGGCCACACCGTACGGCTCGACGGTGACGGGCCCGCCCTTGAGGTGCACGGTCGGGTCCTGGGCGGCCTGGCCGGCGGCGAGCGCGTTGTCGGTGAAGACCGCGTCGGCCTTGTGCAGCTGGAGCAGCACGAGGCAGTCCAGCTGGTTGGCGACCGTGACCACGTGGGCCCCGTGCTTCGGTTCCGTCCCGGCCAGCGGGGCGGGAGAGGTCGGCATGTCCCCGTTGAGCACGTCCTCGCCGGTGGAGCCGGACGCGGTGCAGACCGTCTTGCCCTTGAGCGAGTCGTTGTAGCCGGTGATGTCCGGCTCGGCGCTGAGTATCTGCTGTCCGGCGGAGAAGTAGGGGGCGGAGAAGGCGACGTCCTCCGCCCGCTTGCAGCTGATCGTCATGGTGCGGACGACCATGTCGACGTTGCCGTGCTGGATCTTGTCGATGCGCTTGTTGGTGGGCACGGTCAGGTACTGGACCGCGTTCTCGTCGCCGAGGATGTCCTTCGCGATGGCCTTGACGAGGTCGATGTCGAAACCGGCGAACTGGCCGGTGGCGGGGTCGCGGAAGCCCCACAGGTAGCTGTTCTGGTCGACGCCGACCCGCAGCCTGCCGCGCTTCTTGATCGCCTCCACGGTGGGGCCGTCGAGGCTGCCGCTCGCCGGGCTCAGGCTGGGGACCTGGGAGTTGGCGCAGTCCGCGGCGGCCGCGTAGTCCGCCCGGACCACCGGGCCGGAGCTGCGGGCCTGCGCGGGCGCCGCGTCGTCACGCAGCGGGACCAGGGTGCCCGCGACGGCGAGCGTGCACGCCAGTGCCATGCCCGCGACACCGCCCCAGCCGTGCCGATGTGCTCGCACCGTCAACCTCACCGCTGTCCCTCCCGTCCTTCGCGTCCGCCGCCCGGCCATCGCTCTCCCGGCCCCCTCACCGGTACTCCGACAGCCGTCGGCCGATGCCGAGCAGCGCGCCCGCCGCGCCCAGGACCGCGAGGACCCCGGCACCGGCCGGCAGCAGCGTCAGCGCGTCGCGCCCGCTGGTGGCCGCCTTGTGGAATTCGTCCTGCTCGTGGGCGACGGCCGTTCCCAGGGCCTTGTCGGCGTGGGCGAAGTGGTCGGCGGTCGACGGCGACACCGTTTTGCCCTTGTCGTCCTTGCCGAGGACGTCGGCGACGGCCGAGGCGTAGTCGCCGCTGTCGTCCTTCGTGCGTTCCGTGCCGTGCAGGGTGCGCCACTGCTGCACGCTGTCGATCGCGGCGTCGACCGCCTTGCGCCCTTCCGCGTCGTTGGCGAGCCGCAGCGCCTCGGGCAGGTCGCCGGGCTCGTGCTTGGCGGGGTCGCCGGTCATGAGGTCGGCCATGTCCTTGGTGTAGCTGTCCTCGTACGCGTCGCCCGAGCCGCGCGCCACCAGGGTCAGGTTCTCGTCGCCGCGGGCCTGGAGGACCAGGATCCGGGCGTTGTTGAGCACCTGGACGGAACGGGCGCCGTGCGCGGAGGAGTTCTCCAGTTGGGTGCGCGCGACCGTGTGCCCGGCCGCGAGCCACAGCAGCAGCACCGCGGTGGCCGCGGTCGCGGCCAGCATGCCCTGGTTGAACACCCGGTTGGTGCGCCGGTAGTGGCGGCGCTGCGCCCAGGCCAGCGCGCCGAGCGCCAGCACGCCGAGCGCCCAGGAGACGTAGGGCAGCGCCTTGGCCTGCGTGTAGTCGTGCGCGAGGCGGCCGTTCTCGACCGTGTAGAGGCTGTTGGCCGCGTCGAGCAGGCCGCCGTCCTGGCGCATCTGCTGGTTGGCGTACCGCAGATAGGCGCCGCCGATCGGCAGGCCCAGCCGGTTGTCGGCGAGCGCGGTCGCCACCAGTGCGGTGTAGTTGGGCAGTTGCTTGTTGAGGCTGGCTATGTGCGCCTGGGCCTCGGGGGACTGCCGGCTGTTGGCGGCGGCGTCGGTGATGAGCTTGGAGGCGGTGTCGATGTCGTTCTGGTACTGCTCCGCCACCTCGTCCGGCTGCGGGCCGCTGACCAGGAACCCGGCGGTCACGGTCGCGTCGGCGTCGGCGAGCGAGCGGTAGATCTCGGCGGCGGTGGCGCTCAGCGGCGCGCTGTGCGAGACGACGTTGTCGGCGGCCTGCGCACGGTCGTTGACCTGCCAGGCCGTGGCCACGCCGAAGGCGATCACCAGCACCGCGAGCGCGGCGCCGATGATGCGCAGCCGGCCCGGCTCGGTCGTCGCGGCGGCCCTGGTCCGGGCGCTGAACTCCGTCCAGCCGCGCCGCCCCGCGGGGGCGGCGGCCGACGCCTCGGGCGCGTTGCCGCCGCGCGGCGCGGGCACGTGAACGCCCCCGCGTGCGCCGGGAATCTGACTGCCCGTCGGCGTGTGCGTCACGTACCCTCCCCCGATTCCGGCGTGCCACGAGCCGGCACGTCTCCGCTGTAGGCGCCCAGTATGGCCGCACCCGCCCGGATAGCTCCAGCGGCCCTGTGATCTTGTCCGCTCACTACCCGCCCCCGACCGATCACACGCGCCCCGTCCGGGTTCGGTTCCCGCCCCCGCGCCACGGCCCGCAACCGCCGTGCGCCGCGGGCCCGTTCGCCCCCACCGTACGCAGACGCGCCCCGCTTCCCGTACGGCACGGGGGCGGCCGTACGGGAAGCGGGGCGCGGGTCGGGCGTCCGCGGGTCAGGCGTAGTGGGCGCGCAGCGCGGCGTGCGCCTCGGGCGGCGCGGCCAGCTGGTCCAGGCCGAGCAGGGCCGCGCCCAGGACGGGCGGCGCGGTCACCACCCGCGTGCGCGCCTTGGGGGCGCGCGCGGTGAGCCGTTCGGCGAGGGCGTCCATCAGGTACGGGTTGCGCGCGCTCATCACGCCGCCGCCCAGCACCACGTCGGCCTCCTCGTCGAGCAGCTCCAGCCGGCCGAGGGCCACCACCGCGAGCGCGGTGATCTCGTCGGCCTGCCGGGCCAGGATGGACCGGGCCACCGGGTCGCCCGCGTCGGAGGTCGCGAAGAGCACGGGCGTCAGCTCGTACTTGCGCTCCGGCTCCAGCGTGCCCAGGTGCAGCGCCTCGATCAGCGCGTACATCGAGCCGAGCCCGAAGTGCGCGGGCAGGGTGCGGGCCAGCTCGGTGGGCTCGCCGCGGCCGTCCTCGGCGCGCGCGGCGTACCACAGCGCCTCGTCGGCGAGGCCCGAACCACCGCCCCAGTCACCGGAGATCTTGCCGATGGCGGGGAAGCGGGCGGTGCGCCCGTCCGGCAGCATGCCGACGCAGTTGATGCCCGCGCCGCACACCACGGCCACCCCGCGCGGCTCGTCGACACCGGCCCGCAGTATCGCGAAGGTGTCGTTGGCCACCCGGGTGGTCAGCGCCCAGCCGCGCGCGTGCACGGCCGCCTCCAGCTGCTGCTCCTCGACCGGCAGGTCGGCGTTGGCCAGGCAGGCCGAGGTGTACGCGGCGAGCGGCCGCCCGCCGTCGGCTCCGTCCGGTCCGAGGGTGAAGCCGGCGTCGGCCGCCGCCCGTCGCACGATCGCGGCCAGCTCGCCCACCGCGGGCTCGACGCCGACCACGGGGGGCTGGAAGCCCCCGCCGCGGGCGGCGCCGAGCACCCGCCCGTCGGCGGCGACGAGCGCCACGTCGGTCTTGCTGTTGCCCGCGTCGACGGCGAGGACCCCGCCGGGGACGAGCGGCGGCCCCATGGTCAGGCCCACGCGAAGTGCTCCCGGTTGTGCGCGACGAGACGGTCGGTCAGCTGCTCGGCCAAGTCGTACTGGCCGACCAGCGGGTGGGCGAGCAGCGCGGTGAAGACGCGGTCCCGGCCGCCGCGCAGGGCGGCGTCCAGGGCCAGGTCCTCGTACGCCGTCACGTTCGCCACCAGCCCGGCGAAGAGCGGCTCCAGCGGCGGCACCGGCAGCGGCTGCGCGCCCTGCGGGCCCACCGTGGCCGGGACCTCGATGACGGCGTCGTCCGCGAGGAAGGGCAGGGTGCCGTTGTTGTAGGTGTTGACCACCTGCACGTCCCCCTCCGCGGTGGGCCGCAGCAGGGAGGCGGCGAGCGCCACCGCGGCCTCGGAGTAGAAGGCGCCGCCGCGCTTGGCGAGCAGCTCCGGCTTCTCGTCCAGCGCCGGGTCGCCGTACATCTCCAGCAGCTCCTTCTCCATCGCGGCGACCTGCGACGCCCGCGACGGCGAGGTCCGCAGCTCGCGCACCACCTCGTCGTGCGCGTAGTAGTAGCGCAGGTAGTACGACGGGACGACGCCGAGCCGGTCCAGGACCGGGCGCGGCAGGTGCAGGTCGGCGGCGATGTCGTCGCCGTGCTCGGACAGCAGCTTCGGCAGCACGTCCTCGCCGCCGGGGCCGCCGATGCGCACCGCGCGCTCCCACGTCAGGTGGTTGAGGCCGACGTGGTCCAGGTGCACCTGCTCGGGCGCCACGCCGAGGCGGGCGGCGAAGCGGCGCTGGAAGCCGATGGCCACGTTGCACAGCCCGACCGCGCGGTGGCCGGCCTGCAGCAGCGCCCGGGTGACGATGCCGACCGGGTTGGTGAAGTCGATGATCCACGCGTCGGGGGCGAGCCGCCGTACCTGCTCGGCGATGTCCAGCACCACCGGAACGGTGCGCATCGCCTTGGCGAGGCCGCCCGCGCCGGTCGTCTCCTGGCCGACGCAGCCGCACTCCAGCGGCCATGTCTCGTCCTGGTTGCGCGCTGCCTGCCCGCCGACCCGCAGCTGGAGCAGCACCGCGTCGGCGCCCTCGACGCCCGCCGCGAGGTCGGAGGTGGTGACGATCCGGCCCGGGTGCCCCTGCTTGG
Organism: Streptomyces sp. NPDC021020; assembly: GCF_044333285.1. Classification (NCBI taxonomy): domain Bacteria; kingdom Bacillati; phylum Actinomycetota; class Actinomycetes; order Kitasatosporales; family Streptomycetaceae; genus Streptomyces; species Streptomyces sp. NPDC021020. The sequence continues at coordinate 261,425 of NZ_JBIRQQ010000003.1, forward strand.
CGAAGATCCGCCGGGCGAGCCCGCCGACCAGTTCCAGGCGGTGCGCGTCCGGGTCGATCAGTGCCAGCTCCTCGACGGGCAGGGTGTCGCGCAGCCGCGCGAACCCGTCGATCAGCTCGGGGGTGTAGGTGGACCCGCCGCCCACGACTGCCAGTTTCATCCCTTGACTCCCGTCAGGGTCACGCCTTCGATGAAGGCCTTTTGCGCGAAGAAGAAGACCACGATGACCGGCGCCATCACCAGAACGGTCGCGGCCATGGTCAGGTTCCAGTTGGTGTGGTGCGCCCCCTTGAAGGACTCCAGCCCGTAACTGAGCGTCCAGGCAGCCGGATTGGAGCTGGCGTAGATCTGCGGCCCGAAGTAGTCGTTCCAGCAGTAGAAGAACTGGAAGAGCGCGACGGCCGCGATGGCCGGCTTGATCATCGGGATGATCACCCGGAGCAGGGTGCGCAGTTCACCGCAGCCGTCGACCCTGGCGGCCTCGGTGTACTCCTTCGGGATCGTCAGCAGGAACTGCCGCAGCAGGAAGATGGTGAAGGCGTCGCCGAAGGCCATCGGGATGATGAGCGGCCACAGCGTGCCGTCCAGGCCGAGCTGCTTGGTCCAGAACAGGTACATCGGGATGACGATCACCTGCGGCGGCAGCATCATGGTGGAGATGACCAGCACCATCACCAGGTTGCGCCCGCGGAAGCGGAATTTGGCGAGCGCGTACGCCACCGGCAGCGACGACACCACGGTCAGGGTCGTGCCGACGACGGCGTAGACCAGGGTGTTGCGCCACCAGGTCAGGAAGCCCGGGGTGTGCCACACGGTGCTGAAGTTGGACCACTGCCAGGTGTGCGGCCACAGGTCCCGGGTGAGGGCCTGGTTGTCCGTCATCACCGCGGTGAGGAAGACGAAGACGAAGGGCAGCACGAAGAACGCGGCGGCGGCGATGCCGAGGGCGTGCACCGCGATCCAGTTCAGCCGCGCCTTGCGGCGCGCGGTGCGCCGGGCCCGGGCGTCCGCCGGGTGCCCGGGGGCCTGGGCGGCGGGGGCGGTGAGCGTTGCGTGGGTCATCAGTCCTCCGCCGTCAGGAATCCGTTGCGCCGCCGCATGAGCAGCGCGGTGAAGGCCATCGAGAGCACGAAGAGGACGAGCGCGATGACGCACGCGGAGCCGTAGTCGAAACGCTGGAAGCCGCGCTCGTAGACCAGTTGCGGCAGGGTCAGTGTCGACTTGTCGGGGTAGCCGGGCTCGAACTGCTGACCCGAGTTGCCGATGATGCCGGACGCGACCTTCCCCGCCACCAGCGGCTGCGTGTAGTACTGCATGGTCTGGATGACCCCGGTGACCACCGCGAACATCACGATCGGCGAGATGTTCGGCAGCGTCACGTAGCGGAAGCGCGACCACACGCCCGCGCCGTCCAGTTCGGCGGCCTCGTACTGGTCCTTGGGCACGTCGAGCAGCGCGGCCATGAAGATGACCATCAGGTCGCCGATGCCCCACACCGCGAGGATCGTCAGCGCCGGCTTGGACCAGTGCGGGTCGGTGAACCACCCCGGGGTCGCGATGCCGATGTCGCCGAGGATGTGGTTGACCGGGCCCGTGCCGGGGTTGAGGAGGAAGACGAACGCCATGGTCGCGGCGACCGGCGGGGCCAAGTAGGGCAGGTAGAACGCGGTGCGGAAGAAGCCCGCGCCGGTCTTGATCTTGGTGATCAGCAGGCCGACGCCGAGGCCGAAGACGACCCGCAGCGTCACCATGACCACGACCAGCCACAGCGTGTTGCGCAGCGCCGGCCAGAAGAGCGGGTAGTCCTGGAAGACGTATTTCCAGTTCTTCGCGCCCGTCCACGTCGGCGGGTTGACGCCGTTGTAGTGCATGAAGGAGAAGTAGACGGTGGAGATCAGCGGATAGGCGAAGAAGACGCTGAATCCGATGATCCAGGGGGACAGGAAGGCCAGGTTGCGCAGCGCCGCCTTGCGGCGCCGGGCCTTCAGCAGGGGGTGGACGGCTGCGCTCATCACTGGGCCTGCGCGATGTCCTTGTCGACCTGCGTGTCGACACCCTTCAGACCCGCGACGAGGTCCTTGGACTTGCCCGACTCGTAGGAGTAGCCGAAGTCCTGCAGCGTCACCTGGTAGGCGCCGCCGTTGACGCTCGGCGGGGTGGTGGTGCTGTCCGGGTTCTGCGCGATGTCGAGGAAGGTCTTGAAGTCCGGGTCCTGGTCCAGCTTCGGGGACTTCAGGGCGGCGAGCGTGGAGGGCACGTTGTGGATGGCGTTGGCGAAGGAGACGACCGCGTCGGTGTCGGTGGTCATGAACTTCACCAGCTCCCAGGCCGCGTTCTTCTTCGCGCTGGTGTTGGCGACGCCGATGACGGTGCCGCTCAGATAGCCCTTGCCGTACGTGTCGGCCTGGTCGTCGGGCACCGGGAAGGGCGCGACGGCGAGGTCGTTCATACCGGCGTCCCTGGCCATGCCGAGCCGCCACTCGCCGTCGATGCCCATCGCGACCTGGCCGGTGTGCAGCGGGTTCTTGGCGCCGAATTCGTCACCGAAGCCCGAGCGGTACTTCTCCAGCTTGCTGAAGCCGCCGAGCGCCTTGACCATTTCCTGCTGCCAGGTGAACATCGCGGCGAATCCGGGGTCCTCGGCGACCTGCGACTTGCCGTTCGCGTCGAAGTACTTCACGCCCCACTGCGCGGCGAAGTGGCCGGGGGTGGACTCGTAGCCGTGGAAGTCCGGCATGAAACCGAGCTGCGAGTAGCTGTCGCCGGAGGACTTGGTGAGCTTGACGGCGTCGGCCTTGAATTCGCTGAGGGTCTTCGGCGGCGCGGAGATGCCGGCCGCGGCGAATTCCTTCTTGTTGTAGTACAGGCCGTACGCGTCGCCGAGCAGCGGCAGGGTGCAGCGCTTGCCCTGGAACTGCGTGTATTCCAGCATCGGCTTGGGGAAGGTCGTCTCGGGGTCGATTCCCGACTTCTTCAGGAAGGGCGCGAGGTCGGCGAAGGTGCCCGAGGAGCAGAACTGCCCGACGTTGTCGGTCGTGAAGGACGAGACGACGTCCGGGGCCTTGTCGCCGCCGGACCGCAGCGCCTGGTTGATCTTGTCGTCGGTGATGTTGCCCTGCACCTTGACGTGGATGTTCGGGTGCGCTTTCTCGAAGCGGGCGACGTTGTCGTTGATCGCCTTGAGCTCGTTGGGCGCCGTCCAGCCGTGCCAGAAGGTGATCGTGACGTCCTTGGTGGCGTCGTCGTCTGCCGAGGTGCTGCTCTGGCCGGTGCACGCGCTCGCGAGCAGGGCTATCGCGGCGCTCGCCGCCACGGCGGCCGCGGCGTTGCGGATACGGGTCACTGCTCTCTACCTCCGGGGATTACGCGGCCGGTCGGGGCCGGTCGAGGGTGTGCGGTGCCGCCGGGACGGCGAGGGTGCCGTTCCGTTGCGGATGCCGCGGGGTGGTCGGGTCGGGGCGTGCGGGGGCTCAGCGTGAGGTGTCGAACACCTCGTCGCGGGTCGTGGCGAGGGCGCTTTCCAGCGCGCCGGTCAGGACGGGGTGCATCTCCACGGTGCCCAGCACCAGCCGGGGCCGGGGCACCGCGAGTTCGGCCAGCTCGGACTGGATGAGGGCGCGCAGCGGCTCGCCGCCCGCGACGGCGACGTTGCCGGCCAGCACGATCAGCTCCGGGTCGACGACGGCCACCAGCGAGGCGAGGCCGACGGCCATCCCGGTGGCGCAGCGCGCCAGCAGCTCGGCGTACGGGCCGTCGGCGGCCTGCTCGCACTCCTCGTGCACGGCCGCGGCCTTGCCGAGTACCGTCGCGGCGGCGTCCGGGAGCGGGGCGTCGGGGATCTCCAGGCCCAGCTCGCGGGCGTTGCGCAGCACCGCGTTGCAGCCGGCCAGCTCCTGGAAGCCGCCGTTGTTGGCCCGGGTGACGTTGCGGACCAGCGGGGTGCCGGGCACGGGCAGGAAGCCGACCTCGCCGGCGCCGCCGGTCCAGCCGCGGTGCAGCCGGCCGTTGATCATGAGGGCGGCGCCGATGCCCTCCTCGTTCCACAGCAGGACGAAGTCGTCATGCCCGCGGGCGGCGCCGACCCGCTGCTCGGCGACCGCGGCGAGGTTCACGTCGTTGTCGTAGTCGAGCGGCATCGGCAGGGCCGCGGCCAGCTCCTCCAGCAGCGCGGGGGAGTGCCAGCCGGGCAGGTGGCTGGCGTAGCGCAGCCGTCCGGTGCTGGGGTCGAAGGCGCCCGGGGTGCCGATGACCGCGCGGTGCACGTCGGGGCGGCTGAGCCCGGCGGCCTTCACGGCGCCGTCCAGCGCCGCGACGACGTGCTCCACGGCGCCGCCGGAGCGGCGGCGCGGGGTGGGCAGCCGGAAGGAGCCGACGGTGCGGCCGGTGATGTCGGCGACCGCGGCCCTGATGCGCTCGGTCGTCACGTCCAGGCCCGCGACGTACGCGGCGGCCGGGTTGACCGAGTAGAGCTGGGCGTTCGGGCCGGGGTGGCCCGCGGTGGTGCCGGTGGCGAGCACCAGGCCGGCCGCTTCGAGGCGGGCCAGCAGCTGCGAGGCGGTCGGCTTGGACAGGCCGGTGAGCTTGCCGATCCGGGTACGCGAGAGGGTGCCGTGCTCCAGCAGGAGGTCGAGTGCGGCGCGGTCGTTCATGGCGCGCAACACGCGCGGGGTGCCAGGGGTGCCAGCCATGCGCGCCATCCTCCCTCAGTTCACTGTTAGGAAACCTTCCTATCGGTGGACGTCAAGGTAGGCCCGCTGTCGGCGGAGCGTCAAGGGATGCGCGGAGGAGTCGGCCAAGTCGTTACCGGCGCCGCCGCGGGCAGCAGAAACGGCCGGGGTACGGGCCCCCCGGCCGTCGGGTGTACGTGCGGTGCGTGCGCGGCCGGAGAACGGGCTCTCCGGCCGGGATCAGGATCCGTAGACCTCGGTCATCTCGGTGATCGTGCTGCCGTCCAGAACGACGTCGTAGTAGTTCTGGCCGTAGCAGAATTCCTTGGACTTCGCGGCCTGGCCGCCGTCCCAGGTGTCACCGTCGGGGTCGGCGCACGACTTCACGTGCGCGATACCCGTCTCGGGGCCCTGGGTGGCCCCGCGGGTCTCGGGTCCCTTCTCCCCGATGATCGTGATCTTCGCGCTGAGCGAGAGCGTGTACGTCTTGACGGTGCCCACCGGGTGGTAGGCCGCGCCCTCGTTCATGGTCGGATCGCATGCGGCCTTCGCCTCGCGCGCGACGACGTTGTTCATCGCGCCCTCGACGTTGCTGACCCAGATGTAGGAGTGGCCGGGCGCCAGGGTCGGGCAGGAGTTGTGGTCCTCGCCCGCCGCGGTCGCCTTGGGCGCCTTGGGTGCGGCGCTGCCGGTGCTGTCGGCCGCCGGGTCGTCGGGTCCGCAGGCGGCGAGAGAGAACGCCGCGGACGCGACGGCCATGGCGGCCAGGACTTTCCGAGTGGAAATCCGACGAGAAATGCGAGTGGAAATAGGAACCCCCGATTCCGGCCCGCGTGCTCACGCGCACGCGGGTGACATGTGCAAACCGGAGCAGGGTAGCGGAACGGCCGGGCTCACTCCTCGCCCGCGGCCGGTGACGGCACGGTCGTGGGGCGCTGCCCCGCGGGCGGCGGGGCGCTCTCGTCGGCGCCGGGCGCCATCGGCGCGCCCTCGGCGGCGTCGGCCGCGGGATCGGTCACGGTCGCGGCGGGGGCCCCGCCGGACAGCGGGATGCCCTCGCGGTCGAAGGCCTGCTTGATCCGCCAGCGCAGCTCGCGCGCGACCGGCGCGGCCTTGCCCGGCATGGTCTTGGCCTGCAGCTGGATCACCGAGAATTCCGGGCCGACCGACTCCAGGCCCAGCACCTTCACCGGCTCCCACAGGTATTCGTCCCAGGGGTCTTCCTTGCCCATGACGTCCGCGGTCTCGGTGATCACCGTGCGTGCCCGCGTGAGGTCGGCCCCGGCGCCCACCTGGACGTCCACCGCGGCTGTCGCCCAGCCCTGGCTGAGGTTGCCGATCCGCTTGACCTCGCCGTTGCGGACGTACCAGATCTCGCCGTTGTCGCCGCGCAGCTTGGTCACCCGCAGGCCCACCTCGACGACCGTGCCGCTGGCCACGCCCGCGTCGATGACGTCGCCGACGCCGTACTGGTCCTCCAGGATCATGAACACGCCGGACAGGAAGTCCGTCACCAGGTTGCGCGCGCCGAAACCGATCGCGACACCGGCGACACCGGCGCTGGCCAGCAGCGGGGCGAGGTCGATCCGCAGCACCGACAGCACGGTCAGCGCCGCGGTGCCCAGGATCAGGAAGGACGCCACGCTGCGCAGCACCGAGCCGATGGCCTCGCTGCGCTGCCGCCGCCGCTCCGCGTTGACCAGCAGCCCGCCCAGCGCGGTGCCCGCCGCGGCCTCCGCGCCGCGGTTCATCCGCTCGATGAGCTTGCTGATCGTGCGCCGGACGATGGTGCGCAGCGCTATCGCGATGACCAGGATCAGGACGATCCGCAGCCCCGCGCTCAGCCATCCGGCCCAGTTGTCGTCGACCCAGCTGCCGGCCTGGGTGGCGGTCTGGGAGACGGAGTCGAGGGGTGCGGCGGGTGGGGGCGTCGCGGTGGACACGGGCGGGGACCTCCGGGGTGTACGAAACATCCACAGTAACGAAGGACCGATGCCGTTCCGTTGCCCCGTCCGAGGGGCGGAAAGCCTCCCGGCGGGGGAGAAAAAGGGGGAAGAAGGGGGGATAACCAGGGGAGCGGCGCCTGCCGGGCCGGATCGGTGTGGTCCAAAACACTTCCGCTCCGTTACCCGGGCATGGTGGCGCCCCGCCCCGCCTTCCGGAGAGACTGAGACAGATCGTCCCGGCGCGAGCCACGCGCCGCCGGCGTTAAAGGAGGCATACGTGCCGCATGTCCTGGTCCTGAACGCGTCGTACGAGCCGCTCGGCGTCGTACCGCTCCGCCGTGCGCTTGTCCTCGTGCTCAACAACAAGGCCGTGTGCCTTGAGGAATCCGGCGCCTACCTGCACAGCGAGACAGAGGCGCTGCCGGCGCCCAGTGTCGTCAAGCTCACCAAATTCGTCCGCGTTCCCTTCCGCGGCACCGTCCCGCTCACCCGCCGGGCCCTCTTCGCCCGCGACGGCGGCCGCTGCGCCTACTGCGGCGGCGCCGCCACCAGCGTCGACCATGTGATCCCGCGCAGCCGCGGCGGCCAGCACGCCTGGGAGAACGTGGTGGCGGCCTGCCGGCGCTGCAACCACGTCAAGGCCGACCGCCACGTCGCCGAGCTCGGCTGGCGGCTGCGCCATCAACCCGCGCCGCCCACCGGACTGGCCTGGCGCATCATCGGCACCGGCCACCGGGACCCGCGGTGGCTGCCATATCTGCAACCTTTCGGCGCGGACGACGCCCTGGCCCGGATCGACGGCATATCAGCCTGAGATCCGGGCCTTCGTGCGTCACGGGGCGCCCACCGCCACCGGGTGGGCGGCCCCGTGACGCCGTACGCCTTTTTTGGTCACGGTGAGTGACTCTCCTGTCGTGCCGGACGTACTGCTCCGCGCGACCGCGTGTCCGCTGACGGCGGCGCCGGAGTTGTCCACAGGCATTCCGCGGGGTGAACGGGTTGCGTGCGAGGATGGCTGTCTCACCTGACGAGAAGGAGTTGGGCCACCGTGCCTGGTACGAACCTCACGCGCGAGGAGGCGCAGCAGCGGGCGGGCCTGCTGACTGTGGACGGCTACGAGATCGAGCTGGACCTGACGGCGGCCCAGGAGGGGGGGACGTTCCGTTCCCGGAGCAAGGTGGTCTTCGACGTCGCGGGGGACGGCGGCACCAGCTTCATCGACCTCGTCGCGCCCGAGGTGCACGAGGTGGTGCTCAACGGGGCAGCGCTGGATCCGGCGGAGGTGTTCAAGGACTCGCGGATCGCCCTGGAGTGGCTGCCCGGCGGGCGCAACGAACTGGTGGTCGTCGCCGACTGCGCGTACACCAACACCGGTGAGGGCCTGCACCGCTTCGTCGACCCGGTGGACAAGCAGGCGTATCTCTACACCCAGTTCGAGGTACCCGACTCGCGCCGGGTCTTCGCCGTCTTCGAGCAGCCCGACCTGAAGGCCGCCTTCACCTTCACGGTCAGGGCCCCGCAGGGCTGGACGGTGGTGTCGAACTCGCCGACGCCCGAGCCGTCCGCGGACGGGGTGTGGTCGTTCGAGCCGACCCCGCGGATCTCGTCGTACATCACCGCGCTGATCGTCGGCCCCTACACCTCGGTGCACAGCAGCTGGGAGGGCGGCGGCCGCAGCGTCCCGCTGGCCGTCTACTGCCGCCCCTCGCTCGCCGAACACCTCGACGCCGAGGCCATCTTCGAGGTCACCCGGATCGGCTTCGACTGGTTCCAGGAGAAGTTCGACTACGCGTACCCGTTCGCCAAGTACGACCAGCTGTTCGTACCGGAGTTCAACGCGGGCGCGATGGAGAACGCCGGGGCGGTGACGATCCGCGACCAGTACGTCTTCCGCTCCAAGGTCACCGACGCCGCGTACGAGGTCCGCGCCGAGACCATCCTGCACGAGCTGGCGCACATGTGGTTCGGCGACCTGGTCACCATGGAGTGGTGGAACGACCTGTGGCTGAACGAGTCGTTCGCCACCTACACCTCCATCGCCTGCCTCGCGCACGCCGAGGGCTCCGCGTGGCCGCACGCCTGGACGACCTTCGCCAACACCATGAAGACCTGGGCCTACCGGCAGGACCAGCTGCCCTCGACGCACCCGATCATGGCGGAGATCAACGACCTGCAGGACGTGCAGGTCAACTTCGACGGCATCACGTACGCCAAGGGCGCCTCGGTGCTCAAGCAGCTCGTGGCGTACGTCGGGATGGACGAGTTCTTCACCGGCGTCCAGGCCTACTTCAAACGGCACGCCTGGGGCAACACCCGGCTGGCCGACCTGCTCGGCGCGCTGGAGGAGACCTCGGGCCGCGACCTGAAGGCCTGGTCGAAGGCCTGGCTGGAGACGGCGGGCATCAACGTGCTGCGCCCGGAGATCGCGGTCGACGCCGAGGGCGTCGTCACTTCCTTCGCCGTCCGCCAGGAAGCGCCCGCGCTGCCCGCCGGTGCCAAGGGCGAGCCGGTGCTGCGCCCGCACCGCATCGCCGTCGGCGCGTACGACCTCCAGGACGGCGTGCTCGTCCGCACCCGGCGGATCGAGCTGGACGTGGACGGCGAGCTGACCGAGGTGCCCGCCCTCGTCGGCGCCCGCCGCCCCGACGTGGTGCTGCTCAACGACGACGACCTGTCCTACGCCAAGATCCGGCTCGACGAGCAGTCCCTCGCCGTCGTCCGCGACCACGTCGGCGACTTCACCGAGTCGCTGCCGCGCGCGCTGATCTGGGCCTCGGCCTGGGACATGACGCGCGACGGCGAGGTGGCCACCCGCGACTACCTGGTGCTGGTGCTGCACGGCATCGGCAAGGAGACCGACATCGGCGTGGTGCAGTCGCTGCACCGCCAGGTCAAGCTCGCCCTCGACCTGTACGCCGACCCGGCCTGGCGCGAGACGGGGCTGACCGCCTGGACGGCCGCCGCCCAGCAGCACCTCGCCGCCGCCGCGCCCGGCAGCGACCACCAGCTCGCCTGGGCCCGCGCGTTCGCCGCGACCGCCCGCACCGAGGAGCAGCTCGACGTGCTCGCCGGACTGCTCGACGGCTCGGTGGGCTACGAGGGCCTCGCCGTCGACACCGACCTGCGCTGGGCGCTGCTGCTGCGGCTCGCCGCGACCGGCCGCGCCGACGAGCAGGCCGTCGCCGCCGAGCTGGCCCTCGACCCGACGTCGGCGGGGGAGCAGCACGCGGGCGCCGCCCGCGCCGCCTTCCCGACGGCCGAGGCCAAGGCCGCGGTGTGGGCGAAGGTCGTCGAGTCCGACACGCTGCCCAACGCCATGCAGGAGGCCGTCATCGCCGGCTTCGCGCAGGCCGACCAGCGGGAGCTGACGGCGCCATACGCGGAGAGGTACTTCGCCGCGATCAAGAAGGTGTGGGCCGAGCGCAGCAACGAGATGGGCCAGCAGATCGTCGTCGGCCTCTACCCGGCGCACCAGGTCTCGCAGGCGACGCTGGACACGACCGACGCCTGGCTCGCCACCGCCGACCCGGCCCCCGCCCTGCGCCGCCTGGTCGTCGAGAGCCGCGCGGGCGTCGAACGCGCCCTGAGGGCCCAGGAGGTGGACGCCGCGTCCGCCACGAGCTGACGCCCACCGGCCCCGGGGCTGCCGTACCCCGGGGCCGGGGATTGGCGCTCCGGGGCCGGCTCCGGCGGGCCCGCGGGCGAGGCGGGAGCAGGCGGTGACGTCGCACCCGGTGGCCGGTCGGCCCCGCGTGGGCCCGCAGGTGGGGCGGTGGTGCGCCGTGGGGCGCTGTCAGCGGGTGACCGCGGGGCGCGCGGGCTGCGGCGCCGGGGCGGGCCAGGTGCGGGAGGCCGGCGGGAGGTGCACGGCCGTGTGCGGGAGGCTGCGTTCGAGGCGGAGCAGCACGGCCGCGGCCGTCAGGGCGGTGCCGGTCAGCAGCAGCCACGGCAGCCGCGGGTCCGCGGCGGCCAGCGCGGTGAAGAGGGACGGCGCCAGGATCATCGCGAGCGACCAGGACAGCTGGTAGGCCGCCAGATACCGCCCGCGCAGCGCCTCGGGCGCCGCGGCGACGGCCAGCGAACTCGCCGCCGGGCTGTGCACGGTCTCGCCCGCGGTGTAGAGCGTGACCAGCGCCAGCAGCAGCCCCGCCGCCGCCCACCCGGCCGCGGGCCGCACCGTGGCCAGCAGCCCCAGCCCCGCGAAGGACGCCGCGAAGAGCACCGCGCCCAGCGCCGCCGCCCGGGTACGGCGGGCCCCGCCCCGCCGGGTGAGCCGGGCGATGTGCACGCCGCCCGCGGCGCACAGCACGGTGTTGAGGGTGAAGGCCGCGCCGGTCAGCGCCTCGGGCCCGTGCAGCGGACCCGCGATGAAGAGCGGGAAGAGCACGCCGAGGGCCGAATAGCCCAGCGCGGTGAGGAAGTTGACGCCGGTGAGGGCGAGGAAGGGGCGGTCGGCGGCGACCACCCGGTAGCCCGCCTTGGCTTTCACCTCCGCCCGCGCCTCCGATTTCGCCTCCGTTTCCGCCGGGGGCGAGCCCGCTTCCGCCGGCCGCCGCGCCGCGGGTGCGTGGACGCGACGCATCAGCAGGAAGGCGACGCCGAAGCTCGCCGCGTTCAGCCACGCCGCGAGCGTGAAGCCGCGGTCCCCGGCGAGCGAGACCACCAGCGAGGCGAGCAGCGCGCCCGCGCCCAGCCCGCCGTTGCGCAGCGCGCGGGACGCGGCCTGCAGCCTGTCCCGGTCCGCGCCCGCCGCCACCTCGCCGATCCAAGACTGCTGCACCGCGGGGAAGGCCCGGTCCCCGAGCGCGGTGCCGAGCGCGACGGCGGCGAAGGCGGGCAGCGCGCCCGCGAAGGGGTAGAGCGCGAAGCCGGTGCCCCGCACCCCGTACAGCACGAGCTGCACCCGCCGGGCGCCGAACCGGTCCACCGCCGCGCCGGCCAGCGGCAGCCCCGCCATGCCGACCAGCCCCACCGCGCTCAGCACCGCGCCCACGGTGGCGAAGGACAGGCCCGTGAGGTGGTGGAAGAAGACCAGGCTGAAGGGCACGTACATGCCGGAGCCGACTGCGTCGACGGCCATCGCGGCGAGCATGGCCCGTTCGCCGGGCAGGCGGTCCTGGGCGGGGCGACGGCATCGCAGGGGGAGGGGCATGGCAGGGCTCCCGAGTAGGTTGACGCTAACTAGCTTAGCTCTAAGCTAGTTAGCGTCAAGCTACTTTCTTGCCGTCGAGTGGTCGTGCGCCCGATACTGAGGGGATGGGACACGTTGCTGAGGGTGCTGAGCCCGCTGACGCGGGAGGAGCCGGTGATGCCGTTGACGCGATCACGGCGCAGTGGGCCGTCGAGCGGCCCGAGCTGGACACGCTCGCCATGGCCGTCTACGGGCGCGTCTACCGCATCGCGCGGGTGATGGGCGACCGGATGGAGGCGGAGTACCAGCGGCACGGCATCGGGCGGGGGGAGTTCGACGTCCTCGGGACGCTCCGCCGGGCGGGCGCCCCCTACACGCTGTCGCCTCGTGAGCTGTCCGCGACGCTCATGCTCACGACCGGGGGGATGACGGGGCGGCTCGACAAGCTCGAACGGGCGGGGCTGCTGGTCCGCTCGCCGGACCCGCACGATCGCCGCGGGCTCCGTGTGACGCTCACCGACCGGGGCGTCGAGGTGGTCGACCGGGCACTCGTCGCCGGGCTCGCCGTCCAACGCGATGCGCTTGCCGCGCTGGCTCCGGAGGAAGGGGCTCAGCTTGCCGCGCTGCTGCGGCGACTGCTCTTGGCTTCCGCCGCAGGCGCGTAAGGGGCTGCCCCTTGCTGCGGCCTGGCGGCTGCCCCCCCCCGGCGGGGGGTTGCGCGCGCAGTTCCCCGCGCCCCTAAAAACGCTTGCCCCGCGCGGCAGCAGCAGCCCCCGGAGGGGCTTGCACGTGCCGCGCAGGGCAACAAACCAGGGGCGCGAGGAACTGCGCGGCCAATCACAGGGAAAGGGACGTTCCCGCGACGGCGGAAAGCGGCAGCCCGGCGGGAAAGGGGCGCGGGGAACTGCGCGCTCAGCCCCCACCGGCGGACGGGCGCGCGGGACACCGCAAGGGGCAGCCTCTTGGGCGACCCTCGCGTCCGGCGGAGCTACTTGCGGGACTTGTCCGTGACGATGACGAGGCCCGCGATGACCGCGAAAGCCACGAGGGGGATGGCGACGTAGAGGCCGAGGGTCTGGGCCACGCTCAGACCGGAGCCCGGGTCGTCGCCGTCGTCGTGCGCCAGGGCGAACGCCGGGGACGACAGCAGCATCAGCACCGTGGCGGTCGCCGTGACGACGCCGGCGCGCATGACCTTCTTGTTGAGCTTCTTGTCCACATGGCCAATGTAGTGACCACCTCCGCGGCCCGCGCGCCCGGGGGTGCCTAAGAGGGGCGCGCGAGGGCGCGGCGGATCTCGTCGGTGAGGGCGTGCAGGCGGCGGGAGGCGGCGAGCTGTTCGAGGGCCAGCGGGTTGCCCTCCGGATCGGCGACGGGAAGCCGCCAGTTGGGGTACTGGTTCCACGTGCCCGGCAGATTCTGCGGGCGGCGGTCGCCGACGCCGTCGCCCAGCCACACGCCGGCCATCCGCGCGGGGGTGGCCACCAGGAAGCGGTGCACGGCCTTCACCACGGCCTCCTCGTCCGCCCCGCCCTCGGGGAGCATGCCGAGCCGCCCGAGCAGGGCGATCCACTCGGCGACCTCCGCCGCGTCGTCCGCCTCTTCCTCCTCCAGGGGCCGGGTGAGCAGGCCCAGCCGGTGCCGTAGCCCGACGTGCTCGCCGGTGAGCCGGGCGGCGGTGCTCGGCAGGTCATGGGTCGTGGCGGTGGCCAGGCACGCCTCCCGCCAGTCACCCGGCGGGAGCGGCAGCGGCCGCCGTTCGGCCTCCGAGCCGCCGTCCGGCCCCGCGTCGCCCGCGGAATCCGCCGCGCCCGCCGTATCCGTATCCGGCGCGGCCCCGCCGCCGTAGTCGCGCTCGAACCACAGCACCGACGTGCCGAGGATGCCGCGGTCGGCCAGCTCCTCGCGGACGCCGGGCTCGACTGTGCCCAGGTCCTCGCCGATGACGACGGCGCCCGCCTCGTACGCCTCCAGCGCCAGCAGGCCGAGCAGCGCGCCCGCGTCGTAGCGGACGTACGTGCCCTCGGTCGGGGGGCGGCCTTCGGGGACCCACCAGAGGCGGAAGAGGCCCATGACGTGGTCGATACGCAGCCCACCCGCGTGGCGCAGCATGCGGGCGACGAGGTCGCGGTAGGGGGCGAAGCCGGTCGCGGCGAGGGCGTCGGGGCGCCAGGGCGGCAGGCCCCAGTCCTGGCCGCGGGCGTTGAACGCGTCCGGCGGGGCGCCCGTCGACATGCCCGCGGCCAGCACGTCCTGCATCGACCAGGCGTCGGACCCGGCGGGGTTGACGCCCACCGCGAGGTCGTGGACGACGCCGACGGCCATCCCGGCGTCCCGGGCCGCCCGCTGGGCCGCCGCGAGCTGGCTGTCGGTCAGCCAGCCGAGCCAGCAGTGGAAGTCGACCCGCTCCTGGTGCTCGCTGCGGGCGCGCGCCACCTGCGGCGAGCGCGGGTCGCGCAGGCCCGCGGGCCAGGTCCGCCAGTCGGGTCCGTGCAGCTCGGCGAGCATCGACCAGGTGGCGTGGTCGTCGAGGGCCTGGCCCTGCGCGGCGAGGAAGTCGGCGTACGCGGCGCGCCGCCCGGGGCTGAGCGGCACCTCCCGCAGCAGCTCCAGGGCCTGCGACTTCAGCTCCCACACCGCGTCCCGGTCGATGAGGCTGTCCTTGAGCAGCACGGTGTCGCGCAGCGTCGCGGCCTTGGCCAGCAGCCGTGTGGCGACGGCGCGCGCGTCGTGCGGCAGGTAGGCGTACTCCGGGATCTCCTCGATCCGCAGGTAGACGGGGTCGGGGAAGCGCCGGGAGGACGGGCGGTACGGCGACGGGTCGGTGGGACGCCCCGGTACGGCCGCGTGCAGCGGGTTGATCTGCACGAACCCGGCGCCGAGCGCCCGCCCGGACCACGCGGCCAGCTCCGCGAGGTCGCCCAGGTCGCCCATGCCCCACGAACGGCGGGACAGCACGGAGTACAGCTGCGCCATGAAGCCGAAGCTCCGCCCGCGGGGGCCCGCGAGCCGGGCGGGCGCCACGACCAGGTCGCCGCGCGCGGACCGGCCGTCCGGCGCGACCGCGCGCAGCCCGTAGCGCCCGGGGCGGCCCGGCAGCCTGCTCAGCGCCTCGCCCGCCGCGGTCTCCACGGTGACCTCGGTGCCCTCCGGCAGCCCGGTCAGCGGTTCGCCCGCGCGCAGCACCGTGCACGGCGGCAGCAGGCGCCGCGCGGCCCGCGCCTCGTACCCGGCGAGAGCGGCGCGTACGGCGTCGGGCGTGGACGCGTCCACACCGAGGGCGGCGAGCACCGCCACCACCGTGTCCTCGGCGACCGCGACCTGCCGGCCGGGCGCCGGGCTGTACGTCACGTCCACGCCGTGCAGCGCGGCAAGCCGTGCCCGGTCCATCGCGCCTCCGTGGTCCACTTTCGGATCTTTCCGGCCGATCACCTCAGCCCTACCCCTTCCGGGATGTGTCACACCCGTCGCGGTGGGTCACGGTGGGGTTGTCCCCACCCCGAGGAGACCGGCGTACGCCATGGTTCACCCGGTCGGCGCTCCGTAGCGTCGAGGACATGGCTGCACACGGCATCGTCTCCGCACCCGACGTCTCCCCGCACGGAGGCTCCCCCGGCGCACTCGCCGTCGAACTCCGCTCGGTCACCCGCACCTACGGGCGCGGGGACGCCGCCGTGCACGCGCTGCGCGGCGTCGACCTCGCGCTGCCGCGCGGCAGCTTCACCGCCGTGATGGGGCCGTCCGGCTCCGGCAAGAGCACCTTCCTCCAGTGCGCGGCGGGCCTCGACCGGCCGAACGGGGGAGAGGTGCTGCTCGGCGGCGAGCCGATCACCGGGCTCGGCGAGAACCAGCTCACCAAGCTGCGCCGCCGCCGCATCGGCTTCGTCTTCCAGGCCTTCAACCTGCTGCCGTCGCTGACGGTGCAGCAGAACGTGCTGCTGCCGCTGCGGCTGGCCGGGGTCCGCCCCGACCGCCGCCGCGCGCACACCCTCCTCGCGGAGGTCGGCCTCGACGGGTACGGGCGGCGCCGCCCCGGGCAGCTGTCCGGCGGCCAGCAGCAGCGCGTCGCCATCGCGCGGGCGCTCGTCACCGACCCCGAGGTGATCTTCGCCGACGAGCCCACCGGCGCGCTCGACACGGGCACGGCCCGTGAGGTCCTCGCCCTGCTGCGCCGCGCGGTGGACGCGCTCGGCGCGACGGTGGTCATGGTCACGCATGACCCGGTCGCCGCGTCGCACGCCGACCGGGTGCTCTTCCTCGCGGACGGGCGTCTCGCGGGCGAGCTGCGTGCGCCGTCCCCGGCGGAGGTTGCCGACCGGATGGTCGCGCTCACGGCTGCCGCGTCTGCCGCGTCCGCGGCTGGGAGGGTGGCGTGATTCCCCGCCGCCGTCTCCCGGCTGCGCGCCGGGCGGGCGTTTTGAGGGTGCGCGTGCCGCGCGGGACGAGCGTTTTCGGGCTGCGCGTGCCGCGCGGGGCGAGCGTTTTTAGGGGCGCGGGGAACTGCGCGCTCAGCCCACCACCGGCCGGTGGTCCGGAGCGGACCGGGTTGCCCCTTCGGGTCGGTGGCGACGCGCTGGGTGCGTTGTGCCTGGTCGCGCAGTTCCCCGCGCCCCCGGTGTGCCCGGCGTGGCATCGCGCGCTTGGCGCGGGGGTGGGGTCGGGGGCCACTCCGGGGGTACCTCCTCGGAATGCGCGTCTGACCTCATACGTATCCGCGACGGAGTCGCTGCGCATTCCTGCGGGGGCACCCCCGGATCGTCCCCCTTCCGGGGAGCGTGGGCGGCTGCCGGCCGGTGAGGGTGAGGGCATGGCGGCCCGGCGGGGCACGGGCACCCCCGTACGCGGACGGGGGCGGAAATGAACGGGCTCGCGCGGGCGTCCGTGCGGTTCAGGCCCGCGTCGTTCGCGGGGACGTTCGTCGCGCTGTTCTTCGCCGCGGTCGTTGTCACCGCGTGCGGGACATTGCTGCAGACGGGGATCACCGCGCATGTCGCGCCCGAGCGGTACGCGCATGTGCCGGTCGTCGTCGCGCCGCATCCGGAGGCGCGGATCCACGTGGGGCACGGTGAGGACGCCGAGACGGAGAAGGAGCCGCTCACGGACACGCCGCGGCTGGACGCCGGGCTGGCCGCGCGGGTCGCGGCCGAGCCCGGTGTGGCCGCGGCCGTCGTGGACACGGCTTTTCCCGTGCAGGGCGCGGGGCAGGTGACGGGGCGCAACTGGGCGGCCAGGGTTGTCGACGGCGCCGAGGTCGTGCAGGGGCGCGCGCCCGGCGCGGGTGAGGTGGTCCTCGATCCGGCGACCGCGCGCGCCGCGCACACCGGCCCCGGACGTACCGTCACCCTCGGGACGCCCGGGGGCACCGCGGCCTTCCGGGTCGCCGGGCTCACCGGGACCGGCGGGGCGCCCACCGCCTGGTTCGCGGACGCCACCGCGGACTGGCTGTCCGGTCACCCCGGGCTCGCCGACGCGGTCGCCGTGTTCGCGAAGCCGGGTGTGAGCACCGGGCAGCTCGCCGACCGGGCCCGGCACGCGGTCGGGGACGCCGCCGAGGTACGCACCGGGGACGGGCGCGGCGCCGCGGAGCAGCCGCAGCTCGCCGGGGCGCGGGAGATGCTCACGGCGATCGGCGGGTCCTTCGGCGGTATCGCCACCGCCACCGCCGTCTTCGTCGTGATGGGCACCGTCTCGCTCGCGATCGGCCAGCGCGGCCGGGAGATCGCGCTGCTGCGCGCGATCGGCGCCACCCCGCGGCAGATCCGCCGCACCGTGGCCACCGAGGCGCTGCTGGTCGCGCCGGTCGCCGGTGCAGCGGGCATCCTGCCGGGCATCGCGCTGGCCCGCTGGTGGCTCGACCAGCTCGTGCACAAGGACGCGGTGCCGTACGGGGTGACCCTCTCGGTCGGCTGGATCCCGATGGTCTCGGCGGTCGGCGCGGGGCTGCTCGCCGCGCTCGTGGCGGGCCGGCTCGCGGCCCGCCGCCCGGCGAAGGCGCGGCCCAGCGCCGCGCTCGGCGAGGCGGCCGTGGAACGCCGGCGGCCCGGCGTGATCCGTACGGTGCTGGGCGTCGCGGCGGTCGTGGGCGGGGTCGTGCTCGCGGTCGTCGCCGCGCACACCACCGGCGACGACGCGGCGAACGTCGCTCTCGGCGTCGTCTTCAGCTTCATGGTCGGCGTCGCGCTGCTCGGCCCGGTCGTGGCCTGGCTGGCGTCCGCGCTCCTCGGGCTCCCCCTGCGCGCCGGTGGTGCGCCCGGCGAGCTGGCGGCCGCCAACACCCGCGCCAACGCGCGCCGGCTCGCCTCCGCGATCACGCCGCTGGTGCTCGTCACCGCCTTCACGGGGACACTCGTGTGGATGCAGAGCTCGGTCGCGCACGAGTCGTCCCGGCAGATCAGGGCGGGTGTCGTCGCCGACCAGGTGCTCGGCTCCGGCGGCCCGGGCCTGCCCGGCGGCACCTCCGCGCGCGCCGCGCGTACGCCCGGCGTGGACACGGCGGTCGGCGTGCTCCGCAGCGGGGCGCTCTACCGCTCGGGCGGCTCGCTCAACTCCACCAGCGTGCTGGGCGTCGACGGCGACCCCGCCGCGCTGCCCCGCGTCCTCGACCTCGGCGTCCGCGAGGGCTCCCTCGCCGCCCTCACCGGCGACGGACGCACCGTCGCGCTCGACACGCTGCTCGCCGGTACTGCCAACGCGCACGTCGGCCACCGGATCTCGCTGTGGCTCGGCGACGGTACGGAGCTGCGGCCCACCGTCGTCGCCGTCTACAGCCGCGGGCTCGGCCTCGGCTCACTGCTGCTGCCGCACTCCGTGGTCGCCCCGCACGCCGCCGCCGCGCTCGACACGGAGGTGCTCGTGCACGACGCCCCGGGGGCGGACCCCGGCGCCGTACGGCGCGCCCTCGGCCGGCTCGGCGTGCCCGGCCTCACGGTCACCGACCGCGCGGGCTACCGGGTGCAGGCCGACCGCGACCTCGAACTCAACGGCTGGGCCAACCGGGTGATGGCGGGGGTCCTCGGCGGCTTCGCCGCGGTCGCCGCGGCCAACACCCTCGTCATGACGGTCCTCGACCGCCGCCGCGAGGTGGCGCTCCTCCGGCTCGCCGGCACGACGCGGACCCAGGTCCTGCGGATGCTGCGGGCCGAGGCTCTCGTCGTGGCCCTCGCCGGGCTCGGCATCGGCGGGGCGATCGCCTGGATCACCCTCGTCCCCATCGCCCGCGGCCTCACCGGCGCGTCACCGTACGTCCCGCCCACCCAGCCCCTCGCCCTCGCGGCCGCCGCCCTCGCCCTGACCCTCGCCTCCACGTCCCTCCCCGCCCGCGCGCTGCTGCGAGCCCGCCCCTCGGCCGGCGGCTGACCCGCCGCGGGGGGGTGCCCGCGCCTGGCGGCGCGGGGTTTGCCCACCCGCACCACCCGTGCAGGTAGGAGCAGAAAGTGCCGGTCTTCCTGTGGGGCGCATTCGCCGTCGGCGGCGAGCCGTAGTCCCTGCGACATTCACCCCCACCGGCAGGCAGCCGCCATTCCGGCCGGGAGGGGGACGGTGCGGGGTGCCCCCGCAGGAATGCGCACGCAGGACCCGCCACCTACGGCATGAGGTCACACGCGCATTCCGAGGAGGTGCCCCGTGCCGGCACCCGACCCCACCCCCGCACGCAGTGCGCGATGCCCCGCCGGGTACACCGGGGGCGCGAGGCTGCATCTGATGTGCGGCTGGCGCCGCGTGGGCGCGGCCAGCCCCCACCAAGGGAAGGTCGCGCGGCGAACCGCAAGCCGCACCCCCCAGCGCAAAAAACGGGGGGGCGCCCCGCCCACGCGAGACGCCCCCCGGGAGCAAGAGCTACGGCAGCGTCGACGCGATCAGAACGGACCCCGTCCCCGCCTGCGTGCCGCCCGGCGTGAGAACGCTGACCTGCCCGAACAGCTGGCGCCCGGCGGGCGCGACGGCCGAAGCCACCACGTCGGCGGTGACCACCGCCTTCGCACCGTGCGGCAGGGACAGCGGCGCGGTGGAGCCCACCGTCACCTGCCCGAGCGCAGCGGAGTAGTAGACGTCCTCGTACGCGTACGTCGTCGAGCCGGACGGCACCGCGTACGCGTCCACCTCGAACGTGTACTCGCCCGGCGCCGGATTCGCGAGGCTCACGGACTCCTCCGCGTCCCCGTCCGCGCTCTGCGCGACGAGCACGCCGTCGCGGTAGACGTACAGGTCGAGGTCGGCCTGCTGGTCGGACGGCGAGCCGATCGAGACGTCGAGCCGCGAGACGCCCGCCGGCACGGTCAGGTTCGTCGTGCGGGTCTCGCCCTCGGCGATCGTGGGCGTGTCGGTGGCGGCGGAGCCGAGGGGCCCGCCGGCGACCGTACCGCCGCTGATCGGCGCGAAGTTGTTCGTGACGGTCCAGCTCACCGGCGTCGGCTCGCCGACCTTCGCGCTCGGCAGCGTCTGCACCGCCGGGTCGAAGGCGGCACCGAGGACGGCGACCTTCAGCGTGTAGGGGTTGTCGAGCTGCGGCGAGGTCCTGCGGGCCTCGACCTCGATCTCCCACACGCCCGGCAGCGGCTGCGCGTACGACCGCAGGTCGGGGCGGCAGGTGTTGGCCGGGTTGTCGTAGTTCGGGTAGCAGTCAGGGGTCTGGGTGGAGTCCAGCGGCACACCGTACGGGTGCATCGTGATGAAGCGGGTCTGGCTGCCGGTCTTGAGGCCGCCCATGGAGACCTCCAGCGAGGTCGCCCCGGCCGGCACGGTCACGAAGTACGAGCGGGTGCTGTCGCGCTGGATCGTCCCGGAGCGGGTGAGCGTGAAGGACGGGCCGGTCACCGGCGTGGAGACGATGACGGTCGCGGCGATCTGCGTGTCCGTGCCCGGCGTCAGCGGGTCGTCGACGTTCAGCAGCGCGCTGTGCACGCCCGCGGCGCGCGGCTTCGCGGTGACCTTGACCGTCACCGGCTTGTTCAGCGGCAGCGACACGACCGGGCTCGCGACCGAGAAGGTGCCGTCGTCGTACGCCCAGCGCAGCGTGTGCAGCAGCGCGTAGGACGGGCCGCCGGTGCGGGTCACGGTCACGGTGTAGGTGCGCTTCTGGCCGGTGGTCAGGCCGCCCTCGCGGTCGTAGATGCCGGTGCCGTAGCCGGGCGTCTGGAGGTAGCTCGACAGCGTGGTGTCGACGGGCGCGCTGACGGTGTACGTGTCGGTCGTGCCGCCGCGCCTGAGCAGATCCCACGCGGGCTGGACGGCGATGAGGCCGGCGCCCTGGTCGGCGGTCTGGAAGCCGGGGATCGTCTTGGCGGTGCTGACGAGGGCGGTGCGCAGCTGCGCCGGGGTGACGGTCAGGTGCCGGGCCTTGGCGGCGGACAGCAGCAGCGCGGCGGCGCCGGCGGCCTGCGGGGAGGCCATCGAGGTGCCCTGGAGCATCGCGTAGCCGGGCGGCAGGCTGTAGCCGGCCTCGGCGACGGGCGCGCCCGCCTCCCAGGTCGGGGTGGAGCTGATCGAGGCGCCGGGCGCGGTGATGACGGGCGCGAGGCCGCCGTCCTCGCGCGGGCCGCGCGCGGAGAAGGGCATCATCGCGTACGGCACGGTGGTCTGCGACCCGTAGTTGGCGGCCCACGTCTCACGGGAGATGGACGCGCCGACGCTCAGCACGTGGTCGGCCAGGCCCGGGTCGCTGATGGTGTTGACGCCGGGGCCGTCGTTGCCCGCGGAGATCACCAGCTGGACGCCGTAGGTGTCGATGAGCTGCTTGTAGAGCAGGTCGCGCGCGCTGGCGCCGTCGTTGAGCGAGCCGAGGCCGCCGATGGACATGTTGACGACGTCGACGTGGTGGTTGATCACCAGGTCGGCCATGCCCTCGGTGAGCGCGATGGTGGTGCAACTGCCGGTCCAGGTGCAGGCGCGCGAGGAGACGATCTGCGCGCCGGGCGCGGCGCCGTCCATCGCGCCGCCGAACAGCCCGTTGGCGGCCGTGATGCCCGCGACGTGGGTGCCGTGCTCGGCCTCCACGACGCCGATGTTGACGAAGTCGGCCTTCTTGCCCACCCACGTGCCGCCGTAGGGGTCCATCGGGACGTCCTTGCGGATCTCGATGGTGAAGGGGACGGACTCGGAGATGGCGGTGGCCGGGTCGTCCGTGCCGAAGTGGCCGATCTGGTAGCCGTCCTTGTACGGCTTCATCGCGGTCTCGTCGGTGAAGTCGCCGTCGTTGTCGAGGTCGACGCGCACGGTGCCGGCGGCCTGGTCGTACAGCACGCCCCACACGTCGGTGGTGTCGCCGTCGCGGTTGAGGTCGCCGTTGGCGTCGCCGCCCTTGGTGGCGGCCTCGGCGAAGGTGCTGAAGGAGTAGCTGCCCGCGGGGGCGGTCCAGGTGCGGCCGGAGGCGGTGAAGGACGGGCCGGACACGGTGGTCACCATGGGGCGCCAGGTGGCGTCGCCGTCCAGGATCGGGTCCGTCGAGGTGACCCAGTCGACGATCTTGCGCTGCCCGGTGGTGGTCTTCTGCAGCGCCGGGTGGCCGACGTCGACGCCGGAGTCCAGGATGCCGATGGTGATGCCGCGGCCGTCGGCGGCGGGGTTGTGCTTGACGAAGTCCACCGCGCCGGTCTCGAAGGCCGGCTGGTAGGGGTTCGCGGCCGGGGTGCGCTTGTCGGGGCCCGGGTAGGTCTTCGCGGGCTTGCCCTGGTGGCGCGCGGCGGCGGTGGTGTCCGCGGACGGCGTCGGGTCGTCGAGCTGGATCTCCTGCTTGAGGTCGATCGCCAGCACCTGCGGGAGCTTCTGCGCCGCGCCGAGCGCCGCGTCCGCCTTCGCGGTGGGCACCGTCGCGCGGACGTAGCCGAGCTGGTCGTACGTCCGGCCGACGCTCGCGCCCTGGGCGTGCAGGCGGGAGCTGATCTCGGCGGTGGTGCCGGGCTTGCCCGCGACCATGAAGGTGACGGTCTTGTCGCCGTGCGCCTTGGCCTTGGCCAGCGCCTCGGCGTCGGCGGCACCGAGCTTGTCGTCGGCGTCCTTGCCGGGCGCGCCGGTGCCGTCGGGGGCGGTGGGCGTGGCGGTCGCGGGCGTCGTGGCGGGCAGCACCGGCGCGGGAGCGTCGGCGGCCGCGAGCGCGGGGCTCGCGGCCGTGAGGGCGGCCACCAGGCCCGCGGCGAGCGCGAGCCGGGCCGTGCGTCTGGTGCCGGATATGTGAGCGAGTGGCATGGGCATCCCTGTTCGGGCCGTCGTGACGGTGTACGGGAATCGGAAGGACTTGCGGAAAAGACCGTACGGATCGTCACCCTGCCGGGGAAAGCCGTTCTTTGTGGTGCGTTGACCTTCGCTTGGTGCTCCGCTGACGTGTATCCGCCAGTGCCGGACGCGGCATACCGGCGCAAAGGCCGCACCCTTGCCACGGGGCGGCCGCGGGTCAGCGCGGCGTCACCACGACGTAGGCGGCGGGCAGATGGTCGGTCGCGGCGACCAGCGCGGTCCGCACCACGGCCGCGTACCGCGCGCCCGCGTCCCGCAACTCGGCGGGCGTGACGTGCACGAGCGTGATGCCGAGCGCTTCGAGCCGGTCGCGTCGGCGGACGGTCCGCGACCACACCTCGTCGTCCCGGAAGACCGTCTCCGGCTGCCACACCTCCGTGTCCCAGGACCCGCTCCCGCCGTACGGGTCGGCGTAGAGGTCACCGTCCGCGCCGTCGTCCATTGCCGTGTCGTGGCCCATTGCCACGCCGTCGTCCATTGCCGGTCCGTACGTGCCCGGTCCGTCGTACGTGTCGGGGCCGCCGTGGCGCGGGTCGATCGCGAGGGCCACGGCGTGGTCGGGCCAGTACGCGTCCACCACGCCCAGCGGCGGGCCACCGGGCAGGCGCAGCTCGACGTTCCAGACCGGGTCGGGCAGCGCGTGGGTGCGCACCATCGCGTAGAGCCGCTGCTCGGCCACGCGGCGGTCGGCGCCGTGCAGCGCCCCCACGGCGTCGGCCACGTGCGGGTGGTCCAGCAGCCCGGCCGCGCCCAGCTCGCGCATCACCGCGGCGGCGTCGCAGTGGCCGCCGCGCACCGCCTCGGCCAGCAGCCGCCGCACCGACCGGGCGTCGTCCAGGCTCCCCACGGTGTCGGCCAGCGCGCGGGGCACCGGCGCGCAGGGCAGCCCGGCCACCTCCTGGGCCGGCGGGAGGACGCGGGCCCGGTGCACGGTCACCTCGCCGGCGTCCCGCAGCCGCCGCTGCCGGGGCACCAGCACGTCGATCCGCAGCAGCGCGGGCAGCGGCGGCACGCACGCGAAGCCGCGCAGCGCGAGCGCGGCCAGGCCGGTCACCATGGCCTCGCGCCCGCCGCCGAGGGCCGGGCCGGACGGGACGGAGGAGCCCGACGCCGGCGAGGGCCCGGACGGGCCGGAGGAGCCCGACGCCGGCGAAGGCCCGGAAGTACCCGCGCCGCCCGGCGTACTGCCGCGCCCGACCGGCTCGCGGCCCGCGTACAGCAGCGCCGCCCGGAGCCGCTCCCGGGTGCCGGGCGCGCCCGGCCGCAGCAGGTAGACCTGCGGCAGCAGCTGCCGCCAGGGCCCGCCCGGCCGGCAGCGCTCGGCCACGACGGACGCCGGGACGCCGTGCGCGCGCAGCCGGCGCAGCGTCATGACCGGCTCGTCCGCGGGCAGCCGCAGGTCCGGGACGTACGTGGCGGGGCCGGCCGCGCCCTTGCCGTGCCCGGCGGGGGAGGAGGGCGCGGCGGCGGGGCGGGGGCCGTGGGGGAGGCGGGGGTTCACGTTCATGGCGACGTCGTTCCCGCCATCCGCACGGCCCCTAACCCCCTGTTACACGCCCGTCGACAAAACCGGACAACACCGGGCTAAAGTCCACGTGTTCGGATGCCGATCACTCGTTTCCCCATCCGGGTGACGCGCCCCGCGCCGCCCCGGCGACCGCGGCCCGCCCCACCGGGCGGTACGGCCCGCGCCGCCCCGCCCGGCGGAATGCCCGCACGGCGCGTCAGGCCACCGGCCGACGGACCCGCGGCCCGCCGCCCCGTCACCTCACAGCGCGGCGCCGGAGCGGGCGGCCTCGGCCGCCCGCGCGTCGCACGCCTGCGCGCGCAGCGCCCGCGCCAGGTCGTCGCGTCCTTCGAGCACCAGTCGGCGCAGGTTGGGCGCGGCGTCCTCGTGGGCCGCGAGCCACGCGTCGGTGGCCTCCAGCGTCTCCTGGCGGTCCTGGAGGCCCGGGAAGAGGCCGCTGACGACCGCCATCGCGATCTCGATCGAGCGGGACGCCCAGATGTCCTCCAGCGCCGCGAAATACCGGTCCGTGAAGGCCGCCAGCAGCTCGCGCTGCCCGGCCTGCACGAAGCCCGCGATGCTGGCCTCCACGAGGGCGTTGGACAGCGCGTCCGACCCCACCACGTCCGCCCACACCCGCTCCTTGACCTCGGCGGCGGGCCGGGCGGCGAGGCAGCGCACCTCGTGCCGGTGCCCGGAGGCCGTGTCGTCCCTCGCCCGCTCGGCCGCGATGTCGGCCGCCCCCGTGGCGTCCTGTGCGGTGAGCGCGCCCAGCAGCGTCCAGCGCAGCTCCTGGTCCACCTCCAGGCCGTCGATGCGGGCCGAGCCGTCGAACAGGCCCCGCAGCAGCTGCACATCGGCGGGCGAGGCGGCCATGGACGCGAAGAAGCGCGCCCACGCCAGCTGGTGGCCGCTGCCCGGCTCGGCGAGCCGCAGCTCGTGCACCGCGCCCTGCGCCAGCTCGGTCGCCGCCTGGGCGCGCCGCTCGGGCGTGACGTAGCGGGTGAGGGTGGTGCGGGCCTGGAGGTGCAGCGACTGGAGCACGCCGATGTCGGTCTCGCGGCCCGCGAAGCGCAGCACCAGGCCGAGGTAGTCGCCGGCCGGCATCAGGCCGTCCCGCGTCATGCTCCACACCGCCGACCAGGCCAGCGCGCGCGCCAGCGGGTCCGACAGGTCGCCCAGGTGCGCGCGCAGGGTGTCGAGCGAATCCGCGTCGAAACGCACCTTGCAGTACGTCAGGTCGTCGTCGTTGACCAGCACCAGGTCGGGCCGCGGCTGCCCGGCGAGGTCGGCGACGACCGTGCGCGGGCCCGCCACGTCGGTCTCGGCGCGCGCGAAGCGCTCCAGCGCGCCGCCCGGCACACGCCGGTAGAGGCCCACGGCGACGCGGTGCGGGCGCAGCTGCGGGTGCGCCGGGTCGTCGGCGCCCTGGAGCACCGCGAGCTCCACGATGCGCCCGTCCGACCCGTAGCTCACGTCGGGCGTCAGCGAGTTGACGCCCGCGGTCTCCAGCCACGCGCGCGACCAGGCGGGCATGTCGCGCCCCGAGGTCTCGCTGAGCACGGACAGCAGGTCGGCCAGCTCGGTGTTGCCGTAGGCGTGCCGCCGGAAGTACCGCCGGGCCGCCTCGAAGAAGGCGTCCTGCCCGACGTAGGCGACGAGCTGCTTGAGGACGGCCGCGCCCTTGGAGTACGTGATGCCGTCGAAGTTGAGCTTGGCGTCCTCCAGGTCGCGGATGTCGGCGACGACCGGATGCGTGGAGGGCAGCTGGTCGGCGTGGTAGGCCCAGCCCTTGCGGCGGTTGGCGAAGGTGATCCAGCCCTCGGTGTACTGCGTGGCCGCGACCTGGGAGAAGGCCGCCATGAAGTCCGCGAAGGACTCCTTGAGCCACAGGTCGTCCCACCAGCGCATGGTCACCAGGTCGCCGAACCACATGTGCGCCATCTCGTGCAGCACCACGCTGGCCCGGTGCTCGTACGACGCGCGCGTCACCTTGCCGCGGAAGACGAACTCCTCCCGGAAGGTCACGCACCCCGGGTTCTCCATCGCGCCGATGTTGTACTCCGGCACGAAGGCCTGGTCGTACTTCCCCCACGGATACGGGTAGCCGAAGGTGTCGTGGTAGAAGTCCAGGCCCTGCTTGGTGACGGTGAAGATCTCGTCGGCGTCGAAGTGCTTGGCCAGCGAGCGGCGGCACAGCGCGCCGAGCGGGATGTCCAGCGTCGATTTGTCGTCCAGGGCGCGGGAGTAGTGGTCGCGTTCGACGTGGTAGGGGCCGGCGACGACCGCGGTGATGTACGTCGGGATCGGCAGCGTCGGCCGGAAGCGCGTCGTCGTACCGCCGCCGTCGGCCGCCGCGGGCGCGTCCTGCGGCTCGGCGTTGGACAGCACCGTCCAGCCCTCGGGGGCGGTCACCTGGAAGGTGAAGGGCGCCTTGAGGTCGGGCTGCTCGAAGTTCGCGAAGACCCGGCGGGCGTCGGCCGGCTCGTACTGCGTGTAGAGGTAGACCTCGCCGTCCTCCGGGTCCTCGAAGCGGTGCAGGCCCTCGCCCGTACGGCTGAAGGCGCAGCGCGCGTCCACGACCAGGGTGTTGCGCTCGGCCAGGCCGTCGAGGGCGATGCGGGCGCCGTCGTAGACCTTCGCCGGGTCGAGCTCGCGGCCGTTGAGCCGGACCGACGCGACCTCGGTCGCGACGAGGTCGGCGAAGGACGGCACGCCCGGCCGCGCGCACCGGAAGTCGATCACCGTGGTGGACCGGAAGGTGCGTACGGCGCCGCCCGGCACCGCGCCCACCGCGGACCGCACGTCGAGCGCCACGTCGTAGCGCTCCACCGACAGCACGGCGGCCCGCTCGCGGGCCTCCTCACGGCTCAGGTTCTCGCCGGGCACGGGCGGACTCCTTCGTCTCAGGCCCAGGCACCCCAGGTACCCCAAGCACATCGGACAGCTGACCCTTCGCATCCTTCCACGGAGGGCCGACACCCGGGCGCCGACCAGCGCATACGGCCACGGGCGCGGCGCGCGGGGCACGGGAGCGCGGACACCCCCGAGGACCGCCGGGAGCGGGGAAGGAACGGGGGAGGAGCGGGGAATGCGCCACCGATCCCGCCGCGTTGTCGGCTGTAGCAGGGGTTTGCCCAGCCGCGCCCGGCCCGTGCCGGACGCCCCCCGACGAGGAGTACGCAGTGACTGCGACCGCCGCCGATCCGGCCAAGACGCCCGCCGACTTCTGGTTCGACCCGCTGTGCCCGTGGGCATGGATGACGTCGCGCTGGATGCTGGAGGTCGAGAAAGTCCGCCCCATCGAGGTGCACTGGCACGTGATGAGCCTGGCGGTGCTCAACGAGGACAAGCTCGACACCCTGCCCGAGGGCTACGCCACCTTCCTGCGCGACGCCTGGGGCCCGGTCCGCGTCGTCGTCGCGGCCCAGCAGCAGCACGGCGACGACGTCGTCGGCCCGCTCTACACCGCGCTCGGCACCCGCTTCCACAACCGCGCGCTGCCCAAGACCCGCGAGACGATCGTCGAGGCCCTGGAGGAGGTCGGCCTGCCCGCGGAACTGGCCGACTACGCCGACCGCGACACGTACGACACCGAGCTGCGCGCCTCGCACAAGGAGGGCATCGACAAGGTCGGCCAGGAGGTCGGCACCCCCGTCATCGCCGTACCCGGCTCCGACGGTGAGCAGATCGCCTTCTTCGGCCCCGTCGTCACCCCCGCGCCCAAGGGCGAGGAGGCCGCCAAGCTGTGGGACGGCACGCTCATGGTCGCGTCCATCCCCGGCTTCTACGAGATCAAGCGCACCCGCACCGCCGGGCCGAGCTTCGAGTAGGGCGGTCGGCACACCATGGCGTACCTGGGCCTGGTGGCCGTCGTCGTCCACGACTACGACGAGGCCATCGCCTACTACACCCGCGCGCTCGGCTTCGAGCTGCGCGAGGACACCCCGCGCGCGGACGGCTCGCGCTGGGTCGTCGTCGCCCCGCCCGGCGCCCGCGAGACCTGCCTGCTGCTGGCCCGCGCGTCCACCCCGGAGCAGTCCGCCCGGGTCGGCGACCAGACCGGCGGGCGGGTCGGGCTCTTCCTGACCACCGACGACTTCGACGGCGCCTACAAGCGCATGGTCGCCGAGGGCGTCGTCTTCGAGGAGGAGCCGCGCTACGAGCCGTACGGCGCGGTCGTGGTCTTCCGCGACCTCTACGGCAACCGGTGGGATCTCCTCCAGCCCGCGTGATCCACCCGCGTGACGTATGCGCGTCACGTGCCCGCGTAACTTGGTGGAAATTCACAGCGGCACGGTCCGGGGCGGGCTCGTACGGGCCCGCCCCGGCCGCGGTCGGCGGCGTGACGCAGCTCACGCCACCTGCGTAAACCTCCCGCCCTGCCGGGGCCGGACTCTCCAAGCGGAAGATCACGCCTTTGTCGGAAGCGGACGATGATCGGCGCCGGACCGCTGGGCTAGCGTCGGAGCGTCGCCCTCCGCGGCGACCCCAGCCGCCTCACCCCGCGGGAGAACTCCATGAGCGCCGCCACCCTTGCCACCGGCCGGACGGGAACCGTCCTCGCCGACCTGCTGCCCGCCTCCTCCGCGACCCGGGCGCGGCTGCGCGACGCCGCGCTCGTCGCGGGCGGCGCCGCCCTCACCGGGCTCGCCGCGCAGCTCTCCGTGCCCGTCCCCGGCTCGCCGGTGCCCGTCACCGGCCAGACCTTCGCCGCCCTCCTGGTCGGCACCACGCTGGGCGCCCGGCGCGGCCTCGCCTCCCTCGGCCTCTACGCCGCCGCGGGCGTCGCGGGCCTGCCGTGGTTCGCCGGCGGCGCCTCCGGCTGGTCCATGGCGAGCTTCGGCTACATCCTCGGGATGCTGCTGGCCTCCGGCGTGGTCGGCTTCCTCGCCCGCCGCGGCGGCGACCGCACGGTGCTGCGCACCGCGGGCGTCATGGTCGTCGGCTCGGCGGTCATCTACGCGGTGGGCGTCCCGTACCTGGCGCTCTCCGCCCACCTCTCGGCCCACCAGGCCCTCACGATGGGCCTGCGCCCCTACCTCCTGGGCGACGCGATCAAGGCGGCCTTCGCGATGACCGCCCTGCCCCTGACCTGGCGCCTGGTCCGCCACTGACCGCTGCGCGGACGGCGAGCGTCCCGGGCTGCGGCTGCGCCGCGGGGCACCCGTTTCTCGGGGGCGCGCGGGGGCACCTCCCAGGCGAGGCCCGGGGGAGAACTGCGCGCTCGGCCACACACGTGGCGCGGGCCGTCACCGCCCGCAAGGGGAAGTCCGGTCCGATCCGGACCACCGGCCGGTGGGGGCTGAGCGCGCAGTTCCCCGCGCCCCTGACGGTGCGGGCCCTGCGCGGCGCAGCTCCTGCGCGGCGCAGCCGCTACGCGTGCTCGCCGCGCGAGGTGGAAGACTGGCCCCATGCGTGTGTACCTCGGCTCCGATCATGCCGGCTTCGAACTGAAGAACCACCTCGTCGAATGGCTCACCGCCAACGGGCACGAGCCCGTGGACTGCGGGCCGCACGTCTATGACGCGCTCGACGACTACCCCCCCTTCTGCCTGCGGGCCGCCGAGCGGACGGCCGCCGACGCCGGCAGCCTCGGCATCGTCATCGGCGGGTCGGGCAACGGCGAGCAGATCGCCGCGAACAAGGTGCGCGGTGTGCGCTCCGCCCTCGCGTGGAGCGAGCAGACCGCGGCCCTGGCCCGCGAGCACAACGACGCCAACGTGCTGAGCATCGGCGGCCGGATGCACACGCAGGAGGAGGCCGTGAAATTCGTCGAGCTCTTCCTCGCGACGCCCTACTCGCACGAGGAGCGGCACCAGCGCCGTATCGACATGCTCACGGCGTACGAGGCCACGGGCGAGCTGCCGCCGATCCCGGCGCACCACCCGCAGCAGGACTGACCGGCCGCCATGCCGGAAGGGCACACCATTCACCGGCTGGCCGCCGACCACACCGAGCGGTTCGGCGGCCGGACGGTGCGGGCGGCCAGCCCGCAGGGCAAGTTCTCGGACGGCGCCGCGCTGCTGGACGGCCGGGTCATGGAGGCCGCCGAGGCGCACGGCAAGCACCTCTTCCTGGGCTTCGGCGGGGTCGGCTGGGTGCATGTGCACCTCGGCCTGATCGGCACCTTCCGCTTCGGCGAGGGCGCACCGCCCCTGCCCGCGGACACGGTCCGCCTGCGTATTGCCACGGCTCGGCAATATGCCGATCTGCGCGGCCCCGCCGCCTGCGCGCTCATCACCGGGCCGGAGAAGCAGGCGATACACGACCGGCTCGGTCCCGACCCGCTGCGGCCCGGCGACGACCCCGGCAAGGTGTACGCCCGGATCGCGCGCTCCCGTATCAGCGTCGCCGCGCTGCTGCTGGACCAGAAGGTCGTCGCGGGCGTCGGCAACGTCTACCGCGCCGAGGTGCTCTTCCGGCACGGCGTGGACCCCTTCCTGGCCGGGCGGGACCTGCCGCGGCCGGTGTGGGACGCGATGTGGGCCGACCTGGTCGCGCTGATGCGCGAGGGCGTGCGCAACAACCGCATCGACACCGTGCGCCCCGAGCACGAGCCGGAGGCGATGGGCCGCCCGCCGCGCGTCGACGACCACGGCGGCGAGGTCTACGTCTACCGCCGCACCGGCCTGCCCTGCCTGGTGTGCGGCACCGAGGTCCGCACCCAGGCGCTGGCGGCCCGCAACCTGTTCTGGTGCCCCCGCTGCCAGGCGGCCTGACCGCTCAGAAGCCGTGCGGCACCCACGGCTGCACGTCGGACTGGAAAGCCGCGGAAGCGGGCCCCAGGGCCCCCGGGCGCAGCTCGGTGACCAGCCCGGCGGCGGCCAGGACGCGCAGGGTGTGGCCGCCGAGGTAGGCGGTGGCCAGCTCGCGGGCGGCGAGGGCGAGGTCGGCGGGGTCGCCCGTACGCTCGCACACCGCGCCCGAGGCGTCCGCGGACAGCCGCCAACGCCCCGAATTCCACGGGCAGAAGGCGTCCTCGACGTCCAGCACCACGTCCACCGGCGCGGTGTAGGCGCGCGCGGCGAGCGCGGCGGGAAGGTCGACCAGCCGCACGTACAGCCCGTCGCGCCAGCTCAGGTGGCAGCGGCGGATGTCGGAGACGAGCTGGTGCACCGGGTCGTCGGCGGGCCGGTTGTGGAAGACCAGCCGCGCGATCAGGTCCATGTCGGTCAGGTAGCGCCACAGCGCCGCGTACGCGGCCGGGTCGAGCGCCTCGGCGTCCCGCAGCTTCACGGTCGCGTCGGGGATGCCCTCGGGTGTGCCCCGGTTCGTCGTCCAGTAGCGGGCGTAGCCGCGTACCTCGCCCTCGTCGTCCTCGGCCAGCACGCACAGCATCGGCCCGAAGTCCCCGCGTGCGCCCGCCGGGTCCAGCAGCGGGTGGCGCTCCCAGCCGGGGCGGCGCTCCAGCATGCCGGGGCGCCGCGGCACCACCTGCGCGTAGACCGCCTCGCAGGCCGCCGAGCCCTCCGCCGGGTCGACCAGCCGCATCCGCAGCCGCTCCGCGCCCGGCGGCAGCGCGACCGTCAGCTGCCGCACGTCGAAGCTGCCGTGCACCTGGCGCGCGCCCGCCCCGTAGCCGAACCGGCCGTAGATCTGCGGCTCGGAGGCGGTCAGGACGGCGACCGGTGTGCCGTCCGCGCGGAAGGCGTCGAGCTGGCGGCGCATCATCGCGGTCAGCACGCCGCGCCTGCGGTGCGTCGGCAGCACGCTCACCGCCGTCACACCGGCGGTCTCCGGCGCCGCGCCGCCCGGCACGGTCATCCGGAAGTCGAAGGCGCCCGCGGTGCCGACGACCTCCTTGCCGTCCCACGCGGTCACCGTCCGCCCGACCGGCAGCAGGTCCCGCCACAACTGCGCCTCTGCGGGGTCCTCGCCGGGGCCGCCGAAGGACCGCGCGATACACCGCTCGTACGCTTCCCACTCGCCCTCGGCGAGCGCCCGCAACTCGATCGTCATGAACCGTGCCTACCAGGGCGCCGGGCGGGGGGCGAACGGATTTTCCGGCGCGAAAGGAGCGGCCGGGCGGCTCACCCGGACGGCTCACAGGCCATCTGCCCTGCACAGCCGGGCCGCCGCTCGGTAGGGTCGCCGGGACATGGCAAAAGAGGCGGTGGGCGAGGGAGTCGGGATCCGGTGGCGCAGGCGGCTGCACCGGGCCCGGCTCGGCGTGCGCAAGGCCGCCGTCGACTACTTCCGCGGCGGCGCCTCGGACTGGGCGGGCCTGGCCGTGCTCGTCGCGGCGATCCCGCTGCTGGCGTACGTCTCGGTCGTCACGCCCGCCTGGTGCCCGCCGAGCGCCCTGGTGCTGCCGATCCTGGCCGGCGGGCTGCTGCTGCGCCCCGCGAGCCTGCTGCTGCTCTACGCGGCCTCCGCCGTGGCGCTGATCGCCGAGTCCGCGACGCTCGGCCCCTACCGGGAGGGCCCGGCCCGGGTCACGCCGGGGACGGTACTGGAGGTCACCGCGGTCGCGCTGACGGGCCTGGTCATCGCGCAGTTCCGGTCCCGCGTCGGGGTGCCGTGGCGGGGCGGGCACACCATGCTGTTCGACCTCCGGGAACGTATCCGGGTGCAGAGCAGGCTGCCGCGGCTGCCCGGCGGCTGGCACGCCGAGATGTCGCTGCGGCCGGCCGGCGGGCAGTCCTTCTCCGGCGACTTCGTCGTGGCCACCCGCAGTTCCGGCGGGCGGGTGCTGGAGGCGGTGCTCACCGACGTCTCGGGCAAGGGCATGGACGCGGCCTCGCGCTCGCTGCTGCTGTCCGGCGCGTTCGGCGGCCTGCTCGGCTCACTGCCGCCGCACTCCTTCCTGCCCGCCGCCAACGGCTATCTGCTGCGGCAGAACTGGGAGGAGGGCTTCGCGACCTCCGTGCACCTGGTGCTCGACCTGGAGACCGGCGACTACGAACTGCTGTCCGCGGGCCACCCGCCGGGCGTCCAACTGCACTCCGGCAGCGGCGTGTGGGAGCAGATCACCGCCGAGGGGCCGCTGCTCGGCGTCTACGACGGGGCCGAATTCCACGGCGTGAAGGGCACGCTGCGCTCCGGCGACGTCCTGATGCTCTTCACCGACGGGCTCGTGGAGACCGCCGAGCGCGAGATCAGCGAGGGCGTGGACCGGCTGATCGGCGAGGCGGACCGCTTCATAGCGACCGGCTTCCGCGGCGCGGCCTGGCGGCTCATCGAGGCGGTGGCCAAGGACGTCAACGACGACCGGGCGCTGCTCGTCGTCAGCCGCACCCACCGCGCTTCCTGAGTTCTTCCCGCGCGTCCCCCGCACGACACGCCGAAGCCTCGTCCAGCACACCTGATCGCAACCATCTGCCGTGTCACGGAAGGGCGTTGATTGTCGGTCAGAGATGGCACCATGGAGTGCGGGCGAGGCGGGGGCGCAGCGTGGTTCCCCGGGCCGGCTTGGAACCGATTGAGGAAGTGATCCGCTGTGGTTATCTCACTGTCCGCGGCAGTGCTGCTGGCCGTCGTGCTCTTCGTCATGATCCGGTCCAAGTCGATCAAGGTGGGACCCGCGATCGTCGCCGCCCTCTTCGGCTTCTTCCTGGCGTCCACGGACATGGCGCCGGAGATCAACCGGTTCCTGAACTCAGTGGCCGACACCATCAACCAGATAAAGATCTGACGCCGCCCGCTGCGGCGCCGCCGCCGGGGCCAGGAGGGCGCGCAGCAGCGTCCCCGCGTCCGCGTCGTCCGGCCCGCGGTCCGGGCCGCCGGCGGCCAGCAGTGCGGCCAGCACCGCGATACGGGCCTGGCCCGGCTTGAGCGGACCGGTCAGCAGCGCGCCGGCCGCCGCCAGGTCGACGGCGCCGCCACCGGTGTAGAGCGGGGCCACCGCGCCCGCCGCGACCCGGGTGCTGACGGCGACGTGCACGCCGGCGCCGACCGCGCGGCGCACCGCGTCGGCGACCTCCGGATTGGCGTTGCCCGCGCCCGTACCGACCAGCACGACGCCGCGGGCGCCGGCCGCGACGGCCGCGTCGAAGAGGACGGCGTCGCCGTCGCTGTGGTGCATCACGATGTCGACCCGCGGGGTGCTGCCCGTGCGCGCGGGCAGCGGCAGCGGCTCGTGCCGCGGCGTCCGGCGCGACCAGCGCACCCGGCCGAAGTCGACCCGGCCCAGCGGCTGCCCGTCCGGGTCGCCGAAGGCGTGCGCGTCCACCGTGTGCTGCTTGACCGTGCCGCGGGCGGCGAAGACCTGGCCGGCGAAGACGATCACCGCGCCGACGTCCCGCCCGGAGGCGGCGGTCAGCAGCGCGTCGTAGAGGTTGCCCGCCGCGTCGCCGTCCGGGGAGTCCAGCGGCTGCTGCGCGCCGGTGAAGACCACCGGGCGCGGGTCGTGGTGGAAGAGGTCGACGAAGAAGGCGGACTCCTCCAGGGTGTCCGTGCCGTGGGTGACGACCACGCCGTCCACCTCGGGGTCGGCGAGCGCCTCGTGCACCGCGTACAGCAGCCGCAGCTGGTGGTCGGTGGTCAGCCGCGAGCTGTTGACGGTGAAGAGGTCCACCACCCGCACCTGGACGCCCTCGGGCACCGCGCCGGCCTCCAGGACCTCCCGCCCGGCGGCCTCGGCCGCGTATCCGTCGCCCTGCCACCGGCTGGCGATGGTGCCCCCGGTGCTGATCACCACGACGTGTCGCACGATGCCTCCGCCTCCATTGCTGCCGCTGCGCCGGACCGTTGCCGCGGGGGCCGCCGACGCCCGTGGGAGCAGGGCTCGGCACCGTAGACGGTCTCCACTGCAATGATATGCGCGTAGACCCAGCATATGATTGCGAATACCAGCCGGTACTTTGTTAAATCCGGGTTGATAATGCTGCGATGGACGCCATCGACAGACACATCTTGCGCGAACTCCAGGCCGACGGCCGGCTGACCAACCAGGAACTGGCCCAGCGGGTCGGTCTCACGCCTTCCCCGTGCCTGCGCCGGGTACGCCAGCTGGAGGACGACGGGGTGATCCAGACCTACCGCGCGGTCGTCGACCCGGCGGCCGTCGGCCGCGGCTTCGAGGTCTTCGCCTCCGTCGAGGTCCACCGCGACCGCGCCTCGGTCGCCGCCTTCGAGACCGAGGTCCAGTCCACCACCGACGTCGTCGAGGCCTACCGCCTCTACGGCGCCCCCGGCTGCCTGCTCCGCATCGCGGTGGCCGACTCCGACGCCTACGAGCGCTTCTGGACCGAGAAGCTCATCGGCATGCCGGGCGTCAGCGACGTCAACTCCCAGATGATCATGCGCCGCATCAAATCCCCCCAGGGCATCCCCGTCGACTGACCCGCGCACGACGACGGCCTCTCGGCCAGTGACCTAGTCTTTGCGCCATGCCCATGGTTCTCGCCTGCTTCGCCGGACTCCTGGCCGCCGTAAATCTCGTTCAGGTCTTCACCGGTCGCCAGCTCGTCAAGCCCTCGGCGAGCAAGCGGTCCACGTACCAACTCCGGCGGGAGTCCGCGGCGGCGACCGTTGCGATGACCGGTGTCGCTCTTGCCGCGATGCATGTGCTCTGGGGGCTGCTGCTGGTTGTCCTCGGCTTCGCCTGGCTTGTCCTGGTGCGGAAGAGGGCCGCTGGTCTCGCGCGGAAGCCGGCACCCGAAAGCCGATGATCAGGCTCGGGCACGGTTCGAGCGGAGCCGGCCGGAACGGGACCGGACAAGGCGACGGCCCAGGTCGCGGATGTCTCCGCTGACCTGGGCCGCTGCCGTGAAGAGCGGGCGACGGGAATCGAACCCGCGTAGCTAGTTTGGAAGACTAGGGCTCTACCATTGAGCTACGCCCGCAGCGCCTTGATTCTGGCACATCGTGCGGTTGGCGGTCGAACCGGATCGGGCGGGGGTGAATACCGGCTGCCCACGGTCTAAGGGGCATGTACTCTACGTGTCGCACCAGCGGGGTGTGGCGCAGCTTGGTAGCGCGTCCGCTTTGGGAGCGGAAGGCCGTCGGTTCGAATCCGGCCACCCCGACCAGCACCTTCGCGTCCCGCGGGAGCGGGCGGCGGACCGTCGGGCGACCCCGCCCGGGCGGGTTTGTGGTACGGGTAGGATGGGCCGCCGGCGACCGGGTACGCGGCATGGCCGAGTACCGAGTACCGGACGCGCGAGCCGCGCCGAAGGGCCGAAGGTCCGCCCCCATCAACGTAAAGCCCCAAGGAGACCCAACCGTGAAGAGCGCCGTCGAGACTCTGAACCCGACCCGGGTTCGACTCACTGTCGAGGTGCCCTTCGAGGAGCTCAAGCCCAGCCTCGACGCGGCGTACAAGAAGATCAACAACCAGGTCACGGTGCCGGGCTTCCGCAAGGGCAAGATCCCTGCCCGCGTCATCGACCAGCGCTTCGGTCGCGGCGCGGTCCTCGAAGAGGCCATCAACGACGCGCTGCCGAAGTTCTACACGCAGGCGGTCACCGAGGGCGAGATCAACGTGCTCGGCCAGCCCGACGTCGACATCACCGAGTTCGACGACGGCAACGAGCTGAAGTTCACCGCCGAGGTGGACATCCGCCCGACCATCGAGATCCCGGACTACTCCGGCATCGAGGTCACCGTCGACGCCGTCGAGGTCACCGACGAGGACGTCGAGAAGTCCCTGGAGCAGCTCCGGGACCGCTTCGCCACCACCTCCACCGTGGACCGCGCCGCCGCCGAGGGCGACGTCGTGGTCGTCGACCTGGAGGCGTCCGTGGACGGCGAGGTCCTCGGCGACGGCATCGCCAAGGGCGTCAGCTACACGATCGGCTCCGGCCAGCTCCTCGACGGTATCGACGACGCCGTGACCGGCCTGTCCGCCGGCGGCTCGGCCACCTTCGCCTCCGAGCTCAAGGGCGGCTCCGCGGCCGGCAAGGCCGCCGAGGTCAAGGTCGAGGTGTCCGACGTCCAGCAGCGCGAACTGCCGGAGCTGGACGACGAGTTCGCCCAGCTGGCGAGCGAGTTCGACACGCTGGAGGAGCTGCGTGCGGACAGCCGCAAGCGCCTGGAGTCGATGAAGCAGTACGACCAGGCCACGGCCGCCCAGGAGAAGGTCCTGGACGCGCTCATCGAGCTGACCGACGTCGCGATCCCGGAGAAGCTGCTCAAGGACGAGATCGAGACCCGGACCCACAACCTGGAGCACCACCAGTTCCCGCAGATGGGTCTGACCTGGGAGTCCTTCCTGGAGCGCGAGGGCAAGACGCGCGAGGAGTACGACGCCCAGATCGAGGAGCAGGCGGTCAAGGGCATCAAGACCCAGTTCATCCTCGACGAGCTCGTCGGCAAGGAGAAGCTGTCGGTCAACCAGGAGGAGCTCACCGAGCACCTCGTGCGGCGCGCCGCGTCCTCCGGCATGAGCCCCGACCAGTTCGCCCAGGCGGTCGTCGAGGGCAACCAGGTCCAGCTCCTGGTGGGCGAGGTCGCCCGCGGCAAGGCGCTCGCGGTCGTCGTCGAGTCGGCGAAGGTCGTCGACTCCAACGGTGAGGTCGTCGACCTCGCCGACGAGGAGGAGGACGAGTCCGCGGAGGCCGCTGACGCGTCCGAGGCCGACGAAGCCGCCGCCGAGGGCGACGAAGCCTGACCCTGCGGGGCGAGCGTTTTTTCAGGGGCGCGGGGAACTGCGCGCGCAACCATCCACCGGCCGGTGGTCCGGATCGAACCGAAGAGCCCCCTTGGGCCGGTAGCGACCCGCACCACGGTGGGGGCCGAGCGCGCAGTTCCCCGCGCCCCCAAAACGCTCACCCGGCGCGGTGGAGAAGCCCTCACCCGGCGCGGAGCGCCATGCGCTCAGAGCGAACAGGTGGCCGTACAGGATTTACGGCCACCACCCGCGCGTTAGGGTCCGTAAGGAGAAGGGCGCAGTCCCCTTGCGGGGAAGGCGGCCGACTCAGACGAAGACCCCGTGACGGCCCGTCTACCGTCCGACAACGAGCAGGTGGATACGTGACGACTCAGATGCCTTCCGCCGCCGGCGAGCCGAACCCCGGTGGCCTCGGCGACCAGGTCTACAACCGACTGCTCGGCGAGCGCATCATCTTCCTCGGCCAAGCGGTCGACGACGACATCGCCAACAAGATCACGGCACAGCTGCTGCTCCTGGCCGCCGAGCCGGACAAGGACATCTTCCTCTACATCAACAGCCCCGGCGGTTCGGTGACCGCCGGCATGGCGATCTACGACACGATGCAGTTCATCCAGAACGACGTCGTGACGATCGCGATGGGCATGGCGGCCTCGATGGGCCAGTTCCTGCTCACCGCGGGCACCCCGGGCAAGCGTTTCGCGCTGCCGAACACCCGCATCCTGATGCACCAGCCGTCCGCCGGCCTCGGCGGTTCCGCCACCGACATCAAGATCCAGGCCGAGCAGCTGCTGCACACCAAGCGCCGCATGGCCGAGCTGATCGCCCAGCACTCCGGCCAGAGCTTCGAGCAGATCACCAAGGACTCCGACCGCGACCGCTGGTTCTCCGCCGAGGAGGCCAAGGAGTACGGCCTGCTGGACGGGGTCATGCTCTCCGCCGCCCACGTGCCCGGTGGCGGCGGCACGGGCGCCGGCTCCTGAGCCCGGCCGCGGCAGCCCCGACGATCACTCGAAGCTCGACATCACCAGGACGGTGGACGTGAACACTCAGAATTTCCCCGGCAGCGGCCTGTACGAGCGCACCCGGGCCGAGCGGCCCGGCGTGTTCGGCGCGGAGGCCCGCTACCTCGTTCCGCAGTTCGAGGAGCGCACCTCCCAGGGCTACAAGCGCTACGACCCGTACTCGAAGCTCTTCGAGGAGCGGGTGATCTTCCTGGGCGTGCAGATCGACGACACCTCGGCGAACGACGTGATGTCGCAGCTGCTGTGCCTGGAGTCGATGGACCCCGACCGTGACATCTCGGTCTACATCAACAGCCCCGGCGGCTCCTTCACGGCGCTCACCGCGATCTACGACACGATGCAGTTCGTGAAGCCGGACATCCAGACGGTCTGCATGGGCCAGGCGGCCTCCGCCGCCGCGGTGCTGCTGGCCGCCGGCACCCCCGGCAAGCGCATGGCGCTGCCGAACGCCCGGGTGCTCATCCACCAGCCGTACACCGAGACCGGCCGCGGCCAGGTCTCGGACCTGGAGATCGCGGCCAACGAGATCATCCGGATGCGGCAGCAGCTGGAGGAGATGCTGGCCAAGCACTCCACCACCCCGATCGAGCAGATCAGGGACGACATCGAGCGGGACAAGATCCTGACCGCCGAGGAGGCCCTGTCCTACGGCCTCGTCGACCAGATCGTCTCGACCCGCAAGACCTCCGTGAGCGTCTGAGACAGGCCGCGCCCCCCGCCCCCCTCCGGACCCGGATGAGCGAGTACGTC
Source organism: Streptomyces sp. NPDC021020 (assembly GCF_044333285.1). Lineage (NCBI taxonomy): Bacteria > Bacillati > Actinomycetota > Actinomycetes > Kitasatosporales > Streptomycetaceae > Streptomyces > Streptomyces sp. NPDC021020. The sequence continues at coordinate 301,235 of NZ_JBIRQQ010000003.1, forward strand.
CAAGGGGGGCCCACACGGGGGGCGCGGCAAGGTACCGTCGATGAGAGAAGCACCCAGGCTCCGTTGAAGGCCGGCGGAACCCAGGCGAAGGGGAAAGACCTCGTGGCACGCATCGGTGACGGCGGAGACCTGCTGAAGTGCTCGTTCTGCGGAAAGAGCCAGAAGCAGGTGAAGAAGCTCATCGCAGGTCCCGGTGTGTACATCTGCGACGAGTGCATCGATCTCTGCAACGAGATCATCGAGGAGGAGCTCGCGGAGTCCTCCGAGGTCCGCTGGGAGGATCTGCCCAAGCCGCGGGAGATCTACGAGTTCCTGGAGAGCTACGTGGTCGGGCAGACGCCCGCCAAGAAGGCGCTCTCCGTCGCGGTCTACAACCACTACAAGCGCGTCCAGGCCGGGGAGAACGGCCGCCCGGGCCACGAGGACGCGATCGAGCTGGCGAAGTCCAACATCCTGCTGCTCGGCCCCACCGGCTCGGGCAAGACGCTGCTGGCGCAGACGCTGGCCCGGATGCTGAACGTGCCCTTCGCGATCGCCGACGCGACCGCGCTCACCGAGGCCGGCTACGTCGGTGAGGACGTCGAGAACATCCTGCTCAAGCTGATCCAGGCGGCGGACTACGACGTCAAGAAGGCCGAGACCGGGATCATCTACATCGACGAGATCGACAAGGTGGCCCGCAAGAGCGAGAACCCCTCGATCACCCGGGACGTGTCGGGCGAGGGTGTGCAGCAGGCGCTGCTGAAGATCCTGGAGGGCACGACCGCGAGCGTCCCGCCGCAGGGCGGCCGCAAGCACCCGCACCAGGAGTTCATCCAGATCGACACGACGAACGTGCTGTTCATCGTGGGCGGTGCCTTCGCCGGGCTGGAGAAGATCATCGAGTCGCGGGCCGGCGCCAAGGGCATCGGCTTCGGCGCGACCATCCGCTCCAAGCGCGAGCTGCAGGCCGCCGACCTCTTCCAGGAGATCATGCCGGAGGACCTGGTGAAGTTCGGGATGATCCCGGAGTTCATCGGCCGGCTGCCGGTCATCACCAGCGTGCACAACCTGGACCGCGAGGCGCTGCTGCAGATCCTCGTCGAGCCGCGCAACGCGCTGGTGAAGCAGTACCAGAAGCTGTTCGAACTCGACGGCGTGGAGCTGGAGTTCGAGCGCGGCGCGCTGGAGGCCATCGCCGACCAGGCGATCCTGCGGCAGACCGGCGCGCGCGGACTGCGGGCGATCATGGAGGAGGTGCTGATGTCGGTCATGTACGAGGTGCCGTCCCGCAAGGACGTCGCCCGCGTGGTGATCAGCGCCGAGGTCGTGCACTCCAACGTCAACCCGACGCTGGTGCCGCGCGAGCCGCGGATCATCGGCAAGGGCGAGCAGAAGAGCGCGTAGCCGCAAGGGCGAGAGCCCGCACCATGCGCCGAGGGGCGCCCGGTTCCGTACCGGGCGCCCCTCGCCGCGTGTACGGCGCCGGTCAGCCGATCGGCACCCGGACGTCCTTGCGGACCTGGGCGGTCAGCTCCGCGGTGGCGTTGACGTCCGAGGTGCCGCCGCCGGTGGTCATCGAGGCCAGGTCGAAGGGCAGGATGTAGCCGACCGTGCTGTAGTCGGCCCACAGGCAGATCGTCACGTTGAGGGTCTGGCCGGAGTCGCTTTCCGTGATCTTGGCCTTCTGGCACTTCATGACCGCGTCCTCGGCGCCCGCCGGGTGGACGGTCTGGGCGTCGCCCTCCAGCTCGGTCTTGGTGCCGTCGTCCTCCTTGTCGTCCGTGGCCTGCTTGCGCAGCTCGGTGAACATGCCGTCGACGACCGCCTGCGGGTTCTTCACGTCGCCGTAGACGCCGCTGAACTCGATGAGCTTCCCGGTGAGTTCGGACGAGCCCTTCATGTAGCCCGCGGTCACCCGGGTCGGGTTGCTGACGCCGAGCGACTTGAGCGTGGTCATGTCGTCGTCGTCGAAGCCGTCGTCGTCGGACGGGGCGTCCTCGGACTTCTTGTAGTCCGTGGCGACGACGTCCGGCGTGGTCAGCTTGTACTTCTTGCCGTCGTTCTTCAGGCCGCTGCTGCCCCCGTCGGAGCCGTGCATCGCGAAGACGATCCCTCCGACGACCGCCGCGACGACCACGACGGCACCGATGATCAGGCCGGTCTTCTTGCCGCTGCCGCCGCTCTGCGGGGCGCCGGGCTGCTGCGGGTAGCCGTACCCCTGCTGGGGCACCTGGCCGTACGGCGGCTGGCCGCCCTGCTGCGGGTAGCCGTAGCCCTGCTGCTGCTCGTACCCCGGCTGGGCGGGCGGCTGCTGCCCGTAGCCCTGTGGCGGCGGCGGGGGCTGCTGCCCGTAGCCCGGCTGCTGCGGGGCGGGCTGCGGGTAGCCGTAACCCGGCTGGGCGGGCGGCTGCTGGCCGTACCCCGGCTGCTGCTGGCCGTACGGGTTCGGCGGCTGCTGCCCGTACGGGTTGGGCGGCGGCTGGTTGCTGCTCATGGATCGTCCCCTCCGTCAAACGAATCCCCCCATCCTCGCGGACGCTGCGCACGCGGGCGCCGGAGGGGGGCAACTGATTCGTAACAGCCGTCCCCGCCACCGTAGGATCGGCGGGTGACCGACAACACTCAGCGCCCCGCCAGCGGGCCGAACAGCACCCCCGATCTGCCGACGACCTACGCGCCGGCCGAGGTAGAGGGGCCGCTGTACGAGCGCTGGGTAGAACGCGGCTACTTCGAGGCGGACGCCACGAGCGACAAGCCGCCGTACACCATCGTCATCCCGCCGCCCAACGTCACCGGCAGCCTGCACCTGGGCCACGCCTTCCAGCACACGCTGATGGACGCCCTCACCCGCCGCAAGCGCATGCAGGGCTACGAAGCGCTGTGGCTGCCCGGCATGGACCACGCCGGCATCGCCACCCAGAACAAGGTGGAGCAGCAGCTCGCGGAGGAGGGCAGGTCGCGGCACGACATCGGCCGCGAGGCCTTCGTCGAGCGCGTGTGGCGCTGGAAGGAGGAGTACGGCGGGCGCATCCTCGGCCAGATGCGGCGGCTCGGCGACGGCGTCGACTGGTCCAAGGAACGCTTCACGATGGACGAGGGCCTCTCGCGCGCCGTCCAGACGATCTTCAAGCGGCTCTACGACGACGAGCTGATCTACCGCTACGAGCGCATCATCAACTGGTGCCCGCGCTGCCTGACGGCCATCTCCGACATCGAGGTGGAATACCAGGACGACGACGGCGAGCTGGTGTCGATCCGCTACGGCGAGGGCGAGGACAGCGTCGTCGTGGCGACCACCCGGGTCGAGACGATGCTCGGCGACACCGCCGTGGCCGTCCACCCGGACGACGAGCGCTACCGGCACCTCGTCGGCCGGCTGATCGAGCTCCCGCTCACCGGCCGCTCGATCCCCGTCGTCGCCGACACGCACGTCGACCCGGAGTTCGGCACGGGCGCGGTCAAGGTGACGCCCGCGCACGACCCGAACGACTTCGCCATCGGCCAGCGGCACGGCCTGGAGTCGCTGACGGTCATGGACGAGCGCGCGGTCATCACCGTGCCCGGCCCGTTCGAGGGACTGGACCGCTTCGAGGCCCGGTCGGCGATCGTCGGCGCGCTGCGCGAGCAGGGCCGGATCGTCGCCGAGAAGCGCCCGTACGTCCACTCGGTCGGCCACTGCTCGCGCTGCCGGACCACGATCGAGCCGCGGCTGTCGCTCCAGTGGTGGGTCAAGGTCGGCCCGCTGGCGCAGGCCGCGGGCGACGCGGTGCGCGACGGCCGGGTCGCCATCCACCCGCGGGAGATGGAGAAGCGCTACTTCGACTGGGTCGACAACATGTACGACTGGTGCATCTCGCGCCAGCTGTGGTGGGGCCACCGCATCCCGGTCTGGTACGGCCCGAACGGCGAGACGGTGTGCGTCGGCCCGGACGAGCAGCCCCCCACCGGCGAGGGCTGGACGCAGGACCCCGACGTCCTGGACACCTGGTTCTCCTCGGGGCTGTGGCCCTTCTCGACCCTCGGCTGGCCCGAACAGACCCCGGAACTGGCGAAGTTCTACCCCACTGACGTGCTGCTGACCGGCCACGACATCATCTTCTTCTGGGTCGCCCGGATGATGATGTTCGGCCTGTACGCGATGGACGGCGTCGCGCCCTTCCACACCATCGCGCTCACCGGCCTGGTGCGCGACGAGCACGGCAAGAAGATGTCCAAGTCCAACCCCAACTCGGTGGACCCGCTGGACTGGATGGACGCCTACGGCTCGGACGCGGTCCGCTTCACGCTGGCCACCGGCGCCAACCCGGGCGCGGACGTGCCGATCGGCGAGGACTGGGTGCGGGCGTCCCGCAACTTCGCCAACAAGATCTGGAACGCCACCCGCTTCGCGCTCATGAACGGCGCCACCACCGAGGGGCCGCTGCCCGCGCCCGGGGAGATGTCGGCGGCCGACCGCTGGATCCTCTCCCGGCTCGGCCGGATCGTCGCCGACGCGGACGCCTTCTACGACGACTACCAGTTCGCCAAGCTGTCCGACACGCTGTACCACTTCGCGTGGGACGAGGTCTTCGACTGGTACGTCGAGCTGTCCAAGACCGCGTTCTTCAACGGCGGCGACGGCGCCCGGGTCTCCGGCCGGGTCCTCGGCGAGGTCCTCGACACGCTGCTGCGGCTGCTGCACCCGATCGTGCCGTTCCTCACCGAGACGCTCTGGACGACCCTCACCGGCGGCGAGTCGCTCGTCGTCGCCGACTGGCCGAAGGACAGCGGCTTCCGCGACCCGGCCGCCGAGGCGGAGATCGCCGAGGTCCAGCGGCTCGTCACCGAGGTCCGCCGCTTCCGCACCCAGCAGGGCCTCCAGGACACCCAGAAGGTGCCCGCGCGGCTGTCCCTGGGCGGTACGGTGCTCGGCCCGCACGAGGACGCGGTGCGGCGCCTGCTGCGGCTCCAGCCGGCCGAGGAGGGCTTCCACGCCACCGCCACGCTGCCGGTCGGCGGCGCCGTCGTCGAGCTGGACCTGTCCGGCACGATCGACGTGGCCGCCGAGCGCAAGCGGCTCGCGAAGGACCTGGCGGCGGCCGAGAAGGAGAAGTCCGACGCGGAGCGCAAGCTCGGCAACGAGGGCTTCCTCGCCAAGGCCCCGGAGAAGGTCGTGACCGGCATCCGGGCCCGGCTGGCGACCGCGGAGTCCGACATCGAGCGGATCACCGCCCAGCTGGCCGCCCTCCCGCAGGGCTGACGGACAGAACCGTACGGAAGGGGGCGGCCCTGGCCATGAGGCCGGAGCCGCCTTCCGTAGACTGGACGGCGTGACCGACCTCCCCAGCGGCGACCGCGACGACTTCGACCCGGACGCCGACGACGCTGCCCACGACCTCGACGACGAGCGCACCGCGGGCGACGCGCCCCGCGAGGTGGACATGGCCGTCATCGAGGCCGGCAGCCGCACGCTGCGCGCGGGCGTCGCCCCGCCGTCGGCCTCCGACGACGTGCCGCGCCGCCCGGCGGACCCGGCGGTGGACCGGGAGCTGCGCGAGGTCGAGGCGGAGCTGCTGGCCCGCTGGCCGGAGACCAAGCTCGACCCGTCGCTGGCGCGGATGCAGGCCGTCATGGACGTGCTCGGCGAGCCGCAGCGCGGCTACCCGTCGATCCACATCACCGGCACCAACGGCAAGACCACCACCGCGCGGATGGTCGAGCGGCTGCTGCTGGCCTTCGAGCTGCGCGTCGGCCGCTACACCAGCCCGCACGTCCAGGCCATCACCGAGCGGATCAGCCTGGACGGCACCCCGATCGGCGCCGAGCGCTTCATCGAGACCTACCGCGACCTCCAGCCGTACGTGCAGATGGTCGACGCGGCCCAGGAACACCGGATGTCGTTCTTCGAGGTCATCACCGCGATGGCCTACGCGTCCTTCGCCGACGCGCCGGTCGACGTCGCGGTCGTCGAGGTCGGCATGGGCGGCAGCTGGGACGCGACCAACGTGATCGACGCGCAGGTCGCCGTCGTCACCCCGATCGCGCTGGACCACACCGACCGGCTCGGGTCCACCCCGGGCGAGATCGCGGTCGAGAAGTCCGGCATCGTCAAGAAGGGCGCGACCGCCGTCTTCGCCCGGCAGCCCGCGGACGCCGCGCACACGCTGCTGGAGCGGGCCGTCCGGGAGGACGCGACGGTCGCCCGCGAGGGCGAGGAGTTCGGCGTCCTGTCCCGCGAGGTCGCCGTCGGCGGGCAGATGCTGACGCTCCGCGGCCTCGGCGGCGAGTACGACCAGGTCTTCCTGCCGCTGTACGGCGAGCACCAGGCGCAGAACGCCGCGGTCGCGCTCGCCGCGGTCGAGGCCTTCTTCGGTATCGGCCAGGTCCACCGGCGCACCCTGGACCTGGACACGGTGCGCGCCGCCTTCGCCGCCGTGACCTCGCCGGGCCGGCTGGAGGTCGTCCGCCGCAGCCCCAGCGTGGTGCTGGACGCGGCGCACAACCCGGCGGGCGCGCAGGCGACCGCGGCCGCGATCCGCGAGGCCTTCGACTTCACGCACCTGGTGGGCGTCGTGAGCCCGAGCCGGGACAAGGACGTGCGCGGGCTGCTGGAGGCCTTCGAGCCGGTCCTCGCCGAGGTCGTCGTGACGCGCAACTCCACGTCGCGGGCGATGGACGTGGACGAGCTGGCGGCGCTCGCCGTCGAGGTGTTCGGCGACGAGCGGGTGCAGGTCGAACCGCGGCTGGACGACGCGCTGGAGGCGGCGATCACGCTGGCCGAGGACGAGGGCGCGTACGCCGGGGCGGGCGTGCTGGTCACCGGTTCGGTCATCACCGTGGGAGAGGCCCGGCTGCTGCTGGGCCGCAGTTGAGGGGCTTTGATCTCATGCGCATGCTGTGTTCGACCACGCTGATCAGCGAGTTCTTCGTGGTCGGCTTCGCGGGACTGGTCGCGATGAAGAACGCGGACCTGTCGGTCGGCACCGTGTGGACGGTGTGCGGGGTCGTGATGGTGCTGTGCCTGCTGCTGTGCGGGATGCTCGGGCGGCGCGGGGCGATCACCGTGGGCTGGGCGCTGCAGATCGGGCTGATCCTCAGCGGCCTCGCGGTCGGTACGATGTTCTTCCTCGGCGCGGTCTTCGCGGCTCTGTGGTGGGCGTCGATCCACTACGGGCGCGTGATCGACGAGGCCAAGGCCAGGAACGCGGCGCAGTCCGCCTGACCGCAGCCTTGTAGGCTCGTCGCACAAAACCGCCACCCCATCCCCGCAGGAGCCGCCCGTGTCCACGCGCACCCTCGTCCTTCTCAAGCCCGACGCGGTCCGCCGCGGCCTGGTCGGCGAGATCATCGGCCGTATCGAACGCAAGGCGGGCTGGACGATCAGCGCCCTGGAACTGCGCACCCTGGACCGCGCCACCCTGGAGCAGCACTACGCCGAGCACGTCGGCCGGCCGTTCTACGAGCCGCTGGTGGAGTTCATGGCCGCGGGCCCGTCGGTCGCGCTGGTCGTCGAGGGCGAGCGGGTCGTCGAGGGGATGCGCACGCTGGCCGGTCCGACCGACCCGATCGCCGCCGCGCCCGGCTCCATCCGGGGGGACTTCGGCACCATCGTCCGGGAGAACCTGGTGCACGCGTCGGACTCGCCCGAATCCGCCGAGCGCGAGATCAAGCTGTTCTTCCCCGGTCTGGCCTAACTCCCGCACTCCGCGGGCGTGGCTCGTGGCCTGTCGGGAACCAAACACTCCGACACGGCGTCACCATTACTGGGGTCTGCTGTGTGTTCTGATGACAATGACGTCGGAGCCCCGGCCCGCGCGCCTCACAGGTCGCGACTACGATGGAATCTCCGCTCAAGCTCGGGAAGGCCAGACGTATCCTCATGGCGAACAACATGTCGTTCATCGGCCGTGACATGGCTGTCGACCTCGGCACGGCCAACACGCTGGTGTACGTCAGGGGCCGCGGGATCGTGCTGAACGAGCCGTCGGTGGTGGCGGTCAACACCAACACCGGTGGCATCCTCGCGGTCGGCTCCGAGGCCAAGAAGATGATCGGCCGCACCCCGGGCAACATCGTGGCGGTCCGGCCGCTGAAGGACGGCGTCATCGCCGACTTCGAGATCACCGAGCGGATGCTGCGGTATTTCATCCTCAAGGTGCACCGCCGCCGCTACCTCGCCCGCCCGCGCATGGTCATCTGCGTGCCGTCCGGCATCACCGGCGTGGAGCGCCGCGCCGTGATCGACGCGGCCAACCAGGCCGGCGCGCGGACCGTGCACATCATCGAGGAGCCGATGGCCGCCGCGATCGGCGCGGGCCTGCCGGTGCACGAGGCGACGGGCAACATGGTCGTCGACATCGGCGGCGGCACCACCGAGGTCGCGGTCATCAGCCTCGGCGGCATCGTCACCGCGCAGTCCATCCGGGTCGCGGGCGACGAGCTGGACAACGCGATCATCCAGCACATCAAGAAGGAGTACAGCCTGCTGCTGGGCGAGCGCACCGCCGAGCAGATCAAGCTGACCGTCGGGTCCGCGTTCGCGAACAAGGACGACGACGAGCACACCGAGATCCGCGGCCGCGACCTGGTCAGCGGGCTGCCGAAGACCGTCGTCGTGTCCGCCGCGGAAGTGCGCAAGGCCATCGAGGAACCCGTCAACGCGATCGTCGACGCCGTCAAGACCACGCTCGACAAGTGCCCGCCGGAGCTGTCCGGCGACATCATGGACCGCGGCATCGTGCTCGCCGGCGGCGGTGCGCTGCTGCGCGGCCTGGACGAGCGGCTGCGGCACGAGACGGGCATGCCCATCCACATCGCCGAGACCCCGCTGGACTGCGTGGCGCTCGGCGCCGGCAAGTGCGTCGAGGAGTTCGAGGCGCTGCAGCGCGTTCTCGACGCCGCCCCCCGCAGATGATCCGCGGCCCGCGGTCCACCGCCTCGCGAGGCCCGGCCGCCCGCGGCGCACGCACCCCAGCACAGTAGCTCCGACCGGCCGCTTGCCCCATCGGCGGCGGGTCCGATGAGGAAGGCACGGACTGGCGCCCGTGAGGGACACAAAGGAGAGCCGGCTGCTGCTGGTGCTGCTGGTGGTGATCGCGTTCGCGCTGATCACCATGGACATCAGGGGCGGTGAGAACTCGCCGCTCGACCGGCCGCGGCAGGCCGCGGAATCCGTCTTCGGCCCGGTGGAGGACGCCGTCTCCGGGGTCGTCGACCCGGTCGGCAACGCGGTGGACGCGGTGCGCGACTCCGGCGACCGCAGCAGCACCATCACCCGGCTGGAACGCGAGAACGCCGCGCTCAAGCAGAAGCTCGGCAGCAACGACATCACCCGCAACCGGGCGCAGGAACTCGACAAGCTGCTCAGGACCGCGGGTGCCGGGCAGTACGCCATCAAGGGCGCGCAGGTCATCGCGATAGGAGCCGCGCAGGGCTTCTCCTGGACGGTCACCATCGACGCCGGCAGCCGCGACGGCATCACCCGCGACATGACGGTCATCAACGGCGACGGGCTCGTCGGCCGGGTCACCACCGTCGGCAACAGCACCTCGACCGTCCTGCTCGCCAACGACCCGGACTTCACCGTCGGCACCCGGCTGGAGAGCTCCATGGAGCTGGGCTTCGCCAGCGGCGAGGGCGACCGGCCCATGCGGGTGCAGCTGCTCAACGGCAAGGCCGCGGTGCACAAGGGCGACCGGCTGGTGACCTTCGGCTCGGAGAAGGACAAGCCGTTCGTGCCCGGTGTGCCGGTCGGCAAGGTCGTCGGCGTCGACCCGTCCGGCGGCAACCTCACCAAGACCCTCCAGGTGGAGCCCTTCGTCGGCTTCACCCGGCTCGACGTCGTCGGTGTCGTCGTCGTCGGCCCGCGGACCGACCCGCGCGACAGCGTGCTGCCGCCCCGCCCGACGACGGCGCCGCCGCCCAAGCCCAAGGCGACCGGCACCCCGACCGCGACCGGCGACCCGACCGCCCCGGCGTCCCCGGGCAACGACAACCAGGCCGACGGCGCGCTGCCGCCCGCGACCACCACCACCACGCCCACCAGCAGCGGCAGGGACTGACCATGCGTCTGAACCGGATCGTGCTCCCCACCGTGCTGGTCGTCGTCGCGATGGTCGTCCAGGTCAGCGTGCTGGCCCGGCTGCACCTGCCGGGCGCGGTGCCCGACCTGCTGCTGCTGACCGTGCTGGGCCTGGCCATCAGCTACGGCCATGTCGCCGGCTGCCTCATCGGCTTCTTCGCCGGACTGCTCGCCGACCTCGCCCCGCCCGCCGACCACGCGGTGGGCCGCTACGCGCTCGTGCTGTGCGTCGTCGGCTACGCGGCGGGCCTGGCCAAGCCGGAGAGCGGCCGGCTGCGCACCGCCGCCGGGCCCATGCTCGTCGTCATCGGCGGGGCTGTCGCCACCACGCTGCTGTACGCGGGCGTCGGCAGCATCGTCGGCGACACCGCCGGCGCCCATGTGGGCCTGGCCAAACTCGTCCTCACCGCGACGATCTACGACCTGCTGCTCGCGCCCTTCGTGGTGCCGCTGGTCATGGCGATGGCGCGGCACTTCGACCACGACCCGGTGTCCGAGGACGCCTCCGGCGGCTACGGCGGCGGCCGGGCCGGCCGGATCAGGACCGGCATCGCCGCACCGCGCGGCGGGCTGTTCGGCAGGGGCGGCACGATGGTCAGGGGGGCCAGGCGATGAGCGGCAACATCCCGGAGACCGGGCGCACCACCCGGGTGACGATCCGGCTGGTCATCCTGCAGATCCTGGTGGTGTCGCTGCTGCTCACGCTCGGCGGCCGGCTGTGGTTCCTGCAGATCCGCAACGGCCAGCAGTACGACGAGAAGGCCGCGAGCAACCACATCCAGCAGGTCGTCACCTCCGCCGTCCGCGGCTCCATCCTGGACGACCGCGGGGTGCCGCTCGCCGACAACGAGACCAAGCTCGTCGTCTCCGCCAGCCGCACCGACCTGCTCAAGCAGGCCGACGACGGCACCGCGGTGCTCACCCGGCTCGCCGGGGTGCTGGGCATGCCGCCGCAGGAGGTGCTGGACAAGGTCCGGCTGTGCGACGCCAAGACGCCCAAGCCGTGCTGGAACGGCTCGCCCTACCAGCCCATCCCGATCACCGACTCGGCCACCACCCAGCAGGCGCTGCAGATCATGGAGCGGCGCGAGGACTTCCCCGGCATCACCGCCGAGCCCACCGCCGTACGCCGCTACGCCTCCCCCTTCAAGGCCAACGCGGCGCAGGTGCTCGGCTACCTCGGCCCGGTCACCGACGACGAGGTCAGCGCGTCGGAGAAGACCAAGACCCCGCTGCTGCGCTCCGACCAGATCGGCCGCTCGGGCCTGGAGAACGTCTACGACGACCAGCTGCGCGGCACCGCGGGCGTCACCCGCTACGAGGTCGACAACCTCGGACGCGTCATCGGCAAGGCCGGCGACACCCCCGCGCAGCCCGGCAGCAACCTCGTGACCAGCATCGACGCCCGCGTCCAGGCGGTCACCGAGAAAGAGCTCAACGACGCGATGGTGGCCGCGCGCAAGACGTACGACACCGTCACGCACAAGAACTACAAGGCCGACTCCGGCGCCGCGGTCGTCATGGACAACCACACCGGCCGCATCATCGCCATGGCGAGCCTGCCCACCTACGACCCCAACGAGTGGGTCGGCGGCATCTCCACCAAGGCGTACAACGCGCTGATCGACAAGAAGTCCGACTACCCGCTGCTGAACCGGGCCATCCAGGGGCAGTCGGCGCCGGGCTCGACCTTCAAGGTCGTCTCCACCAGCGCCGCCATCAACGCCGGCTACGAGCCGGATGGCAAGTACATGTGCTCGTCCTCGATGAAGATCGGCGACCACACCTTCCAGAACTTCGAGAACGAGAACTTCGGCTACATCTCGCTCGGCCGCGCGCTGGAGGTCTCCTGCGACACCGTCTTCTACGGCGTCGCCTACCAGGAGTGGCTGAAGGACGGCGGCACCAACCCCAAGCACCCCAAGGACTGGTTCTTCAAGACCGCCCACCAGTTCGGCCTGGGTGCCAAGACCGGTGTCGACCTGCCCGGCGAGGTCACCGGGCGGGTCCCGGACCGGCAGTGGGCCTCGGACTACAACGACCTGATGCACGACTACTGGTGCCGCACCGCCGCCCAGCACAAGAACGACAAGCAGAAGAGCCAGGCGGTCGAGAGCTCCATCGAGAAGTGCGCCGACCACAACGTGATCCGCGCCGGTGACTCCGTCAACTACTCCATCGGCCAGGGCGACACGCTCGTCACCCCGGTGCAGATGGCCCGGGTCTACGCGGCCCTCGCCAACGGCGGCACCCTCTACCAGCCGACCATCGGCAAGGCGATCGTCAGCGCCGACGGCAAGACCGTCACCCCGATCCAGCCCAAGGTCACCGGGAAGCTCCCCGACAGCAAGGCCACCATCAAGTACATCGACAACGCGCTGGCCGGCGTGGTCACCGAGGGCACCGCCGACTGGAAGTTCGGCGGCTGGCCGCAGGACAAGATCCAGCTGCACGCCAAGACCGGTACGGCCGAGGTCTACGGCAAGCAGACCACGTCCTGGTTCGACACGTACACCAAGGACTACACGATCGTCATGACGATCTCCCAGGGTGGCACCGGCTCCGGCGCCTCCGGCGAGGCCGTCCGCCGTATCTACGAGGCGATGTACGGCATCACCAAGGACAGCGCCACGATCGACCCGAAGAAGGGCATCATGCCCAAGCCGCTCACCACGCTGCCGAAGATCTCCGACGACGGCGTCGTGACCCAGGCCTCGTACACGGTGCCCGCCACCGCGCAGCTGGACGCCCCAGGCGGCCCGCACACCGCGGACGGCGCCGACCCGGCGGTCGCCGCGCTCGGCCCCGGCCGGCCGGAGAAGCTGCTGCTCGGCAGGCGGTACTGGTCATGACCGCCTCCGGCTACGCCAGCGTCCCGCGCTACACCCCCGAGAAGTCCACCCTCGGGAAGGTCTTCGCGCGCGACTCGGTCTTCCGCCGGATGGACTGGGTGCTGCTCTTCGCGGCGCTCCTGCTCACCGGCATCGGCACGCTGCTCGTCTACTCCGCGACCCGCGGCCGCACCAACCTCACCCACGGCGACCAGTACTACTTCCTGATCCGGCATCTGATGAACGCCGGCATCGGCACTGCCCTCGGCATCGGCACGGTCGTCATCGGCCACCGCCGGATGCGCGACGTCGTGCCCTTCTACTACGGGCTCGCGATCCTCGGCATCCTCGCGGTGCTCAGCCCGCTGGGCTCCACCGTCAACGGCGCGCACTCCTGGATCATCGTCGGCGGCGGCTTCTCGCTCCAGCCCTCGGAATTCGTCAAGGTCGCGATCATCGTCGGGATGGCGGTCGTGCTGTCCGCCCGGGTCGATGCGGGCGACCGCGAGCAGCCGGACCACCGCACGGTCATGCAGTCCCTCGGGCTGGCCCTGCTGCCGATCCTCATCATCCTGCTGATGCCGGACCTCGGCTCCGTCATGGTGCTCGGCGCGATCGTCCTGGGCGTGCTGCTCGCCTCCGGCGCGCCCAACCGCTGGGTCTTCGGCCTCATCGGCTCCAGCATCGTCGGCGCCCTCCTGGTGTGGCAGCTCGGCATCCTGGACAAGTACCAGATCGACCGCTTCGCGGCCTTCGCCAACCCCGCGCTCGACCCCTCCGGCGTCGGCTACAACACCAGCCAGGCGCGTATCGCCATCGGCTCCGGCGGCCTCCTCGGCAAGGGCCTCTTCCACGGCGGCCAGACCAGCGGCCAGTTCGTCCCCGAGCAGCAGACGGACTTCGTCTTCTCCGTCGCCGGCGAGGAGCTGGGCTTCGTCGGCGCGGCCTTCATCATCGCCCTGATCGGCGTCATCCTCTGGCGCGCCTGCGCGATCGCCCGCGGCGCGACCGACCTCTACGGCACGATCGTGGCCGCGGGCGTGGTGACCTGGTTCGCCTTCCAGTCCTTCGAGAACATCGGCATGACGCTGGGCATCATGCCGGTGACCGGCATCCCCTTGCCCTTCGTCTCCTACGGAGGGTCGTCGATGTTCGCGAACTGTATTGCCATAGGGCTGCTCCAGTCCGTGAAGATGCAGAGGCCCATGTCGGCGTAGCGCTCGCCCGGCGCGGCAGCGGTAACGTCGACCGTATGGGTGCCGAAGCGGGCCGCACGGCCACCTCGTACCTCGAAGCGCAGCGTGGGGCGCTGGAGGCGATGGACCCCGCGGTGCGCCGCGGGGAGGCGGACGCCGTCCACCGGATGCGGGTCGCGACCCGCAGGGCCCGCAGCGCGCTCAAGAGCTTTCGGCCGGAGCTGGCCCGGGTCGTCACCGACCCCCTTGCCGCGGAGCTGAAGTGGCTCGCCGCCGAGCTGGGCGCCGAGCGCGATCGTGAGGTTCTCGCGGAGCGGCTCGCCGCCCGGCTCGCGGAGCTGGACCAGCCGCTCCCCGCCGCCGTACGCAGGCGGGTGAACGCCCTGGGCGCGGGCGGCGTGCTCGCGGCGCACGCGGCGGTGCTGCGCACCCTGGACGGCGCCCGGTACGCCGCGCTGCTCGACGCGATGGACGCGCTGACGTCCGCGCCCCCGTACCGCCCCGCCGCGCGGCTCCCCGCGGGGCCCGCCGCCGAGGCGACCGTACGGCGCGACATGGCGCGGCTGCGCGCGCGGATGGCGGCGGCGCTCGCGTCGGCGCCGGGTCCGGCGCAGGACACCGCGCTGCACGAGGCCCGCAAGGCGGCCAAGCGGGCGCGCTACAGCGGCGAGGCGGTGGGCCGGGTGCTCGGCGGCGCGGCGAAGGCGCACACCGCGCGGATGAAGCGGCTCCAGCAGGTGCTGGGCGAGCACCAGGACAGCGTGATGTGCCGCACGGCCCTGGAGGGAGCGGCGGCGGACGCGCGGGCGGCGGGGGAGGGCCCGGCGCCGTACGGGGCGATGGTCCGGGCGGAGCGGGCGCGGGCGGCACTGGCGCGGGAGGCCCTGCCGGGGGCGTGGGCGCACGCGGCTCGGGCGGCTCAAGCGGGCGGGTACTCTTGAGGGTCATCCGTCCACGTCGGGGTGCGTCGCCGCCCCGGGACCCTCGCCCACCGTCAGCTGATGAAAGTCGCCGAGATGCCTGTCGAGTCGGTCTTCCCGCGCTTGGAAGCACTTCTCCCGCACGTCCAGAAGCCGATCCAGTACGTGGGCGGTGAGCTGAACTCCACCGTCAAGGAGTGGGACACCGCCGACGTGCGGTGGGCGCTGATGTACCCGGACGCGTACGAGGTCGGGCTGCCCAACCAGGGCGTCATGATCCTCTACGAGGTGCTCAACGAGCGCGAGGGCGTCCTCGCGGAGCGCACGTACAGCGTGTGGCCGGACCTGGAAGCGCTGATGCGCGAGCACGGTGTGCCGCAGTTCACGGTGGACGCGCACCGCCCGGTGCGGGCCTTCGACGTCTTCGGCCTGAGCTTCTCGACCGAGCTGGGCTACACCAACATGCTCGCCGCGCTCGACCTGGCCGGCATCCCGCTGAACGCCGCGGACCGCACGCTGGACGACCCGGTCGTGCTGGCCGGCGGGCACGCCGCGTTCAACCCCGAGCCGATCGCCGACTTCATCGACGCGGCCGTGATCGGCGACGGCGAGCAGGCCGTGCTGGAGATCACCGAGGTCGTCCGCGCCTGGAAGGCCGAGGGGCGTCCGGGCGGACGCGACGAGCTGCTGCTGCGGCTGGCGAGGACCGGCGGGGTGTACGTCCCGCGCTTCTACGACGTCGAGTACCTGGCCGACGGCCGGATCGCCCGGGTCGTGCCGAACCGCAGCGGGGTGCCGTGGCGGGTGTCCAAGCACACCGTCATGGACCTCGACGAGTGGCCGTACCCGAAGCAGCCGCTGGTGCCGCTCGCGGAGACCGTGCACGAGCGGATGTCGGTGGAGATCTTCCGCGGCTGCACGCGCGGCTGCCGCTTCTGCCAGGCCGGCATGATCACCCGCCCGGTGCGCGAGCGCTCCATCACCGGCATCGGCGAGATGGTCGAGGCGGGCCTGAAGGCGACCGGCTTCGAGGAGGTCGGCCTGCTGTCGCTGTCGTCCGCGGACCACAGCGAGATCGCCGAGGTCGCCAAGGGCCTGGCCGACCGCTACGAGGACGACAAGATCGGCCTGTCGCTGCCGTCCACCCGGGTCGACGCCTTCAACATCGACCTGGCGAACGAGCTGACCCGCAACGGCCGCCGCTCCGGCCTGACCTTCGCCCCCGAGGGCGGCTCGGAGCGCATCCGCAAGGTCATCAACAAGATGGTCTCGGAGGAGGACCTGATCCGCACGGTCGCGACCGCGTACGGCAACGGGTGGCGGCAGGTGAAGCTCTACTTCATGTGCGGCCTGCCCACCGAGACCGACGAGGACGTGCTCCAGATCGCGGACATGGCCAAGCGCGTCATCCAGAAGGGCCGCGAGGTCACCGGGCAGAACGACATCCGCTGCACGGTCTCCATCGGCGGTTTCGTGCCCAAGCCGCACACCCCCTTCCAGTGGGCGCCGCAACTCGGCGTCGAGGAGACCGACGCGCGGCTGGAGAAGCTGCGTGACGCGATCCGCAGCGACCGCAAGTACGCCCGCAACATCGGCTTCCGCTACCACGACGGCAAGCCCGGCATCGTCGAGGGCCTGCTCTCCCGCGGTGACCGGCGCGTCGGCGCGGTGATCCGCGCCGTCTACGAGGACGGCGGCCGCTTCGACGGCTGGCGCGAGCACTTCTCCTACGACCGCTGGATGCGCGCCGCCGACGCCGTCCTCCCGGCCACGGGCGTCGACCTCCCCTGGTACACCACCCGCGAGCGCACCGCCGAGGAGGTCCTCCCCTGGGACCACCTCGACTCCGGCCTCGACAAGGACTGGCTGTGGGAGGACTGGCAGGACGCCCTCGACGAGACCGAGGTCGAGGACTGCCGCTGGACGCCCTGCTTCGACTGCGGTGTCTGCCCCCAGATGGACACCCACATCCAGATCGGCCCGACCGGCAAGAAGCTCCTGCCGCTGAGCGTGGTCAACTCCGGCGCGGGGCAGTAACCGGCGGGGCGTGAGGCGGGGGCGGTGCGGGAGATCGACGACCGGGAGCTCGCGGCGTATCTGACGGCCGTCGCGCTCGTGCAGATCCGCTCGCTCGCGGGCCGCGCGGGCCGTGCGGAAGCGGATCCGGCCGAGGCGCTGTCCCGCATCCGCTTCCTCGCGGACCTGTGCGACAACATGCCGCTCGGCCCGCCCCGGCGGCGTCCCCGCAGCTCCCGCCGTCCGTCCGCGTACGACCGGGCGGTGCGCGAGCGCCCGATGAGCTACGTCTGGCAGGTCTCGGGTCCCGAGAAGCGGGAGTGGATGCACCACGAGATCGAGCGGGCCGGTTTCCGCTGGACACCTCCGCCCCCGATCCCCCGGCCGCAGCCGGGCCCCGCCGGCCTGTCGCTGCGCGAGCGCGCCGGGCTGGCCTCGTGGCCGGTCGCGGCGCCGCGCGAGGCGCGGGTCGTGAAGGCCGTGGACGGCGAGGCGCTGCTCGCCCTGCTCGGGGGGACGGAGGAGCGGAGCGAGCTCGGCGTCTGGCTGCGGGCCCACGTGGACCTGGCGTCGCGGCACTTCCTCGTTCCCGACCCGGCCGCCCGTTGGCGGCCCGCCGTTGAGGGGCTGTGGTGGTGCCGGGTGCTCGTGCGGATGGTCGACGGCGAGCAGGTGCGCGACTACCTGCGGATGCGTGACGACGACTTCCGCGCCCTGCCGGCCACCGAACCGCGGCTGCGGCAGCGGCGGCTGGCCCAGGTCATGTGGGCGACCGAGCGGGATCTCGGGCTCTGGCAGCGGGGGCACGAGCCGGTGTGCGGGACGGGGTGCTGCGGGACCTCCTGACCGCCGGGCCGCCCGGGGATTTCTCGCCGAGTGGCGGGTGGGGGCAGGGCTGGGGACCCTGGGGAGGAGGGAATGCCGCGACGGGAGGAATCCGGTCATGAAGCTGCGCCAGCTGCCGCCCCGGGTGGCCACCGGGGCGTTCGTCCTGCACTCGGGACTGCAGAAGTGGAAGGGCGACGAGGCCACCGCCGAGATGCTGCACGGGATGGCGTGCGGGGCGTATCCGGTGTTCCGGAAGCTCACCGCGCGGCAGTTCCTGCGGGTGCTGTCGTGCGGGGAGATCGCCACCGGGTCGCTGCTGCTGGCGCCCTTCGTGCCCGCCGCCGTGGCCGGGGCCTTCCTCACGGGCTTTTCCGGCGCGCTGCTCGGCCTCTACGGCCGCACCCCCGGGATGCGCGAGCCCGGAAGTGTCTGGCCGACCCAGAACGGCATCGCGCTGGCGAAGGACTCCTGGATGTTCGGCGTGGGCCTCGGGCTGCTCGCCGACGACTTCACGTCCTGCGGCTGCGGCTGCGGGCGCCGCTGCCACTGCCACCGCTGAACGCCGCGGGCCCCGTCAGGGGTGACGGGGCCCGCGACGGGCGGGGTCAGGAACGGCGGGTGCCGTAGGTGGTGGGCGGGGGAGTGGGGGCCGGTTCGCAGGCCACGGGGATGGTGACCGTGCAGGGGAGGGCGCCGGAGGGGTTGCTGGAGCAGGTGGCGCCGGGGGTCGTGGTGGTGGCGGAGTTGGTGAGGGAGCCGTTGCCCGCCGGGTGGTCGTAGCCGTCGCCGGTGACCGTGACCGAGTAGGTGATCGTCGCGCTCGCGCCGGGGGCGAGGTCGCCGGTCCAGGTGAGGGTGGAGCCGGTGACGGTGGCGGTGCCGGTGGTCGCGGCGGCGTCGCCGTTGTAGGTGGCGTCGTCCAGCACGTCGCCGAGGTCGTCGGTGACCTGGGCGGCGGTGAGCGGGGTGGTCCCCGTGTTGGTGACGGTGAGGGTGTAGGTCACCTTCTGGCCGGGCTCGGCCGAGGTCGCGTCGGCGGTCTTGGCGAGGTCCAGGCCGGGCTGGGCCGGGCCCTCGACGGGCACGGTCGCCGACGACGGGTTGGAGTCGACGTCCTCGCCCGCGGAGCCGGTGGCGTGCGCGGTCGCGGTGTTGGTGAATTCCGTCTTCCCCGCGACGTCCTCGTCCGTCAGCGTGTGGCTGCCGGTGCAGACCATCGACGACGTCGGGGTGCCCATCGGGCCGAGCGTGTCCGAGGGGCAGGAGATGTCCGTGACATCGGGGTCGGTCACGGTCACGCCGGTGAGCGTGGTCGGCCCGGTGTTGGTGACCAGGAACTGGTACGGCACGGTGTCGCCGGCGTGCAGCGTGCCCGGGTCGGTGCCGGGCGGGTAGGCCGTCGTCTTGACCAGGTTGAGCTGGTCGACGGGCACCTCGGAGGACGCCGTGAAGTTGCGGATCAGATGCGTGTCGTCGAGGCCGCCGGTCGAGCCGGAGAAGCCCAGCTTGTACGTGGGCGGCGCGGTCTCCGTCATCTGGTGGGTCAGCACGGTCCGGAAGCCGTTGCCGTCGTGGAAGTCGATCTCGACGGTGACCAGCGGCTTCGCGTCGGGGCTGACGCTGATCCGCACGGTGCGCTGCGCGTCGTCCGGGGTGCTGCCGGGGCCGCGCAGGCTGCCGGGCAGCGTGGTGATGTAGCCGGACGGCTGGGTGGCGTCCGAGGTGATCGTGGACGTCAGGAAGCAGTAGCCGTCCAGGTCCTGGCCGGGGCCGCGCAGCGTCACGGTGTCCGGGACCTGGTCCTCCGGCGGGACCGGGGAGACCTCGGGGGCCTGGCAGCCCAGGCCGCGCTGCTCGCCGTCGTTGACGAAGTTGCCGTACGCGTCGAGGCCGACGCCGAGGTAGCCGCCGTCGACGCCGGGCTCCAGGTTGCGCTGGGCGTAGCCGAGGGAGCCGCCGGTCGCGCCCGCGGACGTCAGGTCGTGCGCGCCGTCGACGAGGAAGAAGCCGATGCCGTCGGCGCCGTTGCCGCCGTACTGGTACTGGTCGAACTGCACCTCCAGGCCGCCGTTGCCGGGTAGCGGGCGGTTGTAGACGATGCCGCCGACGCGGTAGTTGCCGTTGTCGGTGAGCTGGAGGTAGCCGGGGGTGACGCCCGGCGTGGGCACCGGCGGGGTCGTCTGGTCGTCCCCGGTGCACGGCCCGGTGGTGGACCCGCCCGCGGGCGGCGCGGTGGTCGCGCCGGTCAGGCACGTGGTGTCGAGCGGCTGGAAGCCGGGGTCGGCGACCGAGGTGCCGGTGAAGGTCTCGTCGAGCAGCAGCGAGCCGCCCTGCCGGGTGGACCGGGTGCCGCCCGCGGGCGCGGCGGACGTGCGGGGGGCCGGGAGCCGGGACGCGTGGGCGGCGGCCGCGTGGGCGGGAGGGTGCGGGGCGGTGCGCGGCACTCCGATGTCCCGCGCGCCCGGCGCCGCGAGGGCGGTGGGCGCGGCGGCGAGCAGCCCGGCGCACGCGAGGGCCGTCCCGAGCGCGGGTCTCCATCCGCGTACGGAGAAGTAACGGTTCGTCGTCATGGAGCGACCGTACGTAGCCGGGGGCCGCCGGTCGCCGGACGCGCCGTGCCGGGCGCCCCGGCTGCCGCCGTCCGACGTAGCGGCCGGTGCCGCGGGACCGCCCTACGAGGAGAGCGCGGCCATCAGGGTGCGCATCGCCGGGACGAGGTTCGCGGCCTGCCCGGTGGTGTCGATGACGGGGGGACGCGCATCGGACTCGGGTTCCGCGCCGTGGGCCGGATCCCACTCGTTCGTCCCGGTCAGCGTGAGCGTGAAGACCGCCCCGCCGTGCCGTACCCCGAGCGACTGGCGGAACTGCGAGCTGACCAGGTTCGCCCGGTCGCCCAGGCCGCGCGGGTGGGTCGTCCGCTCCGGGACGTCCACGAGGACGAACGCCGCCCCGGGGATGTGCGGATGCTGCCCGACGACCTCGCCGGAGGCGTCGAACTCCGTGCTGGGGTCGGTCTTCTTGTGCAGGTCCACGGTCACGGCGAGGGTGTACCTCGACGTCCAGCCGCTGCCGTCGTTCCCCGAGTCGACGGTCAGCTCGCACTCGACGTGGTCCAGCGCCGTGCTGTGCGCGATCGTCGGCGGCGTCTGGGCCAAGGCCCGGGGGTCGAGGTGGTCGGTGAGCGGCCGCAGGTTCGGGTACGTGCAGGGGTTGCCGGAGTCCACGTGGTAGCCGTGCAGGTCGGGCGCGGAGGTGCGGCCGTACCCGGTGCCCGTGAGGGCTCCCGCCCACACCGCGGAGGTCACCACGACCGCGCAGGCCGCCCACACCCACGGGCGGTCCCTGAGCCGCAGGAGCAGCGGCCTCAGCCGGGCGGGGCGGGGCGGGCGGCCGGAGCCGCTGAGCACGTCGGCGCGGAGGTCCGCGTGGGGGTCTGCGCCGGGGGCCGCCGGGGCGCCCTCGTCGCCTTCCATCTCCGGCTCGCCGATCACCCGGTCCCCCCTCGCCGATCGCCGCCGCGCTCACCTTAGGCGCCGCGGGCGGGGATCGGCGAGGGGTCCGCGTCAGCGGACGGCCAGCGCGAGCCGCGCGCCCAGCGCCACGAAGGAGCCCGCGAAGACCCGGCGGGCCCACGCCAGCACCCGCGGCCGCGCCGCGACCTGCCGCCGTACCGACGCGGCCAGCAGCCCGTACCCGGCGAACACCGCGAACGTCATCAGCATGAACACCCCGCTCAGCACGAGCATCTGCCGGGCCGGGTGCGGGTCGTCGTCCCGTACGAACTGCGGCAGGAAGGCGAAGAAGAAGAGGGTCAGCTTGGGGTTGAGGAGGTTCAGGAGCATGGCCGACCCGATCACGCGCCGGGCGGACCGGGTGTCCCCGCCGTCCTGCTCCTCCGGCACGACCAGCGCGTCCTTGTCCCGCAGCGTCGACCAGGCCATGACCAGCAGCCACCCGGCCCCGGCGTACGTCAGCGCGTGGAAGGCGAGCGCGCTGGTGTGCAGCAGCGCGGCGACGCCGGTCACGGTCGCCAGTACGTGCGGCACGATCCCGAGCGTGCAGCCGACCGCCGCGACCACCCCGCCCCGCGGCCCGCGGGCGAGCGCGGCGGACAGCGTGTAGACGACGCCGGTCCCGGGCGTCAGGCACACGACGAGAGCGGTGAGGAGGAAGGCGGTGCTCATGGTGGCTCCGGGGGAGTGGGTACGGGTGGCCGGGCCGCTCGGGGTGCGGCCCACGGCCCACTCTGCTGCCACAATGGCCCCGTGGACAGGTCCAAAGAACGGCCTCCTGGCAGGTCCGTAACGCCCGCGGCGACCCCGCCGGGGGCGGACTTCCTCCAGCTCGACATCACCGCCGCCCCACCCGGCGGCCGGGCCGACTGGCTCGCCGCCGAGCTGCGCCGCGCGATCTCCGACGCCCGCCTCCCCCTCGGCACCCGCCTGCCCGCCACCCGCACCCTCGCCGCCGATCTCGGCGTCTCACGCGGCGTCGTGACCGAGGCGTACCGCCGCCTCGCGGAGGACGGCCACACCACCGCGGACGGCCGCGCGGGCACTCGGGTGGTGGCAACACCGCTGACGGCGGGGACGGGTGGGGGCGGCGCCGGAGGTGCGGCCGGAGCGGCGGGGGCGGTTGGCGGTGGCGGCGGGCGGACGGCCGCGGGGAGCGGGGTGGTTGGCGGTGGTGCCGAGCGAACGGCCCGAGCGGCGGGGGTGGTTGGCGGTGGCGGCGGGCGGACGGCCGCGGGGGGTGCGGGGGTTGGCGTGAGCGTCGGCCGTACCGCGCGCGGGGGCGGGGTGGTCGGTGGCGGTACGGCAGTCGGGGCGGGCCGCGGGGGTGCGGACGTGTCGGGTCCCGGGGGCGGGCTCTTCGACGGGGTGCCCGGGTCCGACGCCTTCGACCGGCTCCGGGCGGCGCCCGCGCGGGTCGACCTCTCGCCGGGGGCGCCCGACCTCGCCGCCTTCCCCCGCGCGGAGTGGCTGCGCGCCGAGCGGGCCGTGCTCGCCGACCTCCCCGCCGCCGACCTCGGGTACGGCGACCCGCGCGGCACCCCCGCCCTGCGCCGCGAGGTTGCCGCCTGGCTGGCCAGGAACCGCGGGATCCCCGCCGACCCGGACGAGGTCGTCATCGTCGGCGGCACCGCCCAGGCGCTCGGCCTCCTCGCCCAGCTCCTCGCCGCGGACGGCATCGACACCCTCGCCTTCGAGGACCCCGGCTCGCTCGGCGTGCGCCAGCACCTCGTCCGCGCCGGGCTGCGCACCCCGCCCGTCCCGGTCGACGCGGACGGCCTGCGCGTCGACGCGCTCCGCGCGAGCGGCGCCCCCGCCGTACTGGTCACGCCCGCGCACCAGTTCCCCACCGGTGTCGTGCTCGGCGGGCGGCGCCGCCGCGCCCTCGTGGAGTGGGCGGCGCGCGACGGCGGGTTCGTCGTCGAGGACGACTACGACGCCGAGCACCGCTACGACCGGCCGCCGGTCGCCGCGTTGCGCGCGCTGCTCGCCGACCACGTCTGCTACACCGGCAGCATCTCCAAACTCCTCGCGCCCGCGCTGCGGATCGGCTGGATGCTCGTGCCCGCGCGGCACCACGACGCGCTCGTGGAGGCCAAGCGCTTCGCCGACCTCGGCACGGCGACGCTCCCGCAACTCGTCCTCGCCCGGTTCATGCGGACCGGGGCGCTGGAGCGGCAGTTGCGCCTGCTGCGGCGCAGGCACCGCAGGCGCAGGGACGCGATGGTCGCGGCGATCGGGGAGATGCTGCCCGGGGCGGTCGTCCGCGGGGCCGCCGCGGGGCTGCACATCACCGTCACGCTGGAGGCGTACGGGGAGGTGTCCGACGCGGAGGTCGCCGCCGCTGCGTTGGGGCACGGGGTGAAGGTGCATCCGCTCTCCTGGCACCGGCAGTTGCCCGGCCCACCGGGCCTCGTCCTCGGGTACGCGGCCCGCACCCCGCCCGAGATCACCGCGGGCGTGGCGGCCCTCGCCCGCCTCCTCACTGCGTGAGGCTTCCGCGGTGGCGCCGCGGGGTGCCACTTGCGCTGGGACGCGCGACGTCCGCCGGCGGGTGGTTGCGCGCGCAGTTCCCCGCGCCCCCAGGTGGTTGCCACTTGCGGTGGCATAGCGCCTTTCTGCCCGGTGGGGGCTGAGCGCGCAGTTCCCCGCGCCCCTGGTGGGTGCCCTCGCTGCGCAGGGTGAGCGTTTTCAGGGGCGCGGGGAACTGCGCGACCAGCCCCCCAGCGGGGGAAGGTCGCGGAGCCGGCCGCAAGGGGCTGTTCGGGGCGTACCCCCCGGCGGGGCGGGGCTGTTACGTTCAGGGGGTGGGGGAACAGGGGGAGTGGGAAGGGGCGCCGCCCGCGGCCGAAGGGTGTCTCGTGGTCGCGGTACGCGTACCCGTACGCGTCGTGACGTTCGCCGTCGTGCTGCCCGTGCGCCTCGTGTGGGACGCCCTCGCGGCGATCGCCCGCGCCTGCGCGCAGGCACTGCGGTGGACCGGGCGCCGCATCGTGCTGCCCGCGCTCTACCTCGCGGGGCGCTACCTCTTCGTCGTACCGCTCGTCGCGCTCTTCCGGTACGTCGTGCGGCCGGCCGCGGTCGCTGCGTGGCGGTGGGGGATCGTGCCGGTGGCGATGGCGGTCGACGCCGTCGCGGGGTTCCTGTGGCGGCGGGTGGCGTGCCCGGCGGGGCGCGGCATCGCCGCGGCCGTGCGGTTCCTGTGGCGCAGGGTGACGCTGCCGACCGGGCGCGCGCTGCGCGCGGTGCTGCGCTTCCTCGGGACGTATCTGCTGGTGCGGCCGGGCACGTTCGTGTGGCGGTGGGCGGTCCTGCCGGTCGCGCGGGCGGTCGGCTGGGTGCTGGGCCTGCTGTGGCGGGGCGTGGTGCTCGTGGCGCGGGGGGTCGGCTGGGTGCTCGGCCTGGCGTGGCGGGGTGTGGTGCTCGTGGCGCGGGCGGTCGGGAAGGCCGTGGGGTGGCTGTTCACCTGGGGGGTGCGGCGGCCGGGCGGTGCGCTGTGGCGCCGGGTCGTGGCGCCGCTGGCGCGCGAACTGTGGGCGGCGCTGTGCTTCGCGTGGCGCGGCACCGCGTTCGTGTCGCGCGCGCTGGGCCGGGCACTGCTGTGGGCCGCGCGGGTGCTGGTCGCGGCGCCCGTGGCGTGGGTGTGGAGCTGGACGGGCGCACCGGCGCTGCGCGGGCTGCGCGCGGCGGGGCGCTGGTACCGGCGGGCGGTGTGGCGGCCGGTGGCGGCCGCGGTGGCGGAGGCCCGCAGGACCGTACGGCACGTGCTGTTCGGCGCCCAGGTGCGCGAGCCGGTGCGGCGCGGCGCGGAGCCGAAGCGGCTGCCGTGGGAGGACGAGCGGCGCTGACCGGCCGCACGTGCGGGACGTGCGGCGACGGGGCGGGGCCGCGCGGCGTAACCTTGGAGCAGACGACGTCCGCCGATTCCTTGTAGGGACTGAACGACACTGGGCAAGCGACAGCCCGAAGGCCCGCCGCCCGCGCCGACGGTGCAGCGCATCAGGTTGCGTTACACCAAGCGGGGCCGCCTCCGGTTCACCAGCCACCGTGACTTCCAGCGCGCCTTCGAGCGGGCCCTGCGCAGGGCCGAGGTGCCGATGGCGTACTCCGCGGGCTTCACCCCGCACCCCAAGGTGTCGTACGCCAACGCCGCACCCACCGGCGTCGGCAGCGAGGCGGAGTATCTGGAGATCGGCCTGGCCGCTTCCCGTGACCCGGAGAAGCTGCGGGCCCTGCTGGACGAGTCGCTGCCGCCCGGCCTCGACGTGATCGAGGCCGTCGAGGCCCGCACACCGGGTCTCGCCGAGCGCCTGGAGGCCTCGGTGTGGCAGCTCCGGCTGGACGGTGTGGAGCCCGCCGACGCCCGCCGGGCGGTCGCGGCCTTCCTCGCCGCGGACACCGTGGAAGTACAGCGCAGCACCAAGAACGGCATCCGTACCTTCGACTGCCGGGCCGCGGTCACGCGGTTCGAGGTCGTGGAGGACGACGGAACCGCCGCCGACCCGGGCGCGCCGCATCCGGGTACCGATACGCCGCAGGACCGCGCCTGTGCGATACTGCGGCTGGTTGTGCGGCATCTGACACCTGCCGTACGGCCCGACGACGTACTGTCCGGCCTTCAGGCGACGGCCGACCTCGCGCCGCCGGTCCCCGCTGCGGTGACCAGGCTGGCGCAGGGGCCGCTCGCCGAGGACACCGGTACGGTCACCGACCCGCTCGCGCTCGATCGCGACGCCGTGGCGGTGCCGGCCGGTACCGCGTAGCCGCGTCGTCACGCGCGTCGCCGACGCACCAGGGAGCCACCCGGGTCCGGCGCCGCTGACCACATGAGACTTTCGTCGGCCCCCGCACGGGCGGCCGACGGCGACACAGCAAGCTCCCGTGCGGCGCCCGCGCCCCGGAGGGCGGCAACCGCGATCCAAGCGGCATGCCCCTTCCGATCTGGACGCGGCGCCCGGGAGCGCGACGGGAGCACTGCCCGAATGCCCGACCAGAACGAGACGAACGAGACATCCGCCACCGGCGGCGACACGCCCGCGGAAGCGGCGCCGCCGCGCCGCCGCCGTGCCGCCTCCCGCCCCGCGGGACCGCCGGCCGGCGCCGACACCACTGCGGACACCGCGCCCGAGGCCGAGGCCCCGGCCCGGCGCCGTACGCGCAAGGCCGCGGCCGCCGCGCCCGAGACCCCCGACGCCTCGGCCGAGGCCCCGGCCGAGGAGCCCGCGGCCCCCAAGCGCCGCCGCGCCACCCGCAAGGCCACCGCCCCGGCCGCGGAGGAAGCCCCCGCCGCCGAGGCCCCCGCTGCCGAGGAGGAGCCCGCCCCGGCGCGTACCCGGCGCCGTGCGACCCGCAAGGCCGAGAGTCCGGCTCCCGCGGCGGAGGCACCTGAGGCCCCCGCTGCCGAGGAGGAGCCCGCCCCGGCCCGTACCCGGCGCCGTGCGACCCGCAAGGCCGAGAGCCCGGCTCCCGCGGCGGAGGCACCTGAGGCCCCCGCTGCCGAGGAGGAGCCCGCCCCGGCCCGCACCCGGCGCCGTGCGACCCGCAAGGCCGAGAGTCCGGCTCCCGCGGCGGAGGCGCCCGAGGCCCCCGCTGCCGAAGAGGAGCCCGCCCCGGCCCGTACCCGGCGCCGTGCGACCCGTACGGCCGAGAGCCCCGCGGTCGTGGAGGAAGCCCCCGCCGCCGAGGCCCCCGAAGCCCCCGCCGAGGAGCCCGCGGCCCCCAAGCGCCGCCGCGCCACCCGTACGGCCGCGAGCCCGGCCCCCGCCCCCGCGGTGGAGGCTCCCGAGGCCCCCGCAGCCGAGGAGGAGGCCGCCCCCGCCCGTACCCGGCGCCGCGCCACCCGCTCGGCGTCCGCGCCCGCCGCCGAGACGGCCCCCGCCGCCGAAGCCCCGGCCGAGCAGCCTGCGGAGCGGCCGCGGCGGACACGCAAGAAGGCCGCCCCCGCCGCCACCTTCTCGGCCGGGGATTCCTCCCGGCGCCTGAAGCCCGGCGCGCTGGCCCCCCGCGAGGAGGAGCCCGCGGCGGCGCCGAACGCCGCCCCCGCCACCGACGAGTACACCGGCCGGGCGCTGCGCGACGGCGACGGCTGGGCCGTCGAGGTCGACGACGCCTACGAGATCCGCGGCTACGGCGACACGCCCGAGGAGGCCGCCGCGATGGCGGTCACTGCGATCGCCGACGCCTTCGGCATCCCGGCCGAGCGCGTCGTGCTCGACGTGCGCACCGAGGCGCCCGCCGCGCGCGGCCGCCGCCGTGCCGCGGCGCCCGCCACCTCGCTCTTCCAGCCGCCGGTCTTCGTCGCGCCCACCCCGGCGCCCGCCGCCCCCGCGCCCGCCGCCGAGACGGCGGAGCGGGCCGAGGAGGCGGAGGAGCCGGCCGCCGACGAGTACGAGGGCGGCGGGTCGCGCCGCCGCCGGCGCCGCCGTGGCGCTGCCGCGGCGGAGGAGACCGCCCCCGCGGCGGCCGAGGTCACCGGACCGGCCGAAGCGGAAGCAGAGGCGGAGGAGGACGGCGAGGCCGACGCGGAGGACGCCGAGGGCGACGGCGAGGGCCGTCACACCTCCCGGCGCCGCCGCCGCGGTGGCCGCCGCCGTCGCCGCGGTGAGGCCGCCGACCACGCCGAGGACGGCTCCGACGAGGACGACGACGAGCACGAGCACGACGGCGAGGAGGCCGAGGAGGCCGACGAGCACGAGGACGGCCACGCGCAGGGCGGCGGGAGCAGCAGCAGCCGCCGTCGCCGGCGCCGCCGCCGTCGCGGCGGTGACGCGGGCCCGGAGGACACGCACGCGGACGACTCCGACGATCCGGAGCGCACCGTCGTCAAGGTCCGCGAGCCGCGCCAGCACCAGGAGGCGGCCGGCACCGGCGCCGACCAGGTGCAGTCCATCAAGGGCTCGACCCGCCTGGAGGCCAAGAAGCAGCGCCGCCGGGAGGGCCGCGAGCAGGGCCGCCGCCGGGTGCCGATCATCACCGAGGCGGAGTTCCTGGCGCGCCGCGAGGCCGTCGAGCGCGTCATGGTGGTGCGGCAGAACGGCGAGCGCACCCAGATCGGCGTGCTGGAGGACAACGTCCTCGTCGAGCACTACGTGAACAAGGAGCAGGCCACCTCCTACGTCGGCAACGTCTACCTGGGCAAGGTGCAGAACGTCCTGCCGTCGATGGAGGCCGCCTTCGTCGACATCGGCAAGGGCCGCAACGCCGTGCTCTACGCGGGCGAGGTCAACTTCGAGGCGCTCGGCCTGTCCGGCGGCCCGCGCCGTATCGAGTCCGCGCTGAAGTCCGGCCAGCCGGTGCTGGTGCAGGTCACCAAGGACCCGATCGGCCACAAGGGCGCCCGGCTCACCAGCCAGGTCAGCCTGCCCGGCCGCTACCTGGTCTACGTGCCCGAGGGCTCGATGACCGGCATCAGCCGCAAGCTTCCCGACACCGAGCGGGCCCGGCTGAAGACCATCCTCAAGAAGATCGTCCCCGAGGACGCGGGCGTCATCGTGCGCACCGCCGCCGAGGGCGCGAGCGAGGACGAGCTGCGCCGCGACGTCGAGCGCCTCCAGGCGCAGTGGGACGACATCCAGCGCAAGGCCAAGCAGGGCGGCGGCTCCAACGCGCCGACGCTGCTGTACGGCGAGCCCGACATGACCGTGCGGGTCGTCCGCGACATCTTCAACGAGGACTTCTCGAAGGTCATCGTGAGCGGCGACGACGGGTGGGAGACCATCCACGACTACGTCGCGCACGTCGCTCCCGACCTCGTCGACCGGCTGTCGCGCTGGACCTCCGAGACGGACGTCTTCGCGACCTACCGCATCGACGAGCAGCTGCTCAAGGCGCTGGACCGCAAGGTGTGGCTGCCGTCCGGCGGCTCGCTGGTCATCGACAAGACCGAGGCGATGGTCGTCGTCGACGTCAACACCGGCAAGTTCACCGGGCAGGGCGGCAACCTGGAGGAGACCGTCACCCGCAACAACCTGGAGGCGGCCGAGGAGATCGTCCGGCAGCTGCGGCTGCGGGACCTCGGCGGCATCGTCGTCATCGACTTCATCGACATGGTCCTGGAGTCCAACCGCGACCTGGTGATGCGGCGGCTGCTCGAATGCCTCGGGCGGGACCGCACCAAGCACCAGGTGGCCGAGGTCACCTCGCTGGGCCTGGTGCAGATGACCCGCAAGCGGGTCGGGCAGGGCCTGCTGGAGTCCTTCTCCGAGACCTGCGTCCACTGCAACGGGCGCGGCGTCATCGTGCACATGGACCAGGCCACGACGGTGGGCGGCGGCGGTGGCAAGCGCAAGCGCCGCGGCGGCAAGTCCGGCACGGACGCGCAGCCCCACGAGCACGAGCACGTCCACGAGACGGAGGCCGCCGAGGCGGTCGAGGCCGACGAGGTGCCGGAGCTGGAGCCGATCGAGGTCGGCGAGTCCGATCTCGTGCCGGCCGTCGGCGACCCGGAGGAGGAGTGGTTCGGGACGGCCGCCGAGGCCGAGGCCGCGGCGACGCAGTCCCGCGGCCGCAGCCGGCGGCGCGGCGCCCGCAAGGCCACCGCGCCCGCCGGTGCGCCCGCCGCGGTGTCCGGTACGCCGGACGAGCCCGCGGTCGTCGTCGTGCCCGTGAGCGAGCCGGACGTCGAGCCGGCGGCCGCGCTGCCCGAGCCCGAGGTCTCGACGGAGCCCCCGGCCCGTACGCGGCGCCGGGCGACCCGCAAGGCCACGGCCCCGGCCGGCGCTCCGGCGGCGGAGGAGGCGGCCGTCGTGGTCGTCGCCGAGGCCCCCGCCCCGGCGGCCGCGCTGCCCGAGCCCGAGGTCTCGACGGAGCCCCCGGCCCGTACGCGGCGCCGGGCCACCCGCAAGGTGACCGCTCCGGCGGGCTCCCCCGCCGCGGCGGAGGAGGCGGCCGTGGTCGTCGTCCCCGCGGCGGCCGCTCCCGCCGCTCCCGCGACCGAGCCCGAAGCCCCCGAGGCCCCCGCCGCCGAGGCGGAGCCGAAGAAGCGGACGCGCAAGGCCCCGGCGAAGAAGGCTGCCGCCAAGAAGACGGCGACGAAGAAGGCCGCGGCCAAGAAGACGACGACGAAGAAGGCTGCCGCCAAGAAGGCGGCGACCCCCGCGGAGTAGCTTGCTCCCCGCGCCCCGGGCGGGCCTGCCCTCTGCGCAGGGCGGTGCCCACCAGGGGCGCGGGGAACTGCGCGCTCAGCCCCCACCGGGGCGCGGGTAGTCACCGGCCCGAAGGGGCAGTTCGGTCCGTGCCGGACCACCGGCCGGTGGTGGGTTGCTCGCGCAGTTCCCCGCGCCCCTGGAGTACCCGGCGCGGCAGCGGGCGATTTGACCACCGGCGGAGCCGCTACGTAAAGTTGACCCTCGGCGTTTCACGCCCTTCTCCTGAGCACATTCCTTCCGGCCCGGCCGGTCGAGGCCTCCCGTCGAGCACCGTGGGACGGCTGGCATCAGGGGTTCCGCATCGAGCAGAGAGTGAGTTCCGCGTGTACGCGATCGTGCGTAGCGGTGGCCGCCAGCACAAGGTGGCCGTCGGCGACATCGTCGAGGTCGACAAGATTCCCACCGGCAAGGTCGGCGACGCCGTCGAGCTTTCGACGCTGCTCGTGGTGGACGGCGAGGCCGTCACCAGCGACCCGTGGGTGCTCGCCGGCATCAAGGTCCAGGCCGAGATCGTCGACCACCACAAGGGCCAGAAGATCGACATTCTGCGCTACAAGAACAAGACCGGTTACCGGCGCCGCCAGGGTCACCGCCAGCAGTACACGGCGCTGAAGATCACTGGCATCCCCGCCGCGGCTGCGAAGTAAGGGACTGAGGAGAGATGGCACACAAGAAGGGCGCATCGTCCACCCGGAACGGTCGCGACTCCAACGCTCAGCGGCTCGGCGTCAAGCGCTTCGGCGGCCAGGTCGTCAACGCCGGTGAGATCATCGTCCGCCAGCGCGGCACGCACTTCCACCCCGGCTCGGGTGTGGGCATCGGCAAGGACGACACGCTGTTCGCGCTGTCGGCCGGTGCGGTCGAGTTCGGCACGAAGCGGGGCCGCCGCGTCGTGAACATCGTTCCGGCTGCCTGAACGGCGCGCTGAGGACTTTCCGAGGGCGGACCCGCTTCCCGGCAGACGGGAAGCGGGGCCGCCCTCGGCGTGTTATGACAGCGCCGAGAGGCGCGCACACCCGTACGTATCTGGAGGAAACGCCATGACCA
The DNA here is from genome assembly GCF_044333285.1 of Streptomyces sp. NPDC021020. NCBI lineage: Bacteria > Bacillati > Actinomycetota > Actinomycetes > Kitasatosporales > Streptomycetaceae > Streptomyces > Streptomyces sp. NPDC021020. The sequence goes on from NZ_JBIRQQ010000003.1 coordinate 332,773, forward strand.
CCTTCGTGGACCGCGTCGAGCTGCATGTCGCCGCGGGTAACGGGGGCCATGGCTGCGCCTCCGTGCACCGGGAGAAGTTCAAGCCGCTGGGCGGACCGGACGGCGGCAACGGCGGGCGCGGCGGTGACGTGGTCCTGGTGGTCGACCAGGACGTCACGACGCTGCTGGACTACCACCACAGCCCGCACCGCAAGGCCACCAACGGCAAGCCCGGCGAGGGCGGCAACCGCTCCGGCAAGGACGGCCAGGACCTGGTGCTGCCGGTGCCGGACGGCACGGTCGTGCTGGACGGCAAGGGCAACGTGCTGGCCGACCTGGTCGGGCAGGGCACGACCTTCGTCGCCGGGCAGGGCGGCCGCGGCGGCCTCGGCAACGCCGCGCTGGCCTCGGCCCGCCGCAAGGCGCCGGGCTTCGCGCTGCTGGGCGAGCCGGGCATCGCGCGGGACGTGGTGCTGGAGCTGAAGACCGTCGCGGACGTCGCGCTCGTGGGCTACCCGAGCGCGGGCAAGTCGTCGCTGATCTCGGTGCTGTCCGCGGCCAAGCCGAAGATCGCCGACTACCCCTTCACCACCCTGGTGCCGAACCTGGGCGTCGTCACCGCGGGTACGACCGTCTACACCATCGCCGACGTCCCCGGGCTGATCCCCGGTGCGAGCGAGGGGCGCGGGCTGGGTCTGGAGTTCCTGCGGCACGTCGAGCGCTGCTCGGTGCTGGTGCACGTGCTGGACACCGCGACGCTGGAGTCCGAGCGCGACCCGGTCTCGGACCTCGACGTGATCGAGGCGGAGCTGCGGGCGTACGGCGGCGGTCTGGAGGACCGGCCGCGGGTCGTCGTCCTCAACAAGATCGACGTGCCGGACGGGCGCGAGCTGGCCGGGATGGTGCGGCCGGACCTGGAGGCGCGCGGCTACCGGGTCTTCGAGGTCTCCGCGGTGGCGCACGAGGGGCTGCGGGAGCTGTCCTTCGCGCTCGCGCAGATCGTGGCCGAGACGCGCGCGGCGCGTCCGGTGCAGGAGTCGACCCGGGTCGTCATCCGCCCGCAGGCCGTCGACGACAGCGGCTTCACCGTGACGGAGGAGGACGGCCTCTTCCGGGTGCGCGGCGAGAAGCCGGAGCGCTGGGTGCGGCAGACCGACTTCAACAACGACGAGGCCGTCGGCTACCTGGCCGACCGGCTCAGCCGGCTGGGCGTCGAGGACGAGCTGCGCAAGGCGGGCGCCAAGGCGGGCGACGGCGTGGCGATCGGCCCGGACGAGGACGCGGTCGTCTTCGACTGGGAGCCCACGATGGCCGCCGGCGCCGAGATGCTCGGCCGCCGCGGCGAGGACCACCGCTTCGACGCGCCCCGCGCGGCCGCCCAGCGCCGCCGGGACAAGCAGGCCGCGCACGACGAGGCCGACGACGAGTACAAGGACTTCGACCCGTTCGCGTGAGGCCCGGGCCCGCTCGCTGTCCGTACGGGTCCCGGCCCCGCGGGGCCGGGACTCAGGCGGCGGTCGTCGCCGCCGGCTTCTCCTCGGCGGATTCCCCGGCGGCCTCGCCGGGAAGCTCCCGGGTGAGGATCCGCCGGGAGAGCAGGTACGTGAACGGGATCGCGGCGGCCGCGGCGACCAGCGGGGCGATCTTGTCGTTCATCCCGGCCCATTCGACGAAGGCGTAGACGCCGATGCTGGTCACCACGTAGTTGGTGACGTTGGTCAGCGGGAAGAGCAGGAACTTCCGCCACGTCGGCCGGGTGCGGTAGGTGAAGTACGTGTTGAGGAAGAACGAGCCGATCATGCTCAGCACGAAGGCCGCCGAATACGCCGCGAAATACGGCATCAGCGGATGCAGCGCCAGGTAGAAGCCGTAGAACGTGGCGGTGTTCACACCGCCGACGAGGGCGAACCGGACTATCTGGAGGAGTTGCGGCGACAGCTTGGGCACGCTCGAACCTAACCGATCCCCAGCGGGCCGGAGCGCTCCGCGGGCTCGGGCGGTTCCGCCGCCGTGGACCGCTCGCGGCGCAGCTCGCCGTACGGCGCCCCCGCCTGGTCGCCGACCCGGAAGGCGCGCGGCGCGTTGGTCTCCTTGACCAGGAAGTGCGGGCGGCGCTTGGTCTCGTAGTAGATACGGCCGATGTATTCGCCTATCAGCCCCAGCATCATCATCTGGAGCCCGCCCAGGCCGGTGATCGCCACGAGCAGGGTGACGTAGCCCGGCGCGGTCGGGCCCTGGACGATGGCCTGCACGGTGATGACCGCGGCGTAGACGGCCGCGAGGGCGGCGAGGCCCAGGCCGGTGTAGATGGCTATCCGCAGCGGGCGGTTGTTGAACGAGATCAGCCCGTCCATGCCGTAGTTGATCAGCGAGCCGAAGCGCCACTTCGTCTCGCCGGCCTCCCGGGCGGCGTTGCGGTAGTCGAAGGTGACCGTGTCGAAGCCGATCCAGGAGAACAGCCCCTTGGAGAAGCGGTTGTACTCCGGCATCGACAGCAGCGCGTCCACCGCGGGGCGGGACAGCAGCCGGAAGTCGCCGACGCCGTCGGTCAGCTCGACGTCCACCCATGAGTTGATCATGCGGTAGTAGAGCCGGCTGACCGCGGTGCGCAGCTTCTTGTCGCCCTCGCGGGTGCGGCGCGCGATGACCTGGTCGTGGCCCAGGTGGTAGAGCTCCAGCATGCGGCCGATCAGCTCCGGCGGGTGCTGGAGGTCGGCGTCCATCACGACGACCGCGTCACCGGTGGCCTCGCGCAGGCCGGCGAGCATGCCGGCCTCCTTGCCGAAGTTGCGGCTGAAGGACACGTAGCGCGTGCTGTCCGGGTTGTTCTTGGCCAGGGCGCGCAGCCGGTCGAGCGTCGCGTCCTTGCTGCCGTCGTCGACGTAGCAGAGCTCGTAGCCGACGTCCAAGGTGTCCAGCGTCTCACGGATCCGCTGGTCGAAGAGGTCGATCACGGCCTCTTCGTTGTAGCAGGGAACAACGATCGACAGTCGCATGGGGATCACTTTCGGCGCCGCGTGTGGGTGTGGGGGAGTGGCGGCACCCTCCGCCGCACGCTTTCCGGCCAGCCTAGGGGGCGTTTTCCCGGGCTTCGAGGTTTTGCGGGCGTCGGACGGGAGTGTTCAGTGCGGAGACCTGCTCGGTACAGTGGGCGTTCACCCACGTGACAGCTTACTCAAACGCCATATGGTGCAGAAGCGAGGAACCGCCCGATGCCACGCGTCAGCGTCATTGTGACCTCTTTCAATGACGCGGAACACGTGGTCACAGCGGTGCGCTCGGCGCTCGCCCAGGGCGCCGAGATAGGTGAGGTCGTGGTCGTCGACGACGCCTCGACCGACGGCACCCCGCAGACCCTCGCGGCGGCCTTCGGCGACGAGCCCCGGGTGCGTGTCGTGCGCCGGGCCACCAGGAGCGGCGGCTGCGGCACCCCGCGCAACGACGGCATCGCGGCGGCGGCCTTCCCGTACCTGTTCTTCCTCGACAGCGGCGACGAGCTGGCGCCGGGCGCCGCCGGGGCGCTGCTCGCCGCCGCCGACTGGCACGTCAGCGACGTCACCGCGGGCCGGTCCGTCCGCCGTGAGCTGCCGGAGGGCCGCGAGACGGTCTGGGCGCCGGAGATCTACGGGCCCGGCGCCACCTTCCCCGGCACCCTGATACGCGGCGTCACCGACCACCCGGCGGTCCTCAAGGACACCCTGTCGGTCAACAAGCTCTACCGCGCCGCCTTCCTGCGCGACCGTTCGCTGCGCTACCCCGAGGGTGCCCCCCTGTACGGGGACTCCGTCTTCACCGCCCGTGTCTACGCCGCGGGTCCGCGGATCGCCTACGTCGACGCCCCGGTCCACGTCCGGAACGTGCGGCGGGCGGCCACCGCGCCGGTCGCGCCGCGCGGCGACGACATCGGCGACTGGCGGGACCTGATGGCCGCGCACCGCGACACCGTGCGGATCTTCCGGGAGGCCTCGGCGACCGGCCTGGCACTCGCGGCGCAGGCGAAGTTCCTCGACCACGACCTCCCGGCGCACGCCCGCCAGCTGCCGCAGCGCTCCCCGCAGTACGTCACCGACTGGTGGCAGGCCACCAGGGAGTACGTCACCGGCTTCGACCGCGCGGCCCTGGAGCTGGCCGCCGTGCCGTCCCGCTGGATGGTCCGCGCCCTCACCGCGCCCGGCGCGCAGCGCCCCGAGCCGGGCGTCGCGGGCGTCGGGCGGCTGGTGGAGCTGGCCGCCCTCCCGCCGCGGCTGATACCGCCGTACGGGCAGACCCCGCCGCCGGAGCTGGCCGAGCTGGAGCCGCGCGAACTGCCGGCCGTGGTGGACGCCCGGGTGCAGGTCGGCAGCAGCGCCCGGATCGCGCTGCGCGTGCACGACCTCTACGGGCGGCTCGCCGCGCTGCACCCGGTGGCGCTCCAGGTGCGGCTGACCGACCGGGACGACCCGGAGCACCCCGTGACGGTGCAGACGCCCCTGGTGGGCGACGGCGACGGCTGGACGGCGACCGTCCAGGTGCCCACCACGCTGCTGGGCCGGACCGGGCGGCTCGCGATCTGGCACATCCGCGCGGAGATCCGCTACGCGGGCACCGCGCAGCGCACCCCCACCGAGGTGCGGGCCGCCGACGGCCAGCCCGCCGGGCGGGGCGTGGTGGTGCGCCGCACCGGCCGGGTGCTGCTGGTCCAGACGCACATCACCGGCCGCCGGGCGCTCGTCCTGCGGGTCGCCGACGGCGTGGCCGGCGCCCGCCAGGTCCTCGGCGCCCGGCTGCGGCGGCTGCGGCTGCCCCGCTGAAGGAGCCTCACGGCGCCGCCGGGGAGGTCCAGCGCCCGCCGAGCCGCCGGGCGCGGACCCGCAGCGCGCCGGCCATGCACAGCCCCACCACCAGGGCGCCGGCGGCGTAGGCGATCTCCACCCGGTCGCGCAGCGGCAGCGGGCTCAGCGTGAGGACGACCAGCACGGCGGTGCCCGCCGTCCAGGCGGCCAGCTGCTCGCGCGCGCCCCCGCTGGTGATCAGCGCCTGGCCGAGCACCATGGCGATCATGTACGCGGTGGTGCCGAAGGCCAGCCAGCCGAAGTCCGCGGCCGTCAGGATGTCCGGGGCGCTGAGCAGCGCGGGCAGCAGCGCCGGTCCGAGGACCACCGCGCACACCCCGCCCGCGGCCCCCAGCGCGCCGGTGACCGTCACCGCCCGCAGCAGCAGCCGCGCGTAGCCGCGCCGGTCGCCCTCGGCCGCGGCGGTGGACAGCCCGCGCAGCAGCGAGACCTGGAAGGCCCCGAAGACGAACAGCGGCACCCGCGCCAGCACCAGGGCCGCCAGCAGCGCGGTCACCAGCTCGCTGTCGCCGGTGGAGATCACCTCGGTGCTGATCACCGCGATGTTGACCAGGAGCTGGGCGAGCAGTGTGGAGCCCACCAGCATGCCGAGCCGCCGGCTCATCTCCTGCCACGGCACCGGGCTGCCCGGCTCCGCCCCGGCCAGCGCCGGACGTACGGTCGCGGCCACCGACACCAGCGGCGCCACGGTCAGGACCGCCGCGAAGGCGAACACCGAGCGCACCCCGGCGGCGGCCAGCGCGAGCGAGAGGACGATCCGCAGCACACCGTCCAGACCGAGCTGGACACCGTAGGCGCGGAAGAGCCCGAGGCCCGCCAGCACCCCGCGCACCACGTGCGCGCACGCCAGCGCCGTGAACGCCCCGGCCAGGCTGAGCACGAGGGAGAGGCCGCCGCCGAAGAGCAGATCGGCGATCGGCCGGGCCAGCACCGCGAGCGGCAGCAGGGCGCAGCACAGCAGCGCGCCGGACAGCATCGCGCCGCGCCGCAGCGCGGGCCGCGCCCCGTCGCCGGTCACCTTGCGGGCCGCGACGACCCGGGTGATCTCCTGCTCGACGGGGAAGAACAGCCCGAGGCCGATCGAGAAGACCAGCGTCCACAGCACCGAGAAGGCGGCGGTGGAGTCCGGGTCGCCGGACAGCGCGTGGTTGGCCGCCGACAGGTGGACGTAGCTGGCCAGGCCCAGCACCGCGGTACCGCCGCCGACCAGCGCGGTGCCCCGGGGGAGCGCGGTCGCGACCCGCCGCGAGATGCGGGGCCTGAGCGTGGTCGTCACCGGTCTGCCCGTGCCGCCGCCAGGGCCGCGGTGAGGGCCGGTACGGCCGCGGTCAGCCCGTCGTGCCAGCCGGGCATCGGGCCCAGGCCCGCCGCCGCCCACCGGTCGTGGCCGAGCACGCTGTACGACGGGCGGCGGGCCGGCCGGACGAACTGCTCGGACGTGGCCGGGCGGACGCGCTCCGGGTCCAGGCCGTGCAGCGCGAAGGCGGCGCGGGCCAGGCCGAACCAGGTCGTCTCGCCGGACGCGGTGCCGTGGTAAACGCCCGCAGGCGCCCGTCCGGCGAGGGAGGCCTCGCCCAGTTCCCGCAGCCGGACGGCCAGCGCGCGCGTCCAGGTGGGCTGGCCGCGCTGGTCGTCCACGACGTCGACGGTCTCGCGCCGGGCGGCCAGGCCCAGCACGGTGGTGACGAAGTTGCGGCCGTGGGCCCCGTAGAGCCACCCGGTACGCACCACGTAGCCGCGGCCGGGCAGCAGTTCCAGCACCGCCCGCTCACCGGCCAGCTTGCCGCGGCCGTAGGCGTTGACCGGGGCGGTCGGGGCGTCCTCGGCGTACGGCTCGGTGGCGTCGCCGGGGAAGACGTAGTCGGTGGACACGTGCAGCAGCGGGACCCCGTGCCGGGCGCAGGCCTCGGCGAGCCGGCGCGGGCCGGTGCCGTTCACCCGGGTGGCGGCCGCCTCGTCGGTCTCGGCGCCGTCCACGTCCGTCCAGGCCGCGGTGTTGACGACGACGTCGTGGGCGGCGACCGCGGCGTCGGCCGCCGCCGCGTCCGTCACGTCGAGGTCCGCGCGGGTGGCCGCGGTCGGTTCGGCGCCCGGGGCGCCGCCGAGCACGGCGGTCAGGTCCCGGCCGAGCATGCCGCCCGCGCCGGTGACGAGCCAGCGGGTCATCCGGGGATGCCCGCCTTGTCCTTCAGGGGCTCCCACCACGAGCGGTTGTCGCGGTACCAGGCGACGGTGTCGGCCAGGCCCGCGTCGAAGCCGGTGCGCGGCTCGTACCCCAGCTCGGCGCGGATCTTGCCGATGTCGAGCGAGTAGCGCCGGTCGTGGCCCTTGCGGTCCTCGACGTGCTCGACCATCTCCCAGCCCGCGCCGCAGGCGGTGAGCAGCCGCCCGGTGAGCTCGCGGTTGGTCAGTTCGGTGCCGCCGCCGATGTGGTAGACCTCGCCGGGACGGCCGTGGTGCAGCACCAGGTCGATGCCGCGGCAGTGGTCGGAGACGTGCAGCCAGTCCCGGACGTTGCCGCCGTCGCCGTACAGCGGCACCGTGCGGCCGTCCAGCAGGTGGGTGACGAACAGCGGGATCATCTTTTCGGGGAAGTGGTAGCGCCCGTAGTTGTTGGAGCAGCGGGTGACCGTCACGTCCATGCCGTGGGTGCGGTGGTAGGCCAGCACCATCAGGTCGGACGCCGCCTTGGACGCGGCGTAGGGCGAGTTGGGGGCGAGCGGCGCGTCCTCGGTCCAGCTGCCCTCGTCGATCGAGCCGTAGACCTCGTCGGTGGAGACGTGCGCGAAGCGGCCGACCCGGTGCCGCCGCGCCGCGTCCAGCAGCACCTGGGTGCCCAGGACGTTGGTCGTCACGAAGGGGGAGGCGTCCGCGATCGAGCGGTCCACGTGCGACTCGGCGGCGAAGTGCACCACCGCGTCCTGGCCCGCCGTCACCTCGTCCACGACCGAGCGGTCGCGGATGTCGCCGTGCACGAACGTGAGGCCCTCGTGGCCGCGGACCGGCGCGAGGTTGGCCTCGTTGCCGGAGTAGGTGAGGTTGTCCAGCACGGTGACCCGGGCGCCGGGCCCGGAGGGCAGCCCGCCGAGGAGCGCGGCCCGGACGAACTGGGAGCCGATGAACCCGGCGCCGCCGGTGACGAGAATTCTCATGGGCGCTTTTTCTTGTGACATGTGACGGCCGTGGCCGCGGGGGTCTGGGGCTCATGACTATCATGAGTTCCGTGCGTGGAATTCTGCTTGCCGGCGGCACCGGGTCGCGTCTGTGGCCGATCACCAGGGCTGTCTCCAAGCAGCTCATGCCGGTTTTCGACAAACCGATGGTGTATTACCCGCTGTCCACTCTGATTATGGCGGGTGTCAGGGAGATCCTGGTTATCACCACATCGAGTGACCGCAATCAATTCGAACGGCTGCTCGGCGACGGATCGCAGTTCGGATTGACCATCACTTTCGCCACCCAGGAGAAGCCCAACGGCATCGCGGAGGCCTTCCTCATCGGCGCCGACTTCATCGGCGACGGCCCCGTCGCGCTGATCCTCGGCGACAACATCTTCCACGGCACGGGCCTGGGCACCCAGCTGCGCAGCTACCGCGACCCCGAGGGCGGTGTCGTCTTCGCGCACGCCGTCGCCAACCCCTCCGACTACGGGGTCGTCGAGTTCGACGCGGACGGCGTCGCGCGCTCCATCGAGGAGAAACCGGCCAGGCCCCGCTCCCGCTACGCCGTGCCGGGGCTGTACTTCTACGACCGCGAGGTGGTGGAGATGGCGCGCCGGCTGGTCCCGAGCGCGCGCGGCGAGCTGGAGATCTCGCACGTCAACCAGGAGTACCTGGAACGCGGCAGGCTCAAGGTGTCGGTCCTGGACCGGGGCACCGTCTGGCTGGACACCGGCACCTTCCACTCGCTGGTGCAGGCCTCGGAGTACGTCCGGGTGGTCGAGGAGCGGCAGGGCTTCAAGATCGGCTGTGTCGAGGAGGCCGCCTGGCGCGCCGGGCTGCTGGACGACGCGCGGCTGCGGGCGCTCGCCGAGCCGCTGTGCAAGAGCGGTTACGGCGACTACCTGCTGGGCATCCTCGAACACCCCTGACACCGGCCCGGACGCCGGGGGCGCGGGGTCAGCGCCCCGCCGGGGTCCGCAGCCCGCGTAGGAAGCGCTCGCACTCCTCGTACGCCGGCAGCAGCCCGGAGTCCGCCGCCTCCCGCAGGGTCGGGGCGGCGCGGTCCTTGTCCGACAGCAGCGGCTCCAGGCCCGCGGGCCAGGTGATGCCCAGCTCCGGGTCCAGCGGGTTGATGCCGTGCTCGCGGGCCGGCGCGTAGCCGGCCGAGCACAGGTAGACCACGGTGGCGTCGTCGGTCAGCGCCATGAAGGCGTGGCCCAGCCCCTCGGACACGAAGAGCGCGGCGTGCTCCTCGTCGTCCAGCCGCACGCCCTCCCACTGCCCGAAGGTGGGCGAGCCGACCCGGATGTCCACCACCACGTCGAGCACCGCGCCGCGTACGCACTTGACGTACTTGGCCTGGCTCGGGGGGAGGTCGGCGAAGTGGATGCCGCGCAGGGTGCCGCGGGCGGAGACCGAGCAGTTGGCCTGCGCCAGGCCGAGGCCGCGGCCGGTGGCGGCGGCGAAGTCGGCCCCGCGGAACCACTCGTGGAAGCTGCCGCGGCTGTCGGTGCAGACCTTCGGCTCGTCGACCCAGGCCCCGGAGACGCCCAGCTGCCTCATGCGGATCACGTCCCTTGCGATGTCGTGCGCCGACGATCCTACGGCCGCGGGCCGCCGCCGCCCCGTTACCGGGGCGGCGTGGCGCGGCGGAACGCGGACGCAAGGGGACGCGTCGCGGGGTCAGTCCTGGAGCTCCTTGGCGGCGAAGTCGCGCAGCCACTGCCGGAAGTCCGGGCCCAGGTCCTCGCGCTCGCAGGCCAGCCGGACGATGGCGCGCAGGTAGTCGCCGCGGTCACCGGTGTCGTAGCGGCGCCCGGTGAACACCACACCGTGCACCGGCCCGCCCTCCTCGTCCCGTTCGGCGAGCACCCGCAGCGCGTCCGTGAGCTGGATCTCGCCGCCACGTCCCGGCTGGGTGTCGCGCAGCACCCCGAAGACCGCCGGGTCCAGGACGTAGCGGCCGATCACGGCGTACGCCGACGGGGCGTGCCCCGGCTCCGGCTTCTCCACCAGCCCGGTCACGCGGACCACGTCCGGCTCGTCCAGCGCCGTCACGGCCGCGGCCCCGTACAGGTGCATCAGCGCGGGGTCGACCTCCATGAGCGCGACCACGCTGCCGCCGCGCTGCTGCTGCACCTCGATCATCCGGGCCAGCAGGGGGTCGCGCGGGTCTATCAGGTCGTCGCCCAGCAGGACCGCGAAGGGCGCGTCGCCCACGTGCGGTTCCGCGCACAGCACCGCGTGGCCGAGGCCCTGCGGCGCGCCCTGCCGCACGTAGTGGACGGTGGCCAGGTCGCTGGACTCCCGCACCCGCGCGAGCCGGTCCGCGTCGCCCTTGCGGGACAGCGCCTCCTCCAGCTCGTAGTTGCGGTCGAAGTGGTCCTCCAGCGGGCGCTTGTTGCGCCCGGTGATCATCAGGACGTCCGACAGTCCCGCGGTGACCGCTTCCTCCACCACGTACTGGATGGCCGGCTTGTCGACCACCGGCAGCATCTCCTTGGGCGTGGCCTTGGTCGCCGGGAGGAAGCGGGTCCCCAGGCCCGCCGCCGGGACGACTGCCTTGGTGACCGGACGGGGACGGGGTGACATGGACGGACCTCGCAGAGTGGATCGACGGCGAAGGCGGGGTGGGGCCCGCCGGGGACATGGGGACGCATCGGACGCTATCGCGGCGCGTCGCGGGCACGCGAATCGTCCCGTCGCTTTCCCGCATCCTCGGGTTCACCAGGCGTTGATCCCCCGTGCGCTCGACCCGGCACCGGACCACGGCGGCGGCGAGCGCGTCTCGGCAGCCGAGATGGCGACCATGCCCCGCAGGGTTTCGGGTCACACTAAGAGACCCCCGGGGCGGCCGGACGCCGTCGACGGAAGGCGACACGAGGGAACGGGTGCGGACGTGACGACGGCGGCACGGCAGGACGTGGTGCAGGCCCGCAGAGTCGTGGTGAAGGTCGGCTCGTCCTCGCTGACCACGGCGGCCGGCGGGCTGGACGCCGACCGGGTCGACGCGCTCGTGGACGTCCTGGCCAAGGCACGCGAGGAACGCGAGATCGTCCTCGTCTCCTCCGGCGCCATCGCCGCCGGGCTCGCCCCCCTCGGCCTGCCCCGCAGGCCGCGCGACCTGGCCCGGCAGCAGGCCGCCGCGAGCGTCGGCCAGGGCCTGCTCGTCGCCCGCTACACCGCCTCCTTCGCGCGGTACGGCATCCGGGTCGGCCAGGTGCTGCTGACCTCGGACGACGTCAGCCGCCGCACCCACTACCGCAACGCCTACCGCACGCTCGACCAGCTGCTCGCGATGGGCGCGCTGCCGATCGTCAACGAGAACGACACCGTCGCCACCGACGAGATCCGCTTCGGCGACAACGACCGGCTCGCCGCCCTCGTCGCCCACCTCGTCCGCGCCGACCTGCTCGTACTGCTCTCCGACGTCGACGGCCTCTACGACGGCGACCCGCGCACCCCCGGCACCTCCCGCGTCGGCGAGGTCAGGGGCCCGGCCGACCTGGAGGGCATCTCCATCGGCAGCGCCGGCCGCTCCGGCGTCGGCACCGGCGGCATGGTCACCAAGGTCGAGGCCGCCGCGATCGCCACCGGCGCGGGCGTCCCCGTCGTCCTCACCTCCGCCCCGCACGCCGCCGACGCCCTCGCGGGCCGCCCCACCGGCACCCACTTCCACCGCACCGGCAAGCGCTCCGCCGACCGGCTGCTGTGGCTCGCGCACGCCTCCGCGCCGCGCGGCTCGCTGCGGCTGGACGCCGGCGCCGTCCGGGCGGTCACCCAGCGGCACAGCTCGCTGCTGCCCGCCGGGCTCACCGGCGTCGAGGGCGACTTCGCCGCGGGCGACCCGGTCGACCTGGTGGACGAGTCCGGCGCCGCCGTCGCCCGCGGGCTGGTCAACTACGACGCCCGCGAGCTGCCCCGGCTGCTCGGCCGCAGCACCCGCGAGCTGGCGGCGGAACTCGGACCCGCCTACGAGCGGGAGGTCGTGCACCGCGATGACCTGGTACTGCTGCGGCGCCAGGGGCGCACGAGCTGATCTCGTCCGGGGCTTCTTGCGGAAAACGCCCCCGCGCCCTGCTCGATCCTGGTCAACTTTGATGAGGATGCGATGCGCAGGTACGTCCCTGCTGCCGCTCCCGTCGCACCGACGGGACCGGCCGCGGCGGGCGCAACCCACAGGGAGGCCGCCGGTGAAACGAGGGCGCCCAGGGCAACTGACCAGGACGTCGACGGAGCGAGCGCTGGTCAGCGTCGACCGCGCGGCACCGGACGGCACCGTGGTGCCGCACCAGGCCCGCCCGCAGGAGCGGCCCGCGGCCCGGCTGTGGCACGTCACGCTCAGCGTCGCGGGACCCCGCACGCCCCTGCCCGAGCTGCGGCGGGGCCTCGAACAGCTCGCGAACGACCACCCCTTCCTGCTGACCAGCCGCTACGCCCCGGACCACGCGGAGATCCGCTACTGGGAGGAGGCCCGCGACGTCCACGACGCGGCCGCCCTCGCCCTCCGGCTGTGGGGCGAGCACCGGTCTTCTGCGAAGCTGCCCCCGTGGGAGACGGTGGGCCTCGAGGTCATCGACCGCGCGACCTACCACCAGCGCCTTGCCGCCGGCGCGGTGCCTTCCCCTGTCCCGGCGGGCGTCCACCCCTTCTGACCCTTCTGACCGTTCCGCTGCGCGGGCTGCGCTGACGCGCGGGGCGGTACGCCAGGGGCGCGGGGCGAGCGCGCTTGCGGCGTGCGCCGCGGGGCGGGCGTTCTGCGCTGCGGCGCCGGGCACCACCAGGGGCGCGTGGGGGCACCTCCCAGGCGGAGCCTGGGGGAGAACGGAGCGACCAGCCACGATGTGCCGTCACGTCGTCACCGGCCCGAAGGGGCAGTTCGGTCCGTACCGGACCACCGGCCGGTGGTGGGTTGCTCGCGCAGTTCCCCGCGCCCCTAAAAACGCTCACCCCCCGGCGCAGAGGGGCCGTCCCAGCCGCTGGGCGCGGGGGCGCGGCCCCCGCCGATTCAGTACCCTGCACGCATGGATGCGCTGACGTCAGGCGAAGAGTCCCCCGTCACCCGCGCGGCGACCCGCGCGAAGACCGCCGCAGCGGAGCTGGCCCCGCTGCCGCGCGCGGCGAAGGACGCCGCCCTGCTGGCGATCAGCGCCGCCCTGCGGGCGAGGACGTCGGACATCGTCACCGCCAACGCCGACGACGTCGCCCGCGCGGCGGACGCCGGGACGAGCCCGGCGATCATCGACCGGCTGACCCTCACGGCGGAGCGCGTCGAGGCGATCGCGGCGGACGTCGAGCACGTCGCGGGCCTGCCCGACCCGGTCGGCGAGGTCCTGCGCGGCTCCACGCTGCCGAACGGCCTGGAGCTGCGTCAGGTCCGCGTCCCCCTCGGCGTGGTCGGCATCATCTACGAGGCCCGGCCGAACGTCACCGTGGACGCCGCCGCCCTGTGCCTGAAGTCGGGCAACGCGGTGCTGCTGCGCGGCTCGTCCTCCGCGTACTCCTCGAACGCCGCCCTGGTCGCGGTGCTGCGGGAGGCCGTCGAGGGCGCGGGCCTGCCCGCGGACGCCGTCCAGCTCGTCCCGGGCGAGTCGCGCGACTGCGTCACGGAGCTGATGCGCGCCCGCGGCCTGGTGGACGTCCTGATCCCGCGCGGCGGCGCCTCGCTGATCCGTACCGTCGTCGAGGGTTCGACCGTCCCGGTGATCGAGACGGGCACGGGCAACTGCCATGTGTACGTCGACGCGGACGCCGACCTCGACATGGCCGTGGACATCCTGGTCAACTCCAAGGCCCAGCGCCCGAGCGTCTGCAACGCCGCCGAGACGCTGCTGGTGCACCGCGACATCGCCGACCGCTTCCTGCCCCGCGCGCTGGACGCGCTCGCCGACGCCGACGTGACCGTGCACGGCGACCCGCGGGTGCTGGCCGTCGCGAAGGAGTCCGGCACCAAGGCCACCGTGGTCGCGGCGACCGCGGAGGACTGGGAGACGGAGTACCTGTCGTACGACATCGCCGCCGCGGTCGTGGAGTCGCTGGACGCCGCCGTCGCGCACATCCGGCAGTGGTCCTCGGGCCACACCGAGGCGATCGTGACGGCCTCGCAGCCCGCGGCGCGCCGCTTCACCCGGCTGGTGGACGCGGCCGCGGTGATGGTGAACGCCTCCACCCGCTTCACCGACGGCGGCCAGTTCGGCTTCGGCGCGGAGATCGGCATCTCCACCCAGAAGCTGCACGCGCGCGGGCCCATGGGCCTGCCGGAGCTGACGTCCACCAAGTACGTCGTGACCGGCGACGGCCACGTCCGCTGACCTGGACCGCCGCCCGCAGGCCCGCGCACTGGGCCGTCCGGGTGCACAGCCGACCCCCGGGCGGCCCGGATTCCCCTGCCCAAAAGGCCAACTTCCGCATTACTCTGGACAGATGCCGGACGATGACGAGTTCGCCTCCGTAGTCCTCGACGAAGAATTCGTACGGTCTGCCCTGTTCCACGAGCCCTCGGCCCAGGAACGGATGTTGGCCGTCGCCGAAGGTCCCGCCGCAGCGCCCGGGTGGTCCGGGCGGCGCGGGGCCGGCCGCCATGACGTCCCCGAGCTGGACGACACGGCGGACCTCGCCCCCGATCCCCTCTATGCCGCGGGGCACCCCTACCGCGGCAGCAGCACGCGCTGGCACCGTCCGGTGGCCTGGGCTCTCGCCGTGGTCATGGGCATCGGAGTGGTCGCCCTGACCTTCGCCGCGGTCTACCGCGGCGCGGGTGCGGGCGCCCGCCGGCCGGCCGATCCGCCGCCGTCCAGCGGCAGTCAGGTGGGGCGGCAGAGCATGCCGCCCGTCGTCGGCGCCCCGGCGCCCTGATCCGATGTCAACTAGGTCGGTACGGGGGAGTTTATTCCCGCCCCGGCGGACATAACCTTGTGGTATGAGCGGGCCTGGAGACCCTCCTGAGGGCACGCCCGAGGGCGCCTCAGGAGGCGGTGAGGACGAATTCCGATCCGTCGTCTTCGACGAATCGTTCGTGAGGGCTGCCCGGATCCAGGAGTATTCCGCGCGCGAACGGCAGGACGAGGCCGGCCGCGCGGTCCGGGTACGCCACGCGCTGCCCGGCGGGCTCGCCCGCCAGGCAGCGGCCCTGGTGCTGCTCATCGTGCTGGCCTTCGCCTTCGCGGTCTACATGGGGGTGCGCCACCCCTACCGCTCGCACGACGCCGCCTCCGGCACCCAGCTGCGGGTCACCGTGACGCCGCTGGTGCCCGCGGGCCCGGTGCGCGCGGTGTCGCCCGACGCCCCCTTCGCGGGCACCCCCGCCGCCCGCCCCGACTTCCACAGCCGTGAGAAGGGCCTGGCGCTGCCCGAGGACGTGGAGCCGGTCGGCGGCTTCGACGCGGACGACGTGACGGCCGGCTACGAGACCGTCCGGCGCTTCCTCGACGACTCCGGGCTCCAGGAGGCGACGGTGACCGGCGGCGACACCCTGCTCGTGCAGCACCTGCTGGAGCCCCGGCAGCTCGACCTCTACAACGGCAGCCTCAGCGCCCCCGAGGCGGACGGCGTGCACGAGGCCACCGGCTGGCTGGTGCGCTTCGACCCGGACCCGGGGGAGCGCGTGGAGCTGGCGACGGACGACATCCGGGTGCGCGGCACGTACTCCGCCCTCCAGACGGCGGACGGCCGGCTGGAGGTCGTCGCCGACCACACCTACGTCTACGCCATCCGGGACGCCGCCGACCCCGACGGGCCGGTGTCGCTCTTCACCGTCCGGCGCCGGATGGCCTTCCACTTCACGCACGACCAGCTCCGCGAGCACCGCCTGGAGGTCGTGCGCTCCGACGTCACGGCGGGCCCGCTCGCCTGCTCGGCGGAGGTGCAGAGCTACTTCCGCCCGATACTGGCCGGCCACTCCTCACCCGACACCGTCAGCGGCGTCAACCCGTACGAGACGGCCCGTCCGCCGGGCGCCCGCTGTGCCCCGCTCACCGGTGTGGACCCGACGGCGGGCACCGGAGCCGCCGCGAACCCGGGCACGCCGACCGCCCCGGCCCCCACGGACACGCCGACGGCGCCGACCGCCACGGAGACCCCGACCGCCACGGACAGCGCGGCCGCTACGGCAGCGGGCTCTCCGGCTGCTCGCCCTCAGGGCCGGGATCCGGCTGCGACGGCGAGTCCGCTGCTGACTCCTCCGGGCGTTCCGCGGTCGCCTGCGCGCCGGAGCCTGTGAAGCGGTCGCGCAGCCGCCCGCCGACGTCGGTCGCCCCGTTGGTGATGTCGCGTATCAGGCCCATCAGCGGGTCCTTGCTGCGCTTCATCGAGTCGGAGTAGTGGCTCGCGGACTCCCGGAAGGCGTCCGAGACCGAGGCGTCCTTGTCCGCCGTGCGCTTGGGGTAGTGCCCGTCCATCAGCCGCTGGTATTCGCGGGTGGCGGCCCAGCGGCGCAGCTCGGAGGCCCGGATGGTGGTGAAGGGGTGGCTGCGCGGCAGCACGTTGAGGATCTTCAGGACGGAGTCGCGCAGATCGCCGCCCGCCTCGTACTCGTCGGCCTGCTTCAGGAACGCGTCCACGTTCATCTCGTGCAGGTGGTTGCCGCCGGCGATCTTCATCAGGCCGCGCATCGACGCCTGGAGGTCCTGGCCGACGAGCAGCCCGGCGCGGTCCGCGGACAGCTCCGACTTGCGGAACCACTCGCGCAGCGCGGTGATGATCGCCAGCACCGCCAGATTGCCCAGCGGGATCCACGCGATGCGCAGCGCGAGGTTGGTCAGGAAGAGCAGTATCGTGCGGTAGACCGAGTGGCCGGACAGCGCGTGGCCGACCTCGTGGCCGATGACCGCGCGCATCTCCTCCTCGTCGAGCAGCTCGACCAGACCGGTGGTCAGGACGATGACCGGGGCGTCCATGCCGATGCACATCGCGTTGGGCTGCGGATCCATCGTCACGTACATCGACGGGACCTTCTCCAGGTCCAGGATGTAGCAGGCGTCCCGCAGCATCGCGTTGAGGTGGGCGAACTGCTCGTCGCTCACCCGGACGGAGTCCGACAGGAAGAGCAGCCGCAGGCTGCGCTCGGGGAGCAGGCCGCTGAGCGACTTGAAGACCGTGTCGAAGCCGGTGAGCTTGCGCAGCGCCACCAGGGCGGAGAGGTCGGCGGGGTGCTCGTAGGCCCGTGACGAGATGTCAGGGAACCTTCTGCGGGTGCGGCCCGGCTGCTTCTCCGTGCTCACCCGGTCGTCCCCTGATGCGTGCGACTCGGACATACTGGCCCAACCCCCTGGTAGCCCACCGGTACATAAAGCTGGACGCGCGGAGCCTGCGCGAAGTTCCCACGGGCACGCCCGTACCATGTGCCGAGAGTCTTGCCGCCTGTCCCCGACTTCGCAAAGGGTTCCGCTGACATGTCGCCCGCCGCAGTCTCCGCACTGACCACGCTCGCCGAGGAGAACGGGGGCAACCACCCCAGCCTCAGCCCGTACCTGACCGGCTTCGGCGCGCTGGGTGCCCTGCTCGTCCTGCTGTGGCTGGTCACCCGCTTCAACCGCGACTAGTCTCACGATGTCCGACGCCAAACGCCGCATCGGTGTGATGGGCGGCACGTTCGACCCCATCCACCACGGGCACCTGGTGGCCGCGAGCGAGGTGGCGAGCCTTTTCCACCTCGACGAGGTCGTTTTCGTCCCCACCGGGCAGCCCTGGCAGAAGAGCGAGCGCGCGGTGTCACCTGCCGAGGACCGGTATCTGATGACGGTGATCGCCACCGCGTCCAATCCGACGTTCTCGGTCAGCCGCAGCGACATCGACCGCGGGGGTGCGACATACACCATCGACACCCTGCGCGACCTGCGTGCCGAGCACCCCGACGCGGACCTCTTCTTCATCACCGGGGCCGACGCCCTGTCGCAGATCCTGTCCTGGCGCCATGCCGAGGAACTCTTCGCGCTCGCACATTTCATCGGGGTGACCCGTCCGGGGCATACGCTGTCGGACCCGGGGTTCCCCGAGGGCGGGGTCTCCCTCGTGGAGGTCCCGGCCCTGGCGATCTCCTCGACGGACTGCCGGCAGCGGGTGGCCAAGGGCGACCCTGTCTGGTACTTGGTTCCGGACGGCGTCGTGCGGTACATCGACAAGCGTGCGCTCTACCGGGACGCCTCCGGATAACACGCACCGCGAACCACAGCAGGTGAAGGGGTTCCTCGTGAACGACGCAAACCCCCGTTGGCAGCAAGCCGAGGGTGGACCAGACGACGAGAGGGACCCGAACCGGCAGGAGCCCTACTACGGGCAGCAGTCCTACGGTTACGAGGGGTACGGCGACCAGGGCGGATACGACGAGTACGGCCGCCCCCGCCCGCAGCAGCCCCGCCAGCACGTCCAGCAGGCCCGCCCCGTCCCCCCGCACCAGCAGGCCCCGCCCCCGCAGCCCGGCTACCAGGACCCGTACCAGTCCTACGGCGGCGGCACCTACATCCCGCAGCAGCCCCAGCAGCCGTACTACGAGCAGCCCCCGCAGCCGCAGTCCTACGACACCGGCCGGCACACCGCGTACCAGACCGGCCAGATGCCCGCGTACGACACCGGGCAGCAGCAGGCCTACCAGACCGGCCAGATGCCGGCGTACGAGACGGGCCAGCAGCCCGTGTACGAGACCGGCCAGCACCCCGTCTTCGACACCGGCCAGCAGCAGGCCTACCAGACGGGCCAGATGCCGGCGTACGAGACGGGCCAGCAGCCCGTGTACGAGACCGGGCAGCACCCCGTCTTCGACACCGGGCAGCAGCAGGCGTACCAGACCGGGCAGATGCCCGTGCAGGGCGAGCCGCAGGACGAGGCGCGGACCGAGCCCCCGGCGGGGCAGGGCAGGCCCGACGGGCGCGGCGGCTACCAGACCGAGATGTTCGCCTTCGTCGACGAGGAGTCCGAGCAGTCGGAGGAGGTCATCGACTGGCTCAAGTTCTCCGAGTCGCGCACCGAGCGGCGCGAGGAGGCCCGGCGGCGCAGCCGCAACCGCAAGACGGGCCTGGTGCTGGTGCTGGTGCTCGCCCTCATCGGCGGTGCGGGCTACCTGTGGCAGGCCGGCAAGCTGCCGGGGCTGGGCAAGGACAAGGCCGCGGCGACGGCGGCCGGCGGCCCGCAGAAGCGGGACGTCATCGTCGTGCACTTCATCCCGGTCGACGGCGGCCCCAGCGACACCGCGCTGCTCGTCGACAACGCCACCAAGAAGCGCGGCACCACCGTGCTGCTGCCGAACACCTTGTCGGTCACGTCCGACGACGGCGGCGCCACCACCCTGGACAAGTCCGTCGACGACGGCATAGGCCCGACGCGGGATTCCCTGAACACCCTGCTCGGCGCCGACATCAAGGGCAGCTGGCGGCTGGACAGCCCCTATCTGGAGCTGCTGGTCGACGCGCTCGGCGACGTCTACGTGGACACCGACACCGCGGTGAAGGGCACCGGCAAGGACAGCGGCAAGACGGTCGTCGTACAGGGCAAGCAGCAGGAGCTGTCGGGGCAGGCGGCCGTCGCGTACGCCACCTACCGGGCCTCCGGGGAGCCGCAGAGCAAGCAGCTCGCCCGCTTCGGGCAGGTCTTCCAGGCGGTCCTGAAGAAGATGCCGAGCGACGCCGAAGGCGCCACCAGGACCGTGCAGGCCCTCAGTCAGATCCTCGACCCGTCGCTCACCGACAAGCAGCTCGGCGCGTCCCTCGCCCAGCTCGCCGACCTGGCGAAGACCGGCCAGTACGACACCACCATGCTCCCCGTGCAGAAGGACGGCACCCTCAGCGCCGACGCCACCGACTCCGTCAAGGAGCTGCTGGGCGGCACGGTCAAGCAGTCCGAGGGCACGACCCAGCCGCGGGTGCTGATCACCGACGCGACCGGCGACAAGTCCGCCGCCTCGATGGCGCAGGCCGCGATCGTCAACGGCGCCACGTACACCTACGTCGCCGGCGGCAAGGCGAGCGCCACGAAGAGCACCTCGCAGATCCTCTACGCGGACGCCGCGCGGCTGGAGGCGGCCAAGGACGTCGCCGCCACCCTGGGCCTGCCGCCGACCGCGGTCGCCAAGGGCAAGGTACCGTCCAACGCCGACATCGCCGTCACGCTCGGTAAGGACTACAAACCGGACGCCTCCTGAACCGGTCGAAAATCCGGTCGGGGGCTGTCGGAGGGTCGTGAGACCCTGGAAGCAGTAGAGCCCCCGACCGGAAAGCCGTATCTGTGACCGCCACTGACCGCTCCATCGAGCTGACCCGCGCCGCCGCGCAGGCGGCCGCCGACAAGCTCGCGCACGACGTCATCGCCTACGACGTCAGCGACGTGCTCTCCATCACCGACACCTTCCTGGTCGCCTCCGCCCCGAACGACCGCCAGGTGCGGGCCATCGTCGACGCCATCGAGGACAAGCTGCGCGACGAGCTGGACGCCAAGCCGGTCCGCCGCGAGGGCGAGCGCGAGGGCCGCTGGGTGCTGCTCGACTACGTCGACATCGTCGTGCACGTCCAGCACTCCGAGGAGCGCGTCTTCTATGCGCTGGAGCGGCTCTGGAAGGACTGCCCCGAGATCCCGCTGCCCGAGGACGCGGTGGCCACCCGCGGCAAGGGCAAGGAGCACGCCGGGGCGGCCGACGACAGGGTCGACAGCTGAACGGCCGGCGCGGCGGCCGGGGCCGCCGGATCGTGCTGTGGCGGCACGGCCAGACGGAGTGGAATCTGGAGCAGCGCTTCCAGGGCACCACCGACATCGCGCTCACCGCGACCGGCGTCGCCCAGGCCCGCCGCGCCGCCCGGCTGCTCGCCGCCCTGCGGCCGGACGCGGTCATCGCCTCCGACCTGCGCCGGGCGGCCGCCACCGCGGCCGAGCTGTCCGCGCTCACGGGCCTGCCCGTCACCCACCACAAGGCCCTCCAGGAGACCTACGCCGGCCACTGGCAGGGCCTCACCCACGAGGAGATCCTCGGCCGCCACGGCGAGCAGTACGCCGCGTGGAAGCGCGGCGAGCCCGTCCGCCGCGGCGGCGGCGAACTGGAGACCGAGGTCGCCGACCGCGCCGCCCCCGTCGTCCTGGCCGCGGCCGACGAGCTGCCCGACGGCGGAGTCCTCGTCGTCGTCAGCCACGGCGGCACGATCCGCACGACCATCGGCCGCCTCCTCGGGCTCGCGCCCGAGACCTGGGAGTCCCTCGGCGGCCTCTCCAACTGCTGCTGGTCCGTCCTCGGCGAGGGCGCTCGCGGCTGGCGGCTGACGGAACACAACGCGGGCACCCTGCCCGAGCCTGTCCTCGGCGACGACACGTAGCCCTCGCCGGGCGGGCGTGTTCACCTCGCGCCTGCGCCGCGGGGCGAGCGTTTTTCAGGGGCGCGGGGAACTGCGCGAGCAACCCACCACCGGCCCGGTGGTCCGGTACGAAACCGAACTGCCCCTTCGGGCCGGTGACGACGCGCGCCACGTGGGTGGCTGGGCGCGCAGTTCCCCGCGCCCCTGAAAACGCGCACCGCCCAGCGCAGCGGAAAAGCCGATTTCGTTCCGGTCCGGCGAGCGGCTATGATTCTGACGTCGCAAGGGGCTGTAGCTCAGTTGGTAGAGCGCTTGCATGGCATGCAAGAGGTCCGGGGTTCAATTCCCCGTAGCTCCACAGCAGCAGGAGACGAGGGCGGTGCCCTCCCGCGGAGAAGCGGGGGATCACCGCCCTTCGTGCGTGGGGCTCACAGCTCGTGGGGGCATTTCACGGGGCGGCCCGCGGCCTCGCGCTCGGCGAGGATCACCGAGAGCCGGCGTCCGTGGACGGAGCAGCCCACGACGGGGTCGGGGACGGCCCGCAGCGTCTCGATGCGCTGCCGGTCGTCCTCGGTGGCCGGTGTGTACACGACGTAGCGGTGCTCGGCCATGCCGTCGATGCTGAGCGACATCGAGGTCAGGGTGATCATGCCCACGGCCGGGTGCCGGACGGCCTTGACGCGTGTGCCGGGCGCGGCGACGTCCCCGCTGGCCCACATCTGCGCGAAGTCCGCGCTCGACTTGATCATGAGGGCGACGAAGGACTCCCACGCGGGCTCCCCGACGTGCCGCCCGTAGCTGCGCCGCACCTGCGCGACCATCCACGGCAGTTCGTCCGCGCTGTTGACGAAGGTCTGGCAGCAGTCGGGCACGGTGAAGAGCTTGTAGAGCACGTTGCGCTCCCAGCGCTCCACGAGCGAGGTCATCGGCCACAGCGTGCGGTAGGTCGCGTTGGTGGCGCGGACGTCGTAGCGGCTGTTGTAGATCGCGGCGGGCAGCGGGTTGAGGGCGTCCAGGACGCCCTGGAACTCCGCGCCGACCGTGTCGGTGTCGGCGGCCGGCTCGCGGACGAAGGGGATGCCGGCCAGCCGGTAGAGGTGCTCGCACTCGGTGGCGTCGAGCATCAGCACCCGGGCGACGGCGTCCAGCACCTGGACGCTGGCGTTGATCGGGCGGCCCTGTTCGAGCCAGGTGTACCAGGTGACGCCGACCCCGGCGAGCTGCGCGACCTCCTCGCGGCGCAGCCCCGGGGTGCGCCGCCGCAGGCCGGGCGGCATGCCGACGTCCTGCGGGGTGATCCGGGCCCGGCGGCTGCGCAGGAAGGCCGCCAGCTCGGTGCGGCGGGCCCCGCCGGCGCGGCGTGACCCGGCGGGATCCCGGGGCTCGGTCCGGGCACGGGGCGCTGCCGGTGACTGGGGCATACGGTCATCGTCCCGAACGCGCCCGGCGGCTGCCAGGTGCTGGCAGTACCAGGATCACGGGGCACTCGTTACCCGTACCGCCGCGGCCGCACGCTCGGCCCATGACACCTTCCCCCTCGAACGGCGCGACCGTGACCGGCGCCACCCCCCGTACCCCCGCGAGCGCGGCGGCCGGCTCCGTACCCGATACCGGGGCAGGCCCCGCGGGCCGGGCGGGTCCGCGGCCCGGGCTGCTGCTCGCGACCATCCTCATGGGCCAGTTCATGGCCCTGCTCGACGTCTTCATCGTCAACGTGGCCGCGCCGACCATGCGCGACGACCTGCACGCCTCGGGCGCGCAGCTCCAGCTGGTCATCGCCGGCTACTCGATCAGCTACTCCGTGCTGCTGATCACCGGCGCCCGGCTCGGCGGCCTGCTGGGCCACCGGCGGCTCTTCACGGCCGGGCTCGCGGTCTTCACCGCCGCCTCGCTCGCGTGCGGCCTGGCGCAGAGCACCGGCGAGCTGATCGGCTTCCGCTTCGCGCAGGGCGCGGGCTCGGCCCTGATGATCCCGCAGGTGCTGAGCCTGCTCCAGCTCAACTTCAGCGGCGAGGCCAGGACGCGCGCGATGAGCGTCTACTCGGCGGTGCTGTCCTCGGGCGCCGCGCTCGGCCAAATGCTGGGCGGCGTGCTGGTGAGCGCGGACCTCTTCGGGACGGGCTGGCGGCCGGTCTTCCTGGTCAACGTGCCCATCGGCGTGGCCATGCTGCTGATCGCGCCGCGGGTGCTGCCCGCCGACGGGCCGCGCGACCAGGCCCGCGCCCGCGGCCTGGACCTGCCCGGGCTGGTCGTGCTCGCCGCGGCCGTGACGCTCTTCACCGTGCCGCTGGTGCTGGGGCAGGAGGAGGGCTGGCCGGCGTGGGGCTGGGCGTGCCTGGCGCTGAGCGCGGTGCTCCTGGTCGTCTTCGCGCTGCTGGAGCTGCGGCTGGCGCGGCGCGGCGGCGCCCCGCTGATCGCGCCGCGGGTGCTGCGGACGCCCGGCATGCTGCGGGCGAGCCTGGTGATCCTGGCGACGATGGGCTCCAACGCGGGCTTCCTGTTCGCCATCGCCCTGCACCTGCAGAGCGGGCTCGGCTTCAGTGCCCTGCGCACCGGGCTGACCTTCGCGTTCGCCGCGGTCACCTTCGGCGCCGTCGGGCTGAACTGGCGGCGGCTGCCGGTGTCCTGGCGGCCCTGGCTGGCGGGGGCGGGCCTGCTGCTCGCCGCGGTGTCCTTCGCGGGCCTGGGCCTGGCGCTGCGCGGCGGCGGGGACGGCGGCGCCGCCCTCTACGGGTGGCTGCTGGTGCTGGGCGCCGGGCTCGGCCTCGGCTTCAGCCCCACCCTCACGATGGCGCTGAGCACGATCGCCCCGCAGGACGCGGCGGACGCCTCGGGCTTCCTCGCCACGGTGACCCAGATCGCCCAGCTGCTGGGCGTCGCGACGCTGGGCACGCTCTTCCTCGGCCGGGTCGCCGGTCCGGGCGCCCACGCCTCGGCGCACGCCTACGCCGTCCTGACCGTCGCGCTGACCGCGGTGTGCGTCGCGGGCGCCGTGGCGGGCCTGGCGCGCGGCCGGGCCCGCAAGGCGGCCTGAGGTCCCTTTCGCGGCCGGGGCGCCCCTCGCGGGGGGCGCCCCGGCCGTCGCGGGTCCTGCGGGCCGCTCAGCCGCCGAGGGCCGGGTAGTCGGTGTAGCCGCGGTCGTCGCCGCCGTAGTACGTCGCCCGGTCCGCGGTGTTGTACGGGCCGCCGCCGCGCAGCCGCGCGGGCAGGTCGGGGTTGGCGACGAAGAGCGTGCCGTACGAGACCATGTCCGCGGTGCCGTCCTCGACGAGGTCCAGCTGCTCCGGGCCGTTGTGCCGGACGCCGGCCCTGGTGTTGAGGACGAGGACGCCGGGGAAGCGCTTGCGCAGCTCCAGCGTCAGCGCCCGGTCGCCGGTCTCCACGATGTGCAGGTAGCCGGGGCCGACCGGCTCCAGGGCGCGCAGCAGCGCGAGGTACGTCGGCTCCGGGTCGGGCTCGTCGATGTCGCCCAGCGTGTTGCCCGGCGAGATCCGCAGGCCCGTGCGCTCGGCCCCGATCGCGTCGGCGACCGCCCGGACGACCTCGGCGGCGAAGCGGGCCCGGCCCTCCGGGGTGCCGCCCCAGCCGTCGGTGCGGCGGTTGGTGTTGGGGGCGAGGAACTGGTGGGCCAGATAGCCGTTGGCGGCGTGCACCTCGACCCCGTCGAAGCCGGCCGCGACCGCGTTGCGCGCGGCGGCGGCGTGCTCGGCGACCGTGCGGGCGATGCCGCTCTCGTCCAGCTCGGCGGGCTCCTCGAATTCCTGCGGGCCCGCCGCGGTGTAGACGCTGCCCTTGGCCCGTACCGGCGAGGGGGCCACCGGCCGCAGCCCGTCCGGCAGCAGCGAGCGGTGGCCGATCCGGCCGGTGTGCATGAGCTGCACGAAGATCCGGCCGCCCGCCTCGTGCACGGCGTCCGTCACCCGCCGCCATCCGGCCACCTGCTCGGCGCTGTGCAGTCCCGGGGTGTCCGGGTAGCCCTGCCCGCCCGGGGAGGGCTGGGTGCCCTCGGTGACGATGAGCCCGGCGGAGGCCCGCTGGGCGTAGTAGGCGGCGGTGCTCGCGGTCGGGCTCAGCCCCGGGCCGTACGCCCGGCTGCGGGTCATGGGCGCCATCACGATCCGGTTGGGCAGCCGCTGGCCGCCCAGGTCTATCGGGTCGAACGCGGTGGTCACGGCGGTCGTCTCCCCTCTCGGCGGGCCCGGCCCTCACCTCGGCCGCCGCCACCGTAACCCGGGGTCGGCCGCCCGATTGTTGCCGCTCCATGAACTTCCCGGCGGCCGCGGATTTGCTCCGGCCACCCGGGGAGCGTGTAAAGTAAGCGCAGGTCGCCGGGGGATCCCGGCGGTGTCGCGGGGCTGTAGCTCAGTTGGTAGAGCGCTTGCATGGCATGCAAGAGGTCCGGGGTTCAATTCCCCGTAGCTCCACTCGTCAGATGCTCGTTCGAAGGCGGGGCCCGGGTGCGTAACGCATCCGGGCCCCGCCTTCGTCGTTTCCAGTGATTGTCATACCGCCGGGCGTGGGACCGGCCGGGCCCGGATGCGTGCGCGGGCGGGGGCCGGGTAGTAGGTGTGGGGTGTCCGACTGAGGCACCGTCAGCGAGCGGCGCTTTAGAGGTTTTCCGGCTCCGGGAGGTTCCCGCAGGGACGTTTCCTTGACCTGCTCTTGGGGAAATCGTGGTCCTGACATGAACTGATCAGCGAAAGAGTGTCGCTTTGCGGTGCGGTGTGTACGCATAGCGGCGACACCGCACGGTCCGCTCCCACCAGGGACAGCCCGACAACGCGACAACTCGCTTCGCATGGGGGTTTCATGAGATTTGAGCGCAAGAGAACGCGTATGGCGCTCGTGGCGGCCACCGCGCTGCCGCTGGTCGCCGGCGCGCTCGCGCTTTCGACCCAGTCCGCGTCGGCCGACCAGCCTTCCGGACGCCAGCTCCTGACCGGCACCAAGCCGCAGTGGGCCACCGCCCAGGCGGACCGGGGCGCCACCGCCGACTCCGCCGCGGTGACCGTCCGGGTCTACCTCGCGGGCAAGGACGCCAAGGGCCTCGCCGCCTACGCGAAGTCCGTGTCGGACCCGAACTCCGCCGACTACGGCCACTACCTGACGGCGGCCCAGACGAAGGCCGCCTACGCCCCGACCGAGGCGCAGGTCTCCGAGGTCACCGCCTGGCTGAAGTCGGCGGGCATGAAGGTCACCGGCTCCAACCAGCACTACCTCACCGTCACCGGTGACGTGGCCGCCGCGGAGAAGGCCTTCGGCACCCAGCTGCACAACTACAGCAAGTCGGGCCACGTCTACCGCGCCCCGACCGGCACCGCCACCGCGCCCGCCTCGCTGAACGGCGCGGTCCTCACCGTCACGGGCCTGGACACGGCGCCCAAGAAGTCCACCCACGACGACGCGCTGCCGCCGCCCGGACCGGTCTTCAAGAACGCCGGGCCCTTCTCCACGTACTACGGCTCGAAGACCGCCAAGCAGTACCCGACCGCGTACGGCGACAAGGCGCCCTACGCGATCCAGGGCTACACCGGCGACGCGCTGCGGGCGGCCTACGGCGCGGGCAAGTACACCGGCAAGGGCGTGACCGTCGCGATCACCGACGCGTACGCCTCGCCGTACATCGCGCAGGACGCGGCCCGCTACGCCAAGGACACCGGCGGCCAGAAGTACAAGAAGGGCCAGCTCAGCCAGGTCCTGCCGAAGAAGTACACCGACACCGAGGACTGCGACGCGGGCGGCTGGTACGGCGAGGAGACGCTCGACGTCGAGGCCGTGCACGCGGTGGCCCCGGACGCGAACATCGTCTACGTCGGCGGCGCCTCCTGCTTCGACGACGACCTGCTCGACGCCCTCAACAAGGTCGTCGACGGCCACCTCGCCGACATCGTCTCCAACTCCTGGGGCGACGTCGAGGCCAACGAGACGCCGGACATCGCCGCGGCCTACGACCAGGTCTTCCAGACCGGCGCGGTCGAGGGCATCGGCTTCTACTTCTCCTCCGGCGACGCGGGCGACAACGTCGCCTCGACCGGCGTGAAGCAGGCCGACACTCCCGGCAACTCGCCGTGGGCCACGTCCGTGGGCGGCACCTCGCTCGCGGTCGGCAAGAACGACAAGTACCTGTTCGAGACCGGCTGGGGCACCCTGCGCGCCCCGCTGTCCGCGGACGGCAAGAACTGGGACGGCTTCCCCGGCCCGTACACCTCGGGCGCCGGCGGCGGCACCAGCAAGCTCTACGACCAGCCGTACTACCAGCGCGGTGTGGTCCCGAACAAGCTGGCGCTGGCCAACGGGACGGGCGTCAAGCAGCGTGTCGAGCCCGACATCGCCGCGGTCGCCGACCCGAACACCGGCTTCCTGGTGGGCCAGACCCAGTCCTACCCGGACGGCTCGCTGCAGTACAGCACCTACCGCATCGGCGGCACCTCGCTGGCCGCGCCGGTCATCGCCGGCGTCCAGGCGCTCGCCGAGCAGGCCCGGCACGGCATCGCCATCGGCTTCGCCAACCCGCTGATCTACTCCCAGTACGGCACGTCGTCCTACCACGACGTGACCGACAGCCCGCTGGGCAAGGGCAAGGGCCTCGGCGTGGTCCGCGTGGACTACGCGAACTCCGTCGACGACTCCGACGGCACGATCGTCTCGCTGCGTACGCTCGGCGCCGACGCGTCGCTGCACGCCACGGTCGGCTACGACGACGTCACCGGCGTGGGCACGCCCGCGAAGGGGTACATCACCTCCTCGCTGCCGCCCAAGCACAAGAAGTAACGGCATCCGCCACGGCTACGGCCCCGCACCGGCCACGGTGCGGGGCCGCAGCCCTGTCCGGCGCCGTCCGCAGCCCCGTGTACCACTGTGCGTCCGGGCGGGCCGCTGCGGTAATCTGGGGCCATGCGACGAGCCACGAGCCTCCTGCTTAGCGAGCCGCGCTGACCACGAACCACGTCAGTGCGGCACCCCTCCTGCGCGAGGGGCTTTTTTGTTTGTCCCGCGGGTTCGCCCCATGCGTGACGGGACCGCGCCGCAGGCAGGACCACCAGGCAGCGATGGCCGTAGCAGCCGTCATGACATCGATGGAGTACCGAGGACGATGAGCGACACCACCCCGGCCGCCGAGACGGCTGCGCCGCACCGCTACACCGCACAGCTGGCCGCCGAGATCGAGAGCCGCTGGCAGGAGTACTGGGACGAGCACGGCACCTTCGCCGCCCCCAACCCCACCGGCACCCTGGACGCCGATCCGGCCGGGGCCGCGAAGCCCAAGCGCTTCATCATGGACATGTTCCCGTACCCCTCGGGCGCGGGACTGCACGTCGGCCACCCGCTGGGCTACATCGCCACCGACGTTTCCGCCCGCTACCAGCGCATGACCGGGCACAACGTCCTGCACACCCTGGGCTTCGACGCGTTCGGCCTGCCCGCCGAGCAATACGCCGTGCAGACCGGCACCCACCCGCGGGTCTCCACCGAGGCCAACATCGTCACCATGCGCGCCCAGCTGCGCCGGCTGGGCCTGGGCCACGACCGCCGCCGCTCCTTCGCGACGATCGACCCCGACTACTACCGCTGGACGCAGTGGATCTTCCTGCAGATCTACAACTCCTGGTACGACGCGGCCGCCGACCGCGCCCGCCCCATCGCCGACCTGGTCGCGCAGTTCGAGGACGGCACCCGCGCCACCCCCGACGGCCGCCCCTGGGCCGAGCTGACCCCCGCCGAGCGCTCCGAGGTGCTGGGCGGCCACCGGCTGGCCTACTCCGCCGAGTCGCCCGTCAACTGGTGCCCGGGCCTGGGCACGGTGCTGGCGAACGAGGAGGTCACGGCCGACGGCCGCTCCGAGCGCGGCAACTACCCCGTCTTCAAGGCCAAGCTGCGCCAGTGGATGATGCGCATCACCGCCTACTCCGACCGGCTGCTGACCGACCTGGACGCGCTGGACTGGCCCGAGGCGATCAAGCTGCAGCAGCGCAACTGGATCGGCCGCAGCGAGGGCGCCCGCGTCGACTTCCCCGTGCACGGCTCCGACGGCGAGCACGCCGTGACCGTCTTCACCACCCGCCAGGACACCCTGTTCGGCGCCACGTACATGGTGCTGGCGCCCGAGCACGACCTGGTCGACGCGATCGTCCCCGCCGCCTGGCCCGAGGGCACCCGCGAGGCCTGGACCGGCGGCCACGCCACGCCCGGCGACGCGGTCGCCGCCTACCGCAAGCAGGCCGCGTCGAAGTCCGACGTCGAGCGGCAGGCCGACGCCAAGGAGAAGACCGGCGTCTTCACCGGCGCCTACGCCGTCAACCCGGTCAGCGGCGAGCCCGTCCCGGTCTTCGTCGCCGACTACGTCCTGATGGGCTACGGCACCGGCGCGATCATGGCCGTCCCCGCCCACGACAGCCGCGACTTCGCCTTCGCCCGCGCCTTCGACCTGCCCATGCGCTGCGTCGTGCGGCCCACCGACGGCCGCGGCGAGGACCCGGCCGAGTGGGACGACGCCTTCGCCTCGTACGACGCGGCCATCGTCAACTCCGCCAACGAGACCGTCTCGCTGGACGGCCTGGGCGTCACCGAGGCCAAGGCCGTGGTCACCGGCTGGCTGGCCGAGCGCGGCATCGGCGAGGGCACCGTCAACTACCGGCTGCGCGACTGGCTGTTCAGCCGCCAGCGGTACTGGGGCGAGCCCTTCCCGATCGTCTACGACGAGGACGGCGTCGCGCACGCGCTGCCCGACTCGATGCTGCCCGTCGAGCTGCCCGAGGTCGACGACTACAGCCCGCGCACCTTCGACCCGGACGACGCCGACACCTCGCCCGAGCCCCCGCTGGCCCGCAACGCCGACTGGGTGACCGTCGAGCTGGACCTGGGCGACGGCCCGCGCACCTACCGCCGCGAGACCAACACCATGCCCAACTGGGCGGGTTCCTGCTGGTACGAGCTGCGCTACCTGGACCCGTTCAACACCGAGCGGATCGTCGACCCGGCCGTCGAGGCGTACTGGATGGGCCCGCGGGAGGGGCAGCCGGCCGGCGGCGTCGACCTGTACGTCGGCGGCGCCGAGCACGCGGTGCTGCACCTGCTGTACGCGCGCTTCTGGCACAAGGTGCTGTTCGACCTGGGCCACGTCTCGTCCTTCGAGCCCTTCCACAAGCTGTTCAACCAGGGCATGATCCAGGCCTACGTCTACCGTGACGCGCGCGGCATCGCCGTCCCCGCGGCCGAGGTCACCGAAGAGGACGGCGCGTACTACTACCAGGGCGAGAAGGTCAGCCGGCTGCTGGGCAAGATGGGCAAGTCGCTGAAGAACGCCGTCACGCCCGACGAGATCTGCGCCGAGTTCGGCGCCGACACGCTGCGGCTGTACGAGATGGCGATGGGCCCGCTGGACGTGTCCCGGCCGTGGGACACCCGGGCCGTCGTCGGGCAGTACCGGCTGCTGCAGCGGCTGTGGCGCAACGTCGTCGACGAGACCACCGGCGAGGTCACCGTCACCGACGCCGAGCCCGGCGAGGAGACGCTGCGCGTCCTGCACAAGGCGATCGACGGTGTCGGCGGCGACCTGGCGGGTCTGCGCTTCAACACCGCCATCGCCAAGATCACCGAGCTGAACAACCACCTGACGAAGGCGGGCGGCCCCGTGCCGCGCCCGGTCGCCGAGCAGCTGGTCCTGCTGATCGCGCCGCTGGCCCCGCACATCGCCGAGGAGCTGTGGTCCCGGCTGGGCCACACCGGCTCGCTGGCCCACGCCGACTTCCCCGTCGCCGACCCGGCCCTGGCCCAGGACCCCGCGGTGACCTGCGTCGTCCAGATCAAGGGCAAGGTCAAGGCCCGCCTGGAGGTCCCGCCGACCATCTCGGACGCCGACCTGGAGGCCCTGGCCCTGGCCGACCCGGCCGTCACCGCGGCGCTGGACGGCGCGGCGGTGCGCAAGGTGATCGTGCGGGCGCCGAAGCTGGTCAACATCGTGGTCTGAGCCACGGCTGTTGTTCCCCTAGGGGCAGGTCTGCGGGATCCACCCGATCCCCGGGCCTGCCCCTTGCCGTTACGGTGGAGGTACGCGTCCTTGCCCCTGCCCCAGGAGGAGCGGCCTGTGGAAACCGCCGGGATCATCGTTCTCCTGCTCGTGCTGGCCTTCATGGTGCTCGTGGGCGTCGTGGCGGTACGCACCGTGCGCGCCGTCAAGCGCGGGGTGGCCCGCGGGACCGCGCAGGCCCGCAGGGTCGTCGAGGACACCCAGCTCAAGGCCCGCCGCTTCACCACGCCCGGCCCCGGCGGCGAGGTGGCCCAGCTGCGGATCGACCTGCGGGCCGCGATCGACAGCACCTTCGCCGCCCTCGACGCGCGCCGCGCCGACGACGCCGCCCTCGCCGAGGCCGCGGCCCTGCTGTCCCGGCTCAACGACCACGCCCGCTCCCTCGACGGCGAGCTCAAGCTGCTCGAACGCGAGCCGGACAGGTCGCGTATCGCGGCCCGCCTCCCCGAGCTGACCACCCGCGTCCGCCAGGTCACCCACTCCGCGGACTCCCTCCGCTGGGCCGCCCAGGACCGCGCCGAGCACGCCGCCACCGACGACCTGGCCTCCCTGGCCGACCAGATCGCCATAGAATCCGCCGCCCTCCGCCACTGGACCCCCACCGAGCCCCCGAAGCTGCCGTCACCGGGGGAGTGAGCGGTTCCGCCGGGAGGCGGGGGCGGTTCCGCGGGGCGTGTGCCCGGCGGGCGGTGCGGGCCAAGCTGTCGCCACGACCTGTGCCCCGGGTAATCTCCCGGACATGCCCCCGCACGTCGCCATCGTCACGGACTCCACGGCCTACCTCGGCCGTGACGCCCTGATCCGCCACCACATCACCATCGTTCCCCTCACCGTGGTGATCGGCGACGAGGCCCTGGAGGAGGGCACCGAGATCTCCGCGCCCGCGGTCGCGCGGGCCCTCCAGCGGCGCCGCCCGGTGACCACGTCCCGCCCCGCGCCGCTGGAGTTCACCGCCGCGTACGAGGCCGCCGCCGCGTCCGGCGCGTCGGCGATCGTCTCGCTCCACCTCTCCGCGGACTTCTCCGGCACGTACGACGCCGCGCTCGTCGCCGCGAAGGACGCGCCCGTGCCCGTGCGGGTCGTGGACACGGGCATGGTCGCGATGGCCCTCGGCTTCACCGTGCTCGCCGCCGCGGAGGCGGCGGAGGCGGGCGGTACGGCGGACGACGTGGTGGCGGCGGCGGAGAAGCGGGCGGCGGACACGTCCGCGTACTTCTACGTCGACACCCTCGACTACCTGCGCAGGGGCGGCCGGATCGGCGCCGCCCAGGCCCTCTTCGGGTCCGCGCTCGCGGTGAAGCCGCTGCTGCGGCTGGCGGACGGCCGGATCGAGCTGCTGGAGAAGGTCCGCACCGCCTCGAAGGCGATCTCCCGGCTGGAGGAGATCGTCGTCGAGCAGGCCGGCACCCGCACGGTCGCCCTCGCGGTCCACCACCTCGCCGCCGCCGACCGCGCGGCCACGCTCGCGGACCGCCTCCGCGAGCGCGTCCCCGGCCTCGGGGAGCTCGTGGTGAGCGAGGTGGGCGCGGTGATCGGCGCCCACGCGGGGCCGGGGCTGCTGGGCGTGGTGGTCTCACCGCACTGAGCGGGTTATCCACAGGCGGCGGACCAAGATCATCGCGGGGTGCGCCGGCCGGTCCACGATGATCGGTATGAACGTGATGAGCGCGACGCGCGCGACGAAGACGAGGGTGCCCCGGGAAGAGTCCGAGGCGGAGGCACGCACGAGAGAGCGGACATCCGCGATCTTCCCGGCGGCGGGGCCGCCGCCTTCCGCCACTGAGGGGGAGAGCCCACCGGGCGGGCGGTTCACCGGGCCACGGACATGGCTGCTGCTGCGCTGCGGGCTCGAACTGCGCACGGTCGCCGCGCTGGCGGTGGTGCTGCTGGCGGCGACGGGGCTGGCGGTGCGCCACTACGTGACGGGCCGTCCGCACACGGTACGGGTCCCGGCCGCCCTCCCGCCGCCCACCCCTGCCTCCGGTCCCTCACCGGCCCGCCCCGCCCTGACGGTCGACATCGCCGGCAAGGTCACGAACCCGGGCCTGCGCCACCTCCCGCCGGGCTCCCGCGTCGCCGACGCCCTCACGGCGGCCGGCGGCCCCCTCCCCGGCACCGACACGACCTCCCTCAACCTCGCCCGCCCCCTGACCGACGGCGAACAACTCGTCGTCGGCCAACCCCCACCCCCCTCCTCCCCACCCCAACCCGGCACCCCCGCAACCCCCCTGAGCCTCAACTCCGCAACGGCCCCCCAACTCGACGCCCTCCCCGGCGTCGGCCCCGTCCTGGCCCAGCACATCCTCGACTACCGCACCCAGCACGGCCCCTTCACCACCCTCCAACAACTCCGCCAAGTCCCCGGCATCGGCGCCCGCAAATTCACCACCCTCCAACCTCTGGTCCACCCATGACCCCGCCAACCACCCCAGAGCCCCAGCCCGACGAGCGCGAAGCCGCCGCCTCCCGGCAGGAGGTAGCGCCCCTCAGGGGCGCGTGGGGGTACCTCCCAGGCGAAGCGCTGGGGGAGAACTGCGCGCCCAGCCACGACGAGACCGGTAGTCAGCCAACTCTGCTCGGGGGGCAGGACCTCAGGGGCGCGGGGAACTGCGCGCCCAGCCACGACGAGACCGGTAGTCAGCCAACTCTGCTCGGGGGGCAGGACCTCAGGGGCGCGGGGAACTGCGCGCTCAGCCACGACGAGACCGGTAGTCAGCCAACCCTGCTCGGGGGGCAGGACCTCAGGGGCGCGGGGAACTGCGCGCTCAGCCACGACGAGACCGGCAGTCAGCCAACTCTGCTCAGGGGGCAGGACCTCAGGGGCGCGGGGAACTGCGCGCTCAGCCACGACGAGACCGGTAGTCAGCCAACCCTGCTCAGGGGGCAAGACCTCAGGGGCGCGGGGAACTGCGCGACCAGCCACGGCGGTGGGGAAGCGACCCACCCACCCCGCGAGGCAGCGCGGCCCGGCGCGGGCGGAGGTCAGAACGGGCAACGCCCGCCGCAGGCGCCCGTGCACGCCGCAGCGAAATCACCGCTCGGCGCGGCGAACCCGCGCCAGGAGGGCCCGCCGGATCTGCGGCTCGTGCCACCGGCCCTCGCGGCGTGGGCAGCGGCAGCGCTGACGCCCACCGCAGGGTGGAGGCCCGTGCTGCTCACGGCCACCGCGGCGGCAGCGGCGTTCACGGTCGCGGCGGCGGCCGCAAGGCGGCTCGGGACCGCGCGCCCCCGACAAAGCACCCTCACCGCCGCGGCAGCGGCAACGCTGCTGTGCCTCGTGGCGGCAGCCACCACCGCGGCGCTCGCGGCGGCGGACCTCCACCGCGGCCCCCTCCCGGAGCTGGCCGCCCGCAGGGCACACGCGGAGGTGGTGCTCCGGGTCACGGGCGACCCGTTCACCGCCCGCCCCCGCGCCCCCGCAGGGCAGGGCGGGGCGAGGGGCCCGACCGTCGTCGTCCCCGCGGAAGCGATCCGCGTGGGCGCCACGAAGACCCGCACGCCCGTCGTGGTGCTGGCGGAGAAAGGCACGCAGGCGTGGCTGCGGCTCGTCCCGTCCACCACCGTGCGGGCGGCAGCCCGCATCGCCCCCTCCACACGCCCCGGCGAGTCCGCGGCGATGCTGCGCCCGACGGGCCCGCCTCGCGTGCTGAGCCCGCCGAGCACGGCCCAGCGCGTCGCCGCCCGGTTGCGCGGCGGGCTGCGCACGGCGAGCGCCGGCCTGCCCGCGGAGGCCCGCGGACTGCTCCCGGGCCTGGTGACGGGCGACACGAGCGGTCTTCCCCCGGCCCTGAGGGACGACTTCGAGGCGACGGACCTGGCTCATCTCACCTCCGTGTCCGGGGCGAACCTCACGATCGTCCTGCTGCTCCTGATCGGCCCCCCGGCCGAAGCCGTGCTGGCGGAACGCCGCGGCCTGGCAGCGGCGCTGGGCGTGCCGCTGCGGCTGACCGCGGTGCTGGGCGCAGCCCTTACCGCCGCGTTCGTGCTGGTGTGCCGCCCGGGCCCGAGCGTGCTGCGGGCGGCGGTGTGCGGGCTGATCACGCTGCTGGCGATCGGTACGGGCCGCCGCAGGTCCCTGCTGCCCGCGCTGTGCGGCGCGGTGCTGCTGCTGGTGCTGTGCGATCCGCCGGTCGCCCGGTCGTACGGCTTCGCCCTCTCCGTGCTGGCGACGGGCTCGCTGCTGACGCTGGCGCCGCGGTGGAGCGCGGGCCTGCGTCGGCGCGGGGTGCCGCCGCGGCTCGCGGAGGCGCTGGCGGCGGCGGGCGCGGCGCAGGCGGCGTGCGGTCCGCTGCTGATGGTGCTGTCGGCGCGGCTGAGCCTGGTGGGTGTGCCGTGCAATCTGCTGGCGGAGCCCGCGGTCGCGCCCGCGACGGTGCTGGGCTTCTGCGCGCTGGTGGTGGCGCCGTTCTCCCCGGCCGCGGCGGCGGCCACCGCGTGGGCGGCGGGCTGGCCGGTGCGGTGGATCGCGGCGGTGGCCCGGCACGGCGCGGCGCTGCCGGGCGCGCAGATGGGCTGGCCGGGCGGCTGGGCGGGCGCGGCGCTGCTGGCGGGGCTGACGGCCGTCGTGGCGGTGCGCGGCGGCCGCCTGCTGCGGGGGCTCGCGGGCCGCCCGTGGACGGCGGCGGCAGCCGCCCTGCTGGTGCTGCTGGCGCTGACCCGCCCGCTGCCGCTGCCCGTTCCGCTGCCGGGGCAGGCGACGCGGTGGCCGCCCGAGGGGTGGCGCTTCGCGATGTGCGACGTGGGGCAGGGCGACGCGCTGGCGCTGTCCGCGGGGCCGGGCAGCGCGGTGGTCGTGGACACCGGTCCGGATCCGGCGCTCGCCGACCGCTGCCTGCGCGACCTGCGGGTCAGCTCCGTGCCGCTGCTGATCCTGACGCACTTCCACGCCGACCACGCGGACGGCCTGACCGGTGTGCTGCACGGCCGGGCGGTCGGGGCGATCGAGACGACGGTGCTGGACGAACCGGCGCCGGAGGCCGCGCGGGTGCGGCGGGAGGCCGCGGCCGCGGGTGTGCCGGTGGTGCGGGCGGCGGCGGGGGAGCGGCGCGCGGTGGGCCCGCTGGCGTGGCGGGTGCTGTGGCCGCCACCGGACGCGGCGGAGCTGCCGGACGACGATCCGAACGACGCGAGCGTGGCGCTGCTGGTGCGCACGGGCGGCCTGACGCTGCTGCTCGCCGGGGATCTGGGCCCCGAGGCGCAGCGCGAGGTGCTGGCGGCGGTGCCGGATCTGCCGCGGGTGGATGTGCTGAAGGTCCCGCACCACAAATTCTTAGAAACCTACCAACTTGAGGGTTGGTCCCGAGAAGCCGCAGGTCGTCGGGAGTGCCACAGTCCTGGAGGTATGCCTTCGTCTCACCCGTGCTCGGGACCCTGGCGCCGGAGTATGTCTCGGAGTACCGTCGAAGACATACTGACCAGGTCAGCCCGGGCAGAATGGGCAAAGCGCCCGAGCGGATGGGACCTGAGGGAGCGGGTCGGCTGGTACGAGGTGCGATCCGGTTGGACCCGCTCGTGCACTGTCGAAACTCAAAGGGGACGGATGCCTAAAACCACCGTAGACCTTGACCACTCGCTGCTTGAGTCGGCGAAGGAGATCCTAGGCACATCGACGATCAAGGAGACCATCCAGGCCGCCCTCACGGAGGTGGTGCGGCGCAAGGATCGAGCGCGCGCGATCGACGAGATCGCGCAGATGGTGCAGTCCGGCGAGCTGGATATGGGCGCCCTGGAGTCGGACCTTCCAGAGAGTGCCGACCATCCGCTTGGAGATGTCGCCGTCGACAGTCCTGCATTCGATCTTTCTTACACGGAACATCGCGACCCTGTCTGGCATCGCGTAGCTGATGTTAAGAGCGGGCAGTTCGTGGACCTTTCCGAGAGGATTGCAGGTTCTCTCGAATCGCGATTCTCGACCTACAGGCTTCCGCGTGGGTTTAAGAGAGAGAAGAGGCCTGGGAGGTATTCTGCTGCACTGTCCGCTCATGAAATGCACAACGCACTAGCCCTGGCCATTGCTGTGCTCGACGAGCGCCGCACGCAGACACGGGTATCCGAGGGGGTAGACCTGCCGCCCTTGGTCGAAGGGATGCTCTTCTTGCCGCGATGGCATGCGGAAACTTCGCTCGACGATCCGGACGTTCCTGAGGGCGGAGGGGCCAGCGTTGGCGGGAGCGAGTCGAAAGGGTCGGCTGAAGATTGATCTCATATCTTATCGACACCTCGGCGGTTGCCCGATTCTTCCAGGCGCCTGACAAGTTCCCTGAGTGGCGCCGATTGATCGAAGATGGGCAAGTCGGGCTCGCTAAGCTTAACGAGTTCGAGGTAATGCACTCGGCGGAGCGGGCATCGGCTAGGCCAGCGTTGTTGCGACGTTTAGAGTCCATCTTTGAAATGGTGCTTCCCGATCCGGATGTATTCGACATGGCCCGGGATATCCAGGAAGCCCTTACGGCGGGCGGTTGTCATCGGTCAGCGGGTCCAGTCGACCTGATGCTCGCCGCGACTGCGTGTGTTATGGACCTTGCCGTCATCCATGTCGACAAGGACTTTCAGGCCATTGCGCGGCACTGGCCTCTGCGCCAGTACCGCATGGATACGGATCTGCCCTAGAGCGT
The DNA here is from genome assembly GCF_044333285.1 of Streptomyces sp. NPDC021020. Classification (NCBI taxonomy): domain Bacteria; kingdom Bacillati; phylum Actinomycetota; class Actinomycetes; order Kitasatosporales; family Streptomycetaceae; genus Streptomyces; species Streptomyces sp. NPDC021020. Next base: position 370,654 of record NZ_JBIRQQ010000003.1, read on the forward strand.
GACGGTGAAGGCCCCGGCCGCCCGCGACGAGGGACGCGGGCGGCCGGGGCTCTGCGGGGTGCGAATCAGTGGGGGATGCCCGCGATGATCTCGCGGGCGCCCTGGCGGAGCAGTTCGGCGGAGACGCGGGCGCCGAGGGTGGCGGGGTCGTTGCTGCTCTCGCCCCACAGGTGGGCGTGGACGAACTTCGAGCCGTCGCGCGAGAAGACCATGCCGCGCAGGGAGAGCTGGCCGTCCGCCTCGGTGACGCAGTGCCCGGCGATGGGGCTGTTGCAGTGACCCCGCAGGCCGTGCAGCATCACCCGTTCGGCCGTCACCTCGGCCATGGTCCGCTCGTGGTTGAGTCGGCTCAGCAGCCCGCCCACGGGCCCGTCGTCCTGGCGGCACTCCAGGCCGAGGACGCCGGATCCCACCGCCGGGAGCATCTCGTGCACGGTGAAGACCTGGCGGCCCCGGTGGGTCAGCTCCAGCCGGGCCAGGCCGGAGGTGGCCAGGATCATGGCGTCGAGCCGGGTGTCGATCTTCTTCTTGCCGTCGAGCTTCTCGATGCGCGTCCCGACGGCGCCGCGTACCCGTACGACGTTGAGGTCCGGGCGGACCCGGTTGATCTGGGCCTTGCGGCGTACGGCGGAGGTGGCGACGGCGGCGCCGGGCGGGAGGTCGTCGAGCGTCCTGAGGTCCGACCCCTCGGGGAACAGCAGCACGTCGCGCACGTCGTCACGCGGAAGGTACGCGGCGAAGACCAGGCCCTGGGGCATGGCGGTGTCGCCGGGGACGTCCTTCATGCAGTGGACGGCCATGTCGACGTCGCCGCGCTGGAGCATGGAGTCGATCTGCTTGACGTACAGCCCCTTGCCGCCGAGCTGGGCGAGGTCGCCCTGCCAGAGGTCGGCCTCGGTCGTCACCGGGTGCAGCTCGACCTGGAGACCGGGCTGCTCCTTGCGCAGCAGGTCGGCGACCGTGTTGGCCTGGGCCAGAGCCATGGGTGAGCTGCGCGTGCCGATCCGTAAAGTCCGGTCGGCCGGGAAGGCGTTCATCTGGTGGGAGTCCTCTCGTTTCTGGTCTCACGGTAAAGGGTCGATCCGGTCGTCTGGAGCGACACCTGGACGCGCTGGGCTATGCGGGGGTGGAGTGCCTGGAGGGCTGCTTCGCGGGTTGCCCAGGTCCAGGCGTCGAGTTCGCTGACCTGAAGGGTGATGTGCCGGGTGTCCGCCCGGGACAGCCGCGGACCTTCGAAGACGAACGCGAGCCGGGCGCGCCGTCCCGGGCGCGTCGCCTCCAACCACTCGACCATCAGTAGGTCCTGCGGTTGGAGGTCGACCTCGATACCCAGCTCCTCCCGCACCTCGCGTCGCGCCGCGTCCAGCGGAGATTCGCCCTCCTCCGCCCGGCCGCCCGGCAGCGCCCAGGGGGCGCCGGGGTGTACGGGGTGGACGATCAGGACGCGATCCTGGGCGTTGGTGAACAGGACTGAGGCCGTCACCGGGTGGCCTGGGGTATGGGCGTTCACCGGTGGGCTCCATGCTCGCGCGGCGTGGTGACGGCGAGGTGCTCATCGGAGTGGGCGGTCCACTCGGAGACCGGCCCGCGTACGGGCCGCAGTACGTAGACGCCCTCCCGGATATCCGTGATGACGCCTTCGCGTCCGGTGGACTTGTCCGTGACCTGGTCGCCGACCCAGGGCTTGCCGTTCCGGGTCATTCGACCGGATCTCCTTTCAGTACGCCCCAGACCCGTTTGCCGAACGGCAGGAGGTCAGTCCCCCAGTGGTCCGTCACAGACTCGACCATGGTCAGGCCGCGCCCGGACTCGGACAAGTCGCCCACCTGGCGCCGCTCGGGCCGGATTTTCGAGCGGTCGACGACGCCGATACGGACCTGGTCGTCCGTCGGGCGGCTGACGCAGACGCGGATCATGATCCCGTTGGTGTGCCGGGCCGCGTTCGCCACCAGCTCGGTGACGACGAGCGCGCCGTCGTCCTCCAGCCGCTCCAGCCCCCAGGCGCGTAACGCGGTCCGGACGAGCTGACGAGCGGGCTCAGCGCTCTCCGCTGCGCACGGCAGCGTCTTGGCATAGTCCGGATGCCCCCTGGGACGGGCGACAGTGTTGTCGTTCACGGTCATCAGGCCCTCGTCAAGGTGAGCAGAGACCCGTCCTCTCGGGCGGACGGATCCGACGTCTGACCGCCCGCCGTCAGTGACGTGGCGACCACGTCCAGTCAACGAGGGGTAGCCTCCGCACCCAAGGGGAGTTCGGCCGCGGACGCGTTTAACGTGTTTACGCGCCCGCTCACCCACTCAGATAAGTTGGAGCGAACAGCGCGAAGTTGGGGGTAGCGATGGGCGACCCACTCGACGGCCAGCGGTCACCGAACGCCCTGCTCAAGGACACGATCACGGCGTCCGGTGCGACCTATGAGACGTTAGCCGCGACCATCCGGACCGTGGCTGCGGAGGCGGGCGACGCGATCCGAACGAATCGATCCGCCGTCGCCCATTGGGTTCGTGGTGCGCAACCCAACGAAGCAACGGCCGGCTACCTGCTTGAGGCCCTTTCGCGGCTGCTGGGCCGCCCAGTGGGCCCCCAGGAGATCGGTCTGGAGGACACCTCGCCCGACGGAGCGCACGAGTGGCGTGTGGATACCCTTGCCGCGCTGCACGAACTTGGGGGAGTCGACTTGGACTTGAGACGCAGGCGTGCCCTCACGGCTGCCGCCTACTCCATCACCGCCCTGTCCGTTCCGGCGAGCCCCTGGTGGGCCCGGATGGCGGAGCAGTCAGCCTCCCGTCCCGCGACCAGCAGGCGAAGTGTCGGCAGACGCGACCTCGAAGCCGTCCGCGACATGGTCGCGATGTTCTCCCGTATCGACCAGCGGCACGGCGGCGGTCACGCTCGCGGCGCCGTCGTCCAGTACCTGACCACAGACGTCAGCGCATATATGCACGGCCGCTTCACCGACGACGGGGTCCGTCGCGAGATGTTCTCGGCGGCGGGCGAACTGGCCTACCTGTCGGGCTGGATGGCCTTCGACAACGCCGAGCATCCGGTGGCCCAGAAGTACTTCACGACGGCCGTGAGTCTCGCGGCAGAAGCAGACGACGCCCCGCTGGCCGGGCACATCCTCAGGGCCATGGCCCACCAGGCCGTCGACCTCGGGCATCCCCGCCGGGCGCTAAGCGTGGCCTCGGCCTCCATGGAGGGTGCGCGTTACGCCCTCGCCTCCAAGAGGGAGCGGGCCCTGCTCGGCGTCGTTTACGCGCGCGCACTGGCGGCCAGCAACCAGAAGTCGGCAGCAGCCGCAGCCCTGCTGCGGGCCGAGGACGACCTGGCGTCCGCCCAGCCGGGAGACATCGAGCCCAGCCGCGTGTTCTTCTTCAGCGAGGCCAGCCTCGCCCACGAGACCGCGTGCACGCTGCGGGACAGCGGCGATCTCAGCGCCGCTCAGCGCCAGTTCCGCCGGAGCGTACGTACCCGCAAGGCCGAGTCCTTCACCCGCACGCACGCGGTGACGCTGGGATACCTCGGCGCCGTCCAAGCCCGTCAGGGCGCCATAGAGGAGGCATGCGGAACCTGGTCCGACGCCCTCGACGCGATGGACGGCATCCACTCCGCACGTACACGACGCACGGTCACCGACATGCGGCGCGTCCTTGCGACAGTGCGCGGACGCGGCATCGGAGCGGTAGCCGACCTCGACCGCCGAGCATCCCAGTACCTGGCCGAATCAGTCTGACCCGCACCGCACCCTGGAGGACTCAGCCCATGGCAAGCGAATCGTTCACGGTCGTCCCCGTCGCCCACGTCGTCGGCGGACGTGTCGAGGTGGGCGACGACTTCTGGGGCGGCAACCGCTCCATCATCCGCATCGACCCGGAGCAGTTCGGAGAGGGCGCCGTCGTCGGGCTCGACGCCTTCTCGCACATCGAGGTGGTCTTCTCCTTCCACCTCACCGACCGTACGGACCTCCACCCGGAGCCGCGCCGCCCGAGGAACAACCCCGACTGGCCCCTCGGCGGCATCTTCGCTCACCGCAACATGCGCCGCCAGAACTGGCTGGGCGTCTCCCGCTGCCGCCTGCTCAAGGTCGACGGCCTGGACCTCCACGTCGAGGAGCTGGACGCGGTCGACGGCACCCCGGTGCTCGACATCAAGCCCTGGTTCTCCGCGATGGGCGTCCGGGGCGAGGTCCGCGAACCGGCGTGGCCCTCGGAGATGCTCGCCGAGTACTACGCGACCCCCGAGGACTGACCCGGAAACGACAAAAGCGCCCCGCCTCTCCGCAAGGGAGAGGCGGGGCGCTTCGGGTGGTGATCGGCTATGGCGCGTCAGAGGGGCGCGGCGTGTGCTTCGCGGCGTAGCCGGCCAGGAACGTGGCGACGGTCGGGGCCACGATCAGGATGACCGTCTGGACGGCCGTGGGGAGCGAGCCGAGCAGGGCGTGGTCGTCCTGCACGGCGTTGAGGATCGCCAGCAGCAGCGAGGCGACGAGGGTTGCCGCCGTGGAGGCGATGACCTTCAGCTCGACAGAAGCCCGGGTGATCAGACGTCGGTTGGTGGACATGGGCCTCTCCTCAGGAGTGGTACGTTTCGAGTGCAAGGCGTGACGAGGCGCGGCAAGGTGTGGCTGGGCGCGGCACGGCGAGGCTTGGGAGGGACGCAAGAGCCCTCACGGGGCCCACTCCTACGGGACTGGGCCCCTTCGTACGTCACACCACCTTCGGGACCTGGAGCCGGTCCCACGTCGTCTTGCCGGGCGGCCACTTGGCGGCCGACCCGGTGAAGCCGCACTTGCGCTGGAACGCCTGGTACGAGTCCACGTCGGCCTGCCCGAGCTTCGGGCCGGGGCCGACCTTGTAGTGGCCGCACCCCTCGACGACCAGGCGCTTGCCCATCGCGGTGAAGATGGCGCTGGACTTGCCGATGGCGGGCTTGGAGCCGCTCATGAAGAAGGCGGCGCCCGGGAACGGCTGGAGGGCGGGAGCGGACCCGCTGGAGCCCGCGGCGGCCTTCGGTGGCGCCGGGAAGGCGGGCCAGGTGCCGGGGTCTGTGTGGGTGTTCTCGGGCACCTGACCGTGGCCGTACCAGCCCGCGCGGGTTTCCCAGGTGTGCTCGTCCCGGTGGCTGGTGAAGCCGTTCGGGACGCCCATGGGCCAGGTGTCCGGGACGCCCCAGGACTTGATCCAGGCGTGCAGGGAGTCCCAGCCCTTGAGCGGGGTGTCGGTCAGGTGCGCGTACACCTTGCCGTCGACCCGGCAGTACGGGAAGAACAGCGCTTCGACCTGGAGGACGACGGAGCCCGCCCGGTTGGTGCGGGTGCCGCCGGTGTGGTCCTCGACGGAGAACGACCGGGAGTTGGCGGGCAGGAATTGCGCGAACGTCCCGTGGAAGGGATCCCACAGGACGTGCGGGGCCACCCCCTTGCCGCCGCCGGTGAAGTACGCCTTGAGGTTGGCGAACGGGACCAGGTCCACGGGCTTGGCCGCCGTGGCGTTCTTGTCCCAGGTGATGTGGGCGATGGCCTTGGCGGGCCCGGCGTCGGTGGCGGCGTGGCTTCCTATGTCGTGCTTCTCGGCGCCGGGCATCCACAGGTCAGGCATGGGGCACCTCCACGGCGGCTCGGACGATGGCGTCCTTGGCCTCCAGGAGCTTCCGGAGCCCGGCGGTCAGCTCGGGGCCCGAGAGCTTGGCGGCCATCTCGTGGGCCAGGTCGCAGATCGGCCGACTGACCTCCTGGAGGTCCTCGCGGAGATGGTCGTAGGTGAAGTGTCGGAGGATCGCGGTGGTGCTGGGGTGCTGTTCGGCCATGGGTACCTTCAGGTGGTTCAGCGCTCTGGCGGGGGAGGGTCGGCTTCGTGGGGTGCGGCAAGCACCCGGCGGCGGAACCGCAGGAAGACGACGAGGAGCAGGGCCTGCCAGGCGACGACAGCCGCGAGGAGGCCGAGGGAGACCACGGTGTCGAGCAGCCCGTGGGAGGGGTGCGGGCCGCCGCGGATAACCGTGAGGATGAGGGCCCGGCCCAGGTACAGAACGGGCAGGACCGCGCAGCCGGAGACGAACACGGACTGCGGGCGCATCCACTGCCGGGGGCGGTGGAGCAGCAGAAAGGCCCCGGAGAATCCGAGGCCCAGGAAGTACAGGATGTAGAGGACGACGGAGGTCATCTGGCCTCCCGCCGCTGGTAGATGAGCGACTCCAGCCACGAGTCGAAGTGGTTGGCCGTGTTGTGCTCCTTGATCAGGACCCGGAGCTGCTCAGCCTCTCGGAGATCGGCATCCGCCTTCGCGAGATCGCGGTCTGCCCGGCGGAGGGAGGCGTCAGTGTCCCTGCGGGCCTCCTCCAGAGCCGAGCGGCGCAGGATCTTGGGAAGGCGCATAGGTCACTCCTGGTCGGTTTCCTCCGTGTCCGAGTTCGTGCAGCAGCGTCAGGAGGGTGTTCGCCTGCTCCCGGGCCGCATCACCCTGCTGGACGGCCCGGTCGAGGGCCTCGCGGGTCTTGTTGTGCGCTTCCTGCTCCTTGGCGAGCTGCTCGCGCCACATGTCCACCGTCGTCTTCGGGACGATCAGGCCGAGCAGGAAGAGCAACACGACGATCCCGCCCGGCCCCCAGGTGAGCAGCTTGTTCACGATGTCGTTCGAGGGCTCATCGCTGGTCGCCGCGAGGATGGCCGTGAAGGCGTTGATCAACGAGCCCCCCTATAGGTCGAAAGCACTGACCCCGATTCCCGTTAATCAGGAGATCTTCCGAATATTCGGGATGTCAAGTGGAGGCGCCATGCGTCGTGCTTTCCGTTTTGTACCAGGTCCCAGTAAAGGTGTCGTCGCAGCATGCTGCCGCTCGGTAGGTCGAACCTGAACTCAACATCCGCTGCTTCAAGTTCCTCGCGCCCCTCCAGGATCAGGTGGCAGTGTTCGCACCCTAGCGCGACCACCTCGAACAAGATCTCCTCACTCGGCTCATGATTCAGCACCAATTTCGCATCCACAGACGCTGGAGAGGCGCATGCCGGGCATCTGTGTGACTGAGATAGGTATGCTTCATCCCCTGCTTGGTGGAGTGCAGGTCCGACTGTCGTAGCAGATGCCCGGTACGTATCCATGGCGTCTGCCTGGAGTCCGTCGAAGCGCTCCTCGAACCTGTGGCGTGCTGAGGCAATCTGTAGGGATACCCTGCGCTCGATCTCCGAGCGGGACTTGCTGAGGACGACATCTGCAAGGGGGGCCATCCTCCCCCAATATTCCAAAGGATCTTCTTGCAGGTAACCCAGTAGCTCGACCGTCGTTCGCGCGAACGTGGCAGCCGGATCGAAGTCTTCGGCGACACTGGCGGATAGGTGGGCGACTCCATTTCGAAGTTCGATCAGGTCGTCCAAAGCTGTGTCTTTTTGTTGCAGTACTGCGAGTTTTCGCAGGCGTGCGATGGCCCCGGATGCGCTGACTGTGCGAATGCGCCCTTTCTCGACGGAAGAGATCGCGCCTGCGAAAAATAGGAGAAGGTCTTCTTTCGCGTTGGTTTCCATGAGAAGGACTGGGCTCTGCCTGGCCAACGCTGCTTTCGCCAGCCGTTCGATGCTGACGCCAGCATGCAAGAGGAAAATCTCGAAGTGGCTGGTGTCTTGATTGTGAGCAGACCAGGCGCTGAGGGCAAATTTCTTTGCACCTTCAAAGAGAGCCTCGTACGAGAGGGAGTCGTCCATGGATGGACGCTAGCGCCCGCTGTACTACCGCCGCACCCGGTTACTCCAAAGATCCTTGGCGGCCGGCTCAGGCGTGGAGGCGCATGATGTCGGAGACCGGGACGACGGGGATGCCCCGTGTCGAGATCCCCGCCATGATCGTCTGGAAGTCGGACTGCGAACACTCGGTGGCCACGCTCGCGGTGCCCGTCACGATCTTGTGGAAGACCAGGACCAGCCAACCGCCGTTGAGCTGGCACTTGTCGAGCAGACCACCGCTCGCCACCATGTTCGCCGGGTTGTTGGCCCCGGTCTGCGTCGAGCTGATCGAGGAGACCGCCCGCATCCGCATCGGCATCCCGGCCGGGAACGTCTCGGTGGGGAAGCCGCCCTGGAACAGGATCGTCCGGCCCGTGGAGAAGTACCGGCTCGCGATCGAGTCGATGCCCACGCCGTCTGTCGTCCGCTGGTAGTCACCGCCCGGGTAGGCGATGGCCTCGCCCCGGAAGCCGTTGCGGACCAGCCACTCCTTGCCGTGCCGGATGTCGTCGTCCACCTGCGCAGCCGTGTACGAGCTGTACCGGTTGTCGTGGACGACGCCGCTGTAGGCGTGGAGGCCGATCTCCCAGCCGCTGAAGTCCTGGAGGGCCTTGTTCTCGGCCGACGTCATGACGCCCGAGGTGCCGAGGTTCCCCACGATCACGTAGTTGGTGCCCTGGAAGCCGTAGGTGTCCATCGCGGGCCGGGCGTAGTCGTAGATCGACTGGGACCCGTCGTCGAAGACGATGCTCACCACGCCGTTCGGGAAGGTCGTGGTGGTGCCGTCGATGATCTCGATGGCCTGGACGTCCAGTGTCACGGCGTTGCCGGTGGTGCCGACCGCCTGCACCTGCATGTCGGTGAAGCCCGTGGTGGTGCTCGGGACGCCGGTGGAACTCATCGTGTAGCTGCCGGAGGCCGCGTTGAGCGAGGACCACCCGAAGGTCAGCGTGATCCACTCGTTGCTGGACCCGAGCTGGCTGGTCGCGCTGACCTCCCACAGCCGCCACTTGAAGTTGTTGGCGACGCTCGACGTGCCCACGTAGAAGTTCAGGCTCCCGAGCTTGGTGACGTCCGAGACCCGGCAGATGAGGCGGATCGCCTTGTGCGTCAGGTCGAACGCGGGCATGGCGAACTTCTTCAGGTTCGCCTGGCCCTGCGCGGTGTCCGTGGTGATGCTCGCGTACTGCGTGCCCCGGACCCCGTCACCCGTCGTGTTGTTCAGGTTGTTCGAGGCCGTGCCGTTGGTGGACCAGCCGTGCCCGGACTGGAACTGGAACGACGTGAGGGCCGGGCGCCACGCCGGGGTGTTCCTGCTCGGGGCGATCCCGCCGTACGGAGCGATCGGCCCAGTGAGCCGGCCAGTGACCGTGAGGTCGCCCGTGACGGTCCCGCCGGAGGCCAGGGAGGACGCCGCCGTGGTCGTGTCCACGTACGCCTTGGTGGCCGCTTCCAGGTCGTCCGTGGGGTCGGCGGCCAGCAGCACCGGGCCGACGAAGTCGGCGCCGTCGAGACTGGCCTTGTTGTCGATCACCGCTCCGAGGTCCGTGGCGGTCATCAGGAAGCGGATCCCGAAGCCGAAGTCCACGTACAGCGAGCTGACGCCGTCGGGGCCGTAGAAGGCCACCTGGGCGTTGTCGTCGGCCGTCAGGGTCGTGATGGCGCCGTCGTTCACGTCGGTGAGGTCGGTGATCTGGGTGCCGCCGACTGCTGAGTCCCAGACGGTTCCGGTCGCGCCGGGCACCAGCTCCAGCGCGGTACCGACGGGGTTCATGGCGAAATCGCTGGTGCCGTATCCGAAGAAGTGCCGCACGCGGGTCTCCCGTTCTGCGGCAGTGCCGCGCATGACGAAGCCCCGGGCGCTGCCGGGGCGTGAAGTGCTTCAGAGCGAGTAGGGGCCGCCGTCCAGCGCGCACCAGTCGCCCGCGTTACCGAGGCCGAGGTAGTACAGGAGAGCCCCGTTCGGGCGGGCCTCGATGCGGGCCGAGAACGTGGTCACCTGGCCGGAGCCGATGTTGTACGAGGTGCCGAGTGTGCCGACGGTGAGGTATCGGCTGAAGGGTGGACGGGCCTCGGCGGGAAGCGTGGCGAACTGGGTGAGCACGCCCTTCGCCAGGTCCCCGGAGGTCTTCTTGAAAGTGCCGCGGAGGTACACCATGCCGTCCTTGACGCGGTAGCCGGGCGTACCAACGTTGGTCGTGTACCCCGAGGCCAGCGGCAGGTTCTTCCAGCCCGTGTCCCCGCCAGCCGTGCCCAGCAGGTCAAAGCCGACGCCGTTCCCGAGGAAGACGTCCTTGCCCTCGACGATGAGCTGGCCCTTGGTGGCGGGAGGCCGGGACCCCGAGTTGCTGAGGGCCACCGGACGGCCGACGAACCAGCGTTGGTCCGTGACACCCGCCGGGGCCACGACGGACGCTCCAGCGGCCACCGTGACCTGCGCGAGCGGTATCTCCCAGGTGCCGTTGAGGGTCTGGGTCAAGGCGGGGAAGCTCGTACCGCCGGTCTTGTACACGATGGTGGTGGCGTCCGCCGAGGGGTCGCGGCGCAGGACGACCAGGTCCTTGCGGGCTGCTCCGCCAGCGGAGTTCGTCGGCACGCTGACGTTCAGGCTGGCGCTGTTCGAGTAGTACGTGCCCTGGACCCACGCCTCTCCGGCGGCCACGGCGACCGTGGAGGCGTTCGAGCCGGTGACGCGCAGGTTGGTGCCCGTCGGGTCGCTGGCGTACACCCCGTCGATCTGGGCCATGCGGAAGTAGCTGGACCACTGGTCCTCGGTGGTGATGCTCGATGAGCCGAACGGGAATGACGTCTGTGCCACAGGGACCTCCGGTCAGGCGGCCTTCCGCGTCTCCAGGCGGCGGAGCCGGGTGAAGATGCGGGCGATGTACTGGAACTGCCGGGCCAGGACGTCGTGGTTGTCCATGGAGTCCGGGGAGCCGATGACGGCCTGGGCGACGTAGCCGTTCTGGCTGTCGAAGGTGATGCCGACCTCGCGGACGACATCGGCATAGAAGTCGTCGCGGACCTGGCACGAGACGATGTCGCCGACCGTGTAGTCCACGCCGAACTGGAGTCGTGGCGTGTCGATCGGTGTCATCGTCAGGTTGCCCTGAGCGGCTCCGGAGGTCAGCGCCTCGTCGGCGGCCTGGTCCATCTGCGCGTCCCGGTCGGCCGACGTGCTGTCCACGGACGTCTGGTCCACGAACTGCTCGATCAGCGGCCCGGGATACGCCGTGTCCGGTCGCGTGTAGACCTTCACCACGCGGGCGCTGTCCGTGCCGCCCGCCACGACGATGGCCTTGGTGCACGTCGGGGCGGTCACCGTGTACGACGAGCCGGAGAGGTTGCCGAGCGCGAAGGAGAACCGTGCGGCGCCGGAGCGGTCGGCGGGCTCGTAGACCTGGAACTGGAGGCTGCTGCCGACCTGCGTGACGCGGAAGCCGAGCCCGGCGGTCTTGGCGATGTCCTGGAGCGTGGTGAGCAGGTTGTCGAACTGGTTGACCTGCTTGGTGACGCTGGCGCCGCGCCCGCCGTCGGTGGCGAGCGTGAGGTTCGCGACCTTCCGCGCGGTCAGTGCGCCCGGCCCGATGTTGAGGTTGACCAGGGTGCGCATGGCCGTCTCGGCCACGACGGCCGAGATCTTGTACACCGGGTCGGTCTGGTGCGCCTCGTCCGCCGTCGGCTTCGGCCAGCACGTCGCCCCCGCGAGCACGGCCATGTCGTCCACGCCGTTCACGGTCAGGACGCCAGTGCCGCCGTCCTGCTGCGACAGCGACCAGTTCGGCTCCCGGATCGGTCCGGACATCAGCACGGCGGCCCCGCGCTTGATCACCAGCCCGTTGCCGGGCACGAGGAGGACAGCCTTCGGCGAGGCGGCCGAGATCGTCAGCACGTAGGCGCCGACGGAGTTGAACCGCGGCGTGATCGTCAGCGAGACGAAGTCGTCGATCACGCCCAGGGTGCTGAGTGTGGCGTTGTCGCGGACCTGTACGGTGACCGGCGGCACGCTGAAGTCCACTCCGCCTCCTACGCCGTCAGGTAGCGGAGCTGGTAGTCGACGTGCACGGAGGAGTCGCTCGTCGTCCCGACCATCGCCAGGGAGATGTCGTTGACGCCGGGGGCCAGGTTCCACAGCGCGGAGCTGTCGGAGAGGTTCGGCCACCAGTTGTCCGTGCCGTTCAGGACGGCCGTCTGTTCCCGTTCGCGCGTGTCGACGACCAGGACGTCACCGGCGCCGATAGCGGCCGTCAGGGAGAAGCTCAGGCCCGTCGTGGCGTTGCTGATCTCCACTGAGGTGGCGGGTCCGTGGATCGTCCACACCGGATACGCCGCAGCGTCGCCGAGGTTGGTGATCGTGGTGTCGCCGAAGACCTGGGAGTCCTGTACCACCAGCGGCAGCACCGGGAAGAAGGTCCCGGTCGCCGCGCCGTTGAACTGCAGGTGCTGCGGGTCCCCGAGCCAGTACGGGCTGGGGCAGGAGAAGGTCAGACCGACCGTCTGCCATCGCATGCCCGAGGTGTCCTGGCCGGTGTCGCCCTCGGCGCCGGAGAGGTAGTAGGCCCCGATGGTGCGGGCGCTGCCGTCCGCTTCGGTGACGGTCAGGGTGCCGAGCCCGAGATACGGGTTCAGTGTGCCCATGAAGGCCCGCTTGCGCTCCAGGAACGTGGACCGGTCCGTGTCGAAGAAGACGACCGGAACGAAGACCTCCCGAGCGGTCGCCCGGACTCCCCGAAGGGCGTTGCCGTCGATCGCGGGGGACTCGTCCGTGTACGGGGTCCACGCGGGCATGTCCAGGCCCCGCGTGCCCGGCTGGAGGAGCCAGCCGTTCTCCCAGTCCGACAGGAGCGTGGTGCGCCCGCGCGCGTCGGTCCAGGCGATGTCCGGAGACTCCGAGGGGAACAGCGGCGGCGGGTTGAGGCCCCCGGTCGGCGGCCCGGAGGGGCGGGTGAGGATTGGCATGCGTGCCCCTCCGGGTCTCGATCAGGTGGGGATGACCAGCGGCCCGCGCAGTGCGTTGAAGTCGCTCAGCGCGTTCATGACCGTCTGCCGGGTCGGCTTGTCCGTCGTGGTGGCGTTGAAGACGATCTGCGACGGTGCCTGCTGCTGCCGGGCAGCAGGAACGGCCTGAGCGCTCATCTGCCGTGCCAGCCGCATCGACTCCTGATGCGGGTAGACCTGGGCCGGCCGCTTGAAGCGGACCAGTTCCGGCCCCTCCTCGCCCACCCACGCGACCTCACCGGCCCGCGGGTAGCCGCCGTTCGCGTAGCCGCCGGGGCGGTCGTACGCCTTCGACAGCGAGCCGTACCGGGACAGCGCGTACCGCATGGACGAGTAGATGTTCGCCAGCGGATCGACCGAGACGCCGTAGGAGAACGGTCCCCGGCTCTTGTACGCCCCGGCGTAGGCGTCGAACGTCCCCTTGATCACCTGCATGAGGCCGACGGACGGATGGCCCGCCTGCCAGTTGCTGTCCCACTTGTTGACGATCGTGGGGTTGCCGCCCGACTCCTGCTGCATGCGGCGCAGCGTGGAGTTGAGCAGCGAGGACGGCTGGTTAACCAGGGCCAACGCCTGGAGCACCGTGGGGATCCACTGCTTGACGCCCGCCGATGGCGTGTACCCCTTCAGCGCCGCCGAGGATCCGGCGCCGCTGTCCTCCTTGCCCCGGATGAAGTTCACGATCTTGGACGCGAGGACCACCGGGACATCCCCGACGATCTTCGACCAGGTCGCGTCCTTCGGGCTGATCGCCAGCGAGGAGACGCCGAGCAGCGTCTTGAGGGTCTTCTCGGCGAGGTCCGCAACACCGCCGCGGGCCCAGTCGGCACCCTTCTTCAGGAGATCGACGCCGCCCTGGGCGACGGTGCTGACCCCGCCCTTGACCGCGTTCGAGACCGGATTGTTGGTGACGTCGTCCCAGATGCCGCCACCCCAGAACGCCCGCCGCGGCAGGCCGGTGCCCAGAAGGGCCTGGACGCCCGCGACGCCACCCTGGCGGGCTGCGGCGTTGAGCGCGTTGATGCCCCCGACGCCGACAGCCCGGGTGACCTCCGGCCGCATGATGGCCTCGCCGCCGGACAGGTCGAGGAGACCGCCGGTCGGAGAGTAGAACCGGTGGACGTCCCGACCCGGGGTGTAGCCCGGCAGGACGCCGCCGGTCGCGAAACCTTTCGGGAGCGTCATCGCGTCGATGGAGCCGATGCCCGGGAGCTTCGCCGCCGTGTTGTTCCAGACCTTCCGCAGACCGTCGTTGAAGACGGTCTGGATCAGGAACTTCACCGGGCTTTTCGCGACGCCCTCAAGCTTGCCCCAGGCCGTACCGACGCCATCGACGGCTTCCTTGAAGAAGCCGACGACGCTGTCCTTGAAGCTCTTGACCCAGCCGGGCGCCGTGCTCGTGAAGAACGTCTTCATCGGCCCGAGCGTGTGGCTGTACGTGGCGTTCCAGGCGCTGGCGATGCCGTCCCGGATCTCCCGCCAGTGCTGGATCACGAGTCCGGCGGCCAGGCCGACCGGGCCGGTGATGATGCCGAGGATCAGCGGCCAGTGCGCCTTGGCCCAGTCGATCACGGCCCAGAACGCCGCCGGGATCGTCTTCGTGAAGAACGGCACGAAGCTGTCCGTGAACCAGCCGACGACCGCAAGGGCCGTGTCCTTCACGGCCTTGAAGGCGCCCTGCACGATGTCGCGGAACGTCTCGCTGTGCTTGTACGCGTAGATCACCCCGGCGGCCAGGGCCGCGACCGCGAGGATGACCAGGACGATCGGGTTCGCGCTCATCACGGCGCTGAGCGCCGCCTGCGCCGCCGTCCACGCGGCCGTCGCCAGGGCAACAGCCTTCTGCCACAGCGCCCACAGCTTCATCGCCGCGACGATCGTGAGGACGCCCGTGGCGACGGAGCCGAAGAGCACCTTGTGCCGGTCGACGAAGCCGAGGAAGCCGGTGATCGGCACCAGAGCCAGCCTGACGACGTCGGCGGCCACCGGGACCACCGCGCTCAGCCCGCCCACCAGGTCGTTCAGGACGTACGAGCCGATGTCGAGGACGAGCGGCCCGAGCGGCTTCAAGGAGCGCCAGATCTGGCGACCCGCATCCGCCACCGGCTTCATGAGCGGCTGGAGCTGCGAGAAGGCTCCGGGAAGGGCCTCACCGAGGTCGCCGATCAGCTCCTGGACGGGAGGTCCGATCTCGGCGACGACGACACCGACGCCCTTGAGCGCCGAGCCGAGCAGCGGCGCCACGGTCGTCGCGAGCTGGCCCGTGACGTCGAAGAGCGCCTTGAGACCGCCCTGCACCTCAGGGCTGGAGACGACGTCGGCGATCTCGCCTGTGACCGTCTGGAGGACCCCGAGGGTCCCGCCGCCAGTGCCCGCTCCCGCCTGGAAGATCGAGCTGACGACGGAGAAGACGTTCTTGCCGACGTCCCCCAGCTCGTCGATCAGGTCGAGGGCGGTGTCGACGGACTTCTCCAGCCCGCCCGAGGTGAACGCCTTCGCGAGCTTGTCCGCGAGCTTGTCGACGACCCCGCCCGCCGCCGTGGTGACACGCTGGAAGGCGGGCTGTGCGGCGACAGCGACCTGGGCGAAGCCCGTGACGATCTGGCCTGGGATCCGCGCGAGCGGCTTCAGGGACGACGTCGCGCCGTCGAAGACCTTCTTCAGCGTCCCCGTCCGGGCGAGGTTGCCCACCGCCGTCAGCGCGTTCTTGCCGACGGTGTTGAGGACCCCGGCGGTGCCGGTGAGACCGCTGCGGAGGATCGGGAGGACCCGTCCGCCCACCGTGGTGAGGCGACCGCCGATCCCGGCGAAGAGGCGGTCCTGCACCCCGAGTTTCAAGGAGTCCCAGGCGGGCTTCATCCCCTTGACCGAGGCGACGAAGCCGCGGGCGTTCGGGCTGAGCTTGTTCAGCGTCTGGTCGAGCGCCGACGTCTGCGCGGCGGCGGACGCCTGGGCCTGAGCGACCGAACGGGCCCCGTCCCGGGCGGCCTTGGCCTGGGCAGCGCGGGCGTCGGAGAGCGACTGCTCCTTGTCCCGGACGTCCTGCGTCGCCTGGGCCTGGGCCTGCTTGGCGGCGACGACGACCTTCGACCCCTCGACCCCGGCCTTGCGGGCGGCGGCCTCCTGCTTCTGGAGGTCGGCGTTCTTCTGCTTCTGGTCATCGAGGTTCTGCCGGGCCTGGTCGTACGCGAGCTGGGCCTCTTCCCGCTGGAGCTTGGTCGCGTTCGGGTTGGCGAGGACCTTGTCCAGCGACGCCTTCGCCTCTTCGACGCCCAGGACCGCTGCGCGCTCGTCGAGAGCGCTGTGCTTGAGCTGGTTCTGGAGGTCGAGGAGGTCCTGCTTCGCCTGGACACGGGCGTCGTTGAGGTTCTGCTGCGCCTGCCGTGCCGAGACCTGCGCGGTCGTGAGATCCCGCTCGGCGGAGGCGACGGCACGCGAGGCGGCCTGGTTGGCGGCAGCAGCGTTCTCCCGCGCGGTGGCGACCTGGTTGATCGAGCCGACCGCTCTGGCCGTACCAGCCGGGTTAAGAGCGGCCTTCAGGGCGTCGCCGACACCGGAGGTGCCGACCTTGATCGCGCCGAATGCCGTGCCGAGAGCGGCGACGGCCGGGACCGCGATGGCGGCGGCGGGTGCGATGGCCGCCAGGACGTTGACGAGCGAGCCGACCGCAGGGGCACCGGCTCCCAGCAGCGCGAACTTCGAGGCCAGGCCCGCGACAGCGCCTCCGGCAGACGACGCCGTCGAAGTGAGGCGGGAAACCAGCGAGGTCGCCTGGGCGACCTGCGAGGCATTGACGCTCGCATGGACCGTCGCCGTACGGTCCCGGGCCAGCTCTGCCAGCCGGACCGACGCCGCCGCCGTGTCGGCGTCCGCGTTGATCGTCGCCGTGCGGGCCCGGACGAGGTTGGCCAGCTCGTCGGCCGCGACACGGGTGTCCGCGTCGGCGTTGATGGCGACCGTGCGGGGCCGTGTGAGGACGTCAAGGTCGGCCTGAACGGCCCTGAACGCATCCCGGTTGATGACCGGGGTGATACGGACGTCCAGCGCGTTCTGGACGCCGTCCAGCTCGCTGTCGACAGCAGCCCGGAGGGCACGGCCGTAGCGCTGGCCAATGGTCCGGCCCTTGAGCGTGGCGGTGCCCTCCGCCACGTCCAGCGAGTGGCGGAGCGCGGCGTCGATGCCCGAGAAGTCGAGCGCTCCGGTCAGGGACCGGGAGAGCTTCTGCCCAAGGTCTCGGCCGAGCCGCTCGACCGATGGGGTGAGCGAGGAGTTCGCCTGGGTGGCGAAGCCCGAGACGTCCGGGACAACGGAGGCGACGACCGAGCCGACGTTGGTGGGCATCGCACCCCCCCGAAACGTCTCGCGCCGTGTGGCCGGCTCAGTCGGGGTGGTGCTCGGCTATCAGCCGGAGGTGTTCGTCCCGGGCCGCAGTGAGCTTCCGGGCGTACTCCGGGTCCGGGGCGCCCGGCCTGGTCGCGGCGAAGAACGCGGCGCGCTGACGCTCGGCGTCCTCATCCGCCTCGATCTGCTCCCACGTTCGGAGGTCGGGAAGCTTCCAGGGCGTGATCTCGGGCGGCTTGCCCTTGAGGTGTGCAGCCCACAGCACCTGGATCGTGTACTGCTGGAGATTCAGGGCGTTGGCCAGCATGTAGTCGGCCTCTGTCCACCGGCGCCGGGCATGGTCACCGGACATCGCCGACACCGTCATGGAGTCGGCGGGCAAGGCGAGGAAGAACTCCCACAGCTCCAGCCAGGACATCGAGCCGTTGCCGATCTCATTGCGGTGGAACTCGTTGAGGGAACGGCCGGGGAAGTACCGGGCGATGTCCGCCCGCAGCTCGGAGGGGTGCTCCTCAATCACTCGGAGGAGCTGGTCGATTCCCCCGGGCTCACTCCGGCGTCCTCGTTGATGGCCTCCATGATGTCCTGGAAGTCGCCGAGGGTCAGGCCCAGCTCCAGGAGGCGGTCCACCTGCTTCTGCGTGGAGATCAGCGCGAGCACCTTGGTGACGTCGGCGTCCCCGTCCTTCAGCGCGCGGATCTTCTTGACGACCTTCATCGGCCACCAGGGCGCGAGCGGGAAGACGAACACTTCGTCGGCGAGTTCGACCTCCAGGTCCTTGGTGCCAGCGGCTTCCGCGCGCTGAGCGCGCAGGGTCTCCAGCTTGATGCGCTTGCGGTTGGGCTGAGACATCGGGTTCCTCACGTTCTCGCAGGTCAGCGCGGGTCGTGCACTGGCCGGAGCGCAGACCCGCGAAAGGACGCTCCGGCCAGTGGTCGAGTGGATCAGGCCGGGAGGGCGACCTGGCCGAACATGCGGGTGATGGAGCTGGCGCCGCCCGGGGCCGACAGGGAGCTGAAGGTCAGCTCGAAGCCCGCGACGGTGTCCGCCTTGTACGAGCGGTCGCCCTTGTCGGTGACCTCGGCGCGCGCGACGACGATGCGGATCGGGCGGCCCTGCTGGTCGAAGACGTCGGCGCCGATGGCGTAGTACTGCGGCTCGGGGGTGTGCGGCTCGTTGAACGACAGGAACTGCGTGTCGGCGGAGCCCGAGGACGTCATGTCCGCGATGTCGATCCCGTGGTACAGCGCCAGCGTCCAGGCGTTGGTCTGCTCCAGGTTGATCTTGAACTGGGTCTGGCGGCTGGTGACGATCGTCAGGATCGGCTGGGTCTCGCCCCAGGCGTCGAACGTCTGCCGGTTCTCGTTGAGGGACTCGGTCAGGCCGTCCTGCGTGCCGTAACCGAGGTCCACCCATCCGGTACCCCAGGCGTCGTAAGGGGTGGTCGGAGCGGTGGTGCCGACGGGGGCCACGACGAACGCGCCCTTGGTGCCGACCCTCACCTCGTTGCTGTCAGCCATGAATTCTCCTGCTGGCGGTAGGGCTCGGACGAAGATGGGCACGGCCCCTCCGTACGGGCTTTAGTGGGTCGCGGGTCAGGCGGGTTGGACGCGCAGACCGGCGATGTAGCCGATGCGCGTGACGTTGGTGTTGGGCTCCTCGGGCCGGATGGCAGGCCCGATCTCCTCCCAGGTCCGCAGCACGCAGCCGCCTTCCCGGGTGGTGCCCTGCATCTGCTCGACGGCCGCCCTGACCCGGGCGACGGCGTCAGCGGCCTCCACGCGGGAAGCGGCGTAGATGTCCAGGGAGACGCGGGCGTCGTCGAACAGCCGGAGGCCGCCGAAGGTCTCCTCTGTCCGTGCGCCGCCGATGCGGTTGACCCAGACGAACGGGAGCGCGGCCTTGAACTCGTCTCCATCCGGCCTCACCGTGGCGGCCTGGTACCCGGCGACGTCCAGGAGCTGGTGGACGACCATCGCCTCGACGTCGGGGAAGACCAGCGCGCTCAGAGGAGCGGTCACCGCGGCCTCCTACTCGGTCGGAGCGGGTTGCGCGGCGTCCGGGGCGGGAGTGTCCTTCGACGGCTTCCTGCGGGCCGGAGCCGAGTCCTGGACGGGCTGGGCGACCTCGGGGAGGTGCCCGAGCCGCAGACGCGGCACAGCGCCGTCCAGGTGGCCGAGCCCGGCCTTCACCAGGCCCCGGACGTCCGCCTCCGGCACGTCGATGACGTCCCCGGGCTGCTTTCCCCGGTACGCGAAGGCGAGCTTGAGCTTGGCCATGGTCAGTCCCTTGCTGCGTCGAGGGCGCTGCCGATGACGTGGTGAGCCGGACGGGAGCCGTCTCGGGTCCCCAGCTCGATCACGGCCGCGTACTCGACGTCGGAGAGAATCAGGACGGAGCCGTCGGCCGCGTCCTGCGCGTGGATGGAGTCGCGGTACCGGCCGGTGAGCACCGGGGCCCGCTGCTGGGCTGCGGTCACCACCCGCTCCGCCCTGCGGCGCAGGTCGTCCTGGACGAACTGCTCATGGACCAGAGCGGCGATGGCGGCGTGGTCGGGCTGGAAGACGCCCATCAGCCCGTCACCTCCCTCAGCACGACGGTGAGGTGGCTGAGGACAGCCAGCGGCCCCGAGCCCTGCTCCTTGCCGGGGCGGCCGTTGACCTCGTACGTGATGCCGTCGACCTCCACCCGGTCGTACTCCGTCACCGCCGCGTCGGGCGGGAGGAAGCAGATCCGGTCGGTGGTGACCTGGTCGCTCTGCTGCACGGTCTCCGAGGAGCCGAGCGGCTGGAGCATGGCGGCGTACGGCTTCCGGGTGGCGGTCGTCCAATCCCGCACCAGGCTGTTCTGCCGGTCGCGGGTAGCCGCGGGCCTCGTGACCACCGTGGCGGTGACGTTGCTCATCAGGAGCACGCGCTCACCCCCACACGAGCGGGTAGACCGGGACGAGGCCCTCGGTCTGGAGCAGCGTGAGCATCTCCGGGGACACCCGGCTCGTTCCGCTGCCTACCAGGGACAGCGCGCGGATCATGCGCTGGTTGCCGACCTGGAGCTGGGAGACGTTGGCGTTGGCCCCCGTCTCGTCGCCGAGGCCCGCGATGTACTGGGCCTGGAGGCACACCGCCTCCCGGAAGACCTCCACCAGCTCCGGATCGGTCGGCAGACCGTCGGAATCGGTGGTGTAGATCGCTCCGATCAGGAGCTGGTCGAGCTTCCGGGAGGCGTTGGCCAGCAGCCGGGCCGCGTTGGGCGGGACCGGGTCGGGGTCGAGGAAGTCGGTGAAGTCCTCGACAGTGGCGTACGGCATGACGCCTCCCGTCACAGAGTCAGGCAGGCGACCGTCACGCTCGACACGGAACTCAGGTCCACGAACACGGTGCCCGTGCCGTCGGGCTGGTCGTAGTGGTCGTTGAACGGGCCGAAGAACTTGTCCGCCCCCGCGCCCACCGTGGCGGTGGGGTTGGTGACGGCCTGGCCCTCGACGGTGACGCCGATCTTCAGGGTCACGGTGATCGAGGCGCCCGAGGCGTTCTTGATGTGGAGCACCTGCTTGCCGCTGGAGCGGAAGGAGACGCCCGCCGCGTCCGGCGCCACGTAGCTGGGCGCGAGGCCCAGCGTGGCGAAGCGCTGCGGAGTGAGTGCGGTCCTGGCCATCAGGCGGTCTCCTCGGTGCTCTCAGCGCCGTGATAGCGCTCGATGAGGGCGGCCAGGGTCTGGCCCTCGGCCTCTTCCTGAGTGGCGCCCTGGTGGACAGCCCAGGCCACCCAGTCGGCCTTCGAGGACGCCTTGTTCGGCTTCTTCGGCGGCTCCGTGGTGACGGGCTCGGGGGTCTCCGGCTCGGTGGCCGGCTGAGCGAGCGCGGACCCGTCGGGGTTGACCCGGACGAGACGGCCCTCCCGCTCCTCGCGGGCGTGGTGCTCGCCGAGGGGCAGGTCCATCTCCCAGACGTGGCCGCCCTCGCCCTTGAAGTGCGCGGTCTCGGTCATCGGTCAGGTCCCCCGGGGCACCTTGAACGCGGTGATCTTGCCGGTGTGACCCGACTCGATGTCCACGTTCAGGACGTTGCCCGCCTGGAGGAAGCGCGAGCTGGACAGGGGGCCGATCCAGGCCACGCCGGTGGTGGCCGGGACGGTGACGGTCAGGTCGCCCTGCCCGCCGCGCCAGGCCGGAGGGTACGGACCGCCCGCCTTGACGGTAACGACGTGGTCGGAACCGGCGGTGTTGGTGACACGGATGAGCAGCTCTTCCGGGTGGGTCACCGCCACGCCGATGGAGTGGTCGTTGGTGGCGTCGATCGTGGTCCCGGCGGGGTCGGCCAGCGAGCCGTTACCCACGAGGACGGAAAGCGGCACGTCAGTACGGGCCATGGTGGTTACCTCTCAGGGTTGGGGAGCGGGCGACCGTCAGGTCCGGGACGCGGTCAGGACCGCCATGGCGTCCGGCCGGATGACCTTCGCGCCGTACAGGTGCAGGCCACGGACGGCGTTGGCGAACGTGCTCTGGAGGCGGAAGGACTCGACCTCGGCGAGCTGGTCCACGAAGGAGATGGCGCCGTTGACGCCAGCCGTCACCGCGTAGTCGTCCCCGGTGATGATCGGGACCGCGTTGCTCTGGAGCACGGCGAATCCGGCGGCCTGGCCGACCTGGCCGGTGAGCAGGGGGGCGGTGGACCCGGACTTCTCGGCGTTGATGAAGTTCGCGTTCTTCAGCAGCAGGCCGTGGTACCAGCTCGGCACGACGACGTACCGGCCGTTGTCCTCCACGTTGGCCTCGTCGAGGATGACCTTGAGGTCGACCAGCGCGTTGTACGCGGCGTCGCCGCTGGTGATCGCGGTGGTGTCGATGACGTTGGCGTCCTGCGCCTGGGTGTAGAGCTGCGCCACGTGGCTGTCCGCGTCGAGCGCCATGCTGTAACCGGCGTTGGCCATGCGCTTGGGCATCTCGTCGCCCGCCTGCGCCTTGTCCACGTCGTCCACCTTGAAGGCGAACATCTTCGACTGATCGACCTTGATGGTCATCTCGGCGTCGGCGAGGTCCTCGTACGAGATCGTGTCGCCGCTGCTGTAGGTGCGCACGGTCACGTCGCCGAGCATCTTGATGTGGACGGTGTCGCCCACCTTCTTGATCTCGCCCTCGTAGTCGTGGTTCACGATCTGGGGGCTGGCGTACACCAGCTTCTTGCGGAGCGCGGTCAGGGCCTCGGCGGCCCAAACTTCCGGCTTAAAGACCATGAGTTCTCCATGTGGTCTCAGTGGGAATGGGACGTGGCCTGTGCACCTCGTGCGTCAGCCGGGGGTGACGAGGCCAGGCCCGCAGAGGCCCTGTGCGCGTCTCGTCAGGAGGCGAGGTAGTCCTTCAGGAGGCCGTCCTCGCGGGCCTTGACCAGCCCGGCGGGGTTGGTCTTGGCCAGGTGCTCGACCTCGGCGGCGGTGAGCTGGCGCTTGCCGCTCGTGCTGCCCGCCATGTCCACTCCGCCCTTGGCGGGGACCTGCGGTGCGGTGGGCTGCGCCTTGAGCCGGACGTTGCCGTCCACGGCGGTCTTGATGGCGCTGTCCACGTTGGCCGCGAAGGTGTCCGCCGTCGGGTCGAGCTTGCCGATGGCCCTCACGAACGATGCGGAGTCGAGCAGCGCGTCAGGGTCCGCACCGTGCTTGCCCGCCGTCTGGAACACCGCGAGCTTCACGGTGGCCTCGCGGGCCTTCTGGTCGGACTCCTGCGCCTTCTGCGCGATCTGCTCGGGAGTGAGCTGCTTCTGCTCACCACCGCCGAAGAGCTTGGCGAAGTTGTCCATGAACCCGGAGAACTTGGTCTCCATCTCGGTCCGCTTGGTCTTCTCCGCGTCCACCTCGGCACGCAGGTTCTCCACCAGGCGCGCGGCCTTGGCGGGGTCGTACTCGCCCTCGAACTTCGGGGCCTTGCCGCCGTCGCCCTGGCCCTGCGTGCCGCCCTGGGGGCCGCTCGCGGGAGCCTGCGGGTTCTGGCTCTCCGGGGCCTTGCCCGGGTCTCCAGCGCCCTGTTGCGGGTTCTGCGGTTCGGTGGGAGTGCTCATGACGTCGTCCTCCTTGTGACGCTCGTCGAAGGCCGGACCGCGCCTTGGCGTCCGGGGGTGAACTACTGGGGGAGCGGAGCGGGCTGAGGCTCGGGCCTCGGCACGACCGGCGCCTTGTCCGGTCGTTCGGCGAGGATGCGGTCCGTCTCCTGCTGGATCTGGGCCTTCGTCCACGTCGGGTGGAGGGTCTGGACCCGCAGGTAGATGGACATCGACTCGCCAGCCGCGAGCAGCGACAGCGTCTCGGCCATGTCCTGCATGGACGGCTGCACGGCTGCGGGGAACGCCACATCGATCCCGGCCTCCGGGCTGGACCGGTTGCCGAACACCTCGCGGCTGATGCCCAGGAGCGCCTGGAACAGGTGCTGGAGGGCCGGACGCCAGTAGAGGATCTTCTGCGCGCGGGTGGCGAGCGACTGCTCCTTGCGGGCTTCCACCTCGGTGGCCGTCACGGCCGCCACGTCGCCCTTGCCGCCGAAGCTCTGCACGGAATACCCGGCGCTGGAGACCACCTGCTGGAAGAGCGCCTCCACGGTCGCCTGGTGCTCGGCGACCCGGATGGCGAACTGGTTGAGCGTGATGCCCCCGTCGAGACTGAGGACGCCCACGAAGACCTCGCGGTCCAGGTTGACGCGTGCGCCCTGACCAGGTCCTTCGGTCTCCAGCATCGCGTCGGGCACGATGATGCGGCTCTTGGCGAGGCGCAGGTCCCGCATCCAGCTCGTCCACGCCTCGTCGAGCGCGTCCATGAACAGCTCGACACCGGCGAAGTCGGAACGGCCGAGG
This sequence comes from Streptomyces sp. NPDC021020, assembly GCF_044333285.1. NCBI lineage: Bacteria > Bacillati > Actinomycetota > Actinomycetes > Kitasatosporales > Streptomycetaceae > Streptomyces > Streptomyces sp. NPDC021020. The sequence goes on from NZ_JBIRQQ010000003.1 coordinate 394,539, forward strand.
TTCGCGGCGCACCGGACACCGGGCCACACCCGGTTCGGCCGGACGTTGGGGACGTAGGCCGCGGTCAGCCACGGCAGATTCGTCAGCATCACGCCGTCGTCGCCGTACGTCTCCGCCAGGTCGGAGGTCGCCTCGTACGCGGACAGCGGGAGCCGCTCCCCGAGTTCGGTCGGCGTGCCCCGGTAGAGCCCGTAGGAGATGGAGCCGATCTCGTGCAGCTCCAGCAGCCGGTACGTGTGGTCGTCGTCCTCGGCGAGCACCGTCCAGAACGTCACACCGAGCAGGCGGTCCCAGGACCAGGTCGGTACCGCCATCTCCGGGGACACCGGGCACAGCCACGGGCGGTCCACGAGGGTCTGGTCCCATACGACCTTCAGGTACACGCCTCCGAGGGCCGCGCACGTCTCGGCGGCCTCCCGGAGCGCCGCGTGCATCCCGTCGGTCTGGAAGGCGTCCAGTTCCTTCTGGGTGCGGCTGTCGGTGCTGGTGAACTTCGGCAGCTCCCCGAAGAGCAGGTTCGCGCTCAGCTCGGCGAGATCGGAGGCCACCGGGGTATGGAGCTTGGTGCGCTGGGTGCCGGGCGTCAGGGGAGCGCCCCAGAACGTCCTGGGCGCGGTGGTCGGCCCGCTCGCGCCGTACGGCTTGTCGCTCTGGAAGAACCGCTGCGCGGCGGGGGAGTTCGCGGTACCGGCGAGGGAGTAGACGGACGTCAGCGCGTCCGTGTCACCGCTGTACCAGGCGGACCACTCCATGAGCTTTTTGGCCACCGGGTGCAGCTCGGGCGGCGGCCACGGCATCTCTCCACCAGCGGGCAGAGGCATCGTTCACCTCCGCTGTGGTGTCGTCGTCAGGCGGCCAGCCGGAGCTGGTGCTGCCACAGCAGGCGGGTGGTGAAGAGGGCGTAGCGGAGCGCGTCCATGCCGTGGTCGTTGAGCTTCAGCGGCGCGTCCAGGCCGTCGAGCGCGGCCTTGGGGTCCCACGTGTAGGACGCGATCTCCTTGAGCAGCTCCCGGCACGAGCTGTGGATCACGAGCTGGCGGTTGGCCAGCAGGTTGGACACCAGCCGGATGCCGTCGAGGACGCTGTTGTCGGCCGCGGTGGGGTTCAGCCCGTCCTGGAGGAGCTGCGTCTTGAAGCTTGCCGCGCTGGGGTCGACGACGACGTACGGAGGTCGCACGCGCCCGTGATGGGGCACGTCGTCCAACCACCGGACGATGCGCCGGGAGGTGTCCGCCTGGGTCAGCGTGATGTTGCTCGTGCCCCTGGCGTACCGGTACTCCGAGACGACGTACAGGCGCCGGTCGTTGCCGAGCCCGACGAGCACCGCGTGCGTCGGGTTCGTCGCGCCGTAGTCGATGCCCACCGATATCCAGCGGTGCATCTGCGGCAGGATGTCGACGACCTGCGTGGCGTGATCGAACATGTCGTAGATCGCGCCCTGGGCGGCGACCCACTGGCCGAGCACGAAGCGCTTGTAGAACAGGCCGGAGTGGCTGGCCTTGATGTGCGCGACGTACGGCGCGTCCAGGTGCGTGTTGTCGTCCAGCTCGAAGCTGAAGACCTTCATCGTCTGCCGCTGGAGCGGGTCGTCGATGAACTTGGCCTTCAGCCAGTGCGTGGGCGCATCGGGGTTCGTGGAGGCGTAGATCCTGGCGCCGACCGCGCGCATGCGGGTCAGGAGCATGTCCCAGAACGGCTCCGGGAGCAGCGTGGCCTCATCCACGTACGCCCCGGCGCATGTCATGCCGCGGATCTTGTTCTCGGACTTGATGTCGTTGGCGCCGATGACGTGGACGAGGCGGCCGAAGATCCGGCAGGTGACCGCGCCCGGCGTGTACTCGACCTGGGCGGCCAGTTCCCCGAAGATCTCCGGGTTCATCATCGGCTGGAGGACGTTGCGGTACAGCGCGTCCCGGGTCTTGCCGATCATGACCAGCTCGCCCGTGGTGGACGCCTGCGGAACGAACATCATCCAGGCCCACGCCGAAGCGATGGTCTTACCGGAGGAGACCGCGCCCTCCCAGAGATTGATCCTCCGGTTCGCCGCGGCGATGCTGCGGATCTGCACCGGGGTGAAGCGCTCCAGGAGTAGCTGGGTGCTACGAGCCGTACTCGTCGGCATCGTCGCCCCCAAGCTCCCGGGCAGCGGTCGCCATGGCGTCGCTGAGGCCCTGGAGGAAGCCCGCGGCCTGCTCCCGGCCCGCATCCCCGCCGTCGACCTGCGCGAGCTTCACAGCGGTCGTGAGAGCGCTGGAGGCGGCCAGCGTGAAGTCCTTGGTCTCCCTCGCCGGGGGCTGAGGGATGGTCTCGGCCACCAGCGCGCCGAGCTGGTCGAAGCCCGTCAGCAGATACCGCTCCTGCGCCCGGCGGATGTTCCGCTCCGCGAGGTCGTAGAGCTGGATCTCGATCCGCTGACGGCGGTCACGCAGGTCCACCTGACGGGCGTCAGTGGCGGCCCTGGTGGCCGAGCGGTCGAAGGACAGCCCGAGGCGCGTGGCGTGGTTGGTGATCGTGCCGACCGACCACTCCATCTGACGGGCGATGTCGTTGCGGCTGACGCCGTCAGCATGAAGCTGACGCAGCCGCTCCTCGTCCTCGCGGGAGAAGGCGCGGGCCATGGCCGGCTCACCCCCTCGCGTGTGCGTGGTGACGGTGACCGGTCAGGCGTTCGAGCGCAATGAGTGGGGGAGTGCATGCGAAAGACGCCCCCGCGTGCGCCTGTCGTCCATATTACAAGCGAGCCGAAACTCACTCGCACGGACGAATATGACGCAGGGGCGCGTAACCCGTCGCCAAGTGCGCCGTTGTGCGCATTGGGACTGCATCAGCAGTACCGAAAAGGGGGGTCCCTCGCGACTCAAATCAACTTCTCAGGGCGATCAAGTCGCGAGGGCCCCGGACAAGGAGGCGTCATGCCGCCAGTTGTGGAATCTCAGTCACAGCCTCTTCCGGCCGGAAGGCGTCTGCATCCGGTCACGGAGACTGTCCTCGTGCTCGTCGGAGCGGTGGCGTTCGGGCTGGACCTCGCCCACGGTGTCAGTGAAGTCCATGCCCTGGGCGTGGCGTTGGCCCTGAGGCTGGCCCTGGACCCGGGATTGATCGTCAGGGTGGCGAGGGCTTGGGGGACGGTGCTCATGCGTTCCCTCATCCTCTCCATCTTTCGCTAGATCTCTCCAGTTGTACTACCGGCGCAAATGCCGTGTCACCAAAGGCAACGACATTAGTCCGCGCAAGTTTCGTGACTTACGCCTGCATGGGTGAATTTCCGGGTGTCAGTCTGATTATCGCGCGCGGCAACATGGCACCACATGGGTGGTCGCGCCGTGGTGGCTTTTTTGCAACCCGCGCGTGGTTGATCAGATCTGTCGCATAGCTGACTGAAGTTGCTCACTGAGAGTTCGGTGGCAACTTCAGTCACGCGGCGATTCCCAGCACGCGCTTCGCCCTGGCGCGGGTGACCAGCTCGACCTGAGCGACGTCCAGGAAGCGGAAGAGCTTCTGGCCCCGCTCGTCGAGCCCACCGACCTGGAGGCGCCCCTCGGCGGTCCAGCGGTAGATCGTCTTGTTGCTGACGCCGAAGTGGTCGGCGGCCTCAGGGGCCGTCATCCAGATCTCGTCGTCCATGACGGCCTCCTGAACGCACGAAAGGCCCCGGATCTCCAGAGGAGTCGGGGCCTGTACGTGAAGACAAGGGTGGTACTGGCACGGATTCTCGCATGCGCTAGCGGGTGAGCGCTAGTCCCAGTTCTGGCGGGTGTCAGTCGAGGTCCGGTGGGTTCTCTATGTCGTACCGGGCGCGGTGTTGCCGGACGTCCTCCACGCCCGCTGACGGTTCGGGCAGAGGATCGCCACGGAGGAACGCCTGAAGTATCTCGATAGCGTGATCCACGGCGTTCGTGCTGCGGAAGGTTGAGCGGATCGAACTTCTCCTGTTGCCCGCCATGCAGCGCAGGGTGGCATTCAGAGCCTCTTCAAGGCGGGGCCTGATCTCAGGGGCTTGCGGGATCAGTCCGGCGGTCAGCTCGGCCTTGTCGGCCATCTCCTCACCGGCATGGAACCAGGCCCTACGCGCCTCCACATCGGGAGGGAACTCAAAGTGGACGATGTGCCGCCGCAAGACGTAAAGCTCGGCGAGGGCTTCGCGTCCTGCGGTCTGGCCGCGCTCGTCGATCAGCTTCGCCGCAGCTTCCTGTTTCGCCTCGATGAACTTAGCCGTCTCGTACCGCTGCGTTCGGATCGTGGCCCACATTGAGGCCCCTGCTCCTGCTGCTGCACCAAGGATTGCGGCCCCCGCGCCAATCCACCCCGCTGCTACTTCCGCGTCCATGGGGTGATCCTCGGGGACGCGACAGGGCAGCGGGGTGGATGCGGTCAAGTCGTTACGTGTCCCGGTGCAGCTCCTCCAGGAACTCGTCGGCGTACGTGCGGAGGTGGATGAACGCACCGTCGGGGAAGGGGTGCTTGGCGGCCAGCTCCCGGAGCCGGATGCCGTAGTTGGCCAGGAAGCCCGCATACTCCGCGAACTCCATCGACTGGGCTCCGGTCAGCTCCCCCTCGATCACGGCGTAGTCGGCGCCGTACCGGTCGTCGTCGCGCTTCACGCCGCCTTCTCCCCGTCCTCCGGGGTCTCCTCGGCGGGCTTCTCCGGCGGGGGGTAGTGGCCGCCCCTGGCGGGGTCGTAGACGGTCTCGAACCTGGGGTCCGGCCGGGTGCCGGGGGCTATGGGGAAGTTGCCGTTGAGTGCCATCCTGGCGCTCCTGTCTCGTGATCGGGATGGGGACCGGGACGGCCGGACTTCTTGGCGGGATGACGGCCGTCCCGGGGTCTACCGCGGCGCGTCGGCGTTGGCCTGCTCGACGCGGACGTGGATCCGGGTGGGGTGGGCCGGGTCGGGCGTCGAGACGACGCGAACCCCTCCCCCAATCTCGGTGTGTGTCTCCTGACCAGCCTCTTCGCCCCCAGAAGAGGTGAAGGGGCGCGGTGGGGGAGGGGTTCGGGCTTTGGCCGGCTGGGCAGCTCTCCAAGCCGCGATGCACCAGACGGCAGCCAGGATCCACAGCAGGGCCCGGGTGGCAGCGACCAGGGTCCAGAGGATCCAGAGGGGCAGCGCGAGGAAGCCGAGCCGGATCAGGAAGTCGCCGACGCTCTTCCCGGCCTTCAACCACGCCACCGTGCCGCGGGCGAGGCGTACGGAGAGGATCGAGCTGCCCTTCGCGAGCCGGTCGGCGAAGGTGCCGAGGCGCTTCACAGCAACCCCACGACACGGTCGCCCGCCGCGTTGAACAGCGAGACGACTCCGGCGGCGGCGATGCCGGAGAACCCGGCGCTCAAGCCGAGCATGACGCCGCTGACGACACCCGACGCGATCTTGTTCTTGTAGATCTTCGCGCCAGACTTCCACAGGGCGACCAGGACGACGATGTACACCACCAGGGCGGCGCTCCCGCCGGGACTCAGGGCCTTGTGGCCGGAGCGGGTGACGGAGGGCGTCGCGGTGCCCGTGACGGCCGTCAGCGACCAGTTGCCGAGGGCGTTGGTGGTGTGCAGCAGCATCACGGCGGCCGTGCCGATCAGGCCCCCGGCGGCGGTGATGGCGAGCATCCCCAGCGCCGAGCTGGTGACGAGCGGCAGCAGCGCCTTCGGGTCGCGGGCTCCTCCGCCGGGGCCGGGTCCGCCCTTGCCGCCTCCGGTCTTCCACCACTTCGTCAGGTGCCAGGCCCAAATGCTCAGGCCGACGACGACGGAGCCGAGGGAGACGGTCGTCGTGGTCACGGTGTTCACCGGCCACCGCCCGTCAGGACGTTGACCATCGCGTTGAAGACGGGCAGCGCGAAGACCGCACCGAGGACCGCGATCCACACCAGGGTCCGCCGGGTCCAGGTCCGCTTCTGCACGAACCTGGTGACGGTGACGACGACGCCCGCTCCGGCCATGAAGAAGGCGCCGGACAGGTCCTGCTGGACGTGGACGTCGTGCAGGACCTTCGCCCAGATGTTGGCCGGGATGAAGGCCAGCGCGGCCGTCCAGGCGTTGGTTTTCAGCTGCATCCAGGAGAAGTCCCAGGAGGGCTCCTCGGGCTTGTCGGTGATGAAGTAGACGTGGATGTCGGGGGGTTCGGGGGTCTCGGACATGGCGCCCTCCAGGGCATGGAGGCGCGCGTGCGTCAGCCGTCAGGCGAGCACAGCGCACCGAAAAAGGGTGGGTGCTCGCCGTCAGGCGGCGAGGGCGTCCGGGAGGTCCCGGAGACGGGGTTCGGCGGTCTCGACGCGCTTCCGCGACTCCCGGGCGGTCCCGTCAGAGCAGGGGAGGCCCGCGTCACGGAGAGCGGCCACCATGTGACGGGTCGCGGGACGGCGGTTGCCCAGCGAGTCGTACAGGCCCCGGATGGTCGCGTCGATCAGCTCCCGCTGCGTCGGCGGTTCCTGGGGCTGCTCCGGCTCAGTGACGGGCTCCTTGACGGGCGTCACGACGGGCTCGACCTCGTGGGCCTGAACGGTCTCCTGGGGCTCCTCGACGGGCGACGACTCCAAGGATTCCTGGGTGGCCGGCTGCGGAGCCGTGACGGGCATCGGGGGCAGCGCGACCTTGGGCGTCAGCCGGGTTGCGGCGGCCGTCAGGTGCAGCGTGTGGGCCGCGACCATCGGGGGCACGGCGCTGACCGCGATGACGACGCCCGGCGACTTGGTGGCGTACCCGGCCTCGATCAGGTGCGAGAACACCTGGGCCGTCATGGCCAGCGTCAGGGCGATCAGGGCGCCCGCGTTCGCCTGCTTCCGCTCCGCACTGCCCTTCGGCAGGGAGCCCGCGATGGCGGCGGCCACGGCGGCGTACAGGGAGAGGACGCCCGGCATGATCAGGGCGAAGCGCCAGTCCCAGCCCGCCAGCACGGCGAGTCGGTACTCACCCGGCGCGGAGAGCGCGAGGGCGGCGGCCAGGACGGCGGGACGTCCACCGGCGATGGCCAGGCGGACGAGTAACGGGAGTCGGCTCTGAGGGGGCTGTCCCCCGTCAGACGGCAGGGCAATACGATGCGTGTTAGCCACGGCGAGCTAGTCCCTCGCTGTTGGTTAGGAGGCCGGGCCCATGCTTGGCGGCTAGCCCGGCCTCCGCTCAGTTGTTGTTCTGACGATACCGTCAACGGCCGTCAGGCTGCCCGGCCTTGACTGTGTCATCCGCGTCACGGGCCTGGACCTGCACGAGGTCTGCATAGTCCCGCTGATCGAGGCGCACTGACGGGCAGAACCGGCACTCGGCCGCCCAGTCCCCGGGGAGGTGCCGGACCATGGCGAACATCCCGCATGACGGGCAGGCGACGCCCCGCAGCAACTCCACCCGGTGCTCCGTCAGCGTGATCCGACGGGTGACCCTCAGCAGCTCCTCGATCTCGGTGAAGAAGTCCCCGGCGAAGGTCTGCTCGGTGATCCAGATGAGGTGCCGCGTCAGCCGGTCGACGAGGGCCGTCACGTTCCTCCTGACGGGCGTCAGGCGGCGCTCCTCGCTCACCGCCTCTGCCCAGCCCGCGAGAACCTCCAGGAACGGCACGGGGCCACTCTGGTCCTCGTTCATGACGCCCTGACGGGCAGCCGGGCCCAGGAGGTTCAGGACGTCGAGACGGCCCGGCAGCGGAGCGTGCAGGGCCCTGGGGCTCCGTCCGTCGCTGCCGGTCTTCAGCGGCTGGTGACTCATGCAGAGCAAGACGTACTGCTCGGGGAGCGATTCGAGCATGCCCTTCAGTCGGCTGAAGCAGCGGGCGCACGTCTGATGCCCGCTGTGCTCACCGCAGACCGCGCACTCGAAGGTCTGGGTCATGCCGCCACCGCCAGTTCGATGTCCTCGCCCGTGATGGCCTCGGTCAGGGCGCTCACGAGGACCTCGGCCGCCGGGGGCGTGACCGCGTTCCCGTACTGCCGGGTCTGCTCGCGCTTGTTGCCGAGGACCTTGTGGTCGGCCCCGAAGCTCATGGCCCTGCCGATCTCGGCGGGCTGGAGCATCCTGAACAGGCAGTCCTCGACGGCGATCTGGGACTCCACGAGGGCGTACCGGTCGACGGTCGTGAGGGTGCCGATGGGCTCGGCGGTCGTGTGGGCCTTGGAGGCGCCGTAGTACGGCACCAGCAGCCCTTCGTTCTCCCGGGTGGTCCTGGCCCGCATGGGCTCGTCCAGCAGCTTGGCGGTGTCGTTCCAGGTTCCTCCGGCGGGGACGAGCATGGGCGGGGCCACGAGGCCGTGGTGGAACCCTCCGGCGGTCACGGTCGCCAACGGGTGCTCGGTGGAGCGGTGCTTGGAGTTCCCGCCACGCAGCTCGGCAACGAACGGCGTGAACAGGACCCCGGTCTCACGCCGGGTGGTCTGGGTCCTGCCGGGCGCGTCGACCGGGCGGGCCTCCTTGCCGTCCCGGCCTTCCACGGGCACCAGCAGGGGACGGGCGAAGCGCTTGATGCCGTCCTCGATCCGCGCCATGGTCTTGGCGGCCAGCGGCCGGACGCGGTCTCCGATGCGCTGGCTCTTCAGCGACCAGTCGATGGCCACGGAGGCCGGGAGGGCCTTGGGCTCGACGACGACGGCGCAGCCGGCCTGCGGGCAGAGGTACCGGTACTGCGCCCGGTAGCGACCCCAGGGGTCGTCCTTCTTCTTGAAGTGCTGCCGGGCCCGGACGGTGCCGTGCTCGGGGCAGGTGGCGAACGGGCGGATCCACTTCTCCAGATTCAGCGTCCTGCGGACGCTCGCGTGGATGAAGGTGACGTACATCCGGTCGCGGCTCTGCGGGGCCCACAGGGACGTCCTGGAGTGTGCGTGGGCGCTGTTGAGGTACACGATCTGGAGCCGGTAGCCGAGCGTCTCCATGGCCTTGTACCAGGCGTCGAAGAGCACCCAGCGCCGGAAGTCCACGACGTTCTCGACGACCCCGCCGAGGACCGGACGGCCCCGCAGGATCATCCGCTCCAGGTACCGGGGGATGTCCCAGGCGGTGGCCCGGCTGCGCTCTCCCGCGTCGAGCGGCAGGACGTTGCCCTCGACATCGGGCACCTGGTCGTGCTGGGTCCGCTTCCGCCCCTGCGCCACGCTGTGACTGGTGCACTCCGGGCTCGCCCAGAGGAGGTCCACGCGGGGGTACCGGCGGAAGTCCACCTGGGCGATGTCGGCACAGTCGTGCTCGACGCCCGGGAAGTTGAGCGCGTGGGTCTGGACGGCAAGTGCCCAGTGGTTCGCGGCCAGGACGACCTGGACCCCGGGCACCGCGTGGATGCCCTGGGAGCTGCCGCCCGCGCCCGCGAAGAAGTCGGCAGCGGTGAGGGTCAACGGGCCCTCCGCATGTCCCTGACGACCATGGCCATCAGGAGGAGCACGATCAGGGCGGCGAGGGCGTGGAGGAGAAGGATCAGCACGGCCCCTCCCAGAACTCGATCAGGGCCTGGCGCTTCTCCTCGCCGTGCAGCTCCAGCAAGGAGCCGTCCGGCTGCCGGTCGAAGACGGTGACGGAGCGCACGACGAGGGTCTCGATGACGCCCTCGCCGTGCAGCTCGATGCTGACGATCTGCTCGGGGCCGGTGAAGACGAGCGGGGTGTTGTCGGTGCTCACGCCGGGTCCTCCACGCTCGTCCACAGGGGGTGGACACGCCGGGCCCGGCCCTTCTCCTCCAGCGCCTTCAGATAGCGCAGGGCGCTGCTCTCGGAGATGCCGAGGTCGGCGGCGACCTGCCGGGTGCTCTGGGGGTCGTCCATCACTTCCAGGAACATGCCGACGAGTCGGGCTCCGACTTTCAGCTCCTGGTCGAAGATGATCAGATCCTCGATGCTCTTCACGCGGCCACCGCCAGTTCCTGGGTGGCCTTGCGGATGCCGACGAACTCCACGGCGCGGCCACCGGACTTGCAGGCCCGGCAGTACCGGCGGGTGACCCTGGCCGGGTCGGTGTACAGGTATCCGTTGGTCGCGTAGTCGTGGCCGGAGGGGCACGTGATCTTGCGCCGCTGGTGCTCACCGCTGCGTCCGGCGCGGACGTTCGTCGAGTGGAGCTGGAGCCCGAGGTGGCCCGGGTTGCAGCAGCGGCGATGCGGGTCGGACGTCCCGCCGGGGCACGAGGAGTCGGCATCGTGGCACATGTGACCCAGATGCACGCCCTCCCAGCCGTGCGGGCCGAAGGCGAAGGCCGGAGGGCTGCCGTGCTCAATCGCCCACGCGATCTTGTGGGCGTATGTCTGCTGGCCGCCGAGGCGAAACACGCCGTAGCCGCCGGACGACACGCCACCGGTCCATACCCAGCAGTCGTGGCTGGCCGTCGGGGAGCCCAAGTCCTGGTGCACCCGCGGGTTCCAGCGGTCGAGCAACTCGTCGCCCTGAGAGGCCAGGAGCGCGTCGTACCAGCGGCGCGGCGGGATCAGGACGTCCATGAGCTGGCCGTCCACGCGGGCGCGGGAGGGGGTGTATCGGGTGAGGTCGAGGACCTTCATCGGAATCTCCGGGAGTCGTGCTGCCCAGAGGTCCGTCCCCTGGACGTTGGCCTTAGGCCCTCCAGAGGAGTCATGCCGCACTGGTGGCGACGTATTCAATTTACCGTGGATGGCGTCAGAAAACAAATTCAGACGTCATTGACGGCGGCTCTCCGATTTTAAAATCCAGACCCGTAGTGGAGTACTCCAGGAATCCTTGTAGCAGGATTCCTGCGCGACGCCTGCGGCGGTTCCGGAGGGCTATGGAGGCGCTCGCCGAGGGGGCCAGAGCGGGGCTATCGTTGAGCCCAGACATGACGAAGCCCCCGGCGGGAACCGGGGGCTCAGTCGAAGGGATTTCAAAATCCCGGCGGTCCAGGAGGGCTTCAACCTCCGAGGACCGGTACTCCCCGTACGCCTTGAACCCAGGGAGCGAAGTTGTTCCTCCACAATACCGGCCGTGCCGACACCGGTCACATCGATCTCCAGGGGAAGCCGGAGCGCCCCGCAGCGGACGCGATCAACGGCGCCCACCTGAACGAGATCCGCCAGCGCCTCCTCCTGGAGCCCGCGGCCCTCAATGAGGCCCGGGTCGCCTGGGCCACGGAGATCCACCCGTTCCTGACCGGGGCGCGCGGCATCGCCCGCTGGACGCACCAGCACAAGGAGACGGTCCAGGAGCTGGCCGGACCGGACGGCGGCCTCTCCCGGCACAAGTTCCTCTACACGGCCACGAGGGGCCGCTCCTCCGTGATCGAGGAGGAGCGCGAGGACATGAACCTCCGCTTCAACTCCTTGGCCGGGAGGTCCTGGTCCTGGTCGCCTGACAGATACCGGTCGTTTGCCGCCCAGTCTCTCTCTAAAATCTCAATACCCTCCTCTCCCCTGGTCAGGAAGATCATGGAAGAAGGTAAAGCTCAGAGAGGTAATGGGCGGGAAACGACCGGTGTCGGGGAGGACCTCGCGGAGGCCCTCATCCTGGCCGAGGAGGAGTTCGAGAGGGTGAAGGAGTGGGGGACCAGCGGATCGTGGTCGCGCAACCTGATGACCGCCCTCGACCCCGCTGCCGACACCTGGGCTGAGGACGCGAGCGTGGAGGGGCTGGGCAAGCACGCCTGGCGCCTGGCCGTGCTGTTCGGGGTCCAGGACATCATCATCACCCAGAGGGATCTGATGGCCCTGACGGGCTTGGCCGAGCGCCCGGTCCGGCGCCTCTTGGAACGCTGGAAGGCGAGCCCTCAGTCCTGGATCTTCGAGCTGAAGGTCGGCAGGGCGAAGGTCTACGTGCTCGCGTTCTTCCAGCTACTCGACCCCAGTGGCATGCTCAACTGCGGTCACTGGACCCGCAAGGACAAGCTGTACGCCGCGCAGGCCAGGGACGCCAAGGAGCGGGCCACGGCGGCCCGCCGGGGGACTCCCGAGGGCGCCATCGCCTGGAAGGCGTGCGGACCCCGTACGCGCCAGGCGTTCCTGGACGAGCTGCCCCAGGATGCGGACCCGAGGTGGCGGGAGCTGGTTGAGGCCGGGGACGAGCGGGCCTGCCACACCTACCTTGTCGAGCAGGCGCAGGACGCGGGGTCCGTGCCGAGTACCCCGGAGGCCCTGGGCGACCCCGTAGAGGTCGAGCCGGCCGAGGGGATCGGGTTGAGCGCGGTTCCGGAGCTGCACGCGGAGGGGCGGGACAGGTTCGCCTGCATGCGGGCGCGGGTGCTGGGCACGAGCTGACGCACGAAGCACGCACCTGGCACGTGCCTAGCACGTGCATCGTGCTAATATGGCACGCATGAATGTGGACCGCTACTCCATCACCGACCTGCGGCGTAAGAGCGCCGAGGTGGTCGACGCCCTGAAGGCGGGCGAGACGGTCGCCCTCACGCACAACGGCACGGTGTTGGCGCACATCGTGCCGGTAGCACATCAGGGTGTGCCGCAGGTGGCGCGCGAGGAGGTGCCGTCCGGTGGATCCGAGGTGGTCGACCTGCTTCGGGAGCAGACCGCACTCCTGCGGGAGCTGGTCCAGCAGGGCAAGCAGGTCCAGCCCCTGGAGGCCGCCAGGGCGCCCGTGGTGACCGTTCCCATTCCGGAGGGGCCGGAGGTTCGGACGGAACCTGAGAGGGCCCCTGGGCCCCACCGGGTGGTCGTCCCGCAGCGCGTGGAGGATGCGAAGCAGCAGCCCCGGAAGCTGACGCCGAAGGAACTGGCGACAGTCCTGGACTGGTACGGATTGGTCGCGATCGAGGGTGGCGGCTTCGAGATCAACGGCCGGGGTCTGGAGAAGGGGACCTCGAAGCTCCACGCCCAGGCGAAGAAGGGGCGGTCGGAGGCCGCTGAGGTTGTGGCCTTGGACGCGAACGACGCCCGACGTCAGCAGTACGTTCTCAACGTTCAGATCGAGGCATTCACCGAGGTTGTGAGGAAATACGAGTCCGGCGAATCCAACTGGCTCCCGCTGTAGGTACTCCAAGGATTCCAGTGCTGTCTAATAGGTAGTTATGTGCGGCCTCTCCGGAGCCGCTATGGTGCCCCCTGCAAGCCCCGCTCCGAACCCCACGGGAGCGGGGTTTGATCGTTTTCATGGGGACTGGATTTTAAATCCCGGGGAGGCCGCGTGACCGTGGAATGGGACCAGGCGGGGCACTATCAGACCGCCGACGGCGACCGGGTCAGCCTGCTCCGGCTGGGCGGCGAATGGGCGGTCTGCTGGGCGTACGGATATCCCCACGAGAGTCTCCGGCTCATCTCCTACGGCGAGGCGATGCCCGCGGCGATCGACGCGTTCGTCTCGTCCCGCGAGGGCAAACAGCTCATGTACGACTCCCGCATGGCCTGGCAGAGCGGGAGCGTGTGAGGTGGCGAACGGCGAGCGGCTCTACACGGTGAAGGCGTTCTCGAACGCACCTGAGCACGCGCCCACAGGGGGTGCCGTGTACATCGTCACCGACCTGACCGAGGCCCAGAAGGACGCCTTGGTGGCCCGGGAGGAAGAACAGCACCCGGACCGCTGGTTGATAGCGGACGTGCAGGACTGATGGAGGCGCGCTGCGAGGAATGCAGTGAGCTGGCCGTGGAGGTCGAGCCCACGACGTGGAACCCCTGCTGGGGCCCGAAGCCCCAGTGGTCGCACGAGGACGGCGAGCCGCTGTGCGCCGTGGTCGGCAACAACGGCTATGAGCCCTGTGGGGTGGTGTTCATATGAAGGGCCTCGTCATCCTCGACCCCGAGGCGCCCGGCGGCTGTAGGCCAGTCCCGGGTGGTGTGGTGGCCAACGGCAAGACTCTCCGCTCGGTCGCCATGAAGCGGCTGATCGACAACCTGGTCCGCGAACAGATCCGCTGGGCCGAGCGTGAGCGCAGGGAGGCGGCGTGGGTCGAGCGCCAGATGGCCAATGCCCCCGCCCTCACGATGGTTCAGATGCAGTTGCTCCGCCGTCTGAAGCGGGATCTGACGAAGTCTGCGTTGACGAATCGGCCTGAGCCGGTTCCACGGCACCACTGAGGACGCGAAGAGTCTTGAGGGCCGCTTCACGCCGCTCAGAGTCCCTGGCCAGAAAGCTGAACAGCGCGGCTGTGACGTATACGCCAACCATCACGCACAGCAAGGACATAAGCAGCCAGGCGATGGGGGCCGGAAGGGCGAGTGCGGCGCTGGCTAGGCCCGCTCCGCTTGCCACGAGCGCGGGCCCCAGTTTCGTGTAGGCACGAGAGACCGACTGGGGCCCAACCAGACGATCACCACGTCCTCGGAAGCCGAGGAAGATCAGTGAGGCCGCAAGCAACAGAAGGTAGAAGTCTCCGGTCAGCGTGAGGTTGAACCATCGGTCGTGGCGCGCCTCCCATAGTCCCCACACTGCGAGCCCCACGGCTGACCAGGCGAAGGCCAGGACCAACGCAACCGTGGTCAGCTTCCAGAGCGGTATTGAGCGCCTCATCACGCCACCCCCAAGGTTTCCTGGGGACGTTGTACCCAAATGTCAGGCGCTTCGCGGACCTACCGCCAGAAGATCTCGATCCGGTCCGGGTTCCACACGTTGAAGGGCCGGGTCGCCGGGTGGATGAGGATCTCCCGGATCAGGCCCCGGTAGGTGCTCTGCTTCCGGGGCACGGAGTAGTCCTTCCACGCCTTCTGTAGCTCAGCGGCACTGATGTCCAGCAGGTTGGCCTTGACGCCGTACTCCGCGGCCTGCTTGCGGGCGTCCGCCATCCGTCCGTTGAGCTTGTCGATCGCGTCCTGGATCTCCCGGGCGGGCCGGTCTCCGTCGAGCAGCTCATCCTCCAGCTCGCCCTTCCGCTTCTCCCACCGGGCGAGTTTGGCCTCCAGTTTGGGGCGAGGGTCGTCCGGGTCTTCCTCGGCCACGACCTCAATCTCCTCCATATGCGCGAACAGGAGCTTCTCGATCAGCGGCTCCAGATCAGGGATCTGGATGGTCCGGCCACCGCAGCCGCCCCCGTCGCGCTTGCAGGTGTAGATGGGCATGTCCTTGTCGCCGCGCTGACCAGTCCGCATCTTCTTGTGCGGCCTGCCCCGCTCCGTGCACTCGCACGGTTCACCGACCACATGGGGCACCCGGCAAGTGCACCGAACCAATCCCGAAAGCGGGTACTTGAGGGCAGTCGAATCCCGGTCGCCGTGCTCGGCTCTCCACTCCTCGGACCGCTCGGACAGAAGGGCTCGCAGCATGTCGCTGTCCTCGATCGAGATGATCGCGGGCCAGACGGCCCTTCCCTTAATCACGCCCCGGTGCTCCTTGCGCCCGGAGATCCGGGCGGACATGAGCATGTACCGCATCGCCTGGTGGGTCCAGTCGCGCCCGGTCGTGGTCTTCACGCCCTTGCTGATGGCGTCCATGACCAGGCTGTGCATCTTCTCGCCCCCCAGGGCGCGAGCAGCCCACTCCCGGATGTAGGGGACCTCCTCTTCATTGAGGACCTCTCCCAGCACCTTCCGGCGCGGCCCCTCGCCGTCGTACAGCCGCGTGTACCCGAACGGGCGGTGGCCGCCGTTGTGGATCGCGCCTGCGGACACCAGCTCCTCGACCTTGCGGAGGATGCGCTCCTGCTTGTGCTCGACCTCGTACTTGGCGATGGCGCCGAGCATGCGGGCCACGAGCCGGCCGGTGGGGGTGCTCAGGTCGAGGTCGCCCGCCTTGACGGTGGCGATCTCGGTCTTGTGGTCCTCCACGATGATGATCAGGTCTTCCAGCTCTGCGGGCTGGCGGTACAAGCGGTCGGGGTGCCAGGAGATGACGGCGTCGATGTGGCCGGACTTCACGTCCTCCAGCATCCGCAGGTAGTCCTTGCGCTTCTTCCGGCGGTCAGCGGCGGTGACGTCGTTATCGACGTACACCTCCACGACCTTCCAGCCGAGCGCAGCAGCCGCGAGGCGGCAGTCGTCCTCCTGGCGTTTCACACCCAGGCCGCCCCCCTCGCGGTCATCGGAGATGCGGACGTAGATGCCGACGCGGCGGACCCTGGCGGTTGAGGCCTTCATGGCGTCAGGCTAGGCGAGTAGATGGTCTCTAAGGAAGTTGTGGCACCACGGCAGCGCGTACCGGGACGACGAGTTCTTCGCCCGGCTGCACCCGCGGCTGGCGCTCGTCTCGGTGGGGGCGCACAACACGTACCACCACCCGGCGCCGGGGACGGTGGCCGCGCTGCGGGCGCTGGGCGCCACCGTCTTCCGCACGGACCGGGACGGCCCCGTCGCCGTCACCGCCGGCCCGGGCGGCCTGCGTGCCGCGATGCCCCGCCGCGGGGGCGGTGGGCTGCTCGCGGCGGGGGAGGGGCGGCGCGCGGTCAGGCGCCGAAGATCGCGGTGGGGTCGCCGGTGTACCAGGTGTTGTCGATGCGCATGCGGCGGATCACCCAGCGGTCGCCGTCGCGCACCAGGTCCACCGCGTAGGGGTTCTTGAGCAGGGCGAAGGTGCCGTGGTCGGCGGTCAGCAGGTGCTGGGCCTCGACGAGGGCGGTGAGCCGCGCGGTGTCGCCGTCGATCGCGATGCGCGGGTTGGTGACCTGGTGGGTGGTGTCCACGCGCCCGGCGAAGAGGCCGAGGATCGTGGTGACGATGGTGTCCCGCCCGGCCAGCAGCGGGGCCGTGCCGCCCCACTTCGCGGAGGCCGGGGCGAAGTCCACCTCGGCGTCGGGCGCGAAGGCGGAGGCGAAGAGTGCGGCGTCCCGGAGGTCCTGGCCCAGGCCGAAGCGCAGGAGCGCGTCGAGGATCTCCGTGCGGTCGCGCAGCTCCCGCAGGGCCGCCGCGGTGTCGGCGGCGGGGGCGGTGAGGGCGTGGGGTCCGGTGACGTACATCGCGT
This sequence comes from Streptomyces sp. NPDC021020, assembly GCF_044333285.1. Lineage (NCBI taxonomy): Bacteria > Bacillati > Actinomycetota > Actinomycetes > Kitasatosporales > Streptomycetaceae > Streptomyces > Streptomyces sp. NPDC021020. The sequence goes on from NZ_JBIRQQ010000003.1 coordinate 411,275, forward strand.
GCTCCTGGTGCGGGTCGGTCGGGGGGCGGTGCTGGTTCGACCCTCGCCGGGCGCGGCGGCCGGATCAACGCCGGGCTGTGCAACGATCGTCAAGGCGGGCTTGACGATGCGGGGGCGGCGCGATGCTGGAGCGGCACGAGCTGGAGGCGTTCCTCACGCTGGCCGAGGAGCTGCACTTCGGCCGGACCGCGGAGCGGCTGCACCTGACCACCGCCCGGGTCAGCCAGACGATCGCGAAGCTCGAACGCCGGGTCGGCGCCCCGCTGTTCGCGCGCACCAGCCGCCGGGTGGAGCTGACGCCGGTCGGCCGGCGGCTCGTGGAGGAGGTGCGGCCGGCGTGGGCGCGGATCGCGGCGGCGTACGGGGCCGCGGTCGAGGCCGGCCGAGGGCTCACGGGCACGCTGGGCGTCGCGTTCGCGGGCGCCGCGGGCGGCCAGCTCCTGGCGGGGGCCGCCGAGCTCTTCCGGGAGCAGGCGCCCGGCTGCGAGGTCCGGATCCGCGAGGTGCTGCCCGCGGACGTCGTGGCGTGGCTGCGCGACGGCGAGGCCGACCTCGTCCTGGCGAGCCTCCCGGTGGACGGGCCCGGCATCGCCTCCGGGCCGGTGCTGATCGGTGAGGCGCGCATGCTCGCCGTGCCCGCGGGGCACCCCTTCGCCCGCCGTGCGTCGCTGTCCCTGGAGGATCTGGCGCGGGTGACGCTGCTGCGGCTGCCCGACCACGCGCCGCGTTCCCTCCAGGAGGACCGCGCGCCCCACGCCACCCCGGCCGGGCGGCCGGTCGCGCACGGCCCGGCGGCGGCGACCTTCCACGAGCTGCTCACCCTCGTCGGCGCGGGCCGGGGCGCCCTCGTCGTCGGCGCCCAGACCCGCCGCTACTACGCGCGCCCCGACGTCGCCTACGTCCCCTTCCGGGACGCCCCGCCCGTGGAGTGGGCCCTGCACTGGCGCGCCGACGCCGCCACCGCCCGCGTCCGGGCCTTCGCCGACGCCGTCCACACGCTGCTCGACCGCTGACCCGGGGCCGCCGCCCCCGTACGTATCCCCTTGCCTTGACGCTAAAGGTCTCTTGCTAAAGGAATCTTTAGAAAGCTATCGTGAGATACATGCCCGAGAAGCCGCTCGACCACCAGATCCACCTCAGCGACCCCCGCGCCCTGCGCGCGTACGCCCACCCGACGCGGATGGCGCTGGTCGGGCTGCTGCGCATGGAGGGGCCGTTCACGGCGACGCGGGCGGCCGAGCTGACGGGGGAGTCCGTCGCCAGCTGCTCCTACCACCTGCGGATACTGGCGAAGTACGGCCTCGTCGAGGAGGCGGAGCCGGGCGCGGCGGGGCGGGAGAAGCCGTGGCGGGCCACGGCGTCGTACACCGACTGGCCGACCTACTCCACGGACCCGGCGGTCGCCGACGCCGCCGAGGCGCTGAGCGTCGCCGTGGCGGAGTCGCAGTTCCACCGCCTGATGCGGGCCCGCGAGCTGCGGCACACGCTGCCCCCCGCATGGCAGCAGGCCGAGACGTACTCCGACGCGATCCTCTACCTCACCCCCGAGGAGCTGTCCGCGCTGGGGGAGCGGATCAACGCGGTGATCGCGGAGTACGCGGAGCGCGGCCAGGACCCGGCGCACCGCAACGCGGCCGCCCGCCGCGTGGCCTACCTGCACACCGGCTACGTCGCCCCCGAGCAGCCGAAAGCACCCGAGGCCCCTGCCCCGGGCCCGGACCCCGCCCCCGCCCCGGATCCCCGGGAAGAGCCGTGAGCACCGCCACCGCCACCGCCGTCCGCGCGCTCGCGGCCCGGGCGCCCGCGCTGCTGCGGGAGCGGCAGTTCCGGCGCTACTGGACCGGCCAGACGGTCTCCCTCTTCGGCGACGAGGTGACCTACCTCGCCGTGCCGCTCGCCGCCGTCCTGGTGCTGCACACCGGGCCCACCGGCATGGGCTGGCTGCGCTTCGCCGGGCTGCTGCCCGCCCTGCTCTTCTCGCTGCACGGCGGGGTCTGGGCGGACCGCCGCGGGCGCCGCCGCCAGGCGATGATCGCCGCCGACCTCGGCCGCGCCGCGCTCATGGCGTCCGTCCCGCTCGCCTACGCCCTCGGCGTGCTCACCTTCGCCCAGCTCTGCGCCGTCGTCTTCGCCGTCGGCACCCTCGCGGTCGCCTTCGACGTCTGCAACGCCACGCTCTTCGTGTCCCTCGTCGACCGGGGGAGCTACGTCACCGGCAGCTCGCTGGTCAGCGGCAGCCGGGCCTTCTCCTTCATGGCCGGGCCCAGCGCCGGCGGCCTGCTGGTGCAAGTGCTCGCCGCCCCGCTGGCGCTGCTCGTGGACGCGGCCTCCTACGTCGTCTCGGCCTGGCAGCTCGCCCGGATAGCGCCCGCGGAGCCGCCTGCCGTGCCGCGCGCCAGCGGCCAGCTCACCGAGGGGCTGCGCTTCGTCGGGCGCTCCGCGCTGCTGCGCCCGATGCTCTCCTGCGTCGCCACGATCAACCTCTTCAACTTCGCCTTCAGCACCCTCGTCGTCCTCTACGCGGTCGACGGCCTGGGCCTGGGCGCCGGGACGCTGGGCCTGGTCATCGGCGCCGGGGCGGTCGGCAGCCTGCTCGGCTCGGTGGTCAGCGGGCGGATCGTGCGGGCGATCGGCATCGGCCCGGCCCTCACGCTGGGCGCGGTCGCCTTCCCCGCCCCGCTGGTGCTCGTGCCCATGGCGGGCGGCCCCACCCCGCTCGTGCTCGCCGCCTTCTTCGTCGCGGAGTTCGCAGCCGGCCTCGGTGTCATGCTGCTCGACATCGCCGCGGACACGCTCAAGGCCGCCGTCATCCCGCACGCCCTGCGCTCGCGCGTGTCCGGCGCCTTCCGCATGGTCAACTACGGGGTGCGCCCGCTCGGCGCGCTCGGCGGCGGCCTCCTCGGCTCCGCGATCGGGCTGCGCCCCGCGCTGTGGGCCGTGACCGTCGCGGCCACGCTCGGCGCGCTGTGGCTGCTCCCGTCCCCGATACCGCGGCTGCGCCACCTCCCGAAACCCGGGCAGCCCGAAGAAGCCGCACAGCTTGCCTGACCTCAGGCCCCGCCGCAGGTCAGCGGGGGTGCGATGGGATACTTCCGGGATGAGCGCCGCCCCGCCCCCCGCCCCCGCGCAGCCGCCGTCCTGGCACCTGCGGCCGTCCACCGACGCGGATCTGGAGCCGCTCGCGGACCTGCGCGCGGTGGTCATGCGCCCGGACCTGGAGCGCCTGGGCCGCTACGACGAGCACCGGGTACGGCAGCGGCTGCGCGACTCCTTCTCCACCGCGCACACCGCGATCATCGTCGTCGGCGACGACGTCGCGGGCTCCGTCACGCTGCGCCCCGCCGAGGGCGGAGGGCAGGTGCTGGAGCACTTCTACCTCGCCCCGCGCCACCAGGGCCGCGGCCTCGGCTCCGACGTGCTGCGGGCGGTGCTGGCGCAGGCCGACGCACGCGGGCAGACCGTGCGCCTGAACGTGCTCCAGGGCAGCCCCGCCCGCCGGCTCTACGCACGGCACGGCTTCACCGTCGAGTCCGAGGACCCGGTGGACGTCTTCATGACCCGCCCCCCGGCCACGACCCCGGCGGCCTGACCCGTTCCACCGCGCAAACATCCGGAATGTTTACGAAAATTTCGGAGCCGACACCCGTGATCTTCGGGGCAACAACCCCGCTATCCGTTGACGCTCTCGTCGCTCATCCCCTTCCGGTGTGCCGTGGCCTGGCACAACACTGTGCCACGCTCTCCCGCGCCAGCCGAAGGTTTCGCTAACTTCGCCGAAACTGTTGACAGTTGACGGGGGCGGATCAACACTGTTCGCCGTTGAGACCGCACCACCCGTCACCCGGACCGCACCGCGGCCCGGGCTTTCCGGGCCCTCCCGCACGAGCCGCCGAGCGGGGTGTCCGAGCCATCCCCCACAAGTGACCGCCCCTGCCACGGGGCCATGTCGCGCTGCCCGCACCCACCGGGCATCCCTCCAGGAGGACACCTGTGAACCGTCCCCCCACCGCTGCCAAGGGCCGGATACGCCTGCTCCTCAGCGCGTTCCTGACGACCGCGCTCGTCGGCGTCGCCGCCCTCGTCATGCCGGGCACCGCAAGTGCCGACACGACCGTCAACTCCAACAGCACCGGCACCAACAACGGGTACTTCTACTCGTTCTGGAGCCAGAACAGCGGCCAGGCCTCGATGACGATGGGCTCCGGCGGCCAGTACAGCACCACGTGGAACAACGTCACCAACTTCGTGGCCGGCAAGGGCTGGAACCCGGGCAACACCTCGCCCGTGACCTACTCCGGCTCCTGGAACTGCAACGGCAACTGCTACCTGTCGCTGTACGGCTGGACCACGAACCCGCTCATCGAGTACTACATCGTCGAGAACTACGGCAGCTACAACCCCAGCAGCGGCGCCACCCGGCTGGGCTCGGTCAGCAGTGACGGCAGCACGTACGACCTGTACCGCACGCAGCGCGTCAACCAGCCCTCGATCCAGGGCACCGCGACGTTCTACCAGTACTGGGCCGTCCGCCAGGCCAAGCGCACCGGCGGCACCATCACCGTCTCCACCATCTTCAACGCGTGGTCGCAGGCGGGCCTGAACCTCGGCACCCCGAACTACGAGATCCTGGCCACCGAGGGCTACGGCTCCTCCGGCAGCTCCAACATCACCGTCGGCTCCAGCGGCGGCGGGGGCAGCACGGGCGGCACCACCGGCGGCACGACCGGCGGGACCACGGGCGGCACGACCGGCGGCGGCAGCGGCGGCACGGGCGGCAGCTGCACCGCCAACGTCACGGCCGGCGACTCCTGGTCGGACCGCTACAACCTCAACGTCTCGGTGAGCGGCTCCAGCAACTGGACCGTCACCGCGAACGTCCCGAGCCCCGAGAAGGTCATGGCGACCTGGAACATCACCGCCAGCTACCCCAACGCCCAGACCCTGACCGCCAAGCCCAACGGCAGCGGCAACAACTGGGGCCTGACGGTGCAGAAGAACGGCTCCACCACCTGGCCCACCTTCTCCTGCAAGGTCGGCTGACGCTCCACCACCCCTCGTCCGGCGGCGGGCGGCCCGACACGGGCCGCCCGCCCGTCCGCAGCGGAGATCCCCCCATGACTGACACGCCCCGCACCACCTCCCGCACCCTGATCGCGGGCCTCGCGGTGGCCGCGCTCGCCGCGACCGGCGTCGTCGCCGCGACCGTCAACTCCACCCCCTCGCAGGCGGCCACCTGCAACGGCTACGTCGGCCTGACCTTCGACGACGGCCCCTCCAACGACCACACCCCGGCGATCCTCAACGCGCTCAAGCAGAACGGCCTGCGCGCGACGATGTTCAACGAGGGCCAGTACGCCGCCTCGTACCCCTCGCAGGTCGCGGCCGAGGTCGCGGCGGGCATGTGGGTCGGCAACCACAGCTACACCCACCCGCACCTGATCCAGGAGAGCCAGGCCCAGATCGACTCCGAGGTCGGCCAGACCCAGCAGAAGATCGCGGCCGCGGGCGGCGGTACGCCGAAGCTCTTCCGGCCGCCGTACGGCGAGACCAACTCCACCCTGAAGTCGGTCGAGGCCAAGTACGGCCTGACCGAGGTCATCTGGGACGTCGACTCGCAGGACTGGAACGGTGCCAGCACCGACGCCATCGTGGCCGCCAACGCCCGGCTCACCAACGGCCAGGTCATCCTGATGCACGAATGGCCCGCCAACACCCTGGCCGCGATCCCGCGCATCGCGCAGGGCCTGGCCAGCCGGGGCCTGTGCTATGGCATGATCTCCCCGCAGACCGGCCGCGCGGTCGCCCCCGACGGCGGCGGCTCCACCACCACGGGCGGCACCACCACGGGCGGGACGACGACGGGCGGCACCACGACCGGCGGCAGCACCGGCGGCAGCGGCGGCGGCTGCACCGCGACGCTCTCCGCGGGCACCTCGTGGAGCGACCGCTACAACCTCAACGTCGCGGTCTCCGGCTCCAGCAACTGGACGGTCACGATGAACGTCCCGGCGCCCGAGAAGATCATGTCGACCTGGAACATCACCGCGAGCTACCCCAACGCCCAGACGCTCGTCGCCAAGCCCAACGGCAGCGGCAACAACTGGGGCGTGACCGTCCAGAAGAACGGCTCCACCACCTGGCCCACGGTCTCCTGCTCCGCGAGCTGACCCCCCCCGCACCACCCCGTACCACCCCGGACCGCGGGGCCCGGCGCCTGGACGCGGCGCCGGGTCCCGCACCTGCCCGCCCCGGCCGCCGGACCCCCATGCCGGCGGCCGGGGCGCGGCCGCCGGCGGACGTACCTCCGGCGGACCGGGCTGTCGGTGCGGCGTGCGATGCTGGTCCGCGATGGCCAAGAAGACCGCTCCCGACGACCTGCTCGCCCCGCTCACGCTCGCCGTGGGCCAGGAGGAGCTGCTGCTCGACCGCGCCCTGCGCGAGGTCGTGGCGGCGGCGCGCGAGGCCGACTCCGACACCGACGTGCGGGATCTCGCGCCCGAGGCGCTGCAGCCCGGCACCCTGGCGGAGCTGACCAGCCCGTCGCTCTTCGCCGAGCGCAAGGTCATCGCGGTCCGGAACGCGCAGGACCTGTCCGCCGACACGGTCAAGGAGCTCAAGGCGTATCTGGCCGCGCCGGCCGAGGAGATCACCCTGGTGCTGCTGCACGCCGGCGGCGCCAAGGGCAAGGCGCTGCTGGACGCGGCACGCAAGGCGGGCGCGCGCGAGGTGGCGTGCCCGAAGATGACCAAGCCCGCCGACCGGCTGGCCTTCGTCCGTACCGAATTCCGCACCCTGGGCCGGTCGGCCACGCCCGAGGCGACGCAGGCGCTGGTCGACGCGCTGGGCAGTGACCTGCGGGAGCTGGCGAGCGCGTGCGCCCAGCTCGTCGCCGACACCGACGGCACGATCGACGAGCCGGTGGTGCGCCGCTACTACACCGGCCGCGCCGAGGCCACCGGCTTCGAGGTGGCCGACCTCGCCGTGACCGGGCGGGCGGCCGAGGCGCTGGAGCGGCTGCGCTGGGCGCTCGCGGTGGGGCAGCCCGCGCCTGGCATCACCTTCGCGCTGGCCTCCGGGGTGCGGTCGATCGGCAAGCTCGCCTCCGCGCCGCGCGGTGCGAATCCGGGGCAGCTCGCCCGCGACCTGGGCATGCCGCCGTGGAAGATCGACCGGGTCCGGCAGCAGATGCGTGGCTGGACCGCGGACGCCGTCTCGGTGGCGCTGCGCGCGGTCGCCGAGGCGGACGCCGCGGTCAAGGGCGGCGGCGCCGACCCGGCGTACGCGCTGGAGAAGGCCGTCGTCACGATCGCTCGCGCCGCCCGCGCCCGCGGCTGACCGCGGGCGCTGCCGCACCCGGGCGGGCGGTCACTTCTTGAGGTTGGCCATCGTCGCCTTCGCCGAGGCCTTGACCCACTCGGTGCCCTGGTCGAGCGAGGGCTCGTCGTCGCTCGCCTCCACCGAGTAGATGTCCCAGGACAGCGTCAGGGTGAGCCCGCCGTCGCGCACCGCGAGCACCACCGTGCGGTCACCGGTGTCGGAGGTGTCGGAGCTGTCGGAGTCCGAGCTCTTCGGCACGGTGTCCTGGGTGACGAGATACGCCTCGTCGCCGATGCCGTCCACCGACGTGACCTTGTAGTTGGAGTCCGGATCCGGCCCGTGGTCGCCGAAGCTCCGCCAGTGGTCCTCGAACTCCGGAGCCGGGTCGGCCTTGCGGTGCAGGTCCGCCTCGACCGACACGTAGCCGGTGGACGCCGACGAGTCCTCCTGGTCCAGCCCCTTGCTGCAGTACATCTGCACCAGGGCGGGCCGGTCGCTGGTGTACGTCGTCGGGTTGTCGTCGTCCTCCGGGTATTTCTCCTTGAAGGCGCTCAGGTCCGCGGTGGTGCACAGGTCCTTGACCGACTTGTAGCCGTGCAGGCTCGGCGCCGACGAGGAGTCCTTGCCGAGGACGAAGACCCCGCCGGCCCACAGCGCGGAGGCCACCGCCGCGCCGACGACCGCCCACAGCACGGCCTTGCCCGCCTTGCCCTGACCGGCGCCCTGCCCGCCGCCCGGCACCGGCGGCATCCCGGGGGCACCCGGCTGCTGCGGCGCCCCGTAGGGACCGGGCTGCGGCGGGCCGAAGCCGGGGGAGGTCTGGGCGTACGGGTTGTGCTGGGCGGGCACGGGCGCGCCGTAACCGCCGCCGGTCGGCGGCTGCGCCGGGGGCTGGCCCGGTATCTGCGGGTTCTGGTACGGCTGGGGGCCCGGCTGCCCAGGCTGCGGCGGCGTCGACATACGGTGAGGGTATCGACACCCACCGATGCCCGTACATGCCTGCTGCCCGCCCGGGAGGACCCGGACGGGCAGCAGAAGCAGAGCAGTGTGCGCGTGCGCCGCGGGCACGTGGCGAACGTCCGCGTGCGGCGCGGGGTCGAGGTGCTGCGGGTCCGGGCGGTAGAGGGGCCGCTTCTTCCGGTTGCCCGCGGTGCCGTCGACCGCGGGTGATCAGCCCTGGAGCGCGGAGACCGACTGCGCGATGGCCGACTTCTTGTTGGCGGCCTGGTTCTTGTGGATGACGCCCTTGCTGACAGCCTTGTCCAGCTTCTTGGCGGCGGCGCGCGCGGCCTCCTCGGCCTTCGCGCTGTCACCGGCGGCGACGGCCTCACGCGTACGGCGGATGGCCGTCTTCAGCTCGGACTTGACCGCCTTGTTGCGCTGGCGCGCCTTCTCGTTGGTCTTGTTGCGCTTGATCTGGGACTTGATGTTCGCCACGAAAGAGCCTTCTCAGGTTCGGGATTCTTCGGTCTGCTGCGTCCTTCAACGTCCTTCAACGTCTGTCCGCGCGCGGACAGCACGCGAGCACGAGACACAGCGGTCCAGATTACCAGCAGCACCTGGCGGCTCCCAAACCGCCCGGGGGCCGCCAGCCGTGGGAGTATGGAGGCTGCGTATCGATCCGACCAGCCAGCCAGGCCGCCCCGACCCACGCCGGGTGCCGCGCCTCGCGAGAAAATGGACCCTGCGTGCCCGCGACCCCTTCATCCGTGCCGGCGAACGTGCCGGAGCCGAGCCGTACCGACCCGGCGCTGATCCGCAACTTCTGCATCATCGCGCACATCGACCACGGCAAGTCGACGCTCGCCGACCGTATGCTCCAGCTCACCGGGGTCGTCGACGCGCGGCAGATGCGCGCGCAGTACCTCGACCGGATGGACATCGAGCGCGAGCGCGGCATCACGATCAAGTCGCAGGCCGTCCGGCTGCCCTGGCAGCCCACCGACGGCACCCCGGGCACCCACATCCTGAACATGATCGACACCCCCGGCCACGTCGACTTCACCTACGAGGTGTCGCGCTCGCTGGCCGCGTGCGAGGGCACGATCCTGCTGGTCGACGCGGCCCAGGGCATCGAGGCGCAGACGCTGGCGAACCTGTACCTGGCGATGGAGAACGACCTGGCCATCATCCCGGTGCTGAACAAGATCGACCTGCCCGCCGCGCAGCCGGAGAAGTTCGCCGAGGAGCTGGCCAACCTGGTCGGCTGCGACCCCGCCGACGTGCTGCGGGTCTCGGCGAAGACCGGCGTCGGGGTGGACGCGCTGCTGGACCGGGTGGTGCGGGACGTGCCCGCGCCGGTCGGCGTGGCCGACGCGCCCGCCCGCGCGATGATCTTCGACTCGGTGTACGACTCCTACCGCGGCGTGGTCACCTACGTCCGGGTCATCGACGGGCAGCTCACCAAGCGCGAGCGGATCCGGATGATGTCCACCGGCGCGACCCACGAGCTGCTGGAGATCGGCACCAACTCGCCCGAGATGCTGCCCGCCGGCGGGCTCGGCGTCGGCGAGGTCGGCTACCTCATCACCGGGGTGAAGGACGTCCGGCAGTCCAAGGTCGGTGACACCATCACCACCCAGAGCGCCGGCGCCACCGAGGCGCTCGGCGGCTACAAGGACCCCAAGCCGATGGTCTTCTCCGGCCTCTACCCGCTGGACGGCTCGGACTACCCCGAGCTGCGCGAGGCCCTCGACAAGCTGCAGCTCAACGACGCCGCCCTGGTCTACGAGCCGGAGACGTCCGCGGCCCTCGGCTTCGGCTTCCGCGTCGGCTTCCTCGGCCTGCTGCACCTGGACGTGGTCCGCGAGCGGCTGGAGCGCGAGTTCGGCCTCGACCTGATCGCGACCGCGCCGAACGTCGTCTACCGGGTGCTGATGGAGGACGGCCAGGAGCACGTCGTCACCAATCCGAGCGAATTCCCCGAGGGCAAGATCGACGAGGTCTTCGAGCCGGTCGTACGGGCCACGGTCCTCGCCCCGACCGAGTTCATCGGCGCGATCATGGAGCTGTGCCAGAACCGGCGCGGCAGCCTGCTCGGCATGGACTACCTCTCCGAGGACCGGGTCGAGATCCGCTACACCCTGCCGCTCGCCGAGATCGTCTTCGACTTCTTCGACAACCTGAAGTCCAAGACCCGCGGCTACGCCTCGCTGGACTACGAGCCCACCGGCGAGCAGAGCGCCGACCTGGTCAAGGTCGACATCCTGCTGCACGGCGACAAGGTGGACGCCTTCTCGGCGATCACCCACAAGGAGAAGGCGTACGCGTACGGTGTGCGGCTGGTCGCCAAGCTGCGCGAGCTGATCCCGCGGCAGAACTTCGAGGTGCCGATCCAGGCCGCGATCGGCGCCCGGGTCATCGCCCGCGAGACGGTGCGCGCGATCCGCAAGGACGTGCTCGCCAAGTGCTACGGCGGTGACATCTCGCGCAAGCGCAAGCTGCTGGAGAAGCAGAAGGAGGGCAAGAAGCGGATGAAGATGGTCGGCAGCGTCGAGGTGCCGCAGGAGGCCTTCATCGCGGTGCTCTCCACGGACTCCGACGGCGGCGAGTCCAAGTCCAAGAAGTAGACCGAGGAAGTAGCCCCGTCCCGAGGCCCGGCCCCGATGCGCTGGAGTTTCCCTCTTACGCACCGGGCGCCGGGCCTCTACTCTGATCCGACGGATAGGTTACTGGTGAGTTAAGAAGAACGCGCTCGTGCCCGGAGGATGACGGTGACCGACACACAGACGTTGCTAGAGAACCGGCCGCCCTCGGTGGCGGCGCTCTTCCTGGAGCGGGTCGCGGACACCCCGGACGCCGAGGCGTACCGCTACCCGGTGCCGCCGGAGAGCGGCGAGGGGCCCGATGACTGGGAGTCGCTGACCTGGGCGGACGCCGCCCGGCGGGTGCACGCGATCGCGGCCGGGCTGATGGACCTCGGGGTGCGCCCCGAGGAGCGGGTCGCGATCGCGGCCAACACCTCGGTCGACTGGATCTTCGCCGACCTCGGCGTGCTGTGCGCGGGCGCGGCCACCACGACGGTCTACCCCAGCACCAACGCCGAGGAGACCGCGTTCATCCTGGCCGACTCCGGCAGCCGCGTCCTGGTCGCCGAGAACGCCGCGCAGCTGGCCAAGGCGCGCGAGCGGCGCTCCGAGCTGCCCGACCTGGCGCACGTCGTGGTGATCGACCCGGAGGGCGCGCTCGACGAGTCCGGCGACGGCTGGGTCCTCTCGCTCGCCGAGCTGGAGAAGCGCGGCGACGCGTACCTGGCGCAGCACCCCGCGGCCGTGACCGACGCGGTCGCCGCCCTCACCAAGGACCAGCTCGCGACCCTCATCTACACCTCCGGCACCACCGGCCGCCCCAAGGGCGTACGGCTGCCGCACGACTGCTGGTCCTACATGGCGCGCGCCATCCAGGCCATCGACCTCCTCGAACCCGAGGACGTGCAGTACCTGTGGCTGCCGCTCGCGCACGTCTTCGGCAAGGTGCTCACCGCCGGGCAGATCGCCGTCGGGCACATCACCGCGGTCGACGGCCGGGTCGACAAGATCATCGAGAACCTGCCGGTCGTGCAGCCCACCTACATGGCCGCGGTGCCGCGCATCTTCGAGAAGGTCTACAACGGCGTCGCCGCGAAGGCCCGTGCGGGCGGCCCCGCCAAGTACAAGATCTTCCAGTGGGCCGCGGGTGTCGCCCGCGAGTACGCCAAGGCCACGCAGAACAGCATGCGGCTCACCGGCGTCCCGACCGCCCCCGTCGCACTGCGCGCGCAGCACGCGCTCGCCGACAAGCTCGTCTACGGCAAGCTCCGCGAGGCCTTCGGCGGCCGGCTGCGCGCCTGCGTGTCCGGTTCCGCCGCGCTCGCCCCCGAGATCGGCTACTTCTTCGCCGGCGCGGGCATCCACATCCTGGAGGGCTACGGCCTCACCGAGTCCAGCGCCGCGAGCTTCGTCAACCCCGGCGAGAACTACCGCACCGGCACGGTCGGCAAGGCCCTCCCGGGCCTGGAGGTCCGCATCGCCGAGGAGGACGGCGAGGTCCTGCTGCGCGGCCCCGGCATCATGCAGGGCTACCACGGCCTCCCCGAGAAGACCGCGGAGGTCCTGGAGGCGGACGGCTGGTTCCACACCGGCGACATCGGCGAGCTGTCCCCGGACGGCTTCCTGAAGATCACCGACCGCAAGAAGGACCTCATCAAGTCCTCCAACGGCAAGTACATCGCCCCCGCGGAGGTCGAGGGCCGCTTCAAGGCGGAGTGCCCGTACGTCAGCAACGTCCTCGTCCTCGGCGGCGGCCGCAGCTTCTGCACCGCGCTCATCGCCCTCGACGAGCCGGCCCTCCTCGGCTGGGCCGAGGACAACGGCCTCGGCGGCCGGGAGTACGCCGACCTCGTCCGCAGCGACGAGGTCCGCGTTCTCATGGACGGCTACGTCCAGGCGGTCAACAGCGGCCTCCAGCGCTGGGAGGAGATCCGGCAGTTCCGCGTCCTGCCCCGCGACCTCGACGTCGAGCACGGCGACCTCACCCCGAGCCTGAAGCTCAAGCGCCCCGTCGTGGAGCGGGAATTCGCCCCCCTGGTCGACGAGATGTACGCGGGCTCCCGCGAGGCGTAGGGGCTCGCCGCCCCGGGAGGGGGGTACGCCCCGGGGTGCCACTTGCGGTGGCTGCGCGATCTTCCGCCGGTGTGTGGTTGCGCGCGCAGTTCCCCGCGCCCCTGGTGTGTTGCCCTGCGCGGCAGGAGCAGCCTCTTACTGCGCAGGGCGAGCGTTTTGAGGGGCGTGTGGGGGCACCTCCCAGGCGGAGCCTGGGGGAGAACTGCGCGACCGGCCACCCACGGACAGTAAGGTCGCGGCACTGCCGCAAGAGGCACCCCGGGGCGCCCGGGGAGGGGCACCCGCCGGGTGGCGGATACTGGGGGGATGCCCTCCGTACTGCCCGACGGCGAACCCGTGCCCCGGGACGGGGCCCTGCCCGCGCAGGCCCTGGTCCGCGCGGCGGCGCGTCCGCTCGGGTTCTACCTGCACGTCCCGTACTGCGCCACCCGCTGCGGGTACTGCGACTTCAACACCTACACCGCGACCGAGCTGCGCGGCTCCGGCGGCGCGCTCGCCTCGCGGGAGAACTACGCCGACGTCCTGATCGACGAGATCCGGCTCGCCCGCAAGGTGCTGGGCGACGACCCCCGCGAGGTCGAGACCGTCTTCGTGGGCGGCGGCACGCCCACCCTGCTGCCCGCCGCGGACCTCGTCCGCATGCTGCGCGCGATCCGCGAGGAGTTCGGGCTCGCGCCGGGCGCGGAGGTCACGACGGAGGCGAATCCGGAGTCCGTCGACCCGGCGTATCTCGCGGAGCTGCGCGAGGGCGGCTTCACCCGGATGTCCTTCGGCATGCAGTCCGCGCGCCCGCACGTGCTGAAGGTGCTGGACCGCACCCACACGCCGGGCCGCCCGGAGGCCTGCGTGGCCGAGGCGCGCGCGGCGGGCTTCGACCACGTCAACCTCGACCTGATCTACGGCACGCCGGGCGAGTCCGACGACGACTGGCGCGCGTCCCTGGACGCGGCGGTCGGCGCGGCCCCCGACCACGTCTCGGCGTACGCCCTGATCGTCGAGGACGGTACGCGGCTGGCCTCGCGCATCCGCCGCGGCGAGGTGCCGATGACGGACGACGACGAGCACGCCGACCGCTACCTCATCGCCGACGAGCGGCTCTCCGCGGCCGGCTACTCCTGGTACGAGGTCTCCAACTGGGCGACCACCGACGCCGCCCGGTGCCGCCACAACGAGCTGTACTGGACCGGCGCGGACTGGTGGGGCGCGGGCCCCGGCGCGCACAGCCACGTCGGCGGCGTGCGCTGGTGGAACGTGAAGCACCCCGGCGCGTACGCCCAGGCCCTCGCCGAAGCCCGCACGCCCGGCGCGGGCCGGGAGATCCTGAGCGCCGAGGACCGCCGCGTCGAGCGCGTCCTCCTGGAGCTGCGCCTCGCGGCGGGCTGCCCGCTGGACATCCTCACGGACGCGGGCCGCGCGGCCGCCGCCCGCGCCCTCCACGACGGCCTGCTGGACCCCGCGCCGTACGCCGCCGGACGCGCCGCCCTCACCCTCCGCGGCCGCCTCCTGGCCGACGCGGTGGTCCGCGACCTGACGGACTGAGCCCCAGGGGCCTCAGGGGACGGTCACGAAGTCGATCAGCCGCTCCACCGCCCCCAGCAGCTCGGGCCGCAGGTCCTTGTACGACCGCACGCCCGCCAGGATGCGGGCCCACGCCTCGCCCGTGCTCATGTTCCAGCCGAGCGCGTCGCAGACACCCGTCTTCCAGTCCTGGCCCCGCGGCACGCGCGGCCACTCGGGGATGCCGGCCGACGCGGGCTTGACGGCCTCCCAGACGTCGACGAAGGGGTGGCCCACCACGAGGACGTCCGCCCCGGACACCTGCGCGGCGATCCGGGACTCCTTCGAGCCGGGCACGAGGTGGTCGACGAGGACGCCGAGCCGCGCGTCCGGCGCCGGGCCGAAGGCGGCGACCACCGCCGGGAGGTCGTCCACGCCCTCCAGGAACTCCACCGCGACGCCCTCGACCCGCAGGTCGTGGCCCCACACCCGCTCCACCAGCTCCGCGTCGTGCTTGCCCTCGACGTAGATGCGCCCGGCGCGCGCGACGCGCGCCTTCGCGTCCGGGACGGCGATCGAGCCGGACGCGGACAGCAGCGGCCCGCGCGGCTTCGGCGCGCCCTGCGGGCGTACCAGCGTGACGGCGCGGCCGTCGATGAGGAAGCCGCCCGGCACCATCGGGAAGACCCGGTGCTTGCCGAAGCGGTCCTCCAGCGTGACGGTCAGCCCCTCCGCGGTCTTCTCGCAGCGCACCACCGCCCCGCAGAAGCCGGTCGCGGCCTCCTCGACCACGAGATCGGCGTCGGCCGGGACCTCGGGGGCGGGGGCCGACTTCTTCCACGGTGGGGTGAGATCGCCGTCGTACGTCCTGCTGCGCATGCGGGCGATCGTAACGAGCCCGGGTCAGCTCCCGGCGGCGAACCGCTGGGCCAGCGCGTCCCGCTGGGCGCGGACGAAGCGCGCGTCGACCACCGCGCCGTGGCCGGGCACGTAGCGGCCGGTCTCGCCGCCGAGGGCGAGGAGGGCGTCCAGGGTGCCCGGCCAGCGGTCGGGGACGGCGTCGTCGCCCGCCTGGGGCTCGCCGGACTCCTCGACGA
The DNA here is from genome assembly GCF_044333285.1 of Streptomyces sp. NPDC021020. NCBI lineage: Bacteria > Bacillati > Actinomycetota > Actinomycetes > Kitasatosporales > Streptomycetaceae > Streptomyces > Streptomyces sp. NPDC021020. Next base: position 426,786 of record NZ_JBIRQQ010000003.1, read on the forward strand.
GGTCGCCGCAGAAGACCACCGTGGGGTCGCTCGCGGTGCCGCCGGGCACCACCACGACCAGGTCGTGGGCGGTGTGCCCGGCGCCGGGGTGGACCAGCCGCACGAAGCGCTCGCCCAGGTCGATGACGGTCTCCCCGGCGACCGGCCGGGTCGGCAGGGTGAGGGCGGCCAGCGCCTCCGCCGCCTCGGCGGCCTCCTCCGGGTCGGTGCCGTACCCGACGGCGTCGGCGCGCAGCGCGTCCCCCGCCGTCCGCAGGTGGCCGCCGAGGCCGCGGTGCGCGTAGATCTCGGCGCCGGGGAAGGCGGCGGTGCCGAGGACATGGTCGAAGTGGGCGTGCGTGAGGGCGATGTGCGTCACGTCACGCCCGGTGAGCGCGGTGACCTGCGCGCGCAGCTCGGCGCCCTCGCGCAGGGTCGAGCCGGTGTCCACCAGCAGCACCGCGTCGGCACCGACGACCAGGCCGATCGTCACGTCGAGATGCGGCAGCCGGCGCCGGGCCACCCCGGGAGCGAGCTGCTCCCACGACGTACCACCCGTACCGCCCGAACCACCCGTACCCGGATCCTCCGTACCGTCCACAGATTCCACGGGGGTGACGGTATCGCCGCCGCGGCGCCGTCCGCCGCCGCCTCCCCGGACCCGGCGGACAGACCCGGCACCGGACCCGGTGCGCCGCACCCTTGCCGAGCCCTTGCTGCCTCGCCGTACACTGGCTCCGGGGAAGCTGGCACTCGAAACCGCGGAGTGCCAGGGTACGGACTGGCACGAAAACGACCGGCTGGAGGTGCGCGATGCTGAGCGAACGCAGACTCGAAGTCCTGCGCGCCATCGTTCAGGACTACGTCGGCACCGAGGAGCCGGTCGGCTCCAAGGCGCTCACGGAGCGCCACAACCTCGGCGTCTCGCCCGCGACCGTGCGCAACGACATGGCGGTGCTGGAGGACGAGGGCTACATCGCCCAGCCGCACACCAGCGCCGGACGCATCCCCACCGACAAGGGCTACCGGCTCTTCGTCGACAAGATGGCCGGTGTCAAGCCGCTCTCGTCCGCCGAGCGCCGCGCGATCCAGAACTTCCTGGAGGGCGCGGTCGACCTCGACGACGTCGTGGCCCGCACCGTACGGCTGCTGGCGCAGCTCACCCGGCAGGTCGCCGTCGTGCAGTACCCGTCGCTGACCCGCTCCGCGGTCCGGCACGTCGAACTGCTCGCCCTCGCGCCCGCCCGGCTGATGCTGGTGCTCATCACCGACACCGGCCGGGTCGAGCAGCGCCTCGTCGACTGCGCGGCCCCGGTCACCGAGATCGTGCTCGCCGACCTGCGGGCGCGGCTCAACAGCCGGGTCGTCGGCCGCCGTTTCGCCGACGTGCCCCCGCTGGTGGCGGATCTGCCGGAGAGCTTCGAGGCCGACGACCGGCCCGCCGTCGCCGGTGTCCTGTCCACCCTGCTGGAAACACTCGTCGAGCGCCCCGAGGAGCGCATCATGCTGGGAGGCGCGGCGAACCTCACCCGGTTCAACCACGACTTCCCGCTCACGATCAGACCCGTGCTCGAAGCACTGGAAGAGCAGATGGTGCTGCTGAAACTGCTCGGCGAGGCCACCGACTCCGCGATGACCGTGCGGATCGGACATGAGAATTTTCACGAGGGCCTCAACTCCACCTCGGTCGTGGCCGTCGGCTACGGTTCCGGCGACGAGGCAGTCGCCAAACTCGGCGTGGTCGGACCGACCCGCATGGACTACCCCGGAACGATGGGAGCGGTACGCGCAGTGGCACGTTACGTCGGACAGATCCTGGCGGAGTCGTAAGTGGCCACGGACTACTACGCCGTCCTGGGCGTACGCCGCGACGCAGGTCCCGATGAGATCAAGAAGGCCTTCCGCCGTCTTGCGAGGGAATTGCACCCTGACGTCAACCCCGACCCGAAGACGCAGGAGCGGTTCAAGGAGATCAACGCCGCTTACGAGGTGCTCTCCGACCCGCAGAAGAAGCAGGTCTACGACCTCGGGGGCGACCCGCTGTCCGCCACCGGCGGCGCGGCGGGCGGCGGCTTCGGCGGCGGTTTCGGGAACTTCAGCGACATCATGGACGCGTTCTTCGGCCAGTCGTCGCAGCGCGGTCCGCGCTCGCGCGTCCGGCGCGGGCAGGACGCCATGATCCGGCTGGAGATCGACCTCGAAGAGGCCGCCTTCGGCACGACCAAGGACATCCAGGTCGACACCGCGGTCACCTGCGGCACCTGCAACGGCGAGGGCGCCGCGCCCGGCACCGCCGCGCAGACCTGCGACATGTGCCGCGGCCGCGGCGAGGTCTCCCAGGTCACCCGCTCCTTCCTCGGCCAGGTCATGACCTCGCGGCCCTGCCCGCAGTGCCAGGGCTTCGGCACGGTCGTGCCCACCCCCTGCCCCGAGTGCGCGGGCGACGGCCGGGTCCGCTCGCGCCGCACCCTCACCGTCAAGATCCCCGCGGGTGTCGACAACGGCACCCGCATCCAGCTCGCGGGCGAGGGCGAGGTCGGCCCCGGCGGCGGCCCCGCCGGTGACCTCTACGTCGAGATCCGCGAGACCCCGCACGCCGTCTTCCAGCGCCGCGGCGACGACCTGCACTGCACGGTCACCATCCCGATGACCGCGGCGGCGCTCGGCACGAAGTGCCCGCTGGAGACGCTGGACGGCCTGGAGGAGATCGACATCCGGCCCGGCACGCAGTCCGGCCAGTCGATCCCGCTCCACCAGCGCGGCATCACCCACCTGCGCGGCGGGGGCCGCGGAGACCTCGTCGTCCACGTCGAGGTCGTGACCCCGAACAAGCTCGACGCCGAGCAGGAGGAGCTGATCCGCCGCCTGGCGAAGGCGCGCGGCGAGGAGCGCCCCACCGGCCAGTTCGCCCCCGGCCAGCAGGGGCTCTTCTCCCGCCTCAAGGACGCCTTCAACGGCCGCTGAGCGCGTGCCGCTGTGACCTTCGCCCCGGCGCGGGCGGCGCCTTTCCGCCGGGCGCGTCGGGGCGCTGCGCGTGCCGCGCGGGGCGAGCGTCGCCTTTGCGCGGTGGGGCGCTGTGCCTGCCCGCGCGGGGCGAGCGTTTTCAGGGCGCGGGGAGGTTGCGCGTGCCGCGCGGGGCGAGCGTTTTTTGGGCGCGGGGAGGGTGCGCATACGGCGCCGGGCGAGCGTTTTTTAGGGGCGCGGGGAACTGCGCGACCAGCCACGACGGTGGCGCGCGTAGTCACCGGCCCGAAGGGGCAGTTCGGTTCGTACCGGACCACCGGCCGGTGGAGGGCTGAGCGCGCAGTTCCCCGCGCCCCTGGTGGTTGCCCGGCGCGGCAAGCGCGGCCTCCACGCGCCCCCGAAAGCTCGCCCTGCGGAGCAGAATGTGCGCGTCCGGCGAGGACATAGGGTGAGCTCATGGCTGCTGCGGCAAACCTGCCGAAATTCTCGGCGCATCCGATCGTGCAGGCCCCGATGGCGGGCGGCGCGGCGAATCCGCGTCTGGCCGCGGCGGTGGCCGCGTCCGGCGGGTTCGGGTTCCTGGCGGCGGGCTACAAGACGCCCGAGGCGATGTACGAGGAGATCCGCCAGCTCCGCGACCAGAGCACGCAGCCCTTCGGGGTGAACGTCTTCCTGCCGCAGCCCGCGGCGACGGACCCCTCCGCGGTGGCGGTGTACGCCGAGCAGCTGGCCGGTGAGGAGGCCTGGTACGGCGTGCCGCTCGGCGACCCGGAGGCAGGTCTCGACGACGCGTACGAGGCCAAGGTCGCGATCCTGCTGGAGGACCCCGTCCCGCTGGTGAGTTTCACCTTCGGCTGCCCCGCCCGCGCGGTGCTGGACGCCTTCCGGAAGGCGGGCACGTACACCGTCGTGACGGCCACCACCGTGGCGGAGGCGCAGGCCGCGGAGGCCGCGGGCGCCGACGCGGTGTGCGTCCAGGGCATGGAGGCCGGTGGCCACCGCGGCACGCACCGCGACGAGCCGCTGCTCGACGGCACCGGCGACGGCCTGCTCGCGCTGCTGCCGCAGGTACGCGAGGCGGTGGCGCTGCCGCTGACCGCCGCGGGCGGGCTGATGCGCGGCGGCCAGGTCGCCGCGGTGCTCGCGGCGGGCGCGGACGCGGCGCAGCTCGGCACGGCGTTCCTGGTGTGCCCGGAGTCCGGGGCGAGCCCGCTGCACAAGCAGGCGCTGACCGACCCGGTCTTCACCCGCACCGAGATGACCCGGGCCTTCTCCGGGCGCCCGGCCCGGGGCCTGGTCAACCGCTTCGTGCGCGAGCACGGGCCGTACGCGCCGCCCGGCTATCCGCAGATCCACCATCTGACCGCCCCGCTGCGCAAGGCGGCCGCGGCCGCCGGGGACGCGCAGGGCATGGCGCTGTGGGCCGGGCAGGGCCACCGGCTGGCCCGCGAGGAGTCCGCGGGGCGGCTCGTGGAGCTGCTCGTCGAGGAGATGCGGGCCGCGCGGGAGGTGGCGGCATGACCGCGCCGGTCTTCCTGGTCGGGCCCGCCGCGCTCGACGGCGGCCCCGGCCTCGTCACCCTGGACGGGCCCGAGGGGCGGCACGCGGTGTCCGTACGGCGGCTCCAGCCGGGCGAGGAGGTCGTCCTGACGGACGGGGCCGGGCGCGGCGCGTACGGCGTCGTCGCGGCGGCCCGCGGCAAGGACGAGCTGGACGTCGAGGTGCGCGAGGTCCGCGCCGAGGAGGAGCCCGCGCCGCGGATCACCGTCGTCCAGGCCCTGCCGAAGGGCGACCGCGGCGAACTCGCCGTCGAGACGATGACCGAGGCCGGGGTCGACGCGGTCGTGCCGTGGGCGGCGGGCCGCTGTGTGACGCAGTGGCGGGGGGAGCGGGGCGCGAAGTCGCTCGCGAAGTGGCGTTCCGCGGCGCGGGAGGCCGCGAAGCAGTCCCGGCGGCTGAGGTTTCCCGAGGTCGGCGACCTCGTGAGCACGCGTCAGCTCTGCGAGCTGCTGCGCACGGCGGACTTCGCCGGGGTCCTCCACGAGGAGGGCTCCCTGCCGCTGGCCACCGCGGCGCTCCCCGCCGCCGGGTCCCTCGTCCTCGTCGTCGGCCCCGAGGGCGGCGTCGCCCCCGAGGAGCTGGCCGCCTTCGCGGAGGCCGGAGCCGCCCCGTACCGCCTGGGCCCCACCGTCCTGCGCACCTCCACGGCGGGCGTCGCCGCGGTCTCCCTCCTCCAAACCTGCACGCAACGCTGGTCCTGACCCGTACGCCCCGGGATGCCCCTTGCGGTGGGTGTCGCGATCTTCCACCGGCGGTGGGCTGGTCGCGCAGTTCCCCGCGCCCCTGGTTTGCCGCCCTGCGCGGCATGCGCGAGCCCCTGGCGGGCGCTGGCCTGGCGAGCGAGGGTGAGCGTTTTTGGGGCGCGGGGAACTGCGCGCGTAACCCACGACCGGGGAAAGCCGCCCGCCCGCCGCAAGTGGCAACCCCTCAGGGGCGCGGGGAACTGCGCGACAAGCCCCCACCGGGGGAAGATCGCGAACGCCACCGCAAGGGGCACCCCGGCACGACAACCAACCCCCCCCGCGGATGCGCCAACTCACCCCCAGAGGGGGGACCTTGTCCCGTAAGGGGTGAATCGACCGTGCGGGGGATGGACCCGCGGGCACGGCCGCAGGACCGTAAAGGCCATGGGAAAGGCCAGACGAAAGTGGGCGGTTGCCGCCCTCCTGACAGCGGCGGCGGCAGCCGCCACCGGGTGCGAGCCCGCCGACGGCCTCGGCACCAGCGCCGTCTCCGTGACGACGGACCAGTTGGCGACGCACGCCCTGCAGCAGAAGGGCGTCGACGTCCAGTGGCTCTCGTGCAGCGCCCAGTCGAAAACGCACCACGCCAGCGTCGACTGCGTGGGCCGTACCGACGACGACCGCAAGATCTCCGTGACGGGCGACGTCACCGAGCAGCTCGACGACCTGTGCGTGCGCGGCAGGCTGACGGCGACAGTCGGCGCGCGGCGGGTGTTCTCCGTCGAGGGGCTCGGGAACTGCGACCGACGGCATACTGCGGGGAGTTGATCGAAGTTAGGGTGGTCTGGTGACGCACCCGACACCGAATCACCAGCCCTCGTACCTGAGGCACCCGCACCCGCACGGGGACCTGATCGCCTTCACGGCGGAGGACGACGTGTGGGTCGCGCCGCTGGACGGCGGCCGCGCCTGGCGGGTCAGCGCGGACAACGTGCCGGTGGGCCGCCCCCGTATCGCGCCGGACGGCGCGAGCCTCGCGTGGACGTCGACGCGGGACGGCGCGCCCGAGGTGCACACGGCGCCGCTGGACGGCGGCCCGTCGCGGCGGCTGACGTACTGGGGCGACGCGCGCACCGCGGTGCGCGGCTGGACGCCGGACGGCGCGCTGGTGGTGACGTCGAGCCACGGCCAGGCGTCGGGCCGCCGCACCTGGGCGCGGACGGTGCCGCTGGACGGCGGGCCGGGCGAGCTGCTGCCGTACGGGCCGGTCGGCGACGTGGCGTACGGGCCGGGCGGCGCGGTGCTGCTGCTGTCCGTGCCGATGGGCCGGGAGGCGGCGTACTGGAAGCGCTACCGGGGCGGCACCGCGGGCAAGCTGTGGCTGGACGCGCGCGGCGACGGCGGCTTCGTTCGGGTGCACGCGGGTCTGGACGGCAACATCGAGTGCCCGATGTGGGTGGGCGGCCGGATCGCCTTCCTGTCCGACCACGAGGGCGTCGGAGCGGTCTACTCCAGCCTCCCGGACGGTACGGACCTGCGCCGCCACAGCAGCCTGGAAGGCTTCTACGCCCGCCACGCCGGTACGGACGGCACCCGCGTCGCCTGGACCAGCGGCGGCGTCCTGCACGTCCTGGACGACCTCGACGACGAGGACGCGACACCCCGCCCCCTGGACATCGCGCTCGGCGGCCAGCGCGCCGACCTCCAGCCGCATCCGGTGCGCGCGGCCCACTACCTGGGCGGCGCCCGGCCCGACCACACCGGGCGGGGCAGCGCGGTCGAGGTGCGCGGCACCACGCACTGGATCACCCACCGGGGCGGCCCGGCCCGTGTGCTGGCCGCCGAGCCCGGGGTGCGCACCCGGCTGCCGCGGGTCTTCGCGCCCGGCGGCGCGGACGGCGAGCAGCACGTGGTGTGGGTGACGGACGCGGAGGGCGAGGACGCCCTGGAGCTGGCGCCCGCGCTGGGCCTGGCGCCCGGCACGGCGCCGCGGCGCCTCGCGGCGGGGCGGCTGGGCCGGGTGCTGGCGATGGAGGTCTCGCCGGACGGGCACCGCATCGCCGTCGCCTCGCACGACGGCCGGGTGCTGCTGGTGGAGACGCAGACCGGCGAGATCCGCGAGGTCGCGACCAGCGACGCCGGGGACGCGACGGGCCTGGCCTTCTCGCCCGACTCGGCGTGGCTGGCGTGGTCCGCGCCGGGCCCCGGCGAGCTGCGGCAGCTCAAGCTGGCGTCCACCGCGGATCTGACGGTGGTCGACGCGACCCCGCTGCGCTTCGCCGACTTCGCGCCCGCCTTCACCGCTGACGGCCGCCACCTGGCCTTCCTGTCGGAGCGCTCCTTCGACCCGGTCTACGACGCCCATGTCTTCGACCTGGCCTTCACCAACGCCTGCCGCCCGTACCTGATCACGCTCGCGGCCACCACGCCCTCGCCCTTCGGCCCGCAGCGCCAGGGCCGCCCCTACGACGGCGACGACGACGCCCCGGGCGGCGCGGGCGAGGACGACAAGCCCCGCGACAAGGCCGAGGGCGAGGGCAAGGGCGACGGGCCGCGCGTCCCGTCCACCACCGTGGACACCGTGGGGCTCGCCGACCGCATCGTGCCCTTCCCGGTCGAGGCGGCCCGCTACTCGGGCCTGCGCGCGGCCAAGGGCGGCGTGCTGTGGCTGCGCCACCCGCTGACCGGCGTGCTCGGCTCGGGCCTGGCCACCCCGGAGGCGCAGCCGCCGGGCACCGCCCTGGAGCGCTACGACCTGGCGCAGCTGCGGCTGGAGGAGATCGCCGACGACGCCGACGGCTTCGCGGTCACCGGCGACGGCACCAAGGTGCTGCTGCGGACGAGCGGGCGGCTGCGCGTGGTGCCCGCCGACAGCAAGGCCGACTCCGACGACGACTCCGGCAGCGCGGTCACCGTGGACCTGTCCCGGGTCCGGGTCACCGTGCGGCCGCAGGACGAGTGGCGGCAGATGTTCGCCGAGACCCACCGGCTGGCCCGGGACAACTACTGGCGCGCCGACATGGGCGGCCTGGACTGGGACGGCGTCGCCGAGCGCTACCGGCCGCTGGTGGACCGCGTCGCCACCCACGACGACCTGGTCGACCTGCTGTGGGAGCTGCACGGCGAGCTGGGCACCTCGCACGCGTACGTCTCGCCGCCCGGCGGCTACCGCGACCCGCTGCACCGCCAGGGCCTGCTGGGCGCGGACCTGGCGCGGGATTCCGAGGGCCGGTGGCGGGTGGAGCGGGTGCTGCCCGGCGAGTCCTCCGACCCGCTGGCCCGCTCGCCGCTGTCCGCGCCGGCCGTGGCGGTGCGCGCGGGCGACGCGCTGCTCGCGGTGGACGGTGTCCCGGTGGACCCGGTCGCCGGGCCCGGGCCGCTTCTGGTGGGCACCGCGGGCAAGCCGGTGGAGCTGACCGTGCAGGGCGCGCAGGGCGGCCCCGTACGCCATGTGGTGGCGGTGCCGCTGGACGACGAGGAGCCGCTGCGCTACCACGACTGGGTCGCCGGGCGGCGCGCGCACGTCCACGCGGCGTCCGGCGGGCGGCTGGGCTACCTGCACGTGCCGGACATGGTCGGCAACGGCTGGGCGCAGCTGCACCGCGACCTGCGGGTGGAGGTCGCCCGCGAGGGCCTGGTCGTCGACGTGCGGGAGAACCGCGGCGGGCACACCTCGCAGCTGGTCGTGGAGAAGCTGGCCCGCCGGATCATCGGCTGGGACGTGCCGCGCGGCAGCCGCCCGATGAGCTACCCGCTGGACGCGCCGCGCGGCCCGGTCGTGGCGGTGGCCAACGAGTTCTCCGGCTCCGACGGCGACGTGGTCAACGCGGCGATCCGCGCGCTGGACATCGGCCCGGTCGTCGGCACCCGCACCTGGGGCGGCGTCATCGGCATCGACAACCGCTACCAGCTGGTCGACGGCACGGGTGTGACGCAGCCCAAGTACGCCTTCTGGCTGGAGGGTTACGGCTGGGACGTGGAGAACCACGGGGTCGATCCGGACGTCGAGGTGGTGTGCGCGCCGCAGCAGTGGGCCGCGGGCGAGGATCCGCAGCTGGACACCGCGGTGGAGCTGGCCCTGCGCGCGCTGGACGAGAACCCCGCGAAGACCGCGCCGGAGCTTCCGCCGCTGTAAGCGGTGCGGGCCGTGCGGGCCGTGCGAGCCGTACGGGGGCCGTACGCGCGCCGGTGGTGCGCGTACGGCCGGTACGATGCGAAGCCCCTGTAGCCCTGCGAGAAGGGAGCCCCGCACCATGGCGGGAGAGCCCCAGGCCGACTGCCTGTTCTGCAAGATCGTGGCCGGTGAGATCCCGGCCACGATCGTCCGCGAGACGCCCACCACGCTCGCCTTCCGGGACATCAACCCGCAGGCGCCCACGCACGTCCTGGTCATCCCGCGGGTGCACTACCCGGACGCCGCCTCGCTCGCCGCGGGCGACCCGGGCGCGACCGCGGACGTGCTGCGTGAGGCGGGCGAGGTCGCGGCGCAGGAGAAGGTCGACGGCACCGGCTACCGGATCATCTTCAACACCGGATCCGGCGCGGGCCAGACGGTCTTCCACGCGCACGCCCACGTGCTGGGCGGCCGCGACCTCCAGCAGCTGGTCTGAGCCGCGCCCGATGCCCCGTGAACTCGTCGTCCTCGGCACCGCGAGCCAGGTGCCGACGCGGCAGCGCGCCCATAACGGCTACGTGCTGCGCTGGGACGGCGAGGGCATCCTCTTCGACCCCGGCGAGGGCAGCCAGCGGCAGATGCTGCACGCCGGGGTCGCCGCGCACGACCTGACGCGGATCTGCGTCACGCACTTCCACGGCGACCACTCGCTCGGCCTCGCGGGCGTCTTCCAGCGCATCAGCCTGGACCGCGTCCCGCACCCGATCACGGCGCACTACCCGGCGAGCGGCCAGGCCTACTTCGACCGGCTGCGGCACGCCACCGCCTACCGCGAGGCCGGGGACATCCGCGAGGAGCCGGTGAGCGGCGAGGGCGGCCTCCTCGCCGCCACCCCCGCCTTCACCCTCGAAGCGCGCCGCCTGTCGCACCCCGTCGAGTCCTACGGCTACCGGCTCACCGAGCCGGACGGCCGCCGGATGGTGCCGGAGCGGCTTGCCGAACACGGCATCGCCGGGCCGGACATCGGCCGCCTCCAGCGCGACGGCGAGCTGCGCGGGGTGCGCCTGGAGGAGGTCAGCGAGCCGCGCCGCGGCCAGCGCTTCGCCTTCGTCATGGACACCCGGATGTGCCCGGCGGTGCCCGAACTCGCCGCGGGCTGCGACCTGCTGGTGATCGAGTCGACCTTCCAGGAGGCCGACGCCGGGCTGGCCGCCGAGCACGGCCACCTGACGGCGGGCCAGGCCGCGGCCGCCGCACGGGAGGCGGGGGTGCGCCATCTGGTGCTCACCCACTTCTCGCAGCGCTACCCCGAGCCGGACGGCTTCGCCGCCGAGGCCCGCGCCGCCGGTTTCGAAGGCGAACTGACGGTGGCCGCCGACCTGATGCGGGTGCCGGTGCCGCGCCGCGCGTGAGGACGCGGCACGGCACCGCGGATCCGCTACGGCAGGTAGTACATCGGGTTGGGCAGCTTGTAGGACTTGTCGGCGTGGCCGCCGGACAGGTCGCTGTACTGGTCGCCGAAGTTGCCGATGATGTCGTAGCCCAGCGACTCGATGTGCGCGCGCGTCCCGGACTTGTACTCGATCGTCGTGCAGGTCGCGCCGCACGCCAGGTACGCGGGCGGGGTCGCGGTGTTCTTCAGGTACAGGTGCGCGGTGTCGGGGGCCGCGGTGTAGCCGACCGCGGTCAGGTTCCGTACGGTGTCGGCGCGCTGCGCCTCCGGGCGGCCGGTGATCCAGAAGACCTCCACGCCCTGGTCGGCGGCCCAGTTGGTGAGGGTGTCCATGCCGAAGACCGGCGGCATGTCCTTGCTGTCCAGGTAGGCCTGGTTGCTCGCCGGGGTGTAGTTGAAGCCGACCTCCAGCTCGTAGTTGTACGTGAGCACGCTGGTGTCGTCGACGTCCAGCACGATCGCGGGCTTCTTGCCGTGGCCGCCGTGCTTGTCGCCCTTGGCGCCCTTCGCGTCCTTGCCGTGCTTCAGGGCGTGCGCGAGGTCCGACTTCGCCTTGGCCTCGATGCCCGCGAGCTGGCGGGCGTAGTTGCTGTCCGCGGAGGCGTAGTGCTCGCTGCCCACGGTGGTGTCGCCGTAGTAGGCCTTGATGTCGTTGACGACGTTGGTGAGGTTGGGGATCTGCTTGTCGCTGCGCGGCACCGAGGGGTCGGCGGTGGCGGCTCCGACACCGTAGAAAGCGGCGCCCAGGGTGGCCGCGGCGGCGGCGAGCGCCAGCGAACGGCGGGACGGACGGACGAGGGGCATGGCGGTGCTCCTTCAACGCTGGTTATTGCGCGGCAAGTTAGACCCCCCGTTCCCGGCAGGTCAAGGACGGTCTACGCGCGTATCGTCACAGCGCAGGTCAGATGGTGTTTCCCCGATGTTTCGCCAGAGGTCTTCGGTGCCGGTACGGGACCGGTCCGCGGCTCAGTAGCCCGCCGCGTCCAGGATGCGGGCGGCAGCCGCGGGGGAGTCCACCAGCGGGTGCAGGGCGAGGGCGCGCAGCGCGGCCGTACGCGAGCCGCTGAGCGCCGCCTCGATCACCGCCCGCTCCACCGCCTTGACGGCCAGCATCAGCCCCGCCTGGTGCTCGTCCGGCGGCGCGACGGGCAGCGGCCGCACCCCGGCGGCGTCCACCGCGCACGGCACCTCCACGACGGCCTCGGCGTCCAGGAAGGGCAGCGCGCCGCCCGAGCGGACGTTGAGGATCAGCACCGCCCGCTCGTCCCGCGCGACGGCCCGCATGAGCGCGAGCGCCACCCGGTCGTAGCCCCCGCCGTCCAGGTCGTGCGGGTCGCGCTGCCAACCGCCGCTCGCCGCCCGGGAGTCGGCCCCGTAGGTCTCCTCGCGCTCGCGCCGGGTCGCCTCCCACAGCGCGTGCGCGCGGCCCGGCTCGCGGTCGGCGGCGGCGAAGAACGCGCCCTGCTGGCGGTCCAGGAATTCGCCGCGGGTCTCGTCCGCCGCGCGCACCGCGGCGAGCGTCTCGCGGCGGAAGTAGTAGTAGTGCAGGTATTCGTTGGGCAGCGCGCCCAGCGCGGCGAGGAGGTCGGGGCCGAAGAGCCGCCCCTCCTCGAAGCCGCCGAGCGCGGCGGTGTCGGCGAGCAGGCCGGGCAGCAGGTCGCGGCCGCCGGAGGTCAGCCGGCGCAGCCAGCCCAGGTGGTTGAGGCCGACGTAGTCGTAGCCGAAGCCCGGCGCGTCCGGGTCGGCGCCCGCCGCGCGCGCCGCGCGCCGCACCAGGCCCACGGGCGAGTCGCAGATGCCCACGACCCGGTCGCCCAGCACCCGCGCCATCGCCTCGGTCACCATGCCCGCGGGGTTGGTGAAGTTGATCACCAGGGCGTCCGGCGCCAGCGCCCGTACGCGCTCGGCGATCCGTACCGCGACCGGCAGCGTGCGCAGCCCGTAGAGGACACCGCCCGCGCCCACCGTCTCCTGGCCGAGCACGCCCTGCGCGAGCGGCAGCCGCTCGTCGCGCACCCGGCCCGCGGTGCCGCCCACCCGGATCGCGGAGAAGACGAAGTCCGCGCCGCGCACCGCGTCGTCCAGCCCGTCCGCGAGGCGTACGGCGGGCCCGCCCGCCCCCGCCCCGGCGATCACGGCGGCGACGACCCGCAGCCGCAGCGGGTCCTCGTCGTACAGCACGACCTCGTCGATCAGCCCGTCGCCCGCGAGCGCGCGGTGCACGAGCGGCACCCGGAAGCCCCCGCCGCCCAGAATCGTCAGCTTCACCCGTACTCCGTTCCCGCGATGCTCGTCACCTGATTCCTTCGAGGATGCCCTGACCGCCGGGTCGGGGAGGAGCCGGACTCCTGCGGAGCGCAGGTCAGGGACAGTCGAATCGCCGTTAGGGCGACTCGGCGCCCGCTGCGGCGGCGTTGCGCTCGACCTCCAGCCGGTAGACGATCTCGGAGTTGAGGGACCGGCGAGCGGACCTGGCCTGAGCGGTCAGCCATTCGTGCAGGTCTGCGGGCAGGCGGAGCGTGATGCGCTTGTCTTCATCCATGACACCAGAGTAGTGGTTTCCCAATGCCCACCAACTGGTAGAATGACACCATGACGACACGACGGGAAGCGGGTGAGGAGTCCGGGCGCGCCCGGTACACCTACCGGCTTCGCCTGTCGTCGACCGCGCTCGCCGGGCTCAACGCCGAGTGGGCGCGCTGCCGGTGGATCTGGAACGAATGCGTGGCCATGTCCCGCAAGGTCCACGGCTTGAACACGGACGCCGTCGACAAGGTGACGTGCGGTCCGGCGCAGCTCGACAAGATGCTGACCGGGGCCCGCACCGCCATGGGATGGCTGCGCGATGGTGCTTCGGTGCCGCAGCAGCAGACCATCCGCGACTTCGGCAAGTCCCGCGCCAGAGCCCTGAAGGACATCAAGGCCGGGCTGCCGGTGTGCCGACGCGCCGGGATGCCCCGCGTCAAGCGCAAGCGCGACGCGCTGCCCTCGATGAACTACACCCGGCGCGGCTTCCGCCTCAAGGACGGACGCCTGCACCTCGCGGGCGGCATCGCGCTGACCGTGGTGTGGTCCCGCGGCCTGCCCGGTGATCCCACGTCGGTGCGGGTGTACCGGGACAGCCTCGGACATTGGTACGCCTCGTTCGTCGTCGCCACGGCCGTCGAACCGCTGCCGGAGACCGGCCGGGTGATCGGTCTCGACTGGGGTGTCAAGGAGACCGCCACCACTACCAGCGACAGCCACGACCTCCCCCACCCGCAGCACGGGAAGAGTGCCGCCGCGAAGCTGGCCCGGTACCAGAAGCAGATGGCAAGGCGGAAACCCGGACCCGGCAAGGCCGCGTCGAGGGGCTACCGGACTGCGTCCCGCGCGGCGGCCAAGGTCCACAAGAAAGTCGCCAGGCAGCGCCAGGACACCGGCCGCAAATGGGCCAAGACCGTTGTACGCGACTTCGACCACCTCGCCGTCGAGGACTTCAGGCCCACGTTCCTCGCGAAGTCCACGATGGCGCGCAAGGCCGCTGACGCGGCGATCGGTGCGACAAGGACGGCACTGGTGCAAATGGCCCGCAAGCACGGCCGCACCGTGCACCTGGTGCACCCGGCCCACACCACGATGGACTGCGCACAGTGCGGTGCGAGAACCAAGCACGCACTTCCCCTCTCCGAACGAACGTATGCGTGCACCGCGTGCGGAGCCGTGTCCTCCCGGGACAAGAACTCTGCCCGCGTGATGCTCGTCCGGGCTGGTCTCAACCCGGCTGGCGCTGACGGCGGAAGCCCTCTGGGAGCACTGCTCCCGCAGGCAGCCTGAGCCAGGAATCCCCCTGCTCCAGCCGGGGGAGGATGTCAATGTCAGTGGTATCGGGCACAGTCGGGCACAGTGTGTTCCATGCACGACCAGCCCGTTCTCGATCCGCTCGGCGCGGTGCGCGCCGCGGGGGACCCGGCGACCGATGTCTACCTCACCGGCACCGTCTTCCTCGACATCATCTTCACCGGCCTGGACAGCGCCCCCGTGCGGGGCACGGAGTCGTGGGCCCGCGGCATGGGCTCCAGCCCCGGCGGCGTGGCGAACATGGCCACGGCCCTGGCCCGGCTCGGCCTGCGCACGACGCTCGCCGCCGCCTTCGGCGACGACATGTACGGCGACTACTGCTGGGAGAGCCTCTCCCAGGGCGAGGGCATCGACCTCGGGCCCTCCCGCCGCATCCCCGGCTGGCATTCCCCGGTCACGGTCTCGATGGCGTACGAGGGCGAGCGCACCATGGTCAGCCACGGGCACCGGGCGCCACCGCCCGAGCACGAGCCGGTGCCCGCGTGCCCGCCGCCCGCGCGGGCCGCGGTGGCCTCGCTGGGGCAGCGCGAGCGGGCCTCCGACGAGGAGCCCGCGCCCGACCCGGACCGCGAGTGGGTCGCCCGGGCGGCCGCGCACGGCACGCAGGTCTTCGCCGACGTCGGGTGGGACGACACCGGCCGCTGGGATCCGGCGGATCTGGCCGAGCTGCGGCATTGCGCGGCCTTCCTGCCGAACGCCGAGGAGGCCATGCGCTACACCCGCACCGCGAGCCCCCGCGCGGCCGCGTACCGGCTCGCGGAGCTGGTGCCGCTGGCCGTCGTCACGCTCGGTGCCGAGGGCGCGGTCGCGGTGGACGCGGGCACCGGCGAGACCGCGGAGGTGCCCGCGCTGATCGTGGACGCGCTGGATCCGACCGGCGCCGGGGACGTCTTCGTGGCCGCCTTCGTCACCGGCAGCCTGGCGGGCTGGCCGCTGCCCGACCGGCTGGCCTTCGGCTCGCTGTGCGCCGCGCTGTCCGTCCAGGAGTTCGGCGGCTCGCTGTCCGCGCCGGGCTGGACGGAGGTCGCCGCGTGGTGGACGCGCGCCAAGGCCGACCCGGCCACCCCGGACGGGGCATTGCGCCGCTACGCCTTCCTGGACGCGCTGATCCCGCCCGCCCCGCGCCGCTGGCCGCTGCCCCGGGCGGTGCCGACGATCGGCTTCCGCCGGGCGTGAGGCGCACGGCGGAAGCGCAAATCCCCTCGGCGGCCGACGCCCCACGTCGTAGGCTTGGGAGCACCAGGCCTTAACCGGGCTCCTCGATCAGCAGAAAGAGGGATGAGCAGGCCCTAGCGCCGGCCCATGACTCAGACACCGACCAAGCAGCAGCCGCAGCCGCAGCCGGCCCGCGCCCACTTCGTCGTACCGGCCAAGCACCCCATGGTGACCGTTCTGGGATCCGGCGACGCCCTCCTGCGCGTGATCGAGCAGGCCTTCCCGGCCGTCGACATCCATGTGCGGGGCAACGAGATCAACGCCGTCGGCGACCCCGCCGAGGTGGCCCTCGTGCAGCGGCTGTTCGACGAGATGATGCTCGTCCTGCGCACCGGCCAGCCGATGACCGAGGACGCGGTGGAGCGCTCCATCGCGATGCTCCGCGCCAACGGCACCGCCGCCGACGAGGACGCCGAGACCCCGGCCCAGGTGCTCACGCAGAACATCCTGTCCAGCCGCGGCCGCACGATCCGCCCCAAGACGCTCAACCAGAAGCGCTACGTGGACGCGATCGACAAGCACACCGTCGTCTTCGGCATCGGCCCGGCGGGCACCGGCAAGACCTACCTGGCGATGGCCAAGGCCGTCCAGGCCCTCCAGTCCAAGCAGGTCAACCGCATCATCCTGACCCGCCCCGCGGTCGAGGCCGGCGAGCGCCTGGGCTTCCTGCCCGGCACCCTCTACGAGAAGATCGACCCCTACCTGCGCCCGCTCTACGACGCCCTGCACGACATGCTGGACCCCGACTCGATCCCCCGCCTGATGGCGGCCGGCACGATCGAGGTCGCCCCGCTGGCGTACATGCGCGGCCGCGCGCAGCCGGTCTTCACCAAGGTGCTGACGCCTTCCGGCTTCCGCGCCATCGGCGAACTCCAGGTCGGTGATCTGGTCATCGGCTCGAACGGCGAGCCGACACCGGTGCTGGGCGTCTACCCGCAGGGCGAGAAGGACATCTACCGGCTCACCGCGCAGGACGGCTCGTCCACGCTGTGCTGCGGGGATCACCTGTGGACGGTGAGGACCGCCTCGGACAGGCGCCGGAACAAGCCGTGGCGGGTCCTTGAGACCCGAGAGATGATCGGCAAGCTCCGCGCCGCCCACGCACGGCGTTACGAGCTGCCGATGCTGACCGCCCCGGTGTGCTTCCCGGCGCAGGACGTCCCGATGGATCCGTACGCGCTCGGCCTCCTACTCGGTGACGGGTGCCTCACCGGCTCAACCACGCCGTCCTTCGCGACCGCGGACCCCGAACTGGCCACCGCGCTGGAGACAGCCCTTCCAGGAGTGAAGGCGAGGTTCAAGGGCCGCGTCGACTACACCCTTAGCCGCGTCCGCTCGGCAGGTGACGTCGTCACGCTGGAGAATCCGGTCACGGCCGCCCTGCGGGCGCTGGACCTTCTCGGCAACAGGTCGCACGCGAAATTCGTCCCCGACGCCTACCTGCGCAACTCCGCGGACGTACGGCTGGCCGTTCTCCAAGGCCTGCTCGACGCCGACGGCGGACCGGTCAAGCAGACCGGCCGCACGTGCCGCGTGCAGTACACGACCACGTCGATCCTGCTGCGCGACGACGTCGTGGCGCTCGTCCAATCCCTGGGCGGTGTCGCCTACACCCGGCGCAGGGCGGTGGAAGGCCGTACACCTGGCCGAGTGTACGGACGCGACGTGCACCACCGGCGCGACACGCACATTCTCGACATCCGGCTTCCCGAAGGAATCGAGCCCTTCCGCCTGGCCCGCAAGCGCGACGCGTACCACGCAGCTGGTGGCGGGGGTCGTCCGATGCGCTTCATCGACAGCATCGAGCCCGCGGGCCGTGAGGAGGCGGTGTGCATCCAGGTGGCCGCGGAGGATTCGCTGTATGTCACCGAGGACCACCTGCTGACGCACAACACGCTCAACGACGCCTTCATCATCCTGGACGAGGCGCAGAACACCAGCGCCGAGCAGATGAAGATGTTCCTGACCCGGCTCGGCTTCGACTCCAAGATCGTCATCACCGGTGACGTCACCCAGGTCGACCTGCCGAGCGGCACCAAGAGCGGCCTGCGGCAGGTGCAGGACATCCTCGCCGACGTCGACGACGTCCATTTCGCGCGGCTCACCAGCACCGACGTGGTGCGGCACAAGCTGGTCGGGCGGATCGTGGACGCGTACGAGCGGTACGACAACGCGCTCGCCGCGGCCGACGCGGGGGATACCGCGAACGGCGGCCGCACCGCACGGCCCAAGAGAAAGTAGCCGGACCACACCATCATGGCGATCGACGTCAACAACGAGTCCGGCTGGGAGATCGACGAGCAGGCGGTGCTGGACACCGCCCGCTACGCGCTCGGCCGGATGCGCATCCACCCGCTGTCGGAGCTGTCGGTGATCCTGGTGGACGCCGACGCGATGGAGCAGCTGCACGTCCAGTGGATGGATCTGCCGGGCCCCACCGATGTCATGTCCTTCCCGATGGACGAGCTGCGGCCCGGCAAGGAGGACGAGGAGCCCGCGCAGGGGCTGCTCGGCGACATCGTGCTGTGTCCGGAGGTCGCGAAGAAGCAGGGCGAGGAGGCGCCGACCGGGCACAGCATGGACGAGGAGCTTCAGCTGCTCACCGTGCACGGGGTGCTGCACCTGCTCGGGTACGACCACGAGGAGCCCGAGGACAAGGCCGAGATGTTCGGCCTGCAGAAGGCGATCCTGGACGGCTGGCGGGCCGAGCACGGCATGACGGGCCCCTCGCCCGCGCCCACCACCCACTGACGCGGGGGCACGGCTACCGCACGTGGACGCCTCATGATCGTCTCCGCTGTCCTGCTCGTCATCGTCGCCTGGCTCGCGGCCTGCGCCGAGACCGCGCTCGCCAGGATCTCCCGCTTCCGCGCCGAGGACGCGGTCCGCTCCGGCCGCCGGGGCGCCGCCAACCTGCTCGCGGTGGCCTCCGACCCGACCCGCTACCTCAACGTCGCGCTGCTGGTGCGGGTCGGGTGCGAGACCGCGGCGGCCGTGCTCATCACGGTCGTCTGCTACCGCGCCTTCACCAGCACCTGGGAGGTGCTGGTCGTCGCGATCGGCGTCATGGTGCTGGTGTCGTACGTCGCGGTGGGGGTCTCGCCGCGCACCATCGGCCGCCAGCACCCCATGAACACCGCGACGGCCGCCTCGTACGTGCTGCTGCCGCTGGCCCGCGTCATGGGCCCCGTCCCCGGGCTGCTGATCCTGCTCGGCAACGCGCTGACGCCCGGCAGGGGCTTCAAACGCGGCCCGTTCGCGAGCGAGGCGGAGCTGCGCGCGCTCGTCGACCTCGCGGAGTCCGAGTCGCTCATCGAGGACGACGAGCGCCGTATGGTGCACTCCGTCTTCGAGCTGGGCGACACCATCGTGCGCGAGGTGATGGTGCCGCGCCCCGAGCTGGTGATGATCGAGCGCTTCAAGACCATCCGCCAGGCCACCACGCTGGCGCTGCGCAGCGGCTTCTCCCGCATCCCGGTGACCGGCGAGAGCGAGGACGACGTCGTCGGCTTCGTCTACCTCAAGGACCTCGCCCGGCGCACCCACATCAACCGCGAGGCCGAGAGCGAGCCGGTCACGAGCGTGCTGCGCCCGGCGGCCTTCGTGCCCGACACCAAGAACGCCGGTGATCTGCTGCGCGAGATGCAGCGCGACCGCAACCACGTCGCGGTCGTCGTCGACGAGTACGGCGGCACCGCGGGCATCGTCACGATCGAGGACATCCTGGAGGAGATCGTCGGCGAGATCACCGACGAGTACGACCAGGAGACCCCGCCGGTCGACGAGCTGGGCGAGGGCCGCTACCGGGTCACCGCGCGGCTCGACATCGGCGACCTGGGCGAGCTCTACGGCGTGCTGCTGGACGACGACGACGTCGAGACGGTCGGCGGCCTGCTGGCCAAGTCCCTCGGCCGCGTCCCCATCCCCGGCGCCACCGCGGTCGTCCCCCTCCCCGAGGACGGCTCCGCCGAGCGCCCCACGGTCGCCCTCCGCCTGACCGCGGAGACCCAGGCGGGCCGCCGCAACCGCATCGGCACGGTCCTGGTGGAGCCGTTGACCGCGGAGCACGAGGCGCCGGAGGGCGGGGCCCAGGAGTGAGCGGGGGCCCGCGTACGGGGTGCGGCGACGCCCTATGATCGCGCGTATGAGCGATCAGCAGCAGGCAGCCGGGCTGTCGGACCCGGAAGACCGCAAGCTCGTCACCCTCGCCCGCTCGGCCCGGGCGCGCAACGGGGTGGCCGAGGGTGCCGCGGTGCGGGACGAGACGGGGCGTACGTACGTGGCGGGCACGGTCGCGCTGGAGTCGCTGCGGCTGAGCGCGCTGCAGACGGCGGTCGCGATGGCCGTCGCGAGCGGCGCGAAGTCGCTGGAGGCCGCCGCGGTCGTGACGGAGGCGGAGGCGGCGTCCGACGCCGACCGCGCCGCCGTCCGCGACCTGGGCGGCGCCGCGGTGCCGGTGATCACGGCGGCGCCGGACGGCTCGGTACGCGCGCAGGTCACCGCGGGCTGAGGCGCGGCGGGCGCGTCAGAGGGCGTCAGAGGGCGTCGGGGCCGAATTCGCCGGTCCTGACGCGGACGGCGGTGTCGACGGGCACCGACCACACCTTGCCGTCCCCGATCTTGCCGGTGCGGGCGGCCGCGACGACCGCCGCGACGACGGCGTCCGCGTCCGCGTCCTCGACCAGCACCTCGATCCGCGCCTTCGGCACGAGGTCCACGCGGTATTCGGCCCCCCGGTAGACCTCGGTGTGGCCGCGCTGCCTGCCGTAGCCGCTCGCCTCGGTCACGGTCATGCCCTGCACGCCCATCTCCTGCAGGGCGGTCTTCACGTCGTCGAGCTTGTACGGCTTGATGACGGCGGTGACCAGCTTCATCCCAAGGGGCTCCTGTCGTGCGCGGCCTGCGCGGCGGCGGCGTGCCCGGCGGCGGCGCCGTGCGACGTACCGTGCGTGAGTACGCCGTGATCGTAGGCGGTCTCGGCGTGCACGGTGAGGTCCAGGCCCCTTCTCTCGTGCTCCTCGCTCGCCCGGAAGCCCAGCAGCCGGTCGATGCCCTTGCCGATCGCGTACGTGACGGCGAAGGCGTACGCCCCGACCGCCCCGATCGCCGTGAGCTGGCGGCCCAGCTGCGCCAGGCCGCCGCCGTAGAAGAGACCCTCGGGGCCGCCGGTCATGGTCTCGGTGGCCAGCAGGCCGATGAGCGCGGTGCCGACGATGCCGCCCATGAGGTGGACGCCCACGACGTCCAGCGAGTCGTCCACGCCCCAGCGGAACTTCCAGCTCACCGCGTACGAGCACAGCACACCCGCCGCGAGACCGACGACCGCGGCGCCGGGGACGTCCACGCTGCCGCAGGACGGGGTGATCGCGACCAGGCCCGCGATCGACCCGGAGGCGGCGCCCAGCGTCGTGGCGTGCCCGTCGCGCCGCTTCTCGACCGCGAGCCAGCCCAGCAGGCCCGCGCAGCCCGCGGTCTGGGTGTTGAGGAAGGCCGCGCCCGCCATGCCGTTGGCGCCCAGCGCGGATCCGGCGTTGAAGCCGAACCAGCCGAACCACAGCAGCCCGGCGCCCAGCAGCACCAGCGGCAGGTTGTGCGGCCGCATCGCCTCCTTGCGGAAGCCCAGCCGCGGCCCCAGCACGATCGCCAGCGCCAGCCCGGAGGCCCCCGAGCACACCTCCACGACCGTGCCGCCCGCGTAGTCCAGGGCGTGCAGCTTCGCGGCGACCCACCCCCCGTCGGCGAAGACCCAGTGCGCCACGGGGACGTATACGGCCAGTGTCCACACCGGCACGAAGACCATCCAGGCCCCGAACCGCGCCCGGTCGGCGACCGCCCCGCTGATCAGCGCGGCCGTGATCACCGCGAAGGTCATCTGGAAGGTCGCGAAGAGCAGCGTCGGCACGTGCCCGTGCATCGCGGTCGGCCCGATGCCGTGCATGCCCAGGTTCTTCGGGTCGCCGATGAGGCCGAGCCCGCCCGCGTCGTGCCCGAAGGCCAGCGTGTATCCGGCGAGCAGCCACACCATCGTGACCAGGGCGATCGAGACGAAGCTCATCATCAGCATGTTGAGGACGCTCTTGCTGCGGACCATGCCGCCGTAGAAGAGCGCGAGGCCGGGCGTCATGAGCAGCACCAGTGCGGTGGCGGCCAGCAGCCACGCGGTGTCGGCGGCGTTCACGGCCGTCTGGCCGGAGGGGCCGGAGGACAGCAGCAGCACGGTCGGGTCCTTCCGCAGGCGGGTATACGGAAGCGTCACGGGCGCGCGTTTCCGGATGTGGGCGTGGGTGTTTCCGCCGTGTTTCGTGTTGCGTGGGCATTACGCCATCCTCACGACAGCCGGGCCTGCCACCGCTGCGGGCGCCCGGCCGCCCGGGCCTGCGACCTGGCGCGGGCGCCCGTCCGCGCGCACCCGCGCCATCGGGGAGAATGGGGGCCATGAGCGCTCGCACCCCTGCCACCGGCCCCGCCCACCGGTCCGGCTTCGCCTGCTTCGTGGGCCGCCCCAACGCCGGAAAGTCCACCCTCACGAACGCTCTGGTCGGCCAGAAGGTGGCGATCACCTCCAACCGGCCGCAGACCACCCGGCACACCGTGCGCGGCATCGTCCACCGGCCCGAGGCCCAGCTCGTGCTGGTCGACACCCCCGGCCTGCACAAGCCCCGCACACTGCTCGGCGAGCGCCTGAACGACGTGGTCCGCAGCACCTGGGCCGAGGTGGACGTCATCGGCTTCTGCCTGCCCGCCGACCAGAAGCTCGGGCCCGGCGACACGTTCATCGCGCGCGAGCTGGCCGAGATCCGCAAGACGCCCAAGGTCGCGGTGGTCACCAAGACCGACCTGGTCGACTCCAAGGCCCTCGCCGGGCAGCTGCTGGCCGTCGACAAGCTGGGCCGCGACCTGGGGTTCGAGTGGGCGGAGATCGTGCCCGTCTCGGCGGTCGCGGGCGAGCAGGTCGGCCTGCTCGCGGACCTGCTGATCCCGCTGCTCCCCGAGGGCCCCGCCCTCTACCCCGAGGGCGACCTCACCGACGAGCCCGAGCAGATCATGATCGCCGAGCTCATCCGCGAGGCCGCGCTCGAAGGCGTACGCGACGAGCTGCCGCACTCCATCGCCGTCGTGGTGGAGGAGATGGCGCCGCGCGAGGACCGGCCCGCCGACCGCCCACTGGTGGACATCCACGCCAACGTCTACATCGAGCGGCCCTCCCAGAAGGGCATCATCATCGGCCCCAAGGGCGCCCGCCTGAAGGAGGTCGGCATGAAGTCCCGCAAGCAGATCGAGGCGCTTCTCGGCACGCCGGTCTTCCTCGACCTCCACGTCAAGGTCGCGAAGGACTGGCAGCGCGACCCCAAGCAGCTGCGCCGCCTGGGCTTCTGAGGCGGCTCAGCGGTTCGGCAGGAAGAACGGGCCCGGGCCCTTGAGGGTGCGGTGGATGGGGGCCGTCTCGGTGCGGCGGACGCCGGGGAGGGCGGCCACCGGGCCGGTGAGGTAGCGGTAGAGCGAGGGCGCGTCCCGGCACAGCAGCGACGCGTACACGTTCGCCGTCCCCGTCGTCGCCGCCGCGAAGGCGACCTGTGTGTGCTCGGCGAGCGCCGCGCCCACCGCGGCGAGGTGCGCGGGCTCGACCTCCAGCCACAGGGAGGTCCGCAGCTCGCTCGGGTGCAGGCCCGCGGCGAAGTCGAGGTCGAAGTAGAGCACGCCGGACGCGCGCAGCTCGGCCATACGGCGGCGGACCGTGGTGGGCGACCAGCCGGTGGCGGCCGCCAGCTCGGCGGCGGGGGTGCGGCCGTCGCGCGCGAGGAGTTCCAGCAGCCGCAGGTCGCCCTCGTCGAGGTGGGGCGGTTCCGCGGTGTCCTCGGGCGGCGGCGGGCGCAGGGCCGCGACCTGCTCGGGGGCGAGCGGCCCGAGCCTGCTGTAGGGGCTGAGGTCGCCGCCGAAGAAGACGTGCAGCAGGGCGTGCGCGCTGACCTGGACCACCCGCGGGGTGCGCGGCAGCTTGTGGAGCAGCAGCGCGTGCGGATCCTGCGTGGGGTCGGAGACATGGGTCATGCAGCCGATCTCGGTGCCGCCGGAGAGCAGGCTGACCCAGCGGGTGTCGGTGCGCCGGGCCAGCGCGTCGCCGATCTGCCGGGCCGCGTCCGGCGTGCAGCGCACCCGCACGAACCACGGCGTGAGGCCCATCCGCAGCGGTTCGGTCAGCCCGAGCACCCGCAGGCCCGCGGTCTCCCGCAGCCGCGCGTGGCGGCGGGCCACGGTCTGGTCGGAGACGCCGAGCACCTCGCCGAGCCGCCGGTAGGGCGCGCGGCCGTCGAGCTGCAGGGCCTGCACGATCTGCTGGTCGAGCGGGTCGAACACCCGCAGAGGTGCCCATGCCGTGTCGGATTCCACGCAGGGAGCCTACTGCGTGTCGGATTCCGCCGTGCGGGGCGGATCGGCCGAGGATTTCCGCAGCAGGACCGCACGATGGAACGGTCGGACAGCCGGGCGACCGCCCGGAACAGCCGTCCGGCGGTGTCAGTACCGAGGCGCCGGAGCACCCGGCACCGGATCCGCACCCGACCCGAGCCGAAAACGGAGTCCCGTCCCATGCGCAAGTGGCTGCCCCTCACGGCGATCTGCCTGGGCGCCTTCATCCTGCTGGTCGACGTCACGATCGTGAACGTCGCGCTGCCGCGGATGGCGTCCGACCTCGACGCACCCTTCTCCTCCCTGCAGTGGGTGGTGGACGTGTACGCCCTCGCGCTGGCCGCGCTGCTGCTGGTGGCCGGCTCGCTGGGCGACCTCTTCGGGCACCGGCGGCTGTACGCGGCCGGGCTCGTCCTCTTCGCCGCGGCCTCGCTGGGCGCGGCCCTGTCGCCGAACGCCGCCGCGCTGATCACCGCGCGCGGGGTGCAGGGCATCGGCGGGGCGGCGATGTTCGCGACCTCGGCCGCCCTGGTGGCCTCGACCTACCAGGGGCGTGACCGCGGAGTCGCGTTCGGTGTGTGGGGCGCGGTCAACGGCGCCGCCGCCGCGGCCGGGCCGATCCTGGGCGGGCTGCTCACCCAGGGCTTCGGCTGGCAGGCGATCTTCCTGGTCAACCTGCCCATCGCGGCGGTCGCCGTGCTGCTCACCCTGCGGGTCCTGCCGGAGCGCGGCGGGCGCGGCACCGGCCGCCTGGACCTGCCGGGAGCCGCGGCCTTCACGCTGGCCGTGGCCGCGGTCACGTACGCCCTGATCCGCGGCGGCGACGCGGGCTGGACCGACGGGCTGACGCTCGCCGCCTTCGTGGTGGCCGCGGCCGCCGGCGTGGCCTTCGTGGCGATCGAGGCGCGCTCGGCCCATCCGATGATCGACCTGGCGCTGCTGCGCAACCCCGGCTTCAGTGGCCTGCTCGCGGGCGGCCTGCTCTACCAGGCGGCGGCCTTCAGCGGCTTCGTCTACTTCTCCCTGTGGCTGCAGAACGTGCTGGGGCTCAGCCCGATCCGCGGCGGCCTGGCCATGATGCCGATGGCGGCGACCGCCTTCGTGGTCGCGGCGATCGCCGGGCGAGTGATGCACCGCTTCCCGGCGCGGCTGCCGATCGGGCTGGGCCTGGTGATCATCGGCGCGGGCTGCGGCCTGCTGGCGCTGACCGTGCACACCTCGTCGGGCGCGGCCTCGCTGGCCGCCGGGTTCGCGGTGACCGGGGTGGGGGTCGGCCTGACCACGCCGGTGCTGGCCGCGGCCGCGGTGGACGCGGTACCGCCGCACCGCGCGGGCATGGCGGGCGGGGCGCTGAACACCGCGCGCCAGCTCGGGATGACGCTGGGTGTCGCCGTCTTCGGCGCGGTCTTCACCGCCCGGCTGCGCCACGTCTCCGCGCACGGCGGCTCCACGCACGCGGCGTACGCCGCGGCCCTGGACCGTATCTCGGTGTGGGCGGCGGTCGCGGGCCTGCTCGGCGGCCTGCTGGTGCTGGCGCTGGTCAGGCCGTCGCGCTCCGGCGACAAGGCGGCGGCGGTGCCCTCCGGCGCCCCCGCTCCCGAGCCCGCGGGGCGGTAGAAAAGGGCCCGCCCGTACATCCCGGCGGCTTTTGCGGCCTGCCTTGATTACCGGGTGACCGCGGTCACACAAAAGGCCTCCATTCGCTCACGTCCAGCGCCCCCGTTCTCACTCCCGGTGAGAGCGGGGGCGCCCCTTTGTGATGCCCTCGACAGGGCGTGGGTCACATACTAAGCCGCTTAGTGAACTCCGGCCGCCGTATCCCACGGCATATCGGCGCCCGGTAATCGTCCTTACGAATGCGCCCCGTAGCGCGGGTCATTGACCGGCGGATCGCCGCCCCCTAACAATTCAGGGGTCCCGCTACGGAAGAGGTAATTTCTCCATGCAGCTCCCCACGATCCCGAAGAAGCTCCCGACGTTCGCGAAGTTCCGCCAGCTGCCGAAGAAGCACAAGATCACCGCAGCCGGCGCTGTCGCCGCCGCGGCGGTCGTGCTGACCGTCACCGGACTGGAAGCGACCGCCGGAGCCGGTTCGGCGACCGCGGCGGGCGACCCGACCGGGTTCTCCGTCTCCACCGGTACGCCCACCAAGGAACTGGGTGCGCAGTCCGGTATGGCGTCGCAGAAGGCCATGGACGACTCCGCGCAGCAGAAGTCGGCCAAGGCCGAGCAGGCGAAGAAGGAGGCCGCGGACGCGGCCGCCAAGAAGAAGGCCGCCGCCGAGGCGACCGAGCGCGCGAAGGCGAAGGCCGCCGCGAACCGCTCGCACGAGCGTGCCGACGCCGCGAAGAAGAGCACCACCACGACCGCGCCGAAGAAGAGCACGACCAAGAGCACGACCAAGAGCACGACCGCGTCCAAGCCGGCCGCCAAGCATTACGCGAACAACCTGGACGGCTGGATCCGCGAGTCGCTCGACATCATGCACAAGAAGGGGATCCCCGGCACGTACGAGGGAATCCACCGCAACATCATCCGCGAGTCCAGCGGTAACCCCAAGGCGATCAACCTGTGGGACATCAACGCCCGCAACGGCATTCCCTCGAAGGGTCTGCTCCAGGTGATCAACCCGACGTTCGACCGCTACCACGTGGCCGGCACGTCGCACGACATCTACGACCCGGTCGCGAACATCACCGCCGCCTGCAATTACGCGGCCGACCGCTACGGCACGATGGACAACGTGAATTCCGCGTACTGATCCGTCGCCGGAAGAAGTGACACGGAGGGCGGCGGGGCCACATCGGCCCCGCCGCCCTCCGGCGTACCCGGACGCTCCCGCCGGGGGGTCACGAACGGAGAAGCGAGCCGCGGCCCGGCCCCGTTACGGTGGCGGGCAGCACAGCCGCACCGACGAGGGAGAGCGCGATGACGGGGACGCACGCTGGGACGGACGCAGGGGGCGGGGCGGACAGCCACGACGTGATCCGGGTGCACGGCGCCCGCGTGAACAACCTCAGGGACGTCCACGTCGACATCCCGAAGCGGCGGCTGACCGCCTTCACCGGCGTGTCCGGCTCCGGCAAGAGCTCGCTGGTCTTCGACACGGTGGCCGCCGAGTCGCAGCGGCTGATCAACGAGACCTACAGCGCCTTCGTCCAGGGCTTCATGCCGACGCTCTCCCGCCCCGACGTGGACGTGCTGGCGGGCCTGACCACCGTGATCAGCGTCGACCAGCAGCGGATGGGCGCCGACCCGCGCTCCACCGTCGGCACGGCCACCGACGCCAACGCCATGCTGCGCATCCTCTTCAGCCGCCTCGGCACCCCGCACATCGGCCCGCCCAGCGCGTACGCCTTCAACGTGCCGTCGGTCCACGCGGCCGGCGCGATCACCGTCGAGCGCGGCGCGAAGAAGGCCGTGAAGGCCACCTTCAACCGCACCGGCGGCATGTGCACCCGCTGCGAGGGCCGCGGCACCGTCTCCGACATCGACCTGAGCCAGCTCTACGACGAATCGAAGTCGCTCGCGGAGGGCGCCTTCACGATCCCCGGCTGGAAGTCCGACAGCTTCTGGACGGTGCGGGTCTACGCCGAGTCCGGGCTGCTGGACCCGCACAAGCCGATCGCGCAGTTCACGGAGCAGGAGATGCAGGACTTCCTCTACCGGGAGCCGACGAAGGTCAAGGTCGAGGGCGTCAACCTCACCTACGAGGGGCTCGTCCCCAAGATTCAGAAGTCGATGCTGTCGAAGGACAAGGATGCGCTCCAGCCGCACGTCCGGGCCTTCGTGGAGCGCGCGGTCACCTTCACCACCTGCCCGGAGTGCGACGGCACCCGGCTGGCGGAGGGCGCGCGGTCGTCGAAGATCGGCGGGGTGAGCATCGCGGACGCGTGCGCGATGCAGATCAGCGACCTCGCGGAGTGGGTGCGCGGCCTGGACGAGCCGTCCGTCGCCCCGCTGCTGGCGGCGCTGTCGGTGACGCTGGACTCCTTCACCGAGATCGGCCTCGGCTACCTCGCGCTCGACCGGCCCGCGGGATCGCTGTCGGGCGGCGAGTCGCAGCGCGTGAAGATGATCCGGCAGCTCGGCTCGTCGCTCACCGACGTCACGTACGTCTTCGACGAGCCCACGGTGGGCCTGCACCCGCACGACATCCAGCGGATGAACGACCTGCTGCTGCGGCTGCGCGACAAGGGCAACACGGTGCTGGTCGTCGAGCACAAGCCGGAGACGATCGCGATCGCCGACCATGTCGTGGACCTCGGCCCCGGCGCGGGCTCCGCGGGCGGCACGGTCACGTACGAGGGCACGGTCGCGGGCCTGCGCGCCAGCGGGACGACCACCGGCCGCCACCTCGACGACCGCGCGAAGCTCAAGGACGAGGTACGCAAGCCCTCCGGGACCCTCGCGGTGCGCGGCGCCGACGCCAACAACCTGAAGGACGTGGACGTCGACATCCCGCTCGGCGTGCTGTGCGTCGTGACGGGCGTGGCGGGCTCCGGGAAGAGCTCGCTCGTGCACGGCTCGCTGCTGAAGTCCGCCGAGGCGGCGGAGGCGGGCGTCGTGTCGATCGACCAGAGCCCGATCCGCGGCTCGCGGCGCAGCAACCCGGCGACGTACACCGGGCTGCTCGACCCGATCCGCAAGGCCTTCGCGAAGGCGAACGGCGTCAAGCCCGCGCTCTTCAGCGCCAATTCCGAGGGTGCCTGCCCGACCTGCAACGGCGCCGGGGTCGTCTACACCGACCTCGCGATGATGGCGGGCGTCGCGAGCCCCTGCGAGGACTGCGAGGGCAAGCGCTTCTCGGCCGAGGTGCTGGAGTACACCTTCGGCGGGCGCGACATCAGCGAGGTGCTGGCGATGTCCGTCGCCGAGGCCGCGGAGTTCTTCGCGGACGGCGACGCCCGCACCCCCGCCGCCCACACGGTCCTCGGCCGCCTGGTGGACGTCGGCCTCGGCTACCTCACCATCGGCCAGCCCCTCACCACCTTGTCCGGCGGCGAGCGCCAGCGCCTGAAGCTCGCCACCCACATGGGCGACAAGGGCGGCGTCTACGTCCTCGACGAGCCCACGACCGGCCTCCACCTCGCCGACGTCGCCCAGCTCCTGGCCCTCCTGGACCGGCTGGTCGACGCGGGAAAGTCCGTCATCGTCGTCGAGCACCACCAGGCCGTGATGGCCCACGCCGACTGGATCGTCGACCTGGGCCCCGGCGCGGGCCACGACGGCGGCCGCATCGTCTTCGAGGGCACCCCCGCCGACCTCGTCGCCGCCCGCACCACCCTGACCGGCGAGCACCTCGCCACCTACGTCGGCGCCTGAGCGGCAGAACGCGGGGCCCCCGCCGGATCGCCGGCGGAGGCCCCGCGTGCCTGACCGGGGGGCGTCAGAACCGCGGCATCCGCGGCTCGGGCAGCCTGGCCTTGCGGTACTTGCGCTGCGGCCAGCTCGACAGCAGGCGGGTGAACTCACCCGTCTGCGACGGCGACAGCGCCCGGTGCGGCAGCATGAACACCTCCCGCGGGTCGCCCGGCACGACGATCCACGCCGCGTCGGACCGCGTCACGTACGCGATCTTGTCCCACGGGTACGCCGCCTCCGTGCCGTTCTGCGCGAAGGTGGCCTTCGAGTCCGTGAACCGCACCGAGTACGGGTCGGCGAGCCGCACCGCGTTCTCCGCTATCCGCCGGGCGTCCCGCCGCCACTTCAGGTGCAGCCCCAGGACCACGGCGAGGCCCAGCCCGCACACGATCGCGACCACGGGCACCGTGAAGGCGGTGAGCACGGCGACCACCGCGAAGACCACGGCCCCCGGCAGGATCCGCATCACCTCCCAGCGCTGGATGTGGAAGGACGCCGCGGTGATGTCCTCCACCGTCATACGGCTCTCGACCTGGATGTCCACCTGCGTCGCTCTTTTCCTCGGCTTGTCGGAACGGGTGTCGGAACGGGTTGTCGGAACGGGGTGTCGAACGGGCCGGGCGGGCCGCTCACCAGCTGTGGCCGATCTCGGTGCGGGCGCTCCACGAGGTGGCGGTGCGGGGATAGAACCACAGGATCCCGGCGCTGTCGCGGGCGACGGCGTCGGGGTAGCCGTCGCCGTTGAAGTCGTTGAGCCCGGCGAAGGTGTAGTTGTTCCAGCCGGTGCCCACCTGGGTCGGGTTGCTGACGTCGTTGCTGCCGTTGCCGTGGTAATTCCACAGCAGTCCGGTGGAGTCGCGGGCGATGACGTCGAGGTTGCCGTCCTTGTCGAAGTCGGCGAGCCCGGCGAGGGCGAAGTTGGTCCACCCGCTGCCCAGCTGGACGCGGGCGCCGAAGCTCGCCCCCGCGCCGGTGCCGGGGTAGAGCCACAGGTTGCCCGCGAGGTCGGCGGCCACGACGTCCGGCTTGCCGTCCTTGGTGAAGTCGCGGACGCCGGCGAAGCGGTAGTTGCCCCAGCCGGTGCCGATCGTGACCGTCGGCGTGAGCAGGTTGTGGCCGGCGTCGCCCGGGAAGAGGCGCAGCGTGTTGTCGGGGGCACGGGCGATGACGTCGGCGTGGCCGTCCTTGTCGAAGT
Organism: Streptomyces sp. NPDC021020; assembly: GCF_044333285.1. Lineage (NCBI taxonomy): Bacteria > Bacillati > Actinomycetota > Actinomycetes > Kitasatosporales > Streptomycetaceae > Streptomyces > Streptomyces sp. NPDC021020. The sequence goes on from NZ_JBIRQQ010000003.1 coordinate 457,559, forward strand.
CGGCGACGCCGACGAGGGTGTAGCCGGTGAAGCCGGTGCCGATGTAGAGCGGGCCGGACACCAGCGTCCCCGTGCCGCTGCCCTGGTAGAGCCACAGGTTGCCGTAGGCGTCGGCGGCCACCACGTCGGCGTTGCCGTCCCCGTCGTAGTCGGCGAGGTCGGCGAAGGTGTACGGCGGGTCGGCGGAGCGGAGGTTGGCCGTCGCCGTGACCTGGTCGATGGTCAGCACGGTGCCGTTCCACGTCTGGACGTCGGAGACGGAGCCGCTGTAGTAGGAGGCGCGCACGCCGTTGTTGATGTCGTTGCCGAGGGTGAAGCCGCCGGTGAAGCCGGACACGGCGGTGTGCCGGCCGTGGGCCACGAGCCGGCCGTCCACGAACAGGTCCATGACCTTGGTCGCCGGGTCGTAGGTGGCGGTCAGATGGGCCCACTGGCCGATGACGGCGGTGCCGCCGGCGGCGCAGTCGTAGGTGCGGGTGGTGTCGGACGTGGCCATGCAGAAGGACCAGGTGTGGTCGCTCTGCGAGTAGAGCAGGAAGCCGGAGTCCTTGACGCCGTCCTGCGAGGCGATGACGCCGCCGAACGCGGCGGGTTTGGCCCACAGCGACAGCGAGAACGGGGCGGACATCGACAGCGCCGCCGTGGACGTCATCGTTCCGGTGCCGTCCAGGGTGAGGACGGTGCCGCGCACCTCGTCGGTGCTCCACTCGGCGCCGGATGCGGAGCCGGTGAGCGCCAGGCTCCCGCTCGCGTCGGCGGCGCCGGTGGCCGCGGTGTTCGCCACGCCGTCCTTCAGCGGCCAGACGTGGTCGGGGTTGGAGACGGTCTGCGCGGTCTGCGCGGTGAGCGCGGCGCCGTCGAAGAGGTACGGGGTGACCTGCCCGGTGGTGCGGTCGACCGCCCGCAGCGAGGGCCGGCCCGTCCCGTCGAGGTCGGCGGCCTGCAGCGTGAGGGGGTGGTCCGGGTTCTGGTTCCAGCCAATGGCCGCGAGCTGGATCCGGTCGGTGGTGGTGAGGGTGGTGCCGTCGCCGCTGATGCCGAGCCCGGTCCAGAGGTCCAGTTCACCGGTGGACGGATTCCACAGGTAGAGGGCCGTGCCGGTCGGCAGCTGGGCGGTGGCGAGGGTCCAGCTGTCCCAGTCCCGCGTGCCGTCCGGGGTGTTGAGCGAGGTGAAGGCGTAGCAGGTCGCGCAGGTGCCCCAGTCGGCGTCCAGCGGGAAGCTGTAGCCGTTGGCGGTGAAGCTGTAGGTCAGGTAGAGCGTGTCGCCCATGGTGGCGAGCAGGTCGGGGAGGCCGGTGCCCGCGTGGCTGGTGTCGCCCGCGGTGACGACCTGCGTGGCAGGGGTGCCGTCCGCGTCCACGAAGGTGCCGTCGGGGATCTCGTAGGGCGCGGTGGACTCGCCGATCGTGGTCGGGTTGCCGGGCGCGATGCTGCTGGCGCTGCCGTCGTTGCAGACGACGGAGCCGCTGCCGTCGCCGCTGAAGTAGGCGAGGACGTCCTGGGCGCCGTTGCCGCAGAAGTTGCCGGTGACGGCCTGGGCGCCGTCCCAGTCGGACGGCTTCGGCGTGCCGACCTCGTCGTCGGTCTGGAGGCCGTTGACGCCGATGTCGGTCGCGGCCTCGTTGACGGCGCCGCCCGGGCGGCCGGTCGACAGCCACGCCCCGGACGGCAGGGCCGTCCCCGGGCCGCCCACGGTGACGAGGTCGGGCGTGCCGTCCATGGTGACGTCGCCGTCACCGGCCGCCGGGCTGATCCCGGTGCCGAGGAACTCGACGAACTTCGGCTCGCCGAGGTTGCCGCCCGGCGAGAACGCTATGACGGTCAGGGTGTTGACGAGCCGGCCGACCGGCACGGTGATCGTGGTCGGGCCGGTCACGTCGACGGTCACCGGCGCGGACTGGTTGAGCTGGTACTCGAAGCCCGAGACGTTCTCGCCGGTCGGCGGGGCGACGGTGAAGGAGCAGCGGGCGCCGATGGGCTGGACCGACCCGAGGCCGGACTCGTCGAGCGTGGGGCAGGTGTTGCTGTCGGCCGGCGGCGACGTGTCCGGGTGCACCTCGGGGTCGCCCGGCCTGCTGGCGTCCCAGCTGAAGGAGCACGGCGTGGCCGAGTCCTTGGAGCTGAGCGTGCCGTCGGAGGTGGTCACCGTCCAGCTGAACGAGCCGAGGCCGCCCGGCGACACCTTCTTGAAGAACGCCTCCGGGACCTTCAGCACGGCGTTCTGGCCCGAGGCGCCGTGATAGGTGTTGGCGGCGATCCCGTTGGCAGCCGTCAGCAGGTTGGTCTTCGCGGTGTTGCCCTTCACGTACAGGCTGAACGTCGTCGTCAGCGCGGCGCCGGTGGGCGTGGAGACGGGCGCGTAGAGGCTGACCGCGGTGTCGCCGAGGACGGTGTTGGAGCAGTTGGTCTGCGGTGAGGTGAACAGCCCCTTGGGGGTGTTCGGGTACTTGTCGTACGTGATGACGAGCTGCGCCGAGCTGGCCTTGAAGCGCTTGAGGGCGTAGTTGTCGGTGTGGCTGTCCGCCCGCATCACCAGGGTCTGCGCGGTGGTATCGGCCGTGAGGTCCTTCGAGATGGTGCTCGTGACGTCGAAGGGCGGTGCGCCGCCCGCGGGGCAGCCGCTGTTGTACCCCAGGGCGAAGTCCTTCTGGTCGACCCGCGTGCCGAGGACCCCCGACCAGTTGTTCCAGGTCGCGTTGGAGGACGACAGGACCTTGGTGGGCGCGTAGAGGTCGACCTTCTGGTTGTGGCCCGAGGTGGGGCAGGCCCAGGAGTAGGTCTCGGTGATGTCGAAGTAGGCGCTGTAGATCTTCGCCGTCTTCAGCGATGTCGTCACGGGGAAGGTGAAGAGGCTGATCGCCTCGTCCTGGACGTCGCCGCTGGGGCCGACTTCCGCGTCACCGGTGTAGGAGACGGACTTCTTCCAGAAGTTCTGAGTGGGCACGCCGGATCCGGGGCTCGCCCAGCCGGTGGCGCCGTAGGCGGGGGAGAAGGTGGGGTCGACGAAGACGGGGTAGCGGGTGTCGCTCGCGTCGAGCAGGTCGGCGGGCGGGGTGAGGGCGAGCTTGGCGTGCCCGGCGGTGACGCCCACCTGCCGGCTGCGGGCGGCGGGGCCGCGGCCGCGGGCCGAGGAGGGGCGGGGGCCGGCCGCGTCGCGCCGTAGTGCGTTCGCGGTGGCGGTGCCGGCCGTTGCGGTGTCGGAGGAGTCCCAGGCCAGCGGAGTCGGGGCGGTGTAGATGGCGTGTCCCGCGGTGTCCTTGATCTGGACGTCGCCGCTGGTGTCGGAGCCGACGGTGAGGCCGGGGGTGGTGGCGATGTCGGCGCCCAGCAGCGTGGTGAGCTGCGGGTTCTTCGCGGCCGCCGGGGTGCGGAGGGTGAAGACGTCGCTGACGCCGCCGCTGGGGTCGACTGTGACGGTGAGGTCGACGCCGGGCAGGACGCCGGCGTATTCGGCGCTCGGGCCGGACACGGTGGGTGCGGGGAGTGCGGTGGGCAGGGTGAGGGTGAAGCCCTGGCCGCCGGTGTGCAGGGACAGCAGGGGGCCGGTGCCGCCGCCGGAGAGGATCACGCTGGACGGGGTGGCCTTCGGGGAGAGGGTGCCGTCCGGGTTGGCGGTCAGGGCCGGGTCGATCGCGGTCCAGGTGCCGTTCTTCAGGACGCGGGTGGGGGCGGCGGTCTGGGCCAGCGTGAGCGTGCCGTCGGGGTTGGCCGTCGTCTGGGAGACCGCGGTGGTCAGGGCCGAGGCTACGACCGGGCGGCCGGTCTGCTGCGCCTGGGCGGCCGCCTCGTCGGAGGACAGTGCGTGGTGCGCGGCCGCGGGCGCGGAGGCCGGGGCGCCGCTGTCCGCGGTCGCGTCCGCGGGCGGCAGAACCACCAGGAAGGTCGCCGCGAGCGCGCCGAGTGCGAGCCCGGCGGCGCCTCTTCCGGCACCGGGTCTGCGTGGTCGGTGAGTCATCATCACTTCGCTTCTTTTCTGCCGGCCGCCACGCGGCTCCGGGCCCCCGCGAAGGGGCCCGGAGCCGCGTGGCGGACCGGGGACGGTCTCGTCAGCCGAGGTTGGCGATCTGGGTGGGGGTCAGGGCGCTGCTCCAGAGGGTCACGTCCGAGAGGGAGCCCTTGGCGTACTCGCCGTAGACGCCCGCCGAGCGGCGGCGGCCCAGCTGGAGATTCCCCTCGCCCGTCCAGGGGGTGGTGAAGGAGTTGGGGGTCTGGGGGATGCCGTCGACGTACAGGCGGACCGTTCCCGAGCCCTTGTCGTAGACGCCGACCAGATGGGTCCACACCCCGGTCTTCACGGCGGCGGTTCCGCTGTACGACCGGGTGATGACGGGGGTATCCACGTCGGAGCCGAGCCGGTTGAAGGTCCAGCCGTAGGCGGTGGAGTAGTAGAGCTGGAAGACGCTGGTGTGCACGCCGTCTGCGGCCACGAAGGTGCTGTTGACGCTGGTGTCGTTCAGCTTCACCCACGCCGAGACGGTCATGCTGTTGCCGGTGTCGAGCACCGGCCCCGCCGTGTCGAGGTAGCCGGTGGTGCCGTCCAGCGCGAGGGATCCGCCGTGCTCGGCGGTGTTCCAGGCCGCCGTGCCGTGCAGGGCCGCGTCGTGCGCGTCACCGACGGCGTCGGCCGCGGTGCTGCCGCTCGCCTCGTCGAGGCGCCAGTGGGCGGCCGAGGCAGGGATGCCGGTCCCGTCGTTGTAGAGGGCGTACGCCTCCTGGTCGGTGAGCGGCCGGTCGTAGTGCCGGACGTCGGCGATGGAGCCGGTCAGCAGGTCGTCGGGGTTGTAGGCCCCGTTGAAGAGGTCCTGGCCGATGTCGAGGTGGCCGCGGGTGTCCCAGGCCGTGTACGGGAAGGGGATCGCGCTGGCCAGCATGCCGTTGACGTACAGGCGCACGGTCGGGTGCGCGGGGTCGGTCGTGGCGTCGTACACACCGGTGAGCAGGGTCCAGGTGTTCACCGCGGGCGCCGGGATCGCCGGGTTGTCGGTGGACTTGGAGCGCACCAGCGTGGGGTTGGTGGTGTCGGACGCGGAGCGGTTGAAGATCCACGCCTGGTAGGCGGGGGAGTAGTACAGGTCGAAGGCGTAGCTGGTGGTGCCGCCCTCGGACAGGACGGTCTGGTATTTGCTCAGGTCGGTGACGTTGACCCAGGCCGAGACGGCGAAGCTCCCGGTGGTGTCCACGCCCCAGTGCGGGGTGTGGAGCGAGGCCGTGCCGCTGAGGGTGGCGGCGGGCATGGTGCGCCCGGCGCCGTCGGTGCTGGTGCCCCAGCTGACACCGGTGGCGCTCGCGTGGTCGGTTCCGACCGCGTCGTGCGCGGTGGTGCCGCCGGACTCGTTGAGCATCCACTCGTTGACGGGGCCGGTCTGCGGGATCGTCCAGGTCACCGCGGTCGCGTTGTTGCACGCGGCGAGCGCGAGCTGGGTGCCGTTGGTGGTGGAGGAGCCGGGGTCGGCCAGGCAGAGCCCGGAGTGGACGTTCTTGACCTGCCCGTCGTCGAGGACCTGCCACTGCTGCGACGCCGCGGCGTTGCACGCGTTGAGCTGGACGAGGCTGCCCGCCGCGGTGCCGCCCGAGGCGACATCCACGCACACCTTGGCGTGGCTGCTCGCGTGCAGCGTGCCGTCGGGGTAAGCGGTCCAGTTCTGGGCGGGGCTGCCGTTGCAGGTGTAGACCTGGACCTTGGTCGCGTTGGCCGTGGTGCCCGAGGGGTCGTCCGCGCACACGCCGGGCACCTTCGACGCCAGCGGCCCGGAGGGCGTGGCGGCCGGGCGCGCCCCGGAGAGGTCGGCGACCTGGGTGGCGTTGAGGACGGAATTCCAGGTCTGCACGTCGGAGACCTGGCCCTTGAAGAAGCTGCTGCGGTTGCCGCTGCTGAAGAACTCCCCGATGTCGAAGGAGTGGGTGGCGTTCCACGACGTCTTGGTGTGCGTGACCTTGCCCTGGAGCGCACCGTTCACGTAGAGCGCCATGGTGGACGTCCCCGGGTCGTAGCTGGCCACCAGGTGCGTCCAGAAGCCGGGGATCGCCGCGTTCGAACGGGACTGCGTGATGTCCCACGCCGGCCCGGTGTCGGAGGTCGCCATGGCGAAGCGCCAGCTGTTGTCCGTGGAGTTGGAGTACAGCACGAAGCCGGGCTCGACGGTGGCTTCCTGCTCCAGGACCTTGGTGTCCAGCGTCTCGGGCTTGACCCAGGCGGAGACGGTGAAGGCCGCGTTGGTGGTCACGGCCGGGCCGGTGGACGTGAGGACCCCGGTGCTGGTGCCGTTGAAGGCGGCGTCCGGGCTGTGCTGGTCGTCGCTGTCGTTCCACGTGGCGCCCGTGCCGCCGTGCAGGTCGAGGGCGCCGACGGTGTCGGCAGCCGTGGTGGCCTGGCCGTCCGTGCCGTCCGTCAGCGGCCAGACGTGGTCGGGGTTGGAGACGGTCTGCGCGGTCTGCGGGGTGAGCGTCGTGCCGTTGAAGAGGTACGGGGTGACGTGGCCGGTGGTGCGGTCGACCGTCCACAGCGACGGGTTGCCGTCACCGCCGAGGTCGGCGGCGCGCAGGGTCAGCGGGTGCGCGGGGGCCTGGTTCCAGCCTGCCGCGGCGAGCTGGATCTGCCCGGCGGTGGTGAGGGTGGTGCCGTCGGTGCTGACGCCGAGCCCGGTCCACAGGTCGAGTTCGCCGGTGGTGGGGTTCCACAGGTAGAGGGCGGTGCCGGTGGGCAGTTGGGCGGTCGTGAGGGTCCAGCTGTCCCAGTCCTGCGTGCCGTCGGGGGTCGCCTGGGAGGTGAGGGCGTAGCAGCTCGCGCAGGTGCCCCAGTCGGGGTCCAGGAGGAAGCCGTAGCCGTTGGCGGTGAAGCTGTAGGTCAGGTAGAGCGTGTTGTCCATCGTCGCGAGCAGGTCGGGGAGCCCGGTGTTCGCGCCGCTGGTGTCGCCCGCGGTGACGACCTGGGTGGCGGGGGTGCCGTCCGCGTCGGCGAAAGTGCCGTCCGGGATCTCGTACGGCGCCGAGGAGGTGCCGATCGTGGTGGGGTTGCCCGGCGCGAGGGCACCGCTGCTGCCGTCGTTGCACACGACCGCGCCGCTGCCGTCGGTGCTGAAGTAGGCCAGGACGTCCTGGGCGCCGTTGCCGCAGAAGTCGCCGGTGACGGCCTGGGCGCCGTCCCAGTCGGACGGTTTCGCGGTGCCCGCCTCGTCGTCGGTCTGCAGGCCGTTGACGCCGATGTCGGTCGCGGCCTCGCTCACGCTGCCGTACGGGTGCCCGGCGGCCAGCCACGCGCCGGACGGGAGCGAGGTGCCCGGGCCGCCGACGGTGACGAGGTCGGGCGTGCCGTCGAGGTTGACGTCGCCGTCCGCGGCCGCCGGGGTGATCGCGGTGCCGAGGAATTCGGTGGACGCGGCCTGGCCGAGGTTGCCGCCCGGCGAGAACGCGGTGACGGTGAGGGTGTTGACGAGGCTGCTGACCGGCACGGTGACCGTGAGCGCCCCCTTCGCGTCGACCGTCACCGGTGAGGACTGGTTGATCTGGTAGGCGTAGCCCGAGACGGACTGGCCGGCCGGCGGCGTGATGCTGAACGAGCAGCGGGCGCCGATGGGCTGGACCGCCCCGGTGTCGGGGTCGTCGAGCGTGGGGCAGATCCGGCCGCCGTCACGCGGCGCGGTGGCCGGGGCGATGTCCGGGGCGCCGGGGCGGCTGGCGTCCCAGCCGAAGGTGCAGGGCGTGGCCGAGGCCTTGGAGCTGAGCGTGCCGTCGGAGGTGCTCACCGTCCAGCTGAAGGTGCCGAGGCCGCCGGACGCCACTTTCTTGAAGAACGCCTCCGGGAGCTTCAGCACCGCATTCTGTCCGGAAGCGCCGTGATAGGTGCGCGCGGAGATTCCGTTTGCCGAGGTCAGAAGGTTGGTCTTCGCGCTGTCCGAGGACTTGTAGAGGGTGAAGGTCGTCGTCAGCGCCGCGCCCGTGGGAGTCGAGACGGGGGCGTAGAGGCTGACCGCCGTGTCGCCGAGGAGCGTGTCCTTGCAATTGGTCTTCGGTGAGGTGAACAGGCCCTTGGGGGTGTTCGGGTATTTGTCGTAGGTGATGACGAGCTGCGCCGAGCCGGCCTTGAAGCGCTTGAGGGCGTAGTTGTCGGTGTGGCTGTCCGCCCGCAGGATCAGGGTCTGCGCGGTGGTACCGGCCGTGAGGTCCTTCGTGATGGTGCTCGTGACGTCGAAGGGCGGTGCGCCGCCTGCCGGGCAGCTGCTGTTGTAGCCGAGGGCGAAGGATTGGGAGTCGACCTTGCTGCCGAGGCTGCCGGACCAGCTGTTCCAGGTGGCGTTGGAGGACGACAGGACTTTCGTGGGCGCGTAGAGGTCAACCGTCTGGTTGTGCCCGGACGAGGGGCAGGCCCAGGAATAGGTTTCGGTGATGTCGAACTTGGCGCTGTAGATCTTCGCCGTTTTCAGCGATGTCGTCACCGGGAAATTGAAGAGACTTATCGCTTCGTCCTGGACGTCGCCGCTGGGGCCGACTTCCGCGTCACCGGTGTAGGAGACGGACTTCTTCCAGAAATTCTGGGAGGGGACTCCGGATCCGGGGCTCGCCCAGCCGGTGGCGCCGTAGGAGGGCGAATAGGTCGGGTCCAGATAGACGGGGTAGTGCGTGTCGCTCGCGCCGAGCAGATCGGCGGGCGGGGTGAGCGTGAGCTTGCCGTGTCCGGCGGTGACGCCCACGCGCGCGTTGCGGGCCGCGGGGCCGCGGCGCAGGGCCGAGGACGGGTTGGCGCCGGACGCGTCACGGCGGAGGGCGTCCGCGGTGGCCGGGGCGATGGCCGAGGCCGTGTCCGGTGCCGTGGCGGCGGTGTCGGAGGAGTCCCAGGCGAGGGGGGTGGGGGCGGTGTAGATGGCGTGTCCCGCGGTGTCCTTGATCTGGACGTCGCCGCTGGTGTCGGAGCCGACGGTGAGGCCGGGGGTGGTGGCGATGTCGGCGCCCAGCAGCGTGGTGAGCTGCGGGTTCTTCGCGGCCGCCGGGGTGTGGAGGGTGAAGACGTCGCTGACGCCGCCGCTGGGGTCGACTGTGACGGTGAGGTCGACGCCGGGCAGGACGCCGGCGTATTCGGCGCTCGGGCCGGACACGGTGGGTGCGGGGAGTGCGGTGGGCAGGGTGAGGGTGAAGCCTTGGCCGCCGGTGTGCAGGGAGAGCAGGGGGCCGGTGCCGCCGCCGGAGAGGATCACGCTGCTCGGGGCGGCTTTCGGGGAGAGGGTGCCGTCCGGGTTGGCGGCGAGGGCCGGGTCGATCGCGGTCCAGCTGCCGTTCTTCAGCACCCGCGTCGGCGCCGCGGTCTGGGCCAGCGTCAGGGTTCCGTCCGGGTTGGCCGTCGTCTGGGAGACCGCGGTGGTCAGGGCCGAGGCCACGACCGGGCGGCCGGTCTGCTGCGCCTGGGCGGCCGCCTCGTCGGCCGTAAGGGCTTTGTGAACGGGACTGCCCGCGGGAGGGGAAGCTGCAATTCCGCTGTCGGCGGTCGCATTGCCGGGTGGCAGGGCCACGAGGAAGGCCGCCGTGAGCGCGCTGAGCGCGAGCGCGGCGGCACCCCTTCTGGCAGCGGGTTTGCCTGGTCTGTGAGCCATCATCACTTCGCTTCCCGTTTGCCCGGGTTGGGCGCCTGGTGTGTCGCCGTGAGTATTCCGAAGGACTTGTACAGCCAATGAGAGCCCGGCGTGAAGGAGTGGTGAGCGGTACCCCTTTTTGTCCATGATTCTTCTGGATATTTGGAAATCGCTTTACTGTCCCCATGGTTCGGCTTTAGCTTTTCGCCGACCTCACGGAACGCTCACGAGAGCTGCACAAAAAAAGTGATGGAGGTCACAGCTATCTACTGATCCATGTGCCTGCCAACTGGCGCTAACTTCCTCCGCTGATGCTCTGTGGCAAAAGCCGGATGCCGCCGCGCAGTTGGTCCGGACGCTGTCCGGAGAAGTGGGGGGCGGGCCGTGCGGTCGAGGCTGTGGTGGAACAGAAACCGGTTCCTGTCGCTGCGGGTCGCCCTGCTGGCGATCTTCGCGCTGGTCCTGCAGACCGCCGTGGCGTCCGCGCTGCCGCCCGCCAAGACGCATGTGCACGCGCCGAAGCCGGTGCTCGGCGCGCCCGTCCCGGTGAGCCCCGTCCACCGCGCGGCCCCGAAGCCCGCCAAGAAGGCGAAGCCGTACAAGGCGACCGCGACCACCTTCCCGTCCGCCGCGTCCGGCACGCTGGAGCTGACCTCGGCCCGGACCAGCAGCCCCGGCAGCCCGGTGTGGGCCCAGCGGGTCGACGGCGAGGCTGCCAAGACCAGCAAGACCAGCAAGACCAGCAAGACCAGCGAGACCGGCACGGACAGCAAGGCCGCCACCCCTGCCAAGGGCGGCCTCACCGCCCTCCAGGTGAAGGTGCTCGACCGGAAGGCGGCCGAGAACGCCGGGATCAGCGGCGTGGTGGCGCAGGTGACGCCCACCGGCTCGGGGCCCGGAACGGTGCGCCTGGGCATGGACTACTCCTCCTTCGCCCAGGCCTACGGCGGTGACTACGCCTCCCGGCTGCACCTCGTCACGCTCCCGGCCTGTTCCCTGACGACCCCGCAGCTGCCCGCGTGCCGTACCCAGACCCCGCTGCGGACCAGCAACGACGGCGCCGCGCAGACCCTGTCCACCACCATGGCGCTCAGCGCGACCGCGACCGCCGCCCCCGTCGTCCTCGCCGCCACCTCCGCCGCATCCTCCGGCGACGGCGGCGGCGCGGGCGGGCAGTACGGGGCCACGTCGATGAAGCCCTCCGGATCATGGACGGCGGGCGGTTCCGCGGGCTCCTTCGACTACGCCTACCCCATCGACGTACCGCCGTCCGTGACCGGTCTCGAGCCGACGCCGGACCTGTCGTACGACTCGGGGAGCATCGACGGGCAGGTCGCGTCCACCGAGGCGCAGTCGTCGTGGATCGGCGACGGCTGGTCGGCCGCGGACTCCTTCGTCGAGCAGTCCTTCCTCTCGTGCTCCGACGCCGTCGAGGGCAAGGGCCTGCCGAGCGGCGACGCCACCGGCGACATGTGCTACGACGGCCCGCTGCTCACGCTGTCCCTCAACGGCTCGACCACGTCGCTGATCTGGGACGCCGACAAGAAGACCTACGAGCCGGCCAACGGCAGTGGTGACGTCGTCACCCACGAGACCGGCACCGGCAACGGCAGCGGCACGTACAACACCGACTACTGGACGGTCACCGACCGCTCCGGCACCGTCTTCTCCTTCGGCCGCAACAAGCTGCCCGGCTGGACCGACGGCAAGCCCACGACGCACTCCGTCGACACCGAGCCGGTCTTCTCACCCGACTCCTCCGGCCCGTGCTACAAGTCCTCCGGCTTCGCCGACTCCGTGTGCACGATGGCCTACCGCTGGCACCTGGACTACGTCACCAACCTGCACGGCGGGGCGATGGCGTACTACTACAAGCAGGCGACCAACCACTACGGCGAGCGGGACGGCGCCACCGACGGCGTGTACGTCCGCGACAGCTACCTCGACCGCGTCGACTACGGCTTCACCGACGGCAACGCCTACGGGACCGTGCCCGACCAGGTCGTCTACGCCAGCGGCGACCGCTGCGGCAAGGCCACGTGCCCGGCCCTGACCAAGGACACGGCGTCGAGTTGGCCGGACGTCCCCTTCGACCTGCTGTGCGCGAAGACCTCCGGCTGCGACAGCTACGGGCCGGCCTTCTTCTCCACCGTGCGGCTCGCCTCGATCAGCACGCGGCAGTGGGACGGCAGCGCGTACCGCACCGTCGACTCGTGGACGTTCTCCCAGTCGGTCCCGACGACGGGCACCTTCAACACTTCCACCCTGTGGCTGGACTCCGTCGAGCACACCGGCGCCGACACCACCGCGGGCGGCCCCGCGGTCACCCTGCCCAAGGTGACCTTCTCGCCGCTCATGATGGCCAACCGGGTCAACTTCACCTCGGGCACCGGCGGCGGCCTCGGCCCGCTGAACCGCTACCGCATCGGCTCGATCACCACCGAGACCGGCAGCGTCATCAGCGTCACCTACGGCCTGGTCTCGCCCTGCACACCCAGCAGCATCCAGGACCTGGACCCGAAGTCGAACACCTCGTCGTGCTTCCCGGTCCGCTGGAGCCCCGACGGCCTGACGACGTCGTACCTGGACTGGTTCAACAAGTACGTGGCCACCTCGGTCGCCCAGTCCGACCCCTCCGGCGGCTCCGCGGGCCTGTACACGTCCTACAAGTACCTCGGCCCGGCCGCCTGGCACTACGACGACAACGAACTGGTCAAGGCGAAGTACCGCACCTACGGCCAGTGGCGCGGCTACGGCGACGTCCAGGTCCGCACCGGCCAGGGCACGGACCCGCTCACGCTGTCCGAGTCCTGGTACTACCGCGGCATGGACGGCGACTGGCTCTCGTCGACGTCGAGCCGGTCCGTCACGCTCACCGACTCGCAGGGCGGCAAGCACCCCGACACCGACGAGTTCTCCGGCCAGCCGATGGAGAGCGCCACCTACACGTACGACGGCGGCCCGGTCGACCACTCGACCATCAACTCCTACTGGCTCTCGGCGTCCTACGCGAGCCGCACCCGCAGCGGGCTGCCGCCGCTGACCGCCCACGCCATGGGCCAGGTCGAGACGTGGGACCGCCAGGCGATCACCAGCACCTCGCCCACGACCTGGCGCACCACCGAGACGGACGTCAGCTTCGACACCGACCCGGACTCGCCGACCTTCGGCCTGGAGAAGTTCTCGTACGCGCACGGCGACCTCGCGAAGGCCGGGAAGACCGGCTCGCAGGAGACCTGCACCCGCACCACGTACGCCGCCGCGAACACCGCGCTCAACCTCAGCGGCCTGGTCGCCGAGACCGAGACCGACGCCAAGCCCTGCGGCGGCACCTCACCGGCCGGGGCCAGCGCGCCGACGGCCGCCCAGACCAACGCGCTGACCGCACCGGCCGGGCTGGACCGGGCCACCGACGTCATCTCGGACAGCCGCACCTTCTACGACAACCAGACGATGGCGGCGACCTGGCCGCAGCCCGCGTCGCCGACGTGGCCGCAGCCCGCCCCGACGCTCGCGGACTCCTCCGTGCAGCAGGACGCCATCGGTTACGCGGCCGGCGCGTTCGTCTACCGCACCGACTCCACCACCGTCTACGACACCCACGGCCGCCCCACGGCCACGTACGACGGCAACGGCAACAAGACCACCACCGCGTACACCGACACCTCCTACCTGACGACCACCGCGGTCAAGGCCACGAACGCCCTGGGCCAGAGCACGACGTCCACGTACGATCCCGAGCGGGCGGTCACCCTGACCGCCACCGACGTCAACGGCGTCGTCTCCACCGTCCACAGCGACGGTCTCGGCCGTACCGTCGCCGTCTGGCAGGACTCCCGCACCACCGACAAGCCCGCCAACCAGCTCTACAGCTACAGCTTCCCGGCGGCGGGCACCACCGCCCCGGTTGTCGTCACGACCAAGGTGATGAACGACGGCGGCGGTTACACCACGTCCACCAACCTGCTCGACGCGCTGCTGCGCACCCGTCAGACCCAGGACCAGGCCGTCACCACGGGCACCGGGCGGATCATCGGCGACACCTTCTACGACACGCACGGCTGGGTCACCCAGACCAACGACGCCTACGAGGACGACTCGTCGAACCCGAACGGCGTCCTGGAGCAGACCGCGGACAACAACGTCCACCAGCAGACGATCACCTCCTACGACGGCATGGGCCGCCCGACCGTCGTCACCGGTCTCGACGACAAGACCGTCCGGGAGGTCGCGTACAGCCAGTACCTCGGCGACCGCACCGTCAGCGTCCCGCCGCAGGGCAAGCCTGCGACCGCGGTCACGGCCGACGCGATGGACCGCACCACCGAACTCGACCAGTACGACACCGCTCCCACGGTGACGACCTCGATCGCGGGCGGCTTCACCACCGCGAAGGTCACCGGCGGAACGTTCCAGGCCACCCGCTACACCTTCGACGCACTCGGCCGCGCGCAGCAGACCGTCGACTCCGCGGGCGACGTCTGGGGCACGCGGTACAACTACCACGGCGACGTCATCGGCTCGACCGACCCGGACGCGGGCAGCACCCCCGCGCAGTCCCCGACCCTCTACGACGGCGCCGGAAACCAGGTCCAGTCGACCGACCCGGCCGGGCACACCCTGTCGTTCGTCTACGACAAGCTCAACCGCAAGACCGCCGAGTACGACGCGACGGTGGACGCGCAGTCGCCCGCCAACGAGGTCGCCTCGTGGACGTACGACAACAGCGACAACGCCGTGCCCGGCATGACGTACGCCATCGGCCACCTCACGACGGCGAAGTCCTACACCCCGGCCGGGACCTTCGTCACGCAGGCCAAGGGCTTCAACATCTTCGCGGAGTCGCTCGGCGAGACGTACACCGTCCCGGGCAGCAGCGCGCTCGCCGGTGACTACACCTACCAGCACAGCTACACCGACACGGTCGGCCGCCCCAAGGCCACGCTCGTCCCGGCGGCGGGCGGGATGGCCAAGGAGGTCCTGACCACCGGCTACTGCGGCTACAACGGCATCGACCAGGAGTGCACGCTCTCCGGCAGCCACGGCTACGTCCAGAACGTCGCGTACGACGCGCTCGGCCAGGTCGCCCAGCAGGTCGTCGGATCGGCGGCGGCGAAGGCGTACGTCACCAACACGTACGACACCCACACCGGCGCGCTCACCGACCAGAACGTCGTCAACACCGCGGTCTCGGCGACCCCGCTGGACCGCACGAAGTTCGCGTACGACGCGTCGGGCAACATCACCTCCCAGACCGACATCCGCGGCAGCGGCGCCACCGAGACGCAGTGCTACCGCTACGACGGCCTCGACCGGCTCTCCCAGGCGTGGACGAGCGCGAGCAGCGCGGCCGGCACCTGCGACACCGCGCCCACCCCGCAGACCGCGGCGGCCGTCGTGACGGACGGTGTCGCGGGCAGCGCGTACTGGACCAGCTGGAGCTTCGACAACCTCGGCCAGCCCAAGCAGCAGGTCCAGCACTCGCTGACCGGCGGCGCCGACACCAGCACGGTGTACGCGTACGGGGGCAGCGCCGCCGACTGCGCCGCCACCAGCTCGGGCGCCCACACCCTCGCCTCGGCGGCCACCACGACCGGCGCGACCACCACCACCAAGAACTACTGCTACGACAGCCTCGGCGACACCGTCTCCCGCCCCACCACCGCCGGAGCGCAGTCGCTCACCTGGGACGACGAGGGCCGCCTCAGCACCGCGACCACCGGCACCCACACCACCGGCTACCTCTACGACGCGGACAGCAGCGTCGTCGAGCGCACCGACCCCGGCACCGTCACCGTCTTCCTGCCCGACCAGCAGATCACCCTCGACACCGCGTCCGGCGACCTGAGCAACGTCCGCTCCTACGACCTGCCCGGCGGCGGCCAGGCCGTCGTCACCACCAAGGGCTACGGCTTCGAGTACGGCGACCAGCACGGCACCGGCACCCTCGCCCTCGACGCGACCGCCGCCAACCCGTCCTGGCAGCAGTACACCCCGTACGGCGCCCCCCGCGGCCCCACCCCGGGCAGCAGCTGGCTCGACCCCAACGGCTTCCTCAACAGCCCGCAGGACCCGGACGACGAGCTCACCACGATCGGCGCCCGCGAGTACGACACCGACCTCGGCCGCTTCATCTCCCTCGACCCCGTGCTGGAGACCGACTCCCAGCAGCTCAACGGCTACACGTACGCCTCCAGCAACCCCGTCACCTTCAGCGACCCCACGGGCCTCGACAACTGGTGGGCCGACCCCACCATGAACGTCCCCGTCGTCAAGGGCGCCAAGCCCATCTCCCAGAAGCTCGCCCACGACAACGGCTTCGGCGCCCTCTGCACCCCCAAGACCTGCTCCGGCTACAACGACGCCGTCACCAAGGCCGACAAGGCCTACGCCGACGCCGCCGCCAAGGCCTACGCGGCGGCCGTCAAGGCCGCCCAGGAAAAGGCCGAGGCCCAGGCCCGAGCCAAGGCGAAGGCCGCGGCGGCGAAGGCGGCGAAGCGCCACTGCTCCTGGTACAACGTGGCCTGCCAGGTCAAACGCCACCTGGACACGATCATCACGGCAGCCGCCATCGCGCTCGCGGCTGCGGCGATCGTCACAGCAGTCGTGATCATGCCGGAACTGGCCCTCCCCATGGCCGAGGCCTTCGCCACCTCCTGGGCCGCGAGCGGCTCGGTCGCCCTGGCAGGTGTGGCCGCGGCCTCGGCGGGCCTGAGCGTGGCCGCAGAGGCCGCAGGCGCGACGGCGATCGCAGTGGGCGCCGCGGTGGTGGCCAACGTGGCGGGAGCGGACCACGCCGTGGGAGGCGGCGGCGGGGGAGGCGGGCACGTCTCGGAGCCCGAGGGCCCCACCTGCAGCTTCTCCCCGGATACACCTGTCCTGCTGGGCGACGGCTCGACCAAGCCCATAGGCGATGTCAAGCCCGGTGACAAGGTTGAAGCGGCCGACCCCGAGACGGGCAAGGACGTCGGCAGCCGCGAGGTCCAGCACCAGTGGATCAATTACGACACCGACCTCCTCGACGTCACGGTCAAGGGTGCCGACGGAAAGCCCGTTGTTCTCCACACCACCGCCAACCATCCCTTCTGGGACGACACCGCGCACACCTGGGTTCCCGCCGGTGCCCTCGCTCTCGGTGATTCCCTCAACACGAACACCAACGCCCACGTCAAGGTCCTTGCTCTCCACACGACCCCGGGCGCGGCCGACCGCTACAACCTCACTGTCGAGCAACTCCACACCTATTATGTGCTGGCTGGGGATACTCCGATTCTGGTGCACAACTGCAACGGTGGGGTTGCTCCCAACGGGGCGGCGTGTTCCTGCAACGGCTCGACGAACCCTTCGAACTCCAAGCTCGTCCAGGCAATTGCCACACGAGCGCAGGCCCGACTCGGAGGTACCGGGGCGGTCTCGGGGACGGCGAAGCACAAGTACGCGGACACTCTGTTGACTCGCTATCAGGGTATCTACGGGAACAGAGGTCTCATAACGGAGCAGAGCTATCTGGCTGGAGTGCAGGTGCCACGCGGGACTCAAGGGAGCGCGCGCCCTGACGTCTTTGATCCGTCCTCCGGTATCATCTACGACTACAAGTTCGTCCAGAACCCCGGCCGGGGGATATCGAAATCTCAGGCGGACAAAAATGCCAGAAACGTTCCCGGTGCGAGTCTTTCGGTGGAGGTCAACCCGTGAGCAAGGACGGTCCGGCGACAGCGAGGAGGGTCACGGCAGACTGGGCTCGCGCCTACGAAGGATTCAGCGTCTGGCGCCCCCTTCGATTGCTGCGGCGAATTGGTCCGGTGGTACAGGGAATCACCCTTGACCGCACCACATCGGGTGACGCCTATTTTCCTACGGCGCACATTCACGCTCTGACGCGCGAGTTCCCGGTCGTTTCTTTGACGCTGGGGCAGCGCTTGCTGTCTCCCTCCGGCGTTCAGGAAGCCGTCGCTTTCGCGAGTCACGCAGACCTCTACATCGAGGCCTCTGCGCGGCTGGCAGAACAGTCCAGGCTGAGCCTGGGCGATGCGCCCGGCGTGGAACAGATCGTCAAAGAGCTGCACGCGTTTGCTGTCGCGCAGCAGGAGAGGGGCTATCCTCCGGCGGTCTTCGAGATGGAGGACTCGGTCCTCGTCGCGGCTGCGTACGGCGACAGCGAGCTGCTGCCCCGAGGACTCCGGCTGGCTGCTGACCTGGCCGAGGAATGGAAAGTGTCAAGACTTCCGCTGTCGTTCCCCGGGAAGGCTGATTGGCTCGCCGGCCTGGAGGAGAAGGCGGGCTCGCCCAGTGTTCTGAACGACACGATCGAGAGTCAGATTGCAGTCCATAAACTCGGCGGGATTCATCAGGTCCAGTGAATCTGCCCGGGACAGCAAGGGCGGTCGACGGGAGAAGCATCCGCGCCGTCGAGCGCGTCCACGACACATTGCGGGTGAAGGTCCGCCAGGCCGACGGCCGCAACGCCGAGCCGTCCGCAGGGCTGGTCGACTCGCAGTCGGTGCGGGCCGCGGACACCGGCCCACCGTCGAGAAGATCTGTGCGGACCAGGGGTTCGCCGGCGACCCCGCACATTCCGAGACCATGATCCGCTGGGCCATGACCGACGTGATCATCGGCCCCTGCCCAGCTGTAGGGGCCTCGTGAACCGCTACGGGCTCGACCTCGAGACGGAAGGTGAGAAATGAGGTTCTCCGACGAGGTGCATCAGGCACTGACCCGGGCCGGCTGGTTCCCGGGCAGGCAGGTCGCGGTCGACCTCTCCGGTGCGGGGCTGTCCGGTTTCGCCTGGCATCAAGCCGCGCGCTTCTTCCTGTCCGAGTTCGCCGGTATCTCGGTCGAGGTCAAGGGGTCCGGGGTGAGTGTCGCGCGCGAGCCCTTCCTGTTCGATCCCGAGGCGGCGGTCGGGGAGGAGGACAGGTTCGAAGCGGCTTCCGAGCGCTTCGCCCGCCACTTCTGCCCGGTCGGGGAGATCGGCAGGGGAGAGTTCTTCCTGGCGATCGACGAGAACGCGGTCATGTATCTGCTTGCCCACGAGGTGTTTCGTCTGGGACCGGTTGACGAGGCCCTGGCGAACCTGGTCCTCGGTGTCAAGGCGACGAGGGTGCCAAGAGCCTAGGACAGCGGCCGACCGCCACGGCCGGTTCGCCTGACGCCGCGAGGCGAGAACGTCATCGGTCCTATCCAGCCCTGGCGGACGAGGACGACCTGGGACGGCAACGGCGACACCGGGTCGAGTGCCCTCCCTCGCGCCCAGTTCCGGAACAGGCCTTCGGTCGTCTCGACCGCGGACACCACCATGGTCACCTTCAGGTCGCCCTCGCCCCACGTGTACCACAGGGCCCAGCCCTCCGGCCTGGGGTCGACCCCGATCCGCGCGCACACCTCCTCGTACGCCTCCGCCACCCCGGCCGGCATGACCTCGGGCTTCAACACCGAGGCCCCGACGAGGCGGACAAGAGGCCGGTCCTCCTCCAGGCAACCGTCCCCCTCGAAGTGGTAATGGCGCAAAGCCCGGGCAAGAGCGTTCACGCTGCGCTGGAGCGGTGTCGCCTCGTCCGGGTCCGCCCGGAACGACAGCCAGCCCTCGTTGGACGCCTCCACGCTGACGCGGTCGGCGAGACGCTCGATCTCCCGCAGATAGTCCAGATCACTGAGCTCCGGTGAAGTCATGCCCCGAAGTTTCCCACCCTGCGACCGTGCGGTTTCCGGCGAGGCCGACCGCTGCAACCTCACCGTTGAGCAACGCCTTGCGTATTATGTGCTCGCGGGCGACGCACCTGTCCTTGTTCCGAGGGCGCGATGAGTATGGCCCGCATAAACGTTAGCGAGACTTTAGTGGAGTTGTACGACGGCCTGAACGCGGGGCCCCGGGTCGCTGTCTCGGGTGCCCTGCGTCTGGCGCGCATGCTGCCGGTTCTGGAGGCATTGGGTACGCCGTTCCTGGGTGAGCTTGATGCTGTCGTCACCGCCTGCGGTGCCGCGGAGTCGAGCCCCGGATTCGAATCCGTTGCCGGGAAGCTGCGCCGCTGGAGCGATGATCTTTCGGGTGGCGTGGACGTCTTTCTCCCGGACTACTACCGGGCAACGGCTCTGGCTGTGGCACTGCTAGTCGCGGCGCCGGGGGGACTGAGCCCATCTGAGGTCTTCGGGAAGATCAACGCGAATACCGGGAATTTCTGGAACTGCTGCGACAATATTGTTCACAAAGGTGGCGGGTTCCGCGATCCGGCGCTGAGGAGTATCAAGACGAC
This sequence comes from Streptomyces sp. NPDC021020, assembly GCF_044333285.1. Taxonomy (NCBI): domain Bacteria; kingdom Bacillati; phylum Actinomycetota; class Actinomycetes; order Kitasatosporales; family Streptomycetaceae; genus Streptomyces; species Streptomyces sp. NPDC021020. Next base: position 477,372 of record NZ_JBIRQQ010000003.1, read on the forward strand.
ATTGCGCGGTGTCGAGAACGCCTGGTTCGAACGTGATTCCCAGTTGCTCCGGCAGTCGGGCGAACCCCGGCATGTGCTCAGGGCGAGGCTGCGGGAAATTGAAGAAAAAGCCCCGACGCGTCGGGCCATGGCGAGGGAGTTCGTCATCTGTGCCGGGTGGGACGGCATCGACTTCCGTTAGCCGAATCCCGTCGCGGAAGGGCTGGGCGGGCGGCCGGTGTTCTCCCCCCCGCCGAGCACGTGGCCGCCGGGCCCGCACACGCGGTGCCGTCCGACATCCCCGCCAGGCCCCCCGCCACCGTGCCCCGCCGGGTGCTGCGGGCTGACGCGTGGGCCGAGCTGCTGGACGTGGCCGGGTTCGCGGGGGTCGGCGTCGACGTACCGCCTGGCACGCTGCTCGTGGCCTGTACGCAGGCGGGACGACCGCGGCAAGGTGGCCGCATGACATGGACGGTGCCGGAAGGCGGTCGGAGCACGGGGATCGGGGATCTCGCCGTTGTGGGGGAGCGGCGGATGTTGGAGGGGTGGCTGGACTGGCAGCGGGAGACGCTGGTCGCCAAGTGCGCCGGGCTGGACGGCGAGCAGCTCGCGCGCGTTGCCGTGGAGCCGTCCGCCCTCACCCTGCTCGGGCTCGTGCGGCACATGGCGGAGGTGGAACGCGCCTGGTTCCGGCGGCGGGTCGCGGGGGAGGACGTCGGGGCGGTCTGGCCGGAGGATGCGGAGGAGGGGTTCGGCGGGGTGGATGCGGGGTGCGCCGAGCGGGACTTCGGGCGGTACCGCGACGAGGTCGAGGCCGCGCGGGCGGCGGTCGCCGGGCGGGGGCTCGACGAGACGTTCCCGGTGCCGTCCGGGAAGCGGCTGAGCGTGCGGTGGGTGTACGTCCACATGATCCAGGAGTACGCGCGGCACAACGGCCACGCCGACCTGCTGCGGGAGCGGACGGACGGGCGAACGGGCGATTGACCCCCGGACCGGGGAAAGGCCCCCGCCGGTGGGTCGGCGGGGGCCTGGCGGGAGGGGGCGGTCACGAGGTCAGGCGGCTGCCTTCGGGGCGCAGGGCTTGCCGTAGGCGTCGTGGCAGGGCTTCGGCGTCGGCTTCGGCTTCGGCGGGCACGGCTTGCCGTACTCGTCGTGGCAGGGCTTCGGGGGGCAGGGCTCCTCCGAGGCCGTGTGGAGGGTGACGCTGTCGGGCTCGGAGACGACCTCCCGGTCACCGGACCGGCCGTGCGCGGCGGCCACGTTGATGACGTTGCCGCGCTCCGCGTCCTCGGCGGTGACCGTGTACGTGCCCGTGCACGTGGTGTGCGCGCCCGGGGCGAGGGTCGCCGCCTCGCATGTCACGTCCGGCACGAGGTCGTCGGTGACGCCGACGCCGGTGAGCGTCGCGTTGCCGGTGTTGGTCACGGTGTAGGTGTAGGTCACCTCGTCACCGGCCCGGTAGACGCGGCTGTCGTCGGCCGACTTCTGCAGCCGCAGGCCCAGTTCGGAGGCCACGGGCACCATGGCCTCGTCGGGCGGCGAGGCGATCGGGGGGCCGTCGGCCAGCAGCTGCGCGGTCGCGGTGGCGGTGTTGGTGATCGACCCCGCGTCGGCGTCCGCGTCGGTGACCGTGTACGTCCCGGTGCACGTGGTGCTGTCGCCGGGTTGGCCGGCCGGGGCGAGGTCGGTCGACTCGCAGGTCACGCCGGTCACCCGGTCGTCGTCGACGGTCAGGGACGTCAGCAGCTCCGGGCCGGTGTTGGTGACGGTGTAGGTGTACGTCACCTCGTCACCGGCCTTGTACTCCCGGGTGTCGTCCACCGACTTCTCCAGCCGGATCCCGGGCCCGGACCGGACGGGGAGGGTGACGCTGTCCGGTGGCGAGTTGACCGGTGTGCCGTCGGACTGCGCGTGCGCGGTCGCGGTGTTGGTGAGCGAACCCGCCGCCGCGTCCGCGTCGGTGACGGTGTACGTGCCCGTGCAGGTCGTCGTCCCGCCGACCGCGAGGGTGGTCTGCGGGCACGTGATGCCGCTGACCTTGTCGTCGGTGACGGCCACGTCCGTCAGCTCGGTGTTGCCGCTGTTGGTCACCACGTACTGGTACGGCACCCGGCTGCCCGGCACCAGCGGCAGCGGGAGCGGCGGGTCCTGGGCGACCTGCTTGACGAGGTTGAGCCGCGGCAGCGCCGCCGCCGGGTGGACGGTGACGTTGCGGATGAGGTGCACGTCGGTGAACAGCCCCGTCGAGGCGGCGAAGCCGAACTTGTAGGTGCTCGGCACCGGCTGCGGGGCCGGGGCCGACAGCACCTGCTGCGTGCCGTTGCCGTCGTGGAAGTCGATCGAGACGGTGATCACCGGGTCCGGCGCCGGGGAGACCTCGACGGTCACCGTGCGCCGCGAGGGCTCCAGCAGCGCCTCGGCCTGCGCCGGGGTGGCGTCCGCGGGCAGCGAGGTCGTCGGGCCCTGGAGCTGTCCCGGCAGCGTGGAGGGCCAGGGCCCCGTCGTGGAGAAGTTGCTGGTCGTCGCGGTGAGGAAGCAGTAGCCCTCGGTGCCGTCGCCCGGCCCGCGCAGCGTCACCATGTTCTCGCCCGGCGCCGGGATGCGGAAGGACGTACCGGCCGGGGAGCGGGTGGCGCAGCCGTTGCCGCGGTGCTCCCAGTCGCCGAAGTAGTTGCCGAGGACGTCGAGGCCCACCCCGACGTAGCCGTGGTTGACGCCGGGCAGGAACGTCGCGTCCGGGTCGTCGTCGGGGAGCTTCTGCGCGTAGCCGAGGCTGCCGCCGAACGCGCCGGGCGCGGTCAGCGACGCCGACCCGTCGATGAGGAAGAACGAGATGCCGTCGGCGGGCGGGTTGGTCGTCGCCCCGTACTGCCACTGGTCGAAGGTCGTGACCAGGCCCTGGTTCGCCGGGAGCGCGTGGTTGTAGAGGGCGGCGGCCGAGCGGTCGTTGCCCGCGTCGGTCAGCCGCAGATAGCCGTGGGGCGCGGCGCCGTCCGGCGGCACCGGCCCCACCGGGCCTGCCGGGCAGCCGGTCAGCGGGTGGGTGCCGGGACCGGGCGCCGGGGCCTGGGGCGCGCCGGTCAGGCACGCGTTCCCGAAGCCCTCGAACCCCGGGTCGGCGGTGGCCCCGGTGAACGTCTCGTCCACCAGCGGTACGCCCACGCCCTGCGCGGCGGCCGTCTGGCCGGGCAGGCCCATTCCTGTCGCGACCAGGCCCAGCACGCCGAGCCCGCCCGCGGCCCACCGCCCGAGCCGGTTTCGCCCGCGCCTGGCGGCGGGGGCAGTGGAATTTCGCAGCTTCATACCGCGCAACCTAGGGATCGCTCCCGGCCGCCGGGCGTAACACGCCTCCCGCCCCCGTCCCGCCATTCTTCCGGCGTACGCATCCGAATGACCCGCCCCGACTGCCCCGACTGCCCCGACTGCCCTGACTGCGCGGCCGGGCAGTGCTCCTCCGGGCAGAGTTCGGCGGTCAGCGTGTCGGAGCCTCATCGCGCCCGATAGGTTGAGGAGAGGGCAGGTCAAACAATTGGGTGGATTGTGGACTACATTTGCTACATTTCCCGGTCGAAGATCGACAGCCTCTACGCCCAGATCGCTCCTGACGCACTCGGCGAGGTGACCGAGCAGGTGGTGACCGAGCAGGCGCGGACCGGCGAATTGCAGGCGGGTCTTTCGCTCTGGAAGGTCTTCAGCCTCTTCAAGGGCGGCATCACCTACGGGCGCAAGAGTGTCATCCAGCGTGAGCGCAAGGTCAAGGCCGCCTATGTGGAGAAGCTCCGTGAAGTGCTGATCACCATCGCCGCGGATCACGGGGACGTGCCCGATATCTCGGACGTCGTCACCTCCGGGCGGCAGGACTCCGTCTACTGCTTTCACCGGGGATCGTTCCGGGTCGAGACCCCGGTGTCGGATCCTCGGGTGGGCGATGTCGTGACGCTCACATGCCCGGTCGGGGATCGCACCCTGTATCTGGACTGCTCGCTCCGGTATTTCAGCGAGGGGCCGGAACCGGACGGCAGTTTCCTGCTGCATTCGGGAAACCACCGGTTCTTCACGGCGAACATGAGCCTCACATTGGAGGGCGTCTTCGTGCTGCTCCAGGTCGAGGGTGAGAAGGTGTTCGGCACTCCGCTCTACCTTCAGCTGTCCGCGGCGAGTGGAATCGCCCTGTGATCGGAGAAGCATGACGGTGCTCTTGGACCTGGAGAACCACGACCCGGAGGAGTACGAGGGGAAGACCGTCGTCATCGATGGCTGCCCCTACGAGATAGCGGAGCCGGTCGGGTCCGGTGCGGACAAGTTCGTGCACAAGCTGCGCAACCGGAGGTCCGGCCTCTGCCTGAGCGTGCTGGCGATCTACCGGGATCCGGAGGGCGCGCAGGACATGCTGCGGAACGAGATCGCGGCGAAGTCGGTCGACGCGCTGCTGGGATTCGAGCGCGTCCCGAACATCCGGCAGGTCTCCCTCGCCGGTGCGCCCGCGGCTCATCTCCAGGACTACGTCGGGCCGTTCGAAGCGGACCCGAGCCCTTCGCTGCTGACGGCCCAGCAACTCCTCCACGACGAGCGGTGGGAGGAGGGAGCCGCCGCGCTCGCCACCGTCCTCGACGAGAACCCTCACCACACGGTCGCGCTGAACAACCTGGCGTTCGCGCTGGCCCGGCTGGGCGGTGCGGAGCGGGCCGTCGAACTCATGGCCGTCGCCCTGGAGATCGAGCCCAACTGCCTTCCCTACATACGCTCGTACATCCAGTACGCCGACGCGGCCGGGCGCCTGGCCGAGATCCTGGACGGCTTCTCGGCGCTGCGGGAGAAATACCCCTACGACCACAGCTGCGACCAGCTCGCCGCCGAGGTGCCCGGCCGGGCGGCGGCGCTGAACAACGCCGCTCTCGATCTCTCCCGGTCAGGCCGCGCGGTGGAAGCGCTGGAGACCATGACCCGCTCGGCCGAGGCGTACCGGCGGCTCGCCGACGGGGATCCGGAGGGCTATGACGTCGAACTCGCGGAAGCCCTGGTCAATCTGGGCAACTGCCACCGGTTCGCCGGGGACGTCGAAGCGGCGACAGGTGCCCTGGTCGAGGCGATGGTGATCGCCCAGCGACACGAGCAGGGTGAACTGTTCGGTATCGCCGCCGACTCGCTCCAGAGGGCTTGGGCGGAGGACCCGCCGGGGGTTGCCGCCGAGTTCGAGAGGCTGACCGGTTCGCCGATTCCCGACTGGCTGACGCGTCAGGCGGACGGGGCGGGCGGCGCGGCCTCCGACTGAGCGCGAGCAGATCAGGGAGACACGCCCTGGCCCGGGTGCAGGGTCGGGACGATGCTGCCCGCCGGGAAGGACAGCCGGGCCACCGGGAGGACCCAGGGGTGCCACTCCGCGAGGGGGAAGGGGAGGGGGAGGCCGTGGGCCGCGGCCGTTCGCGTGACGTGGGTGAGGGCCAGGCGGAGGGCCTGCCACTGGGGGTCGGCGGGGGTTGCCGGGGGCGGGAGGGCCGCGCAGAAGTCCTGCCAGGTCGCGTCGGGGTGGGCCGTCGCCTCCGCGTGGAGGTGCAGGCACAGCGCCGGGCCGAGCGCGGGGTACGCGACGAGCGCCGCGAGCAGCACCATTCCCGCGCGGTACGGCGGGGCGCCCGATGCGGCCGTCTGCGCGAGGTCGGCCTCGCGGTGGGTGCGGCGCAGCGCGGTGAGCAGGCCGTAGCTGTTGGCCAGCCGCGTCACCCCGCGGGGCGTGGCCACCAGGTGGGGCGGGCCGAGCAGCCGCAGCAGGGCGAGTTCGTCGGGCTCCAGCGTCAGCGGGTCGGTGCGCTCCACGACGCGGACGGTGTCCGCGCGCGGTATGCCGAGGGCCTCGTCCCCGTCGTCCCCGGGGCTTGCGGCGGAGGGGGCCGGCTCCCCGGCGGCCGGCGGGTGCGTACCGCCCGCGGACCGTACGGGCGCCGGGGCCGGGTCCGGTGACGCCGCCACGGGACCGGGCGGGGCGGGCGGCGGTGTCCGGTCGTCCCGCACGCCGACGAGCGTGTCGATCATCCGCGCGTACCCGCCCTCGTCCAGCGCGGGCAGCGTCAGCACGACCTGGAAGATCTTCTCCAGGTATTGGGCCGGGGTGGACGCGCCCGGGCCCGCGCCCCCTTCGCCGGGCGCCGCGTCGAGCACGTCGCGGTAGTGCGCCGCTATCGCCCGCAGCAGCCAGCGCGGATCGATCGCGACGACGACCACGAACAGCTCGACGGCGAGCAGGAGGTGGATGGCCTCCAGCATCTCGACGACCCGTGCGGGCGGGCAGCGGTCGAGGTCGTCGATGTAGATGATGATCCGGTCGATACGGGGGAGCGCGTCGTCCGCCTCGTCGCGGGCGTCGGGAACGTCCGTCCTGCCGCGCACGCCCCTGCCGTTCCCCCCGGACCCGGACCCGGACCCGGACCCGGACCCGGACCCGGACCCGGAGCCGGAGCCGGAGCCGGAGCCGGACCCGGCCTCGCCCCCCGCTCCCTCCTCCGACGAAGCCGCCCGCGTCAGCAGCTCCGCCATCCGCTGGAAGTCCTCCCGGATCTGCGTCATGACGCCCAGCCTGCTGCGGTAGTCCCCGGCGGCGGCCCGGTCGCCGATCAGCCCCGCGAGCTGGCCCGCCGCCGTGAGGTCCTGCATCTGGCGCTCCAGTGCGGCCACTTCCGCCGCCACCACCTCGGCGGCGGTCAGCAGCCGAGCCCGCCGCTTCTCCACGAACCGCCGCGCGCTGGACCAGGCGTCCTGGAGCCGTGCCCGGGTCTCCCGGAATCGATCGCGCAGCCATTCGGCCCCGAGCACCAGCGGCAGCACCCCCAGCAGGCTCCCGGCCCAGTGGTGTCGCGACGGCGACCCGGCCCCCAGGAGCAACCCGCCCGCGACCGCCACCACGACCGGCAGGGCGAGGAAGGCCGCCATCCGTGCCGCGCCGACACCGCGCAGGGCCGCCCGCAGCGTGAACAGCCGCTCCCGGACGGCGGAAGCGCCGGCCGCTGCCTGCCGGTACAGCCGTGCCGCGAGGACTTCCTCGCCGACCAGGTCGGTGACCTGCCGCTGCTGCTCGGGGGGCAGGGCGTCCCACAGGCTCCTTTCCCGCAGGGCCTCGTCGAGGCGGTCGCGGCGCGCGCGGGCGGCGTCGAGCCGGGTCCGCAGGCCCCGCGCGGTGACCAGTTCGGCGGTCAGCCGGGACATGCTGCGCTGCGCCCCACTCGGGTCGGCCGTGCCGGGCGGGGCGGTGAGCTGCGCGAAGAGTTCGGCGACGAGGCTCGCCCACAGCCCGGTCTCGGCGTAATGCCAGGCGTTGAACCGCACTTGCCGCACGGCGTGGTGCGCCAACGGATTGCCGGCCCGGGCCACCGCGTCCACCTGTTCCTGCACGAGGCCCAGGAAATGGCTCTTGCCCTCCCCCCAGCCGCCGAACAGCCCCACCGCCAGCGGCGGCCGCGCCGAGCGCGCGGTGACCAGTTCCGCCAGCGCCCGCGCCTCGTCGGAGCGTGCCAGCTCGTCGGCCACACCGAGCGCGTCCGAGCGGTACGCGGGGAGCCGGGGGACGGGGCGGTCCTCGACGGCCTCCCACAGCTGGACGGTGCCGCCGTCGCTGCCTGTGGCCAGCAGCAGCCGCCCGCCCTCGGACGCCCACGCCAGCGCGTGCACCCCACCGGTCGGGGCGCCGCCGGTCGGGGCGGTGACGGGCTCGCCGAGGGGAACGAGCGAATCCCCGGCCGCCTCCCACAGGCGTACGGTGCCGTCCTCGCCGCCCGTCGCCAGCAGCGCCCGGCGCCCGCTCCGGGCCCATGCCACCGCGTCGACCGGGCCGGTGTGGGCGGTGGCGATGCCGTAGACCGGGACGAGGGAGTCGCCGGTGAATTCCCACACGCGTACGGAGCCGCCGTCGTCGCCCGCGGCCAGGAGGAGCCGCTCGTCGTCCCGCCCCCATGCCACGCAGCGGGTACCTCCGGCGGCAACCGTTGTGAGGAGGGTCAGTGAGAAGCCCTCCATGCCGTACACGGAGAGCGTGCCGTCGACGTCGCAGCTGGCCAGCAGCAGCCGCCCGTCGTAGCGGGCCCATCTCATCCACTGCACGCCGGTGGTGTGGGTGTGGGCGAGCCAGCCCGGCAGGCCGGTGGGGTACGAGAGGGGTAGCCACAGGCGCACGGCGCCGCGGTCGGAGCTGGTGGAGAGCAGGAGCTGCTCGCCGTCCCGTACCCACTCCACCGAGCGCACCTCGCCGACGGGGATGTGACTGAATCCGTCGAAGGCGGCGGGAGGGCCGTCGCCCAGCTCCCACAGTCCCACGGTGCCGTTGTCGCTGTTCGCGGCCAGGAGCAGGCGCCCGCCGTCCTGTGCCCAGGCCACCGACCGCACCGCGCCGCCCGCCAGGGGGAGTCCGAAGAGCGGGACGAGGGAGTTCTCGGTCAGCTCCAGCAGGGTCACCTGCCCCTGGGCGTGGCCGAGGGCCACGAGCAGGCGTCCGCTGTCCCGCCCCCACGCGACCGACAGCACCGGTCCGTAGGAGGGCGCCATGGATCGGCCGAGGTGGAGGAGCCGGAGCGGCTGAGGGCCGGGTGCGGAGCCGGGTACGGAGCTGGACGAGGAGCCGGGTGCGGAGCCGGAGTCGGTCACCGTCCGATGATGCGTCAGCCCGAGCCCGGCGGGTCCCGGAGTTGCGCAACCGCGACATTCCGCGGCCGGGGAGCTGTCAGGCGGACGTCCCGGTCGGGGCCGCGCCCGCCTCCGCGCCCGATGCCGCCTCAGCCGCCGCCGCATCCTCCGCGCGGGCGAAGGTGAGAGTCCACCGCTCCCGCGGGTTGTTCGGGTTCGCCTGCATGGAGACCAGCTTCCAGCCCTCCGCCTCGATGAAGCCTATGTGCGCGTCCCGCACCTTCTCGTCGGCGAGGACGAGACCCTGCACGTACGTCCTGTCGCCCCGCTCCCGCGCGGCGATCACGGGCTTCATCCGCTTCTTGATGGCCCACTGCTGCAGTCGGTTCCCCATCGTGATCCCCTCCCCTGCCCGTCCTCGATCCGGTGATCGACGATGGCCGCATCGTAGCGGCCCCCACCGACAGCGGGCCCCGCGCGGGGAGGCGCTGGTGGGCAGGGTGAGGGGGATGGGGACAGCGGGCGGCAATGTCCGGTCTGCAAATTGCAGAAGCGGCGCTACGCCGCTGTTCCCCGTCGCTCACACCATGACAGACTGCTTGCCGGCCACGGCAGTTGGAGAAGGAGCACGTGTGATGGACCCCCGGCCGGGCGGCGCACCCACCGTCCTGCGCATGGTGCTGGGCAAGCGCCTCCAGGACCTGCGCGAGCAGGCCGGTATGAGCTTCGAGCAGGCCGGCCGGGCGCTGGACGTCACGCACGCCACGATCCGCCGTATGGAGAAGGCCGAGGTCGGCCTCAAGCTCCCGTACGTCGAGAAGCTGCTGCACACCTACGGCATCACCTCCCCCGAAGAGGTCTCCGGCTTCCTCGCTCTCGCCCGCGAGGCCAACCGCCCCGGCTGGTGGCACAGCTTCCGCGACGTCCTGCCGGAGTGGTTCAGCGCGTTCGTCAGCCTCGAAGGCGAGGCGGCGATCATCCGCGCGTACGAACCGCACTACGTGCCGGGCCTGTTGCAGACCCCCGCCTACGCGCGGGCCACCCTGCGCGCCGGTCAGCCGCATGCCGCGGCGGAGGAGATCGAGCGGCTCGTCACGCTGCGGACCGAGCGGCAGTTGCTGCTGGGCAAGGAGAAGGCACCGCTGCTGTGGGTCGTCATGGACGAGACGGTGCTGCGCCGCCCGATCGGCGGCCGCCAGGTCATGCGCGAGCAGATCGACCGCCTCATCGCGGCCACCGAACTCCCCAACGTCCGGCTCCAGATCATGCCCTTCGCGGCGGGCCCGCACCCCGCGATGTACGGCCCCTTCCACATCTTCCGCTTCCAGCTCCAGGAGATCCCGGACATCGCCTACGTCGAAAGCCTCGTGAGCGGCGTCTACTTCGACGAGCGCGACGACGTCTCGGCGTTCCTGGAGGCCCTGGACCGGATGTGCGCGCAGGCCGCGCCCGCGCAGAGCACGAAGGCCATCCTTGACGGCATGCGCAAGGAAGTCTGAACCATGGACTCGCGCAGCGGCGAGACCACCACGAACCGGAGGGCAGCACCCTTGGCCGACCAGGGATTCACCGCCGAGGAGATCGACACGAGCAGGCCGCACCCGGCCCGCATGTACGACTACTACCTCGGCGGCAAGGACAACTACGAGGTGGACCGCGAGGCCGCCCAGCAGGTGATCCAGCTGCTGCCCGACGCGGTGCCGTCCGCGCGCGCCAACCGGGCCTTCATGCACCGGGCCGTGCGCTTCACCGCCGAGAGCGGCATACGCCAGTTCATCGACATCGGCACCGGCATCCCGACGTCCCCCAACACCCACCAGGTCGCGCAGGCGGTCTCGCCGGACGTACGGGTCGCGTACGTCGACAACGACCCGATCGTGGCCACCCACGCGGGCGCGCACCTGCTCGGCGCGGGCAACACCGGCTTCTTCCTCGGCGACCTGCGCGACCCGCAGAGCATCCTCGGCCACCCGACCATCGGCAAGCTGATCGACTTCGACCAGCCCGTGGGCCTCATGCTGGTCGCGATCCTGCACTTCATCCGGGACGACGAGGACCCGGCCGCGCTCGTCGCGGCCTACCGCGACGCCCTCCCCAAGGGCAGCTACCTGCTCTTCAGCCACGTCACCGCCGACTTCCACGACCCGGGGACGGGCTCGGAGGAGGCCGCCGACGTCTACCGGCAGAGCCGCGCCACCGCGACGTTCAACCTCCGGTCGTCCGACCAGATCATGGGCCTGCTGGAGGGCTTCGAACTCGTGGAGCCCGGACTCGCCCAGCTCCCGCTGTGGCGCCCCGACGGCCCGACCCCGGACCGGCGGGACCTCGCCGGAATCGGCGGCTACGGCGCTGTCGGCGTGAAGCTCTGACCCCCCGGGCGCCCCGCGCGCCCCGCTACCCGTGACAAAGCACCACCGCACCACCGGAGGACAGCAGCCTTGGCCGAGCAGGGATTCGCCGCCGACCAGATCGACACCAGCAGGCCCCACCCGGCCCGCATGTACAACTACTACCTCGGCGGCAAGGACAACTACGAGGTCGACCGCGAAGCCGCCCAGCGGGTCATCGACCTCGCCCCGGAACTCGTCCCCATGGCCCAGGCCAACCGCGCGTTCATGCACCGCGCGGTGAAGCTGGTGGTCGAGAGCGGTGTCCGCCAGATCATCGACATCGGCACGGGCATACCCGCGTCCCCTAACACCCACGAGGTGGCGCAGTCGCTGGCCCCGGACGTACGGGTCGCGTACGTCGACAACGACCCGATCGTGGCCACGCACGCGGGCGCGCATCTCGTCGGCGCGGGCAGCACGGGCTTCTTCCTCGGCGACCTGCGCGACCCCGCGAGCATCCTCGGCCACCCGACCATCGGCAAGCTGATCGACTTCGACCAGCCGGTGGGCCTGATGCTGCTGGCGATCCTGCACTTCGTGCGCGACGACGAGGACCCGGCGGAGCTGGTCGCCGCCTACCTCGACGCCCTCCCCGTGGGCAGCTTCCTCGTCATGACCCACTCCACGGCGGACTTCCACCAGGCCGACGCGAACTGGGCGCAGGCGCGCGACGTCTACAAGGACCGCGACGCGACGGCCGTCCTCTCGCTGCGCCCGCACGACCAGATCCTGCGCTTCTTCGACGGCCTCGAACTGCTGGAGCCGGGCCTCGTCCAGGCCCCGCTGTGGCGCCCGGACACCCCGGTGATGCCCACGGAGGAGCTGGCGCACATCGGCTTCTACGGCGGCGTGGCCGTCAAACGCTGAGGGCTGCGCTTTTGCGCGCGGCTTTGTGCGGATGTGGCGGCCCTTCGCTGAAGGGCTGGGCCGCCACGTCGGAGTTCGTCAGACTTGCTGGTCCGCCGCGTAGGCGAGGAACGCTGACCAGGCGGCAGGGGCGAAGGCGAGCGCGGGGCCCTCGGGGTCCTTGGAGTCCCGTACGTGGATGGTGTCGGGGCAGGCCGCGACCTCGACGCAGGCCGGTTCGTCGTTGCTGCTGTAGCTGCTCTTGAACCAGGGCAGTTCGGCAGCGGTGGAAGCCGTGGACTCCGTCGTCATGTCTCTCCCAGGACCTTTTCGATGAGCTTCAGGGACTCCCGCGGGGTGAGAGCCTGCGCTCGGATGATCCCATAGCGCGCTTCCAACGTCCTCACCTCGGTGGGATCGTTGAACTGCCTGACAACGTTCTGCACCGCGACGTGGGCTACTGTCGGTCCATTTTTGGGGGTGAGCAAGAGAATTTCACCACTCATGCCTGCGTGGTCCTCGCGATCGGTCGGCATTACCTGGATCTCGACGTTCCGCAACTGGCCCAGGGTCAGCAGTCGTTCGAGTTGGCGGCGCATCACTGCCCGTCCGCCCAGGGGACGCCGCAACGTCACCTCCTCCTGCACGAAGCTCAGGATGGGTGCGGGCCAGCGCTTGAAGATCTCCTGCCGGGCCACACGCGCGGCGACGTACCGTTCGATGGTGTCCTCGTCCAGGAGGGGGCGACGCATCTGATACAGCGCGCGGGCGTAGTCCTCGGTCTGCAGCAGGCCCTGGATGTTGTGGTTGCTGTAGGCGCACAGCGAGACCGCCTCGGCCTCGATCTTGGCCAGGTCGCGGACCTTCTGCGGGAACCGCGCCCGCCGAACGTCCTCCTTGAAGTCCTTGAGCATGCCGCCCGCGCCGGTCGCGTCGTCCGTCGCGTCCAGGAAGTCCGGCTGCGGCGTCCGGCGGCCGCGCTCCACCGATGACACGGTCTCGTCGCTGTAGCCGATGCGCTTGCCTAGTTCGGGCTGGGTCAGCCCTGCGCGGTCGCGCCAGAGTTTGATCTGCCTCCCGATCGCCTTGAGGAGGTCTGTCGAACTCTCCTCCCAGTCTCGGTCGCTTGTCGTGTCGTCGTCCGATTGCCCCGACTCCGTCGTCATGGGGGGCTCACCTCCGCGGCTTGCGTGCGTACCGGACGGGCCGGACGCACCGGTTCCGGCGACGGACAGGTCAGGGTTGTCCGTCGCTGACTACTTCTCAGAGTAGATACGGTCGGCCACGCTCTGTCACATGAATGACGAAATCTCCACCCACGAAGCGTTCTCCGAGTCGGAACTCGTGCTCCGTCTCTCCTCCACCCGCTGCGGCGCGCGGCTCGCGCGGCATCTGGCCGTGCGGCAACTGCACGTCTGGGGGCTGCCGTACGACAGCACTGCCTCGGACAACGTCGCGTCCGTCGTCGCCGAACTCGCCGCGAACGCGGTCACGCACGGGCGGGTGCCGGGCCGGGACTTCGAGTTGCGGGTGTGCCTCGTGCCGGGGGCGGTGCGGGTTGCGGTGAGTGACACGCGGACGGAGCGGCGGCCGCCGGAGCCGGGGGAGTTGGCGACGCCGGAGGCGGAAGCGGAGGGCGGGCGGGGGCTGTTGCTCGTGCAGGCGCTGTCGCGTGCGTGGGGCGTGCTGCCGCGTGTGCCTGGCAAGACGATCTGGGCGGAGGTCCCGCGCGTGCCGTACGCCGAGGTGCTGACCGGGGTGCGGTAGGACGCGCCCCGGTGGCGCGCGTCCCGGCGGGGCGCGCGCCTTCTTCGTAAGGACCGTGTTTCAAGGAACGGGGAAAGAACCCCACCCCACCGGCCCGTGGTGACGCTCACCCGAACGGGTGACGGGTGGTCAGATCTTCGGGTCGGGTGGGGTACGGTCGGCGCTACAACGGAACATGAGAAGGGCCCCCGGCAGGACGGCAATCCTGATCGAGGGCCTGACCACCAAGGAAGAGAACGCTTCCCGATGGCTAATGCTGAGTCTAACGCGGGCATGCCCGCCGCGCCCCTCCCTCCGGGGGCGCCATCCGCCGGAGTGATCCACGTACGGCACCGGCACGCCGACCGTTTCACCGTGGTCGGCAACCACCTCGCCCAGCACCCCGACCTCTCGGCGGTGGCGATCGGGCTCGCGGTGCACATCCAGTCCCTGCCGGACGGCGCCCCGGTGAGCGTGAAGGCCCTCGCGGCCCGCTTCCCGGAGGGCGAGACCACCGTCCGCAGGGCCCTCAACGAACTCCAGGCGGCGGGCTACCTGGAACGCCGCCGCGTCCCGCTCGGGGGAGGCCGCTTCGCCACGCGCTCCGTCGCGTACGACCGGCCGGGCGGCGCGGCGGCGTCGGGGCCCGGGAGGCGCCGTACGGGTCGGGCGTCGCGCCCGGCGGTGGGCCGTACGGGTGCGGGCGGGGCCCTGGCCCGCAGAACCGCTGGCAGCGCGGATTCGGGCGGGCCCGGCGCCTGGGTGGCCTCGCGGGGCGTGCTGCCGAGCCGTACGACCCGGCCCGTCGCGGGCCCGACCCGTACAACCGCGAGCGGTACGGCTCCGGAGGGGGCCGCACCCGTAACCTCGCCGCCTCCCGCGAAGTCGGGCCCCGCCGCCGACCTGCTGGCCCGCCTGCGCCTCGCCGACCCGCGCCTCCTCCTCTCCGCCGGGGACATCGCGGCCCTCGCCCCCACCGTGGAGACCTGGCTCACCCGCGCGGTCCCTCCGGCCGAGGTCACGCGGGTGTTGAGCGCGGGCCTGCCGCCCTCCCCGACCCCGATCCACGCCCCCGCCCGCTTCCTGTCCCACCGCCTGACCGCCCACCTCCCCCCACCGCTTCCGCCCGAGCCTGTCCGCGCGCCGCGCCCGGCCCCGCTCCGTACGTGCGACGGCTGCGACCGCGCTATTCGGACGGAGGATCCGAGCGCGCGGTGTGCGGACTGCCGAGCGGGGTAGGGAGCCGGACGGCCTACGCCTGGGGCCCGTTGGCCAGCGTCCGCCACGCACGAAGCTCTTCGCGCGTGATGAGGGTGTGGGGGTGGTCGGGTCCGAGGATGCGTAGCCGGTCGTTGAGGAGTTCGGCGTATGCGGTGGCGGCGCCGGTTGCGTCTCCTGCCATGCCTTGCCATAGGGCGAGGTTGTGGCGGGCGGTGAGGGTGCTGGGGTGGTCGGGTCCGAGGATGCGTAGCCGGTCGTTGAGGAGTTCGGCGTATGCGGTGGCGGCGCCGGTTGCGTCTCCTGCTGCGCCTTGCCAGTGGGCGAGGTTGGAGCGGGCGATGAGGGTGCTGGGGTGGTCGGGTCCGAGGGCACGCAGCATGTCGTTGAGGAGTTCGGCGTATGCGGTGGCGGCGCCGGTTGCGTCTCCGGCCTCGCCTCGCCAGCCGGCGAGGTTGCTGCGGGTGGTGAGGGTGTGGGGGTGGTCGGGTCCGAGGATGCGTAGCCGGTCGTTGAGGAGTTCGGCGTGCGCGGTGGCGGCTCCAGCTGTGTCGCCCGACTCGCCCTGCCATAGGGCGAGGTTGTGGCGGGTGGTGAGGGTGTGGGGGTGGTCGGGTCCGAGGGCACGCAGCATGTCGTTGAGGAGTTCGGCGTATGCGGTGGCGGCACCGGTTGTGTCCCCCGCCACGCCTTGCCAGTGGGCGAGGTTGGAGCGCGCGACGAGAGTCTCGGGGTGATCGGGCCCGAGGACGCGCAGCATGTCAGGCAGTAGCGCGGTGAGCGCGGTGGCGGCTCCGGCTGCGTCGCCCATTTCGCCCAGCAAGCTGGAGCGCTGGGAGCGGGCGCCGAAAACGTCCTGGCGGTCAGGGCCGTGGCGGGTACTGATCGCCGTGATCAGGCTCTGGAAGTAGGTCACGGCCGCGGCGACCTGGCCGGAATTGCCCAGGCTGCGCCCGGCATGATGGAGCAGCCGGTGGACCTTGGGCTCGTACAGACACGAGGGATCCACGTAACCTTCCTCGGTGCAAGAGACCAACGCGGTCGCACACGTGCGCAGGGACTGGGCCAGGGCGGTGTCGCGTTCGATGTCCGGCCACACTGCCATCAGGGCGTCGGCTGCCGCGCGGGCCGTGTCGCCGTACGGTTTGGTGGGCAGCGTGTCGCGGGTCGCGCGTTGGACGATCTGGTGCACGCGGACGTATCCGCCGTTGTCGTCGTCGGGCTCTGGTGCTGTCAGGAGGCTGAGGCGGTGCAGTGCGCGCAGCGCACCGGCCGCGTCGTCGGGGGTGAGCGTGCCCTCGGGGGCGAGGTGTTCGCGTGCGGGCTCGCTGGTCAGGACCGCCAGCGGGATGCTCGGGGCCAGGAAGGAGGCCAGCTCCAGCATGGGGCGTGCCAGGCCGTACGGGCGGAGCGCGTCGGCGCGTTCGACGGACAGTTGCCAGGCGGCGGCCATGGTGTGGGGTTGGTCGTCGGGGAGGACGTCCGGGCTGACCTCGCCCAGCGTGCGGATCCTGCGCGCTAGCAGGTCGCGGTACTTGGCCACCGGGATGCCCGCGTCCACGATGTAGGCGGCGGCCTGCGACAGGGCCAGCGGCAGGCAGCCGAGGTCGTCCGCCAGCCCGGCCAGCTCGGCTGCGGGTTCGGCCCGGCCCGCCTCCTCCAGCGCTGAGACGAGGTACGTCACCGCCTCCTCCGGGGTGAAGGTCCCCACCTGCACGAGGCGGCGGCCGCTCCCGGCGAGGGCGGCGTCCCGGCGGCGGGTCGTCAGCACTGTCCGGCCGTGCTCGACCGCTGGGGGCCACAGGCCCTTGACGTCCGCCGGGTCGGCGATGTCGTCGAGGACGACGAGCCAGCGGCGGGGACCGGCCCGTAGCCACGCGAGGAAGGCGCGCGTGGCCTGCTCCGGGTCGGACGGGTCCGCCCCGCACACCTCGGCCCCGGCCTGCGCCAGCCCGGCGACGATCGCGGTGCGGCTGCCTGCGGAGAGCCACACCAGCAGCTCCACCCCCCGCTCGCGCAGCACCTCTTCCGCCAGGTCGGCGGCCAGTTGCGTCTTGCCGACGCCGCCCATTCCGCTGAGCACCTGGCACAGCACGGCCGTGCCGCCACCGCGTACCGCCTCGCGCAGTCGCGCCCTCTCCGCGCGGTCCTGGAACGCCCCCGCCCGCGGCGGGACCACCCCCACCACATGCGGCCACGTCACCGGAGCGCGTGCCGGGAGGTACATGGTGACGTCCCGCATCGTGTGCGCCGCGACGGACCCGACGCCCTCCGTGCGGATCGTCACGTTCACCGGAGGCGGCCCCTCGCCGGAACCGCCCGCCCCGTCCACCGCCACGCGCCCCGCCCCCCAACTGCCCTACGACGTCCCGACGACTCTAGGCGGCTCCGTCACGGGGAGCCAACGTGCGGTCACCGCTGCGGTGTTGGCCCTGCGGTGCGTGGACTGCCGGGGTGCGGGCTACGGCTGCTGAGCCTCATCGGCCTGTGCCTGCCAGTGGGCGAGGTTGCGGCGGATCAGGTCAACGTCGGGGTGGTCGGGGCCGAGGATGCGGAGGTGGTCGGTGAGGAGTTCGGCGAATGCGGCTGCGGCTCCGGTGGCGTCTCCGGCCCGGCCTTGCCAGTCGGCGAGGTTGTTGCGGGTGGTGAGGGTTTGGGGGTGGTCGGGGCCGAGTACGCGGAGGCGGTCGTGGAGGAGTTCGGCAAATGCGGTGGCGGCTCCGGTGGCGTCTCCGGCCTCGCCTTGCCAGCCAGCGAGGTTGTTGCGGGTGATGAGGGTTTGAGGGTGGTCGGGTCCAAGGATGCGGAGTTGGTCGTGGAGGAGTTCGGCGTAGGCGGTGACGGCTCCGGCGAGGTCTCCGGCCTCGCCTTGCCAGTAGGCGAGGTTGTTGCGGGTGGTGAGGGTGTCGGGGTGGTCGGGTCCGAGGATGCGGAGGCGGTCGTGGAGGAGTTCGGTGTAGGCGGTGACGGCTCCGGCGAGGTCTCCGGCCTGGCCTTGCCAGTAGGCGAGGTTGTTGCGGGTGGTGAGGGTGTCGGGGTGGTCGGGTCCGAGGATGCGGAGGTGGTCGTGGAGGAGTTCGGTGTAGGCGGTGGCGGCTCCTGTGGTGTTTCCGGCCTGGCCTTGCCAGTAGGCGAGGTTGTTGCGAGTGGTGAGGGTGTCGGGGTGGTCGGGTCCGAGGATGCGGAGGCGGTCGTGGAGGAGTTCGGTGTAGGCGGTGGCGGCTCCTGTGGTGTTTCCGGCCTGGCCTTGCCAGTAGGCGAGGTTGTTGCGGGTGGTGAGGGTGTCGGGGTGGTCGGGTCCGAGGATGCGGAGGTGGTCGTGGAGGAGTTCGG